>NZ_JACBFP010000030.1 GCF_021401085.1 Chryseobacterium sp. R2A-55
CCGGTGTTGCAAAGAAGGAAACCTGGTGACTATTGCAGCTTTCGGGCAGCGCGGTCCGCCACAGGATTTTCTTTTCGTCACCCAACCTTCGTCTGCGAAATAACCTTTGCGGGTAAGGGAAATTATATGCTGAAACGAAAAATCAAAGCATTTAAACCCTACAAAGTGCCACTTCTGCCCACAAAAAAAGCAGTACTTCTAAAAAAACTGCTTTGTGTATCTAAATTCTAAAAACGATAACTCCATAGACTGCCAAAAAAGCCCCGAAGGTTCCGTTCCACGGGCTTTCATTGTTGGCTTTTCAAGCCCAACGAAAGCTTAGTTATTAGCAGAAGGTTTTTTAGTTCTTTTTTGTTAAGTAATAATATTCCTGAAATCTACTTTTATTGAGATTATAATCTCCTGAATAAATTTTTTGCGTTTTGGAGTTTTGAGAATTATATAATGTATCTTTTTCATAAGTTATTCGAGTGATTTTCCATGATTGGTCGTAATACGTCTCAACTTTAAAGTCTGTTATTTTTTTTGACAAACTGTAGTCAATTATTTTGTAATCATAATTACTAATTAAAAAACAGTTTGTAACAAAAACAACAAGCATGATCCATGAAAAATTAAAGATACTCCAGAAATCTAATCTTTTTTCAAAGATGAGAAGAATTAACAATGATATGATTAAGCTTAATATTAGAATAAAGGAAAATTTATTCAATTCAGTTCTATTTAATTGATCAATAATTTGAAAAGTAATATTTGTAAATTTCACAATTATTAAAAGGGAGAAAATTAGAAAAAGAATTACAGAATATATTAATTTGCTTTTTTTCATATAAATCTTAATTTGAAGAAGTAGTTTGTTAAAACTTTCTGCTAACGCGTAAATATACGTATATTATCTGAAGTACTAATTTTTTTTATTCACAAAACCAAACAAAATGACAAAGTATTGTATATTAGGGTTTTATCACTACTTTTGTGTAGCGTATTACGGATAAATAACCACCCCGATCGCTCCAGATAAACGTGTAATGATGAATTTTTAACATATCAAAAAAACGAAGTTTACCCATG
>NZ_JACBFP010000031.1 GCF_021401085.1 Chryseobacterium sp. R2A-55
TCTGAATGCTAAAAACGAAATCCCCATAAGAGAACCAAAATACTGTCGAAAAGCTACCGGAGCTTCCGTTCAACGGGCTTTCATTGTTGGCTTTTCAAGCCCAACGAAAGCTTAGTTATTACACGAAGGCGCAATGATTTGCTAATTTTGGGGACCAATTAAAATTTCCTCAGAGTGATTTTCATCGATTTCATTTAATTCCTTTTGCATTTCATCATGAATAATTACGAAGGGATTTGAATCTATCTGTTCAACAGTTTCAAATTCCATTACTTTTTTGTAAAAGCGAGAAATGTAAATATCCTCTCCCCATTGCAATAAATTGTAACTAAATGCATAATATTTTGATTGACTCTCTATGACAGAAGTTGCTATATAGTTGTCAACTCCCATTTTATGACTATAGGTAAAAACATATTTCGAAGTTTTATCAATTTTGTATTCGCCAGATTCTTTTACTACTTCATTCCATGCTTTTGGCAACTCCAATTCTGCTCCATTTAGCATGTTTAAAATAACTTCTGCAGGACTATCTTTAAATTTTGAAAAATCTTCGTTAGGATACAAACTTTGTATTTTAATTGCATACTTAAAATTGTCAATATCGTCTCCTTTTATTAATAATTGAGAGGTGGCTTCACCAATATTTTCAATTCTATTATCTTTTTGTGAAAATACTGTTTGAGCTATTATTAACAAAAAAATTAGATATATTCTTTTCATAAGAGTTTTGTTCGGCTTTGGGTATGCGCTTTCGTGTAACGCGTAAATATACGTATCTTATCTGAAGTACTAATTTTTTTTATTCATAAAACCAAACAAAATGACAAAGTATTGGATATTAGGGTTTTATCACTACTTTTGTGTAGCATATTACGGATAAATAACCACCCCGATCGCTCCAGATAAACGTGTAATGATGAATTTTTAACATATCAAAAAAACGAAGTTTACCCATGGATTTCTCCGATAAAAGATACACCTGCACTCCC
>NZ_JACBFP010000032.1 GCF_021401085.1 Chryseobacterium sp. R2A-55
ACGTTTGGGATGTTTGCCGTTGTAGGTGTTGCGCACCAGTTGCTTGCTGACTTTCGTGTATCTCTGCCTCTGCTTTACGCCTTCGTTTTCGGCTATTTTGTTGCAGTAGTCGATCACTTTCTTGCAAAGTTTCGCATCGGTGGGAAAAGTGGTGTTGTTCTCCTGAACGGTAGTGTCGGACAACACGAAGTTCGATGTCTTGGTCTTTGCGTCGTGCATCCTTACGCTGTAGGAAAATATCTTTTCAATCCCTTCTTCACCAATTCTTTTTCTGAAGTGGACAAAATTACTCGGATCGCAGGGAAACTGGTGCTCAAAGAAAACCCTCCCGCAAAAATGCTGCATGTAGGGGTTCATGATCCAAGCGGAAGCAAGGGTCTCATCTCCCAAATTATAAAGGTTTTTCAGCAGCAGACAGCCCACCATAAAGCGGATAGGGTGGCTCGGATTGCCTGTTTTGGAATATAGCGGAGAGAATTCTTCCTCAAAATAATCCCAGTCTATATTCTCGGAAAGTAGAACAAGTTCGTGTTTGTCATCAATGAAGTCCACCAACATCGGGCGGAATAATTCTGGCTGCTTTTTTGGATTTCTCCCCAACATATTTGCAAGGTTTTAATGCTCAAATATACAAAATCCTGCAAAGAAAAACAAGAAAAATTACAATTAATTTATTGATTGTCAATATGTTGATGGCGTTTTAAGGAGAGACTA
>NZ_JACBFP010000033.1 GCF_021401085.1 Chryseobacterium sp. R2A-55
CAAAACTGGCAAGGAAATCCCAAAGGCAGCTCAAAACCATCGCCATGAGGCTGATACGCGAGCTTGAACGCAACTTCACGGCAGAGCAGCAAGAGTTTTATAAAGAATCAATGGCGCTCTACACCAAGGCGGTCACGCAAAAAAGAAACGACACCGACAAGGTTTACAGCATCCACAAGCCGTTTACCCGGTGCATTGCCAAAGGAAAGGCACACAAGCAGTACGAGTTTGGGAACAAGGTCGGTTTGATAACCACTTCCAATAAAGGGAAAAAAATCATTCTCGGCATTAAGGCATTTTTGCACACACCTTATGACGGACACACCATCGAGCCGCTTTTGGAGCAAATGGAAACCGGCGGGCAGCAGCTTCCAAAAGAACTCGTCTACGACCGCGGCGGAAAAGGGAAGACGGAGATAAAGGGCGTAAAAATCTCCATTCCGGGCGCGCCCAGAAAAGCAGACAACGCCTACCAGAAACACAAAAAACGCAAGAAATTCAGAACCAGGGCGGCGATAGAGCCCATCATCGGGCATCTAAAAACCAATTTTCGGCTGGCTCAAAACTACTTCTTGGGAGAAACCGGCCCACAAATCAACGCCTTACTCTCAGCAACGGCTTGGAATATGAAGAAAATGATGGAGATTCTGAAAGAGAAAATCTTTTTCTATTTTTC
>NZ_JACBFP010000034.1 GCF_021401085.1 Chryseobacterium sp. R2A-55
ATGAACGCCGTGAAACTCTATTTCGAGCAGGTGCTGCACCGCCAGAAAATGTTTTTCGACATCCCAAGACCCAAAAAAAAGCAGCTGCTGCCAAAGATGCTCACCAAAGCCGAAATCAAAAAAATAATAGCCGCGGTCGAAAACCCCAAGCACTGCCTCATTTTGAAAGTATGCTATGGCATGGGACTGCGCGTAAGCGAGCTGGTGGCACTGAAACTTATCGATATCGACAGTGCCGAAAAACTGGTACGCATAGAGCAGGGCAAAGGCAAGAAAGACCGCATCGCCGTGCTCCCCGAAAGTCTGCTCCCGGAACTTCGGGACTATTATTTGACCTACCGGCCGAAGGTCTACCTTTTCGAGGGACAGGATGGCGGCGCGTATTCAGTAAGGTCGGCGCAGGCAGTGTTCAAAAGGGCGATGGAAAAGGCGGGTATCAACAAGAAAATCGGCATTCACGGCCTGCGGCACAGCTTTGCCACCCACCTGCTGGAAACGGGTACCGATATCCGCTTTATACAGGAACTCTTAGGCCATCACTCCATCAAAACAACACAGATCTACACTCATGTAACGGATGTTTCCAAATCGAAAATCAAAAGTCCGCTG
>NZ_JACBFP010000035.1 GCF_021401085.1 Chryseobacterium sp. R2A-55
CACCAGGTTTCCTTCTTTGCAACACCGGCATTTTCTGAGCATAGTCTGGGGAACAAAAACGCTCCGTTCCACTTTTAAACTTTCTTGCAAACCCTGAAGTTTTCCACGCTTCCAGCTGCTGCTTAAAATACCGTAATGGCGGATCCGCACAAATCTTTTCGGCAGGATATGAAGACTGAACCTCCTGACAAACTCCACATTCGATAAAGTCATTTCTTTTTTCTCGCCGCCTTTGCGGTAATCTTTGTAGGCAAAACGGACCTGCTGATCTGTCACTTCTTTGATGCGGTGGTTGCTGATGGCGACTTTGTGGGTGTATCTTCCCAGATATTCAATTACCTGTTTCGGGCCGCCAAAAGGCCGCTTGGCATAGACGACCCAGCTTTTGGCGAAGAGTTTCTCCATAAGATCAGCATCTTTAATTCCACAAGCCTTTAATGAAGCCACAAACTTCGCCCGGAATACTTTGCTCATCGCTTTTACAGAGAAGAGATATTTATC
>NZ_JACBFP010000003.1 GCF_021401085.1 Chryseobacterium sp. R2A-55
GTGCTGATTCGGCTGCCCTTCTTACTGCGTTGACACAATCCGCATCATTTTCATTCGCATAAAAATGCGCTAAAAACTCATGTTCCAATCCCAAATGATGCTTTTTACAGACTTCTGCTGCCAGCCGAATAACGCTTTGCTCCAGTTCCGCCAGTCCTTCATTGGTCCAGCTTCTCAGGGTCAGATGAATTTCCGCATCGCCGGCAGATATGCCATAGTCCCGGCTCCCCATGGTCACGTGCACCGGGGTTACCAGTCTGAAATCAGCGGATTGGGGATGATTATGCTGCAGCGCCTGCAGTCCGCTCAATATTTCAGCGATGGCCAACGAGGGATTCAGTCCATTTTCGGGTTCTGCGGCGTGAGCGGTCTTTCCTGTAATTTTGATGATCACGCTGTTTACTGCTGCGGTAAACGAATGATCCTTCACCACAATTTGCCCTAAAGGATAACCCGGTAAATTGTGCAGTGCATAAACTTCGTCAAATGCCAGGGTTTTAAATCTTTCGTCATTCATTACTGCCTGTGCACCTTGGCCATTTTCTTCGGCGGGCTGAAAGAGCAGATGCACTTTTCCGCTGCTCAGCGGATTTTCAGACAGCCAGGCTCCCACACCGGCCAGCATTGCTGCGTGTCCGTCATGTCCGCACTGATGTCCTTTGCCTTCATGCACGGATTTATAGGCCAGCTCACCTTCCTCCTGAATGGGCAGCCCATCCAATTCTGCTCTGAACAACAAAGATTTCCCCGGTTTTCCCGAATCAAAAGTCACCAACACGCCTGTTCCGCCCACTTCAGTTTCGATGCGGGTATAGGGCAGATCATCAAAAAACGCCACCACCGCCGCAGCGGTTTCCACCTCCTCCCCAGAGATTTCGGGGTGTTGATGGAGGTGTCGGCGTAATTGAATTAATTGGTTTAAAGTGTTTATTTCCATAACTGACAGACACTCCCGGGTCCGGTATTTAATTATTTCATGCATCATCAGCAAACATGCGCTCATGCCGGCAAATGTGTGGCAGGCACCATGTCTGAAGATTGCTTCAGTGCCGCTCAAAGATACGAAATCGTTGATAAAACTGTTTCCCATCCAGCAATACTTTTGATGCACATTCTGCAGCTTTTTGTCATAGGGAAACAAACCGAGATGCTACAAGGCTATGATTTCAACAGACACGTGTATATGATCTAACGGATTTCCAAAGAGAGTCCAAAGTGAGGACACTTCGGACAGCGGTAGGGATGGAATGTTAAGGATATTTTGCCTAGTGGATATGTGCTATATTTAGGCTTTAAGTGGGGACACTTTGTGAAGCTATGGGAATTGCCGTTTACCGGCCCGGAGTGAACACACTTCGTGCAGCGGGTCTAACGGATCCAAAGGGGGTCCGAAGTGAGGACACTTCGGACAGTGGGATAGTCGGGGGACAAACCTTTATTGATGCTTATTTCCTGCAATTTTGTTTCGATGTTAAAAAAGTTACTGATTAACAAAGATAGAAAATGTAATTTTATGCACATATTATTTGTATAATATATGCATGCGGACTTCAAAACCCATTCATGTCAATTATTAATTTAGTAACAAAAAAATGAAAAACAAAACCATTTCAAAGCAAAATATTACGTTCTTAACTTTTTTGATACTGATTTCTGTTCTTTCGTGTAAAAGCAAACAGTTGAGCGAAAACCAAAAAGAGGTAAATTATATTCCATATTACTTGGAGGTTTATAAAGCTGATAGTTTGAGGATTATTGGAAAAAATAAGGAAGCATTTGTGAAATTGGATAGTTTGTTTAAGATCTACAAACCTCTTAACCAAATTTATCTTTACGAAATGTCCAATTATGTTCGCCTTGCTGAATTGGAAAAACGAAAGGAAAACATAAGACCCGTTTTGGAAAATTTAATTAAAGATTGGGGATTAAATAAAGAAAAGATTGAAAAGGATAGTTTGATTGCTTTGGCAGTGCAACGAAACAAGATTAGTGCTGAGGAAATTAAAAATTGGGAAACAGTTTTTCAAAGTAAATTAAATAATGATTATCAGGCGAAGATGGGCGATATAAGAGCCAAAGACCAAGCTGTGAGAAAATCGTATGATGATCCAGATGCAATCAGACTGGTTGATGACAATAACTATGTTGAATTCAGTGGTCTTTTAAACAAATATGGTTATCCAACCTATCAAAAAATTGGTATGCCACTTTCTGTGTTTTTAATGGCTTTTTATCCACATATTGCGAATGCAAGCTCAGATTTTGAAAAAAACAAGAAGTTACTTATGAAATATGTAAAATCTGGAGAAGCAAGTCCGATGCATATTTTTTCATTGATAGATGGAAAATATGTCCATCAGCATAAGGTATTTTTTTTCGGTGATGATGGAATTTGGACCGGTGTTGTTGAAATTCAAAAAGTACCAAAAGATACCATTGAAAACCGAAGAAAGCAATATGGCTTACCATCTTTAGAATATGCAATTTGGAAAAGAAACCAATAACAAACCTATTATTTAACTATGAAATTTAATCTATGACTGTATACATGGAAATCCATCGCATCAGAAATAAAAGACTGCACAGTTTTTCGCTTAGTAAGTACACCCTGCATCAGAGCTACATGGAAATTAAAGTAAATTTCTTTTAGCATTCGTTAGTTATTAGGACAGCTATGTTAAGGCAAAATAAAAGGTAACATAGAAAAAATTGCATTACGATGAACATTCTCTTCCATTATTCTCCTACAAAATAAATAGAATGAAGGGCAAATGTTGTTTTTGCATATCATCTAGTTTGTAATAATAAGATTGTCACAGAGAAATAAGACGTTCAAAATCTATATGTTCTATATGTTCTCGGGAGTCTTCAGCTTCCTTAACTGCAGGTTTCAAGAAAGTACCAGCAGATACAAATATACCTACATCTATGTTACGTTTCAGTGTACCTGCTAACTTCTGAATATCGTCGCTAGAGACCGCATCGTTTTCTCCTGAGCCCAATCCAAACATACACCCTTTGAACCGGGAGGTAATAATCCCGAAATCCTCTCCCCATTTGAATGGAAAAGACTGTTCAGATACATTCAACTGTGCTGATTCGGCTGCCCTTCTTACTGCGTTGACACAATCCGCATCATTTTCATTCGCATAAAAATGCGCTAAAAACTCATGTTCCAATCCCAAATGATGCTTTTTACAGACTTCTGCTGCTAACCGAATAACGCTTTACTCCAGCTCTTTTACGATCTCCCGAAAACTTGCTAAACCAGCTTCAATATTGTCAATAATCTCCAGCGCCAGAACATCCGGATCAGGCAGGTTATCCAAATCTGTTAAGCTTTGGTCTTTCACCCAGAAGATATCCAGACTGGTTTTATCTCTTGCAATAATTTCATCATAACTGTATTTTCTCCAGCGGCCGTCTGGGTTTTCTTCACTCCAGGTTTCCTTGCGTTTGTATCTATTTTCCGGATGGTAACATTGTACAAAGTCTTCTAAATCAGCTTCTGTCAGAGGCTTTTTCTTCAGCGTATGATGAACATTGGTTCGGTAATCATAAAACCAGACTTCTTTTGTCCACGGGTCTTTACTGGCAGGTTTGTTATTGAAGAACAACACATTTGCCTTCACTCCATTGGCATAGAAAATACCGGTTGGCAAGCGCAAAATAGTATGCAGTTCCGTCGTCTTTAATAACTGCTTTCTGATTTCTTCTCCGGCCCCGCCTTCAAACAAAACATTGTCTGGCAAAACCACTGCTGCTTCACCATCAATCTTCATCAGGGATTTAATATGCTGCAGAAAATTCAGCTGTTTGTTGCTGGTGGTTTCCCAGAAATCCTGACGGTTATAACTGATGTCTTCTTTCTCAATCTCGCCGTCTTCGTTCGTAACGGTCATGCCACTTTTCTTGCCAAAAGGAGGATTAGCGAGTACATAATCGTAGGTTTCACTTTCAGCGGCTATTAACGCATCATTTGATTTGACTAAAGGTTCAGTATTTATTTCCCCAATACCGTGTAGGTACAAATTCATCAGACACATTCGGCGGGTGCTGGCAACGATTTCATTGCCGTGAAAAGTACTGTTCTTCAGGAACATCTTTTCATCTTTATCCAGTTTATTGTTTTCTGTAAGCCAGTCGTAAGCGGCCAAAAAGAAACCGCCCGAACCGCAAGCCGGATCAATAACTGTTTTCATCGGCTTCGGCTGTACACAGGCTACCATTGTTCTGATTAATGCTCTCGGTGTAAAGTATTGTCCTGCTCCCGATTTAGTGTCTTCCGCATTCTTTTCCAGCAAGCCTTCGTAGATGGTTCCTTTTACATCAGCTCCCATCATGCTCCAGTCTTCTTTGCCGATCATGGTGATGATGCGCTGCAGGTTAGACGGATCCTGTATTTTGTTCTGACTCTTCACATAGATTTGTCCCAACATTCCTTTTTCCGTACCCAATGAACGCAATGCCTGAATGTAAAACGATTCCAGTTCTGCACCGTTTTTAGAAACCAGGTTCTCCCACGAACAAATTTCTGCACCTGCTATTTCTTTACCTTCAACATCTTTCAGTCGTGGTAATTTTAGGTTTCTGTTGTAAGGTGGTTTATTTAATTCATCCACCATTTTAAGGAACAGCAGATAGGTGATTTGTTCAAGGTAATCTCCATATCCAACTCCATCGTGGCGCATTACATTCGCCAGGTTCCATATTTTTGATACTATTGCTGATTCTGTCATTTTTATTTATTATTTAAAGCTCCGCAGGAGCGATATATGAATAGCCGTGTTTTTTTTAAAATACCCCAAGCTTCGTAGGAGCGAAATATCAATAGCCGTGTTTTTTTAAAATACCCCAAGCTCCGTAGGAGCGAAATATTAATAGCCGTATTTTTTAAAATATCCCAAGCTCCGTAGGAGCGAAATATCAATAGCCGTGTTTTTTTAAAATACCCCAAGCTCCGTAGGAGCGAAATATTAATAGCCGTATTTTTTAAAATATTCCAAGCTCCGTAGGAGCGAAATATCAATAGCCGTATTTTTTAAAATATCCCAAGCTCCATAGGAGCGAAATATCAATAGCCGTATTTTTTAAAATATCCCAAGCTCCGTAGGAGCGAAATATTAATAAATATGATAATTAAAGATTATTCTTCATCAAACAGATATTCATCTTTAAAATCAATTTGATAGGCTTTTAAAAATTCAACATATTCTTCTTTAAAGGTTTTTTTTCTATGATGCTCTTCTTGATTTTTAATATATTCAATTACATTGGGAACAACCGATTGACTTACGGTAAATGCACCAAAACCGGTTTGCCATTCAAAATTGATGTTTGTTAATTTTTTCTCATTGATCCATTTAGATGAATTGGCTTTTATATCGCGAATTAAATCTGATAAATTACAATTGGGTTTGGTACCTATTAATAAATGAATGTGGTTGGGCATTCCATTTACAATCATTAGTTTCTGGTTTTTATTGGAAATAATACCTGAAATGTATTTATATAATTCGTCTTTCCATTTGTCTGAAATGAAATTGTTTCGTCCTTTTACCGCAAAAACAATATGGAAATATAATTGTGTGTAGGTATTTGCCATTGTTATTAGATGCCTTTATTATTAATATGTCGCTCCTACGGAGCTTGATAATGATATCTTATTTTTGCTATTGATATTTCGCCACTATGTGGCTATTGATATTTTGCCACTATGTGGCTATTGATATTCCGCCACTATGTGGCTATTGATATTCCGCCACGCTGTGGCTATTAATATTCCGCTCGTACCGAGCTATTCATATTTCGCCACGCTGTGGCGCGGTTTCTTTTTGCTTGGTTTAGCTTTTATCTCTTTTTGCTCTGCTTTTATCCGCTCCAGCAACACGCTTGCAGGTTCGTAATCTGCAGCAAATTTACATTCTGCCAGTTCCTGTGCGGTTAACAAACTACCTTCAAATGCTTTTTTAAGGATGCTTTGGCGCAAGGCTTCTGCTTTTTCTAAACCTGCTGCGATGTTTTGTTCTATGGAATCACAAACGGATAAACGGGATTCGATTTGTTTGACGATTTCGTTTTGGATTAAAAGGGACGGAAATGGAACTAATGTTTCTTTAATTGCATTCATTCCAACATTTCCTTGTCCAGTATTTCCAGTTTCTGCCGAGAAGAAATCATCTTTAAAATAATCAGTAGAAAAGTAATGCAAATAATACTTTGGATTACAGTCTTCATTAAACCTTATAGCAGCCAAACGCTGATTCAGTAAAAGGTTTTCATTCTTAACTAACGCTGAAAATCCATAATCTCTTTTATTTCTTGTTCCAGTAAGTGATATAACAATGTCATTATCTTTTAAAAGATATTTTCTTATCTTATCATTTATTTGATTAACAAAAACAGGATTGGAATCTAATCTAATTAAATCGGGTCTAATGTTTCCGATTCTAATTACTTGATAAATTCCCTTTTCTACGAAATCAGGACTTTTGAATGCAAAACCACCAATCGCTTCAGAAATATTGATTAATTTCTGTTCTCTTTTCTCCCCCTCAAAAGCCTTTTTCAAAACCGCTTGCCTGTAAATTTTTAATTGCTGTTGTGCTTTTTTTAAATCTGCAACACCGGCATCTAAACTGCTAAATAAACTTTCTAATTTTTTAACAATGGCTCGTTGTTCGGGAAGAGGTGGTAAAGGAAATCTAACTTTAGAAAAGTTTGTTTTATTAACAAGAGAAACAGTAACCGCTGTACTTAATTCTTCTAACTGATTTCTAAAGTTACTTGATTGTGCCTTGTAATAAATATATTTAGGATAGACGAACTTATTAGGCTTTAAAGCATTTATTTGCTGGTTAAATGCAACTTCAAATTTCGAGTTCATTGCGACCCTACCCAAGTTGCCAATACAGGTAATTAATACGGAATGTTTAGGTAAAATTCTTGCAACTTTAGCTCCTTCTTCTGTTAAAAATTCTGATGCATCTTCTACCTCTTTATTATTAATTTCTGGTGGTTTTATAAAGGGGATATTCCCTCCATATAGTAATGGATTTGCTTTTGATGGAGTATTTCCAGTTACCACGTCAAAAACATCTCCAATTTCACATTCTATCCAATCTTCCCTCATTATGCAGCTAAAACTTCATTTAATTCATTAATAATACTATCCATTTCATTACCAAACAATTGGTACATCTTTCCTCTGCCGCCTTTGCTGTCAAACGGGTTATAATCTAAATCGTCCAGCTCAATATGGTAAGAACTTACGATGTGGTCCTTGATCATCCGCAGCCATTCCATCTGCTCGTTACTAAAGCGGTTGTGCTGTCCGGCATTTTGGGCAAATATCCAGTGCTTAAAATTTTCGTCAATGGTTTTATCAAATGGCTTCAGTTCTTCATCGATGCCACACACTTTTCTGATCAGAGAAACCAATGCTGTGAGTTCATCTTTCGGGCAATCGCTTTTCACTTCTTCTAACCCCGCATAGGCATTCCAGATGTTCGCCGGAGCCAACAGCGGTTTTTCCAGTTTCAGTTTGTCCATTACTTCTTTGATCATTTTAAAAGTAATGTTGCGGCGATTGTAAGGCTGGTCGTAAAAAATACTCAGTGCCTGGATCTCGTCTTTATGGGCTTTCAGGTATTCGCTGAAATCATTGATCAAAGCCTTGGCTTTGTCCACCGATTCGTTGTCCCATTCTGCTTTGGTTACTTCATCCAGATTGATATGGTCGATAATCTGGTCATGCTGTTTGCGCACATTATCGATATGGTCGTTCAGTTTGCCATTAAATGTTAATGAGGCCGTCTTCAGCAACACTTCCTGCGCTTCGGCTCTGGCTTCTTCTTCTTTGGCAGGCGTACGTTCATTCACCGGGATTTTCGCGATAATGGCTTTTGTTTTATCGGCAATGACATCCGCATCGAAAGCTTCAATCAGTTCGCGGGTCATCTGTTTTAAACTTTTGCCTTTTGCCAGTTCCTGAATTTTCTCTTTTTCGGGGTCGGTCAGCTGTTTTTCCAGACGGATCAATCGGTTTGCCAAAGAAAGATACACATCTTCTTCCTGCACGCCCATGGTTACGGCCTGCAACAAATCTTTTAACGGAATGGTTGGGGCACGTTCCAGCGGACGGCTGTCGGTCTTTTTTGATTTGGTGGCACCTACAGCATCTACAATCACGAAATGGGTTTTCGCATCGGCAGTTTTGGTCACCAGTTTTAATTTATCGGCGGAAATGGTACGCGTACCACGTCCTTTCATCTGCTCAAAATAATTGATGCTTCTCACATCCCGCATAAAGAGCAATACCTCCAAAGGTTTTACATCGGTGCCGGTCGCAATCATATCTACGGTAACCGCAATGCGTGGGTAATAGTCGTTCCTGAAACGGTTCAGAACCGATTTAGGATCTTCATCAATCTTATAGGTTACCTTTTTACAGAAATCATTGCCTTCATCAAACACTTCTCTGATGATGTTGATGATGTCATCGGCGTGGCTGTCGGTTTTGGCAAACACCAACGTCTTAGGCACTTCATATTCCCCGTTTTCATCAAAACGCCTGGGGAAAATGTCCTTTCTCAGCGCTTCTTTATAAGCCGTCATTATGGTTCTGATTTGGCTGGTGTTGACTACCTTTTTATCCAGATCATTTCTGGCATATTCCGTGTCTTCATCTTCCTGCTGCCAGCGTTTGGCTCTCGACAGTTTATCTCTTCTGTCCACAAACCAGCCTTTTTCGATCAAACCACCATTTGTGGAAATATCGGTTTCAATTAAATATACATCGTAAGGAACATTCACCCCATCAATGACTGATTGCTCATAGGTATATTCACTTACTACATTTTGATTAAAGAAACCAAAAGTTCTTTTATCAGGCGTTGCAGTTAAGCCGACCAGAAAAGCATCGAAATAATCCAACACCTGCTTCCAGAGGTTGTAAATGGAGCGGTGGCATTCGTCGATAATAATAAAATCAAACTGCTCAATAGGAACTTTTGGATTATAAGCTACCGGAATGGCATCTTTTTTTGCCAGTTGTTTTTCTATCCAGGAAGAGTTTTCATTGGGATTGACCACATCTTCCTCTTCATCCATTTCTTCGCCCTGCAAAATAGAATACATCCGCTGAATGGTAGAAATACAGACCTGACTTTCGTCGGCAATATAACTCGAAGTCAATCGCTGCACATTGTACAGCTCGGTAAATTTGCGGTTATCATCCTGTGGTTGATAGGCTCTGAATTCCTGCTCGGCCTGTTCACCTAAGTTTTTGGTATCGACTAAAAATAAAACACGTTTAGCCTTTGCAAATTTCAATAAGCGGTAAATAAAAGTAGCTGCAGTAAAGGTTTTACCTGCACCCGTTGCCATCTGTATCAGGGCTTTTGGCCGGTTGCCTTTAAACGATTTTTCTAAATTATTGATTGCAATGATCTGTGCCGGACGCAAATTTGTTTCATCCAATACAGGATAATCTAAAAACCTTCCTCTTAAACTCTTTTCTCTTTTTGACCATTCCAACAAAGTTTCCGGCTTATGAAAACTGAAAATATTTCTGCCGCGGGGTTTTGGGTCGGTATAATCGGTAAAGCGGGTAACAACGCCCGTACTTTCATAAATATATTTTAATCCATCCGTGTTTTTGAAAAACTTTAATCCTGCCGAAGCATATTCCTTTGACTGCTCTTCCACCACGGTAAGCCGATGTCCCTCATCTTCCTTTTTGGCTTCGATTAAACCCAATGGTTTCTGATTTACGAATAACACATAATCTGCAGGACCAACACTTGTCTGGTATTCCCGCACCGCAATACCCAATCCCACACTGAAATCAATATTATTCTTTGACTGCACGTGCCAGCCAGCCTGTTGCAGCATCGCATCGATCTGATCACGGGATTTCTGTTCGGGATTCTGATTCGGCATAGGCTTCAGTTGATGAGGTAAATATAATTAATGCAGACCAATGAACAAAATGAAGCAGAGGAAAAAACGATTCTTGCGTCCTCAGTTATGGTTGGTTCTGCTGGCGTGCGCTGTCTTTTTCAAAAATAGCAAATAGGGAGTTTCCAAAAAAATGGAAAACCGTACCCCCCCTCCCCCCCTCTCCCACTTCCTTCAGTCGGCCATTCTTCGGGGCGGCTTCGGAAAAAACACCGATATAGCGAACCCCTCCCGAACCCTTACCGAACTGTTCCCGAACAAAAGGAAAACGGGCGGATCTACTGTGCGGAAAACCGGGTGGTCAAAAAAGGACAAAAACGGACATTTCAGGTCAGAATAAGTCATCTCCGGTCACGTTTCCGAAAATGCTTGTGTATTGAAAATCAACATATTAAATTTGGCCTGTATAACCATTAAAAATAAGAAATTATGGGAGAAATCAAGAAAGGAATCCTTGGAGGATTCAGAGGTACAGTAGGTACCGTAGTTGGCAGCACGTACAGAGGTAAAAGCATTATCCGCAGCCGCCCCACCGCAAGCCATAAACCGCCCACGGAAGAGCAGCTGCTGCAGCGGAAGAAGTTCCGTCTGGTGATTAAATTCCTCAACCCGCTGCAGGGCATTCAGTCTCAGCTGTTCGGGTCCAGGGCAGGAGTGAAATCCAGAGTCAACCTGGCAGTTTCCTACACGCTGCGCGAAGCGGTAAAGGTGGTAAACGGGGAGCCGGAACTGCTCTTCAACAAGGTACTGATTACCAAAGGGGAACTGTCCGGATTTAAAAATCCGCAGGTTACGCTGCAGGCCGGTGGCGTGGTGACCTGCTCCTGGGAAGATAACTCGGGACAGGCTACTGCCGCAGAGGATGACGTGTTCGGGTCTGCCATTTACTGCCCGGAGCTGAATGAGTTTGTGCTCACGGACGGCATTGCCATGCGGGCAGAACTCACCGCAGAGCAAGTAGTGCCGGACAGTTTCACCGGTAAACAGGTACAGGTGTATCTGTGGTTCCGGAACGCGGCAGGAAAGATTGCCTGCACTTCTCTGTACATGGGAGAAATGATGATCCTTTAGGGGAATCACCTCCCGCTGTTCATCAAAAAAGAGACTGCATCCACGGATTCAGTCTCTTTGTCTTTTACAGGATACCTTTTCCACCGGAAAAGTCATTCCTGCATTGCACATGCTACCGCCGTTTTCGAAGTACTTTTTTCAGAAAGGTCTTGGGGTAATAGTATTTACCGCCCAACACAAAAAAGTGCAACTGGCCGCTTTTTCTGTATCTGTAGAGGGTCTTGTCGCTAATGTTCAGGAGCATCTTGATGTCTGCACTGTCATAAAATCCTTTGTCTTCAGACTGCATTTTTTCAGTCATCGCTTTAATGGCGTCTATCAACTTCTGCAGCGCAACACCCTCTCCAAACTGTTCAGCTTCCATAGGCAATTGCCGGTCTGCCTCCGGTCTTCTGGCATTTTTTGAGCCCGCATCAATACTGCATGCGGGAATTGCAGTGAAGATTTTTGCCGTGCGTGCCCAGAAAATGTATGTCCGTTAAAAAAGTTAAAATAGGATCAAGATGCATACTTTTCACTCTTTTTTCCTACATTTGCTTTGCAGGCAGGGTATGCTGCATATCTTCAGGATACAGCGTTACCTCTTTCATCCATAGAAGAAGTCCGGAACTTTCTCAGGGTCTCATGGGCTTCTTTTTCCTGTATCTGGTGATGACTCTTTTTTTCAGCTGACCGATATTTCCGTCCATCGTTTTATTTTTAAAGTCGTTTCACCGGTGCTGAACAACCGGATTAATCTCCGGCCGAGCTGTCGTCAAAAAACGTTTTCATGATTTTTGGTCATCAGTTCACTGTCAAAACTACTGAGACCTGCATAACTGTACAATAGTGAAAACACCCCTTTTCAAGTGTCATTTAAAGAAAAAGCCCCCGCTGCTGCCCGAATCTTCCGTGTAGCAAATGATTTCGGCATGCTTTTAATAGTAAAGTCTGATCTTTAAAAAAACCGATTCGTTGCCGGAACCTTTCTGCTTTCTGCTTGCTGTGTGCTCCTGATTTTAACCAATATGGCTGAAAAGTATTTTCAAATTCTTATTTTTACCGCACTATTCAGGAAAAAAACATAGACCCTTCCTGATGCACAGTAATTTAAGAAATTTTTACACTGCCATTTTTATGAAACAGCGCCTCAGCATATTCGTTTTTCTTCTGTTTTCCTTTTCCCTGTACAGTCAGCAGCATCTGAGCGCTGATGAGCTGTTCCGGAAAGCAAGAACCACCGCCTTTGAAAAGAAAGACTATCCCGCCGCCATTGCGCTGGCACAGCAGGCACTGGAACAGTCCCCCGATTATACAGATATTTCAGTCTTTCTGGGAAGGCTGTTTACCTGGAGCGGAGATACGGAGGCGGCAAGAAATGTGTTTTCAACCCTGGCCGGGAAGAATGTGCAGGACGAAGATTTCTTTTTGGCCTATGCTTCCCTGGAATACTGGAATGACCAAAATTCAAAAGCGGTTGAAATCCTGAACAAAGGCCTGGCTTATCATCCGCAATCGGAGCCGCTTCTCCTGCTGAAAGCCAAAGCCCAGACTTCTGACCGGAACTATAAGGGAGCATACCAAACCGTGGGTGAACTGCTGGCATTGAATCCCAAAAACACAGAAGCAAGGGAGCTGGCCGTAAAAATCAATGATCTGAATGCGAAAAACGCCATCGGCATCACCTACAGCTTCTCCCATTTCGATAAGCAGTTTTCGGATGACTGGCACATGGTGGGAATCAGTTATAAAAGAGTGACACCGGTAGGATCTGTGATCCTTAAAGGAAACTATGCCAATAAATTTGCGGAAAGCGGCACCCAGTTTGAAATCGAAGCGTATCCGAGACTTTCGAAAATGTTTTATCTGTATGTGGGTGCAGGCTATTCGAATGACGTCGGCATTTTCCCGAAATACAGAACAGGTGCATCCCTCAACGCCAACCTTCCGAAAAGTTTTGAAGCGGAAATCGGTTACCGGCAGCTGTATTTTACCGACAATATCTGGTTATACACCGCATCTGTAGGGAAGTATTATAAGAACTTCTGGTTCAATCTCCGCACCTATATCACGCCGGATCATCAGAACATTTCCCATTCCTATACGGGAACGGTAAGGTACTACCCAAAAGGAGGGCAGGATTATTTTGCTTTTCAGGCGGGAACCGGCATCAGCCCTGAAGAAAACCGGAGCAACCTGCTGGAAATTGAAACCTTTAAGCTCAAAACCTTCAAACTGGGTGCTGAATACAGTTTTTCGGTACAGAAGACCAACCTGTTTTCAGTATCCGCCATGTATTTCAATCAGGAATTCCGCCCCAATGTTAAAGGAAACCAGTTTGATATTGGTGTAGGATACACCAAAAAGTTCTAGAATTCAGCCGACGTTTTTTTCATAAAATTCACCATCACCGAATCCGGCATGAGCTGATTGGTGGAATAAAATCTGGCATTGCGGCTTTTGAAATCGTCGAAGTATTTTTTCACCCTGTTCACAGCTGCAGGATCGTTGACCTCATCCTCTTCCATATTGTTCAGAAGCAGCAGCTGCTGATCTTCCAGATGATAAAACCCGTATTCGAAATCGATGAGCTGGTTTTTACTTTTCATGATCGGGATTCCGGTAGAAGTGAGATCCGAATCCGATTTCAGTCCTTTTCCTACCCAGGCCACGGTTTTCGGCGTGGTCAGCTGATAGTTGTTCCGGTAATAGGCAAGTATGGAAGGTGCAACATCGAAATGGCTCACGATCTTTTTAAAATGTCTGGCTTCTTTCAGCAGCGGCGAATAAATGAGCAGCGGCACATGGTAGCGGTCGATTTTGGACTGCAGGGTAATTTCGGGCATGCTGTGGTCGCCGGTGATCACGAAAACGGTATTTCCGAAATCAGGCCGTTTGCGGTACTCCTCGAAAAATCGCTTTAATGCATCGTCGGCATTCAGTACAGCTACGAGCTGTTTTTTATGCTGAGCTGCCCATTTTCTCTGTTCCTGCGAAAGCTCACCCGACTGCATTTTCTGTGCATATAATTTTTCGTAATAGTCCATATTATTAATTAAGAACGGACTGTGCGTGGACAGGGTAAGGATGGTGCTGAAATACGGTTTCGCTCCGGGTTTCTGCACCTGAAGCATTTTGGAAAACACAGCCTGGTCTTCATATCCCCAGCTTTCCCCGTTTTTGGCAGGCAGTTTTTTAAAGGGTGCTTTAAAGGAAGCTTCGTCCACAATATGATCCACCCCGGAGTAGTTCAGAAAATCTTTGGTTCTGTCAAATGACGCGTTTCCGCCATAGAAAAACGAGGTTTCAAATCCGTTCTTTTTCAGGATGTTATAGAGGTTGAAATGTTCCGGTGTTTTTTCAATTTCCATAAAGCCGTTCTTTCCGAAAGGCAGGGAGCCGGTTAAGGTAGGAAGTACAGAAAAAGTTCTTCCCGAAGAACTCAGGTTATTTTCCCAGTAGAGACTTTTCCGGGAGAGCGAATCAAGAAAAGGCGTGAAGTTTCCGATATATCCTTTCGGGGAACTGTAGGCGTGGCCCATTCCTTCCAGCACCACGAACACCAGATTCGGAACTTTGTCGGAAGCATTCATATATGGTCCCAAAAAATCAGGGGTATTTTCTTTTCTCCAGAACGGAAAATTGGGATCCAGCATGTCGGCATTCACGGCAAAATGATTGGTACCGCCCAGTAAACCGGCAATTTCAGGATATTCACTCACCGCATTATCGACGTTTGAATTAAAGAAGTAAGCCCATTTGCTTTTGGCAGCATTGCGGTCAAACTCATTGACATTATTCAGCGCCAGCGCATCTGCCGGCACGAAAAAAGCCAGCAGGCCAATGCCCAGGAATACAGCGCCTGCATGCACGGACTTGAACGCGGATCTGCTAGCGAGCCAAAAAGGGATTACGGCCATGACGATCAGAATTCCGGCCAAGGCAAGATTTACGGTGCTGAGCATTCCGCTGGCCTGCAGGATCTGATTCATTTCGTCTCTGTTATAATACAGCAGGTCGGCACCCAAAAGATTTTTAGATTCTGAGAAATAAATGAACAGCAGATACTGACTGATCACCACCGCAGATCCGGTGATGATGACCAGTGCCTTGGCCCAGTTCTCCTTAACAAAATTCACCAACAGGTAAATGATTCCCAATCCAAACAGAAGTCTCAAAACAAAGAGGAGGTTCTCAAAGAAAAGATTCCGGGCAATGAGGGCATCATTACTGTCGGAAAAATGATAACGGTACCATGCCCACTCGGCGGAAACGCCCAGCAGGAAAAGAAACAGAAATACCGAGGCAAAAACGCCCCAGTTCCTGAGCCCTACTTTGAGAATGGCGGCCAGTCTTTCCTTCAGCGGCAGGTCTTTGGCGGTCTGGTTAAAGCCCTGTCTGGTCATTTCGCCCCAGGCATGGGACTTTTTAAAATAATCGATAAATCCGCTGACTCCGGCACGCACGACGAGGGGGTGAAAATAAAAAGGTTCTAAAATCGCTGTGGTGATCAGGCTCGTGAAATCTTTTCTTTTGTTGTACACCTGATGACTCACCAGATCGACCAAAATAGCATAGATGGAAAAGAGAAATCCTGTAGAAATGACCAGTGCAAAGAGGACCAGAAAGAAGGGCCAGCTGATGATTCCCAATAACAGAAACACAATAAAGACAATATAACCAAAAAACTCCACCAGCGGACCGAGGAACTCAAAAAAGAACCAGTAAGGCAGACTCACCATCCCGAGTTTACCGTATTTGGGATTGAACATGAGTTTCCGGTGTTTCCAGAGGGTTTCCATGGTGCCGCGCATCCATCTGTTGCGCTGTTTTTTAAGGATTTCTTTGGTTTCCGGGGCTTCGGTCCAGCATAAAGGATCGGGAATCGTCACCACCTCATACGCTTCCTTTTTTTCTTCCATGTATTTGCGCATCCTCACGACGAGTTCCATATCCTCACCGACGGTCTTTCGGTCGTAACCGCCACATGCCAGCACAATTTTCCTGTCGAATACGCCGAAAGCACCCGAGATCAGAATCAGTCCGGAAGCGCGCGACCATGCCATGCGCCCGAGGACAAACGCACGGATATATTCCAGCGCCTGGGTTCTTCCCAAAAGGCTTTTGGGGATGTTCACGTCCACGATTTTACCGTTTTCGATCCTGCAGTTATTGGCGAGTCTGATGACGCCGCCACAGGCAATTACTTTTTTATCGGTCTGCTCCAGGAAAGGTTTGGCGAGCTTCAGGATAGCATCCTGTTCCAGAATACAGTCCACATCAATACAGACGAGATATTCCCCGGAAGAGATATTCACACCGACATTGAGGGCATCAGCTTTACCGCCGTTTTCCTTGTCCACCACGATCAGTTTTCCGAAAGCCGGATTTTTACTTTTATAAACCCCTCTGATGGCATTGGTTTCTATCTTCCCCTGAATAAAAAAAGCGGTAGATTCCAGTTCATAAGCTTCAATGAGTTTCTGCATGGAATCGTCTTTGCTCCCGTCATTCACAATGATAATTTCCAGATTGTGATAATAAAGGGAAAGCAGCGACCTTACATTTTCCACCACGGTCCTTCCTTCATTATAGGCGGGTGCAATGAGACTGAATGCCGGTGCATTCGGGTTGGCGGCAATAATGCTGTAATCGGTAAAGGTATTCTGCTTCTTGTACCTGATCACTGCGCCGAGGGCATAAATCCCGATCCATCCGTAAATGACCACTACGGCGGCACCGTAAATCAAAAACAGCCAGATGATGAGTTCGTAAATAAAATGGGCAAAAGTCAACATATTTTTTCCTGAAGGGCGTGTTTGATGATATGAATTAATTCTTCTGACGACTCAGGATTGCAGGAAACCTGGTTTAAATATTCCTGATGACCAAGGGTGAACAGCGCTTCAGCTGCCTGAATCCGGATGCCGGATGCAGGATGTTCCAGAAGCTGCTGCTTCAGAAAACCCACAGAACGCCGGTCGCGGGAAATTTCCATCACGCGGAGAATTTCGAGCTGTACTTCCAGCGGCTGTTCAGGAAAAGAAACGGCAAGAGCAGGCATGGTCTGATCATTTTCGAGCGACAGCAAAGTCTGCACCGCCCGGATTCTTACCTCAGTTGACGGATGGTCCAGTAAATGCCACACTGCATCATAAAAGGAAAGCATCTGGAATTTCCGGAGCAGACTGAGGGTGAAAATAATGACCGAGTCGTTGGAACTCCGGAGCCAACCGTTAACTTCCTGTTCGCAGTTTTCCGGGATGGCAGTAACCGAATTCAGCAGCCTGAGCTGCTGCCAGTCGGAAATCTTATGGGTTTCTGTATCAAGAAAACGCAGGCCTTCAAATCCTTTGAAAGCGACCATTGCATACTGTGCTTCCTGATACACAGCGGGGGAAGGATGGGAAAGCAGGGCCGTAATCCGGGGAACCGCAGCTTCCACTTTCATCGAAGTGAGTTCCTGAATTCCGCCTGCGATGAGGTATGCCTTTTTCTGGCTGAGCTTGCTGAATGCTTCTTTTTCCAGATTATACGCATGGAAAAGATCCTTGATTTCTTCCTGGGCGGTGCCTGAGAATTTTTTCTCTGAGCCCACTAATTTTTCGAGAAAGAGCTCCCGGAATGACGGATTGGCTGAAACCTGTTTCAATTCCCCATCGGTGGCGTTTTCCTCCTTTCCGAACACAATAACTTCTGAGACCTTTTTATCGATTATGCGCGACCAGTTCGAAATATGCAGCAGTTCCCGGTACCGGCTGAAGCTGTACAAAAGAACTGCAACAATTAGCAGCAGCACCACGAGCAGCATGCCGAGAAAAGTAAGAAAGAGTTCGTGAATGGTTATATTCAGCAGCACCATATCCTTATTTAACCGTAAACCTTTTGATCCTCAGCATCAGCTCATTGGGGCTGAAAGGCTTCACGATAAAGTCGGCCGCACCCAGCCCGAAAGCATTGAGGACCACTTCTTCCTGCCCCATGCTGGAAAGCATAATGACAGGGGTATTTCTGCCGGTCTTCTGCACCGCGGAAAGTATTTCGATTCCGGAGGCAAAAGGCATCATGATATCGGTGATGATCAGGTCAACCTCAGTATTCTGTATGGTTTCTATGGCTTCTTTTCCGTTGCGGGTGAGGATGACTTCACAGCCTTCTTTTATTAATTTATGTTCAATTGTTTTTAAAATAAGTTCGTCGTCTTCCGCGATTAAAATCAACATAATTCCTTTTAATTTATCTGTTCCTTAATTAAGTCAAGCGCAATTTTGATCTCCTGAACTATTTCCGGGTAAAGCACGTCATATTCAGGATGATCCAATTCTTTTTCCCATTGACCGGCGATTTCTGCCAATCTGAAAAGTCCGGCTGTACCGGCAGTGCCTTTGAGTTTATGGAGTATCTTTTTCAGTTCTTCTGCATCTTTCCGGTCTGCCGCCGCTTTCAGATTTATTTCTGAGCTGATCAGCTCCTGGAGTACCAAATTTAAAAACATTTTCCGAAACTCCTCATCACCTCCGACCTGGTCGTCCAGATGGTCGAGACTGAGATACTTTTCGAGCTGGATATTGGGTGCCGGTAGTTTTTCCGGTCCGTGGGTGAGATGCTTCTGCAACATTTCGGAAAGATCAGCCTGTCTCAATGGTTTCGGTAAGAAATCATCCATTCCTGCCTCCAGGCACTTTTCTTTTTCTCCCAGTACATTGCCGGCAGTAACCCCTATAATGGGAACCTGCTGATAGCCGGAAAGCATCCGGATCTGTCTGGTGGCTTCAATTCCATCCATCACGGGCATCTGAACATCCATCAGGACAAGACCGAAGGCTTCTTCCCTGCATGCTTCAAGTGCCTGCAGACCATCCGTTTTTTCTGTTAAACGGGCATTCGGCATGATGGCCTGCATCATTTTACTGTTCAGCACCATATTCACCGGATTGTCATCCACCAATAACACCTTCAGTCCTGAAGGGAATAATGAGCTCTCAGACTTTTCGTTTGCTGCGTTCGTTTCACCGGTATCCCGCACGGTATGCTGCACCGCACGTCTCAGGGTATGGTAGAGTTCTTCAGACTTAATGGGTTTCAGCAGGCAGTAGGATTTTTCGTCCTTTCTGAAAGCATTGATGACCTCATGCTCTTCGGAGGAAGTATGCAGCACGACAAGGGGTGACAATTCTTCCTGGCTGCTGAACATTTTCCTGATCTTCTCAATGGTTTCCAGACCGGAAATATGCGGCATGTGGTAATCCATTAAAATCACGTCAAAGCGCTCTCCTTTCGTCAGGATATCCAATGCTTCCAGTCCGTTAGCCGCTAATTTTGAATCAATGTTTTTATAGGCCAGCATGTGCTGCATGATGATTCTGTTATTTTCATTGTCATCAACAATCAGGACGTTTCTTACCGGGAGATCTTCAAGATCCGTATTTTCATCAGCCTCATCGGCTTCATAAGGGATTTCGATATCAAACCAGAACACTGATCCTTTTGCCACTTCGCTGGTCAGCGTAAGATGGCTGCCCATATATTTGAGAATATTGTTGGAAATGGTAAGTCCCAAACCGGTTCCGCCGAAGCGTTTGCTCACCGACGAGTCTTCCTGGGTAAACGCATCGAAAATGCGCTGCTGTTTGTGGGACGGAATCCCGATCCCGGTATCTCTTACCGCAAAGCGAAGGGTGATCTTTTCCGCATCCATGTTGAGTTTCTCCACCTTGAGCTCTATTTCACCATACTCGGTAAACTTAACGGCATTTCCGAGCAGGTTGATAAGCACCTGCTTGATTCTGGATTCGTCCAGAAAGAGTGTTTTCGGGAGCCCCTGCTCGATATTCAGCAGCAGCTCAATGCCTTTCCGCTGGGACTGATAAAGGATGACATTCACTACCTGACTCAGCAGATCATAGACATTGGATCTGTCAATCAACAGTTCCATTTTACCGGATTCTATTTTTGAAAAATCCAGGATATCAGTAATGATATTGAGTAAGCTTTCCCCTGATTCGTTGATATAATTGAGATACTGGGTCTGCATTTCATTGAGGGGAGTTTTCAGCAGAAGGTCGGAAAAGCCTATAACGCCATTGAGCGGTGTCCGGATTTCGTGGCTCATGTTGGCAAGGAATTCAGATTTGGCTCTGTTGGCAAGGTCGGCGGTTTCTTTCGCTTTTTTAAGTTCAGCATTTGCGTTTACCACTTCGGTCATGTTCTGGGCGGAAACAATAATACCTCCAACCACCTGCTCGGAAAGATACCAGGGACTCACTTCCAGATGATAATGCTGTGGTTCTTCTTTTCCGGGAACATGTATGGTAAGGTCTTCGTCCTTATGAGTTTTGCCTTTTAGGGCCTCCAGATATATTTTCTTTCTCTCTTCGGGAGCGTTGGGGGAAACCTCAAAAATGTGTCTGCCAATGAGTTCCATACCGTTCATTGAAAACTCGTCCAGCCAGTTTTTGCTTACGGTGAGGTAATTCAGATCCTGGTCAAACATGGCCACCGCAGTGGGAATATCACTTACAAAAGACTGCAGCATGGCCTCCTTTTTTGCCAGTTCGAGATAAGTGTTTTTGAAGGCATCAATATCCTGAATAATGCCGAATACCTTAATGCAGATGCCGTTTTCAAACTCAGGAATTCCTTTCACCCTTACCCATATTTCCACCCCATCCTGCCGTTTCAGTTTTATTTCCTCATCATAAGCCCTGCCTTCCTTTACAGCCCTTGTAAACAGAAAACGCATCCGTTCCCCGTTTTCTTCGCCATAAAAATTCAGGGCATTTTCCAGATCCGGAACAAAATCCCTGCTGACCTTATGGATCTCCCGAGTTGAACGGGACCAGAACACGGTGTTGTTTTTAAGGTTGACCTCCCAGCCGCCTACCTGGGCTACCTCACTGGTCTGCTCGAGAATTTTTCTGGTATGCATCAGATCTTTTTCCAAGGCTACCCTTTCGGTGATGTTCAGGGCGGTACTCATCACATAAGGATTTCCTTTTTCATCTGTTTCCACCATATTGTGATACATCCAGATGATTTCCTGACCCTCTTTGGTCTTGAGCACCATATTCCCCACGTCTTCCCCGTTTTCTGCAACCCGTTCCAGGTACTGTTCCAGGAAAGGCCAGAGGTGTTCCGGCATGAGTTTTTTCAAGGTCAATCCTTTGGTTTCTTCCGCAGAATAATGGAGGGTTTCGCGTCCTTTTTCGTTGACCGCCAGAATATTGCCTTCCATATCATGCATGCTCATGAGCCCGATGGCATTTTCAAAGAAGTTTCTGAAACGCCGTTCGGAAGTTTCAAGTTTTTGGTTTTCTTCTACCAGCCGGGTAATGTTTCTTCCGAAACAAAAAATCTCGGTGTGATTCTGATTCTGTTTCAGATGCCATTCGATCACTACATGTTGATTGCCGGCAGTCTGGATAGTGGCCGTAAAAACCAGCTCTTCATCTCTTTCGGGGAAATTATTGATCAGCTGATGTAATTCCTCGTTCCGGCTGCCCAGAATACTGAAAAAACTCATATTTACAGCCTGATGTCTTTTTAAACCGAAAGTGGATTCAAAAGCCGGATTCACTTCTTTGAGTTTAAAGCTGTTATCCAGAACACATATTAAATTATTGGTAATCGTAAAGGTTTCCTGAAAATACTCCGCCTGAAGATTTTTTTTCTTTCCGATCAGAATTTTGGTAATGGCTTCCCCCATTTTTTTAAGGGAGGAAATCTGTTTTTCTGAAATGGTTTTCGGCTGATAATCGATCACGCAGAGGGTGCCCAATGCAAAGCCCTCATCATCAATCAGAGGCACCCCCGCATAAAAACGGATTCCGCCGGCGATCACCAATGGATTCTGCGATGATCTCGGATCCTGTAAAGTGTCATTGATAACCAGCACTTCCCTGCTTGCGATGGCATACTGGCAAATGGTATTTTCGCGCGCAACAAAATCGAGCTCCATCCCCACGCAGCTCTGTATGGTCTGGGTGTGCTCTTCCATCATCGCAATGAGGGAAGCGGGACAGTCGGCAATCAGGCAGGCTCCTTCCGCAAAAACGTCAAGCTCCGGATCTTTCCCTAAATGCAGGAGATTAAAAAATTCCAATTTCTTGATTCTTTCATCTTCATTTTCAGGAACCGGATATGCTGTCATAAAATATTTTGCTTGAATGGTACAATTGATTTCAAAACTTTATACCGTTGAAATCCGCTTCAAAGATAATATTTCGGTAAGAAATTTAATAAATATTTGTAAAATTAACATTCAAAACCATTTCACCAACTGATTAAAAAAAAGGGTCACAATAGATGCTGTAACTCATTGTTAGTAGATGATATCGGGATCAAACCGACCACCTTCCCGAAGGCTTTCGGGACGCTCCAGCTATCTATTCGCACCTTGCTTATTGTGAATCAGGAAATAACGGAACATAAAAAAGCACAAAACATTGCTGTTCTGTGCTTCAACCTGTGGAGGATATCGGGATCGAACCGACCACCTTCCCGAAGCCTTTCGGGACGCTCCAGCCATCTATTCGCACCTTCCCCTATTTTGAATCAGGAACTCAATATATTTCCTGCTCTTCTTGGCTTTTATTGAACTTTCCCGTGCGATGGCCTCGCTCCGGCTTGAATATTCTTCGGTGTATTTTAATTCCCAGTCGTCGGATTTCCCGGTAAAATGGTCTTTTGAAAAATGATGTTTCCGAAGCCGCTCTTCAATATCCTGAGTTTGTCCAATATAGTATCGGTTTAATTTTGCCGAATAAAGTATATACACATAATATTTGTCCATGGAATCAAATTTACACTTAATACCAAAAAAGCACAAAACATTGCTGTTCTGTGCTTCAACCTGTGGAGGATATCGGGATCGAACCAACCACCTTCCCGAAGGCTTTCGGGACGCTCCAGCCATCTACTCATCCCTTGCTTATTGTGAATCAGGAACTAACTTAACATAAAAAAGCACAAAACATTGCTGTTCTGTGCTTCAACCTGTGGAGGATATCGGGATCGAACCGACCACCTTTAGACTGCCAGTCTAACGCTCTAGCCAGATGAGCTAATCCCCCGCGATCCGGAAGTAAATTCCGAAAATCAGTTTGCAATGATACAAAAATTTTGCTGCAAATTCCAATTTCGGGATTAATATTTTAAATTTTTAGAAAAAGTGTGTTTTCAGGGCTTGCGGTTATTAAATGATGACTTATCTGAAAATATTCGGTCACTATTTAACTCCTTTCTTTTCTGCTACCAGGGAAAAAACATGGGGGACCTTATTTCCAAACTGAGGAATCCTGTATTTTCCTTTTTCAAATTCTTCATTGTGGCGGAAGCATGCATAGGGTGACCAGTCGTACTCTTCAAATGAATTGAGCACGAGACTTTCTTTCAGCAAACTGCCGAGAACTTCGGAAGTGGGGTGATTCCACATGACATAATCCTGAACGATTTCTGCAGACTGATCTGCGTAGGTTCCTTCATAAGTTTCGACGATCGGTTTTTCGTTGAAATAACTGTATTTCACATGGGTGAAATCGTCATCAAACATCCAGACTACAGGATGGAATTCTACAAAAACAAATTTGCCGCCGGGCTTGAGAAAATGAGCAATGACCTGAGCCCATTTATCCAGATCGGGCAGCCAGCCGATGGTTCCGTAACTGGTGTACACGATGTCATACTTCTGATCTAAAACCTTAGGCAGTTCATAGACATCGGAAACCAAGAACTGAGTATCCGTTCCACACTTTTGGGCCAAATCCTTTGCGGCAGCGATGGCCATGTCGGATAAGTCAATTCCGGTCACTTTCGCTCCCATTCTCGAAAGTGAGATAGAATCCTGCCCGAAATGACATTGCAGATGAAGGATTTCTTTTCCCAGCACCTCACCCAATAATGCTAATTCAATGGAATTCAGTGAGGTTCTGCCATTGATAAATTCTTCCACAAAATAGAAGTCTGATTTCAAATGGGGTTGCACTTTGGCATTCCATGAATTACGATTGATTTCGAGGTAGTTTTGCATAGGTTGAGGTTGAGAATGAGTTAGAGATTGAGATTGAGTAAGAGATTGAGATTAAGGCTGAGTGTATTATTTCCAGATCAGGAAAAGGGTTCCCGCAATAATTAATCCTGCTCCTACTGCGGTTTTCCAGGTTAAGGTTTCCCCTAAAAAAATCACGGCAAAAATAATGGTGAGTGCCAGACTGAGCTTATCAATTCCTGCGACTTTTGAGACCTCGCCCATCTGCAGGGCTTTGAAATAAAAAATCCAGGAAAGTCCGGTGGCCACTCCCGAAATACCCAAAAAGAACCAGGTCTTGAACGGAAGACTGGCGATTCCCCTTATTTCATTGCGAACCAGCACAATGAGCCAGATCATCACCAAAACAACGATTGTTCTGATAGCAGTTGCTAAATTGGAGTTCACATTCCCGACACCTACTTTAGCAAAAATTGCAGTAAGTGCAGCAAATAGTGCCGAAAGAAGCGCATAGATCCACCACATCATTGTCTTTTTTTATTGGTTGGGGCTGAGCGCTCAAACCCTTCTAATTTTTGAGAAACTCTTTAATTGAAACCGTTTTCTGTTCTCCGGATTGCAGGTTTTTCAGAGTGATTTTATCTTCAGAAATCTCCTGTTCACCGTAGAAAACGAGATTTGGAATCCCTTTCTTCTCGGCGTAGGCAAATTGCTTTTTCAACTTCGCAGATTCCGGATACAATTCGGCCGACACACCGGTTTCACGAAGCCGGGTAATGATCTTCATGGCTTCCAGCGATTCCATTTCGCCATAATTTGCAAAAAGAAACTGCACCGCATTTTCCTCACCTTCCGGGAAGAGGCCAAGCTCTTCCATCACCAGATAAATCCGGTCCAACCCGAAAGAAATCCCTATTCCGGGAATATTTTTCACCCCGAAAACTTCAGTCAGATTGTCATATCTGCCACCACCACCAATGGACCCAATCTGAACCTCATCGGCTTTGACCTCAAAAATTGCTCCCGTGTAATAATCCAATCCCCTCGCCAAGGTAATATCAAATTTAAGATTTTCCGGAGAAATTCCTAAGTCGAGACATTTCGTTAAAACAAACTCCAACTCCTCTACACCTTTTGTCCCGATCTCATTTCCGATGAACTTCTCCTTCAGCTGCAAAATATTTTCCAGAGCATCATCGGTCTGGCTAAAAAGGAAATCCAGTTTAGAGATGGCTTCCGTGGAAATATTTTTTTCCTTTAATTCCTTTACCACTCCATCTTTTCCAATCTTATCAAGCTTATCGAGTGCCACCGTAAAGTCGATCAGTTGATCAGCAATCCCGGCATATTCCGCCAATCCGGAAAGGATTTTCCGATTGTTTAAATGAAGCGTAACCGAAATCTTCAAATCTGCGAATGATTTCAAATACAACTGCACCAATTCCACTTCCTGCCAAAGGCTCTCACTTCCTACCACATCAGCATCACACTGGTAAAACTCGCGGAATCTGCCTTTCTGCGGACGATCAGCTCTCCAGACTGGCTGGATCTGGTACCGTTTGAAAGGGAAGGTCATGGTTCCGTGATTCATTGCCACGAAACGCGCAAAAGGAACCGTAAGATCGTAACGGAGGGCTTTTTCTGAGATCTGGGAAATCAGTTTCTGGGAATTTTTAGAAGTCCAATCTTCTTCGTTGGCTTTCGAAGCGTAATCTCCGGAGTTTAGAATCTTAAAAATCAAGCGGTCGCCTTCTTCGCCATATTTACCGGTCAAAGTTGAGAGATTCTCAAAACTGGGCGTTTCCAAAGGCTGGAAACCGAAGAGTTCGAAATTTTTCTGTAATGTATTGATGATGAACCTTCTGTTGATGACTTCCTTTGCGGTAAAATCGCGGGTTCCTTTTGCTAAACTTGGCTTCATCTATTGATTTGATGATTTGTTAATATGATGATCTGCTAATTTGCAAAAATACGGAAATATTGAGACCTTAATCCAAAAAGAATCTGATCAGCTTCCACAAAAACTACAATGATAAATGAACAGGCAAATGCTGCATATCACTAAATCATCACTGATGATCAGAAAAGTTGACTGTTGAAGAAATCCCAGGGAATAGAAAAAAATGAAAAATTCATAGATTTTTTAGACATCCTTTTAGGGCCGAGCATCCGGGAAGGCCTGATTTCATCAAACGCTTTCCAGAATTCCAATGATTTCTTCCCCATAATTTTCGATTTTATGTTTACCGAAACCTTTAATGTCCTTCAGTTCCTCTTTTCTGTTGGGTTTATATTTTGCGATCGAAATCAGTTCTTTATTGGTTGCGATGAAATAACTGGGTATGCTTTGATCTTTGGATTTCTCAGCGCGCCAGAGTTTCAGCGAGTCCAGAATTTTCACCTCATCTGAATTAAGTTCGACATCTGGATCTGCAGAATACTTTTGCGATTTCACTTCATTGACGGTCATCTTCAATTCCTCGTAATAAAGGATAACGGACCAGTAACTTTCATCGTCGCGCACGAATGCAGATTCGTATTTCAATATGGTATTTTCCTGAAGAAAATGATCGAGGATTCGCTGGTCTTGATAAATGAACTCCTCGGATAAGCGTACTTTTATAAATTTTACTTTCATGATTGGTTGTTTAAAATAAGTAATGGATAACATTGTCTGAACTTGCCGGATCTAAGCGAAATCAAAGACTCGGAAATGAGGTGATCGCACATCAAACATTCTGAAGAACCTCCATAATTTCTGAACCGTATTTTCTGATCTTGCTTTCGTTGAAACCTTTTATATGTAAAAACTCTTCCATCGATTGAGGCTTGTACTTTGCAATAGAAAATAAATGGGTATTATGACAGATCATAAATGGCATCAGTTGAAGTTCCTTGCTTTTGGCCATTCTCCATTTTCTCAGTTCAGAAAATATCAGTTTTTCATCTTCCGATAAATCATTTTCACTGGCAACAAAGAGTTTTTGTGGAACAGAAGATGCACTTTTATCTTTGTAATAAATCAGAATGGACCAATAAATGGTTTCATCGTCGATTAATTTCGCATTCATTTGCACGATTTCATGCCGTTCCAGAAAATCGTTGACCATACATTCATCCGGATGCTGAAATCTTTCGGAAATTCTGATTTGCAGGACTTTTACTTTCATGACTGAGAACTTAAAAATTATTAGTTAAAAAAACTTTGTCAAAGTCAGCAAAATGAATCCGCAGCACTTTGACAAAATGATGCAGCGCAGCCGAATTATTTGCTTCCCACCATCACGAGTTCTTCTACGCGGATTTCGGTGAAATAGCGTTTGACTCCTTCTTTATCCTCGTAATTTCGGGTGACGAGTTTGCCTTCCACGGCGATCTCTTTGCCTTTTTCCACATATTTGTGCATGATCTCTGCAAGTTTTCCATTGAAAACCAGATTATGCCATTGGGTTTCTTCCACTTTCTGACCGAGACCGTTGGTATAATATTCTGTAGTGGCTAAACTTACTTTTGCAATTTGACCTTTGTCGAATTTGATCATTTCGACGTCTTTTCCTGTTCTACCGATTAGGGTAACTTTGTTTCTTAATGACATGGTTTAGGTTTTATGAATAATGAATAATAAGTGATAAACTTTGCCAATCCGGAAACTTCGGGATTGGCAAAGCAGGAATATTTAGGCAGGTTTGTTTCCTCCTACCATCAGCATTTCATCCACACGGATTTCGGTGATGTAGCGTTTCACGCCGTCTTTATCATCATAGCTTCTGTAAACGATCTTTCCTTCCACAGCAATTTCATCCCCTTTCTTGACGTATTTTTCTACGATTTCTGAAAGTTTTCCGTGGAAAACCAGGTTATGCCATTGGGTTTCCTCCACCTTATCACCAGCGGCGTTGGTGTAATGGTCGGTGGTTGCCAAACTGACTTTCGCGATTTGTCCGTTTTCGAATTTTACGATTTCGACATCTTTTCCTGTTCTACCGATTAGGGTAACTTTGTTTCTTAGTGACATGATCTTCAATTTTGATAATTAAACATTAGAAGTGCGGCTCACTGATTTTCCGCAAATCTCTGTTGCAAAGGTTCACCCCTTTTCAAAACATAGTCGGTAGAGAATCATTTAATATCGTTTGTAGTCGTTTGCAACGGATAATTTATTAATTATCAATGTTTTATTTTTTTATAGCTCGTCAGGATTTTAAGAATAATGGTAGTGGCATTTTAAGAATTGAAATAGAGAACCATGGCATATTTAAAAAAAAATCTTGCCGATGGAGGTTACAGGGGAGAAATTATTGAACAGCCAGAGATTAAAATTGGTTATTCAATTAATGAGGTAATCAAAAGAAATCTACTGCTAATCCCATTTTAGAAGGAAGAATCATGGAGAACACTTTTTACCGCTCAGAAAAGGACCGAAGTCAATTTAGCCTTAAAAAAACTTTAATGTGGTTTTCAGAAACTGGAGTTCATCTACCCGCTATCACAAAGTGATGGAACTAAATTGAGACAGGATTTTAATGACACACAAGAAATTCCTTTTATGTTTAAATAAAAACCTTATTTTTACGAATCCTGCAAAAAAAAATCAGGTAGTAAAAATATAGTCTATTGAATTCCCAAACTGCTGTCTTCTACAAAAATAATTATTAATCCGGATCAATAAAAATTGAACATTTTCTTTCGCAAACCTCATAATTCTTTCTAACAATATGAAAAAAACAAACCAAAGCCTCATCTTACTTGTATTAATGGCAATGATTTTTTTTAGCTGCACTACCAAAAAGGAAGCACAAATTGCCGACCATGTTTTTACCAACGGCAAAATATATACGGTAAATGACTCATCACCATGGGCTGAAGCGGTGGCTGTGAAAGCGAATAAAATCATATTCGTGGGCACAGCTCAGGAAGCAAAATCCTATATCGGAAAAACCACGGAAGTGACCGATCTAGGTGGCAAAATGTTGATGCCCGGATTTGTGGAATCACATATCCATCCAACGGTAGCCTGGGTAACCGAAGGTGCAGATTTGCAAACGGACGACAAAAAGGAAATGTTTCAGCGCTTAATAAAATGGGCAGATGAAAACCCGCAGAGTCCTGTAGTAAGGGGATTTGGCTGGCGATACAGCATTTTTCCGAAAGAAGGACCGGATAAAAAAACACTGGATTCCTTATTTCCTGATAAACCTGTTTTTCTCATTGCGATTGATGGACATGGAGCCTGGGTAAATTCCAAGGTGTTTGAAATGACAGGTGTTGATAAGAATACACCGGATCCGATGCCCGGCTTCAGCACTTATCAACGATACCCGGAAACCGGAGAGCCAACAGGATTTCTGGTAGAAATCCCTGCCTTCATTGGCATTCTAGGTAAATTAATTCCGACTGATCTAAACGCTGTTAAACAAGGTATGGAAACGTACATGCAAAAGTTTTCAGAAGCCGGAATTACTACAGCTTTTGATGCAGGAATCTTGGGAATTGCACAACACGAAGGTTATGACCTTTACCAGCAGCTGGAAAAAGAAGGTAAATTATCCTTAAGAATTTTTGGAAGCTATTATTACAACAAACCCGATGAAGATCCTTTTGCACCATTCCTGGAACTGAATTCAAAATATCAGTCAGAGCTGGTCAAAGCTTCCATTCTTAAAATAAATGTGGATGGCGGCGATGCGCAGTATACAGCGGCCATGCTGCACCCTTATGCAGGAAAAAAGGACTTTAAGGGCGAATTGCTGATGAAAAAAGAAAGACTAAATGAAATCGTCAAAGAAGCAAATGATAAAGGAATACCCACCTTTGCACATATTATTGGCGATGCGGGGGTAAGAGCATATTTGGATGCAGTAGAATACGCCAGAAAGAAGAATCCGGAGGCCAAAACACGACACACCGCTTCGCATATTGTTTTTATGGACAATGCAGATATTCCCCGCTTTAAACAGTTAAATGTTTCCGGACAAATGTCAGCTCAATGGGCAACTCCAGACCCCTCCATTTTAGTAATGAGCGCAGACAGACTGGGATTGGATTTCATAAAGGCGAATTATATGAAAATGGGATCGCTGGTGCGCAGTGGGGCAAACGTCGGCTTGGGTACAGATTGGTTCGCCGCCGGATATTACAGCACCTACAAACCCTTGGAAGCAATCTATGTAGCCATGACCCGATCCATGGTGCAAGGCAAAGGCTTGATGGATCAACTGCTACCGGTTTCAGAAGTGATTACCCTGGAACAAGCACTACACGCCAGTACAATGGGTTCTGCATATATCCTCAACATGGAAAAGCAGATTGGTTCGATAGAAAAAGGAAAACTTGCTGACTTTGTCGTATTGGACAAAAATCTATTTGAGATCCCGGTAACGGAAATAAAAAACACCCAGGTTTTGCTTACAGTAATGAATGGAAAGGTTCAACATCAAAAAGAGCTCTGAAATTTTATTTTCCAAAAAACTTTACCGGGATCCAACCACCTAAAGATCTAAGGAGAAGGTCATTTCACTGAATACACCTTTTCCGTGGCATCTCCGGGATTTTTCATAACAAAAGCCGTTTTCACGAATTGTGAGACGGCTTTCTTTTCATAATCATAATTCATAACCGGTATTTTACAGAAATGCAGCATTTATTCATGAAGATGAAGCGCCTTTTCAAATATTAAATCGTAAAAATTTGTAAAAAGGGCATAAAACCCGTCATCAGCTCATTCCAGACAGACCGTTAATCACTCGTCACAAAATTTGAAATTTAGTGTAGGAATCAGTTCAATTTTCTAAATTTGATTAATGAAAAGTTCCGCACCAATTAGTTTTAGAAAAGCGGCCGATTCTGATTCCAAGAAGATCTGGAAAATTCTGCAGCAGGCTATTCAGAGAAGAAAAAAAGATGGATCCAGACAATGGCAAGATGGCTACCCAAACCTCCAAACCGTCCGTAGCGATATTGAAAAGGGAATTGGCTATGTTTTAACCGAAAATGAAAACGTGATTGCTTACTGCGCCATCCTGTTGAATGAAGAACCTGCCTATGACGAAATCATAGGAAAATGGCTGACTTCAGGGGATTTCCATGTTGTTCACCGCGTGGCGGTTTCCGATGAAGTAGCCGGAAAAGGTTACGCCAAAGAAATTTTCAGTAGAATAGAGGAATTCTCGAGCGCGAAGAATATTTTCAGCATCAAGGTGGATACCAATTTTGACAACGAGGTCATGCTCCACATTTTGGAAAAACTAGGATATGTTTATTGCGGGAAAGTCTATTTCCGCGGTAGCGAAAGATTGGCGTTCGAAAAAGTTCTTCAGTAACTCCTTTATCAAAACACACACCATTTCAACCCATTATACCCATGCTTGATCATCTTACATTCTATTTAGTAGTAGTGGTTTTGATCACTTTTTTGATCATGCTTGCAGACAAGATAAAGGTTGCCTATCCGATTTTGCTCGTGTTGGCTGGTTTGGGAATCAGTTTTATACCGGGAATTCCGATGATCCATATCGAACCCGAACTGATTTTCCTGATTTTCCTCCCTCCTTTGCTTTACGAAGCGGCATGGACCACTTCCTGGAAAGAACTTTGGCGGTGGCGCAGAATCGTTTTGAGTTTTGCTTTCATTGTGGTTTTGCTTACCGCAATCGCAGTTGCTTTGGTGTCCAATTATTTTATTCCTGGGATTTCTTTGGCACTAGGGTTTTTGCTGGGCGGAATCGTTTCTCCACCAGATGCGGTGAGCGCAGGTGCAATTCTGAAATACATGAAAATCCCGAAAAGATATCAATCTATTTTAGCGGGAGAAAGTCTGTTGAATGACGCCTCTTCATTGATTATTTTCAGGTTTGCGTTGGTTGCTGTTGCAACGGGACAGTTCATTTGGTCGGAAGCTGCAGCAAGTTTTCTCTGGATGTGTTTAGGCGGCGTCTTAATCGGGGTTTTGGTGGGATTGGTTTTCTATAAAGTGCACCGGTTCTTCCCAACGAGTGCCAATATCGATATTATTTTGACCTTTGTTGCACCTTTTGTGATGTATATAACCGCAGAGGAACTGCATGCTTCAGGCGTGCTCTCCGTGGTTGCGGGCGGACTTTTCCTTTCTTACAGGGCGCACCAGTTCCTGAGCAGTTCGTCCAGACTTCGTGCGGTAACCGTTTGGGAAAGCATTGTTTTTATACTCAATGGAATCGTATTCATGCTCATTGGTCTGGACTTGCCCGAAATTGTTCAGGGATTGGAAGACACCAGTGTTTGGACCGCTTTCAAGTACGGCGTGCTGATTACCGCCATGTTGATCCTGGTCAGGATCTTAGCAACTTATAGCGCCATTGTGGTGAGTTTGGTGATGCGCAATTTCATTACCATAGCAGATCCCGATATGCCGGCCAATTTGAAGACGCCCATGATTTTTGGCTGGAGCGGTATGCGCGGTGTGGTTTCATTGGCTGCAGCACTTTCTATTCCACTTACTTTGAGTGACGGCTCGCCTTTTCCGCAAAGAAACCTGATCCTTTTCATCACGTTCGTGGTGATTCTTTTAACGTTGGTTGTACAGGGTATGACTTTGCCATGGCTGATTTCTAAAATTAAACTGGAGGACCGTGATTTCATTAAGCCAGAAAAACAAATCGATAACGAAATAAGGCACGAACTGGCAAAAATCGCGATTGCTAAGGTTCGGAAGGATTATCAAAATCAATTAGAACAGTTTCCCGCACTCGCCGAACAACTTCAAATCTGGGAAAACAGAGTGAATTCGTCTGAAATCATTTTCAACTATGACGAATACCGCGACATTAACACAGCGATTCTAGAGGAACAGCGTAAATGGCTCATTGCAAAAAACCGCTCAGAACTGCTTCTAGATGAAGAGATTATCCGAAGACATCTTAGGTTGCTGGATCTACAGGAAGAAAAATTGAATTTGGGAAGTTAAGATTTTCCGGTCAGTTTCAGTGATTTTTTACTCCAATTCACCCCCTATGATAGTTCACTTTAAACTTTGCCTTTTATCGGTTTTAAAGAGGTCTTGTTCCATCTTAAAAAAAAGTTAATCTCACAAAATTTGAACGTATAGCTATCGAACTATAATTAACTTTGCATGCAGTAAAGAAAAAAACTCTATTTTAAAATCAAAACATTTCAATACAATGAACACTCATCAAGTCAAAGCATTCGGAACTGAGGCAAAAGATGCCGATCTTAAACAAATGAATATTGCAAGGCGTGAAGTTCAGCCAAAAGACGTGGAAATCGACATCCTCTATTGCGGGGTTTGCCACAGTGATTTGCATACCGCAAGAAACGACTGGGGCGGAACGAAATATCCAGCAGTTCCCGGGCATGAAATCGTGGGAAGGATTACGAAAGTGGGTTCGGAGGTTACTAAATTCAAAGTGGGAGATTTGGCCGGAGTTGGCTGTCTGGTGGATTCCTGCAGAACCTGCGAAAGCTGCAAACAGGATTTGGAACAATATTGCCTGAACGGAAATACCGGAACATATAACAGCACAGACAAATACCTGGAACAGCAAACTTATGGCGGTTACTCTGAGAAAGTAGTGGTGGATCAGGATTTTGTTTTAAGAATTCCAGAAAACTTGGATTTAAAGGCAGTCGCGCCACTTCTATGTGCGGGAATTACCACCTATTCACCATTGAGGCACTGGAATGTGGGTCCGGATTCAAAAGTTGCTGTGGTTGGTTTGGGCGGACTCGGTCACATGGCGATCAAGATTGCGAAAGGAATGGGGGCGCATGTTTCACTTTTTTCCAGAACTCCTTCCAAAGAGCAGGAAGCGAAAGCGATGGGTGCAGATGAAATGATTATTTCCACCGATGAAGCACAAATGAAAAGCGTTGCCGGAAAGTTTGATTTGATCATCGACACTGTTCCTTATGACCATGATATCAATCCCTATATTTTAACGTTGGGAGTTTCCGGAACCTTGGTTTTGGTGGGATATCTGGGAGCCATGGAAGATATGCTGAAAACGGTTCCGATGATTCTGGGCCGCCGTTCCGTAGCAGGTTCGGTAATCGGCGGAATCAAGGAAACCCAGGAAATGCTCGATTTCTGTGGCGAGAAAAATATTCTTCCGGAAATTGAAATGATCAGGATGCAGGATATCAATGAAGCTTATGAAAGAATGTTGAGAAGTGATGTGCGATACCGCTTCGTGATCGACATGCAGAGCCTGAAAGGATAAATCGAAATTTTTAGACATAAAAAATTGCCACGAACTGACGAAGTAATTTTCGTTGTTTCGTGGCAATGTATTATGAGGCAATCTAAGAACCTATCTAAATCATATTTCAATAATTGCCATGAGGGAATTTGCCTATTCCCCTATTCACTTCCAAAAAGCGTGAATTTTCGAAAAAACAAACCCCAATTCACTCCCATTCGGGATAGGGAAATTAAATTTGGGTTTATAAAATTCAGAATTTCTAAAAACGATATTTCAAATTCAGTCCGCCAAAGAAATAGGCTTTTGACGGTCCCGGATTGACATCGGTAGTCGCAACTCCATAATATTGCGAACCGGGATCACTGTCTTTCACATTATTTCCCAGGAAAAGAAAAGTGTAATTGATTTGGTTGGTCAAATTATTTCCCGCGACGTACGCATCCAGATCAAACTTCCCGAAACTGTGTTTGTAACCCAATTTCGCATTATACTGGGTGAAACCGTCCACATACGGATTTGGGTTTTGGGAATTAAAATTATTGAAATCCGTGTACACTTTATCCATATAGCTGAAGGTATTCATCAGGTATATTCCAAATTGAGTATCAAAGTCCATGGACACCGTCAATTTGGTGCGGGGAACGCCCACCACTGACATGTGCGAATAATCCTGCAGAACGCCACCGGTCATGGTCTTGAAATCTTTGTACTTAAAATCGTAATAAGACAGATCTACCACAGGACGGATGCTGCTTAAGAAACTATTCTTGGGATGGTAAAGATAACCCACACTCAGTTCCAGTCCCTGATTTTTTTGACTTCCGGTATTTGCCCAGTAGTTGTAATTCCCACCAGAAAGCTGAGTAAGTTTATCATTGACATCAATCCTGAAAACCGAGATTTGGTAATCCAGATGCGTATGGTTCAGTAATCCGTGGATGCTAAAATCCCACATTTTAGCCCGTTCCGGTTTCAGGTCGTCATTGGCTTTCCCGGTTCCAGTGATAAATGCGGTTCCAGCACTTGGCGCATTATACCCTTCGCTGTAGCTGAGGTTGAAAATCTGGTTGTGCCATGTTTTCTGCAATGCGAAATGTGGCGTGAAAACCGTGGAAAAACTCTTCTGGAAAGACAAATCCTTGTTGTAATTGGGAACTAATCCCGGCAAAGCCAACAGATCAAGTCTTTCGTAATTAAGCGAATTCCCACTTACTCCGGTCAACAAGGTCAAATCATATGGAATATAGGTGATCCTGTCAATTGCAAAGATCGTGTGGGAATGGTTGTAATTTCTAAAATAACTGCCGCCTTTTCCTAAATCCTGAACCTGATTCGGTATCGCATCGTTGGTTCCGGTAAACCGGTAATTGGTCACCAACGAGCGCGAATCGGTATATTCCACGCCGGCTTCTACCGAATTATGGAAATTTTCATTGAGTTTGTTTTTAAGGCTAAAAGTGGAACGGAATCCATAATTCGGGTTCATGCTCTGTTCATAAGCTCCTGCCGCGATTCGGGTAGCATCCAGATGGGAATAATACACTGAAGTCATATTGCTGAAATTCGGCAAAATATTCCAGTGATGGGAAACCGTGACCCTATCGGAAATAAACTTATTTCCCGCATTTTTCTTGGCATAGGCATCATTCCCGTTGTCGATTCCGGCGTAATAATCCGCATACGAAATCTGTCCGGAAACGCCTTCATTAGAGAAATTATGACTTGCATAAACCGTCAAAGACTGTTTCGGATTCAGCTTGAAGTTGCCCATGAAAGCGTAATTGTTCTTCAGGCTGCTTCCTCTCGGACGATATCCGTCACTTTCCAAGTGACCATAGTTCAGCATCATGGAATAGTGATCACCCACCGCATCAACACGGGTATTGGATTGCAGCAGTCCGAATGAGCCGGCCGCCATTTTTTGTGATAAAGACACGCCTTTCCGGGTTTCGGGACGCATATAAAATCTCACTGCACCGCCAACTCCGCCTCCGTACATTGTGGCAGCAGGACCTTTGATGACTTCGATATTATTGATGAGCGAAAAATCGATATCTTCCAAAAGCGTCACACCGTCCGCATTGGTCAGCGGAACTGAATTCAGGTAAAACTTTGTTCCCCAGTTGTTGAATTTCTGGTCATTTCCATAACCGCGCACCACCACTCTTTGCCCGCCCAGATTGGTTCGTTTATCGACCTGGACTCCTGCCATGGTATTCAAGGACTGTTCTACAAATGCGGAATTGTTCCTGCTCAGTTCGTATTCGCTGAGGGTTTCGGTACTTTGTGCGTGTCTCTGGAACTCTGCACGCTCTTTTTTCACTTTGGTTCTGCCGCTGATCTGCACGGTATCGATTATTTGTTCCTGCTGCGCACAGAGGAATGTTGCTGCAAAAACTGCAACAATTGATAATGTTTTATTCATAAATGAAAATATTACTGTTAAAAAAAAATATTGAAAATCTAACAGTAATTTTCGGGAGGAATTTTTAGTTTGCAGAGATAGCTATCCGTAAAACTGAAATTCAGCGAAGGAAATTCAGTGGAATAGAAAATTATTTTCAGAAATTCAATCCTTTCCGTTTGCACACCTTCACAGAAATGATTGGGTGGTTGATGAAAAACTAATTTGGGAACTCCGATTTCAGGAATCTGATGGTTTTTGAAACTCAGATGTTCGGCAATGAATTTTTGGATTTTCCGAATCTTATTTTCTTTAGCATCCTTATAGCAGTGATAGATGGTTTTCCCATCGATCTCTTCCTTCATGATCACATCAAACATTTCATCATCCAAAACAAATTCGTGCTGATCGATCCACTGTGCGTTTTTCAGCTGATCATGCGCAAATGCTAAGACTGTCTTCCTCTTAAAATTTTTGTTGATCAAATCCACCTTGACCTTATATTTAACATGATTTCTAAAAGCGGTAAGAATCGGCAGATTAAATACAAAAACTGTAATTAATGCCGTAATCAAAAGAAGATAAAGCTTTTTAAATCTCATTAAAATATAAAAAGTGGATAAAATCTACCCACTTTAGTCTAAATTATTGAACCGGTTCCTCTGTATTTTTTATCACGTTTTCCACATGGATTAATTTCGGAACAGGTAGTTTTCTCACTGTCTTGCTGCCGCTTAAATGATAATGCAAAATCCCGCATCTTAAATCTGAACTTCTTGTTTCTTCTGAAGTTCCAAAATCGACAAGGGGCTTTGAAACGCTGGTTCTTGCAATGACGGTGTAGATGTTATTTTTAACTGAAACGGAAACGGGTATCTTTTCGTCCCCAATTTCCAGATCAGAAAAAGTGGGTTTCTGCTTCAGCGTTGACTTTATTCTAATGGTGAAAATTTTCCCTCGAACCCCCCGAACTCCTCCCAACCAATCGGTTTCGGTTGCGCTCAGGATTTTCAATTGAGAAGCGGTGGCTATTTCAGTCCCGGCTGCGGATGATTCTTTCGCTGCAGGACTGCAGGAAAAAATCATCAACATCGGTACCATTAGAATTTTTAAAAACATTATCTGATAATTACTGGCGAAGTATATACGATTTCCGCACCATTATGAGCTTTCAGGATATAGAATCCTTTTGGCAGATTGGTGATCATTTCCTCGTCTGATCCCACGTTTTTCTTGGTAAAAACTATTTTACCTGAAGCGTCGTACATGTTCACCTCCACTTTTTGGGTTTTTGCCGATTCAAATTTCACAAAAACCGAACCTCTTGACGGATTTGGGTACACCTTGAAATCCCTTTTTGAATCTGATTGATCGTTGGTTGCCATGGTTGACTGGGTGTTGGTTGAGGTCCAAGCTCCTCTTCCGTAGGTTGCTGCCAAAACAGTTCTGGTAGATGGTCTGTAATCCAGTTGGGTAATTCGGGTATTTCCAATAGCTCCGGAGAATTGTGCCCAAGTTGGAGTTGCCGCATCAAAATCAGCAGTTCCCCAGATTCCCAGTTCTGTCCCGATAATCACTTCTTTCGGTTGATCCGGATTCATAAAAATAGCTCTGACCGGCATATCCGGTAGATTTCCTTCTTTATTTTTCCAGCTCGCACCTCCGTCATTGGTGTACCACACATTGACCATGGTGGCTCCATAGTTGGAGACGGTTACCAATATTTCATTTTCATTCGCCCCAAACTTAATATCGGAAACGGTTCCGGTGAAAGGTGTGGTAATACTGTTGTTAACCGGTGTAGTGTCTGCGTTGGTAATTTTAATCAATTTTCCAAGATTGGTTCCGGCAAAAAGTGTGGTTGAAGCCGTGGTAAAAGGCGAAACTGTAAGTTTGGAAATCGCATCTGATCCGGCGGTCCCGGCACTGATTGTTGAACGGGTATAAACGCCGTTACTGTTCAATCCCAAAACACGGTTTAGCAAGTAGCCTCCTCTTGTGGAGAAGAAGACATTCCTGTTTCTGTCTACTGCCAAAACATTGATGAACAATCCTGTTGTCCCTTGACCAGAGTTGATCAGCGCATAATCTGCTCCGTTTGGTGCAGTGATGTAATGGTAATTGTACACATAACTGTAAATTTTGTAGTTTCCGGTTGGTCCATATTCGGTATTACAACCGTCGCCGCCATAATAAGATGAAACATCGTAGAAATCATTGGCCAATGGTGAACCGGCAAAAAGTGAGGTTCCATTATCTTGAGCACCCGCTAAGAATTCTTCGTTTGATGGAGTTTTAACAGGGTTCAAGGTAGCCCCGTAGAACTGGGTGACATTGTATCTGTTATTTCTCATCGGAATTGATGTGGAGGAATTGAGGCTGTTTTTATTGGCAGCGAAGAAAATCCCGCCATCATTTCCAAAAAGGATTTGATTGGCATTTTTCGGGTTGAAAACAATGGCATGCTGATCTGCATGAACCATTGAAACAGAAAGTCCGCCGAGGTTATTGTTATTGGACCATTTGCTGATTTGGATCCAACTTCCTGCACCATTTGTAGATTTAAAAAGGTCTATTCCACCTGAATAGACGATTTCATCATTTTCCGGATCCGGCACGATCACCAGATCATAAAAAGCCTGCCCTCTGGTAAAATCGTTATTGGGAATGCCAGTGTCTGCGTCTTTTGGTAAACTGATTACCGGCGTGGCATCATTGGATGCAGACCACGAAGTGCCGCCATCAGTGGTTTTAATAATTCTCACTGGTTCAGAACCGGCAGATGTGCTTAATAAAGCATAGGCTTTTAGCGGATTGGTCTTCGATAGTCCAAATTTTACTCTGGAATTGGCATCGTTAACGTCATAAATTTTGGTGAAATTCACTCCATCTGCAGCACGGTAGATTTTCCCTCCCGAACTTGCTGAAGATCCGAAACGTGAACTTCTGGTAGAAACCCAAACCGCATTATCCGCCGCAATTTCAATTTGCTGCACAGACAAGCCGATACTGGCATTCTCTGGAACCACCATGGAAGTTGATTTGGTAAAAGTGGTTCCCCCATCGGTAGATTTATAGAGACCGGCTTGGTAAAGACCCAACCATCCATCATTAAAATAAATACGGTTATTGGCTCCACTTACTCCCGCATATATTTCGGAAACACCATTGTTGTTCCTCACCTTGATATCGTTTACATAGTAATTCCCATTCTTGATGGTCGAGGTATAAGGCGATCCTGAGAAGACAAAAATATTCGTCCAGGTGACTCCACCATCAGTGGACTTCCATATTCCGGAACCTACTGCATCACCGGTTTCCGCCTCGCCGGTTCCTACATAGAAAGTATTGGTATCATTCGGATCATAAGCCATGCAGGTCACAGAGGTGTTTGACCACATTCCGCTTAGCGGTGTCCACTCCGAGGAATTATTGGCAACATCATTGTTGACCCACAAACCCCCTGAAACTCCTCCGGCAAAAACTCTTTTTCCGGTAGGGTCATTCGGATCAAACATGATGGCGCGGGTTCTTCCTCCAACATTGTAGGGACCTCTTTCTGTCCATGGTTCGCCAATCACTCCCTTTTGGTTTCCACCAAGGTTTGCAAGAAGAGAAAGCGATTGAGTCGGTTGGTATTTTCCAGCATCCAAATCGCCTTTGATGGCCGTCAGTTTGTAAAATTCCGGTTCGCCGGTAACTGGGTTCATCGTGTTTTTATAATCCTGCTCGTTGTAAGCATTTGGCGGGATTCCGTCTTTTTGAGCATGAATTTTTCTTAAACTTTTTTCATACTTTGCAAACTGCTTCTGCAATTGCTTTCGCTGCTGTTTTACTGTAGCTTGTTTCTGTGCTGTCTGCGGGGTCTGAGAAAATCCCAGCAGGGAAAAACAAACAACGGCCGATAATAGAATTTGACTTTTCACTATAAAATTTGATTTTGTTTAATTTTTTAAGGACTCAAATATAAAGATATTCTACCGATCTATTTTTAGAAAAACGGAGATCACTCTTAAAAATTCTGAACGCTTATTTTTTCAAAATACGCTTTGCTGTAAAGGGTTTTCCATCAATTGGCTGTTGAATTTCTAAGTCCAGAAGCCGGGTCACCACCGGATAAATATTCACATTCCTGAATTCACCTATTTTCTTGCCCTGTTTAAATCCATCACCAAACGCGATGAAGGTTGCTTTCATTTCAGGGGTTATAAATGGATTGTACCCATGTTTTCCTTCCGAAGTTTTTTTTCCTTTTTCTAAAAATATCTTTGGGGCATGCGGAACCAGCAGTATTTGTCCGATCCGTTTGTAGCGGTCGTCTCTTTGGGCATATTTCAGTTTCCGCGGAAATTTTTCAGCCAGAAAAACATCGTATTCGGAAGTTTTATTTTTCTTCAAATCTTGAAAAATCCGCTTTACTTCGGAAGGATTTTTAACCACCACTCTTAGTAAAGTCTGAGCGTTGTATATGTCAAATCTGCTTTTATCTAAAAGCACCTCCGGAATATCTAATGGTTTTTTCCGGTCTACATTCAACATTCCGTGATCCGAAACAAAGATGAAATTGACATTTTTTAGACCTAAAGATTTCACTTGCTCCACTAAAGTTCCTACCGCTTCATCTACCAACTGAACCGCTTTTTCCGTAGGATCACTTTCGGTTCCATACTGGTGACCGCTCGCATCAACCTCCGGAAAATAGAGGGTGATCAGGTGCGGACGAACATTCTCCGGCAATTTCAGCCAGTTCATCACCTTACCTACTTTTTCAAGTGGAGAGAATTTTTCGTGATAATGATAATAATAGCTTGGACGAATTCCTCCCGCATCACTTGCGGAACCCACCCACATCATAGATGCAGAAAGGATTCCCTGGTTTTCGGCCAAGCTCCATAGCGGAATTCCACCATACCAACTGCCATCTTCCGCATTTTCCACGTTGCTCATGGCATAGCGTTTCCCACGTTGGTAATCATAGAAGTTATTATCTATCAAACCATGATGGGAAGGATAAAGCCCGGTAATCAAAGTCCAGTGATTTGGAAAAGTAAGCGTCGGAAAACTTGGAATCAGTGCTTTTGCGGAAGCTCCATTTTCTGCAAGTTTTAAAAGGTTTTTTGCATTATATTTTTTAGCGTAATCATACCGAAAACCGTCGGCAGAAATCAGGATGACATATGGTTTCGAAAGTGCGTCCGCCGAATTGAACCGGTTTGGAATGGTCACTTGAGCGGTGTCAACTTGTGAAAATACCTGTACTGACAAGAAAATCAGTAAAAGTTTGAATATGTTTTTCATTCCGATGATTTAGTCGCCAAATGTAGAAATAGTTTGAGAAACTACCGTGTTAACTTTTCTTATCATTCCTATTCCACGGTCTTTTCAGAATCTTCCAAAAGTAATTGGAGCTCCTGCATTTCTGCAGCCGTCAAATCGCGCCATTTCCCAGTCGGCAAATCAAGTTTGATGTTCATGATCCGGATGCGTTTCAGTTTCTTTACTTCGTAACCGAGGAATTCGCACATTCTGCGGATTTGACGGTTCAAACCTTGCGTTAAAATAATCCGGAAAGACAAGGTATCGATTTGCTCTACCTCGCATTTTTTGGTAACAATTCCCAAAATCGGGACGCCATTCCTCATTTTGTCTAAAAATTTCTGGGTAATTGGCTTATCGACCCGAACGATGTATTCCTTCTCGTGATTGTTTCTGGCACGAAGAATTTTGTTGACGATGTCGCCATCAGAAGTCAGCAGAATTAATCCTTCGCTGGGTTTATCCAATCGCCCAATGGGAAAAATCCTTTTGGGATGATTGATGAAATCGACAATATTGTTTTTTTCACGTTTCGTGTCTGTGGTGCAAACAATTCCCACAGGTTTGTTCAGCACGATGTAAACATGCTCCTCCTGCGGTTTTCTGATCGAAACGCCATCCACCAAAATTTCATCTTCATCCGAAACTTTGGTTCCCAGTTCGGGAATTTTTCCGTTGATCGTAATTCTTCCCTGCTCCAGGAGTTTATCGGCTTCTCTGCGCGAACAGAAACCGACTTCGGAAAGATATTTGTTAATACGGACATTCATAAGTAATGAGCAATGAGTAATGATTAATAGTGTTCCTTAGCGAAGTCTAAGGAGGAGTAATTTTATGGTTCAGAAGAAAATCTAAAATCATTTTCCAGAAATTCCGAGGAGGCATCTTCAACCGAATATTCCCCGATTTTTGTGCGGCGCAAATTCGTGAGATACGCTCCGACTCCCAATTCCTGACCGATGTCGTGTGCCAAACTTCGGATGTAGGTTCCTTTAGAGCAACCCACAACAAAACGGACAAATGGAAGTTCAATTTCAATATCTTTAATATAGTGAATCGTTGTTTTTCTGGATTTCATTTCCACTTCCTCGCCTTTTCTCGCCAAGTCGTATGCTCGTTTTCCATCAATTTTAATGGCGGAAAAAACCGGCGGTTTCTGATCAATTTCTCCAACGAATTTCTTTAAAGTTTCATGAATGAAACTTTCGGAAATATGCGAAAAGTCCTGGTGAAGGATTTCCGGTTTTTCGGTATCGTAAGATTCGGTTTGAACCCCGATTTTGATTTCGGTGAAATATTCTTTCGGCGCGTCCTGGATTTCCGGGATTTTTTTGGTGAATTTCCCGGTGCAGACGATGAGCAAACCAGTCGCTTTCGGATCTAAAGTTCCGGCGTGTCCGATTTTGAATTTCTTGGGAAGGTGGAATTCTCGTTTCAGTTTGTACTTCAACTTGTTCACCGCCTGAAAACTGGTCCAATCCAAAGGTTTGTCCAGGAGGATGATTTGGCCTTCTAAGAAATCTTTATCAGTCATTTGATTCCCAATTTTATTAGGGATTCCCAATTTGCAGCCCGACCTGAGTGGAGCTCTTTTTTGTGGAGCTTGCGGAACAAAAAAAGCGGGAACGGAGGGCGGAAAAAGCTGCCCAAAAAATTATTTGTTAAACATAGTAAAATAAACCAACAACGCAATTCCCACCACAATTCTGTACCATCCCCAAGGTTTGAATCCGTATTTCGTCAAAACCCCGATGAAGAATTTGATGGCAACCACCGCAACCACGAACGCGACCACGTTTCCGATGAGAAAAAGTTTCAGATGTTCTCCCTGTAAAAGCAGGTCGTAACCTTTCTGCATGGTTCCGTCATGGTTCCATTCTTTCAGGAAAATGGAATAAACGGTGACCGCCAACATCGTGGGAACCGCCAAAAAGAAGGAAAATTCTGCCGCGGCTTTTCTGGTCAGTTTCTGCTGCATTCCACCGATGATGGAAGCGGCACTTCTGCTCGTTCCGGGCATCATCGCCAAACACTGCCAAAACCCGATGATGATGGCACTTTTGTATGAAACGTCTTTTTCGTCATCGATGGTATGGACTTTAAATAACTTGTCGATAAAGAGTAAAACCACGCCGCCCAAAATCAGCACGATCGCAATGGGAATAGGATCTCCTAAAACGGCCTCGATCTTGTCGTCAAACAGTTTCCCTAAAACCAATGCCGGAATTACGGCAACTGCCAGTTTCAGATAAAAGCTAAGGTTTTTGAAATTGAAAAACTTTTTCCAATACAGATACACCACCGCCAAAATAGCCCCAAACTGTATTGAAACCTGGAACATCTTCACGAATTCATCTTCCTGAATTCCGAAAATGGAGCTCGTGAAGATCATGTGTGCGGTGGAAGAAATCGGTAAAAATTCGGTTAAACCCTCGATAATTGCAATGATGATTGCTCTGATTAAATCCATCGATTACTAATGAAAAATTATAAATTAAGAATGAATCAAATGGGAACTTATTTGTTTCTTCTGAGGATGGCATAAACCTCAACAGCGAAACCAGCGATGACCAGCAAAGGTGCGATACGGATTCTGCGGATAGAGAAAATGCCCTCATTCCAAGAATTTGGGTCATATTTTCCATCTACGGTATTGGCGTCTGCTCCCATCATCAGTAGAAAACCTACCACAATCAAAGCCAGTCCGATCAGCATGAATTTGTAATTCTCTTTGCCGAAATAGAAATTATTTTCCGGAGTTTCCGCCTGCTTACTACCGAAACTGTCGGCATTGAAACTATTATTTTTTTTGCTCATCTATTTTAAGAATAATAAAGGTCGTCCACATTTGAACGTAAAAATCGCCAAGTCGCGAAAATAGTGCTAAACACTGTAATCAAGACACCGAGGATGAAAATTCCGATCACGAGGATGATCAGTTGATTATTGTCTTGCGCGAACGGAGTCCCGATCTGGGTGATGAAATAATACCACGCCCCGAAAAGTACCAACAAACCAAGAACTGCACCGATGACGCCAAGAATTGCCGCTTCTTTCACAAAGGGCTTCAAAATAAATCTGCGCTTCGCTCCCACCAACTGCATCGTTTTGATAATGAATCTTTTAGCATATATTTTCAACCGAATCGAGTTGTTAATTAAAACCACGGCCAAAACCAAAAATAAGATGGAAAAACCAAAAATCCACTTCAGGATGTTGTTCAAATTATTGTAAACTTCCACCATCAAGGTAGAGTTATTTTTCACATCCACGATTCCCGGTGTGGCTTTGATTTGCTTGATGGCTTCGTCAATTTTTGCGGGATCGACAAATTCTGGTTTTAGGGCCACCTCCACCGAAGAGGGGAAAATGTTTTCCTCGAAAAGTGCGCTGGATTCTATCCCCATACTTTTCTTTGCTTCAGCTGCAGCCATTTCTCGCGTGATGTAGGTCGCTCGTTTTACAGGGGTAAGTTTCTGAATTTTCTGGAAAGTCTCCTGTTCCATTTTCTCGATTTTCAGCGAATCTTTTGCATCATAATTTTCGTCAAAATAGGCGTTCACCACGAGTTGCTCCTTGATATAGTCGGAATATTTTTGGGCATTGATCAGAATTAAACCCATTAAACCCAATAAAAATAAAACCAACGCAATACTGACTACTACGGTAATGTTGCTGGAACGAAGCCTTCTTTTGTTAAAATCCTCTACTGATCTAGCCATTAATAAAAAAATTTCTGCTAAAATAGAAAAAAACTTCCGTAATTTGCCGTGAAATAAAGAATTTCGGTGTTAAAAAAAACTTAATGAACGGGAAGATGGGAGACGTCCGCATATCGGCAGAAAGGGGAATTGGAAGCCGACAATCGTCTTGATAAGGGATTTATTGAACTTTCAATAACCTATTCCACAAAACTCTAAACCAAAACCCACTCCACGGAAATCGCAACTCGCAACATATATGGTTAAAGCCAAAAAACATCTCGGTCAACATTTTTTGACCGATGAAAATATCGCCAGAAAAATTGTAGAAGGACTTAGTTTTGAAGATTACAGGCAAGTCTTGGAAGTAGGTCCCGGAATGGGCGTTCTCACGAAATACCTTCTGGAAAAAGATGCCGAAACTTTCGTGGCAGAAATCGATCTGGAATCCATTGATTATTTGAAAAAACATTTTCCAAAGCTTCAGGATCAGCATTTCATTGGCGATTTCCTGAAGGTGAATATCAATGATGTTTTCGAGGGTCAAATTGCGGTGATCGGCAATTTTCCTTATAATATTTCATCGCAGATTTTATTTAAAATCATCGACCATTACGAACAAATCCCAGAAATGGTGGGAATGTTCCAGAAAGAAGTTGCCGAAAGAACTGCCGCAGTTCCACGAACCAAGGATTACGGAATTTTATCTGTTTTGGTTCAGGCGCTGTATGATGTGAAATACCTTTTCACGGTTCACGAAAACGTGTTCAATCCGCCGCCAAAAGTGAAATCGGGAGTCATTAAACTCACCAGAAATCCGAAAACCGGACTATCCGGAAACGAAGTGCTCTTCAAACAAATCGTAAAAGCAGGATTCAACCAAAGAAGAAAAAAGCTATCGAACGCATTGAAAGTACTGATGATTCCAGAAAATCTGAAAACCCATCCGTTCATGGACAAACGTGCAGAGGAACTCTCGGTGGAAGATTTCATTGCGTTTACCAATCTTTGGCAGGCAAATCCTAAATAAAAAAATGGCATCCGAATTTGAGATGCCATTTTTTTGTTTTAATGAGTTTTAAGCATGATCCATCCCGTTTTGGTATGTTTCTCCTTGGTAATTGGATCATCCCAACTTACCACGTACCAGTAACTCGCAGATGGAAGCGTTTTTCCCATCTGTTTTCCGTCCCAATAAGTTCTGTTCGTATCTGCACGGAAAACCTCTACTCCATAACGATCATAGATCACTGCCTGAAATTCTTGATATACGCTGATTCCACCAAAATCGATTCGGTCATTGATCCCGTCATCATTCGGAGTAATGACGTTGCTTAGTTTAAAGGTAAAATATTCTGCCGAATTCAAACAAGTGGTATTTTTTACCCGAACCGCAATCTGATAATTCACGTTACTGTTTACACCCACAAACACATTGGAACTTTGCCAAGTAAAGCCTCCATTAATAGAGTATTCCAGCGGATACTCCATCGCATTGTCCGCTATGATGGTTAGATTATTATTCTCGTAAAGTACTTTCACCAATGTTGGCGGAGTCCCGGGAACCACTTTTGCAGTAAACGAGGCTGAACAAACGGTATTGTTAATAGTCACCGTATAGTCTCCTACGGCAGTAGCAGTGATGGTTTGGGAGGTCTGTCCATTACTCCAAAGATAAGTATAGCCTGGTCCGGACCCCGCGTCAAGCACAATGGAACCTCCTGCACAAATTGGTCCACCTTCCACATCGGAAGTTATTTTTGGCAACACGGTAATCGTAATTTGAGTAGGAACAGATGCACAACCGTTTGCTCCGGTTCCGGTTACCGTATAAGTTGTGGTAGTGGTAGGACTCACCGTAATTGAACTGGTGGTTTGGTTTCCACCTGCCCACAAATAAGTTTGAGCTCCTGCTGCAGTGATGGTCACAGATTCACCTTCGCAGATTTTAATTCGTGGTGCAGAAACATTCACTGTCGGTTTCACTTTATTTTCGGTGACTGTTACCGATTTGCTTCCCGCACAATTAATTCCATTAATGGTCAAAGTATAAGTTCCTGCCGCGCTGACTACCGGATTCAAAGTATTTGCCCCGGAAACAATTACCCCTCCATTCGTAGCTATCCATTGGAAGGTATCTCCCGGTTGATATTGGGAAGAACTTCCATCCAGCGTAATTTGACTGTTGGTACAGGTAATTACTTGTGGTGCGGCAATCTGAACAACGATCGGTGGAGTTTTTACCACCGTTACCGTTTTCGAAAACTGGCAACCTCCCGGCAATGTTACGGTCACTGTATAATTTCCCGGAGCCGTAACTACAATTGAACTGGATGTTGCGCCCGTATTCCAAACATTTCCTGTCGCGGAACTTGAAGTCAGCGTGGTAGAATATCCATTACAAAAGCTCAACTGACCGGAAATCTGAATATTGGGGTCGGCAACTTTTACAATATTAATGGAAGCCGGAACTGAATCGCAGAAGGCTCCAACAGTTTTCAAAGTATAGGTTCCTGCGGCGGAAACGGTGATGCTTGGAGTGGTTTCGCCGGTTGACCAGAGGTTTCCTGAAGCAACATTCGAGGTTAATGTCACAGTAGTGTCTCCGCAAATCTGCAAACTAGAAGCAGTAATCACCGGAGTTGCCGGAATCAGATTTACGTTGAGTTGCAGATCCGAAACTTTATAACAAAGTCCGCTGGTTACCCTCACGTAAATTTTCTTAGTCGTAGATGAATACGTGTTAGGATTCGGGATAAAGTTGGTATTTCCCGCATCTGCATCAGACTGCAGTTCATAATACCTAAAATTTACTCCCGGTGTGGTGCTGATCTCTGGTTGCGCATTTGTTAATTTAAACACAGCGGAACCGGTTGCCGAACATTCGCTTAATGAGGAACTGTTCGCCATCGGATACATTCCACCGGTTATTTTCACCTGAGCCGTTCCGGGACAGGTGTTTCCCGGAACACTTGCAATAACTTTGTACGTTCCTAATTCCGTTGCGACATACGTAGAAGAAGTTGCCCCCGGAATAAGGATATTATTCAGATACCATTGGAAAGCAGTTCCGATATTGGTTTGTGCCACCAATGTTTGCGGCGTATTGCTACACATGACCGTAGGCGGTGCAATGGAAGCGGTGACCTGTGGAACCTGAGCGACCGTAACGGACTTGGTAAAGACACATGCAGTTCCTAAAGTTGCCGTAACGGTATAAGTTCCCGGAGTTGTCACCGTGATTGATGGCGTTGTTTCACCGGTACTCCAAACGATTCCTGTCGCTAAACTGGAGGTAAGCGTGGTAGAAGAACCACTGCACATATTAAGATTTCCTGTGATTTTAAGATTTGGATCGGCAACTTTGGTAATGACAATAGACGCTGAAGCAGATTCACACAGAGAATTGACTGTTTTCAGGGAATAAGTACCAGCTGTGGTGACGGTGATGCTTTGTGTGGTGGCGCCATTGGACCAAACATTTCCCGTTGGATTGCTTGACGTCAAAGTCACTGTAGTATTTCCACAAATTTCCGTATTCGATGCTGTAATTACCGGAGTATTGGGAATTATTCCTACATTTAACTGAAGTTCGGCTATCCTGTAGCAGCTGCCAGTGCTTACCCTCACGTAGATTTTCTTCGTGGCACTATTGTAAGCAGTTGGATTTGGAATAAAGTTTCCATTTCCGGCATCCGCATCCGGTTGGAATTCATAATACTGGAAGACTGCACCGGCGGTGGTGCTCAAAGATGATTCTGAATCTTTCAGATTAAATGTGTAAGTACTTGAGCTAGAACATTTGTTCTGTATCGCATTTGACACCACCGGAAAAGTTCCTCCAATAATGGTTACCTGCGCAGTTGCACTACAGTTGTTTCCTGGGAGGCTCACCAAGACTTTATAGGTTCCGGGCTGTGTGGCCACATACGAATTTGCGGTCGCGCCAGGAATGACATTTCCGTTAAAATACCAAACGAAATGGGTTCCAATATTTGTTTGTGCCACCAGCGCTTGCGGGATATTGTTGCACATCGGAACCGGCGCTGGAATAAAGGCGGTCACCTGAGGAGACTCAGTAACGACCACCGATTTATTAAACGAGCAACCAACTGCTGGTGTTACGGTTACCGTGTAAGTTCCGGGCGTCGTCACTGTGATGCTTTGCGTGGTTTCACCCGTATTCCAAACATTTCCTGCAGCTTCACTGGAAGTGAGCGTGGTGGAAGAACCGGTGCAGAAATATAAATTTCCTGTGATTTGCAGATTTGGATCGGCAATTTTGGTAATGTTGACAGAAGCTACCGTTGAAGAACAAAATCCATTCACCACTTTTACGGTATAAGTTCCGGCTGCTGTTACTGTGATGCTCTGTGTGGTTTCACCTGTGGACCAAAGATTTCCTGTGGGCACACTGGAAGTAAGTGTGATGGAACCGTTTCCACAAATCTGTGTTAAGGGTGCATTAATAGTAGGGTTCGCTGGCTGCAAACCTGCATTCAATTGAAGTTCAGCAACCCGGTGACATGCGCCATTCGAGACCCGAACATATATTTTCTTGGTTCCTGAAGTGTAATTGGTAGGATTTGGAATAAAGTTCAAATTTCCAGCTTCAGCATCGGGTTGGTTTACATAATAGGTAAAGGTGAGACCCGGAGAAGTACTGATGTCAGGTTCGGCAGTTTTTAAATTAAATACTGCGGTATTCAATGGCCCGCATGAAGTTAATGACGCATTTTGGACCACAGGATAAGGTTTCGCAAGAATTTCTACGGTGGCAGTTCCGGGGCAATTATTTCCGGGTAGAAAAACTTCCACCTTATAGATTCCCGGCTGCGTTGCCACGTAAGAATTGCTGGTTGCTCCCGGAATCAGATTACCGTTGAAATACCAATAAAAAGTAGCACTGGGGGCTGCAACCTGCGCCACCAAAGTTTGTGGTGTATTTCCGCACATATTGATCTGTCCCGGCAATGTGACACCGGCTCCATCTTGAACCTGAACACCAATATTAAATGAACCCGCTTCCAAAAAAACCGCAGAATCGTACTGCCTGTCAATTGCATCGGCAAGTACCATTTTAAAATGGTAAGTCTGACCTGGAATCACATTGGCCACTGCTTTCAGAGGTATAGTTCTTCCGTTGTAATTGGTTTCAATATTAGACATATTAAGCCCGCCAAAGTACTGAGCATTTAGAGGCCCACAGGAAAAATTAGAAGGAATAATATTGGTCACACTTACTGGTCCGGCTCCTCCCGGTAAAACTGCCATATTGGTATAAGTAGGATCACCGGCCTTTTTCAGGAGCAATGCAAAACCATCAGTAAAACCAGAACATGGAAATGAATTGTTCCATGAATATTCCTCGGAGGCAAACAAATAATTAAAAGAGATTTGGGTGGATTGCGGCACAAAATCAAATTCCACCGAGGTAGCATCAAAATAGGTTGCACCCCCACCCATTGCTTGCGATAGATCAAAATCGCCACCTGTTCCAATATTGTCACTTAAAGTACTTGCTATAAAAGAATTGCCGGCATTTCGTGCAAATCCAGTGGCAAGCACGATCCCTTTGCTGAAAGGGAAATTGGTACTTCCCTTACTGAAGAACCCCCATGAACGATTAGCATTACTGGCTGCCAAATTTGGAGAAACCGTTACGTTGGAAACATTTGCAGCGACACAGGTTCCGCCACCGGAAATCAAAACATCCTTGATCAACTGAGAAATCGAATAGGCAGATTCCGGATTCGCTGCCGCATTCACATCGATGAAAGCGCCGGCTCTGTGCGTAGCTACTGTGGCACTTTCCCGTTCAGGTTTTCTGTGGGTGGTTTGTGCATCGAAATTGCTGAAAATTGAAATAACAGAAAAAGCTAAAAATAAATAAAAAGTTTTTTTCATGGTCCTGAAATGTGTGTCAAAGATAACAATAGATATGTTAATTTTCAGTGATTTACAGGGATTATTGAGCGACAACACAAAAAAGACCACTGACCCCAATGAAATCCGCAAAAATTGAAATCTATGACCAAATAATTAAAAATCACCTGAAACACCCAGACCAAAAAGTGCAAAGTCATATCTGGAAGGATCTTCTGCGTGGAAAACCCTTAATACCGAGTCCATTTCAACCACTGTTTTCCAGTCATTTTGTTTTCTTTGAATCAAGCCTAATTTCCGGGAAATATTTCCAGTGTGAACATCCAGCGGAACAGATAAAAATCTTTGATCAATATTTTCCCAAACTCCGAAATCCACTCCTTTATTGTCTTTTCGCACCATCCAACGGAGCAACATCATCAATCGTTTGGCTGAAGAATTTTTGTAGGGGGAACTCACGTGTTTTTGGCTTCTGTGTTCCTTGCTGCCCAGAAACTTATTTCTGAACCTTTCCAGGGAATGATAGAAATCCGCTTCGCCTTGATGAACTAAGAAAAGTGTTTCCAGACTTTCATTTTCGGAATAAACTCTCTTTAGGTTTAAAATAAATTCAATGAAATCTTCTCCATTAAAAGTCCGGTGAATACTTTTATTTTCAAAGGTTTTCAGCTCCGTCGCAGATACATTCCTTACAAAATCAAATGGTGAATCCTCCATGAAATGCATCATTTTCTCAGCATCGGTGATGATAGATTTTCGGTTTCCCCAGGAAATGGTGGCCGTAAGAAAACCTGCAATTTCGATATCCTGTTTTAAGGAAAACCGGTGCGGAATCTGAATGGGATCATTTTCGATAAACTTGGGATTATTATAGAAATCCGCTTTCTCGTCCAGGAAATCCTTTAGGTCCGATAAGAAATTCGGCAATTGAAATTCGGATTTTTTCATCTTCATGTAAATCCAAATTAAACACCAATCTTTACCGGTTCCAGCGCTTTCGGTAAAAAAGTATTTGCAAAAATTTCCCGGGCTTCATCGGTAAACACAGACAAATCTCCATATCTGTTGGAAAAATGACCGAGGATGAGTTTGCCAACCTGTGCTTTTTTGGCAATTCGGGCAGCTTCCAATGCGGTGGTATGACCGGTATAGTCTGCCATTTCTTTGAGCTCGTGAAGAAAGGTAGCTTCATGATAAAGCACATCTACATGCTCAATCATCGGAACAATCTTCTCTGAGTATCTTGTGTCACTGCAGAAAGCATAGGAAACCGATTTGGAGGGAGGGCTGGTTAAAATCTCATTTTTCAACACATACCCATCACTCAAAACGAAGTCTTTTCCCAACTTTAGATTGTGGTAATCGCAGGTTTCAATTTCTGGATACTTTGCAATCTCCGCCATGTTCAGATGCCTTTCCTTTGGTTTTTCCCGGAAAAGATAACCATTGCAATAAATCCTATGACTCAGCGGAATGGTGAAAACTTCCACCTTACTGTCCTCAAAAATTTTCTCCGGAGTCTTGCTTTCCAGTTCGTGATAAACGATTTCAAAACCGCGGTGCGTCTCGGTGATTCTGAAAATTGTTTCCAGCATTTCCCGGATTCCTTTCGGCCCGTAAATATGCAGCGGCATTTCTCTGCCCAATAGCCGGAAACTGGCCACCAAACCCGGCAAACCAAAACAATGGTCGCCATGAAGGTGCGAAATAAAAATATGATTGATCTTAGAGAATCTGGCTTTTGCTTTCCGGAGTTGCACCTGGGTTCCCTCTCCGCAATCGATCAGAAAATGCCTTTCTTCCATATCGAGTAATTGTGCGGTAGGAGACGAATTCACGGTGGGAATCGCCGAATTAAAACCGAGAATAGTGAGGTAAGTGCTCAAAATAATGGAGGATTGATTCCCAATTTTCGGGATTAAAATTTAATAATGACGTCAGAAAAAGTTTTTTTTAAAACCGCAAAATTAAGGAATAAAAGCATTAGAATGAATAGATATTCAGTATTTTAGTTTTCCAAACAACATTCTGAATGTCTGCAAACCGGCTCTCGGCCTCTTCCCATCACTCCATTGCCACGGAATCATCACCTCGACCGTCTGCTACGGCGACTGCATTTCCATTTTCATCAATGACAATCATTTCTGTTCGACCGATTTGCGAAACCTTTTCAAATATATAATTCTTTTTTTCTAACAGTTTAAGGGTGATTTCAGGAAAACCATTTTCCACCTGAACAGATTCGGGAAGCCACTGGTGGTGGAACTTCGGAAGATTCACGGTTAAATTGGGATTCAGTTTAAAATCGACCACATTCACAATCGATTGAAAAACGGAAGTGGGAATCGTGGTGCCACCCGGTGTTCCCACCACGATAAAAGGTTTTCTGTTTTTCAGAACAATCGTGGGAGTCATGGAGCTCAACATTCTTTTTCCCGGTTTGATGGAATTGGCTTCACCGCCCACTGCGCCAAACATATTGGGAACTCCGGGCTTGATCGAGAAATCGTCCATTTCATTATTCAGGAAAAAACCGGCACCGGAAACCACCACCTTGCTTCCATAAAGCCCGTTCAAAGTGGTGGTGACTGCAACAGCATTCCCGTCTTTATCAATGATTGAAATATGAGTAGTTTCTGTAGATTCCTTAGTTTGGGAAATTATTTTTCCAACTGCGGAACTTGGAGTTGCCCAATTTTTATCAAAAGATTTCCAACGATTTTTTAAATAAGCATCAGAAATCAACATTGAGGTTTGATCCTGAATAAAATCCGGGTCACCCATAAATTCTGCCCGGTCTGCAAACGCTCGCCTTTCTGCTTCCACCATAATCTGCACAGCATCTGCTGAATTTTGTTGAAAATTTTCCAAATTTTCGAAAGAAGACATTTTCAGCATCTGTGCCAAAAGAATTCCACCACTGGAAGGCAAAGGCATGGAAACGATCTCATTTCCTTTATAATCAAAAACGATGGGTTTTCTTTCGGTGGCATGATAATTTTTTAAATCATTGAAGGTGATGATTCCGTTTCCGCGTTTCATTTCTCCCACAATCAAATTTGCAGTTCTGCCTTCGTAGAAGCCTTTTGCACCATTTTTTTGAATCAGTTTTAAGGTTTCAGCCAAATCTTTCTGAACCAAAACATCACCGGCTTTCCATTTTTCTTTTTGAAAAGCGGTTTTCGCCGTATTATGCTGATTAAAAAACTGCATTTGGCTGTTGAGTAAATTGGCTTCCCGCTCAGTCAGCGCAAAACCTTGTTCCGCTAAATCAATTGCGGGTTGAATTAATTTTTCCATGGGAAGTTTTGCATGTTTCAAAGTGGCAAAAAAACCTGCCACGGAACCCGGAACTCCCACCGCCAATCTTCCGTTCTGAGATAACTCAGTATTCGCTTTCCCTTTATTATCGAGGTACATATCCCGAGAAGACTTTTCCGGTGCGGTTTCCCGAAAATCAATCGCGAATTTTTCGCCATTATTTTTAACCCCGACCAAGAAACCTCCCCCTCCGAGATTTCCAGCTTGCGGATAAACTACTGCCAATGCATATTGTGTGGCAATCACTGCATCAAATGCATTTCCGCCCATTTTCAGTACTTTGGCTCCGGCTTCGCTTGCCAGTGGATGTGCAGAAACCACCAAACCGCGGTCTTTCGAACGGATTTCTTTGATGATATGAATATCGGTGAATTGCGCAAGAACAAAGTGCGCGGAAAGAGTGAAAAGCAGAAGAAACTTCTTCATTTTGAAAAATTTTACCAAAATTACAGATTTGTTTCCGAAAGCCTATAATTTGTTTAAATTTGCTTCACTTAAAATTCAATAATGGAATCCTACACGGAAAAAATCCTCATCACCGGTGCACTGGGACAGATTGGCACCGAACTCACGAACAGATTGGTAGAAATGCATGGTGCGGATAACGTCATTGCATCCGGACTGGACCGATGGGACAAAGACCTGACCTCTGCCGGATTTTATGAAAGGATGGACGTGACCAACACGCAGCTGGTGCGCCAAATCATCAAGGATTACGAGATTACCACCGTTTATCATTTGGCTTCGCTGCTTTCCGGAACATCAGAAAAACAGCCGCTTTTCGCGTGGAAACTGAATGTGGAACCACTGCTGAATTTTTGCGAAATGGCAAAAGAGGGATTATTGAAAAAAATATTTTGGCCCAGCTCCATTGCGGTATTTGGTAAAGGAATTCCGAAAGAACATGTGGGACAAGACGTGGTTTTGAATCCGACTACCGTGTACGGAATTTCAAAAATGGCGGGCGAAAAATGGTGTGAATATTACCACGACAAATTCGGGGTGGATGTGAGAAGCATCCGTTATCCGGGATTGATTTCCTGGAAAACTCCCGCAGGTGGAGGAACCACGGATTATGCTGTTGAAATTTTCTACGAAGCCGTAGAAAATGGAAAATACACCAGCTTTATTTCAGAAAACACGGCAATGCCGATGCTTTATATGGACGACGCGATCAATGCCACCCTAAAACTGATGGCCGCCCCGAAAGAAAGTTTAACGGTTCATACTTCTTATAACTTGGGTGGTTTATCTTTTACGCCTAAAGAATTGGCACACGAAATCAAGAAAGAAATGCCGGATTTCAGCATCGATTACCAACCGGATTTCAGACAGGCGATTGCGGATTCCTGGCCGGCTTCGATTGACGATTCGGTAGCAAAAAAAGACTGGGGACTTTCGTATGATTACAGTATTTCTGAAATGACAAAAGAAATGCTGAATAACCTTAGGGAAAAGCTTCTAAAATAAAACTCAAAATCTGCATTTCAGCAGATTTTTTTTGTGTATTTTTGGTTTTCAACATTTTTGCTGATGATCCTGCTCACCTTCAACCTCATTAACCATAAAAAGAAGTTTAAGAAAAATTTTGGGATTGATGATGCTGAAAATCTGGAAATTACGCTGAAAAATACGGAATCTATTCTCAGACTTTTGGAACTGCACAATGTATTATCAACTTTTTTTGTAGAAATCTCGATTGCTGACAACATGCACCCGCTTTTAAAAAAAATCATTGGCAAAGGTCATGAAATAGCACTTTACAATCATAATTCCAACGCTGAAGATATTGCGGCGGCCAAACAAAACGTGGAGGATTTTACCGGAAAAATCATTCGCGGGATGCGACAAAAAGAGCCTTCACTGTCTGTGGAAGAACTGAAAACCTTGGGATTCAATTACGTTTCCAATATTGAGAATGCCCATATTTTATTTCCTTTTAAAAGATTGGAGCGCAGCACCGAAATTGTTGAGAAAAACGGAATCAGTATCGTTCCCGAAAGCATTTCGCCGTATTCGCAGATCCCATACAATGATTTCGTTTTTCAGGTCTTGCCGATGACCTATTATGTGAATATGGTTTTTGAGACCATTAAGAATGACGATTTTGTACTGATTTATATGAACTCATTTCAATTTACAGATTTTTCAAAATACGGCTTCGAAATTCCTTTTTACCGAAAGTACAACTCTGGCGTGAAAATGACCGACAAACTGGACTACTTCTTAAGCTGGATCAATGAAAACGAACTGGCTACTTCGCGGATGAAGGACTATATCTTCTAAACAATAATTTAGGAAAAATCCTACCGTTACGCAAAACAGATAATAAATTACAATCAAAGAATAATTAATCTTACGGATTTTTTAAAATATCATTATTTCCCTTGCATTTTCAATTTTCTTTTAATAATTTTGAAGGAAGTTTAACCAAAAAATCATATTTCATTATGAAAAAACTTCTACTCATTGCCTCATTGATGGCGATTCCGTTTTTTGGAAACGGACAGATTTTTCAGGAAAATTTTGATGGGCAAGGTCCAGGAATTGGAGCATGGACCGTAATTGATAACGACGGGCTTACTCCTGCCGCAAATGTTTCTTTCATTAGTAATGGTTGGAACAGAATTGATAGACAAGGTGCCAACGGAAATTTTGGAGGACCCGCAGGTAATTTTGCAGCAATGAGTACCTCTTGGTACAATCCTGCAGGAACGTCAGACGATTGGCTGATCACTCCACAAATTACACTGCCATCACAACCTGCCTTCTTGCAATGGGATTCCAAAGCGCAAGATCCTGCTTACAGGGACGGTTATAAAGTGATGCTTGCTCCAAACGGAGGAAACACTATTGCTGATTTCACGGTGACTTTATTTACAATTAGTCAAGAAAACTCAGACTGGATTACAAGGCAGCAATCTCTCGCTCCCTATGCTGGCACCACGGTGAGGATTGCGTTTGTTAACAATTCCAACGATATGTTTATGCTATTGATGGACAACATCTCAGTTCAGCTGTCACCTACAGCAGCACCAAACTGTCCTACACTTAATTCGCCTGCGAACGCTGCGACCGGCCTAAGTTATTTGTCTGCTGTCAATCTATCATGGTCTGCTCCGACTGGCGGACAGCCGGCAAGCAGCTATGACGTATTCTTTGGCACATCTGCTAATCCAACCACGTTGCTGACTAACGTAACAGGAACTAGTGCCTCCGTACCGACAACAAGTTTGGCGCCATCTACCACTTACTATTGGAGAGTGGAGGCGAAAAATGGAGCAGGTAATTCAACAGGCTGTTCAGAATGGTCCTTTACTACTATGGCGAACCCGGCCGCCCCTTACTGCGGACCGCTAGTTTTCTCTTTCGTGGAACCAATTACCAATGTTACTTTCGCGGGAATAAATAACACTTCTCCTGCAGCCACTACTTCTGCGGCTCATGAATTCTTCCTTGACAAAATTGCGAACGTAACCGCTGGAAGCACCTATACCCTGAGTTTACAAGGATATACCGGAGGAAATTACAGCAATAAATTCTATGTATTCATAGACTGGAACCAAAACGGCAATTTTAATGATCCGGGAGAAGCTATTCTGATCACAGGAACTTTGACAAATTCAACCGGTTCCGACGGAAAAACAGTAACGCAAGATATCGTGGTACCTGCCACTGCGGTAGCCGGAAACACCAGAATGAGAATCAAAAAAACATTCAGCTCCGCATATGCTGATCCTTGCACCAACGGAAGCAGTTTTGGACAGGCAGAAGATTACACGGTAAACATTGCTTCATTAGCTGTTTCAGATGTTTCAAAAGCCCAGACCAAAGTGTATCCGAATCCGGTTGTTGATGTATTGAACATCGATGCAGCTTCAAGAGTAAATTCGGTTTCGGTTTATGACCTTTCAGGTAAAGTGGTTTCCACTCATCTTCTGAACTCGGCGAAATCCCAAATCAATCTTGCCAAATTACCTTCAGGAGCCTATATGGTGAAAATTGACACTGAAAACGGAACGCAAACCGTAAAAATGGTTAAGGAATAATTTTAATCATCAATACTTAAAAGAGAGATCCGCGAAAACGGATCTCTTTTTTATTTCGCTGAAACATTGCGAGTTCGTGAAATTATTATTACTTTTGCACCTCGAAATAATTAACAAATTTATTTAACATTATGAACAATTACGAAACTGTTTTCATTTTAACTCCCGTTCTATCTGACGCACAGGTGGAGGAAGCAGTAAAAAAGTTTGAAGATCTGTTGACTTCAAACGGATGCGAAATCGTTGCCAAAGAAAATTGGGGACTGAAAAAATTGGCTTATCCGATTCAATTGAAAAAGAACGGATTTTACACTTTGATCGAATTCAAAGGTGAAGGAACTGTGGTTGCAGATTTAGAACTTGCCTACAAACGTGATGAGCGAGTGATCAGATATCTGACTACCAAATTAGACAAACACGCAGTGGAATACGCGATCACCAGAAGATCAAAAGCAAAAACTGCAAAAGCTTAATTTTAACCCCTAAAAAAATCTAGAGATATGGCAATTGACGATATGGCTAAACAAGCCTCAGCTGGAGGAGAATCTGAAGTAAAATTCCTTACTCCACTTGACATCAACACGAAATCAGAAAAAAAATACTGCCGATTCAAAAAATTCGGAATCAAGCATGTAGATTATAAAGATGCAGACTTCCTTCTTCAGTTCGTGAACGAACAGGGAAAAATCCTTCCAAGAAGATACACTGGAACTTCCTTGAAATACCAAAGAAAAGTCTCCTCTGCAATCAAAAGAGCAAGACACTTGGCTTTGATGCCGTATGTGGCGGACTTGCTAAAATAAGACTTTAAGAAACAAGAGAAATGAGAATTAGACCTTTTGGCGAATTCTCTTTTTTTAAGTTGCTGAATAAATAATTAATTCTAACGATTTTTGGATAAAAGCAGAGAAACTCCGATAAAGACGTATGGCGTCTATTCTCTTTCTTCTTTTCTCTAAAACAAAAAAACGGACAACAACAATGGACATTATTCTAAAAAAAGACGTAGAAAACTTAGGACTTGAGTTCGATACCGTAAGTGTAAAACCAGGCTACGCAAGAAACTTCCTTTTGCCACAAGGTTTGGCAGTGCTGGCAACGCCAAAAAACAGAGCTACCCTTGAAGCTACTTTGGAAGCAAGAAAAGAGGAGGAAGCTAAATTGATCGCTGCTGCAAACGCAATTGTGGACCAATTGAAGAAAACGGTAATCACCATCGAAGCGAAAGTGGGAGCTGGTGACAAACTTTTCGGATCAATCAACAATGCGAACCTTTCTGAAGAATTGGCAAAAGCAGGTGTGGAAGTGGACAAGAAATACATCAAAATCCCAGGAAGCACCATCAAGAGAACTGGTAAATTCTCTGCATTGATCAGACTTCACAGAAGCGTGGAACATACATACGAATTCGACGTAATTTCTGACGCTCCAGTGGAAGTAGCTCCAAAAGCTGCTCCGGCTCCTAAAAAAGTAGAAGCTAAAGAGACTACAGAAGAAGCTTAAAAAATTCCTGCTAAGGAAAAAACAATATCAATCCCGCATTTTTTTGCGGGATTTTTGTTTCAGATACCTAAAATATAAAACCGATCTTTCTCAATTTCCATCCTGATAAGGAATCGGATCTTTTAGGATGATTTTAAGTTTTAAGGGCGCTCCGTCTCGATTCAACTCAAAATTAACGGCGGTCCCATCTTCTCCTTTCAGGATATCATAAATTTTCTCTAAATTGAAAGAACCAACTTTACGCCCATTAATGCTGATGATTTTGTCACCCTTCTTAAAACCCGAATCAGCGCAAGGCGAATCTTTTCTACAGCCTGCAACGGAATATTTCGGTACCAATACAAAATTGTACTGAAACTGGTCCGGAGTGAAGGGAACATTGATGCCTTCACTTTCGCGGTTGCTGCGTTTGGGTTCAATCCTCACCATATCGCTTTCCCAGGTCATCCCGTCATGTTGTATATCGAGACCGCTTTTGTTGAAAAGGAACGGATCTTTATAATGGCCGTTTTTCCTTAGATAGATCTTTTTTTCCGGATAATTGAAAATCACAAAAAACCGCCTCAGAATTTCGCTTCCCACCGAACCTTTCCGATCAGGAACCAGCCTCAGATTTTGGATGGAATATTCGTCGGGCATTGCAGTCAGCGGTTTTTCGAAGACAAAATCACGAAGATACAGGCGATGGATCCTGCTCCGTTTCCCATAGATATCCCCATTAAATCCTTGTCCCAAATAATCCTCAATATTGGGTCGGTTGTACACGAAATTGTCGATTAATTTTGGGAAAAGCCACACTGCATCGCTGTTTCCCAGATCAATGAGCATTTTGGAGTCCACCCTTTTATCCACCATTTCAATTCCCGCGGTGATATAGGGTTTGTTTCCTTCAATCGTAATGGGGAATTCCTGGAACTTTTTACTTTTTCGCAGAAAGGTCTGCTCATCATTAAAAACCGTGATTTTCTTCGATTTAAAATCAATCTGCACCGGGTGATTCTGGAAGAACTCGTATCCGATAATTCCATTGACCGGAATGCCTATATGTGCAGAAAAGTTGATGTCCTGGTCCAGAATTATAAAAACGGTATGCTTGGAATCTTTAAGGTTCTTGCCGATGGACACCAGATTGTTTTCAGATTTTAAACCTTCAATTGTCTTGGTTTCACCCAGTCCGGAAAATTTTATTTTTTCCACATTATTAAAGTTCACATCTTTGTTTTCCAGGCTAAAAAGTATGGTTTCATTCACGCCGGAATCCAGCAAAAAAGTCAGATCCACTCCATTGATATTCACAGGAATAAACACCAGATTATTGATGAACTGAAATGGAATCACTGTTTTTTTTCCATTGGAAACCTGGAATCCATCCTGTCCAAAATAAGTCGCGAAAAAGAAAATCAAAATGATCCGCAAAAATTTCATAGTATGAAGTTACAATTTTTTGCTTAATAGGAAGAATTGTATTAAAGTGGTGCAAAAACAGGGAATGCTTTTATCCGATCACTAAGAAAAGCTTCCGACCACAAAGAAATCAATCGCAGTGGCATTTCTGTCTTCGGTGCCGTTTCATTTCGTTGTCCCAAAAAGGGTAAAGTTTTAGGGCGAAATAAAAATCCGCCGAATGCAGTTTCCTTTGACTGAATAACATCGGAAGCAGATTTTCGCTTCCCAAAATCAGGGGTCCTACCCTGAAATAAGCACCAAACTGCACATCCCGATACTCATAAAGTGATGAGGAAACTCCATATCCAATAACCGGCTTTTGCACCGTGTAGGAAATATGGAAGATATTGCTTCGCCTTAAAGAGTTTTCGAAAACGGGAACCCGCTGAATCCAGTTGGCATGAATAAATTTGTTTGTTCCCACATTCTTGCTAAAATTCATGTGAACGCTTGTAGGAAGACCGATTTTGAATCCGCTTCCCCGGAAAGATTGTTGGGGATCGCCATAAACCTCATTGCTCAAGGTTTGAAGAATTTTCTGCGGATCGTCGAACTTTTTATTTTCAAACGCTGGGTTATCCGTAAGCTGAATGGCGGTTCCCGTGAAATTGTGATTTTCTCCTGTAAAATGAACATAACCGAGATCAAGGATATTCAAACTGAATTTGGTATCATATTCATCGGAATTTTCATCCTGATCAATCATGGTGAGTCCAAAGTCAATTCCAAATCCGGTTCCGGCTCTTTGAGGTTCGTAACGTTTGGTGCTGAAATTATAATTGGTGGCATAGCTTGCGTCTATGTCAAAATCATGGGCAGAAATAATCTTTCTGCCGACTCCCGAAGAGTCTGTTTCCGTTGTCCTTCTCAGTTCAAGCGACTTTTCAGAAATTACGATCGCATCCAATCCATTTTCATACTTGATATTCCCACCGATAATCCATTGTTGATCAGCGGAGGAGAAAATCTTTGTGGCAAAATTGAAACCGAATTCCGCCCAGTTCATGAAACTCATTTTCAAGGGCTGCATCACATAGCTTTCCGGTTCCAGAATTTGCTGATTGTCAAATCTAAGATAATTATCAGCATTAATCGTGGAACTCTGGGTTCTCAGTCTGGAAAATAAGCCAAATGCGTATTTCTTTTCTTTAATGGTAGTCCTGATACTGAAGGATGGACCATAAAAGTCTGAACTAAAATGGTAGGTAGTGAAATCTTTGTTGTAATAGTCAAAAACATTTGGCGTGTTTGCACCGATGATATTATTTGGAATACTCGCCGTTTTAATGGTTGATCCAGGCAAACCCAAAATGCTCTGGCTGGAAACATAGCCATAATCATTCTGCACAAAAATATCTTCGGCAATCAAGTTTACTTCCCAGGGATTCGGGTTGAGGAAAATATGCGTTGGCGAAATCCCGGCAGCATTGATTCCGCTATAAAGATCATTGCTGAAAAGGTACGATTCCTGTCCCGAAAAATGGGCAGAAAATAAGAGTGCCATCGCAAAAAAAATACTCCTATTCAACTATTTATGATTAGCATTACCTTGGTTTATCTAACAAATTTAGTTTAAAATATTTTTGAAATCCCTGAAAATAAAAAAAAGTGTACCCTCAGTTACCCTTTTTTCAATGATTTTGCCCTTTCTAATAGCCGAAAATATCTTCCAAAGTCATTTCATGCACCTTTCCCATTTGCTTCATGGCATTTTGATCCAGATTTTCACGCTTTCCGATAATCGCCGTATTGTAAGTCAATGGCTTTATTCTTTGATCATAAAAATAAGTCAAATCCGCCAAAGTCAATTTCTGAATTTCCGAGTACATGTCTTTTCGGATATCATCATCGACTCCCAATTTTTTGAGGTTTAATTGGTTAAAGAAAATATTGGTTCTGGTAACTCTGCTGGATGCGATTTGTTTCAGCACCGCATTTTTGGCATTTTCAAACTGGGCCGGAATCTGTGGAAAATCCGCCATCAAATCATCCATGGCGTTTACCGCTTCCGGGAGTTTGTTGGCCTGTGTTCCAATGTAGGTCGTCACATAATCCGGGTGGTTCAGTTCTGGATTTGCCGCATAAGAAACATAAGCAGAATAGGCTAAACTCTTGCTCTCGCGGATTTCCTGGAACACGATGGACGAAAGTCCCCTTCCAAAATATTCATTGAAAACATTGATTTTTCCAAAATTTTTCAAATCCACATTGGCTGCTTTCGCTGTTTTCGCCATTTCCGTTTGAACCATGTCATAATTCGTAAAAAACACATTTCCGGAAGTCTCCGGTTCGGGATAAATTTTTCTTTCGGGAGTCTTCAGGATTTCTTTTTGAATAAATGGTTTCACCACATTTTTAAATCCTTCAAAGTCTTTTCCGTAAAAGAAAATCTGATATTCCATTTTCAAAAGGTCCTGGATCTTTTGAGTCATTTCCTCAGACATTATGGATTTTAGTCTTTCCTCGGAGACCACATCTGTCATTCTGGAATCTTTGCCAAATTTGGCATAATTCGAGAGGGCGTTCATGATTTGCTGCTTGTCTTTTTTGGCTACTTCTCTACTTTCCAAAACCGTGTCAACATACTGCAGGTAAATCTTCTGATCCGGTTTGGCGCAGCTCATCCAATCTTTTAAAAGCTCAATTCCTTGAGCCATATTTTCTTCCAATCCCGCCAAAGAAATCGTAAGCTGATCAGGACCTGTTCGGAAATCGTTGGTAATCCCCAACTTAAAAAATTCTTGCCTGAGTTCTTCCGCCGAAAGTTTCGCGGTTCCCAGATATTGCAAAACCTGTGTTGCCAAACCAATCTCTTTGTCATGGTCACTCCCAAAGGGAAAAATAAAGTAAACCTGTGCAAGATCGTTGTACTGATTCCTTACAAAACTGACGTGCTTTTTCAACACCTTATCGGTTTCGATTTCTTTTGAATAATCAATAAAGACCGGTTGAATATCTGTGGTTTTTGCCGCCAAAATTTGCCTTAAAAACTGCGACTGATCTTCCCTGTTGATTTTTACCGGCGTTATTCCGGGATTTTCAACGCGGACTAATTTATCATTGATCCCTTTTTCTTTTCGCACCAGAACATAATTATCCTTGAAAAAATCATTGGCGAATGTCACTACATCTTCCTTGGTTATTTTTTCATATTCATTGATCTCATTGAGTTCCTCTTCCCAGCTTTGACCACTGATATAATTATTGTAAAGTGCGGTAGCCAATCCGTTTGCTGTTTCAAAATCCTTCATCCGCTGAATCTTGAAATCGGTGACAATGGCCGGAATCAGCCAGTCTGGAAACTCCCCTTTTTTAACCAAGTCAATCTGTTCAAGCAGGAGTTCCTTCGCCTCTTCGAGCGATTGCTCATTTTTCGGAACAATGACCAGTGAAAAATTACCGTAAGTTTTGAACGGAGAATTGTATGCCACTGCACGGAGCGCCTTTTGTTTTTGGTTAATATTGAGGTCTATCAATCCCGATTCCCCGGAATTGCACAAAATATTCGCAACCAGGTTGGCGAGTTTTTCCTCTGGAGTCCCATAGGAAGCGCTTCTCCACGCCATCTGCAACCGTGGAGCTGTGGGACTTTTCACTATTCTTTCCACGATTTTGGTCATGGGTTCTTCCGAAATATTTGTTTTTTCAGGGAGTTTTTTGAAGGGTAACTTTCCGAAATATTCATCAATTAATCTGATGGTTTTTTCAAAATCTAAGTCTCCCACCAAAATCATCGCGTAGTTATTGGGAACGTAGAACCTGTCGAAATATTCATGGATAGCGACCATTGAAGGATTTTTAAGATGTTCGCCTTTCCCCAATGTGGTTTGCTGTCCATTCGGATGTTTTGGGAAAAGCGCGTCCATTACCTCATAATTCACTAAGCGCGCATCGTTGTCTTGCGCCCGGTTAAACTCCTCGTACACCGATTCTAATTCGGTATGAAATAACCTCAAAGTCAATTCAGAGAAACGTTCCTTCTCGATTTGAAGCCACTTTTCCAGCTCGTTGCTCGGGATATTATTTTTGTACACGGTTTCGTCGAGCCAGGTGTGTGCGTTGGTCCCAGTTGCACCCAAAGAAGAAATTGCTTTATCATATTCGTTTGCGATCGCGTATTTGCTTGCTTCCTGCGAAACTTCGTCAATTTTTTTATAGAGCAGCTTTTTCTTTTCAGGATCGGTTTCTGTTTTATGTTCCTCAAAAAGCTGAGAAATCTGATCAAGAAGGGGCTTTTCCTTTTCCCAGTCAGCAGTTCCTAATTTTGAGGTTCCCTTGAACATCATGTGTTCCAGATAATGTGCCAAACCTGTATTATCAGAGGGATCGTTATTACTTCCTGTCCTTACCGGAATATAGGTTTGAATTCTGGGTGCATCATTATTTTTGGCCAGATAAATCTTTAAACCATTTTCCAGGGTGTAAATTCTTACGCCGTTTTTATCGTTCTTAACCTTTTTGTAGGTATATCCTGATCGATCTGAGCATGTTTCTGTTTCAAATTCCTGTGCCTTCTCCATAAGTCAATTGATCATTTTGAAAATCATTAATTCCGTTCATTTTCTCCCCTTCTGATTTCAAATATCTATAATTGATGGGGTTTGAGCATGTTTTCAGGATCCAAGATTTGATCCAGTTTTTCTTGGGACAAAACTCCTTTTTCAAGCACTAAATCGTAAACGCTTTTTCCTGTTTCCAGTGCTTCTTTCGCAATTTCAGTTGAATTTTTGTAGCCGATATATGGATTTAAAGCGGTGACAATCCCAATGCTGTGCTTCACCATATTCAGGCAGTTTTCTTTGTTCGCAGTGATTCCGTTGACACATTTTTCTCTTAAGGTATCGAGTGCATTTCCGAGGAAAATATTGCTTTCCATGATGGCATGGGAAAGCACCGGTTCCATCACGTTCAACTGAAGCTGACCTGCTTCTGCAGCGAAAGTAACGGTTAGATCGTTACCGATTACTTTGTAGCAGACTTGGTTCACCACCTCGGGAATTACCGGATTTACTTTTCCGGGCATAATGGAAGATCCAGGCTGCATCGGTGGCAGATTGATTTCAAAGAGTCCAGCTCTCGGCCCAGAAGCCAGCAACCTCAAATCATTACAGATCTTAGAAAGCTTTACCGCCAAACGTTTCATCGCGGAAGAATAGATCACATAAGACCCGGTATCCGGAGTGGCCTCCACCAAATTTTTTGCGGAAATAATCGGAAACCCCGAAATCTGTGCAAGGTTCTTCGCACAAAGTTTTGCGTACCCGACAGGCGCGTTCAACCCCGTCCCAATAGCAGTTGCGCCCATATTGATTTCCACGAAAAGGTTGGCGTTGGCATTTAATTTTGAAATGTCTTCCTCTAAGTTTTCCGCAAAAGCCTCAAACTCCTGACCAAGCGTCATAGGAACTGCGTCCTGCAACTGGGTTCTACCCATTTTGATGACACCGGAGAATTCGTTTCCTTTTTCACGAAAAGCTATTACTGTTTTTTTGAGTTTTTCTACCAGTTCCAAATTCATGTTGAGCAAAGCAATTTTAATGGAAGTAGGATAAGCGTCATTGGTCGACTGAGACAGGTTGACATGATCGTTTGGCGAACAAAACTGATAATCGCCTTTTTCTTTTCCTAATTTCTCTAAAACCCGGTTTGCAATAACCTCATTCGCATTCATATTGACCGAAGTTCCAGCTCCGCCCTGGATCATATCGATTGGAAACTCCCCGTGCAATTTTCCGGCAATGAGTTCGTCACAGGTTTCTGCAATTTTGTGGTAAAGGTTTTCTTCCAGTAAGCCCAGTTCGAAATTGGTTTTTGCAGCAGCTTTCTTCACCATCCCCAAAGCGGCGATGAAGTGCGGATACGATGAAAGCTTCTGCCCGGATATTTTGAAATTGTCTATTGCACGCTGGGTTTGAACTCCATAATATGCATTTGCGGGAACCTGGAGCGTACCGAGCAAATCGGTCTCATTTCTGAAATTTTGCATAAAATTAATTTGATGAAAAGTTAAGGTTATTTACTGAATTTTAAAAATTGATTTTGACTAAAAACATAATAAAATCGGACGAATTGACCTCGTCCGAAATTCGATTTCCCCAATTAATCCTGATTGATTATTTGCTGGGATATTTTTGGTTTAACGACTGAAGAATTGCCCAGGTTTCCCCATCCATCATCCCATCACATTTTTCAGGACGGAAATGATACTGAAATGCTTCGATTGTTTTTTTCGTGGCCTCATCCATTGAACCGGAAGTCACGATATCATAACCAAAGCTCTGCAGCGCAACTTGATATTTGTAGATAAACTGGGGCGAAGTAAGATTAGTGGAAAAGTTCGGATCGTTGTTTACTGTGGTTTCCAGGAAATTTTGTTTGGCAGCTTCATCATACCACATCCCAATCTGGTATTCGTCATACAGCTGTTTCCATGGGAATTTAGGTCCCGGATCCTGTTTTCTGGTAGGCGCAATGTCTGAATGCCCCAAAATGTTGGTCGGCGCAATCATGTATCGATTCGCGATGTCTTTGACTAATGCCGCTACTTTCTTGATCTGTTCTGCATCAAAACCTCTAAAAATTCTTTGTCCGGAAGCATCGGTCGTAAAACCTGCATTCACGATTTCGATGCCGATGGAAGTATCGTTCAGCATCCTATCGGATCTCCAGGAGCTTATTCCCGCGTGATAAGCTCTTTTGTTTTCATCAACAAGTTGGTAGATTTCTCGATCGTTGTAACTATTGACCAAATAATGAGCACTCACCGACTGCTGGGTAAGAACGGTAACTGACTTATCATCGTCTAAAGCCGTGTAGTGCAGGATGATATATTTTTGTCGAAAGTTTTGAGCTACCGCAGGGAAATAAGTGTTCACGACGTGATATCCTGCAGGATTTGCAGAAACTATGGACCCATAGCTAATGGTATTATCATTTTTCGTCGGATCGGCAATATTGACGCGGTAGAAATCGTAACCACCTTCATGTTTTACTGCCGGTTTTGGTGGAGCGGGAGGTTTTGTGGTTGCAGAAATGTTATTTCCGGTAGGTTTGGGTTTCACCTGATTATATTTAACGGGCTTTTGACTGCTACATGAAATCACCAAAACACTTAACCCAATGACAAATAATGTATTACGCATTATCGCTGATTTTTTAGGATTCATTATCCAAAAATACAAAAAAAATTAAGTAATATTTTTTGGTTAATTTGGAAAACAATTATATATTTGCACTCGCAATTACAGAAAAGGAGATCTTAAAAAAATTGCTAAGGAGGGTTGCCGGAGTGGTTAACGGAGCAGTTTGCTAAACTGTCGACCCGCAAGGGTCGCGTGGGTTCGAATCCCACACCCTCCGCAACCTTTGGACAATTTACTCGGGGCGTAGCGTAGTCCGGTCATCGCGCCTGGTTTGGGACCAGGAGGTCGCAGGTTCGAATCCTGCCGCCCCGACAATTTTGGAATTCCTTCGGGAATTTTTTTTTACCTTAATGGGTGCGTAGCTCAGCTGGATAGAGCATCTGCCTTCTAAGCAGACGGTCCCAGGTTCGAATCCTGGCGCGCTCACTATCTCGGAATCCTTTCCCACAATGGGATTCCGAGCATCTTTAAAAATTTCAACACAGGTAGTTTTACGTTGATATCAACGTCAATGTCAACATTAAAACTGCTGCAATGAGAAAAAAGCTTAAAGAACTCCCAAACGGATGCTCCCGCACCGAGGTATTCGTATCCCCAAAAAATTACAAATCGATAAAAAACAAATCACAGCTGCCAAAGTATTGGTTTGTAGAGTGCCGTTTTTTTGATCCACATTTTGCCGAAAAATATCCGGCCGGCTTTCAGTACCGGAAAAAGTTTTCCGGCGCCTCTATCCAGGAACTGAAAACGGCCGCCGAAATCTACAAGGACGAGATGGAGAATACCCTTGATGTCCTCAAGTACAATCCTCTTTCGAAAATTTACATGAACGATAGGAGTTCGGATCTTCATCCCGGACTATATTTTGTCGAGGCGTTGGAAAAGACTTTCGAGAAGCTAAAAACAAAATATAAAACGAATGAACACCGAAAGCAGGTACGCTGCATGATCGCAAGAATTAAGAGCCTGCAATATAAAGCACGTCTGGATCTCGTACGAATTACAGAAATTAGAACCTGGCATATAAAGAACCTACTAGATATTATGGATCTGACAGATTCGGTTTACAATAAATTCCGAAATTATTTAAGCACGTTGTTCAAAGAGCTTGCACAATACGGATGTGTGGACACGAATTATATCCGTGATATTTCCAAACGTGAAGAGAATCCGAAAGTAAGAAAGGTGCTGACTCCAGAAAAATTTGAATTCGTATTCAACTATCTGAAGGAAAACCTTCCGGAGTTTTTCAGATATGCAACCATATTCCATTATTCTGGCGCCAGATCTTCCGAGCTGATGAGGTTGAAGCGTTCGGATGTAGATTTTGAAAGACGCGAATTCCGAGTACTGGTATTGAAAGGAAGAAAACACAGCTGGGAAACGAAGGCGATAATTCCGTCCGCGGCACCTTATTGGGAAAGCCTACTCCAGGAAAGCATCTATGATGATGAGTATATGTTTTCGCATTTCCAATGTCCCGGAGATACTAAAATTTCAGCGCGGGCAATTACCCAGAAGTGGAATAGGCACGTCAAGAATTCTAAAGAAATTAAAGATTTGGATGGCAATATCATTGAGGTTGATGAGGACTTCTACTCCCTTAAACACCTATTCTTGGAGAAACTTGACCAGATGCAGGACGAAACACCAATAATCGACATCAACCTGGCTCAGGGTGCAGCCAGCCATAAATCAAATCGGACCACCGGAATTTATACGGTTGGAAGAAAAAACAGAGCAGTTGAATATTTGAAGAATGTGAATATTTCATGATGACAATAAAAAAGCGGCCATCGTGGGAATGGCCGCTTCAACAATTTTCAAAAGCTTTGCAATGAGCTTTGCAATGAGCTTTGCGCAAAGGTATGAAAATTTATCTGCCATAATTCCATATTTTTGACCATGGACGAAAAACAAAAAGTAGTTACCTTGATCAAGGATTTGATCATTTCGCGGGAAAATATCTTGCTGAATCTGGATGAGCTTTCCTCGCCGGAAAATAGAAAGGAGGTGGAGCGGGTATGTGATGAGCTGATGATGTCCGTTGCGTGGCTGAAGGATTACAACCAGATTTCTGATTCTGATGTGGATTTCGACGTATGAAAAAACCCGCCTTTCAGCGGGTAGATAAAACATCTCATTTTTTTTGCGTTAATAAAATAACATAAAACAAATCTTATTTTAGTTACCGTCAGTAAAGTAACTTATAAGTTAATTTTTTAAAACCGGTCCCACTGAAAGTGCATCCAGTCGTAATTTTTTTCACGCCCCAAAGAAATGAAGCCGTGTTTGTAAAAGATGTCGATCATGGCCTTGTATTCCGGGCGGGCAAAGCGTGCGGTTCTGGAAGTTTCTTTCAGGAGATTTCTTTCCGGATCCAAGTCGATTGCCAAACCCCAGGAGTGTACGGAGAAGTCGGAACCGCCGCGCATGGCTCTGTAGTTGAAGCATCCGCCGAAGAGATCGATGCCGAGTTCTTGGATTTTGGGAAGGCCATAGGTTTTCAGAATGTCTTCGAAAACAGCGCGCAAAGCCGGAGCAATTGCACGGTGACAGCTTATTTTGTTTACGATCACTTTCCTGTCCCATGCGAGGCGCATCGGGTAGGGAAGATCAATCTGAGTTAAGTAACCGGAGCCGCTTTGGCTGGGCATTCCGTATTTTATTTTGTATTGGGTGATTGTTTTCATAATATCGGTTTTCTCGGTTTATAAATCTTCCACAAAAGCTGCAACAGCGCCAGCAAAAACATGCCGGCAACCACCCACACGTAAGGGGGAAGGCCCGTCTTTAAAATAGATTTTGCAAGCTGCTCGTTCAGGGTTTTTACTTGTGCGGAAATTCTGGCGATGTATTCTTTCTGCTCGGTGATCTGCGTGTTCTTTTGCTTAATAGAAGTTTCTTGTGAAGCAACGGTTTTGGAAAGGTTTTCTGAACGGGCGGACTCCTTTGAGAATAATTCAGTAATGGTTTGCAGTTTGCTCGTTAGAACAGATTCGCTGGAGTTGCTTATCCGGGTTCCGCTGCCGCCTTCGAATTCGTAACTGTTGCCTTTGGCGTCAGTGATTTTTACGGGACCGTTTGGGTTTTCTACGGAAAAATCGGAGCGCTCTTTTTTCTCCAGTTCTTCCTGAAGTTGCGTGCGTTCCCTTTTCAAAGCAGAAATTTCCGAAGTTTTAATTTCCAGATCGGTTTTGGTTTTGGTTTCGCGGCTTTCGGTTTCCGAAATTTTTACATTCAGTTCCGCGATCTCTTTTTCATACGCTTCCGTTTTCGTTTTACTTTCTTCCGTAAGCCGGTTAATTTCTTTTTTCAGTCCGCCACATCCGGTAAGGAGCAGCAGCGTGAAACTAAAGATCAGTACTGTCAGTAGCTTTTTCATTATTTTCTTTTTTAAATTGTTCGAGAAGTTGCATAAATGATTCTTCTTTATTTTTTAATAGCTCTATTATTTGCATGGCAGAAGCGTCGGTTTTGCGCCTAATTTTGTCCTCAGCTTTTTCACGAACGCTTTTAAATTCGGTAAGAATTAAAGCTGTTGCAGCTAAAATTGAAACAAACGGAATTGCCGAAAGTGGAAAATCAAAGAAAAAAGAAATCGGCAAAAGTGCATCAAAAAGAAGTGCAAAAAACATGGAAGCGTAATAAAATACAAACTTCTCAATACTTCTTTTATAGCCTTCACTGGAGCGCATTTCATTTAGTTTCTTCGCTTTCTGAATGCCAAAATATAAATCGATCAGAATCGCAATGAGAACTCCTCCCCATGCCATTGAGACAACTACTAATTTCTGCATGATTCCTGCGTAATCGTGATTAAGATATTCTGTGATCATTTATTCTGGGTTTTTAAATTCTATTTATAGGATTCACCGGGTTTGTAAACTCCAGCGGTTTATTAATTAAGTATTCCTGAATATTACCGTACACATCAAAAATGGAATTGAACTCATCCTCCATATCCACTATCTTCTGGAAAAGCGTTTGTGCAGGCACGGTGAAGGTTTTCATCATGCGTGAAAAACGGATATAAGCGGGCAATACCTTGTAAGGGGTGAGCTGCAGTTCTGTGTAGTCTTCACCTTCGGTTCTTTCATCTTCCGGGATAAACGAAGGATTTGCGATCATGTATCCGGAGGCGTCTCTAAGTACAACCTTATAAGCATCTGAAACTATCCAGTCTTCGAGCGTCTCTTTGTAGCTGCTTTTCTTTTCACCCGTCTCGATATCTACGTGAATTAAATAACCGTGAACAGTTAGGCGATGGCTGTCACCATCGGGAAAGTATTTGGTGATGACCAGAATACGACCGATTTTACCAGGTAAATCGGGAAAATCAGATATTTGTCCGGCATACTGAATATCATCGGATTTTGGCGTGAAAGGTGCGATATTAAAAGGTGTTTTTGTTTTCATAATTAAAATGTGATTGTTACTCCTAATGTGTACCTGATATAGTTATAAGCTTCTTGATATGTTTTATATAATGGCTTTGAATTATCTGTGAAATCGGTGTTAGGAGGGCACCCTGTGAATGCAATCCGCTTATTCACAAGAGTTACAGAAAGAACCTGATTCGCAAAGTCAATTAAAAATTGCGAAACCATGTCTGGACTCGGTCTTTCATAAATGGTATTTAAGTTATATATTTCAAATATAACTGAAATTGGCATCTCAGGCTCTTCAAAAATATGTGGAGGAAATATTGCTCCACCTGTATAAACAACCCTTCCGGTAAGGCTGCTTAGAGCCGTAACTCTTAAACCCATTCTATTCGTGTTGATAAAAAAATTTTTTAAGTCAATATTTAGATTTCTAATAGAACCATCCAAAAATCTTAGTGTAGTCGGAAGTTGAGAGAAGTCCATGAAAAAAACACCCAGCGTTAAGTGTTTTAACTCGGTGAATCCGGCTGCTGTTGCATTCCATGTAGATGTGTTATCACCCAGAATAATTAATTTTTGAATGGTAGGTAACGCTATGTTTGAAAGGTTGTTCAAAGTATCAGCTCTTGCGATACTGAGAAATTTCAAATTTATAAACCGTTCTGATAAATAAGCGGTACCCCACGCTGTTCGAGTGTTACCACTTGAGGTTGTCCACACCATATTTTCAACAAGTTCAGGATTTGATATAAAAAAATAAATACCGAAATTTGTTGATGATGTTTGACCAATAGTTCCACCATTACCATTAACACCAGCGGTTAAATCAACTGTGACTTCACTAACATTAAAGAACTCTTGCATCAAATTATCATTACTGCCCCATCGAACGTGTATGACAATTCTTGGGATAATTGAACCGAAGTTGTACTTTGCCCAACGAGGTGGCTGACTGGTATTAAAACCAGCCTGACTGTACATATTATGCTTAGTGAATGTATTAGTTAGTCCATCAGACTTAACAGTTCTTAATACCTGTGTATTTCCAATTTTTTTGTCAATTACTCTCATTATAGTATGTGGAAATTTTTAACTGCGTTTTTTTGTTCCATACTTAAAGCATTCCATTCCGATGCGGTTGCATACCAATTGTCCAACTGTTCACCATTAAAAATACTTATTTGACCTGTCGTTGTACACTTATAAAATTCACCCGAAATAATACCCAAAGCAGATAATTGAGCTAAAGTAGGTGGATTAAATATACCAGTTCTAACAGAAGCAAATTCTCTGAAACCTACATCACCTGTGGTTGGATTGTAGCTTAAATATCTATTACTTCCTCCATCAGTAGATTTGTTAAGTAGATTTTTAAGCTGATATGAAAATCCTGCTGTATTCCAAGTAAAGGTATTTCCCTGCGTAAAAATTCTCGCAGAAACGTTCGATAAATCCGTATTAGAAAGATTAGATCCAACAGCCGTCCACGCTCCATTTTCATACTTTTGAAAACCTTTTGGATTTTCATTCTGATAAATCAGCATTCCTTCAACCGGTGAAGCAATTGCGTTTTTTTGGGCAATCGTGTAACCGCCAAACGTGATGATTTTTAGTTTTAAAATAGCGTTTCCTGCAAACTCAACACCGGAAGAAACCCAGTTCCCACCGGCATCCCAATAATGAAGCATTTTATCAGCGACGCCCTTTAATTTCGTTCCCCACTTCACCCCACCATTCGCGGAACTATCAGCTTCCAAAACCTGCCCATTTATAGCGTCTTCCGGGAAATTGGCACTTCCGCCAAATTCCACCAAAATCAATTTCTTTTCCTTGATCTTAAATTTCGCCCAGGAATTCTTCTTTAAAACATAAGTTTCAGCAAATGTGGTTGCTTTGAAATTATAGGTATCTTCGATCGAAGTCGGCTCTAAAGTGACGTTAAAGTCGCTGAAATTCCTAAACCAAAATTCTTTTCCATCCCATAGAAACATCCCCATTTTCGAGCCGATTCCGCCAATTTTGGTACCGATTGCGCTCGGAACAATATCGAACGAAGAAGCCGGTGTAATTCCCATACTGATTATTTTCGCAGCTGTCGAATCCAGTTGAACAGTACGCCAATTGTCCTCACCGACTGGTTTATAACCCGCAATATCATCCACAGAAACTCCGGAATCAGAAACAGTGATCGACGCGACCACCAACGCACCATCCGGTAGCGTGTAATCTTCAGTAAGGTAGAATATCTGCGAATCGCCCATCGCAAAAATAATCAGCATCTTAGTTTCACCTGCGGCAACCGGTGTGAATGGAAATGAGTCAGCTACAAATTTTTTCCAAACCTTTCCCCCGATCGCCACGGTGTTTTCACCTGATGGATGAACCGCCAAATTTACATGGTCAGTAGTGGCGGTGATGGTTCCTATAGTTAGTACTTTGTCTCCGTTTATTTTGGCTTTCCAGATTTCAAGATGTGGATCTATGTTGGATGCGTCCACATTTGCCTTTACATCGTCATAAGAATCACGCAAAGGCTTCAGTTTCTTAGAATTTATGATCAGTTCATCACCGTTCAATGACAAGTATTCGGTACCGGCGATATCTATCAAAACAAACTCTGCAGGAAATGCCGGAAGATTGTAGACCTCCCCCAAGGTATCTACCAGATGATAGGTATTCTCATCCGTCTCATTTGTTTTCTTGATGTAGAACCTGGCGTTGATCGTCGCAAAACGGATATCGATATCGCCATCCAAAGACTCTATGATCTTCAGACCGTTTACCAGTTCGATAATTTTTACTTGATGAGGTATTTAGAAAATTGGCTTATGCCCATAAGCTGAAACAAAGATAAAAAAATATTACCAACCGGTACACGCGGTAGCCCCTACTTTTTCAATAATCTTGTGGGCAACGATAAGAATACACGGACTCAATCCTGTTTCTACACGTGGAAGTATGCGTGTCTGCTCATTCCCATACTGATCCAAATAAATCACATAGTCCTCTCCTGGGTGTCCCTCCGGATGAATAGCTCTGTATCCGTAATTTTGCGTTGGAAAAGTCGGCTGACTCTTTGTATAGTTTAAGACGTTTGAGATTGCCTCACCTCCACAATTGTCAACAAGTTTCAATCTGAACTTATTGTCACCAACAAAAAGAGCCGCGGTAACGTCATGGTTTCCAAAATCAAAATTGGTCCAGTTCCCATTGTTTTCACGCTGCCAAATGAACTGAAGCGGCTCGCAGTTGATGTCGTGAACTTCAGTTCCGAGCCTCATGGTGATGCCGTCTAATGTTCCACTTTTATCTGCAGATGTTCCGTCGCTCCAAATGATCGAAGCCTGTAAAATTATTGGAATGACCTCGCTCAAGTCGGTCATGTTGATCGTCTGGGTCATGATGTTGGATCCTGTGTTTCCCAAATGGTCTATAATTTTGTACTTGAAATTCACTGTGTAATTCCCATAAACTCCATATTCGTTATCAAAGCCATTAGGCGTGTAAACCAGTTCATCCTTGTCGCAATAACTTATGATATCGCCAGCGCTGATAAACTTGTTCATCGCAAAATTGTGGAGCTTTCCTTTCGTCGGGATCTGGGTGATCAGAACTTTCAATCCACATTCGTAAACCACGCCAAAAAAGTTGGTATAATTTACAAATAGCTGATTCGTCAAGAATGTTTCACCGGAAAGCGGAGTGTTTTCAGGCGCATGATGGTAGTCGAAATTGTATGTGATGTCGTCTGCCCTGATCTGGAAGAAGTCACCGAAAACTGAATCATCAAAAATCTTTCCAGGGATGCGCTGCGCCTCCAGCTTTGAAAACGTGAATCCCTTCTCATCACTGTCCTGCTCGCGCTCAAACGGTTTTACGCTAAAGAATACTTTATCAAAATAAACGTCGTCACAGTCCATGGCCACAGAAAAAGGGGTGTAGTTGGCATCATTCATCAACACTTTCCAATTTTCAAAGAACAGGCGTTTAACCTTCCCTGATCGGTATTTATTCTCTAACTGATAGGAATCGTTATATTTCTCGGCCTCAACCTCTTCAACATCGTGCGAATACCACATCGGTACCCTGATCTGCTGCGGCATCTTATTGTTATCGAAATAATTCGCATTATAGAAATTCTCACTATGCAAAAACGTGATCAAGGTAGTATGGCTAAGGTCGCCATCATCTTTAGTCAAATTGAATATGTTGCTGAAAATATTCCGTTTAGACGTGACAAATGAGAAATAAAAAGAATTGCACTCCGTATTGACCATGTTCGTCGAAAGGTAGAAAACAAAGTAATGCTTCCTATTTACCTCGGTAATTTTACAAACATAATGGATATCTGCAAAATACCGGGTCCCACCGATACTGTAGAGTGCGGTAACTATAATGGACTCTCCTGGATCAAGTCCAAGGTCCAGGTAAAGCGCATAAATTTCGCCAGGCTTAAGCTTCAGGAATATTTTATCCTTGTCCCAAATATCGATTCCATAGCGGTCATTGTTGGGATTTGTTTCCGTGAATCTAAGGAACTGGAACTTTTGTTGCTGCAGGTTGTTCATATCTTGTTTCTCCTTTAATGTTAAATAATTTTTCGTCCTCCCACGAATAACTCATCGAAGATATCCATAAGGACACCTCCTTGCCGCTGACCTCGTCATAGAAAGTGACATATCCTTTATCGTTTATTATTTTATCGGCCAGATCCAAAAATGTATTGAACTTGACACGTTCGGCATAATCGAAAGAATAAATAGTTCCGTCCATGGTAGGTTCCGGCAAAATATCCGGGACAATATCTTCAGCTTCCACGATCTCAAACTGATTCGTAATAACCGTATTATCGGCCGTAGTTTTGGCCTTCTGGTTGTTGAGGTAGGAAGTATTTTTCCAAGAAATTATATCCTTGGTAAATTGCGATATATTTGATAATGCTTCCGAAAAATAGTCGATGATCAGTCTTTTCACGGAAAGTCTCAAATTATAGGCAGTTTCCGGAGAAAAAAGGTTTTCAACAATGAATCCCTCGTCATTCCGGTTCATCAGCACTTCGTCGTTCGTTATTGTGTCGATCACATAGATATCCTTATCATTTGGAATCGTCTTCGTGGAATCCTTATTGAAAGATTCCCTCCGGATATTCTCAATCTTGTACTGGTCGGCAATATATCCGATATTATTTTCAATCTTTCCGGAATCTAAAGGTTGTGAGTTAGCCAGATACCACTCGGAACTCACATGGATCGAGTCGATGGTGTTGGAGCTCGCCTTGTCGTCTTCATATTTGCTGTATCCGAGCGAAAAATTTGACTTCATGATTGAGTCGTTCGGCTGGATGGAAAGCGAACCATCATTGCAGGTGAACTTCATTCTCGCAACCTCTGTATTTTGGTAGAAATCCGTCTCATGGCCGATAAATATCTCGTTACCGTTTACCTGAAAATAACAGTTGAAGCTATTTTTTATGTAATCGGTGAATCCTTTCCAAGTCGCGTAATAAGGCTGATCATTGTACTGTCGTAGAAAAAGACCGGAAGTTGCGTAGATGTCATAGAAATTTCCTCCAGGTTCCGTGAATCTCGGTGCAACGATTGTCGCTGAATCATTCGTGATTGACTTGACCGTCTGCTTTCCAATATCGATCAGCCGGTTGGCTTTCGTCACGGTATCCTCATATCTGCTGATCGTCCAGAACTGGATCGACGGTTTCTTCATCACATTGATGTGTCCTCCAAATCCGCTTCCCGCGCCAACAGTGATCTCAAAACATACCGCCTCGCCCTCTGCGAGAATGTAGTAGCGTTCCAAGGATTCAATATCGATACTTCCTCCGCTTGTTCCTGGCTCGTCCCAGATAAGCTCCTCGGATTTCTTCGTCCCGTTTGGATTCAAAATCACGATTGATCCATAAAACTGCGCAAGCTTATTGAAGCTCCATTGCAGCTGCAGATCAGTCAGCCTTAATGTGACCTCGGTTCCATTGTGTGCGGAAACGAACTTTGTGAAGGCGGTATGGACTTGCGGAATGGTTCTGAATCCCTTAATTTCTCCAAGCACCTGCACCTCATTTCCAACATTCAGTGCCTCGTTGAATAGGTTGACGCATAAAATGAAACGTTGTACGTCCGGATCTCCATAGTCCCCGGCCACGTCGACCGAAAATGGGTAATCATTTTCGCTAAGCGTCACGCGGCTGTCAACATAGAACTTTTTAAACTTTGTGAGCAGATCAACAAGGTTAATCGGCGTGATATCCTTGTCGTCGATCGATTTGTCTGAAACTAGATTTACCACTTCGGACTTCTTGGCCTCGATGATCTCCAACATCGTGTTGACGTCCACCTTGCATTTGAAGTAATATTGAAAATCTGTATCAACCGAACTCATGAGCAGGCGTGCCCTGTAAAATTCATTTCCGTCCACCTTCATGATTAGGTATATTGCGCACTGCCATTTGTACACTCGGAAATATTCGCAGAGTTTTGTGAACTGGAACCCATTCTCGAAAATCCGTGGCGGAAAATTCAGAACAATGGAATCTGCGAAGGTCATATGCCTTCCGTATCCATTCTGGTTCTGTCGGATTTGAAATTCTGCCTTCTCAATACCTACCGGCTTGTCGATCTTTACCGTAAAATCTTCCTTTTCAAAAAAAAGGAAGAACTCCACGGTGTTTCTTTCAATTGGCTGTACGCTCATTTTATGTCAGTCTTTGTGGTTTTGGCGATTCCTTGTCGCGGTATATAATTCTGGTATTTCCCTTGCTTTCAATTCTGACTAGCTCTCCATCCAAGGCTACGTAGTGCTCCTTTTTTTGTTCCGCAAGCAGTTTTCGGTTTTCCTCAGCGAAAGTTTTCCCTAATTTCTGGTAGTCGATTTCCAATCGTTGTTCGGTATGCGTTGAAACTGGTAGGTCGAGCCGCCTTATAATTTTCGACATATCCGCAGGAATGATCTTGTCACCCTGGGCGATCTGCGTTAGTCGAGCGCCAAATCCCTTTCCTTGGTCTTTCAGATTCCAGTTTTTGTCGTAATGCAATTCCGGGCCTTTTTCGTCCACAATAGCCATCCCTGATCGTTCCGCCCAAAGCGTTCCTTTCTCGTATGCCGGAACCTTGGTATTCATAATTTTTGATATCGCCATATAACCCGTTGTAGTGACCAATGCGAGTCTCGCAACCATCATAAAGGTGTTTGCCTCTTTCAATGCCGCCGAAATTCCGACGTACATGTTAAGGTAGGCCTGGAAAACCGAGAGCGCCTTCCATGTGGCCGTTCCCTCAGTTGCAAAAGCTTTTGTGGCACCTGCCATTTCTGCCAGTCCTGCCGCATAATCTTCTTTTGATTCAGCATTATAAAGGTGCATCATGGATGACTCAAGTCTCTTGATCGCTCCAATTTCCGCAACAAATTCAGACTGCAGATCTAATGACTTAAGAAAGGTATCCCTGGTCATCGCCAGCTGCTCCTCGTCAAATTTCATGTTGATGAGCTTGATCTGCTCACCAATCTCTGTGGCATTTTCAGGATAAAGCTTAGCCTTGTCTTCCAGATATTTTACATCGTGGTCTTTTTTTGAAGCCAACAATTTCAACTGCGAATCGAGGTCGAATTCGGAAGATTTTTTCTGAACAATTCTTTCCTGCTCAAATTTGATTCCCCAAATATTGTTTTGGAATTCCAGTAAGTTTTTATCCAGATCCTTCTGATCTTTGTTCGATTTTTTTCTCAGTTCCTTGACCTGTGAGAGATAATCGAGTTCCGCCTGTGTCAGTTTTTCGTTCTTGTCTAGTTTCGACTGGATCTCCGCCTCGTCAAATTTGAATTTTGCCTTCAGGATTTCAAGGTCTAAATTCAGGATTTTATTGAGCCGCTCTTTCTCATTGTCGATCAGCTTCTGGGTAAGCTCCTTAGCCCCAGTAATGAGTGAATCGTTTGAAAGCTTGTATTGGTTGGCGGTATTTTGCGCACCCTCGATCTTGACATCCTTCAATTTTTTCGCGAAATCCTTCTCCAGTGCCAGCTCGTCATTTTTCAGTTTCTGTTTTACTTTTGAAACCTCACCGGCATTTTTAGCGTTCTTGATTTCAAGTTGCGCCTCATCGATAAGCAGCTTCTTTCTCTTCTCGAAAATAGTTGCGTAGAAAGCTTCTTTTTGCTCTGCTGTCATCTTTTCCTCATCAAAAGATTTCTCAAGGAAGTCGAGTGCGAGCTTCCGTGCCTCTATTTCTGCTTTTGCATTTTCGTACGCTCTTTTTCTGGCGGCTTCTGCAAGTTTCTTCTTTTTTTCCTCATCTTCGGGAGAATCTGGAGTTTCTTTATCAGATGCATATTTGTTTTTTCCGCCTTTCTGGGTAGTTAACTCGCTATCTTTTCCAGTTGGAATCGTGAATTTTGTCAGCTTATTTTTACCGTCGAATGCCTCTTTGACACCTTTAGCCCCATCCTTGATCGAATTGAAGTAATCCACCGCATCAGCCTTTGATGCGGAAAAGAATTTCTTGCCATTTTGCGAAATGTCACCGAACATTCCCGCGGCTTCGCTGGCTGCTTTCTTGAAGTTACCTGCCTTTATCTCGTTGAACACATTGCCGATCCCGGTAGCCATGCTGGCAAAGTTTCTTCCAAGCAACTTGATTATTTCCCATAATTCCTGAACCTGTACTTTCACCAGTCCGAAAGTAGTCTTGAATATCAATCCAATAGCAGAAATTCCTCCTCGAACCATGGCACTCTCATTGTAGAGGTCTACGAATCCATTCACGATATCGTAGATTTTTTTTACGAAATCTAGCATATATTTCGCAGTCATCAACTTGAAGTCGACCTTCATCTTTTCAAATCCGCCACCGGTCTTGTCAAATAGTCCAGCCCATGCACGTTCCTGCATACCGGTGATTTTGGTGAGTTCTAGGTTGGATTCCTGGAGCGGGGAAAGCTTCTTGTTCTGAAGGTCATAAGAATCAGAAACCGTCTTGAGAACGTTCGCATATCCACCGGCATTAAGGGCAGCCTTTCCAAACATTTCTTTAGCGAGTTCAGCCTGTTGCTGCTGGTTAAGCCCAACTTTCTCGCTCTTTACTGCAATTTCCTGCATTGCATCAATAACAGATGTCTTTCCGGTTCGAATCCTTTTCAGAAGGTCATCGGTAAAAACTGATCCGAAAGCGGATTTTAGTTTCGACTGAAGTTTATCGCTTTGCGCGGATAGACTCATCGCCCCTTTCTGCATCGCGGTCATCATAGATCCAGCATCAAGTCCGTTTTTCTCAACTCCGAGAAGCATTCCACGGAGCTGATCCAGGTCCATGCCTAGATTTTGCGCTGCAACAGCTGAGTTTTGCAGGTCAGAAAGAAATTTGTTTTTGTCGGTGGTCTGGAGAAGTCCTTTCTGTATGGAAGCAAGTGATGAGAACTCGTCTTTTGCAAGGCCTAAATCGAGTGACTTGTTTATTGTTTTGGCCAGTTCCATAAAGTCTACCTTCATTGTGTCCGCAGTCGCAGAAATTTCAGCACGTAAAGCCTTCAGGCTTTCACCCTGCGTTCCGATCGCTTTCTTGATATATCCAGTCTGGCTGCTTATCTTCTCGTTATAGTCGTACCACGCCTTTAATCCGACGATTAAAGCCGTAATCGCCGCAACCGCCAAACCTACGGGGCTCATGATTAAGGTGAGCAATGCTTTACCAAGTCCTTCCACTGACGACTTTGCGGTGAGCAGACCTCCGGAAAGGTCTCCTGTTTTGACTTGATTGATGGCTGTTCCAAGGCCGCTGAAGTTCGTCTTCAGATCGGAAATATTCCCCTTGAATCCCTTGAGGGCAGATTCGTAGTTTCCGACATTTCGCTGGAATCTTCCAGTAGCTTGTTCCAGGTCTGAAACTTCCTTGGTAAGCGCATTAATTTTTGTTTGGAGTTCTTTTCCGCCCGCCTCCTTCCTTTCGGCTGCGGAAAGTTTGTCGTATGACCCGATGAGCTGGGAGAGTTCGGCACGAAGGCGTTTTAAACTTCCCTCTTGTTCGGTGTCGATCTGCGCTTTAATTTTTGCCTCCCTGTTTGCTTCTTGGGTTGCGAGCTTCACTTTCTGGATTTCAAGCGCTTCATCTGACTGTGCTTTTTTTAGAGCAAGTTCCGCACGCTCCAATTCAGAGAGAATCTTCTTCCTCTCCTCAGTCTTTTTATTGGCTTCGTCTGTGACTTTTGCAAGTTTCTGCTGGTTGGTGATAAAGTCTTTAAACCCAGGATTTTTAGCGAAAGTATCCGCAAGTTCTTTTGCGTTGCTGACGATTCCCAACAACGACTTATCGCTCTCTAAAAGTTTTTGGTTGAATTTTTCTACGTTGGTGACCGCCTCTGTAATGCCGTCAACTGTAAATTTTGCTATACTTGGTCTTGGCTTATGCCTGACATGTCTGCTGGATGAGTGTGGAAAAAGAAGTCAGCATAAAAACCAGTATTCATCTCTGGTTCAAATTCTGGAAAATCATAATCAATCTTGACCGTCACATAGTAGGTGAAATGGTTCACCGCGCCGTACCATTTTTGGTAATTACCCCTTAGAATTCCTCCGTTCTGGTTTGTCCTCGGATAATTTTTGCACACCGTTTCCAAAACCCGAAGCTCAAGAATATTGTTGAAGGCCAAGTATTGTTGGTAATGGTCAAGTAGGTTGAGGTGCTCCACAAACTCAGCCAGATCTTTTTCGTCATTTACAAATTGATCAAATACCATAATTAATCCAACGATTGAGATAGAGCATCAGCATCATGAATGCCAATACAAGCAGAATTAGAATATCTTCCTTTATTTCCTTCCTGGTCATGCTCTATTCTTAATATTTTCAAGCTGTTTAGCCTTTTCTTCCAAACGGTTCATCGCGAACACGAATTCAATTATCGGGGTTGTGAACCTGTCGAAATTGAACCCGTTTTCCTTCACCAAAATTAAGCTTTTTTCTAGATCATCGGCGCTTTTTTCGCGGCTATTTTCTTCATTTTCATTTGCTTCCAGAGTTTTCTCAAGCTTTTTCAACTCGTTGTGAAGGCCTGTGATATATGAATTAATGCTTTCAGGTATAATCCTGAGCTTCCTTGCGGTTGATTTCACTTCATCGGTGATGCCGGAAGTAGATATAATGATCTGTAAAATTTGAAGGTTCATCATCTGTATGGACTTTATGATGAACATGATCTGATTGGACAAGGCCGACTTTTTTTTGACGGTGAAAAGTGAATTGTACTCATCTATGATTTCCAACAATTTCTCCTGGAGAATTACTTGGTCGGGGGCTTCACCAGATTTTACCAAAAACGAAAGATCACCGGTCCTGTTTATCTCGAAAAAGTTGTGGATCGGTAATTCCCTGCAGTTCTTGTACAGGTTTATTGCTTGCTTCCCCTCCAACAGTCTTGTTCTGGTTTTCCGTTATCCCACCTTCCAGATAATTGGCCGTCATCCCATATTGTTGCGGTGATATCATATTCAGCGCCACCTTTAAGGTATTTTCCCGTGATGGTGGCATAATTTGAAGGCTGACCGATTGTAATCTGCCCGCTGATATTAACCGGTGTACCGTTTGAAATGTTGAACACGCTATTTTTCAGCTTCCCATTTCCATCGATTTCAAGTACCCAGGTCCCGCCGTTTGCCGAGCAGAACTTGTCGCTAAATAAATTTCCGGACCATTTGCCTGCAAACTTGTTCACTGCTGGTGGTTCTGGTGAATCTTCCCTTGAGCAACCGAAATTGAGCAGGAGCGGTATTAAAAGTAAAAGTAGTTTTTTCATATTTCAAAAATACAAAAAAAAGCAGTCAAAAAACTGCTTTTCAAATATTTAAATCTGTTTCGTTTTCCGTTTTTTCGCCGCAGGAAATTCCATCATCGCCTCTGGTTTCTCCTCAGTAAAACTTTTGACCGTTTCCGATTGGAGAACAGTTTCAAACGACACAGCGCCACCCGACAGTGACGGCACAAAATAGCATTCAATTGTTCCATTTTTTAGTCTTAATTCTGCTTGTTCCTTAGTCCCTGTAACTATCTCCTTCTGTTTATCCTGCCAAAGTACCTGGTTCTTTGAGTAAGCCTCACGAAGCTTGTACTTGAATTGTGAGTTTTGTTCGCATTTACACATCGTAATAATTATTTAGTTGTTCGACAAATTTTGGTTCTATAAGCTTGATGAACCGCTTCTGGTAAAAATCGTAAAGTCCAAAAATAGTATCCGGATCTGTAATCTCCCCATGGAACTGGATCGTTTCAAATAGTTTATCCTTATTGATTCCAGTCGAATTAAATTGGAATAGAAGATCTTTTCCATTTATTGCAGCGGTTAGAAAAGTACGCGACCAGAAGTCCCCGGTATTATTAAGCGTCCATGGTGTTCCGGCAATCTTCCTGCCTCCTGAGAGTTCCTCGGTCTTCTTTTTATAAAAACCGATAACGGATCCTTTCGAATCCTTTCCGTCATCTCCCCACTGCTGCCTTTGTATATCGATTACGTTTTCATCTTGTATAATTTCAACACCAAATCCATCCAAAAATTTGTTGGAATCAAACTTATTCGCTTTTTTAATCCAGTCTAAAACATCCATCTAAATTATAGAAAAAAGGGGCTTACATTTAGCAAGCCCCGATAATGAAAAAACTTACTAAGCAGTAAATTTCAGCTTGTTCGATTTGTAGAAGAAACTTCCTACCGCGACAACAAATCCATTAACCGTACCATCATAAAGATAGATTGTGTAGTCCTGTCCCGCAGTCAGTCCGCCTACAGTATAAGATCCGTCGCCATCATCCGTGAACGTGGCTCCCGTCACTGGATTTCCATCGGAACCCAATGCGCGGAAATTTGCACTGGCCAAACCAGCAATTCCAGAAGTTTGATCGCAGGCAAATGTAATGTTCAACTTGGTGCTGGTAAGCTGTGTCAGCAATACCTCATCAACGGCATTCAAAGTGAGCCAGTCAACTTCATCTGAAGCCACGGTGGTCCATCTGGAGTCATACTCCTTGGATCCGAGCTTCGAAAGCTGGATTCTGAATGACGATTTTGCGGAAACGGAACCATCATTGTCAACCATTCCTGCATATCTGGAAAGATTGATATCGAATCCTTTCAAGTATCCGTCGGTAGTTTCAGCGAGGTTCAGGTATCCGTCCTCATCTACTTCCAGTAAATCCCAGTTTTTTGAAGCCAGAGTATCAAGCGCTCTGGTCAGGCAAGCATCGGCTGGATATTTCAAAATCCAGGAGTACACTACTCCGGAAACATACATGTCCATTTTTCCAACCTGCTCATAGGTGGGTTCCTGGTGGTTTGGTTCTGCTGCAATATTGATCGGTAGCGGTACCAATATTCCTTTTTGGATCAGCTTGTTGATTGTCGCATCATCCAAAGTATCATTCAACTTGTCAAACTTGTATCCCTTCTGAATCAGGAATCTTCGTTCTATATATCTTTTGAGAATTCTACATCCGTTAGTTCCAGTTCCAAGAATGGAAGATGCACAGTCTCTCGTTGTTTTTATTGACATAATTCAATTGTCTTTAGGCAGTTATTATTAGTTATTAAATCAAATTTCAGTAAAATGGCGTCCCAAATGTCGGTGGACTCGTTCTCATTTCCCCCGGAACTATAGTTCGGGATCTTTTGGTACGAGTAGGCAGGATATCCGTTTTCACGCTTGATTGAGAGATTCTTATTTCTGGAAATATTTTCGAGGAAAACCTCGCATATACTTGTAAGAATCGGCATCGTCTCCTTTTCCCGCGTGGTATTCAGCCATTCCGCCTTGGTGTCGCAACAAACGACGAACTTTAAGTTCGTGAAAAGGTGCTCACGCTGGCTCACCGCATTTCCCACCCATTTGTCAACCATCCATATCAGAGGATATTTCGGGTTGACTTTCTGCTGGAAAGCCCGCAAACCTGACGTCTCCTTGTTCTTCATGATCTGCCACTGCACCAACTCCTTCTGGTCTCCCCACGAGTATGAAACAGCCTTTGTCGGGCTGGCTTCCGAGAAGTCCATCCCTTTAATTGCGGCACCGATTACCCGTTCGAGTGGAAAAATATTAAAGGTCATAAATGTTGATGTTGTTAAAGCAGATTTCCTCGAAATTTGGAAAAAGTCCAGAGTGCTCCTTCAGAAATTGGTGCAGCCCTACCTTTCCTCCGTGTTCGCAAAATCTCACCTTCTGCCAGAAATAGTTAAATGCAGAAGTCCTCTTAAGCTTGTTGGAGGTATAGGAACTGTTTTTGTCTTCAGGAACTTGCTCGCCGGTCCCGGTTGTCTGGCTTAGGTTGTTGAAACTCCACATGTAGTAGATGTAGTAGGCAATCAAAGATTCTTTGAACTCCACAAACTCCCCTTTTAGCAAAGTTTCAGTCCCATAAACCAGTCCCTCCCAGAAATGGTGGTCGCATTCGCTACATCCGCAACCGCAAGAAGGAGAGTCTGAGAAGTTACTCACAGACTCATCGTCCTCGCTGTACTTTCTACCATCGATAAGCAGTTTCCATTTGGGATCTGAATCAGTTTTCAGAGTGTATTTTTTCGAACCATCTTCACCGGTGATCTCGAACTGGCTTAGGAGTTCGTCAGCAAGACATTTTCCAAGAACAAGTTCCAGGCATTCCCGCTCCCATTTTGCAATGAGTTTGAAAATCGTAAAGTCTTTCAAGCAGTTTTCATCCATATTCGGAATATGGATGTCTCCTGTGAAGAATGATGGGTCAACAAAATACATTTCTAATTAACTTTTTTTACTACCGTCTCTTTGAGGTTGTAGGTTTCAAACGCCGATCTTGAGATGGTATAAACCTTATCTCCAGCTTTGATGTAAGGGGTGTCCTTCACGAATTTCACCTTTACTTTTTCGGTAAGGTCTATGACCACTTTCTTTCCGGACTTCACGTCCTCCATTTTTTGGTCATAGAGTTCTTTCGTTGAAACTTTCGCCGTGTCTTTTTCAGCAGCTTTGGTTTCTGGTGCTTTTTCAGCAGCTTTGGTTTCTGGTGCTTTTTCAGCAGCTTTGGTTTCTTCAGCCATTTTATTTGATTTAAAAATTAGTTACACTTAATGATTACTCCGCAGTAATCAAGTTTTTGATGTTGGCGAAAGTATCGGAAACGATTCCCGTCTCAGCTCCATCCGGAATCACTACAGCCATCAACTGTTCGAGAACGTTGCCGACTAAGTTTCTTCTCAAGTCATCGTTATCGTTGTAACCTTGGTGGTACTCGATAGAGCCGTCGATGAACGCCTGAACTACCGACAAGTCGCCGATGATTAGGTCATCATTTCCTAAAGTTGCATCTTTCACCAACTCGATCATGGTTCCGCCGTAGTCTATACTTGAACCGACAAGCTTGATGGAACCTCCGTTGGAAAGCATGTAATGTCCGTCACCTGCCGCTTTTAATGTGATCATATTCGCATAGGCATAAGGACTCAGCAATGCCGCATTAGGTGTGTATCCAAGCTTTTCCAGATAGGCGATAACAGCCACAATAGCGTCGAAATTGTTCGGAGCGCTATGGATGGCCAATTCAGGAACCGCAGTAAACGGAACAGCGGCATCTTTTACCGCATCCGCGATCGCAGTTGGAATTTTTTCCAAAATCAATTCGTTGAATCTGTTCTGAAGATCAACTCCCATTCGCTTGAACACTCTGATAAGCATTCTCGAAATTTTCCAGAAAACAGCCACAAACTGCATCTCTACAGTTGTCGCTTTATATTCTGCTTTTACGATTGGCTTCAATTCGCATTCGTCAACCAATTCCGCCTCACCGATGATTTTCTCTGAAAGAACCGTCACCGAAGTTTCTCCTTCAGTCGGAACAACGGTCACATAGTCATAGATTTTGGAAACTGGCTTCGGTTTTCTGTAAAATCCAGGGATTAATCTTGTGAAGAAACCGAGAACTCCGCTCACAACTGAATGAGCTCCAGCAGCCGGATAAGTAGCGCTCGAAACTTCGGTAGCAACCATCGTGTCGGTTGAAGTCCAAGCCTTCATCGTGATGTTTCCTTGAACAAGCTCGTTTTTGTCCAAATCCTTTGTTCTTTCCTTGTACTGCTCCTCGAATTGCTTCGCAATCGAGGTCATTGGTGCTTCTTCCTTATTTCCTGAAGCCTTGCCCAGATTTTCGATCATCTTGTCAGTTTTTTTCTGGTAAGCGTCAAATGTTTCCTTGCTGATGCTTTCCGGAAGTTCCTTCAAGGCTTTTTCTGCCGCTTCTTTTCCAGCTTTCTCCGCTGTCTCCTTGATGACTTTGGCATCGTGCGCTTCCTTAGCCGCGAGGTATTTAGTCTGCTCTTCAGAACTCATCGCCTCAAACTCTTCAGCTGTCTTTTTAATGAATTTTTCGTCCATTGTTAAAAAATTTTAGATTAGTAATAAATTTTGGGAACGCTTCTTTTCTTGAGGCGGATCACTCGAAATGTCGTCCGACGGTTTCTCATGATTGCTGGGTTGTTCCTCTTTGGTCTCTGTAGTTTCGAGGGTAGGTGTGATTTCGTTTGATCCGAAAAGCACAGCCGATCCCTCCCTTAGTTTTGCCTCGGTGACCACCCAGAAAAAACCGAGTTCGTCGGCTCTTTCCCCATTGATGACTTGAGGCCTGTACTTATTCCAGTACTCCATTTCTTTTTCGTCATTCTCATCATAGATTGCAAGTCCGATATGGACGTACATCATTCCAACAGAATGGTTCTTGACGTACTGGTTTTTGTACTGCTCGAACATGAATGGATTTACCGATTTCTTGATGGTCGCCTCGAAGATCAGGCACTCGCTCTGTCCCGATGCGTTTACGCCCAACTCTGTCCAGTTCTTGAATTCAGTGTAAACTTGTACGTCTGACTGATGCGAGATTACTTTATCGAAGCTGGCATTATGCTCCTGAAGGAGGTAGAATCCTTTGTTGGCGTTCTGCTCCAATGTTTTTTTCCAGATTCCCGGGATATGCACGTCCAGATGGGAATCTAGCCAGTTGGTTGAATTCATCACCACCTTAACTTGGATGGTATCCACATTGTCCGGAACTGGATTCGTTCCGGCATTGGCCTTTGAAACATCAACCGGTTTTCCTTCCGCCAAAAATGTGTATTGGAACTTCGCCGCATCTGTGTGGTGCTCCTTCGCCTTCTTCAGGTTTACCAGCTGCTGCTTGTTCTGCTTGAGATACGTCACTACCTCCGTTTTGGATTGGAATTCTTTGTTTAGGAATGGTATTCTGATCATTTTCTAACTGTCTCTCCGGCTTGTGCCAATTTTTGTTTTACAGATTTTTTCAGAGCGTCCTTGTTGATTTTAGGAAGCTTGTTTTCTTTTTCGAGCGTCTCGATATCGCTAACCGATAATTTTTTCATCTTGCAGTATTTTTATGGCTTCTTCTACCGTAATGAGGTTTTCATTCTTTAGAGTGACCACGTTGTTGATGATATTATTTTTTTTCTCCGAGTCCTTTTTATCTGTATCCTCTAATTTTGACTTGAACACGGATAGATGTGAATAGTCCAGCTTGATCTTAGTTCCCGTCAATTCAGAATATACGGAGTTGATGGACTCGCTGAAATTGTCTGCCATAGGGATCACGATTTTCTCATACATGTCCACATCTTCACCCTCCTTGTCGGATTTCATTTCTGCAGTGGTAATAATGTTCTGCAGTTTTCGCGGAATTCCATAGAGATTCATGATTACCCTTCCTGCTTCCTGTTTGAATTTTGCGTTGAAGTCGTAATCTTTAAGGCTCTCCGCAAGATTGATCGCTTTTAATGCCGTGGATGATATGGTGAATGATTTTCCACGAAGCAGGCCGCTGGAATTGATATTTTCCTCGATCTGATCTTTTTGCGTTTTCTGCGCGCCTACGATGATAGGCTTGTCAAGCCCTTGAGATAGCTCGCTTTCCTTTGTCGCCTCCGGAGAAACGATGATATTGCCCGACATCTTGATCTGGTTTGAAATTGCCTTATTTGCAATGTAGATTTGGCTTAACTCATCTTCAAGCGCCTGCATTCTTGAGATGCCTCGAAACTTGTTTTTGGGATCCTGGGAAATATCGAAGAAAGGAATGATCTGGGAAAAGTTTATTTTTGCAGGTCCTATTGGTTCATACATGAAAGAATATTCCTCCTGTAGGAATTTTGGCTGCTGCCCTTGGTGGTCGATGTGGTCGTTATTTAGTACCAAAAGCTGTGATCCCTTTTCGATAAAGTTCACATAAGCTGCATTTTGGTGGTATGGATACAGATAGCAGTAGCCGCCGCTCAAAAGATTTCGTACGAACTCCTGAAATAGCTCCTTCGAGGTCTGGTTATTGTTCGGGCTTTTGAGGAATGTTTTGAGCGGCCCATCCGCAACCGGATCTCCAGTCTTGGCGTCAAATTCTAGAATGTTGGCATTGTTGAAGCAGTCAGATACGAGGATTATGGATCTGTTGAGGTAGTAATTTTTGAGCGATAGGCTGTAGAACTTATTCGTTTTGTATTCTCCCCATGACTCTCCGAAGATGTATTGGAGAAACATCTTCGTGTCGGAGTTGATTTCCGAGTTATCGTTGAAGTTAAGTGAAAAAACTCTGCGTAACCAGTTGCCTATCTGAACGTTTTGGCTTATGCCGGAAAACTTTTACAAATATACTAAAATTTGCATACCGGTAATGTTTTACATTACTTTTTTAAATTGATATTCAGAAATTTATTCAAAAACTTTATCGTCTTTGAAATAGGCCCGTTAATTTCACGGTCGATCATTGCGATTGCCAACGCATAGATGATTACGTTAAGAATTGGAATAGCCATCACTAATATCATTGAGAGCAAATCCTTAACGGTAAATTCGTCCTCATGGTAGATAATCAGTACCATGATTAGCAAAGAGAGAACGATCGAGAACAGGTAGAGGTTTGTAGCTGTTTCCATTTTCAAAAGTTTATTTTGTTTCTAAAATTTCAGATTTCTTCGTGGTCATAAATGTTGGCGATAGCGGTCTTTCGTTGGTCACATAATGCACCCCTTCTTTAATGCCGATATCGTTCCAACCTTTGAGCATTGATGGAACGGTATTGGAAAGTAAATTCGAGTAATAATCTCCCACAAATGCGAAATAAGCTCCGGGCATAGCGCGCATAATCCGGATTGATCTTCGGGCTTGAATTTGGGTAGTTTTACCCATCCCACGCCCGGCAATCATATAGAGGTTGGTAGGATCCAGCACTTCAATGGCCATACCTGCTGAATTCACATAATGGATTTCGGCGTTTCCTTTGTAGGTCCCGGTTTGGTTTTCGAATATTCTGTTGGATGCCATTATTTTTTTACTAAAATCCGTTCTTTTCCTGCTTCAAAATATTCTTCATCTATTTCTGTCGCGATTCCGTTAAAGACAATATCCGGATGTTGCTCCTGAAGGTTAAGAACCGCTTCCATTGTGCTCATGGAGCCCGCAAAGAAATCGGCGACCGTTATTTCTTTTTTGTCTTTTGGAATGGTTAAATTTAAAAGACGTTCAAGTAAGCGCACTGGTTTTTGCGTCGGATGAATAGCTGTGTAGTGGTCTCTTACTTGTTTAATGATTGTTTTTTCATTTAAACCAAACTCTACAGATTGCATTACATTTACACATCTATCACCTGTTTTTCTTTTATCTGCATTTACTTCAAATTTTGTAAAAGTTTCGCAATCAGTTCTATCTGTTCTAATGATACTTTTTTCATTTAAAACTTCTTTAAAACTTCTTGCGACAGAAACGCATCTATCTTCTTTTGTAATATCTGAAGAAATTGAAAGTAAATTTTTATTCCAACTATCAGATTTATCGCGAGTATTATTTTCTAAAAAATCTTCAACTGCTTTTAATGATTTTTGATTTTTAAAAATAGAACGCATCCTTTTTATGTCGCCAATAATACTATCTATATCATTTCCTTTCATTTCTAAGTAAGGCACTTTCACTTTATTAATAGTTCCTTTGCCTTTTGTGAAAATTGAAATTGTTTCGTGAACTCTTGACAATCGCATTAACGGACTTGTGCAGTGGCTTTTATTCCAAATGATCTCCTCTTTAAAAATAAAGCCCAAATCCGCAAGTATCGTATTCCACCGGTAGAAACTTTCGCCCCTTCCAAACATAATCACGAAGCCTTTTTTGGTTAAAAGTCTTTTGCACTCGCTAAAGAATTTCGGTTCATCAAAAACCCTTTCGAGCTTCTGGTTTTTCAGATACAAATACGGCGGGTCAATGCAGATAATATCAATGCTTTCGTCTGGCAGCGTTGCCATGATTTCGAGATTGTCTGCGTGATGAAGGTGAATGTTTTCGGTCATATTTATTTTCTAGGGTTATCTTCCATATTTAGGAATCTGAAAGGGATTTGATCTACTTCCAGTTTAGCGGCTTCTTTCATTTCTTCTTATTATTTTGGTTATCAAGTTGGTAACGGTTATTAATTTTATCGCAGTCATCAACGACGAGAAACTTCCTCTCCTCCGGATTAAACTGAAATATGTTGACGTAGTAACACTGGTGGCATTGAACATTCAGAGTGTGGTTCAAATAATTAAACCGGGTCCGCGTCTTAACCGGAATAAGGAACTCGCCGTTGTCGTTACCGATCTTCGTGTCACAGCGTTTACAAAGTATGTCTAAATTCATCTTTTAAATCTAAGTTTTGCGGTTACCGGTTTACCATTTCCGAATACTCGGAAAACGATGAACTCGTCTATGTCATTTTTTTCGGTGATCAGTGTCACCAGAAGTTTTTTTTCCCTCTTTTCCACGGACGACTTTATGCATTCGCAGTGGTCTTTGTCGAAATCATTGAAATAATCGTCAAATTCAACGATTAAATTGCAGATCTGCAACCCGAAAGATCTGGGACATATCAATACAAAATTTTCATCGATACAGATATTTGATAGCGCTTCAATCCTCATAAGAAAATATGCCTGTAATTAATCCATAGATAGTCCAGACCCAGTGTCAAAGAATCCTCAGGGTCGTCACATTTGTCTTCATGCGTTCCGTCTCGGTTGAATGTTTCCAGATGCTCGATGGCTTTATGGTATTTCGGGTTGTCGTTCCATACGAAACCGACTTTCGCCATGAGGTGTGATTTTGCGATGATCCTGGATAGCTTATTCGATTTGGCGGTCACCGGAACGACTGCTGCCTTCAATTTTTTCTCTACCTCGCCAATAAACGTCTGCTGATTATTCTGCTCGATAACGGCTATTTGAGACTTATTCCGTTCGTGCATTTCGATGAAAATATCCTTCATGTGTAAGGTTGCGACCCGCTCCAGAATTGCGTCATAAATAAATGGCTTCCCTTGGTATATTGCCCAGAACCATACTGAGAAGTAGTCGTTTCCGGTGGTCTGGTTTGCATCCGTAGATGTAAAAAGCAAATCAGCCCCAATTAATAAATCATTGACTGTTAACGATTCGTTCTTGACAAATGGCTGATACATCAATCCCTCAGCTCTTTTTGGCTTTTGCTGGTATTGTGAGGCAAAAATGATATCGTTTTCATTCTCCAGCTTCCGCAATTCGGCAATGGTATGTATTGCCTCGCACAATGCATTGCCATCTTCGTCAATTGCCTGAAGTATCAGGTCCTCAAATCCCTGTTTTTGCAGGTGTGCCGACAAATCGTTCGTCGCGATTCGCTGCTGGATGTTGATGATCGGAGTATTTCTGGAATTCACACGGTTCTTGATGGTCGAATCGTAACGATTGTTCACCTTGTTCATCGCGGTAGGGCTGTCTGCATCTTCCGGCTTATTCGCGTCGTCAATCAGAATCGCACCTCCAAATTTTTCCGATGGATTCCATCCGTCCCAAAATTCAACGATGAGGTCTCCGGCTTGTTTTGCTTCTTGCTCATCGTCTTCGTACTCTTCTGGCGAAGCCCCTGCACCGAATCCCGTCACCTGTCCACCTGCGGAAGTTGCGTAAACACCTCCTCCCTCTGTGGTATACCATTTTTCCTTCGCCTTTGAATCCTTCTTGATCTGCACGTGCGGGAAAAGCAATTGGTAGGCATCGGAAAGTATGATGTCCTTCACGGCTTCTGAATTGTCGAGCGCCAGTTTTTGAGAGTAGGAGATGTGGATGAATTTCGCCTTTGCGTTATGGGCCAGACAATAGGCGATGAAGTATTTTATAGCGATCTGCGTTTTGCGGTAACGTGGCGGAAGATTGATGTTCAGCCGGGTAATTTTTCCTGCAATGACCTCCTCAAGTTTGTTTACAATTCGGACCTGGTAAGGGTAAAGGTTCGGATTGTAACCGTCGTAATCTTTCTGGATGTAGTAGATGAAGTTCTCAAATGAAGAAAGGGCGATTTCCCGAAGGATATCGACCTTTGACTTCTTTATTTTAGTTGCAGTGCTCAACTTGCTTAGAAAAAACCGGCACAAGTTTTTGGGCTTATGCCGGAACTTAAAAAAATAACCATGAAAATTCAAAAATGAGAATTCGAGCCCAGTGAGAGATTCGAACTCCCGACCGTACCGGGTTGCAACCGGTCCCATTTGACCACTCTGGCAACTGGGCAAACTGCGGGGATTATCGATTTTAATTGGTGCACCAATCCGGTTAATTACTCCGTTTTCCTCAATAACCCCCTTTCTTTAAAAATGTTTGTGGAAAAGTCAGGATTCGAACCTGAGAGTGGTTTACTAGAATCAATCTAGAGGAATGTTTTAGGATTCATCGCTTGATTATCACTCAAAAGCTTTCAGGTATAAATACCATCCCTGACGGTCACCAATTTCGCCACTTTTCCAGTTGCAGGGTTTCCACCTGCCGCGGAATCTTCAAGCGGTTATGAAATTCCTCTGCGTTGCGGGAACAGGACTCGAACCTGCGACCTCTGGGTTATGAGCCCGGCGAGCTACCTTCTGCTCCACCCCGCGATATATTGTAAAAGCACGCTTTTGAACGCAATTCTGGCAGATCCATACATTTAAAACACATTAAAATAATAAACACGAGGATGGTCTGCCGGCTACGTGCTTTAAATCAAAAACGAATGTAATACATTACAAATGTAGTAAAAAAAATCACTTGAACTTATACTCCTTCTTCAAATATTCTCTAAATTTTTCCTCCATCGAATCGGAAAGCACATTTCCTCTAACATGGACGGGGTTCTCGGCGTCTCCAGAAATCTTCACGTGTCGTGCCGGATAGAGGTCTTCCAGCTTTGAAATCTCCTTTTTGTAGGCGAGCATCACGCGCAAACCTTGCGGAGTCCTTTTGAAATCCTCGCTCATTCCTCTGATATCCTGCTGGAGCTCCGCGATCCTCGCATCGCGGCGGTTAACAAGCTCTATGGTCTTGTCTTTTTTCCAACGGTTGTAAGCTTCCGCGATATAGCGTTCAGACTGCCTTCCGGATATGCCCCAGTTAAGAACCTGCTTCTTGATGAGGTAATCCTGAACTCCGTCGATTATCCAACCCTGGATGGTGAAGATCCTCTTTTCTTTCTCGACCGATGATGCTCTCTGTTTAGCCATCTGGATACATTCGTTTTATTACCTCAATATGCCTTTTGAGTTCATAAATACGGTCCCTGAGCTTTATTGCTTCACGTTCGCGCATGATGCGAATTTCTTCGGAACTTTCCTTAATGGGATCCTCGTAGGCACGAAGAGCGTCCTCGTTAATACTTTTCTCATTTTCGAGATACTCCACAATATTATCTCTCATTTGAATCAGGTTTTGATAGTTTGTCGCGCTCATTGAGGAAGTCGTTTAAAGTTAAATCACCGTTCAAGTGTTCAAAATTAACATTTATTCCCCGTTTCTCGCAATAGTTGATATATCGGATGATGTCGCCCTGAACATAGACCGGCTCAACCTCTGTGAACCCTCCTTTCCTTCCCGTATGTTCTGACGCAATAAGAGTAGTCCCCGATCCTAGGAACCAGTCGATGACGATGTCTCCCTGATTTGTAGTATCCAGAATCGAGTCGGCAATCATCACCACAGGTTTTGGTGTGGGATGGTTTTTCAGTTCAAATCGGTCCGGGTTTGATCTGGAGATTGAGCTCGGATATTTCCACACGTTTGATCTGATTCGGTCCTTAAGTTCCAGGTGGCTCAAATGTTTGGCTCCGTCTCCATTCTTGAAGATATAGCACCACTCGTTGTTGTCTTTGTAGAATTCTCCGCCCTCATCGATGAGGTCTTTATTCCAAAGAGCTTTCGATTTTTCGTCCGAGAAGATAAAGCAAAGTTCCTGCTGCGCCCGGTAGAACGAACCGTTGGCGATGAGGTCCTTTGCCCAGACGCAAACTTGTTTTGGTTGTGGATTTCCATAGATTCTCCGAGCCGCTTCGGTCATATGCCACGAATGGCGGAAGTCCATGAAGATGTAGTGGATTGCTCCAGGAACGGTATTGTCTACCGAAACCTGCATGATGCTGGCCAGAAATTCCATGAACTCCTGATCTGACATCTCTCCGGCTCCTTCCGCAAAATCTTTGTGGCGCTTGGTGGAATTGTTGGAAAAGAAATTTGCCGGAAGATTGTAAGGCGGGTCGCAATTCACGATCCTGGCTTTTTCACCCTGCATCAGCTCCGCAACTCTTTCTGAATCCTTGAACGATCCGCAAAGGATTCGGTGGTTATTCAGCTGGAAGATATCGCCTTCAGAAACTATTACATCCTTATCCAAAACATAAACCTCATCTTCCTCCGCAGACTCGACATCGAAAAGGTTGAACTTCTGCTCAAATCTTTCCATCGAGAAATCCGGAATCGAAATCTGGTCCCGTAAGGTTGGGACGTCAAGATTAAACTTCTGGACGAAGTCGAATAATCCCTGCTGTGTGATTTTCGCGTAAGCTGAAGAATAGACCAGAACCAGTTCCGCCGCTTCTTCCTTGCTTTCGCAGTCGATGAAAGTTGCAGGAAGCGTATCGGGGATTTCCACTCCCAAAGTTTCCAAGTGTGCCAAATCGAGATAGCGGTGCTTTCCGTCCAGACAGTAGATCGTCCCTTTGTTTTCCCAGACTTTGAATGGATCTGCAAATTGGTATTTAATCAGCGAGTTGATGAGCTTCTCATTTCCTCCGTCAATCCATTCCTTGAAATTATCGTCTTGGATGAAGTCGAGTTCCCTCCATCTGATTTGGTCGAGCTTTAGAATCCTGCTTTTTATTTCCTGTACTTGCATAAGGCAAAGTTATGAATTTTTGTAATGTAAAACATTACCACTTTTTGCCACAAAAAAACACCTTGTAACAATCTTTGCATTCTCATAATTCCTCGAATATCAGTTCAACTCTTGGCACAGTTCCATAGATCTTGCGGCTTGCTACCTCGCAGATCTGCGAGTCGTTATTGAAGACGATTCCCTCAAGCGAATCGGCTACACCCTTGAAAAGGTTGTCCTGCAGGTCCGGTTTTGTGTCTTTGTAGATGATGCCTCCGGAAGCGAGGATGTTCAGCTTTGCTTTTGTGAAGCCTTTCAAAGGCGGGAAGACAAAAAGCGCCTTCACCTTTATCGGCCCGGTAAATGGCTTGAAGCCTTCAGGAAGCTGCGACTTGGCATCGAAAGCGAAATTCCGCTCGTTATCTACCACCTCCTTTTTCTGGAATTTGTGGAGGAAATGGTTTCCACTCTTTCCTTTTCGAATTGCGAACCTGGCTGATTGTTTCGGTTGGGGCCTGCCCAGTATTTTTAGTGATATTTTCATTTTTCTAGATCTTTGTTTCTTAGATGATAATGGACTGCCTGTCTGCTCACATTCAATTCTTTGGCGATCTCCATGGATGACATTCCAGAATTGTGAAGTTTCAGCACATCGTCACGGTCTATCCCCTTCGGTGTACGCTGGCTGTTTTTTTGCTCCCGCTTTTCCAGGTGCTCCCCGGAGATTCCTCGTGGAATAAATACCACTTTCCTGTCGATTGACTTTGCAACAGCCAATGCGTTCATCGCTTTTTCTCTTTCCCTCGTTGAATTGAGGTGAATATTATCGTTAGTCATTTATTTAATTTTCTATTATACGCCACAATTCGACTTAACCACTACTTTCTCAACGATTTACCTTTGAGCTCGATGATGTTGAACATCTCGAACATCCTGTCGTAAACCCTTTGTCCATACTTGGTTCCGATAGCATCCAGTGTGTCATCAACAGATGAACCCGAGTAGTTCATGCTGATGATGGTTTTAGCTCCTGTGACGTACCTCATCTCGAAAATATCCTTGAAAACCTCAATTTTACCGTAATTTGATGCAGTATTTTCCGTCATTACGTCATCAAAATACTTCATTCCTGTGCTCATCCTCTTCCAGAAAATTTCCTTCTCCTCCGGATTCGAAATTGACTCGAAAGCTTTCACAACCTCGTTCGTTGTATGGTAGCCGAATCCAAGTTTGTACCTTTTGAGAAATTGGTTCGTTACATCGACATCGTAAACTCCCAACGGTTTACTGTTCGCTAACCGGATCATCTGGTGGAAAGTTTTGATGATAGATGTTTTCCCAGTCCCGTAATCTCCAATGATCATCAGACCTTTATCAATGTTTGGCTTTGATTTTTGATTTAATATTGGATATTTGAAAAATCCTTTTTTCTTTAGAAGATAGGCTGCGATTGTTCTTGCCAACATTCTTCCTTCACTATTGTTTGCGGATTCATCGAAATCCTTTCCGTTGAAAAAATTGAACGCTTCCAGAAATCTGCCATAGAAACTTTCGAAGTCGATGGGTCGAAGTTCCGGCAGAACCACGGGCTCTTTCTGCGGAATTGACTTCTGGTATTTAGCCAGATTTTCTTGGTACCTTTTTTCCTGTTCTTGGTACCTTTTGGCTATTGGGTGTTCTGGATTTGCCTTGCAAAGTAGTTCGACGATGTGCGATTTTATCGGCGGGGTTAAATTATCGTCGCTGTGCTTTTTTCCAATTGATTCCATTTTGCGTTTGGTTTTGGGTTTGTGATTTTACTGTTTTTGGTGCCGCGTTCGAACGGAGCCAGAATTCGAAATTTTTCGTGAGATCTGTTTCATTTCTCCAGGTGTTCTCGTTGTGCCGAAATTTGAACTCCACGAAATCTTTAATGCATTCATGAATTCGTTCTTTTGGTACTTTGAACATCATGGACCATTGGTCGATAGAAATCTGTTTTGAAATTAAAATTTTCTGAGTTGTAGATGATGAAAAATTTCCGCTTTCTTTTTCTACTTCTCTTCTATTCTCTTTAACTTCTCTTTCTCTTTCATCTTCTCTTTCTAAAGGTGGGTTTTTTTGGGTTTCGTTTTTTGGTTTTTTGGGTTTTTCACCATCAGAAATTTCCGTAGAATTTGATTCTTTTTTTGGTCTTCCACCCTTTAATCCGTTTTCCCGGTTTGCCAAAGTTTTCCGTAATCTTTTGTTCACGCTTTTGTGGGTAATATGGTCACCTTCTTTGACCATTAAATCGGTAATTTTTTCCCATACCTCATCCTTGATTGTGGTACCAAGACGACGCTCCACGATCAACTTATTGGAAGATATCCACCCATCGTTGGAATACATCATGAAGAGGCATTCCAGATAGATATATCTCTCAAACGGTTGCAACAGAAAGAACGAATCGCTCGTCCACCAATCTTTGGGATAAAAAGTAAAGCCTAGTTGATTTGACATAAGTGTTTTTTAATTTTAAACTCCGGTTTCGAAAGAATAACCGTCCTCTTCCAGTGGATTGATACTGCCATCACGGACTGCGTCCTGATAATCCGCTTCCAATATCGGTTCAAAGTGCGCCCAGCATTCCAGGCAGTAGTTTTCTATACCATCGGTGGTCATTTCTTCACGGTCGAATCTGTGGCCGCATCCGATGCATTCGTCCATGTCCTCTATTTTTTCGATGAGATCGGTGGCTTCCGCCTTTAGATCCATTTGCTCGCGGTCCTGCACCTCGAAGACTTCTACGTATCGCTTAAGCATTTCCAAAAGTTCGCTTTCAAGGGTCGGTTTTGTTGTGGTATTGTTTTCCATTTATCTATGTTTTAGAAGTTTTTGAGTTTGTACGTCCGGCTCCCAGAAAGATAGTTTTCCAAGTCCGGTTTTCGATGTCTTTGATGCCTAATTTCGGGTTATCTTTCCGGGGCGTGCAGATCAGCGACGCAAAAGGCTGTTTTATGGATAGTGCTTTCATCTTTTAGCTTTATATGGGTGTTTAGCGGATTTAAAATATTTATGTGTTTTCTTATTTCGAGAAGTGGGGCTCCAGTGAATAATGTTATAATCTTCTGTTGGCCCAAAAATCACTTCCCTTTTTTTTGAATTTCTATTTGTTGCTACAATTACATATTTTTCCGACATGATTCTACTTTTTAAAAACATTAATAATACTGTCCACCACGTTCACCGGAACGATATCGTCGGCACCGGTAACCGCGTCGGCAATCTGCTTTTTCTCCATGATGAGGTCATACAGCCACTGGTCCAGGGTATTCTCCCCCAAAAGGGCGGTCGAGCGAACCGAGTTCGGCTGACCGATCCTGTGGCATCTGTCCTCGCACTGCTCCAGATCTGCGGCATGCCACGGAAGCTCGGCGAAAAGCACCTCAGAACTTGCGGTAAGCGTCAAACCGACTCCGGCGGCTTTGTGGGAACCGATGATGACGTTCGTCTTCGGATTCTTCTGGAAAGAGTCCACACTTGCCTGCTTCTGCTGTTCGTTCTCTGAACCGGTCACCCGGACCGATTGCGGATAAGCGTCGTTGATGGCATCTACCACGGCTTTGTGCTTGCAGAAAACCACGATCTTTTCACCCGATTCGGTAACCTCGTCAACGAACTCCTTCACGGCATCGATCTTGCCTTTCGCCGAAAGCTGGAGCAACATCGTGAGCTTCACGATCATTTCGGAACGAAGTTTTTTCTGGATTTCCTTGTCCGTAAAATCGTTGTTCTGCAGGAAATACCTGAAGTCTTTTTCCGCCAGATCGTACTCCTCTCGGTTGGTGATCGGTACGGTGATGGTCTGCCTAACTTTTGCCGGAAGGTCCTTCAGAACCTCGTGCTTTTCTCTGCGGAAAAAGCAGTTTTTATTCAGGAGGAAATTCAGCTCCTTAAGATTGGAAGCTCCGGAACCACCCTCGCAATACCTGGCCTTAAAACCGTCGATCCCTCCAAACCGTTTCAGTCTGCAGATGATTGCCAATTGTGCGAGCAGGTCGATCGGTTTGTTCACAACCGGAGTACCGGTAAGGCCAATGATGTAGTTTTTTCCCCGTGTAACTCGGAGGGCGATTTTAGACCGTTGAGAGGCCGTGTTTTTCAGTTTGTGGATCTCGTCTATGATCACGGATTTGAATTTTTCGATTCTGGGATCCATCTCGATATCTCCGGAGTTTTTCATCTCTCCCTTTTTCGGATATTTCTTCACGAAATATTTCCGTAGGGATTCGTAATTCACAATAAAAACATCCGCCTTACCGATGTCGTTGTAAACGTGCCACGAGGTCTTGATCTTATCGTTCAGGATTATGGCTTTTCGGCCGGTCCACTGCTCGAACTCTCTCATCCAGTTGATCTTTAAGGCAGATGGGCAAATCACAAGTGCCGGGAAAACCTCCTCGCCGTTTTGTGCAGCACCTTCCAATGTGGCGATAGACTGCAAAGTTTTTCCAAGGCCAGGCATATCGCCGTTGATAAACTTTTTCAGTTGCAGACCACGTGCTACGCCATTTTTCTGGTACTCGCGCATTTCTCCAATTTTGAGCGGGATGTTGGTCTCCAGTTCCGGCATCGGCTGGATCGTGTCCACCTGCTCCGGAAGTTGGTCGCCGATCTTGATATGCGAAGCTCTGCAGGATTTCCCCACCGAGTAAACCTCCTTCATGAAGTTGATAGGAATAGTCCAGGCTTTCTTCTCCCAGTTGAACCGGGCCGCAGAAACGTATTTCCGCCACACCACCTTCTGGTTGTCCCGGTGGAACTCGAACGGCTGGTTGATCAAATTGATCTGCTCACGCTCCAGCATTACCGAACCCACCACATTCGGCTGCTGGATATATCCTCCGGAAAATATGGAGGTATGCCACTCCACGATGTTGCAGATTCCTTTTACCCGGTCAGTCTGGTAATCCTTGAACCGTCCGAAATCTGTCCGGATGTGGAACTCGTTTTTAAATTCTACTACCTGCATTTCAATCTAAATTTTTACAGAATTTATTTTGCAATTCTCGATATTGCTCACTAAGTTGTGCGCGTTGTTTCTTTTTTTCTAATTCAGTCACCTTACCGTAACCCTGAATTGGTCTTTCAGAAATTTTCTTCCATTTTTTTTCCTGGTATTCCAGTGATTCCAAAATCATCGAAATCTCTTCTTTTGTAAATACTTCATAAAGTGTCATTTCACCATTGTGTTTTTAGGATTCTCATATTCTCTGGAAAGTCGATCTGCGGTGATCGCTCTCGCGTTGTGGTCTGGAACCATCGTCTTATAAATGTTGAGAAAGTCGTTGATAGTTTCATTTTGGATCTGTTTTTTAAATTCTTCAATTAATTCTAAAGCAATCGAAAGCGATCGTTTTTTGTCCCAGAAATTTTCAAACATACTATCAGAAATTTCCCTTCGCAGTAGTATCAATAATTGCTGTGATGTCATGATGATGCTATTTTTCTAATCTTATCCATGTTATTGTCAACTAAAGACACGATTTGGTTATGGTGCTTGCTAGGTTTATTTTTATATCCGTAAGCCTGGGAAATTTTATAATCTCTCAAGGAAATCTCAATTGTTTCCACCGGCTTATTATTGATACGGGCTGATAAAATAAGGCTGTATTTCCGGTTATAATACTCACCTTTGAATACGCAGTGCTTCAATACTTCACCTTCGTTCAAAAACTCATAAACTGACCGCAACGGTGAAATCTTAATTCTTCCTTTCTGCAGTTCTAGGCCGAAAAAATTGGATTTCTGTTTGATGAACTTTGGATTTTCCTTGTCCGCTTTTTTCAAATGGTTTGCTAATTCTTTCCCATACTTTATTTTGTCCACCTTATCGATGTAGAAGTCATGAGCCGCGCGCATATTTTTTGGACAAACGAAATGACTGTTGTGAATATCTTTGTTGAGGTATTGGAGAGCTTTAAGTAAGTCCAGGTAAATACTCGGATCTTTGATTTTGTATTTATTCCTCATGCATATTTTCAAAGCAGGCCAAAAATTGTAGATTGAAGCATAATTCCAGTTTGCCAAAATTTCGTAATAACCTGCCTTCATCAAAGTTTCAGCTTTTGATTCAACTACCTTATTTATAGCGCCATTCAGCGTCATGTACCTCAATTTATGGGAAATTCCTTTTTGCAGATATTCCGGTCTGAATTGCGATTTGAAGCAATATAGATCTGGTGTAATATCGTAATTCTTAGTGTACCAGCCTCTATTTCCATAATTCCTAATCTCCATCTCTCCGAGACAATAAGAACCGTTGAAACCATTGATCAGACAAGAATAAATCACATGCTTTCCGGAAGCTTCGTACCAGTTCTGGGTGACCTCATGAATTCTTAAGTCATGCTTGAAACCTTTCCGGAAGAATTTTATAAACTGAAATACTCTCACCACCTGGAAATCGTAATTATCGTAATGCATCAATTGCGCAACTGCAAAATAATAATTACCGTCAAAATCCTTTCTTTTCCTGGTCTGAACTATGCGTAATTTTTCACCACAATTTTCACATGTTACCCGTTTCCTAACGATTTGTGAAACATCGATATCTTCACCACATTCCAGACAAAAACCGGCATTTTTGGTGCAGTATGCTTTTTTAATGAAGAAATCATCACAGGCATACTGGATCTGTTCTTTTGAAAGTCCTGGAAGTAATTTTGAAGCTCTTGAAACTGCGATCTGTATTTTGGTTTTTGGCTTCATAACAAATCAAAAATTGACATTTGACCATCATCTACTTTTTTATCAACCGCTTTCTTTTTTGATGCTAGCTTCGGTGCAGCACTTCCCACGGTACTCACCACCACGTTGCATTTATGTGAAGCTGTTTTGGTTACTTTTTCGTCGAGATAATATGCTTCTGCGATGGCAAAAACCTCATCATTGGTCAAAGCGTTTACCTTCATTTCCTTTACCTTTCCAAGGATGAAGTTACAGCAGTCGGTTAAAGTTTTCTTTTCATTTTTTAGTGCTTCCAGAAGTTTCTGGTTTGCTGATTTTGCCTGTTCGATATAATCCTGAATGGCTTTCTCAAATGCGTTGCTTGCTTTCATTTTAATATTGTTTTGAAAATTGTTTATATATTTTTCTGAAGTTTGACCATCTCGATCTCCATCTTGTGATCTATAAGCATCGATTAAAAATTTCTTGCGCTTCTTCACCGTACTTTGTCCGAATAAAATCATCCATAGATCCTTGGTATTTGAAACGCGACTTAAGTTTTCGATTAATAGATTATTTTTCTAATGGATGCTTTGTGATTGTATACTTTCTCAATATTATAGATGTATAATTTTGCGGAAGCCTGCTTATCCATTAGCATCGGTGCCTCATTTATTTTTTTTCTCAAAAATTCAAAGTCACATTTGCCTTTGTCAGAAATCATTTGGAGTGCCATGATCAGATTTCTATCGCTGTAAAATTTGTATCGACCGAAAAGCGAACTAAGTAACTCCAAGAACTTATCTGCTTCATCGTGAAAATTTGCCACGAAAGATCCTTCACGAAAAGTCTCGATAATCGCCTTTTTTCTTTGGAAATTTCCGTTCATCAGAAGTTCGGAAGTCACTGCGATACCAATCTTATGTTTGTCACAAAGTTTCTTGAGTACGACGTATGATTCATTTCCAAGCTCGATATAGCAGTTCAGAAAATTATTGTCAGTCCACTTATCTTGTTTGCTGTTCATCGTAGCGATTTGGTAAAGATTCAGCTCTTCCGAAACCACGTAATAGATTGGCAATCCTAATTCAAATGAAGCTGTGAACCTGTGCTGTCCATCAACCACAAACAGTAACTCGTCTTTTTCAAAAACGATTACCGGACAGTATGGAAAAAGATTAAGACCATTGGAAACGTCTTCTTTTATTTTATCCACTTTTCTTCGATTGATTGGTCGGTTTCCATCCATCATTTTAAAAACCTCGTAATCGGTTCTGAAATTAATCTTTGGTGGGTTCATTGTAATTTTTGTTAAATAGTTTCTCGATTTGTCTATTGCAGCTCTTCCGAGTCCGGTATGTTTTCTTAGCCTCGCCGTTGAGGTAGAAGATGGAGTGCTTCTTTCCGACCTCGTCAATCGCGGTCATCATTCCGACTTTGTCAAGGAGTCCCTGCATAAAGCGGTATCTCTTTTTCGTTTTGGGAATTGTTATTTGATCAGCCATCACTTTCCTTTTTACGAAGTACAAAGTCCGGGAACGGACAAAACTTCTGGTGGTCATCGCAGATCAGAGAAACAGTTCGCATTCTGATGCTTGGGATGTAATACTGATTTGAACTTCTGGTGAGGTCCGAAATCAGGTGGCCCGCCTCCACAACTCCAAGGTGGTATTTCGTGAAAACCTGCTCCTCGAATATTCTCCCGTTCATGTTGATGGATGTCCCGGCCACGATGTGGTCCACTTTCTTGCGCCACGCCACGATATCACCTATTTCGATTTTCGTGTCCTTCACCGGGATGATATCGAATTCCTCGTGCAGATCTTCTGCGAACTGGATCCTCGCATGGGTTCCAGTCCGCTTCAGAACATAGGAAAGACAGGTGTCCTTCTTGCTGATCTTGGTATCCTTCAGCCTACTCATCACTTCCAAAATCTTCTAGATCGTCAACCATTTGAAAGGCCTCCTCATCTTCTTCGCCGAAATCCAATGTTCCTACTACCATCTTCGGCGCCTGTTTGCCTTCCATGTACTCGTAAACCTCGTTTTTCAGTTGCTCTACCGCTTCCAGCAATTCCGTTGCATAGTCATAATTTTCAGAATCGTCGAACATTTGGAAGGGTGTGCTGAAATTCACCTTATTGCCGGACTCCAGCACTTTATGGCCAGAAATCACCACTCCCTCCGTATCTCCATTTCCGCCGATGGTGAATCCTGTGACCTCAAATTTTCCAAGTGAATCGTGTATTTTCCCGGACTTTATGCAAGAATCGAAGGTTTTCTTCGTAGTTTCCTCGGTAAGCAGCGCGAAGTGCGGAACCAGGGCTTTGAAGCTTTCACGAAGGTCGTCATGGATCGGCGCGTCTGACGAGGTGGAGATCTTGTTTTCGTAGTTGTCGGTTTTCTCCAAATACTCGTATGCCAGGAAAATCCCGTTTTTGATTTTTGCTTTTTTGATTTCGATGTTGTTCATAGATTTAATGTTTGTTTTGTGTTATTAAAATTCCACTCTTCCAATTCTTTGTCTTCCGGATGATTTACGGCTGATTCGTGCCATTTGAAGTAGTCCGCTTCACAAATCCAATGGTTAAGAACGGCGACGTAGTATCCCTCAAGTAAACTATCGTTGCAGTGGTCGCATATTCCATATCCTCCTAGCGACTCCACAAGTTCACTTCGCGTCATTTTGATGACTTTAAATACTTTGTCTGATTCAACTACTTGCGCCATCTTCAATTGGTTTTTCAAGTTGTTTTAGAAGTTCGTTGGCGTTTTGCACATGCTTTTGCACTTTTCGCAGGAACATTCGTTTTCGGTGTATTTCATTAGTTTCTTTCTGGTGTTGGATAATCCTGCTGCTTTTCAAGTCGATCAATAGTTTCCTTCATGGCCTTTATCATGTCTTTACGTTGCCCGTTTGAGATGTAGTTTGACATCCCCGGCTCATGGAATTGAAAAACGAGCAGTGCAAAACCCAACCCCGGAATTTCTTTTCTTATTTTATCAGCGAGATCTCTCATTTCCTGACCTCCGATTTGTTTTGTCATCACTCTAGATCTTTAATGTTGCACGGAAACATTTTGCCTTTTTCATTCTGATAGATCACAGCGTTTCCGCTTATGCTGATGATCTTCACTTTTTCGCCTTTCTTGCCCCAGAAGTACCGCTTCTGGTTTTTCTGGAAAGTGTTGTCCTTAACCAGTGTTCGAGTTTCTCCAGCTTTCATCAGAATGGCGTTTTGTTGAAGCTCAGTTCCATACCGTTTGAAGCCACGCTCACCGTTTTCCCAGTCATCTCCGAAACCTTCTTCCGGAAGTTCAACTCGTGGGAGTTGCTGTCCGATAAGTGGATCAGAACAATGTTATTAACCGCCGTCAGATCGTTCGCCTTCAAAAAATCCATGCAGGTATCCAGATTCATGTGCGATTTATAGATCCTGTCCCGGAGAAACTTTTTGTCCCTCAATTTTTCATCAATGATCTCGGTGTCGTAATTGGCTTCAACGATGATGTTGTTGAGGCCTTTGAATGTGAAATTGGAATAGTAGGTATCGGTGAGGAAGAGCGTTATGCCACAATCTGGATGATAGATTAGGTATCCACATGGCTCGTTCACATCGTGGTTGATCGGGAACGATATCACCTTGAATCTCCCCACCTCGAACTCGTCTCGCTGCTTGATTTCATAAACCCTCCTCCAGTAAGCAGACTGAATTGTTTTTCCCAGGAAAGTTCCCTTTGTTGCAAATACCGGAATTCCGGATTTCAAAACCTCCTCGATGGATTTTGCATGGTCGTTGTGCTCATGGGTCACGATGCATCCGGAAATCTTGTTCACTTTGAAATCAACAGCCTTCTTGATCTCCATGATGGAAACTCCACATTCGATAAGGAGTGCCTCCTGCTCGTTTTCGAGCAGGTAGGCATTGCCTTTGGAACCGGTACCTATTACTTTCAGCTTCATTAGAATCCAGGACCTGCGTTTTCAGTTTCAACTTCTTCGGATTTCACTTCAGGAACCTCTTCATATTCTACCGCATCGGAAATATCTTTGAACGCTATTTCCTCCTTGTTGGCGTTCTGCTTGATCTCATGCTTCACATCCTCCGCTACCACATCGATTGTTTTTTCACCATCACCGTCAGATTCGGTATAGAGAACAGCATCATCAGATGTTCGAATAAGTGGCTTGCAAGCTCTGTTGATTACCGTTTTCATTGCCATTTGATCTGGGAAATTTTTGTGAGCCGGAGAGTTTCCTTTCATTGCTCCCTGATTCCAAGAATCTCGTATTTGCTCAATACTCATGATTTCCATATCGCGGGAACCATCCACCATTTCCAACATCGCATAAGCTCCCATTACTTTTTTAGAGCCCATTGACTGCAAGGTTTGGGAATGCTTCACCAGCTTGTTTCTTCCTGTTTCAGGATCTACTTCGAAAATGAAATCATCACCATCGAATATGGCCCGTGACTTGATGTCCTTGAGGCCTCCAAATCTTTTTGCAAGTGCAATATTTCCAGTATATTCGATCGAACATTCCAGTTTGTCTCCGTAGGGAATAAAGTCACACTGTTTTTTCATCGGTGAAAGTCCCCAAACCACCATCTTTAGTAACGCATTTGCTACTGAAGCTTTTGTGCATACTTCCAGAACAGGCTTTCCGTTTGAATGCTTCTGTTCAGAAAGGATCAGGTATGCAGATTTAAGTGCATTCTCTGGCGAATAACCTTCCGGAAGTCGCAATTCACCTGTCTGTGTAAACTGGTCTACTTTTGCCAATACTTGCGCTGAAATATCCTTTTTTACAACTTCAAGCGCTGTGTTTTCTGTGCTCATTTTTTATTGTTTTTGAATTAATTTAATTGAAATACACCCATTTTGAATAGGGCATAAACGATGTCGGCTTCATGGAAGGCATCGTCGGCTCCGCGGTGTAGCTCCACATATCCTGTGTCGCCAAAAAAGTGTCTGTGAGCCTCTTCCACCTTTGGCCATTTGAATCCGTACTTTCCAGGTATTTTGCAGACGTCGGTGGATAGCTTCATCGGGCATGGAAGTTTTTTAGGGAAAACAAAACCCCTGCTTTCCATGAATCCAAAGTCAAAGGTGTTATTGAAGGCCGTGGCTCCGGCTTCATATTTATTCAGGATTGATTGGATTTCAGGTGCCAAAACATGTAGGAACTGGGAACTAAGGATCTGGTCCGACGTCAAGGTAGAATTCTGAACGATCCATGAGTTCTCAATCTCCTCACTGGTTACTTCTTCCTCACGGCATACCTGATCAAACAGTATTTGTTTCTCGCCAGTTGCAAGGTCCAACTCTACGATTCCAATTTCGACAATCTTTCCGCTTGAATAGGAAAAACCGGTTGTTTCTATGTCGATGATTAAAATTTTTTGCATTTTGTTATTTTGAATTATTAGGTGTAAAAAGCGGGATTTCCACCCGCCGGGATCTTTCTTTCATCACCACCATTTGTGCATGGGTGTATATTTTACGCTACTCTTAATTTTCTGTCTCCCGCGGAAACGATGAGGTTGATAATTTGGGATTCAGAATCAATCAGATCCACAACAGACTCCCGGTTATCAATAAAAATAGGAGCTGAAACTTTATAGAACTCGCACAGGGTATTGATAATGTCAACGCCTGCGTTGATTTTGGAAGCCGTATTCGCATCGCTGAACGGCACGCCATTGATCAGAGCCTCACAAGTTGGAACTTCAGCTCCATTGATTTGAGTTTCAAAAAGTTTGAACTTTACGAAGGAGAATTTTTCATTCACCCTGCTTTCAATCGTTTCAGTTTGAAGTTTGATGAAGTTGTCGATGGTGTACTGCTCCTTTTCGATATCGGCGATCTGCTGCGCGAGTTTACATTCCTCCTCCATGAGTTCGTTGATACGCTTATCAGCATTCTTGATCTGCACGTTTGCGTTGAGCAGCAATCTCAATTCGGCGATTTCGTCATTTATTTTAGCTTTCTCGTCCTTCAGTTGCTGATTTTGGTTTTCCGGAAGATCGAACTTCAGTGCCTCAAGTTGCGCCACCTCTCTCTTCAGCTCCAGATATTCGATATTGGTTGCGAGCATCGTATCCACAACCTCATCAAGATTCAGCACCGATTTTGATTGGTTGTTCTCAATCAGCAGATCCGCCCGAAGTCCGTTGATCTTTTTATCGAGGTTGATTATGAACTCCGTCCCTTTAGCGATTCTTTCCTCCAGGGTCTCCAACTCAGTTTCCAGATTTGCCTTTTCGGAAGCGTGTGCTTTTCCGTTTGCGGAAATATTTGCCAGCTGATTTTGCTTGTCAGCGATGAAATTTTCCTTCATCTCCGCCTTTTTCGCCTCCACATCGGATGCCTCGAAATCTCTCTTGCAGGTGGGACAGCAGAACTCCAGATCGCTGAAAACTAACTCCCTCGAATTGACCTCCGACCAAAGTGTTCTCGCGTCTGCCATCAACATTTCGAGTTTTGCGATCTGAAGATTGATAGTATCGCGTTTATCGGCGAGCGTATCTCTTTTTGCTTCGGCAGATTTCAATTCCGCCGTCGCCTCTGCGATTTCATTCTGGAGCTGAACCGCTTTGGAATTTTCGGCTCTATGCTCGTTTTTTGCTTTCTCTTTCGCATTGAACTCGAAAGCGTTTATTTTGGATTTTAACTCGAAAATCTTTTCCTGGTTGGCGTTTCTCTTCCTGATCACTTCGTCATAAGCCGCCGCTTTGTCTTGCAGCTGGTTATCCAAGCTCTCAATCAGTTTTTCTTTGGCCAGAATTTCTGCATTCAAATTTTCCTCATCCACCGGCTCCGTCTTCGAACGTTCAACCTCGTCAATTCTCGTAGGAATCGTCTTGATGTCGTCCTTTGCTTTCTTGATTGTTGCCGCGATCTGCTTCTTGTATTCATCCAGCGACTTATTGCTAAGCTGGGAAACAAGCTTTTCATAGTCTGAATTTCCGGCAGCCAGTTCATCGTCGGAAACTTCTCCCGCAATCTGGATGAGTACATTTCTCCGGTCCTGCCATTTTAAAGCGTTGAAAGCCGTAGGTGAAGTGATCAGCTTGAATATCGATTCATCAAGTATCTGGGAAACCTTGTTCTGGAATTCTTTTTGTGAAAGTGGAACCTCATTCCAATAGTAAAGAGTTTCGTTTCCGGTGAATTCTGACTCCAGTGCCCCGCGCTGTTTTACCCATTTTTCCTTCAGGATCCTCTTGATGGAAACCTCCTCACCATCTACCAGAACCAAGGCGCTGACTTCGTGTTCTATTTTCGGAATCGCCATATTGAATGCGTCCAAGGTCTTGATCTCGAAATCTTTTCTATCCGTGGAATCTTTACCGAACATCAACCACGTGAACGCGTCGAATACTGAAGTCTTTCCAGTACCGTTGGCTCCGAATATGTTGGTGTTTTCATTGAAATCTATGGATAAGTTCTTAATGCCCTTGAAGTTGATCAGAGTCATTTTTTTAAGAATAATTTTGCTCATTTTTATAGTTTTTGAAATTGTTTTTTATTTTCCAGTCGCTCGATTGCTGATTTAACCCGGAACCTGATGAATTTCAGGTCGCAATCGATTCGGTAGTCTATTCCGGTGTTCCCGAACGGAACCATCTTGAATTTTCTGAACCTTTTCTTCAGTCTCATCTGTTCGCGAATTTTGCGGGATAGACTTGACTAGCGATGCGAAAGCCGAAAATGAACATGGTTCCGTAAATTTTTGGCTGGCCGTTGTCTGTGAATGGGATCTCATCGATGGAGATGAACAGTTTTAAGAACTTCACAGTTGCTCTCTTGATAGGTTTTTTCATTGTCTTATGGTTTTGAAAATTGTTTTCTCGCTTTCTGGCGTATTGCTTCTGCATCTACTTTGGCATTTTGTCTTTTAGGGGCGGTTCCCACGCCGCCCAAAAAAGACTGGATCTCTGCTTCAACACAGGTAGCATACGCTATTATTGTCTGTACTTGCGAAAGAAGCTCTTTCGCTTTCCTTTGGTTCATTGCCTCCATGATCAAATCGCATCAATTACTGCTTGTTTGTCCTCCTGCTCGAAAATTTCTGAATCTTTAAGACCAGACTCCCGAAGCGTTTCAATCAAGGCCACGTTTGACCGGATGCTTTTGCTCGCGCGCTGCAAATGCCGGATGATGTTGTCCGGCGCCATATTTCCGTTTATTTTCCTGATCAGTTCAGCCAGAAGCTCTGGAGAACTGACAATTATTTTACAGTATTTTTCTTGTGCAATCATTTTTTTGTTTAACTTTGTTAACAAACATGAAGCAAAAGTAAGCACAATATTTAACATTTGCAAGTAAATATGCAAAATATTGTGCATTTTAATTTAACTTATTGATTATGAACGCAGAAAAAATTAAACAAATACGCAAAGAACTTCAATTGACGCAGGCACAGCTTGCCCAACTGATTGGCGTTTCGAGGAATACCATAATCAATTATGAGAACGGCGGAGTCATTCCTGAGTCCAAAGTTGTGCTTTTGAAAACAATGAATAAGACCAATAAAGCACAATATTCAACATTTGATCAGGATAATGAACCGCAAAACATTGTCGCTGAAAACGCCATTTCTCTGATCCCGGCCATGAAAGCAAAATCAGAAGTCCACGTTCCTTATCACAATGTGGACTTTGCCGGAGGATGGAGTAGCGAGCAAATGTTTTCAGATAGGCAGCCCGACTTTTACATAAATAATCCAGAGTTTGACAGGTGCGATTTTGCATGCAACCTGGTTGGAAAGTCGATATCGAAAGTAATTCCCGACGGATCTATTGTCGGATTTAGAATAGTTGATGATTGGCAGATCTATTTTCCCCAGAATGAACTTTACGGAATCATCACCAAAAACGATTTCAGGACCGTTAAGCTGATCTCGAAGACAAGGGACGGATCTACACTTATTTTGAAGCCCCTTCCGTCTGCGGAATTTTCGGACCGGTATAAGGACCAGGAGGAACCTGTCCCGGTTCAATTTGTAACAAGATTTCTTCAGGTTATCGCCTACGCCTGTTTCGAAAGACTGGCCATGTAGAATTCAAATTAAGATCTTTATATGATGTTTACTTCGGACATAAAAATGCTTGAATTGAAGGAAATTCTGAAAGCGAAAGGGGTCATCCGGTTCGACAAAGATTTTTGCGATATCGTTGGGATCCTGAGGCAGAACCTATACCAGATTCAAAATCCGGAAAAGGTAAAGAGGATCCAGCATTTTACGCCGCAACATATCGAAAATGCCGGAAAATATTTTGGCGCGGATATGAATTTCATATTCGGATTATCACCGGAACCATTTATTTCAGGGCAAAAGCGAATCGATAAGCCGTCAACAAAAAGGTCAACTTCAACATCAAAAAGTAAGGAAAAAACAGAAAAACAAAATTTATAAAACGCTGTAATTCAACGCTAAAATTTACCTCATTGCGAAAGCGCGTCCCTTCTAAGCAGACGGTCCCAGGTTCGAATCCTGGCGCGCTCACACAAAGAGAAATCAGAAATGGTTTCTCTTTTTTTTATCAAAATTTTTGGAAAACTGCTTAGTAGAATCCTGAAAACCGTCTTGAATCGTAAAAACCTCAAGTTCCTCCCTGCATATCGACGGAGAACGCAATTCTTTTCGCGCCCATTTAAAGTTAAATTTCAGATGATTTCGCTTTTTTAAAGCAAATAAAATTATCCTGAAATTTCAATGATCTCAGGTTAGAAAATGTACTTTTAAATTTTGGGATATTATATCCGAACGAAAACATTTTCATCGTAATGCACCACCAATTTGTCGCCTTTGGTAGTCATGAACATGAGGTTCCCTTTTTTTATCCATGTCTTGCCTGGCTCAATCTGGTCCTCAAAATACATAATAATCTGTTTTACGTTTCTGAATAACGCATTCTTTGAATCAGTAGTTTTTGGCTCTGTTTTCATCCTGTGTGATTTTTGTATTTTTATGCAATAAAGATAAGGAAAATTACGCTATAAAGTAAATCTGCCTTAAATGTTTACATTTGCACTGCTCAAAATTAAATAAGAATGTCACTACAAATCAGTAATCTTACCAAAAAATTTGGTGAACAGACCGCACTGAATGATATCAATATCCACATTGACCAAGCAGAAATTATCGGCTTGCTAGGTCCAAATGGAGCCGGAAAGTCCACTTTGATGAAATCGATCGTCGGTGCCATAAAAATAGATGTGGGAGAAATTTCTTTCAACGGAAAAGACATCACCAAAAATGAAATTGATTCCAAACGGAAAATTGGATTCCTACCTGAAAACAATCCGCTATATTCCGAAATGTATGTCCGGGAATATTTAAATTTCGTGGCGGAGCTGCACAAACTGCCAAAAACCAGAATAGATCAAGTCATCGAACTGGTTGGAATAAGTCCGGAAAAGTCCAAGAAAATATCGCAACTTTCAAAAGGGTACAAACAGCGTGTCGGTTTGGCTCAAGCTATTCTTCATTCGCCTGATCTGCTGATTCTGGATGAACCCACCAACGGACTTGATCCCAACCAGATCATCGAGATCAGAAATGTGATTAAAGAGATCGGCCGCGAAAAAACGGTGATCCTCTCCACGCATATCATGCAGGAAGTGGAAGCACTCTGCTCCAGAGTGATTTTGATTCATCAAGGTTCGATCGTTTGGGATTCGCCGATTGACCAGTTTAAAGGAAAATTTGAGAGTCTGGAAGACGCGTTTGCCAATTATACCCACTAAATAAAAGAGTACTCCATAATTCAAATAAAATCCCTGAATTCATACAATTCAGGGAATTTTTAATTTTGGTTAAAGAGAATGCTTAGATTTTCTCGATGTTATCTGTCAAAGAATTGATAAAATTTTGCAGCGGTTTTTCAACCATCATTTTGATGAATGGATTGAAGTTGCCATCAAAAAGAAGTTGAACTTCAGTTTGATTTTCGCTGATCGGCTTCATCGCTCCTCTTAGCGCAAAATCCAGACTTGAACTCGCTGATTTCAGCACCACCTGCTCTGGCGAAACCTCTTCAATTTTTAGGGCAATTTCGGGCATTCCTTTCAAACTGAACTTAAAGCCTTGGTCACGAACTTCGAAACTTTGCAGCGATTCTGGCATGAGCGACCTGTAATCTTCAGGACTTTTCAGCATTTCCACCAAATCATTTACCGATTTATTTACCACTATTTTTCGTCCTTCTAAATTCATTTTTATATTTTTGTAAGATTAAAGAGCTGCAAATGTATAAAGTTTTTGTCAATGAAAAAAGATTAACCTTCAGTAAAAACCCGGAAGAAGGACAGAAGCAAATTCGGTTTAAAGATGCCACATCTTTAGAAATCGCGATCGATTTACTGGAAAATACTTCCTGTCCTGAAATCAGTATCTTCGGCGAAAATATAGAGGAAATATGGACTGAATTCGGAAAACTTTTCAAAACGGTGGGAGCAGCCGGAGGCGTGGTACAAAACAAGAACGGCGAAATCCTTTTCATCTATAGAATTGGAAAATGGGATCTGCCAAAAGGAAAAATTGAAAAAAATGAAACCCTGGAAACCGCTGCCATGCGAGAAGTGCGAGAAGAAACCGGCTTGCAAAATCTGGAATTAGAAAATTTCATCAACAAAACTTATCATACCTACACTGAGCGAGATGGCGTTAAAATATTGAAAACCACCCACTGGTTCAGCATGAAATTCGTGGGAGAAGAATTACCCATTCCACAGATTGAAGAAGGGATTTCTCAGGTTTCCTGGAAAAATAAAAGTCAGATCGAGGACGATGTTTTTCCGCGAACATTTAAAAACATCAAACTGATTCTGCAAGACTATTGGAAGTCAACCAAAATCGAGAATTGATCTACCCCATTTTCTAAATAAATTCCAAAACCTTTTCCAGTGCGATTCCGCGGGAACCTTTCAACAAAATATTTTTTGATTTAATTTTATTTAATTTCAAAAAATCCGCAAGTTCAGCCGAATTTTCAAAACCAATGGAGTCCGCAGCATTGAGTTCCAGGAAATTTTTACCCACAGTAATAATTTGGTCAAAATTCAACGATCTCGCCAGTTGCAGTATATGTTCATGTTCGTGATGAGACTCTACTCCTAATTCCAACATATCGCCGATAACGATGGTTTTGGTTCCCTGAAAACTGCTGAAATTCTGCAACGAAGCAGCCATGGAACTTGGATTCGCATTATAGGTATCCAAGATCAGAGTTTTTCCGTCTTTTTCCACGATTTGCGATCTCATGTTGGTGGGCACATAATTTTCAATGGCTGATTTGATCTCCAAAAAATCGATCCCGAAATGGAATCCTAGGCTTGCTGCAGCGCAAAGGTTAGTGAAATTGTAGTTTCCGGTAAGTTTCGATTGCGCAATATGGGCATTAAAACTTAATCCAACATAGTTTTGATGGGAAAATTCCTGAAAATGATAATCAGAACCGGCTCCACCAAAAGTAATCTTGGGTTGATAACCGCGCGTTTTTTGGAGCTGTATGGGATCATTTTCATTAACCAAAATTGTTTGATGATGAGATTTCAGATAATCATAGAGTTCTGATTTACCTTTGATGACGCCTTCCAGTCCTCCAAAACCTTCGAGATGTGCTTTTCCGAAATTGGTGATATAGCCATAATTCGGTTGCGAAATGGTGCACAACATTTCAATTTCTTTTTGATGATTAGCGCCCATTTCAATCACTGCCATTTCATGTTCTGGTTTGATTGAAAGGATGGTCAAGGGCACTCCGATGTGGTTATTCAGATTCCCGACGGTATATTGCACCTTGAATTTCCGGGAAAGCACAGCGTGAATGAGTTCTTTGGTAGTTGTTTTTCCATTGCTACCCGTTAATCCAATAATGGGAATCTGAAGCTGATTTCGGTGGTGAATTGCCAATTCTTGCAGGAACCTTAAGGTAGAAGGCACATAAAAAATATTCTGACTGGCATCAGCAAAATCCTCATCTTCCACAATTACCGCCAAAGCGCCTTTATTAATGGCATCTTTAGCTGAAATAGCTGCATTAAAATTCGTTCCCGAAAAGGCGAAGAAAATATTATTTTTTTCGATCTTCCTACTGTCAATGGTTACATTCGAAGCTTCTAGAAAAAGGGGATAAAATTGGACTGCGTTCATTTTTCAAAAATAGAAAATCCTTCTGCAAAAACAGAAGGATTTCCTGAATATTTTGTTTAAATCTTATCTTTTTGTTCTACCGGTTGCAGCAGATTTAGCGTCTTGTGCCACACGGAAACCAACCCATGCAAAAGACTTACCTTCTTCACGGAATCTTCTTTGACCCGGATCAAGCCAGTATGCTCCATCAAGCCAAGAACCTCCCTTGATTACTCTTACCTCATTACTGATTCTGGTCGTTCTGGACTGTCTGTCCTTTTGCAAAATCACTCTACCAAGCTCATCGACGATGAATCTTTTTCTTGGGGCGTTGTACATATTATATCCTAAAGTACTACTGTCTTCTGCTTTTCCATAGCCTGCATCCAAAGAGGACTGGAAATCACCATCTCTAAAGTTTCTGTTATCAGCGACTGTTTTTCTTTCATACTGACCTGGAAGTCCTTTGTAAACCAATCTTCCATCAGCTAGAGTATCATATTTCACCCCTTCGATTTTCTTGAAAGTTCCATCTGCATTTTTCACTACTTGCTGGGAAACATTTCCTCTGTAGTAGTTGAAGTCGCTTGCTTCCTGATCAATGATTGGTCTGTAAACATCTGCAGTCCATTCTGCCACATTACCGAACATTCCAAAAATCCCCAGATTGTTCGCTGGATATTGTTTCACGTCAGAGGTAGTAGGAGATCCGTCATTTTTCCAACCTGCAACTCCTGAGTAATCACCTCTTCCCTGTTTGAAGTTTTCCAGGTACATTCCTCGTTTTCTTCCTTTAGTCCCTTTCAGTTGTTCAATTTCCGGCTTTTTGTTCTGGTAGAGGTTGTATTCTCTATCTTTCTGCATACCCAAAGCTGCAAATTCCCATTCCACCTCGGTTGGCAAACGGAATTTTTCCACTACACCTGCAGTCGCATTTCTGTTTGCAGCCAAAATTCTTTGGTTGGTGGTTTTGATTCCTGATTTCTGCTGTAATCTTTGTTGATTTACGTAGGCCGCCATTTCCGGGTCATTGGCCTTAAACTTATCAAGGTTAAACGAATTTGCACCTTGATTGTTGGAATCATTGGAATAGTAATCTTTGGAGATTACCCCTTGGTTCATTAATGCCTTTTCATTTGCGCGGTCGGTCAACCAGTCGCAATATCTAGATGCTTGAAGCCAGGTAACACCCACCACGGGATAGTAATCATATTCTGGTCTTCTAAAATACGTTTCGGCAAAATCATTTCTGGATAGCTTATTGTTCCAAACCAAGGTATCGGGAAGTGCACCGGTATAAATTTCTTTAAAGCTAGGATCTGATGGAGGAAATACAAATTTCAACCAGGTCACATATTCGCGGTATTCGTAATTGGTAATTTCGGTTTCACCAATGAAAAATGCACTGACCTGCATTCTTCTCGGAGTATTATTCCAGTCATGCATCACATCGTCTTTCACCAACCCCATGGTAAAGGTACCTCCTTCCACATACACCATTCCTGGCCATGCTTTTTGTTTCTGTTGTTTTCCAGTAAAGAACCAACCTTTCTGTTCATTTGGCCTCCAACCGGTCTTACTCGTAAAACGCCCCTTAGTTCCACCTCCATTCTTCGCGCCGCCGCCGCAGCTCACTAACAGTACTGCAGAACCTAACAGCAACAAAGAAAACAACTTTAGTTTATTCATAATCAAAATAAAATTTTCAGTGTACAAAGAAAAAATAATTTATTTAATAAATCAAATTATCAATGTATTTTTTTGCAAAACGTTAACAAATTAATTTTATTGTACCATATTATTATTTATTATTTTTCGTTTAATTTGTAATCTCGAAAATCACAAACCAGATGAAGCGAATTCTATCATTCTCTATCTTTAATTTTTTTATCGTTTTTTTCTACTCGCAGAATGTGAAAATTGAATGGAATGGAAGTAAAGTCCAGGATTTTGGAACCTACACCATCACTGCGCCTTTTTTCACAAATGATGGCTATTCTTACGAGAATGGCAACATCATATTTCGTGGAACAACTAAATATTCCGGAACCAACAAGAAGATTTCCAACCTGCAGTGGGAAAAAGTGACACAAAAAGAACTTTTCGATCTCTCTACCACCAATATCCCGGCTGCTGAGAATGCTTTTGTGGACGTCTATACCAATCCGTATACAAAAGAAAAAACAATTAATTTTTCAGTTTCCGCTTTCAAGGTTGAAAAAGGGGTAATTTATCGATTAAGTTCATTCTCAATCATTAGCACCGGAGAATCGGCACCCAACACAGCGCCGTTCGGCGGGAAAATTGGAACCACGGAGAATCCTCTAAAATCGGGGACTTTCTATAAAATAAAGGTAGATAGATCGGGAGTCTTCAAGATCACGAAACAATTTCTGCAGGAAAATGGAATAAATCCAAGCAATGTCAATCCAAAAAATTTCCGGATTTACGGAAACGGCGGTTTGGCCTTGCCGGAATTTAATCAAGATTTGAGATATTCTGCATTGCAGGAAAATGCAATCCAAGTCATTGGTGAAGAAGATGGCGTTTGGAATGACGGAGATTATGCACTTTTCTATGCACAAGGACCGAATGGCTACAATTTGTACAAAACCTTTGGAGACACCAATGGAAGCGGAAGAAGAAGAACCGAGACCAGAACTGACCAATCCTTCAATTTCATCAATATCTATGACGATTTCGCCTACTACTTCATCAATTTCGATTTAGGTCCGGGAAAAAGGGTTTTGGTGGATGATCAAGCCATCAATACCAATGTGATTTCAAGATATGACGAATACCAATATATTAATGAAGAGAAATTTAATCTATTAAATATCGGCCGAATTTGGGTGGGAGATGCTATTACCGATACCAAAACCGTGACTTTTAACACGAAATCGCCGATCTTGCCCACAGACAACATTAAATATAGAACAAGATATATCGCATACCAATCGGGCGGAAATAAGATTAGTTTAAGTTTCAACAATCAAAGTCCTGAAACCCAAAACATCCCTCTTGACAACAGTATTTATTATGTGACCAACCTTTATTTTGGGAACATGACTAATTTGTCCGGAAACCAGCTGACTTTTAATTACCAAACAAATATTGCGAGCAATCCCAATGGGAAATTCTATTTTGATTATGCGGAAGTGCAGTATAAACAAGACCTAAGATTTGACAACGCGCAGATGAACTTCAGAAGTTACGACATTGAAGAAAATTCCGGGCAAACCTATACGTTCAACATTGCAAATGCTTCCGCGATCGAACAGGTATGGCAAGTCTCAGACATCACTAATGCCACTCAGAAAACCAATAAATCAGGAAATAGCGCCAACTTTAGTTTCGCCTACCAAGCAGCCGATAATAATTTTGTTAATGAATTTGTGGCTTTCAGAAGTTCAGATGCGTTCCAGCCCTCTTTCGTAGGAAAAATTGACAACCAGGATCTTTCGGGATTACAAAATATTGAGTATTTGATAATTACCCAACCCGAAATGATGGGTCACGCACAGCGATTAGCCAATTATTATCAGGGTAAATACAGTGTGGCCGTTGTTGACGTGAACAAAATCTACAACGAATTCAGCAGTGGCGGCAAAGACATTACCGCGATCAGAGATTTTGCCACAAAACTCAATACTCCTGCCGGGAAACTCAAATACCTCTTTATTCTGGGAGATACTTCTTTTGATTTTAAGGGAAGAAATTATCCAGGTTCAGATGTCATCCCGTCTTATCAAAGTGAATTTAGTGCGGATTACTCAAGTTCATTTGTTACAGATGATTATTACACCATGACTTCGCCCCAGATAAGTCCCACTTTATCGAATAATCTTCCGGATTTTCCCGTTGGGCGTCTTCCGGCTGGAAACATTGCAGAAGCCAAACTACTGATTGATAAGGCACTTTCATACAACAACGCACTTGCGGGCCAATCCACTCCGTTTGGTGAATGGCGAATGAAGCTTGATTTTGTGGTGGATGATGATGCAGATAATGGCACCCCTTTTCATAATACCATGAACGCTTCCCTGGTTAACGTTTTTGAGAATCCTGCCGGAAACTTGAGGAAAGAATATAATATTCGAAAACTTTACCTTGATTCATTTCAGGCACAAACCACTGCAGGCGGACAGAGATATCCGGCGGTCAACCAAACCATCTCAAACGATGTGGGAAACAGCCTTTATCTATTCTATTTCGGACATGGGGGAATCAATGGATGGGCTCAGGAAAGGGTACTGACCACTGATATGATTCAGAACTTCAACAATTACAACAATGTTTACAGCCGCTTCCCGCTGGTCTCCACCATTACCTGTGAGTTTACCTTGTGGGATGATCCTGCAACTTTTTCAGCGGGTGAACAGGTGATTAAATCAAAACAAGGCGGTGCGGCTACCATGATTACTTCCAGCCGTGCAATCCAGGTGGGGTATGGAGAGCAGTTTACCACAATTTTTACCAAGAATATCTTTGATCTGGTTAATGATGATTTTCAAAATCTGGGTGATGCATTCTTAAAGGCAAAAATTGAAAAGGGAGCGCATTCAGACCATTTTAAGGTCAATTTATTGGGAGATCCGGCCTCAAAGCTGAGCCGCCCAAAACGACTGATCACTATTGATGAGGTGGAAACCCCGGTTCCCGGTCAAATTCGCGCTTTAGATTTCGTGAAAGTAAAAGGGCACATCAACAAAGCAGACGGAACGCCTGACAATAATTTTAATGGCAGAGTGGCCATCAATATTTTCGATAAAAGATTAAACAAAAAGACACTTAATAACGACCAAAATCCAAAATTAAACCCTGTCTTGCAGTACACCGAGGAAGGCGGACCTATCGTAAAAGCTTCGGGACAAGCCGTAAATGGAGTGTTCACTGTGGAATTCTATGTACCAAAAGACATTAATTATGAAATCGGGAGCGGCCGCCTTTTGGCTTATGCCGACAATAAATCGTTTGATGTATTCACCAATCAGGCACAAAGCATCGGCGGAATCAACCCGAACGGAATTAATGACACGGAACCTCCAAAAATTAACCTGTACATGAACAACACCAACTTCGCGGACGGCGGTATCACCAATCAAAACCCCACTTTTTTGGCATGCGTCACCGATGATAAAGGAATCAATTCCACCGGATCCGGCATTGGACATGATATTACTGTGATTTTAGATGGAAAGATTGTGGAAACCATAGTTTTAAATGATTTCTATTTCTCCGGCGAAGGAAACGGCTGCACCAACCCTTCTTTGTCAGATTATCAAAAAGGCAACGTGAGTTATCCATTTAGGAACCTGGCTCCCGGACCACACCAATTGGTATTTAAAGTTTGGGATATTAACAATAATTCAACCACCGGAACGTTAAACTTTGTAGTAAAGAACGAAGAGGATCAGAAACTGATCATCAACAAGCCGCTGAACTGGCCAAATCCTTTTACCAATAAAACTTATGTACAGTTTGAACATAATTGTCCGGATATCCTGGATGTGAATGTGCAGATATACACCATTACCGGAAAACTGGTACGGACACTCAGTACTACGGTCACCGCAGAGCCTTTCTTCCAGGGATTCCGCACGCCGAGAACTGCTATTGAATGGGACGGAAAAGATGATTATGGTGATGCAGTTGGTAAGGGAACCTATATTTTTAAGATATTTGCAAAAGGTCAGGATCAGGAAAAATGCAAAGGTGGGGCTACAGCCATTGAAAAAATGGTTCTTTTAAGGTAAACAAATTGAAAAATAACGAATAAAAAAGATTTTATGAAAGTGACTAAAAAGCTATTCTTAAGTATCGGCATCGGAATCGGCGTCATGGCGGCTGCTCAAAGCAATCAGACCGTCCTTACCGGAGCACCTTTCCTAAGGATTTCTCCTGATGCGAGAGCCGGAGGTATGGGAGACCAAGGTGTTGCCACTACCAGCGACGGATTCTCACAGTTTTGGAATGCTGCAAAATACCCATTCAGCAAAACTACTTCGGCAATTGCACTCAACTATACTCCCTACATGGGAAAACTCACCAATGACGTTTTCCTGCTTTACGCGGCTTACCACAAATTTTTAGGGGACGAAGAGAGATCCACCATCTCAGCGAGTATCTACTACTTCAACATGGGTGAAGTGCAGTTGAGCGACTACCGAAATAATGTGTACACGGAAACAGGAAAAGCAAAACCCAATGAGTTTTCAATTGATGTCGCTTATGGTTTGAAACTTTCTGACAATTATTCCATGGCGGTTACGGGTAGATTCGTGCGCTCAGATTTATCCGGCGGCTTCAACTCAGATAATACCTTGAAACCCGCAAACACTTTCGCAGTTGATGTTTCCGGATATTACATGTCTGAAAAACACAGCAGTTTAAACGATATGGAAGGACGTGCAAGAGCCGGTTTCTCCATCCAAAACCTTGGACCAAGATTAGACTATACTGGTGATGAAGAATCCAGATCCTATCTTCCTACGATGGCAAGACTTGGAGCCGGTTACGATCTATTCCTGGATGATCTGAACCGAGTCGGATTAAACTTTGAAGCTTCGAAACTTTTGGTTCCGGGACCTGATAAAGACGGGGTAATTCCCAATGTGGGCGTGATTTCCGGAATCGGGACATCTTTCAGCAACCCCAAAAGCATCATGTTCAGCGGTGCTGTGGATTATGAATATGACAATGCATTCGCCGTGCGTGCAGGTTATTTCCACGAAAGCCCAGAACAGGGAGCAAGACAGTATGCCACTGTGGGTGTAGGTCTTAAATACCAATCCTTTGGATTGGATTTGTCCTACCTGATCAACACTTCGAAGGTCAATACGGCATTGGATAATACTTTGAGATTTGGACTTACATGGAATATTGGCGAAGATTCATCAAACGCACAAGATTACTAATCCCAGTAAAAAAACCATCTTAAAAGTCTCAATTTTTGGGACTTTTTTTATGCAATAATATTCTAAATTTGTAAGATGAACTACGCCACCGAACTCAAAAAATTTGCAACCAGCCAGTCGATTTATTCGGGTGTGCGGATTTCTTTGGCGATCGTAATTCCCAGTATTATTTTGGCTCATTTTGGTTTGCTGAAGGAATATTTCCTGTTCCCTCTCGCAACCAGTTTTGTGGGACTCACCGATCAACCGGGACCTTTCATCCGCAGGAGAAATGCATTGGTGCTTTCCATCATTTCATTTTTTATTGTGGCGGCGATTGCCAGTTTGGTTAAATCTTTCGCACCGCTCATCTACCTCGAAATTGTGATTTTTGGAATATTTTTTTCATTGCTCGGCGTTTATGGCCAAAGACTTGCGGGAGTCGGTGGACTTTCGCTCGTAGTGCTGGCAATTTTTATTGACGGACATTTAAGTGGCGGAAACATCTTCAAAAGTTTGTTGACCTTTTTCGCAGGTTCCGTATTATATCTCTTGATTTTTCTAGTTGTTTCCAAAATTCAGCCCTACAAACTCGCGGGACAAATGATTGGCGAGAACTATTTGGAACTTGCCGATTATCTGAGTTTAAAGTCTAAATTTTACCTGGAAAACCCAGACTTTGCCGGACTTCAAAAACAGATCATCTCGCAACAGGTAAGAATTAAAAATCTTCAGGAAGAAACCCGCGAAACGGTTTTCAAGACCAGAAAGATTGTTAATGAATCCACCACCACAAGCCGATTGCTCATGCTGATGTTCCTCAACTCAATCGACCTGCATGAAAAACTCATGACTTCTGAAAGCGACTATCAAAAAATCCAGAAAAGCTTCGGCGAAACCGGATTTCTAATTCATGTTAGTGCGTATTTATCAAAAATTTCAGAAGAGCTCACCAACATCGGAATCGCTTTGCAAAGCGGAATCAAAGCCAAACCCATTTACAATATCGATTCTGAACTTGATGGACTTTATGACAAATATTTCGACTTAAGGAATCAAAAACTTAATCCTGAAACCCTGGAGAATTTTATGATTATGCGGTTGATCTTGGTGCGAATCAACAATATTTCAGATGAGCTGAAAACCATCTACAATGTTTTCTCACAAGGGAATCGACTGGCAAAAAGCCTTTCCAGCGGTCTCGATGTGGAAAAGTTTGTCACTAATAATGAGAAACCCAACCTGAAAGTATTTGTTGCCAACATTTCGCTAAAATCTTCGCATTTCAGACATTCAGTTCGGATCACAGTCGCATTGCTGATCGGCTACTTTATTTCAAGACTAGACTTCCTGGGAATTGGGCATTCCTACTGGATTCTGATTACCATCATTGCCATCATGCGTCCTGCGTACTCCACCACCAAACACCGGAATCTTCTCCGGCTCTACGGAACCGTTTTCGGCGCCATCGCAGCTTATCTCCTCCTCTACTTCACGGAAAACGGCACCGTACTTTTCACGGTGTTTCTTTTAAGTATGATTCTGTGTTTCGCATTGTTGAAAGAAAAATATGCTTGGGCGGTTTTTTTCATGACGATCTATATTTTTTTGGCTTTCAATATGCTTAATCCCGGAAATGTGAATCTCGTCTTTAAAGACAGAATTTTGGATACCGCCATTGGCGGCGCGGTGGCGTTCTTGGTTTCCTATTTAGTACTGCCGGTTTGGGAACATACTCAAAATATTGAATTGATGAAAAACTCGGCGAAAAGTAATCTGGAATACTTTCGAACAGTGATGAAAACTTTCACCGAACATAAAACCCAAGTGGAAGAATACAAGTTGATGCGTAAAAACGCGGTCATTGATCTTGCAAATCTGTCCGATAATTTCCAGCGAATGATTTCTGACCCGAAAAACCAACAAAAACGGTTGGAAAATGTACATCAGTTTGTGATTACCGGACATTTGATTACTGCATACATCGCCTCGCTATCACAATATTCAAAATCTGCAGACCACTATCCAGAGATTGACTTTGAAAGTTGGAATACCAAAATTTCTGCTGAGCTGAAAAGTGTTTGCCTTATTCTTGATGATAAAGAGCTTCATGGCTCCATCATTGATAAAAGCACCATCACACCAGAAGACTCCGTGGAAAGACTTCTTGAAGGAAGAAAAAAAGAAATCAGAGACGACGAAATTTTCAACATCAGGGATCAAAACAGAATCACGCATTTAACCGAACTCAAAAATCTTACGGAAATCCTGGATCTGATTTACGATGTGGCAGCTGAACAACGCAAAGTCGCAGAAAAAATTAGTCCAGGTTACCTTCTCGAAAAAAACTGATGCTTTTGCCTTTTTGGTAAGTAATATCCACCTTTTTATGGAAAACTGATTGATTGCCATTTTCTTATTGGTAAAATGAGTGCATAAAATATATCTATTATCTGTAAATCTTTGTAACTTTAATACGTCATTTTAATAAGAGTTATTTGTCTTATCAATGGATAATCGTGATTTTAATTCATAAAATTTAAATAGCTTTACTATTCAATTAAAAAAGACCGTATTATGGAAGACCAAAAAAAACTTACAAGACAGACCGGAGCTCCAGTTCCTGACAATCAAAACTCACAAACAGCGGGACCAAGAGGACCGCTCTTAATGCAGGACGTCTGGTTTCTGGAAAAAATGGCCAACTTCGACCGAGAAGTGATCCCGGAAAGAAGAATGCATGCGAAAGGTTCCGGCGCATTCGGAACATTTACTGTGACCCATGACATTACACCATATACCAAAGCAGGCATCTTCAGCGAAATCGGTAAAAAAACCGATATGTTCGCAAGATTTTCTACCGTTGCAGGCGAACGGGGAGCGGCAGATGCGGAAAGAGATATCCGCGGATTTGCTCTGAAATTTTATACCGACGAAGGAATCTGGGATCTGGTTGGAAACAACACACCGGTATTCTTTTTCCGGGACCCACTGAAATTTCCCGATCTAAACCACGCCGTGAAACGCGACCCAAAAACCAATATGAGAAGTGCAAACAACAACTGGGATTTTTGGACCTTGCTGCCAGAAGCGCTCCATCAGGTTACCATCGTAATGAGTGACCGCGGAATCCCAAACGGATACAGACACATGCACGGTTTTGGAAGCCATACTTACTCATTTATTAACAAGGAAAATGTGAGACACTGGGTGAAATTCCATTTTGTGACTCAGCAGGGAATCGAAAACCTTTCTGACGAGGAAGCCGCAATATTAATCGGAAGAGACAGAGAATCCTCCCAAAAAGATCTGTTTGAAAACATTGAAAAAGGAAACTTCCCGAAATGGAAAATGTTCATCCAGATCATGACCGAAGAACAGGCGAAAACTTACCGTTTCCATCCATTTGACCTGACTAAAGTTTGGTCTAAAAAAGATTTCCCATTAATTGAAGTCGGTGAATTTGAATTGAACAAAAATCCTGAAAACTACTTCGCCGATGTAGAGCAGGCTGCTTTCAACCCAACCAATATAGTTCCCGGAATCGGTTTCTCACCAGACAAAATGCTGCAGGGAAGACTTTTCTCCTATGGTGACGCGCAGCGTTACCGATTGGGCGTCAACCATTACCAAATTCCCGTGAACAAACCGAGATGTCCTTATCATGCCTATCACAGAGATGGTGCGATGCGGGTTGACGGAAATTATGGGGGAACAAAACATTACGAACCCAACAGTTACGGTGAATGGCAGGAACAACCAAGCGCGAAAGAGCCGCCACTTGAACTTTCAGGAGATGCCTACGCACACAATTTCCGGGATGATGACGAAGATTATTTCACCCAACCCGGTGATTTGTTCAGAATCATAAAAGCGGACGGAAAAGCCGATGTTCTTTTCAAAAATACCGCAGCAAATGTGGGCGGAGCAGAAAAATTCATCCAAATCCGGCACATACGAAACTGCTACAAAGCCGATCCGGAATATGGAGCAGGTGTAGCAAATGCTTTAGGATTGTCCATGGACGAAGTGAATGCTTTCGATATGACGCCCTATGACCGTTGGGCTCCAAAACCCACAAACGGATAAAGTACCTTAATAAGAGAAGCCCTCATCAATGGTGGGGCTTCTTTTGTTTCAAAAACACACTTCTGTTCCACCGGAAACCTTTTAATTACCATACATCAACAATTCCCCGGTTTTTGCAAAGTATTTTTGTATCAATAATTTACCAGTCATTATGAAAATAGCTTTAATAGGCGCTACCGGATATGTGGGCAGCGCAATTCTGAACGAACTTACGCAAAGAAATTATCAGGTAACGGCCATTGCCAGAAATACCGATAAAATCAAAAATCCAAGTGAAAATATCACCAAAAGAAGCGTGAACATCTTCAATACCGAAGAACTCGCCGAAATCCTGAACGGAAGCGAAGTGGTGATCAGCGCCTATAATCCGGGCTGGACCAATCCCCACATTCACGAAGATTATTTGAAAGGTGCCAAAAGCATTCAAAACGCCACAGAAAAATCCAATTGCAACCGGCTGATTGTCATTGGCGGAGCCGGAACCATGAAAATTGACGGAAATTACCTGGTTGACAGTCCCGGTTTTCCAAAAGAAATCTACGCAGGAGCAAGTGCCGTAAAAAAATATTTTCTTGAAAACTTAAGTAAAAACAATTCCTTGGACTGGGAATTTTTCTCGCCGGCCATCGAAATGAATATGTTCAGCGAGGATAAAGACCGGGGCAGAACCGGAGCTTATCGGTATGGAAATGAATCGCCGGTCTTTGATGAAGAAGGTCGTTCCAGACATTCGGTGGAAGATTTGGCAGTAGCCGTGGTGGATGAAATAGAGAAAAAACAATTTGTGAGAAAGCAATTTACGGCAGCGTATTAGTAGGCTTGAAGCAAGAAGCTTCACGCTCTTAATCAGCAGATTAAATTTACCATCAGGAAGCCTGGATGAATGGCAATCCTAAGACTTCCAACATTAAGATATGAAAAAATTAGAATTTGGGTTAATGACTTTCGCCGATATGGAACCGGAAACCGTTCCCGGCAAAGGCATCAGTGCCCACCAAAGAATTCAGAATCTTCTGCAGGAAATAAAACTGGCAGATGAACTCGGCATAGATATCTTCGGGATTGGCGAGCATCACCGGGAAGACTATTCAGTATCAACACCCACCACGGTTTTGGCGGCAGCTGCAGCCATCACCCGGAATATCAAACTCACCAGTGCCGTCACGGTGCTCAGTTCAGACGACCCGGTTCGCACCTATCAGCAGTTTGCAACGGTAGATCTTATTTCCGGCGGCAGAGCCGAAATCATGGCAGGAAGAGGATCGTTCATTGAAAGTTTTCCGCTATTCGGTTATGATTTGTCTGATTACAATCAGCTTTTTGAGGAAAAATTAGCGCTTCTTTTAGCAATTAACAAATCCGAAAAAGTAAACTGGAGCGGCAATCTGCGCGCACCGATTCACCATCTTGGGGTATATCCGAGGGCTTTGAATGGCGAAATTCCCATTTGGTTAGCTGCCGGCGGAACACCTGCTTCGGCGATCCGGGCTGCAAAACTGAAACTGCCTTTAATGCTTGCCATCATAGGTGGAATGCCCGAAAATTTTGTTCCGTTTATCAATCTGTACAAGAAAACTTCACTGGAAAATGGCACTTCCATGGAAGAGTTGCAGCTGGGCATCAACAGCCACGTATTCATCGGAGAAAACGATGATGAAATTGCCGACGAATTCTTCCCGCACTATGCACAGATGATGGACCGCGTAGGAAAAGACCGCGGGTGGCAACCCATGTCCCGCGAGCAGTTCGAGTTCATGCGCAGTGAGCGCGGATCACTCTTGGTGGGAAGTGTGGAAAAAGTGGTCAACAAAATTGTGCTGGAACACCAGCTGTTCGGTTTCACCAGATTTATGGCACATTCCAGTTTGGGCACCGCCCCTCCTGAACTGGTTCTGAAATCCACGGAACTTTATGCAAAGGAAGTAATTCCCAGAGTGAAGAAGCGCCTCGGTGTAGCTCCATAACTCCGCCTTGAAATCATAAAAACAACTTAAAAAACCCATTGGCGGCTTTTTTTTCCGATTTTATTACTAATTTTAAAATAAAATAAATCGATGAAACCAGAATTTGAAAACATTCCATTAGTCAATAACGAGGAGAAAAAACGCTTCGAACTGGAATATAAAGGCGAGATTGCGTTTATCAATTACGGAGATTTCGGAAACCAGGTAGCGCTGGTGCATACAGAAGCTCCGAAGGAACTGCAGGGAACCGGCGCAGCACAGGCACTGGTAGAAAAAACATTGGCATATATTGATCATGAAGGCAAGAAAGTACTTCCTTATTGCCCTTATGTTTTTGCTTTCATCAAGAGACATCCGGAGTGGAAACATCTTGTGGATGAGCTTTTCGTAGGTTTTGACCAATTGTAAACCGCAACATCTAAACTGGTCTGCAAACAGGCAAGCCACTAATTTCAAAAATAATTTTATGTCTAATATAGAATTGATCATCGAAGAAAAAGCCGCCGATATAGGGAATTTTCTGGTGGGGCGGCTTTTGCCGTTCCGCGAGAAAAGAGCGGTGGGACCATTTGTCTTTATCGATCACATGGGTCCCACAAAACTTGCGGATTACCAGAATCTGGATGTTCCGCCGCATCCGCACATCGGGCTTTCCACTTTGACCTATCTTTTTGAAGGTTCCATTTTTCACCGCGATTCCTTGGGAAGTGCCGTGGAAATCCGGCCGGGAGCAGTGAACTGGATGACTGCCGGAAAAGGCGTAGTTCATTCGGAAAGAACGCCGGAATACCTGCGGGAAACAGACAAGTCGCTTCACGGATTCCAGATTTGGGTGGGGCTGCCCAAAAATCTGGAGCAGATGAACCCGGAATTCCATCACACCGAAGCATCAGAAATTCCACAATGGGAAGAAAACGGAATTCATTTTAAACTGATTGCCGGAGAAGCGTTTGGAAAAAAATCACCGGTTCCGGTGTACAGCAAATTGTTCTTTATCGAAATCAAAAACAGCGCAAAAACAAAACTCAGCATCGGCAAGGAACTGTTTGGTGAAGTGGCCATGTATGTACTGGAAGGCACGGTGAACCTGGAGGGAAATGAGTTCGGTTCCCAGCAGCTGCTCATTGCAAAAAATGCGACTTTATGTGAATTCGAGATGAATGAAAATGCCACGGTGTATCTTTTCGGAGGTGAGCCTTTTCCCGAAGAACGGTATATCTTCTGGAACTTCGTGAGTTCAAACCGGGACACCATCGAACAGGCAAAACTTGACTGGCACGACCAAAACCTGGATGCTTTCCCAAAAGTGGTGGGTGATGAGGAGGAATATGTGGATTTGCCGAGAGCGATCCTGAAACACAGATGAGGAAAAACAGCCGAAAAACCTTAATCTTTAAGCCTTAAACCCAAAATTTTAGCCTTGGAACCGAAAATTTTAGCCTTTGGACCAAAAATTTTAGCCTTTGAACCAAAAATTTTAGCCTTTGAACCCAAAGTTTGAGGCTTTGAACCCAAAAGTTGAGGCTTTGAACCCAAAATTTGAGGCTGTGAACCCCAAATTTGAGGCTTGGAACCCCAAACTTGAGGCTCGGAACCCAAAATTTGAGGCTTGGAACCCCAAACTTGAGGTCTTGAACCGCAAATTTGGACCTTTAAGCCTCAAACGCTAAACCTTAACCTGCCATACATGGAGAAATCTGTTTGGCAACAGCTGAGAGAAACCCGGATTCAGCAGCTGTTTGGGCATAGTCTTAAAAACCAACATTCAAAAAATCAAAGATCATGAACTATCTACAGGATTTGTTTTCATTATTCCGGTACCGAGATTTATTATTGATACTGGTAGCCATTGCAGTGGGAATGTCCATAGGAATGGAGCGCGAATACCACAACAAAACCGCCGGATTGCGCACCATCATGCTGGTGTGTGTGGGATCCTGCATTTTCACCATGCTTTCTACCAGAATCGGCACAGAAAGTCCGGATCGGATTGCCGCCAATGTCATCACAGGAATCGGTTTTTTGGGAGCCGGTGTGATTTTTAAAGACGAAAATAAAATCAATGGTTTGACGACTGCCTGCACGATTTGGGTGACAGCGGCACTGGGAATGGCAATTGGCTCTACCCATATTTTTCTGGCAGTCTTCGGAGCAGCGGTGGTGCTTTTGGTTTTGTGGGGCCTGCTCTATGTGGAAAGATGGATTGACCGGATCAATAAGACCATTGAATATAAAATCACCACCAATTTCGAGGAAGGGAAAATGGATGGTTTCAAAAGTCTCTTTAGAGAAAACGATCTGAAATCTTCCATAGTTTTTCAGTCCAAAACCCCTGAAAGGATCACCACATACTGGAAATTATCGGGCAAAAAAAAGGATCATAAAAGACTGAAAGATTTACTTTTTTCCCATGCAGATATTCTGCAGATTGATATAGTTTAACTCATCCTGAGCTAAAAAATACTGAATGATAATAGCTGCATCGTTTTTTGTGAGGGATTTTGTCTTGTGAAATCAGTCTGTTTGAATCTTTTTGACCGCTGAAACGGTCTTTTTTTATGTCTGAATTACCGGTGAAACAACTATATTTGTCGGTATTTTAAAATTTCAAACTATGAATCCGATTCTGTTGTTGTTCATCATCATCGCCTATTTTGCACTTTTACTTTGGGTTGCGTACCGCACCGGAAAAGGAAGTAACAACGACAGCTTTTTCATCGGAAACCGGAAATCCAACTGGATGCTGGTTGCGTTTGGGATGATCGGGACCTCGCTTTCGGGCGTGACTTTCGTTTCGGTTCCCGGTGCAGTGGGTCAGGATGCTTTTCACTACCTGCAGATTACCATTGGATATTTAATCGGTTACATCATCATCGCCTATGTTCTATTGCCGCTTTATTACCGGCTGCAACTCACCTCTATTTACGGGTATCTTCAACACCGAATGGGTCAGCTTTCCTACAAATCCGGCGCGTGGATTTTCATTGTTTCGAGATTAGTGGGAGCAACAGCGAGGCTTTATCTGGTGGTGAATATCCTACAAATCGCGATTCTGGACAGTTTGGGAGTTCCGTTTATTGTGACCACACTGGTCATCCTATTAATGATTATTCTTTACACCTACGAAGGCGGCGTGAAAACGATTGTCTGGACCGATACTTTGCAGACGAGCTGCATGCTTCTGGGACTGATCATCTGTTCCGGATATATGCTGAATCACCTGAATCTGGGATTTTTTGAGAGTTTGCAGCAAATGAACAAACTCGGCTACACCGAAGTTTTCAACACGGATCACAATTCCAAAGCATTTTTCTTCAAACAGATTTTGGCGGGCGCCTTCATCACCATTACGATGACGGGAATAGACCAGGAAATGATGCAGAAATCGCTTTCCGTAACCAAATTGAAAGACTCCCAAAAAAATATGGTGACCCTCGGATTTATCTTAGTGGGTGTCATTTCGCTCTTCCTTTTTATGGGCGGATTGCTGCATCTGTACGGACAAACCGAACATGTGACCAGTTCCGGCGACCAGCTTTTTCCGGATATTGCACTGAACCACATGCCGCCGTTTATTTCCATCATTTTCATCATCGCACTGATTTCGGCACTTTTCCCTTCTGCAGACGGCGCGATGACGGCTTTAACCTCCTCACTGTGCATTGATATTTTTGGTTTAAAGGAAAAAAACACCGATAATCAATCCAAAGAAAAATTCAGAAAAAGAGTCCATTTGATTGTTGCCGCAGCATTTTTAGCGATGGTGATTCTGTTTAAAATCATCAACGACAATTCCATGATCGGTCTGATTCTGAAATTGGCGGGATTCACTTATGGCCCGCTTCTCGGCTTGTTCGCATTCGGAATCTTCACCAAATACCAGGTAAAAGACAAACTCGTTCCGTATGTCTGCATCGCCGCACCGCTGATTTCCTTCTTCCTGGACAAATACCAGGAAAACTTCTTCGGTGAATTCAAGATTGGTTTAGAATTATTGATTATCAATGGGTTGTTGACGTTTTTTGGGTTGTGGTTGATCAGGAGGAAATAAATAATCTGATGAACAGAATTCCTGGGAAAACCCAACCTGATTATATCCGGGAAAAGTCAGTAAAATATCAGGAGAATTCAGATTTCGACCGGGGCTCAAGGTAATTTAGTGATGCACCCAATCGCAAAATATGTATTTACGAAATCCAATTATAGATCAATCTCCATTAAATTTTGATTACTAATCCTGCCAAAACCGCAGGATTTTTCATTTCCCAAACCCACTGATTTTTTGTAAATTCGCCATCAAATAAATCTAAACAATGAGCAAATCTATTGAAGAGCTGAAAACTCTTGCAACACAGATTAGAAGAGACATCCTGAGAATGGTGAATGCCGTGAATTCCGGCCATCCCGGCGGAAGTTTGGGCTGCACCGAATTCTTCATGGCACTCTATGGAAAGGTAATGAACTACAAACTTCCGTTCACCATGGAGGGCAGAAACGAAGACCTGTTCTTCCTTTCAAACGGGCATATTTCACCCGTGTTCTACTCCACTTTGGCGAGGTTCGGATTTTTCCCGGTGGATGAATTGCGCACCTTCAGAAAACTGGATTCCAGATTACAGGGACACCCCACCACGCACGAAGGACTTCCCGGAGTTCGCGTGGCTTCAGGTTCGCTTGGACAGGGACTTTCTGTAGCAATCGGTGCCGCTTTAGGTAAAAAACTGGATGGAGACAAAAGTCTGGTGTACACCCTTCATGGCGATGGCGAATTGCAGGAAGGCCAGATCTGGGAAGCACTGATGTTTGCCGCCGCAAAAAAAGTGGATAATATCATTTCAACCATCGATGCGAATAACAGACAAATAGACGGCGATGTAGAAGATGTTTTGAGCTTAGGAAATCTGCACGCAAAACTGGAAGCATTCGGCTGGACCGTTCTGAACGAGAAAAACGGAAACGATTTGGAAGCCGTGATCGGAATTTTGGAAAAAGCAAAAACCGAAACCGGAAAAGGAAAACCCGTAGCCATCATCCTGAATACCGAAATGGGATTTGGAGTGGATTACATGATGGGAACCCACGCATGGCACGGAAAAGCACCGAATGACGAGCAACTGGAAACAGCTTTTAAACAGCTTTATTTGGAAGCACCGGCGGATTATTAAGCCCCTAAATCCCCAAAAGGGACTTCAAAAAAACATCAACAAAAAATCTAAGGTTACGGTGATCACCGAAAGCAGATTGCCGGAAACCGAAAGCAAAAAATGAAATATACCTATACTGAAAAGAAAGACACCAGAAGCGGTTTCGGAGCGGGACTTGCAGAACTGGCAGATAAAAATCCGAATGTGGTCGCCCTCTGTGCAGACCTGATTGGTTCGCTAAAAATGGAAAAATTCATCGAGAAAGCACCGGAAAGATTTTTCCAGGTGGGAATCGCTGAAGCCAACATGATGGGAATTGCAGCAGGATTGACCATCAACGGGAAAATCCCCTTCACCGGCACTTTCGCCAACTTCTCTACTTCCAGGGTTTATGACCAGATCAGACAATCCATCGCCTATTCAGGAAAAAATGTGAAAATTTGTGCCTCCCATGCCGGATTGACTTTGGGTGAAGACGGCGCAACGCACCAAACTTTAGAAGACATCGGAATGATGAAAATGCTTCCGGGAATGGTGGTGATCAATCCTTGTGATTACAACCAGACCAAAGCGGCAACACTGGCCATTGCAGATTATGAAGGTCCGGTTTATTTAAGGTTTGGAAGACCCACAGTTCCTGTCTTCATGCCGGAAGATATGCCTTTTGAAATCGGAAAAGGAATCTTACTTCAGGAGGGAAAAGACGTGACGATCGTAGCAACCGGACATTTGGTTTGGGAATCGTTGGTGGCAGCTGATGAACTGGAAAAAGAGGGAATCTCCTGCGAAGTCATCAACATTCACACCATCAAACCTTTAGATGAAGAAATCATCTTGAAATCTGTAGAGAAAACCGGAAGAATTGTGACTGCTGAAGAACACAATTTTCTGGGCGGATTAGGTGAATCAGTTGCCGGAATGCTTTCACGAAGAAGACCGACCATCCAGGAATTTGTAGCAGTGAATGATACTTTCGGGGAATCGGCAACACCCGCAGAACTGATGAAGAAATACCAAATTGATGCTGCGGCGGTGAAAGAGGCCGTGAAGAGAATTTTGGTGAGATAATCTTCTCAAATAAACGTAAACATATCAAAACACGCTATTTGGGCGTGTTTTTGTTTGCATGATGACCTCGGTATTATGATAAAGATTTTGTAGCATCTTCGTCTTTTCAAAAAGAGGACTACTCCAAAAAAACAAAATCCGCCTCAAAAGATTCTGAAACGGACTTTGAAAAAAAACAGTGAAATTTAGCTCAATGATTTCTCCAAAAGAATTGCTTTTGGAAAAAGGATATTATTTTCTAGGTGGATGTGTTTGTGGAGATCACGCTCAAACTCTTCCAGCATTTTGTAAGTGACCTGGTAAGTTCCACATGCATCATCCGGAAACTGATAGCCATTGCTTAGTTCCGATATTTTTTCAAACCGCTCTCCTTCCACTGCATGTTCGTGCTTCATGGATTCTACAGGGTTTTCAACCGTGCCGAACCGAGGCGATTGCAAAGTTTCATTACTTCTTTCTGCCGCAACCATTTTTTTGATGAATGGGAAAAGGATCAACTCTTCTTTTTTCATGTGTGCCGCCAATTCCTGAGCACTTTCCAGGAAAAGCTTATGGATTTCAAAAAGTTCCGGATGTCTTGCACCATGTACTTTGCAAAGTTTTTCGAGATAAGGAACCAATAGCAGGGATTTTTCTTCCACATATCGGTGATGTGTTTTTTCGATATAATCAGCCAATAAATCCAGCGGCCAAGAATTAAAATCGATGTCGGATGATGAATTTCTGTTTTGGATTTCCTCCAGATCTTTGTAAATACTTTCTACATCTACATTCTTCTTTTCGCAAGCTTCCTCGATGGTTCTTCCCCCTTTGCAGCAGAAATCGATATTGTATTTTTTAAAGACTTCTGCGGTTCTGAAATCCTCTGCCACGTAATCACCAATTGTTTTTTCTTGGGTCAGCATATTTTCTTGTTTAAAATTATACCGCAAATTTAAAACTATTTTTTAAATAGGACAAATTTATCTTAATTAAATTAAAGAAAATATTCATAGGTCTAAATTGATGCAAAATTCATAGTTTTGTTTTAAAGTAAAATAAAAAAAACGATGCAGATTCCCGCAGAAACAGTAGAAGAATACCTGGAAAAAGTCCCCGAGGAAAGAAAAGACGCCTTCAAAAAATTATTTGAAACCATTTCTGAAAACCTGCCAAAAGGGTTTGAAACCCAAATCAGCTACGGAATGATTGGCTGGTGCGTTCCGCTGAAGAGTTTTCCTGCAGGATATCACTGTTCGCCGGGAACGCCGCTTCCATTCCTAAATCTGGCTTCTCAGAAAAATTTCATCGCGCTGTATCACATGGGAATTTACTCCAATCCAGAATTACTGGAATGGTTTGTTACAGAATATCCGAAATTTTCCAAACGAAAACTGGATATGGGAAAATCTTGTATCCGATTCAAAAAACCAGATGAAATCCCGTTTGAGCTGATTGCGGAACTGTGTAAGAAAATGACGCCCAATCACTGGATCGAAATCTATGAAAGCATGCTGAATAGAGACAAATAATGGAAATATCTCTATTTAAAATTACTCGCGGATTACCTTAATCCTTCCGTCATTCCAAACTCTGATAATCGACGAACCGGAAAATTCTGAAACCTTTTCCAGATTTTCTTCTACGACAAAATCAACAGCATCAACAATTTCTTTGGAAATATCTGAAAATTTCATCGGCGATTTCTCCCCGCTGAAATTAGCTGAAGTGGAAACCAAAGGCTTGTTGAGTTTTGAAATGAGCTTCTTTAAAAAATCATTTTTTGTCAGCCGAATTCCGATGCTGCCATCTTCAGCAAGCAGTTCCTTGGGCAGACTGCGCGGATTATCATAGATCAAAGTCACCGGTTTTTCTGACAAATCCATGATTTCCCACGCCATTTCAGGCACATCTACCAAATCCTGCAGCCTTTTTTCGGATTCTACCAAAATGATGAAGGATTTTGATTTTTCCCTTTTTTTGATTTCGAAAATTTTCTTGATGGCTTCCACATTTGTTGCATCACAGCCGATTCCCCAAATGGTATCGGTTGGATAGAGAATGGTTCCGCCAGTTTCTAAAATTTGGATAAGGTTTTCCATGTTCGTCTTAAAAATATCTTTCCCTAATCACGTTCAAATGGTGCAGGTGGTGTCCCACAATTAACTTGCCAATGGTTTCTACCGAGATTTCATTTCCGTTTGCAATTCCTTTTTGGGATAATTGTTCTGGATTTAAATTTTCGAAAAAAAGGATAGTGGATTTTCGAACCGCGTCAAACTCATCAATCAAACTTTGAAGATTTCTTTCATTTGAGCAATAATTTTTCGCATATTCTTCTTCGTCCCAACCTGGGAGTTCAGTGCGGTCCTTTCTTGCAAAAGTCAAAGCGCGATAGGCAAAAATCCTTTCTGCATCAATCAGGTGTTGAAGCAGCTCTTTCAAAGTCCACTTTCCTTCTGCATAGGCGAAATTTGACTTTTCTTCAGATATTCCCTGAAATAATTCCAAGGTTTTTTCACCAGAAATTCTCATGGCTTCCAACCAATTTTCAGAAGGAATGATTTCAAGGTAGGTTTGGATGTATTTTTGAAACGCTGTCATAGGTTCGGTATTGCTGCAAAACAAATATTTGATTTATCCGATTTCAATTCCGTTTTCCACTTTTTCATCTGGAGTTACGAATGCGAGTTTTCCGTCAGGTTTTGTAGTCAGGAGCAACATTCCCTGGGATTCGATTCCGCGGATTTTCCTTGGCGCCAAATTGAGCAGAATCATCACCTGTTTTCCGAGCAGTTCTTCAGGAGTAAAACTCTCAGCAATGCCGGAAACCACAGTTCTCACGTCAATTCCGGTATCGACTTTCAATTTCAAAAGTTTATCTGCTTTCTCTACTTTTTCAGCTTCTAAAATAGTGGCAGTTCTCAGGTCAATTTTAGTAAAATCATCAAATTGGATTTCGTCTTTCATGGGTGCAGCATTTGGATTGGTTTTGGCGTTTGACTGCTTGGTGTTCTCTAATTTTTGAATCTGGAAATCGATGGTTTCATCTTCAATTTTGGAGAAAAGCAATTCTGCCGGATTAATTTTATGTCCTGTTCTGATGAGGATTTTTTGGGTTTCAATTTCTTGCCAGTGCAATTGGTCCACCTTAAACATTTTCAGCAGTTTCGCAGAAGAAAAAGGCATGAAAGGTTCTGAAATCTGAGCTAACCCAACTGCGATTTGGGCTGCAATGAATAAAGAATTTGCGGCTTTTTCCGGATTTTCCTTGATGGTTTTCCAAGGCTCTTCGGACTGAAGAAACTGGTTTCCGAATCTTGCTAAATTCATTAATGATGATAAGGCATTTCTAAATTCAAAATGCTCCAGAAATGTTTCAATTTCCCTGGCATATTTTGAAATCTCATTCAGTTCTTCGGCGTTTTCGTTCCCGGCAGGAACTACTCCATCGTAATATTTATGGATCAGGACGGCAACCCTGTTGATGAAATTTCCAAAAATTCCAACCAATTCAGAATTGTTCTTGGTCTGAAAATCTTTCCAAGTGAAATTATTGTCCTTGGTTTCGGGAGCCGATGAAAGCAGTGCGTAGCGAAGTACATCCTGTTGTCCGGGGAATTCTTCCACGTATTCATGCGCCCAGACCGCCCAGTTTCTGGAGGTGGATATTTTGTCGTTTTCCAGATTAAGGAACTCAAATGCAGGAACATTTTTCGGTAATATATAGTCTCCATGCGCTTTCATCATCGCCGGGAAAATAATACAATGGAACACGATATTGTCTTTTCCGATAAAATGAACCAAATCAGAATTTTCATTTTGCCAATAATCTTTCCAGTTTTTTCCATTTTTCTCAGCCCATTGCTGCGTAAAGGAAATATATCCAATCGGTGCATCAAACCAAACGTACAGCACTTTCCCTTCTGCTCCTGGAAGCGGGACGGGAATGCCCCAATTGAGGTCTCGCGTCATTGCTCTTGGTTTCAGACCGTCGTTTAGCCAGGATTTTACCTGCCCGTAAACATTCGGTTTCCAATCCTCTTTGTGGCCTTCGATAATCCATTCATTGAGGAAATCTTCATAATCGTTCAAAGGAAGATACCAGTTTTTAGTTTCCTTTAGAATCGGCACATTTCCGCTCAACATGGAGTGCGGATTGATCAATTCAGAAGGTGAAAGTGTGGCACCACATTTCTCGCACTGATCGCCGTAAGCATTTTCGTAACCGCAATTTGGGCAGGTTCCCACGATGTATCGGTCGGCAAGGAATTCTCCAGCCTGTTCGTCAAAATATTGCTCGGAAACTTCTTCAGCGAATTTTCCTTTTTGATAAAGATTGGTGAAAAAATCCTGGCTTACTTCATAGTGTTTTTTGGAAGTGGTTCTGGAATACTCATCAAAAGAAATGCCCAAATCATGGAATGATTTTTTGATGATTTCGTGGTATTTATCCACTATATCTTGCGGGGTTACCCCTTCTTTTTTTGCACGTATGGTAATGGGAATTCCGTGTTCATCAGAACCGCAGATGAATGCAACATCCTTTCCCAATCTCCTCTGAAATCTAGCATACACGTCCGCCGGAATATAAACTCCCGCCAAATGCCCAATATGAACCGGTCCGTTTGCGTATGGCAAAGCGGCGGTAATCATTTTTCTTTCTGCCATTTTTTGCTCTTAATTTTTGCAAAGATAGGTTTTATGGATTTGAATTAAAAATTAACTAATGATTAAAGAAATGTTAATTGTTCAAATTGAGAAAATAATGAAATTTCATTCTACAGATTGCTTTTCGCTAAACATTTGTTTAACTTTTTGTTAAAATAATATTGCCTCTTTTTGAGAAATTGAAATATTAAGTTACTGCTAATTAGCTTATTATAACTTTCAAGTGCATCAAGATAGAATAAAATATCTAAATAATTAACATTTTTCTGAAAAATTTAATAATGATTGAAAAATTGATTAAATTGCAGAACTACTTGCATAGAAGTAGTTATGTATTGAATATTAATCCTTAAATTTTATTTTTGTGAGAAACTATACTACAGTTTTGAAAATTGCTCCCGCTTTTTTATTGGCTGGAACAATGTTGCTAAATGCACAGCAGACTGACTCAATTAGAAAGGAAACCAAAATTGAAGAGGTTGTACTGATTGGTTATGGTAAACAGAAGAAATCCGACCTTACCGGTTCCATTACTTCTATCTCTGCCAAAGATTTCAATGGCGGTGCTACTTCGCCTGCACAATTGATCCAGGGAAAAACGCCGGGTGTGTCCATTACTGGCAATAGCGGCGCTCCAGGTTCCGGTTCATCTATCAGAATCCGTGGTATCGGTACTTTGAGTGCATCTCAGTCACCATTAATCGTGATTGATGGGGTTCCGCAGGATTTCAACGGGATTTCAGGAGCGGCAGATCCGCTTTCGCTGATCAACCCGAATGATATTGAAACCTTCGATATTTTAAAAGACGCTTCTGCAACCGCCATTTACGGTAACAGAGCTTCAAACGGGGTTATTTTGGTGACTACTAAGAGAGGTTCAGCCGGGAATTTCAAAGTAAACTTTTCCTCATTGGCTTCGGTTTCCACAAAAATGAAGAACACTCCGGTTTTGTCTGCCAACGAATTCCGATCTTTTATCAATGCAAATGCATCAGATGCCTACAAAGCGAAATTAGGATATGCTGATACCAATTGGCAGGACCTTATTTATCAGGCGGCATGGGGAACAGACAACAATATTGCGTTCTCAGGAGGAATTAAAGGATTTCCATATCGATTGTCTTTGGGCTACAATGAGCAAAACGGGATCGTAAAAACCAACTCTTTCCGAAGGACTTCTGTAGGTTTAAACTTGAACCCAAAATTATGGGACAATCATTTGTCAGTAACAGTTAACGCGAAAGGAACATTTACTGACAACCAATTTGCTGCCGGTGGTGTTATTGGCAGCGCCACTTACTTTGACCCTACACAACCGGTTTACTCGGGAAATTCAAATTACGGAGGATATTACGAATGGCTGCTTAATGGAAATCTGAACGTTAACGCAAATGCAAACCCTTTGGCCCAGCTGGCTGCAACCAGAGATGTATCATCCGTGCTTAGAGGATTGGGAAATATCCAGCTTGACTATAAATTCCATTTTCTACCGGAATTACATTTCAATGTGAATGCCGGATATGATTATGCTAAAGGATACGGCGCAAAAACCGAAAGCGGTTTATACAAAACGGCATTTGCAGACAAAGGCAGATACAGAAGCTACAAGCAGGAAAAGAAAAACAAGCTTTTGGAAACATATTTAAGCTACACCAAAACCCTCGAAGCCATCAATACCAATGTGGATGTGGTCGGCGGATATGCTTATCAGAATTTCTACAGGTTTGAACCATTCGAACCTACTTACAAAGGAACCGGCAAAATTGATCCGGAAACCGGCAACAATCTGGACGTACGAAATGTTTTGATTTCATTTTACGGAAGAGGAATTTTCACCATTTCAAACAGATATATAATTTCGGCATCGGTAAGGAGAGACGGTTCTTCAAGATTCTGGAATGGTGTGGACACTTCGCATCTTTGGGGAACTTTCCCTGCAGTTTCCCTCGCTTGGAAAATCAATGAAGAGAGCTTTCTGAAAGGAAAAGGAATCAATACCCTGAAACTTAGGGCAGGTTGGGGAAAAACCGGTAACCAGGAATTAACAGGAGTCGGTGATTACCCTGCTTTTTCATCTTATAACTTAAGTAATGGTGGTGCTCAGTATTACATGGGAGACCAGTTTTACCAAATGTACCGTCCAGATATTTTCAACCCGAACTTAACTTGGGAAACCACTACCACCCAAAACCTTGGTTTGGATTTTGGTTTTGCACAAAACAGAATTTTTGGCAGCATCGACTTGTTCCAGAAAAAGGCAGAGAAATTATTGGTAGATTCGCCAATCTTTGCGGGAGATGTTTCCAACCACAATGTTTTGAACGCGGGAACTATGGATTCCAAAGGAATTGAAGGATCCATTACGGTGGTTCCGGTAAAAACAGAAAACACGACATGGGAATTATCATTTAATGCAACTCATTACAATTCTAAAGTCACCAATTTGGTGGATCGTGCAGATACCAGTTTCTTTATACCTCAAGGTGCAATTTCCGGAGGTGTAGGAAATACAATTCAGGCGCATGTAGTTGGAAATCAACCTTATTCTTTCTATGTTTACCAACAGGTTTATGGACCAGATGGAAAACCATTGGATGGCGTTTTTGTTGACCGGAACGGAGACGGTAAAATTACAGAGGCTGATAAGTATTTTTATAAGTCAACCCAACCCGATGCCATTTTAGGTTTCAACACCAAATTCACCTATAAAAACTGGGATGCAGGATTAAGCGCAAGAGCCGTGATCGGAAATTATGTGTACAACAATGCGGCATCTAACAGTTCGCTACAATCCGGTTCTACCAATGAGTATCTACAAAATGTCTATAATACTGCTGTCAATAATAATTTCTCAATACCTCGATATTTCTCAGACATCTTTGTAGAAAATGCTTCATTTTTCAGATTAGACAATCTGAATCTGGGATACAACTTCAGAGATATTTTCGCACCAGGTTCCAGTTTGAGAGTTTACGGTATGGCACAAAACATTTTCGTAGTGACAAAATATACAGGGGTTGACCCAGAAGTATTTGGCAACATTGACAACGGTTACTACCAAATGCCGAGAGTGTATTCATTAGGACTTAACTTTAATTTTTAATTGAGAAGAAATGAAATCATATAAAACAAAATTTAAATCAATTTTTGCAGCAGCAACTGTTGCATTGCTATTCTCGGCGACTTCTTGTATGAAGGATCTGGAGCAGACCCCAACGGTGAATGTGACTTCGGAAACGATTTATTCCAATTTTGCAAACTACCCACTTGCTCTAGCCAAATTATATGGTGGTTTTGCCCATGGCGGACAAGAAGGTGGTGGCGGAAACCCGGATATCACTGGTATCGATGGTAACTTCTCCCAATATACCAGGCAGCTTTTCACCCTGCAAGTGTTGCCAACAGACGAGGCGGTAATTGCCTGGAATGACGGCACTTTGCAAACCATCCATAAAATGAGCTGGGATTCCTCGAATGAGTTCATTGGCGCTTTTTACTACAGAATCTATACTGAAATTGCATTTTGCAACGATTTCATAAGAAATACAACCGATGCGAAATTGGCTCAAAACAATATTACCGGTGATAATCTGGTACAGGCAAAATATATGAGAACAGAAGCAAGATTCTTGAGAGCTCTTTCCTACTATTATGCTTTGGATATGTTTGGAAACGTGCCTTTTGCCACTGAAGACAATATGCCCATCGGGTCCACTCAGGCTCCGCCAAGAATTACAAGAGCAGATTTATATAAATATGTTGAATCTGAACTTTTGGCATGTGCGACTGACTTGAAAGATCCAAAAACTGCTGGATACGGAAGGGCTGATAAAGCTGCAGCGTGGTCAGTATTGGCTAGACTTTATCTTAATGCAGGAGTCTATACCGGCACCACGCAATATGCAAAAGTAATCGAGTACTGTAACAAAGTAATCAATGCGGGTTATGCATTGCAAAACAAAGTGATTCAGGTTCCAGACCCAAACAATCCTGGAGAAACCATCAGTAAAGATATCAGCTACCAAAGTTTATTCCTTGCAGATAATGACAAAAACAACACTGAAGTTATTTTCCCAATAGTTTTTGATGGCATTAAAGCTCAGACTTATGGCGGTACAACGTACTTGGTGCATGCTGCTGTAGGGGGAACTATGCCTGCAGCAGAATTTGGGATTAACGGCGGTTGGTCTGGTTTAAGAACAACCAAAGCTTACGTAGGACTATTCGGAGGTGCAGGTACCAATGATGTGCGTGGAAATTTCTACACAGATAAGCAAACCTTAGAAATCGACGATTTAGGCAACTTCTCCAATGGGTATGCTTTTATTAAATACAAAAACATGACCAGCAACGGTGTAGAAGGTTCAGACGGACCAACACAGGGTTCCGGAAACTATGTGGACACAGATATTCCATTATTCCGTTTGGCAGATATCTATTTAATGTATGCTGAAGCCAACCTAAGAGGCGGTGGCGGTGATGCCGGAACAGCACTTGGTTATGTAAACGCATTAAGAGCCAGAGCCAAAGCAAATCCAATCACCTCAATGAGCCTGAATTTCATCCTGGATGAAAGAGGAAGAGAACTGGGCTGGGAAATGACAAGAAGAACAGACCTGATCCGTTTTGGCAAATTCACCACTGCTTCTTATTTGTGGCCTTGGAAAGGTGGAGTGAAAGGTGGACAAGCTGTGGAAGACTTCAGAAATCTATATCCCATCCCGGCAAAAGATCTTGTGGCTAATCCGAACCTGGTACAAAATCCTGGTTATTAATTTCACTTATTAAGAAAAATACTACAATGAAAAACAATCATATTTTAAAAGCAATTTTTGCTTTTCTGGTTTTCCTTGGTCTCGCCTCATGTGACAACCGAGAGTTGATTCAGGTGGACAATACAGCAGCGCCGATCACTATGAACCTTTCGGCAGAACATCTTTTCCTGGATCAGAACTACCCAGACAATCCTGCGCTCAATATTACCTGGTCGCAAGCTGGTTACTCTGTTCCTGTAGAAATGAACTACCGAATTGAAGCTTCTGCGACTCAGGATTTTGCAATTCCATATACACTGGGTACAGTAGCACAATCCGTCAGGACCGCCACTTACACGGTTTCACAAATGAACACTGCGGCACAAACAATTGGTCTGACTCAGGATGTGGAAGGTAAAATGTATTTAAGAGTCACTTCCTATTTGGGTTCAGATGCTTTACCTTCTGTTTCTAATGTGACTTCTGTGATGATTACACCTTACGCATTGACTTATCCATCGTTTTACCTTGTTGGTGCTGCATCTGCAGTAGGATGGAATTCAGGAAGCGCACAGCTGCTTTACAAAAAAGACAGCAAATCAATGATCTATACTTACATGACGCCTGAAAATTTCAGATTCTTGGGTCAACAGGCTTGGTCACCACTAAACTACAGTATTGACGTTCCTGCAACTGACGAACCGAACAGGTATTTCAAACAGACCACCCCAAACATCGTTTTCGGTGATCATGAAAACATGAAATTTACGGATACTGAAGGAATTTATCTTTTGGAAATCGATGCAGACGGAACCAAGAAATCTTTATCCGCTACAAAATCTACTTTAGGTTATAATTATGATAATCTTTATATGGTAGGTTCAATCAACGGATGGGATGCGGGAAATCCTTTGACCATGACCAAAACTGGTGAAGGTGTCTTCGAAATAACCACCAATTTGGGTGCAGATGCAGAATTCAAGTTTATCGGCCAAAAAGCTTGGGCGGCTCTTGAATGGGGAAATATCCTTAAAGACAATCCAGGAAATTCCGGATATCTAGCTCCTAAAGACGCGAATTCAAATATCGTGTTCCAAGGAAACGGAGGATCATACAAAGTTACAGTAAACCTTAAAATGGGAACATTTACAATCCAATAACTAAAGCAGCTATAAAAAATGAAAAATATATTTAAAGTTTTAATGGTATTGATCCTACCATTGCTTTTACTGAACGCTTGCAGAGATGATGCAGATAAAAACTGGACTTCGCCGGAAAAAACAATTCATCTTTACAATACTACACTGAGTAGCAACACGCTCTATCCAACCATGGATAACAACACGTTCAGATTAGTATGGGACGATGCCAATGGCACCACCGGAACCTACACGGTGCAGTTTTCCAAAACAACCGACTTCAAAACACCGATCAGTTTTGGTACTTCACAGACCAATTCCCTGACGAAGTCCATCAGCAGCTTAAACACTGCGCTTTTGCAGGCAGGTTATTCACCTTATGCCCAAACCATGTTGTTTATCCGCGTGGTTAATGGAAACAATATCTCCAACACAGTTTCAGTTGGAGTTACTCCTTATCCTGTTTCTGTACCGGTGATCACTAATCCGCTTGCAGGTCAGTCTGTGGTATTGGACGGAACCAATCCAACAGCGAATGCCATTACGGTAACTTGGGCCGACTACGATTATGGAACAACCGTAAATTATACCATAGAAATCGCACCTAAAGGAAGTAGTAATTTCATAGTTGCTGGGACTGCAACTGAGAAGCTATTGCCTATGACTAATTTTGAACTGAACGAGGCCGTACAAAAAATCAGCTTGCCAAACGGCGTATCCTCAGAAGTTGACATTCGCGTAACTGCCAAAACTGAAAGTCCGGGCGGAGTGCTGACCAAAACTTCAGACTTGGTGACTTTCAAAGTAACGCCTTATCAACCGGCTTACAAAGATTTTTATCTTGTAGGAGGCGGAACAGCAGTAGGTTGGAATGCTGCTGGAGCTCAGCTGTTGCATAATGCTGCAAACATTTCAGAAATTTACACTTACTTGAGCAATAATGGCGATTTCAGATTCCTTGGTCAGCAAGACTGGAACCCAATCAACTACAGCCTGAACGCACCTGGAATGAATGACAGCTACAAATACTTCAACACCTGGTCCTCAAATCTGCAACCAAATGCACCAGAAAACATGACTTTCACAGGGGACTCCGGAGTTTACAAAATGGTAATCGATCAAAATACCAAAAGCATCAGCATCACTCCTTCATCTATTCCCACTCTTCCAACCAACTTATATTTGGTAGGATCAATTAATGGCTGGGATGCCGGTAGCGCATTGCCGATGACACAAGTAGGTGACGGAATCTATGAATACACCATCGCAATTCCAGACGGAGCTGAGTTCAAATTTATCGGTCAGCAGTCTTGGGGTGATTTGGAATGGGCAAATATCCATACCGGAGGAAATTCAGGATTCCTCGGTCCAAAAGGGGACAACAACAATATCCAGTACAATGGAGGAGGCTCAACCTATAAAATCACAGCCAATATTAAAATGGGCACCTACAAAGTAGTTCCACAATAACGAAAACTGATGATTAGACCAGAAACTGTTGCTTTTCAGCAGCAGTTTTTTTATATTTAATGCTCGAAATCTACGATAATGAAAAATCTAAAAATAGCGTCACTTTTCCTATTGATAGGAAGTTTCGCAATCAATGCGCAATCACTGAAATCTCCGGACGGAAAATTTGAAATGAACTTCCAACTCAAGTCCGGCGTCCCATTTTATAACCTGAAATACGACGGAAAAACCATTGTGGAAGATTCCAAACTGGGATTGAAACTTCTGCGTGACGGCGACATCCAATTTGCATCAGAAATTGAAAGAAAAGATCAGCAGGGAAAGGACCTCAATAGCGGTTTTGAAAAAACTGCAGAAAAGTTCGACTCCAAAAATGAGAGCTGGAATCCGGTGCTGGGAGAGAAAAAATCCTATATTAACCACTACAACGAATTGGCGGTCACTCTGAACCAGCCAGCAAACGATAGACACATCCTGCTGAAATTCAGACTTTTTGACGACGGACTCGCCTTCAGGTACGAATTTCCGGAACAGAAAAATCTCAACTACTTCATCATCAAAGAAGAAGATTCCGAAATCGACTTACCAAATGATATGAAAATCTTTTGGATACCGGGCGATTACGATTCACAGGAATATCTTTACACCGAAAGTAAAATCTCTGAAATCCCGGCGAAATGGCCGACTTCCTACGACGGAAATGCCTCCCAAACCTTAATTAAAAATGGAATCCAAATTCCTACCATCTTAAAAACAGAAGGGAAAACCCCATTTTACATGACGATTTCCGAAGCTGCTGTCATCAACTATCCAACAGCAAATATGGACGTAGATGCCATCAATTTCAAATTCAAAACCCACCTGACTCCAGACGGACAAGGAGCGAAAGGCTATATTCAAACTCCCGCCGTTTCGCCTTGGAGAACGATTATCGCCTCGCCAAAAGCAGAAGAAGTTTTGGATTCCAAAATGATTTTTAACCTCAACGAGCCGACTCACTACACAGACACTTCCTACATTAAACCCACAAAATACATGGGTGTTTGGTGGGAAATGATCATCGGAAAATCGCAGTGGGCCTACTCCACCGCAAACAATGTCCATATTGGAAAAACCGATTTCACCAAACTGACCCCAAACGGAAAACATGCTGCTAATAACACCAAAGTAAAAGAATACATCGATTTTGCCTCAGCAAATGGTTTCGATGCTTTACTGATCGAAGGCTGGAACATCGGTTGGGAAGACTGGTTTGGTCATTCAAAGGAATTTGTTTTCGATTTCATCACTCCTTATCCTGATTTCGACATTAAAATGTTGAATGATTATGCCCATTCAAAAGGAATCAAACTGATGATGCACCATGAAACTTCGGGTTCTGCAACCAATTACGAAAGGTGGGCCGACCAAGCATTTAAATTAATGAATCAATATGGTTATCCTTCTGTGAAAACAGGTTATGTAGGCAATATTATTCCACGTGGCGAACACCATTATTCTCAATGGACCATCAACCATTATTACAGGATTGCAGAAAAAGCCAATGAATACAAAATCATGGTCAACTCCCACGAAAGTGTGAGACCCACTGGACAAAGCCGAACCTATCCGAACTGGATCGCGGCAGAAGCAGCCCGTGGAACAGAATTCGAAGCGTTTGGCGGAAATAATCCAGACCATCAAACCATTCTTCCTTTTACCAGATTTATAGGTGGACCGATGGATTACACCCCTGGGATTTTCCAAACTAAACTGGATTATTACTTTCCGGGAGACACCAGATTCGTGAAAACCACTTTGGCGAAGCAGCTTGCACTCTATGTGGTGATGTATTCCCCGCTTCAAATGGCGGCTGATCTGCCTGAAAATTATGCAAAACACATGGATGCATTCCAGTTCATCAAAGATGTGGCAGCGGATTGGGACGATACCAAAATCTTGTCGGCTGAACCAGGAGACTATATCCACACCGCAAGAAAAGCAAAAGGAAAAGACGAGTGGTTTGTGGGCGGAATTACTGATGAAAATGCAAGAAACTTCACCGTGGATTTCTCGTTCCTTCCAAAAGGTAAAAAATATGAGGCAACGGTTTATGCAGATGGCGATAATGCAGACTATATCAGCAATCCGCAATCCTATAAGATTTATAAAAAAACCGTGACCACCAATTCCAAAATGCTCATGAAACTAGCTAGAAGCGGCGGTTATGCGATTTCAGTAAAACCTATCAAATAACTATGAAAAAGTCAATCCTGTTCATTTTTTTATCCATCCTCACTTCCGCACAGATCCAACGTGTGGAACCCACTTTTTGGTGGAAAGACATGAAGAATCCGGAACTCCAAATCCTGGTGTATGGAAAAAATATTGCCAATCAGAGTATCGAACTCTCAAACGGAGTCCAGATTAAGGATGTAAAGAAAGTTGAAAATCCAAACTACGTCTTCATCACCATCAACACCGATGAAGTCAACGTTCCGAAATTCAAAATCAATTTGAAGGACGGAAAAAGACTGGTGAATTCTTACGATTACGAACTCAGACAGAGAAATCCAAATTCCGCAAACCGAGAATCCTACACTTCAAAAGATGTGATGTACCTGATCATGCCCGATCGGTTTGCCAACGGAAATCCAGCAAATGATTCCAGCAAAAACCTTATCGAAAAATCAGACCGAAACAATCCGAACGGAAGACACGGCGGAGATCTGCGCGGAATCATCAACAATCTGGATTATATCCAAAATCTGGGCGCAACCGCAGTTTGGCTTACCCCCGTTTGTGAGGATAATGAACCGAGGACAACCTATCACGGCTATGCCCAAACTGATTTGTATAAAATCGATGAACGGTACGGAACCAATGAAGAGTACCGCGAACTTTCCCAAAAGCTCAATCAGCGCAACATGAAACTGGTGATGGATTACGTGACCAATCATTGGGGAGTTTCGCACTGGATGATTCAGGATTTGCCTGAAAAATCGTGGATTCATTGGTTTGATGACGGTGAAAAAGGGTTTAAGAGATCAAACTACAAAACCACTTCGCAAATGGATCCCAATGTTTCCGAAATCGATAGAAAATTGGCTTTGGATGGCTGGTTTGATACTTCCATGCCCGACATGAACCAAAGTAATCCATTGGTTTTAAAATACTTGACACAAAACTCTATTTGGTGGATTGAATATGCCGAATTGGGCGGTTTCAGAGTGGATACCTATCCTTACAACGACAAAGAAGCCATGGCAAAATGGGCAAAATCCATCACCGATGAATACCCCAATTTCAATATCGTGGGCGAAACCTGGATGTATTCCCCGGCAGATATTTCATTTTGGCAAAAAAATTCCAAAGTGGGCGAAATCTTAAACTACAACTCCAATCTACCATCCGTCATGGATTTCACACTTTTTTCTGAAATGCCAAAAGCCTTTTCCGAGGAAGCCGGTTGGGACAAAGGATTGATCAAGCTCTACAATGTTTTCACGCAGGACTATCTGTACCCAGATTTGAAAAACATGCTCGTTTTTTTTGAAAATCATGACACAGAAAGATGGAATGAAATCTTCAATTCCGACCCCAAAACCTATCAATTGGCACTTACCTTAATTTCTACCGTGCGTGGAATTCCACAGATTTACTATGGCTCCGAAATTGGGATGCGCGGAAGCAAACCCAAAGGAGGCGATGCAGATATCCGCAGAGATTTTCCGGGAGGCTGGAAAGGTGATGCCCAAAATGCTTTTCTTTCCAGAACTGATGAACAGAAATCCTATTACGATTTTACCGCAAAACTTCTGAACTGGCGCAAAGGAAAAGACGTAATCCATAATGGAAAAACAATGCATTTCATTCCTGAAAATAATGTGTATGTTTATTTCAGGTATGATCATTCAGAAAAAGTAATGGTAGTGCTCAACAGCAGTGAAAAAGAACAGACGCTTGATTTAAGCCGTTTTTCGGAAATGTTACAGGGAATTTCAACAGGAAAAGAAGTGATTACCGGCAAAGAGTTTTCAGTGAGTCCGCAAAATAAATTAAGGGTCGAAGCTAAATCTTCACTAATTTTAGAATTGGAATAAATTGATGCGCAGCAGCTTTATTGATGTGGAAACTCAGGTTGATGAAAAAAACCCACACTACCTGGAAGTTCCGTCTTAAAATCAGAAGCATGAGAAAAAGGTTATTATTTATATGTACAATAATTCTTGTCAACTTTTTTGTGAACGCCCAACAAAAAGGCTTTGATGAAAATGTTCAGAAGAAAAATGTGAGCAGAGTTCTGGATGATCTGAACTCTTTTGCGGCGAATGCAGATTTTAAGAACTATTTCAATCTTTTTGCTGAAGAATCAACCTTTATCGGAACAGATGCGACTGAAATTTGGAACAAAAAAAAATTCATGGATTACGCGAAACCTCATTTCGACGGTGGAAAAGCCTGGACCTTTAAATCGATAAGAAGAAACATCACCTTTAGCAAAGACGGAAAATATGCCTGGTTCGATGAAATACTAGATACCCAGATGAAAATCTGCCGCGGATCCGGCGTTTTGGAAAAAATCGGAAACCAATGGAAAATCCGCCAATATGTCCTTTCCATGGCCATTCCTAATGAAGTCTCAAACGAAGTCATCAATATCAAATCGGCAATTGAAGAGGCCTATCTTGAAAAATTAAAACCTTAAAAAAACGACCTTTAAAAAAATAAAATTTCTATGTCAAGAAAAGTGAAACCAGATCTTTCCCTAGCGCAAATCATCAACATGAGCATGGGATTCATGGGAATCCAGATGGCATTCGGATTACAGAATGGAAATGCGAGCAGGATTCTGCAAAATTTTGGAGCAGATGTTCATCATCTTTCGTGGTTCTGGCTCGTCGCACCCTTTACCGGATTGATTGTTCAACCCATTATCGGACATTTAGGCGATCATACCTGGTCTGAAAAATGGGGAAGAAGAAAACCTTATTTTTTAATTGGGGCGCTATTAACTGCAATCGGACTTGCTTTCCTGCCAAATTCTGCCTCGGTAAGTATTTTTCTTGCCGGTGGTGTTCTGGTTTTCGCAGTGCTTTTCCTTGCCATGATGGACGCTTCGATTAATGTGGCGATGGAACCATTCCGTGCGTTAGTAGGCGATATGTTACCGAAACATCAGGGGACCATTGGCTTTTCTGTTCAAACCATTTTGATCGGAATCGGCGCCGTCATCGGTTCCAATATGCCCGCTTGGCTTACAAAACTAGGAGTTTCTAATGTGGCGGCAGAAGGTTTTGTTCCTGATTCTGTGATCTACTCGTTCTATGTTGGAGCAGGCGTGTTGCTGCTGACGATTCTTTACACAATATTTACGACCAAGGAATATTCTCCGAAAGATTTCGCAGATTTTTCTGAGGAAGAACCCAAGGATGTAGAACCACGATTTTCAGACATTTTTCGTGATTTTGCGAAGATTCCGCCACTAATGAAAAGCTTAGGTGTAGTACAATTTTTCTCTTGGTTTGCTTTATTTACGATGTGGGTTTACACCACCAGTTCAATCGCAACACATCATTTCGGATTGTCACCAGATGATGCCAAATCTGAACAATTCAACAATGCTGGAAATTTAGTTGGTGAACTTTTTGGATATTATAACTTATTTTCGATCGGATTTGCGTTTGCCTTGATTCCTCTGGCAAAAAAAATCGGAAAGAAACAAACTCATGCTTTAGCGCTTTTCGCGGGTGGTTTAGGCTTGATTTCGCTTTACTTCATCAAAGATGCTTCACTGCTTTGGATCCCAATGATCGGCGTTGGTTTTGCATGGGCAAGTATTTTGGCAATGCCTTATGCAATGCTGATCAACGCAATTCCTTTAAAGAAAATGGGAGTTTATATGGGAATTTTCAATTTCTTCATTGTTCTTCCCCAAATTGTAAATGGCATTTTCGGTGGGCCAATCGTTCACAGCATTTTCGGAAACTATGCAATTGGTTATGTTGTTGTAGGCGGTATTGCTATGATTATTGCCGGTCTGATCTCCCTCACTTTGAAAGGAGTTGGTAAAGATAATGATTTTGAAGGTGCACTTGCATTGAAACAACACGTTATTCGTGAAGACAATTAATTTCCAAAAAATCCTTTCAAAATAATTTGAAAGGATTTTTTTTGGTGCAGTTTTTCCCAGATTATTTCAGCCATGCCAAACCCAGCTCCATTTTTTCGGCAAGATCATAAAATGAATATTTCTGGGTCATCATCAGCAGGTTTTCCCGAACTATTTTAAAATCGTCATGGACCGGGCATGGATTTTTTGGTGAACATTTGTGCAACCCCAATCCACACTCGGTGAAAATTCCATCGCCATCAATTATCCGTACCACTTCAAATATTTTGGTTTTCTTCTGCATCGTTTCGTCAAAAATAAACCCGCCCTGTTTTCCCCGAACCGATTTTAGAATATTTTCCCGACAAAGCTGTTGCAATATTTTCGCAGTGAAAGCTACCGGTGCGTTCACCGCATCAGAAACCGCTTTCACGTTCACGCGCTGGTTTCTGTTGCTTTTCTGGGCAATGTAGATTGCCGACTTTATGGCATACTCGCAAGCTTTTGAAAACATAAACTTAATTTTTATTTAAAGAATTGCCATTTGGGAATTATCGCGAGCAAACCCACTCCCACATACAAAAACATGTTCGTAACGTCTGTGTACAGGAAGGTGGCAAGGTAATAATTGTGCAAAAGGAAGTGAAAAACCACCGCTGCCGGAAACAGGAAGGCTCCGGATTTTCGGTAGAAAAAAATCAGGATCAATCCTACAATCATCAGTGAATCAACAAAATAAATAAGGTAAAAATACCAAAGCGGAATATTCATTTCGGTGTGTTGCGCAAATTCATCGGTGTCAATCCCAACTCCCATTAAACTGAAGAAAAGCAGGGCGATGAGTGAGAGGACAAATCCAAAATCCTTTTTAGGATTTTCGTTGGCAAATTCATTTTTCATAGCTTGTAAAAATAAAAAAACTTTTGAAGAATATTCAAAAGTTTTTTATGATTTAAGTTTCCAGATCTGTTAAATAGAAACCGCGTCGATCAGTCGGTTTTTATCAGAAAGGAATTCCTCCATGGAGATCATACTTTCGGTTCTCATCACATCCTGAATGTCATCAATTTGGTAGATGATCCGTTTTGCATCTTCGGTATTTTTTGCACGTACTTTTACGAAGATGTTGTACTTCCCTGAAATCACGCTGGCTTCGATCACGTTTGGAATCGTGGAAAGCTCTTTCAGCACATCATGGGTTCTGTTTGATTTGGTCAAAAGAATTCCGATGAATGCAGTGAAATGATAGTCTAATTTACCGTAATCGATATTTAATGAAGATCCCAGAATGATACCTGCATCTTCCATTTTTTTCACTCTTACGTGGATGGTTCCCGCAGAAACATCCATCTGTTTTGCGATTTCGGTGAAAGGCATTCTTGTGTTTTCTACTAAGAAATCAAGAATTTTCTTGTCTATTTCGTCAAGTTGATAATTCATTTTATATTTTTTTCAATTTTTTATACTTAATTCGAAAATTTCTGCAAATTTACAAATAAATATTAAAACGAAAAAATTTCATTAAACATTAACTATTTTTAACGTAATCAGCGTTTTTTATATTAAAATTAATATTTTATTGAATTATTCTTGGCAGAATCCCTTTTATTTTCATAATCAGGGGATTGTGCTGATTTATTTTTTTTCTTCTTTTTGAATAGCGTATTAAAACTTTTGCTGTACACCACACCTACCCCATAACTTTGGTTTGCACTGGCATTTCCTCCCGTCGCACCGGTTAATCCAATATTTGAAGGTTTGGAATAAGCCCTCAAAAGCCGTGTTCCATCATTGTTCTTTGACCAGTCATATTCAATAATTCCTTCACCGGAGAGGTAATTCTGGGTGGTGTTTTCGGTTTTTGAAATCGGTACTCCCAAACCGGTTTTCACTTTTACTCGGGGCGAAAGTGCAAAACTTACACTTGCATTGGCGCGGTCGCCGGTGTTGGAACCCGGATCACCTTTCAAATAATTTAAATCCACCTGGAATTCATTGCTTATGGTATTTAATACAGAACCGAGCTGTTTAAATAGCATATTATACCCCGAAGTTTCCAAGGTGTTTCCGAGATTAATATCAAACGCCGAACTTCCCACATTAAATGAGCTCAAAACCAAAACAGAACCAAACTGGATGACTTTTTCATCTTCATTGCTCATTTTTTCAGCCAAAGTTTCGCGAACACTGCTGGAAACATCCTGCGCCTGGACTCCCAGTTGAATTTTTGGGTTGGTCAAAGTTTGGGTTATTCTGGTGGTGAGCAAAACATTGATCGGCTGCAGTTGCCCCATATTCAGGTACTGTCCCGCGTTGGTCACAGTTCTAAGATAAGTTGCTCTGATGTCCAGATCCGGCGACATGGCATCTCCATCCCAACGGATGCTGCTTCCTCTGGCAATTTGAAAAGTTCTATTCAGAATCGCTTTGGAAATAAAAGTTCCATTATCTACAAAATAATCTCCCATCATCGAGATAGATCCTGTCCTGCTCATCCGGAATCTCAGTTTATCTGCATTTCCCCGCACGGAAATATCACCGATGTCATCTCCCACCAATACATTCACCGTGGTTCCCTTATCCACAGATGCAGTGAAATCTATGTTCAGGTTTGAGCTGGTATTTTTCTTTTTTTCCACGATGAAGGTGCCATCATCTTCCTTTTTCAGAAACCTCAGCATTTTAAATTCCTCTACATTCGAAGTGGAATTTGAATTAAAGGTAAACACCGAGTTATTGAGCGTCCTCATTTCCGGAGTAGATATATTGAGTGCCGAAACAGGTCCGTCCACATATAAAGTTCCGGTTCCGTAAATTCTGCCCCAAAACAAATCGAAATCCTTCTGAGTGGTGTTCAGCAGCAGTAGATTTTCTGCCCGCATCACCAAGTTTACGCCCATTGAGGATAAGGTTTCAAACTGAATCGCCCCTGAAATGGAACCTTTTGAATTGCTTCTGCCATCCTTTACACCGATGTCATTCAAGATCGCCAAACCTTTGGAAAGCGAAATCACGGTGTCATCAAAGGAATAGTCAACTCCCGTGAAATTTAACTTAAGACCAAATTGTTTCAACGCGATATCGCCACTGTAATCCACATCGTTCATTGGACCTTTGATTGCCAAATCACCGGTTGCTCTACCACGTAGATTTCCGAAAATACCTTTCACAAATTCCTGTGCAAAAGCCAGGTCAAATTCTCTCATTTCCGCATTCAGATTAAGACTCGGAGTGGAAGTATTATTATTGATGGTTCCGGTTACACGCAGGTTATTATCGCCAATGATTCCGGCAGAAACCACCTTGCCTTCCACATCAAAAACATTCGGAATACTGCTTTTCTTCACATTCAGATTCAATACTCCCATATTTTTTCCGTTCATCATGATGTCTTTCACATCCAAATCAATCACCGGTTCCAGAGTGTTTTTATCCTTTCTGATGTCGAAGGATCCATTTGCAATGCCTTTCAGATCCATGCTGTTCTCATTCTTGAGCAATGCGAAGACTTTCGAGATATCCAGATTTTTCACTTCGCCATTTACTGCAAAATCTTTTGCGGATTTAAAGGTGGCATCTTTCACTAAAACTTCGCTGGCATCTGAATATATCCGCAGATTTTGAACCAGAAAATCGCCTGATTTTTTTCGGTAGGTGATGGAGTGATTCAAATTCGGATCAGTATCTACCACCCATACCACATCATTGAATTTGACGGAAGTCGGTTCAAAATGAAAGACAAAATCTCCCGCAGAATTCGTACCCTGGTTTAAGTTTATTGCATATTCTTTCAGTTCCTGCTTCACTTCCTCATCAGGAGTTCCATGCTGGAAGTGGGTTGCGATGTGCAGTATCTGGTTGTTCTCATTTCTTCCGCTTAGCGTAATGTCTTTAAAAATATTATTGTTGTACTCCACGCGATCGATTTTCGCAAAGATTTGTTCCTGTAGATTCGCGGTATTGATTCTTACCATTAGATTGCCAATCATCGCAGTATCTTTAGAAACCTGATCGCGATCTGTCAGTTTGTAGGCGGGATTAGATTGCGCAAGTTCTTTGTCAGCTTCCGTGATTTCCACTTTTTTGGTCATCACATATTTCAGGGCTTCTGCGTCGATATTCAAGACGAGATCGTTTGCATTTCCGTCATAGGAACCATTTACAGCAGCACCTTTCGGAAGATGAAGGTTGGGATCGAAATAATTTATTAACACCTGTTTTACCTGAAAATCCATACTAAAGCTTTGCCCGCTATACAACTTTCTCGGCGGCGGTCCCACTAAGATTTTCCCCAAACCGTTTTCCACCATTCCGGCCAAATCTCCGAGTTGGAACCTTCCGGAAATGTTTCCAGTCACTGCGCCGGGTGCATCCACGGATACGATTCGGTTTCCGTTTTCGAGGTAGGCTTTTACATTTGCGTTTGGAATGAGATATTTATTTGTGGCATTGGCAAAATTCACATTCTTCAGCTCCGCATCAAGGTTCAAATCATTGACGTTTGTCATTGCAATTTTCCCATCTACCAAGCCTGAAACAATCTGGTTTCCTTTCCCACCCGTAAAATAATTGATGTTCAGATACTTCACATCGGCGTTGATGTCTGCAAAAATTCTTTTGGTGCTGAAATCAATCAGCCCTTTCACATCTGCTTTTGCCTGTTCGTCATTTACGTTAATGATGCCCCTGTATTTTCTATGGTCCAGAAATCCTTCCAGATAAACATTGTTAATGGTTTTATCTAAAATTTCAATTTTTGCGATCTGAGATTTTGTTCTAAGGCGCATCTTATTCACATCAAAACTTTCACCCTGGATATTGAACTTCCCGGAAATCAATCCAACCTCCTTGCTTTTTGTAATTACCGATGTATTTAAATCATGAACTTCCGCGTAGCCACGGAATCTCGGCAGGTCTGAACTGTAATCATTCAAATAAAACTGGGAGATTTTCGCTTGTCCAATTCCGGTAATCAGATCACCATTGGGAACGAAAACCTGTTTTGGGTTTACGCTCGCAGCACCACTGAATTTCAAGGTTCCAAAATCATCTGCAAAGTTTTTCATTTTACTTGAGATGAAAGTGGGCATCATCGCCTTTAAGTTCTGATAGGTAAAATTGGTGGAAATATGGTTTGATTCAATCTGAAAGTCTTTTTTTAGGATATCGGTCACTTTCAGATTTTGCGTTCGGATACTCACATCGGGATTGCTGATCACAAAATTTTCAAGAAAAAATTGATTCAGTGGCCCTCTCATTGAACCTGAAACATTGAAAGGTTTGTAATTATCCCAATCTGTGACAAAATAACTAATATCGAAGCCGCTGATCTGGGTTCCCTGCCGGAGATTCATTTCCCATTTCACTTTATTGGAAAAATCGCTCCATCTGCCGTTTCTCAGGTTAAACTTAATGTCTCCCTGCAGCAAGGAATGATCCGTGTTTAAAGTCAGATCCTTCAAAGAAAGAAATTCCTTGGTCAGGGAAAAATCTGTTGAAAAAGTATCCACGATATGCTTTTTGCCCCATCTCTCGGTGATGAAACGCATATTGCTGATTTGCGCAAAAACGTTTGGTCCGTTTACTTTAAGCTCGGGAATTACCAGATTTACATTTTCCGCGGTAAGCCATTTTCCTTCTTCGCCTTCATGGTTTTGGTTGACAATCGAAATTTTAGAGTTCGTGACATAAATCCTGGATTTCAACTCAAAAGGTGGCCTGTTTGGAATGGGAGCAGCACCGTCATCAAACAGATCAATGAATCTGATAAAGTTGGAGATGCTGTCACCTTTATAGGTAATCACCTTCAAATCTAAATCGTCAATGGAAAGTGACTGAAATAAAAGGTTTCGGGAATTTTTAATGATGGAAAACCAATTAGAATCGGCACGGATCGTTTTAGCCTTAATGAATGGAAAATTCTTGCCGTCTCTTGCCACCACATTAGAAATCGTGACATTTCCAAAATAGTTCACCTCTGCATTTTCGAAACTGATGTTGGTTTTCATATCCTCATTCAGGACTATATTTACCACCCGTTTTGCTGCCCAGTCTTTAGTTGCAGGCAGATTGATCACGATGACGATGGAAAAGAAAATAAAAAGTCCGGACCAAAAAAGTATCAGCAGAAGTTTTGCCCACCATTTGTAATCAGTGACATCTTTTGCTGCTTGTTCCACGAATTCCCCCGCTGTTTCCACAGGGTGCTTTACCGCATCGGAAGCAAGATTCGCTGCATCCTTCATCGTTTCCTTCACATTTTTTACCCCTTTCTGCATGGAATCCCCGATGTTTTCTGCAACGGATTTTTTGTCTTCTTTGTCGTTATTATTCTCTAAATTTGCCATTTATGAACAAGTCAATAATTTTAGGGATCGAGTCCTCTTGCGATGATACTTCCGCAGCAGTGATTTGTGGAAACAAAATCCTCTCCAATATTGCAGCCAGCCAAGCCATTCACAAGGAATACGGTGGTGTAGTTCCGGAACTTGCATCCAGAGCACACCAGCAAAACATCATTCCCGTGGTGGAAAAAGCATTCAGCAAAGCAAATATACAACAAAAACAGATTTCTGCTGTGGGATTTACCCGTGGTCCCGGACTTTTAGGATCGCTTCTGGTGGGAACTTCTTTCGCAAAATCATTGGCAATGAGCCTGAATGTTCCTTTGATTGAAGTAAACCACCTTCAGGCGCACATTTTAGCCCACTTTATCGACGATGCAAATAGCATGCCTCCGGAATTTCCTTTTTTATGTCTCACCGTTTCGGGAGGTCACACGATGATTGTCTTGGTTAAAGACTATTTCGACATGGAAATCATCGGTAAGACCACTGATGATGCCGCCGGAGAAGCGTTTGACAAAATTGGGAAGATTTTCGGGCTGGATTATCCGGCAGGTCCGATTGTGGATCGATTGGCGAAAAACGGAAATGAGCATTCATTCAAATTCAATAAACCGAGATTAGAGAATTACGATTATTCTTTCAGCGGAATCAAGACTTCCGTACTTTACTTCATTCAAAAAGAATTGAAAAAAAATCCTGATTTCATCAAAGAAAACCTAGATAATCTTTGCGCTTCCGTTCAAAAATCCATCATTGAAATCCTGATGGAAAAACTTGAAAAAGCCGCCGCAGATTATGGAATCAATCATGTGGCAATTGCCGGTGGAGTCTCTGCAAATTCTGGTTTAAGGGAGGCGATGAAAAAAAATGAGGAAAAATTGGGCTGGAACATTTACATCCCAAAATTTGAATATACCACAGATAACGCTGCAATGATCGCGATGGTAGCGCAACTAAAACTGGAACGCGGAGAGTTTGCGGATCTTTCAGCTTCTGCGACGGCTAGGTATGAACTTTAACACCTCAATGTAAGGACAAGTAGCGACTTGTCCCAGTGAAACCCACCGAAACCCAATGAAACTATTCCACGGAAATATCGAAAACGGAAAGGTAGAAATCCATCCTGAAGAACAACAACATATCTTGAAAGTGCTTCGCATGAGAGACGGCGATGAAATTTTCGTGACGGACGGAAAAGGAAATCTCGCCAAAGGAAATCTCACCTTCGAAGGGAAAAAGGTTTTATTGGAAGTTGCAGAAATTCAATATAATCTGCCCAGTTTTTCGACCAGACTGCATATCGCAATCGCACCGACCAAAAATATCGACCGGATCGAGTTTTTCATAGAAAAGGCGACCGAAATGGGAATTTCAGAAATCACCTTAATCCAAACCGATAAAACGGAAAGAAAAAACCTGAACATCGAAAAACTGCGCAAACAAAGTATTGCAGCATCGAAGCAAAGCTTAAGGTTTCATTTCCCGAAAATCAATGATTTGACGAAACTTTCGGATTTTATTAAAAGCATCAATACGGAAAAGACTTTCATCGCCCATTGCGACGAATCTTTTCCCAGAATCCATCTGAATGAAATACAGAAAATGGATGAAGTTTCTTTCTTAATCGGTCCTGAAGGTGATTTTTCTCCGAAAGAGATTCACGATTTATCATCACTCAACATTAAAGCTGTTTCACTTGGAAACCAAAGGCTAAGAACAGAAACAGCCGGGATTTTCGTGGCTGCGTGGAATTATTTTTTGGAAAGCTGATGAGTTCCTGACCAGTTATTTCTTAAGATATTCATCAAAATAATCCGTCACTTTTTGCATCAGATGAACCCTGTCTTTGCCCAAAACATTATGTGCATGACCGGGATAAACAAAATAATCCATCTGAACTCCATTATCCACCGCAGCTTTTAGAAATTTGATGGAATGTTGCCAAACCACCACATTATCCTGTGCTCCATGAATCATGAGCAAATGGCCTTTCAGGTTTTGCACTTTATCCAAAAGATTGGCTTGTCTGTAACCTTCGGGATTATTCTGAGGCGAATCCATATATCTTTCCGTGTACATGATTTCATACATATTCCAGTCGATTACCGGTCCACCTGCAACTCCCACTTTAAAAACTTCCGGATGTTTCAGCATCATACTCGTGGTCATAAATCCACCAAAACTCCAGCCATGAATTCCCATTTTCTCGACATTCACAAAGGGAAGCGTCTTCAAGTATTCCACTCCTTTCAACTGGTCATTCATCTCGGTTTCGCCTAAATTTCTGAAAACAGCCTGTTCAAATTTCTGGCCGCGATTGGAAGAACCCCTTCCATCCATACTGAAAACCACGTAACCTCTTTGCGCCATATATTCATACCACAAATTTCCGGAGGCCGGAAAAGTATTCGTAATCAATTGTAGGTGAGGTCCATTGTACAAATAAACGATTACGGGATATTTCTTAGTCGCATCAAAATCGGTAGGCAAAATAAGTTTTCCGTAAAGCGGAGTTCCATCATCCGCATTTAAGGTCACGTTTTTGATTTCAGGTCTTTGATAATTTTTCAAGGTATTTTCCGCAGTCAGAATATTTTTGGATTTTAGATTATTGGTATTAATCAGGTTTACGATCCGTGGTGATTCAGAATTGGAATAACTATCATAGAGGTAATTACCATCTAAACTCAAAATCCCGGTGTGCATTCCCGCGCCGCTGTCTAATCTTTCAGTTTTGAAAGTAGCCCAATTCACTTTGTAAAGATGCCTTTCCAAAGGAGTTTCCTGGGTAGAAGCATAGAATATTTCCTTCTTTTTTTCATTGAATCCCAGCAAATCGGTTACTACCCAATTTCCTCTGGTGATTTGTGCAACCAAGCCAGTATTCACATTGTAATGGAATAAATGATTGAAACCCGTTCTTTCACTTTGCCATATAAAATCAGTGGTAGAATTGGGAAAGAAAGTGAGTTGATGCTGTGGTTCCACGTATTTGTCGTGCTTTTCCTCAAAAACAGTTTTCACGAAATCTCCGTTGGAGACTTCATATTGGTTCATCTTCAAATGATTTTGGTCACGGTTTAGGACTCCAATAAAAACGGATTTGGAATCCGGATTCCAGGTAATTACAGTGAGGTACTGCTCCGGGTCGCCATCAGTTTTCACGAAAGTGGTCTTATTGGTTCTAAGGTCATAAATTCCCAGTGTCACGTGATGGGATTTGGTTCCCGCCATTGGATACTTAATGTTTCTGTTTACCGCCGGAACCACGCTCCAATCTATGATCGGATAATCAGTGACCATAGTCTGATCCATTCGGTAGAAAGCAATTTTTGAATGATCCGGCGAGATAAAAATGCCCTTGGTAATTCCGAATTCTTGCTGATGAACCGATTTACCGTTTACGATGTTTTCATCGGCATCATTAGTAATTGGAGTGACTTTTCCGTTTTTATTGACGAAGAGATTATTTTTTATGGTATAGGCAAAACCGCTATAATCACTGAATTGTTCAATATTTTCTGCACTTTCATCCAAAGAAATCCAGTCTTTAAGCTTCCAGTCTTTCCCCGATTTTTCAATCCAGTAATATTTGGAATTTTGAGAAAAATACCCTTTATCTTTATTGATGAAGGTAATCCGTGGAAAACTTTTCAGCTGTTTTTCCGCTGAAAGACCTTTATTCAATTGAGCCAAGGAAACTAAAGTATCCTGTTTCATGCTTTGAACCTCGGTCACCAAGTAGCCGTTTTTCACACTTTGGTAAAAAGATTTGTGATCATTGCTCCAAGAAAATCCGGAGATGTTTTTTACTGCAAGATTGCTTCGAAGCCCATTAACCGCTTCAGCGATGGTAAATTTTTGATTTTGACCAAAAAGAAAACTCCCCGCAACGAGGAACAGCAAAGATATTTTTGAAAATTTCATCTCGAAAATTTTAAGTGGCTAAATTTAAGAAATAAAATTGAGGTGTTAAAATTCTGTTAAAAGCAGACAAGAAAGCACCTTTCCGGTTCTGAAAATAAGTTAATAAATGCTCCCTAAGAAAGGATCTTTGATGGATTTGTGCTGATTCCATTGGTACTGATGGGTCCAATAAGCGACCTTCATCGATAAAATTCCCAGTCCTGCCCCGAAAAGCACATCAGAAATATAGTGCCTGTTATTGGCAATCCGCATTACTCCTACTCCAGCAGCAACTCCGTAAGCGGCATACGGAACCCATCTATGGTTTTCGCCATATTCTATGGAAAGCATTGCTGCGCCGGCAAATGCATTGGCAACGTGACCAGAAGGAAAAGAATATGCAGTTCCATCCGGTCGGGTTTCATTAAGTGTAGTCTTGAGCAAATACACCATTCCCAGATTGAGGAGCTGACCTTTGATTAAAATCGCGGTTCGGTTCTTCCAGTCGGTTCTTGGTTTCATACCGATCCACTCAAAACCGTAAACCGCAGCAAAAGGAAACATTTGGACATAGTCATCGAAACGGTTCTGAAATCCGGGAAGGTGTTCGTTTCGGTATTTTACAATTTCATTTTTGATGGATCCGGATCCATTTCCGTCAGTCGTAATCCCCGCAATCATTAATCCAACCGGAAAATAAAGATTTTTATACTGAAATTCGAGTCTTTTGTTTTCGATTTTCACGCTGTCCATTTCCTGTGCGAAGTGCAGCAACAATAAATTGAAAACCAATAAGAGGGAAATCCATTTCTTCATCCATAAAATTTTAAGCAAAACTAGCAGAATTTACTTCATCTTTTGGAATAATTGTGAAAAAAAACATTTCTTTTGCTTTTCAGCAAAACCAAGCAGCCAAATAATTAGCAAAATTGCAGAGTTCTTCATCTTATTAACGGTAAATAAGTGGAAATTAAGTTGGATGCGCCTGCTTACAGTAGCCTCATTTGACTGTATCTTTGGCCAACCGATTCCGAAACCTTTAATCTGTATCTGATTTTTCCCAAAAAAAAACATACAAAATTGATTATCAATGTATTTATTTAAGTCTGAATATTTATTATCATACATCAATGCTTAAAATTAAGTCTTGCATTATTTTTGCATAAGAATTTAAACATTAACCCAAATAAATATTAGTATGGCAACAAAATGGAACTTAGACCAAGCTCACAGCGAAATCAACTTTAAAGTAAGACACATGATGATCGCTAATGTGAAAGGGGAATTCAAAAATTTCAACGTGGATCTGGAAAGTGAAGATGATAACTTCAATAATGTGAAAGTTCATGCAGTAATTGAAACTGATTCTGTGAATACCAACAACACAGACAGAGATAACCACTTGAGATCTGCGGAGTTCTTTAATGCCGCTGAACATCCGCAAATTACTTTTGACACTACGTCCTTGAACGATGACGTGGTAGGAAACCTGACCATCAACGGAATTACCAAACCCATCACATTGGAAGTGGATTTCGGGGGAATCAATGTGGATCCGTGGGGACAAACCAAAGCAGGTTTCTCCTTCGAAGGGAAAATCAAAAGAAGTGATTTCGGATTAAACTGGAATGCCGCGCTTGAAGCAGGCGGAGTGATGGTTTCTGAAGAGGTGAAAATCTCTGGCGACCTTCAGTTCATCAAAGCATAAAAATCATCGCGTTACAGCATTGGTGTTGTTCGAAAAGGCCAGAATTAGTTCTTTCTTTTCGGGCAACACCTTTTTTTTCACTGAAATAGAATAAAATTTATCCAAAATGAACCTCAACGAACTTTCCAATATCTCAAACGATTTCAAAAACACCGAAAAAATGCCCGTGCTGTTTCTAGGACATGGCTCACCGATGAACGCGATTGAGGAGAACATTTTTGTACAGGGTTTCAGGAATATTGCCAAAGAAATTCCAAAACCCAACGCAATTCTCTGCATTTCAGCGCATTGGCTCACAGAAGGAACTTTTGTGACTGCGATGGAGAATCCAAAAACCATCCATGATTTCTACGGTTTTCCGAAAGAACTTTTTGAAGTGCAATATCCTGCGAAAGGAAATCCGCAATTAGCCGGCGAAACCAAAGAACTGCTTCTGCCAAATTTTGTGGAGGAGGATCAAAGTTGGGGACTTGATCACGGTGCGTGGTCAGTGTTGAAACATCTTTATCCGAATGCCGATATTCCTGTTATTCAGCTCAGTATTGATTACCAGAAGCCGCCGAAGTACCACTATGATTTAGCGAAGAAACTGGAAAAACTGCGTCATAAGGGAATTCTGATTATTGGCAGTGGAAACATCGTTCATAATCTGAGGATGATTGATTGGCGGAACATCAACTCCGTAGGTTCCGGTTGGGATTGGGCGATTGAAGCCCGTGAAAAAACAAACAACTGGATCCTTGACGGAAATTTTCAAAACCTGTTGGATTACCAGAAGCAAGGTTGGGCATTGCAAAACGCGGTTCCCACTCCCGATCACTATTTGCCTTTGATCTATTCATTGGCACTAAAGGACAAAACCGATGGTATTTCCTTGTTTAATGATGAATTGATCGGCGGAAGTTTGAGCATGACCAGCGTAAGAATCGGTTAGTTCAAAAAGCGTTGCCAGCGCTTAAAACGCCAACAACGCTCTAATTTCTAAAAAGTTACCCAATAAGTAGAATTATAAGACTTTGTGAAATTGCTGATACAGTTCGGCGAAGTAATTCTGACTTTAACCGAAGAAATCCCGTTGTCTTTCGAATAGGAAAAATTCGGGGTAGAATCAGTAGATGTTTTCACCTCACCATTCGCATAGGTTGCTTCCCATCGGTATTTATAGTCTGTGTTGGTTGTAGAAGGTACAAATGCTACCACTCCATCTGATTTACGCATTTCGGTGTAGTTCGTAAAATCTGAATTGCAGTTGGCCGCATTGGTCGTGGAATAATCAGTTCTATCTCTTGAACTTGTAGTTGCAGCTGCATTTGATGCGACATTATTTCCAACAGATATGGTTTTGTTACATTGGGAAATTCCTTTAGGAGTAAGCATTGCAAGAGACAAAGTCATGTTTCCCGTTGAATTCCCGGTTACTCTCACTGCGCGTTTTTTTGCATTCGAAGACATCGAAGCGACAGATCCATGATTTTCCCAAAGATGGCAATTGCTGCACTGCGCATCGTCCATATTTACTGAATAAGTTGCTGTGGAACCGACCGCCAAATTCGATGGTCCGTCGATCGTACATTGTGCAAATGCACTCGTCATCAGCGCGGAGCTGAATAAAACTAGAAGCTTTTTCATAATAATATTTTTTAAAATGTTGGTAAAAAAAGACCTACCAAAATCGTACCTTAAAAAAATATTATCGAAAGAAACCTGCCTTGAAATTTAGTTGAATACCTTACTGATGTCGGTTTAGGGTCATTAAAAAATTAGATGTGCCCAACTTCAGAAGTTATTCCAAAAGTTGGAATCATAGGTTTTCGTAAATGTTCGCATGCAATTCCCAGAGATCATTTTCACAGCAACACTGATAATTCCATGATCCTGAGAAAATGGAAATTGAGGTTTTTTTTCTGTTGACTGTTTTTGTTCCCCATCCGAATAAATTACCGTCCATTCATACTTATAATTGCGTTCGGTTTCAGTGGGAGAAAACAAAACCATTCCGTCAGCAACTTTCAGCTCCTGATATTCGTTGAAATCAATATCGCAATTGCCATTGGTGCTTCCTGGAGCCGTTTTATAGATGGTAATGTTTTTTACAGGTTCTGTAACCTCCACTATTTTGCTGCATTGAACCATTCCTTGCGGTGCAAGCATTGCCAATGAGAGTATGGTTTGCCCACCAGTATTTCCGGTTAACTTAATGGAATTCTGTTTCACATTTCCTTGAAGGGTTACATTGCCTCCATGGGTCGTCCAAAGATGACAGTCTCCACATTGCGCAATGTCCTTTTCCACAGTGTAAGTTTCTGTTTCCCCCGCTTTTATGCTGGGTTTTCCAAGGATATAGCACTGAGAAATTCCGTTTACAAAACTCAGAAAGCCAAATAAAAAAACAATTTTACTCATGAGTTCTTTAATTTTAAATTATTATTTAGAAAGCAGGTCTTAAACCTGGATTACTCCCAAATTAAATTTTTCGGAAATTGGGGCGTGATTGGCTGCTTCAATTCCCATGGAAATCCATTTTCTGGTATCAATCGGACTAATGATTGCGTCAGTCCATAATCTTGCGGCAGCATAAGTGGATTCTGTCTGTTTTTGATATCTTTTTGAAATCGTGTCCAGGATTTCTTGTTCCTCTTCTTGCGAAATTTCTTTCCCCTGTTTTTTCAGAGTGGAAGTTTGAATTTGTGCCAAAACTTTTGCAGCCTGACTTCCACCCATCACAGCCAATTCCGACCACGGCCAAGCTACAATTAATCTTGGATCGTAAGCTTTGCCGCACATCGCGTAATTTCCTGCTCCATAAGAATTCCCTGTAATCACGGTGAATTTCGGAACCACGGAGTTGGAAACCGCATTCACCATTTTCGCACCGTCTTTGATGATTCCGCCATGTTCTGACTTGGAACCCACCATAAATCCCGTGACATCCTGAAGGAAAATCAACGGAATTTTTCTTTGGTTGCAATTGGCAATAAATCTGGTCGCCTTGTCTGCGGAATCCGAGTAAATCACTCCGCCAAACTGCATTTCTCCTTTACCGCTCTTCACCAGCTTTCTTTGGTTAGCAACAATTCCCACGCTCCAACCATCGATTCTTGCGGTGGCACAGATGATTGTTTTTCCGTAATCGGGTTTATATTCCTCAAATTCAGAATGATCCACCAAAGATTTGATGATATCGAAAGTATCATATTGTTCTGCTCTGGAAATCGGCATAAAACCAAAAATATCGTCCATTTTCTGTTTGGGTGGAAAACTTTCAATTCGGTCAAAACCTGCTTTTTCGTAATCACCGAGGGACTTCATGATATTTTTGATGCGGTCCAAAGCGTCTTTATCATCTTTCGCCTTATAATCCGTCACTCCGGAAATTTCGCAGTGAGTGGTTGCACCGCCCAAAGTCTCATTATCAATATTTTCTCCGATTGCAGCTTTCACCAAATAGCTTCCCGCCAAGAATATGGAACCTGTTTGATCCACAATCATCGCTTCGTCACTCATAATCGGCAAATAAGCGCCACCTGCAACACAACTTCCCATAACCGCCGAAATCTGCACAATTCCCATGGAACTCATTTTGGCGTTGTTTCTGAAAATCCTCCCGAAATGTTCTTTGTCCGGGAAAATTTCGTCCTGCATCGGAAGGAAAACTCCGGCCGAATCTACCAAATAAATAATCGGCAGTCTATTTTCCATGGAAATTTCCTGGGCTCTAAGATTTTTTTTCGCAGTGATCGGAAACCATGCCCCTGCTTTCACGGAAGCGTCATTGGCAACTACCAAACACTGTCTTCCCGAAACATAACCCATCACCACCACTACTCCCGCACTGGGACAACCGCCTTGTTCTTGATACATTTCAAAACCGGCGAATGCACCAATTTCTATAGACTTTGAATCTTTGTCGAGGAGATATTCAATTCTTTCACGTGCAGTTAATTTGCCCTCTTCTCTTTGTTTTTGGAGTCGCTTTTCGCCACCTCCTTTTTTGATTTCCAAAAGTAATTTGTTGATTTCTGCAAGTTTCAGTTTATTGTGGTCTTCTCTCTTATTAAATTCTAAATCCATTCTTTGTAAAAAATTTCCATAAAGATAAGATATTTTAGTGTAAATGATTCGGACACAACCATTTGAACTAAACAATTGACTGACAGAAATTTAATTAATAAATTTTAACATTTTTTAAACGAATTGGCATAAAATAATTCCCCCAAATTTTCGTTGAAGGTAGAAATCCTGAAGCAGTATCATGAATTTTATATGCTGTTCCTAGTTTATTTTTTTTAATAGTTTATTATTTGAGGACCCCGAAAGTTGAAAGATTTTTGGGGTTTTTCTTTTGAGATTCGATTTGCTGGATTTAGGTCACGCATTATAAAACCAAAATAAGTTTTGGATTTAAAACCTGTTGTGCATTTAGAGGAAACACACAACTACTTGACTTGTAAATATTTGTAAATCACTAATAAGCGAAAGCGCCTTGGTTTATCTTAATAATATGATGTATTGCTTTAAGAATTGCCTTTGTCTGCCCTTGCGTGGAAAATAAAGACGAGGACAAACAAAGTTTCTTATCATTTTTATACTGCTTAAAAGCACATCTTTTAGGCTAGACAAAGGCGCTTTCGCTTATTGTTGCCAAACAAAGTTCTGAATGCAAAACCTGTGGTTAAAATAAAATTGTATTCAAACTTTAACTCAAAACACTGACCTTGAAATATGGTATTGCGGATTTCGTGTCACTCATCTTGTACCTCATAGCTCAATCCAAATTCGTACTTTTGCAGAACTTCAAAACAGACAGTTTTTCATGGTCAACAAATCTGCACTTTTTCGCCTACATTTCATCGTATTTTTATGGGGATTTACCGCTATTTTAGGAAAACTGATTCATGCCAATGCGCAGATCCTGGTTTTTTACCGAATGGCTTTTGCGGCATTCTTCCTCTTTTTGTTCATTCGTTTTTTTAAAGGTGAAAGCATCAAGATTTCCAAAAAACTTTTCCTGCAGTTATCGGCTATTGGAGGATTCATGGCGTTTCATTGGCTCTGCTTCTTTCATTCCATCAAGGTTTCCAATGTTTCCATTGCTCTGAGTTGTCTCTCACTTTCCACCCTTTTTGCATCAATTCTTGAGCCTATTATCTTTAAGAGAAAAATTGATATCTCAGAAGTCATCATGGGAATCGTGATCGTAATCTGCATGGGACTGATCTTTAAAACTGAATTTCAATATAAGGAAGGAATTTTCTTCGGCATTTTGACGGCCATTTTCGGAACTATCTTTTCCGTTTTTAATGGGAAAATATTTGGCAAAACCAGCTCTGGTAATATTATTTTTTATGAGATTTTTTCGGGATTATTAATTTTAAGTGTTTTCTATCTGTTGACCGGTCAAATTTCCCAGCTCCATGAAATAAGTTACCGTGATTTGGCGTTAGTTGTATTATTGGCAAGTATTTTCACAGCTTTTCCGATGCTCGAATCGGTGCAGCTGATGAAATATATTTCTCCGTTTACTTTAATTTTGACGGTAAATTTGGAGCCGATTTATGGGATTATTCTTGCTTTTTTTATCTTTGGGGAGTCTGAACAGATGAGTCCGGTTTTCTATATCGCCTCATCGATTATGATTTTGGCCATTATTGCAAACGGGATCATCAAGCAAAAGAGAAAAGCTTCGACCAATAAATTAGAAATTTGATGATAAAACTCTTCCTTACATTTTTCACTCTTGCAGGAATCCTTTCCCAAGCACAAATCGTGAGAAAATATTCCAACGAGTTTCTAAATATTGGAGCCGGTGCAAGAGGTTTGGCAATGGGAGGAGCAGTAATTTCCAACCAGAACGATGTGTATTCACCGATGTGGAATCCGGCAGGATTAATCGGAATCGAACGCGATTGGCAAGGTGCGGCTATGCACGCAGAATACTTCGAATCCATCGCAAAATATGATTACGTTGCCTATGCAAAAGCACTGGATCACAAAAACGGAACCTTCGCCATTTCCATAGTCAGATTGGGTGTGGACAATATTTTAAACACCACTCAAATGATTGATTCCGAAGGAAATATTGATTACGACAGAATCACCAGCTTCTCGCAGTCTGATTATGCGGGAATTCTTTCTTACGCATTTAATCCGGGTGGAAATCAAAAACTGGCAGTGGGAGTCAATGCGAAATTGGTTTATAGAAATGTAGGGAAATTTGCAAATGGATTCGGTTTTGGATTTGATTTGGGGGCACTTTACTTTGCGGACACCGGCTGGAAATATGGCGCGATGTTGAGAGATGCCACAACGACTGTGAATTTCTGGACCGTTAATCAGAAAGAACTTTCCGCCATAGTCAATGGTGAGGAATTCAACCCCGCTCCAAAAGACAAAATGGAAATCACCATGCCAAAACTGAATTTGGGCATGAGCAAAAATTTTGAAATCAACCGCGATTTGGAACTGGAACCTGAAGCGGGTTTAAATATCGATTTCGCTAAAACCGCTTCCCTGATTTCTACAGATTTTGCCAGCATTACACCATATGCAGGTGCAGAATTGAAATTTCAGGATATGATTTTTGTGAGGATTGGACTGAACCGTTTTCAAACCGTCACCGACATTGAAAGCTTGAAGAGAAAAATTTCCTTTCAGCCAAGTGCGGGAATCGGGATAAAATATCAGGGGCTGACTTTGGATTACGCCATTACCAATTCTGGAGTCGGTGGTTCCAACTTTTACTCCAATTTTTTTTCTTTGAAACTGGATATGGGCAATTTCAGGAATTAAATTACCTTTGTTTCAGTCAAAGTAAAAATCATGAGAAACATCTTTAAATTATCTTTTATTTTCCTGTTCGCAATACTTTCCGGGCAAAATATTTCAGATTACCAATATATTTTTATCCCTAAAGAATTCACCAATGCAAAAGCCAACAAATACGGATTGAGCAACTTATTGGCAAAAAAACTCAAAGCTAAAAAATATGTGATTCTCACCGATCCCATCCAAACCAGCTGCGAGTCATTACACGCAGAAATTGCAGACACTGGAAATTTTCTCACCAATAAAGTTCGGGTAGATTTCAAGGATTGCCAAAATAAAACGGTTGCGACTTTTGACGGAAAATCAAACATCAAGGAATTAGAAGAAGGAATGCAGGATGCATTGGAAAATGCCATGAAAGGAATAAATGTTTCAAATCCTGTACATCTTGTTTCGTCCCAAATGTCAAAACAGACAGAAACCGTCTCACAAACAGAACATGTCAACCAAAAAGAAAATACGATAGAAACCCCAAATGGAATTACCGCGCAAAATACTGCCGAAGCATATACCAACGGAACTTTGACTTTAAACAGAATCAATTTATCTGAAAACCAGTTTATTCTGGCCAATCCAGGCAAATCTGTTCCGTATGCGGTTTTTTCGGCTTCTGGCAAAAAAGATGTGTACAGGGTTCAGCTTGAAAATGGCACTACAACTTTCGGTTATTTTGAAAACGGAAATATTGTGATTGAAACACCAAATTCTGATGGAAGTTTTGGAAAGCAGGTTTTTATCAGGAAGTAATTATTCCGCTCCGTTGAAATATTCGTAAACCACTTTTCCTCTGGATTTCCCAATGATTTCTTCTAAAGTTTCCAGTGAAGACTCGCGAATTCTTTTGACGGATTTCAATTTGGAAAGCAAAAGTTCCACCGATTTCTCTCCCACTCCCGGAATTTCTTCGAGTTCGGATTTGATGGTTGAATTTTTTCTGCGTGTTCTGTGGTGTTTCACCCCGAAACGGTGGGATTCGTCCCGGACTCTTTGAAGGATTTTTAAGGTTTCCGACTTTTTGTCAATATAAAGCGGAATCGAATCCTCCGGAAAATAGATTTCTTCCAGACGTTTTGCAATTCCAATAATGGTAATTTTCCCGTAAAGCCCCAAAAGCTTCAAACTCTTTACCGCAGAGGAAAGCTGCCCTTTTCCGCCATCAATCAAAATCAATTGCGGAAGTGGCTCGTTCTCCTCAATCAGTCTTTTGTACCGGCGATAAACCACTTCTTCCATGGTCGCAAAATCATTCGGTCCTTCAACCGTTTTCGGATGGAAAATCCGGTAATCATTCTTGCTCGGTTTCCCATCTTTGAAAACCACACAGGCCGAAACCGGATTCGTTCCCTGAATATTTGAATTGTCGAAACCTTCAATGTGGCGCGGCTCCACAGGCATTCGCAGCAGTTTTTGCATTTCCGCCATGATTCGGTTCGTGTGCCTTTCCGGATCAACGATTTGGACCTGTTTTAATTTTTCTACCCGGTATTCCTTTGCATTTTTTTCAGAGAGTTCCACGATTCGCTTCTTATCTCCCACTTTTGGCACCATCAACTTTACGTTAGGAATCTCGGTCGGAAGATGAAAAGGCAACAAAATTTCCTTAGAATCGGAATTGAATTTCTGCCGGATTTCAATAATCGCCTCCTCCAAAATATCTTCGTCGGTTTCCTCCAAAACTTTTTTGATTTCGGTGGTGTAGCTTTGAATAATGTTTCCATTCTGGATTTTGAAATAATTCACATAAACCGCTGTTTCGTCGCTCGTCATTCCGAAAACATCCACATCATCAATGTTCGGATTCACCACGGTGTGTTTGTGTTCATAATCTGCAAGCAAATCGATGTTTTCTTTCACCGACTGTGCTTTTTCAAATTCCAGATTTTCAGCGTATTTCATCATCTCACCAATCAAATGTTCTTTCGCTTTGCGGAAATCACCTTTGATGATCCCACGGATTGCATCCACTTTCGAATCATAATGTTCCTTGCTTTCAAACATTTCACACGGTCCTTCACAATTTTTGATATGGTATTCCAGGCAAACCTTGTACTTTCCTTCCGCTATTTTTTCCGGCGAAAGGTTCAGGTTGCAGCTTCTGATTTTATAAATATGTTTAATGGTATCAAGCAAGACCTTTGCGGGACGAACTTTTGCGTAAGGTCCAAAATATTCCGAACCATCCTTGATCAAAGTCCGGGTCATAAAAATCCTGGGAAAATCTTCATTTTTGATGCAAATCCAGGGAAAAGACTTATCGTCCTTCATCATCACATTGTAGAAAGGCTGATGTTCCTTGATCAGGTTGTTTTCAAGGAGAAGTGCATCGTACTCGCTGTTTACTACGGTTGTTTCCAAACGGTGGATTTTTCCGACCATGATTTTGGTTCGGTAACCGGAAAGATTCTTATTAAAATAAGAAAGTACCCTTTTCTTGAGATTTTTTGCCTTTCCCACATACAGAAGCTGCCCGTTCTTATCATAATAACGGTAAACTCCGGGATCTGAAGGCAAAGTCTTAAGCTGAAGTTCGAGATTGAGATTCACCCTACAAAAATAGGGAAATGGATTTGGAAATTCAATTTTCATAATCCTCGGAAAAACCGTAATTTTAAGACCAAATAATTAGTAATGATTTACGGCATAGATTCCTTCACCATATCCGATATAATGGCGATTTTGGAAAATCCCAAAATTGCAAAACTCAATAAGGCGTCGAAAGATAAGATTCTGAAATCCCAGAAAAACGTTCAGCAGATTGTGGAATCAGACCGCACCGTTTACGGAATCAACACCGGATTTGGACCGCTTTGTGATGTGAAAATCTCGGAAGAAGAAGCTGCGCAACTTCAGCACAACCTCATCATTTCTCATGCAGTTGGCGTTGGAAAACCCATCCACAAAGATTTTTCACGGGTAATGATGATTGCGAAAATCCACGCCCTTTCAAAAGGATTTTCGGGAGTTTCACTGGAAGTGATCGAACGACTGGTATTGATGCTGGAAAAAGACATCATTCCGGTTGTTCCCGAGCAAGGTTCTGTAGGCGCTTCCGGAGATTTGGCTCCGCTTGCTCATTTGGTTTTGCCACTTCTGGGTTTGGGAAAAGTCTGGGAAAACGACCAACCGGCAGAAACCTCGAAAATTTTAAAAAAACATGGTTTAAAACCATTAAAACTTGGACCAAAAGAAGGATTAGGACTGATAAATGGAACCCAGTTTATTTTGGCACACGCCATTTTGGGCTTACATAAATTCGAATATTTACTGGATCTGGCTGATTTGACGGCGGCTCTAAGCTTGGAAGCTTACCGTGGATCCGCAAGTCCCTTCAAGAAAGAACTTCATGAAATCCGGCCGTTTGCAGGAAGCAAAAAAGTGGCGGCGAGAATGTTGAAGTTCCTGAAAAATTCCGACAACCTGAAAAGCCACGAATTCTGCGACAGAGTGCAGGATCCGTATTCCATGCGATGTGTTCCGCAGGTTCATGGTGCGAGCAGAAATGCTTTTGAACACCTGAAAAATCTGGCAGAAACCGAACTTAATTCCGTGACCGATAATCCAATCGTGTTGAGCGCAGAAGAATCTATTTCCGGTGGAAATTTCCATGGTCAACTCCTCGCATTGCCTTTGGATTATGCGACTTTAGCTGCGGCAGAAATTGGAAATATTTCCGACCGCAGAAGTTATCTCTTGTTGGAAGGAAAATATGGGCTGCCCAGACTTTTGGTGGAGAGTTCGGGGCTAAATTCCGGATTTATGATTCCGCAATACACTTCCGCTGCTTTAGTTACCGAAAATAAAACGCTTTGCTTTCCGGCATCGGCAGATTCCATTCCCACCAGTTTGGGACAGGAAGACCATGTTTCCATGGGAAGTATTTCCGGACGGAAATTCAACCAGGTTTTAGCAAATCTTGAAAATATTTTGGCGGTGGAACTGATGTTCGGCGCACAGGGACTGGAATTCCGACGACCTTCGAAATGCTCGAAATTCGTGGAAACCGCTTATGAATTGATTCGAACAAAAGTTCCTAAATTAGAGGATGACCGCTTGATTGGCAACGATATCCTGGCAATTGCCGAACTGATAAAAGACAGAAAATTTGAGGTGAATTAATAGATCTGAAAACCTTAACTTCGTTAACTTTAAAAATAAAATTCAAATAAAAATTTAGGAATGGAAAAAAGAACAGCGTTATATGACAAACACGTTTCTTTGGGCGCTAAGATGGTGCCTTTTGCAGGGTTCGAAATGCCGGTTCAATATACTGGCGTAACCGAAGAACATTTTGCGGTACGCGAAAAAGTGGGAATCTTCGATGTTTCACACATGGGACAATTTTTCGTGGAAGGTCCTTCTGCAAAGGATTTGCTGCAATACATCACCACTAATAACGTGGATTTGCTTGAAGACGGAAAAGCTCAATATTCTTGCCTGCCAAACGGATCTGGCGGAATTGTGGATGATCTGATCATCTACAAAATGAATGACGAAAAATATTTTGTGGTGGTAAACGCTTCAAACATTGATAAAGACTGGAACCAATTCCAAAAATACAATGACCGATTCGGGGCAAAATTAATCAACGCTTCAGATGAAATGTCGCTGATTGCGATTCAGGGACCAAAAGCAACTGAAACACTGCAAAAACTTACCGATACCAATCTTTCCGAAATTCCTTACTACCATTTCGTGGAAGGAACTGTGGATGGAATATCCAATGTGATTATTTCAAATACAGGTTATACCGGAAGCGGCGGTTTCGAGATTTACTTTAAAAACGAGGATGCCCTGAAACTGTGGGACGCATTGACCGAAGCTGGAAAAGAATTCGGATTGATTCCTTGCGGATTGGCTTCCAGAGATACTTTGCGTTTAGAAAAAGGGTTCTGCCTTTATGGAAACGATATAGACGACACCACTTCTCCCCTTGAAGCAGGATTGGGTTGGATCACCAAATTCGACAAGGATTTTGTGGACAAAGAATTTTTTGCAAAGCAGAAGGAAGAAGGCGTTTCCAGGAAACTGGTCGGTTTTGAAATGCAGGAAAGAGCGATTCCGAGACACGGATATTTGGTGGTGGATTCCGAAGGAGCGGAAATTGGTGTGGTAACTTCCGGAACAATGAGTCCGATGAAAAATATAGGGATCGGTTTGGCTTATGTTGCAAAACCGCACTTCAAGGTGGGATCGGATATCTTTATCCAAATCAGAAATAAAAATGTTCCAGCAAAAGTAGTCAAAACACCATTTGTATAAGGGAATTTTTCTTATCAGCTAAAAAAAGAAGGACCTGAGATAAAGTCCTTCTTTTTTTATGTTAAATAAGATGCTCTTCGAATCAAATTCCCGCCATTTCAGCCTTAATTTTATCCTGCAAACCTGCACTGGCTGGAACCAAAGGAAGTCTGAGAAAGTTTTTCACGATTCCCATTTCTGCCAATACAAATTTGATTCCGGCAGGATTTCCTTCCGCAAAAATCAATCGGGTGATTTCCACGAGTTTGTTGTGGATTTCATAAGCTTCTTTCACTTTTCCGTCAAACGCGAGCTGAACCATCGTAGAAAATTCTTTCGGATAAGCTTGTCCAATCACGGAAATCACTCCATTTCCACCTGCCAAAGTTACAGGAAGCGTAAATTCGTCATCCCCTGAAACCAAATTGAAATTTGCCGGTTTTTTCCTCAAAATATCGAAATACTGCAAAATGTTCGGTGCAGCTTCTTTGACCATGATCAAATTCGGGAAATCATTTGCCAGTCGAAGCGTTGTTGCTGCCTCAATATTTTGTCCGGTTCTTGAAGGAACGTTGTAAATTATGATATTCTTGCCGGTTTGCGCCAAAACCTTGTAATGCTGGTAAAGTCCCTCCTGATTTGGTTTGTTGTAATAAGGCGAAACGGAAAGTATCGCTTCAAATGCGGATAAGTCAGTTTCCTCGATCTGCTTTTTCACCGCCATCGTATTATTTCCACCGATTCCTAAAACCAGCGGAAGTCGGCCGTTATTCACTTTTACAATATGATTGATTACCGCTGTTTTTTCATCAGCGGACAAAGTCGCAGATTCTCCCGTGGTGCCCAAAACCACTAAATAATTGGTACCATTTGCAATATTGAACTCCACCAGTTTGGTCAGCGAATCGAAATCAACCGAAAGATCCTCATTAAACGGTGTAACCAAAGCAACACCAACTCCTCTTAAATTGCTCATTTCAAATAAAATTAATGTTTCAAAATTACGAAAATTAATGCGAGAATTTGAGAAAAAAAATCAGAACTTAATATTCATATCTTTATATTTGCAACTCTAGACAGCATCTTAATGAAAAACAGATTTCTGATTCTTGGACTGGCCATTTTATCGCTTTCATCTTGCAGAACTGCGATGACAGTGGCTAAAGTGAGCCCCGGGAAAAACATCTCGCTCGACAAGGATTTACCGGAAGACCCCAAATTTACCGAATTCATTGAACCCTACAAAAAAGAGTTGGAAGGAAAGATGAATACCAAAATTTCCCATACCAATGTGGATTTGAACAAACAGGGAGATAATAGCAATCTCGGGAATTTGCTTGCAGATTACACCTTCGAAGGAGCTGATAACTGGGCAAGGAAAAACGGAATTCCCGGCGGAGTGGATGCAGCGGTGATCAATGTGGGTGGAATCCGGTCCACCATTGGAAAAGGCGATATTTTGACCAAACACATTTACGAAGTCATGCCTTTTGAAAATGAAGTGATGATCGTGAAGATGAAAGGTTCGGATTTGAAAGGTCTTTACGAATATTATGCAAAAACCCAGAAAAACAATCCCGTTTCCAGACTTTATATTGAAACCGACAGCGGAATGAGCGTCAAGGAACTGATCAATGGAAATGAAGTTGATCCCGCTAAAATCTATTATATCGCGACTTCCGATTATCTGGCTTTAGGTGGCGATAATATGGCTTTTTTCGGCAAAGGTGAAATGATTTCGACCGGAATCAAATTGCGCGATCTGTTTCTGGAAAAATTTAAAGAAAATCCAGAGATCACCATTCCGAAAGACGTGCGAATCCTTTTTAAAAACAAAAAGAACAAGACCGATGAATAGACAGCAATTTCTGAAAACGATTGGCAGTGGAACTTTGGCGCTGACTTTAGCTCCCAATTTGCTTTTGGCGGAAAACCTGAAATTTCTGGAAAAATCAGCGGCAACCAAGCTGACTATTCTTCACACCAATGACCAACACAGCAGAATCGAGCCGTTTGATTCCAGCTACAGCAGAAATCCAAACCAGGGCGGTTTTGCAAGAAGGGCTGCTTTGATCCAAAAAATAAGAAAAGAGGAAAATAACGTCCTTTTGTTGGATTCGGGAGACACATTTCAGGGAACGCCGTATTTTAATTTTTTCGGTGGCGAACTGGAGTTTAAGCTGATGTCGATGATGGGTTATGATGCTTCTACCATGGGAAACCACGATTTTGACAATGGTTTGGAAGGCTTCAAAAAAGTTCAGCCCCATGCAAAATTTCCTTTTATTTGTTCCAATTACGATTTTAAGAACACCATTTTAGACGGACACACCATTCCCTTTAAAACATTTCATAAAAACGGAATTAAGGTCGGGATTTTCGGAGTTGGAATAGAACTCGCCGGATTGGTTGGGAAGAAAAGTTATCGCGAAACGGTTTACCGGAATCCCATAGAAATCGCTCAGCATTATTCGGATTTTCTCAGGAAAGACCAAAAATGTGATTTGGTGATTTGCCTCTCGCACATCGGATATGATTACAAAGATGATCCCAAAAAGATTTCAGACAAGATCTTGGCCGCAAAAACTGACGGAATAGATCTGATTCTAGGTGGCCACACCCACACTTTTTTGCCTGAACCACAGAGTTTCCTCAACAAAAGCGGAAAAAATGTTTTGGTGAACCAAGTGGGATGGGCAGGATTACTTTTGGGAAGAATTGACTTTTATTTCGACAAAAATAAAAACGTGAAAAATATTTCATGGAACAATCAAGTTATAGATGAAAGAATTTTAGTTTAACCAAATGATGAAGAAAACATTACTTATTTTACTGTTAATCGTTTCCGTTTCTGCTTTTTCGCAGGTAATTACGTCCAGCAAATGGAGCGACCTTTTCTCCTACAACAATGTCCTGGAAATCCGGGAAGACGCGGGAAGACTTATTGCAGCTACCGAAAACGGAATTTTCTATTACACGCCGGCAACTGGTGAAATCAAGAAACTTTCGAAAGCAAACGGATTGCATGAGGTGAAAATTTCTGCTTTTGACTATAATCCGGATACCAAAATCGGACTTGTTGGTTACAATAGCGGCTCTTTGGACATTATTTCTCCCGAAGGAATTACTTATGTAGTGGACATTCCTATTGCAACCGGATATATGGGAAACAAGAAAATCAACCACATCCATATCACTGGAAATTTAGCGGTCATTTCTGTAGGTTATGGGGTTTCCATCTTTAAACTGGATAAAAAAGAATTCGGGGACTCCGCTTTCTTCAATAATGGTGGAGTTTATGAGGCAGCTCGAGAATCAGTGATTAAAGGCGATACCGTTTATGCACTGACTTCTACCGGTTTGAAGACCCACAAAATGGATGTGACTTTCCCCATTTACAGCAGTTGGAACACCATTTCAGCGGGAAATTTCACCCAGATTTCTTTGTCCACGGTAATGGCTTACGCAAATAGCACAACGGTTTTTGTGGGAGACGGCACTACTTTTAATGCGATTCCGAAAACTTTTAACGGGGTGAAAGATGTGGTGGCAACTCCACAAAATATTATTGTGGCGGATTCCCAATCTGTTCAGATTTTTAATACTACAGGCACTTTCGTAAAATCTTACAATGCTTCCGAAGCCTTGAATACAGGTTTCTACAGCAATTCTGTGATTTACGCAGGAACAGAACTTTCCGGAATGAAAAAGGAATCCGGCGAAATCCTGAAACCAGATGGACCTTATAATAATTTTTCTTATAAAATCAGTGTCAATGGCAGCGAACTGGTGGTTTCAACAGGATTTCGGGAAGCTCGTTTCAATTTTGCAGGCTACAATGCGAAAAATCTGGGCTTCTATTATTTCAATGGGTCTGAATGGATTTATCCAAGTTACTTCAAAAATAATCCTATTCAGTTTAATGTTTTGGATGCAGTTCAAAATCCATCCGTCAAAACAGATTTCTTTTTTTCCAACTATAATCAGAACGTAGGTCAGGGTTTTTTCAGAATGAAATACAATCCAGGCACCAAAGATTTTGACTTTCAGAAATATTATTCTATAGGAAACAATTACTCCTACAACAGACCAGTTGGATTGACCTATACCGACACCGGAATTCTGTACGCAACAGCAAGTTACTACACCCCGACTTATTCCGGTCACTCTACCGGATATCTGTCTTTCGACCCATCCAGCGACAGTTTCATAGGAAGAAATCTACTTGTGGCTCCAAATGGTGAAGCGGTGCAAAAAGCTTATGTCTCGGAGGGATATCTTTGGATTCCATTTCCGCGTTCCAATAATTTCGGCGCAGTGGATTACAAAAACACTCAACCTGTTTCAGATGACCAAATTTACATCATACAGAAAGATCAAGGTCTTCCAAGCAATTCCGGGGGAACTCTAAGTTTCATCATAGACAAAAACGGTGATGGCTGGATTGGAACAGAAAGCGGATTAAGGATCTTAAGATCTGCCGCCACCGAAATCAAGAACACTCCCACTGTGGAGCCGATCATCATCGAACAAAATGGACTGGGTGAAGAACTATTCAGGGACAGCATCATTTTGCAGATCGAAGTGGATTCCGGAAACCAAAAATGGGTATCCATCGATGGAGGCGGTGTTTTTTATTTAAGTTCAACCGGTGAGCAAACCATTTTGCACTTTACCAAAGAAAATTCCCCGCTCCCTACAAACAGTGTGACAGACATCAAAGTGGACAGCAAAACCGGAAAAGTCTATTTCGTGACGGCAGACGGAATCATAGTTTACCAAGGTGACGTTTTGGAGGTAACTTCCAACTTCGGTGATGTGCTGGTTTATCCAAATCCTGTAGTCTATGCCAATTACAAAGGAAACGTACGCATCAGAGGTTTGGCAGATAAAACCAACATCAGAATTACAGATGCTGCAGGAAATCTAGTTCACCAAGCCGTTGCAAGAGGTGGTTATTATGAGTGGAATCTCAACAACCAGCGCGGAGTGCGGGTAGCTTCTGGAATTTATTTTGTCTTAATGACCAATGCTGATGCAACCGATAAAGCAACTGCCAAAATTGCCGTGGTGAATTAATGCAAAATCAAAAATGCTTTCTGCTTTCTTACATTAAATATGGCGACAATGATGCGGTGATGCATTGTTTTTCGCAGGAATCAGGATTTGAGAGCTTTTTTGCCAGAGGAATTTATGCACCCAGAAACAAAAAGAAACCCTATCTCATTCCGCTGATTCCACTAAATATATCGGTGATTCCTGCAAACAAATCAGGAAAAATGCCCAAAATTTCAAAACTGGAACCAGCCAATGAGCAAAAAGAAGAAGGCAACCTTGTTCAAAACTCCGTCCTTTTTTTCCTGGCAGAATTCTTGAACCAGGTCTTAAGGGAGGAAAGGCAAAGCGAGATTATTTTCCATGAAATATCGGCAGTTCGGAAGGAAACATTGGGCGGAAATGTCAATGCCTATAATGCTTTTCTGGTGAAGTTCCTCCAAATTTCCGGCATTGCTCCACTGCTCAACGACAAAAAATTTCTTCACCCCGAATCGGGCACTTTCGGCGACGAAAAAATCCATGAACTCTTTGATGAGAAAATTTCCCGGACCTGGAAACAATTTCTGACGTCGTCAGACCCCTACGGAATTTCGTTGAAGAGAACCGACAGAAATCTGTTTACTGATTCGCTGATGCTGTATTACCACATCCATTTCTCTGGCTTCCGAATGCCGAAATCACTGGAAATCATGCGCCAGGTTTATGAATAGAATAATTCTAAAAAAAAAGCAACCCATTTCTGAGTTGCTTATTTTCTTTTTCGGAAGATTATTTTCTTAAACCAAGTTCCGCAATAATCGCTCTGTATCGTGCGATATCTTTTTGCTTAAGGTAATCCAAAAGTCTCTTTCTTTTACCTACCAATTTCACCAAAGATTTTTCAGTGTTGAAGTCCTTTTGGTTTTTTTTCAGGTGTTGAGATAAGTGATTGATTCTGAAAGTGAAAAGGGCAACCTGTCCTTCTGCGCTTCCTGTGTCTGCATCAGACTTTCCGTGCTTTGCGAAGATTTCTTTCTTCTTGTCAGTTGTTAAGTACATTCCAATATTATTTTAATGATTATTATGTAACGGTTGCAAAAGTACAATTATTTTCCTAATGCACAAAGGAATTTGCAGGATGAATAAGAAATGTGCTGGACTTTTATTTTTCTTTATGGTCATTTTTTATCAAAAATTTCTATTTTTACACGGATTATTAAAATAAACTATGGAAATTTTTCGTGACCGGAAAAGCCTTCGCAACTATATTGAAAGACAGAAGGAAATGGGAAAAAAGATTGGATTTGCACCCACTATGGGAGCCCTTCACAAAGGCCACCTCTCCCTTTACGAAGTTGCCCAGAAAGAGAACGATCTTGTGATTTCCTCCATTTTTGTGAATCCAACGCAGTTTAACAATCCGACAGATCTGGAAAAATATCCTCGAAATGTTGAGAAGGATATCGAAATCTTAAAGGATTGCGGATTGGTGGATGCGGTTTATATTCCGGAAGTGGGCGACATTTATCCAGAAGGTTTGAAAAGCCAGCACTATGATTTTGATGGCTTGGAAAACGAGATGGAAGGCAAATTCCGCCCTGGGCATTTTGACGGAGTCGGCACGGTGGTTGAAAAACTGTTCCGCCAAGTAAAGCCGGACCATGCTTATTTTGGGGAAAAAGATTTTCAGCAGCTGGCGATCATCAAAAAACTGGTCAAGAAACAGAAACTTATGGTTAAAATCCACGGCGTTCCAATTTATCGGGAAGAAAACGGACTTGCAATGAGTTCCAGAAATGAAAGATTGAGTCCCCAACAAAGAGAACAAGCAAAACTCATCCATGAGACCTTGGTCAAAGTGAACGACTGGTTCCGAATCATCACCATCCCTGAAATCTACAGACGGGTTCAGGAAATCTTCGAAGATCAAAAAGAAATGAAGCTAGAATATTTCGAAATTGATGAAGAAGAAACTTTAAAAGAAACCGACTTTTTTTACCCGGGCAAAAAATACCGCGCATTCATCGTGGCTTTCGTGGGAGATGTGCGCTTAATAGACAATATGCACCTTACCTAAAAAGCCAAAAGCTTCCTTTTCAGAAAGCTTTTGGACACCAAATCACAAAATATTAATATGAAAAAAATTTACTCCTAAAAGTAAATAGTGACCTGGCTGGGATTCGAACCCAGGACCCATACATTAAAAGTGTATTGCTCTACCAGCTGAGCTACCAGGTCTTAATTCTAATTAAGAATTAATAAATTCGGAAATCAGACCAAACAAAAATTATTCATTTTTAATTCTTCTTTTTTCCCTTAAAGAATTTGTCGTGCCTGCGACTGGACTCGAACCAGCACATCCATAGGAAACCACCCCCTCAAGATGGCGTGTCTACCAATTTCACCACGCAGGCAAAAAAAAACCGTAAATCTTACGGAATTTATTTACTTGTGACCTGGCTGGGATTCGAACCCAGGACCCATACATTAAAAGTGTATTGCTCTACCAGCTGAGCTACCAGGTCGGCCACAAAATTATAATTGATCATTCATAAATCTTGGCTGACAAAACTGCAAGTATTTATATATCCATTAATTTTTGGTGGTGCAAAGATAAGTCTTTTTTTAAAATCTCAAAATTTTTTTAGAAATTTGTGAAAAATTCAAAAATGATCATTTCACTCATCGGATACATGGGAAGCGGCAAATCACACATTTCCAAACTATTGAGCCGGGAAATGAATTTGAAATTAATTGATCTGGATAAGGAAATTTCATTTCAGTGTAAGATGCCGATTTCAGAAATCTTCGAAAAGAAAGGCGAGTTATTCTTCAGACGTGCCGAACGCGAAAAGTTGGAGGAAATTCTGGCAAAGGATAAAAACTGTGTATTAAGTCTTGGCGGAGGTACTCCCGCCTATTATAACAACATGGAAATCATCAACCAAAATTCAGAAAGCGTTTTTTTGCGTACCTCCGTCGGAACTTTGGCTGAAAGGCTTTCAAGGCAAAAATCAAAACGGCCCATAATTGCAAAAATTAATGAGCAGGATCTGCCGGAATTTATTGCAAAGCACCTTTTCGAGAGAAATCAATTTTACAGCATGGCAAAATTCACCCTGGATACCGACCGAAAAACCCCTGGTGAAATTTCCGCCGAAATCCGGGCATTTTTTAATCATCGTTAGAATCCTCCAAATCACTAAAGAAAAAATCCCAATCGGTGTTTTCATCACGGGGCTCGTCGGAGGTGAAACCCTCCAAATCTCTTCTATCTTTTTTGGTAGGTCTTCCCTCTCCTTTCGTTCGGTAGTACTCCTGAGACATTTTCCTCAATCTCAAAATTTCGTACTGTTCCTTTTCGGTACGGTCTTGGATATGCAGCGGAACCAGTTTTGCACCTATTCTGCTTTTAGGGATTTCCAAAATCTTGATTTGGTAGTCGATTTGGTTTTTTCGGATTTTAAGGAGGTCTCCGATTTTCACCTCTTTCGAAGATTTCACCACCTGACCGCCGACCGACACCCTATTCTTCTTTATTTCATCCGCCGCAATGCTTCTTGTCTTGTAAAAGCGCACACACCACAAAAATTTATCTATTCTCATAATTTATTTATACTTTTGCCGTATTAAAAAAATCCCAGCAATTTAATGATAAAATTGAATATGAAAAAAACAATCTTGTTCCTGGTTTTGGCTTCCATCTCAGTGATTTCATGCAGAAAAGACGATCCCACTGCCGCAGAACCAGAAGTTAGCATAGAAACCCAAAACGCATATGATGACGAAGCAACCATAGAGTTCCTAAAGACACACTACCTTGATGCAAAAGGAAACGTGAAGGATTTTGTGGAAACCGATACAGTGAACACCAAATTATTCGACCTGAATCCTGTCACTCTGCCTTCAGGTGTTGTTTATGTGAAAAAAGTAGCTTCACAACCAGATCCAGGCACCGTAATCGGTGATAAAGACATTTTGAGGCTGATGAATATCGCAACCACCTATGTGGCACAAAGTACAGATGGCAAAGTGAAATTTGGTTCGTCCTATCCTTTCAGAAATACTGTTTCAACAGGAAACCCAGAAGTTGACCCAGCTTATTATTACGTGAAAAATTCTGTGTTAGCAGCTTTCAACAGCAAGTATGGCACCAGTTACGACCACTCTTATTATGAGATAGAAGGTTTTCGGGAGGCTATTCAGAAATTCAAGGCATACGACATTCCAGATGAAGAGAACTATAATTTACAGGGGGTGATCATCGTACCGTCTAGAGCAGCTTTTGCAAGAGATCCACATTTTAATTATTCTAACATATCCTTCAGAAACAGAAGTTTTATCTTTAATTTCCAGGTTTATAAAACCACGACCAGAATCATTCCTGATCAGGACTAAATCCAAAAAGATTGAAAACTTCTTTTGATAAAATTAAAAGCAACCCGAATTTGGGTTGCTTTTGCGCATAAAAAGGTCAATATTTAAGCCGCTCTTCCCCGGGTAAATAAATTAACAATTGCGAGTAAAACGATGGCTCCCACTGCACCGGTAAGAATCTGCCCAATAACTGCAGTGCCAAAAGTGGTTCCCAACAACCAATAACCGATGAAACCTCCCAATATTCCGACAACAATGTTGCCGATTAAACCTAAACTTCCGCCCTTAAAAATCTGAGCGCCCAACCATCCTGCAACCGCACCGATGATTAATGTCCATAAAATTTCCATAATAATATTTTTTAGTGATTTGAAAAGTAAAATTCCAATATTATGCCAAGCGCAACATCAAATCATTTGAAAGATCTTCAAACCTTGTAAAAGTATCTAAAAGAACTTCAGCGTTTTTCCCTATCTTTGCACACGAAAATTTAAAGAGATTAAATAGTAACGCACTCAATACGGAGTGCAAAAGACAGTTTTATTTTATGAATGCTCCAGAAGCAATTATCGAAAAAATTCAATTAAAAGACGGGAGAGAAATCTCCATTGAAACAGGACGTCTCGCGAAACAGGCAAACGGTTCTGTGGTAGTAAAATGTGGCGGAACAATGCTACTTGCAACGGTGGTAGCCAACAAAGACGCCAATCCGGGAGTGGATTTCCTTCCACTGACGGTAGATTACAGAGAAAAATTCTACGCAGGAGGCAAGATCCCTGGAAATTTCTTCAGAAGAGAAGCAAGACCTTCCGATGAGGAAATCCTTACAATGAGATTGGTTGACCGTGTTCTCCGACCGCTTTTCCCTGAAGATTTCCATGCTGAAGTCCAGGTGATGATTTCCCTCATTTCTTACGACAAAGAATCCATGCCGGAGGATTTGGCTGGTTTAGCTGCTTCAGCAGCCATCGCGATTACCGATATTCCGTTCAACGGACCCATGTCGGAAGTTAGAGTGGTGAGAATAGACGGTGAACTTTCCGTAAACCCAAGTTTTGAAAATTTAAAGAAAGCCGACCTGGATATTATGGTAGGCGCAACCAAAGATTCCATCGTGATGGTGGAAGGAATTATGGACGAAATTTCGGAAGCGGAAATGATTGAAGCAATTCAGTATGCCCACGATGAAATTAAAGTTCAGATCGCCGCACAGGAAAGACTGGCGGAACGAGTAGGAAAATCTTTACCAAAAAGAGAGTATTCCCACGAAGACCACAACGAAGAAATTCGCGAAAAAGTTTGGAAAGAAACTTATGATAAAGTGTATGCCATAGCGAAAACGCCGTCGGCAAAAGAAGAAAGACATGATAATTTCGCGGCAGTATTGGAAGAATTCCTTTCCCAATATTCTGAGGAAGAAAGAGCGGAAGTGGAGCCCTTTGCAAAAATCTATTACCACGATGTGGAAAAAGAAGCGATGCGCCAAATGATCCTGAACGAAAAAATCCGTTTGGATGGACGTGATCCGCAAACGATCCGCCCCATTTGGTCAGAAATCGATTATCTTCCTGGAGCGCACGGTTCCGCAATTTTCACGAGAGGAGAAACGCAATCGTTAACAGCAGTGACTTTAGGCTCCGTCAAAGATGCAAACATGGTGGATTCTGTGGCATCTCAATATGATCAAAAATTCTTCCTGCACTACAATTTCCCGCCATTCTCCACAGGAGAAGCGAGACCCTTGAGAGGAACTTCACGTAGAGAAGTTGGCCATGGAAACCTGGCTCAAAGAGCGCTTCAAAACATGATTCCTGCTGAAAATCCTTACACCATACGTATCGTTTCAGATATTTTGGAATCCAACGGTTCATCTTCCATGGCGACGGTTTGTGCCGGAACTTTGGCATTGATGGATGCCGGTGTACAGATTTCAAAACCGGTTTCCGGAATCGCAATGGGCTTGATTACAGATCCAAAATCCGGGAAATTTACCGTACTTTCAGACATTCTTGGTGACGAAGACCACCTAGGAGATATGGACTTCAAAGTAACCGGAACCGCTGATGGTATCACCGCTTGCCAAATGGACATCAAAATCCAGGGACTGACAATGGATATTATGGAAACCGCTTTGAACCAGGCAAAAGACGGAAGACTTCATATCTTGGGAGAAATCCTAAAAACCATCGATAAACCAAGAGCCGATGTGAAACCACACGCTCCGAAAATGGAAGTTTTGGAAATTCCAAAAGACTTTATCGGTGCTGTGATCGGACCTGGTGGAAAAATCATTCAGCAGATGCAGAAAGATTTCGATACAGTGATTGCAATTGAAGAAATTGGCGAAATCGGAAGAATCGAAATTTCCGGGGTCAACAGAGAAAACATCAACGCAACCATTGCGGCAATCAACGAGATTACTTTCGTGCCGGTTGTAGGTGAGGTTTACAAAGGAAAAGTAGTGAAGGTCATGGATTTCGGAGCATTCGTAGCGATAGCAAAAGGAACAGAAGGACTTCTCCATATTTCCGAAATCGAATGGAGAAGATTAGACAAAGTTCCTTATGCTGAAGGCGACGAAGTGGAAGTAAAATTCATGGGTTATGACGACCGCAAGAAAATGAAGCTTTCCCGCAAAGTGCTTCTTCCGAGACCTCCAAGACCGGAAGGCGGCAAACCGAGACAGGATAGACCGAGAGGTGAGAATGGTGAAAACCAAAAGCCTCAGAATGAAGGTCAAGGTGAAATCAACGAAGGATAAATAACATTCTTTATATACGAATCCCGCTGTGAGGCGGGATTTTTTGTTGTGGCGCCATCAAACAAAATTGAGCGGGTTACTCCCCTAAACAGCGTCATTTCAGGAAACACCAAATAGGTTTCTATTGTGCTCTAGATTTGCCATATATTCTTGCGAAAAGAAAATTTTATAGTTGAAATTCCTTATTTCAAAAACTGCTGAAAATTCTTTGAAAATTTCGATGAAAACAAGAAGAAACAATATTTAGAGAATGAATTGACCAAAATCATATGAATTAGGTGAATAAGAAACAGAAAACCCTTTCAAAGCAAAAAACCAGGAAAGGGTTTATTTTAAACTAAAAGCTTCATTAAATATTATAGCTGCTCAAAACGCGCCTGAAAAAACCTTAAATATTTGGGTTCGTACACCATTTTCAAACCTTTGATTTCGTTTCTTCTTTCATAAACTCGGGCAGTAGATTCGGCGATTACGTCCATGTGAGCTTGGGTATAAACTCTTCTCGGAATAGTGAAACGCACGAGTTCCAGTTTCGGATAATAGTTTTCACCTTTAGAATTTCTTCCTGCAGAAACAATTCCTCTTTCCATCGTTCTGATTCCGGCATCCAGATAAATTTCTGCGGCTAATGTCTGAGCCGGGAAATCATCCTGAGAAATATGTGGTAAAAACTGTTTTGCATCCACGAAAATTCCATGTCCTCCGATCGGTTTTACAATCGGGATTCCGAATTCCTGCATTTTTTCTCCCAGATAAATGACCTGTCCGATTCTGGCTTTCATGTGTTCATCCTGCACGCTTTCACATATCCCGATTGCCATCGCTTCCATATCTCTTCCTGCCAATCCGCCATAGGTGTGCAAACCTTCGTAAACGACGACCATATTACGTGCTTCCTCGAATTTGTCGAAATCATTTAAAGCCAAAAATCCACCGATATTGACCAATGCATCTTTTTTCCCGGAAAAGGTGGCTCCGTCTGTATAACTGCAGATTTCCTTCACGATTTCGGCGATGGTTTTCAATCGGTAACCTTCCTCTTTTTGTTGGATGAAATATGCATTTTCAGCAATTCTGGTCATGTCGAGCATGATCTTGATGCCTTTTTCTGCGGTGTACGCACGAAGTTCTTTCAGGTTTTTCATGGAAACCGGTTGTCCGCCTGCAAGGTTTACGGTAACGGCGACACAGATGTAAGGAATTTTTTCTGCACCGTATTCCTGAACCAGTTTTTCTACTTTGTTTAAATCCACATCACCTTTGAAGGCATATTCCGAATTGGAATCGTGCGCTTCGTCTATGATCACATCATGAAAAACTGCTCCCGCCAATTCCTGATGAAGTCTAGTTGTGGTAAAATACATATTTCCCGGAACAATATCTCCTGGTTTGATCATGATTTGTGAAAGGATATTTTCCGCGCCGCGACCTTGGTGGGTTGGAACCAGATATTTGTAGCCATATACTTCGGAAACGGCTTTTTCCAGGTTGTAGTAGTTCTTACTTCCGGCATACGCTTCGTCTCCGCGCATCATTCCGCTCCACTGTTCGTCACTCATTGCGCTGGTTCCGGAGTCGGTCAATAAGTCGATATAGACCTCTTCGGATTTTAAAAGAAAAGTGTTGTAACCGGCTTCTTGAAGTGCTTTTCTTCTTTGTTCCGGGGTGGTCATTTTCAATAGTTCCACCATCTTAATTTTGTAGGGTTCTGCCCAACTGTCTCTTTTTAGCTGCATCTTTTTTGATTTTAATTTTAAACATAATAAATAGCTGGAAATTCAGAGGAAAATCCATGTTGTTCGGAAATGTAAAATCAGATCAGGTTGGTTTGCGCAGAAATTTCTTGTAGAGCAACAGCGAAAAAATATCGAAAGTGCTTTCGAAAAATTTTAAGAATTGTAATTCAGCTGTTCCCATAAGGTTTGAAACTGAACAAATTTAAGGAATATAATCACATCGATTTTGTGATTTGCATCATAGTATCCACTTAATTGTTGAAACTGGAACAACCAAAACAAAATGATGTAACCAATAATATCAAGAAAGGCCAATGGTATATATCGCAAAATTTTCATCTTAAAACATTAATTCAGTGGGGGTTTCATGACTGCATTAACAAAAAATATCCATTAACAAAAATGATCATCATTAACAAAAATCAATTTTTTTGAAAAAAAGGGTTTTTTCACTACTGTTTTTTGGAGTGGTTCTTTCTAAATTTATTGCCGGAATATCATTCAGATTCAACACAAAAAAAAATATAGCCATGCCAACAAATCCCTTAGAAATCAGGACCAAAGAAATTCAGAAAAAACTGTCTGTGTCACCAACCGGAATTTATGACCTACCCACCTGCAACCAAATTGAAATGCTATTAGGAGGAATCGTCACCGACCTGAATTTGGAAGAAAAAAAGAAAAACATTCAAAGACTGCTGGGCTTTACCGGAAAAGCAATCGATGGTATTTTTGGGGTGAACACCACCACAAAAATTGAGATGTTCCTCACCGAAAGACTGCCGGCAATACCTTCTGGAGCTAGAATGATTGTTTCCAAAAAATCGCTGGAGCTCGTTATTGAGAGTGAAATCAGTTCTCGGGCCTCCTACAATTCAAAGTACAAATTTCCAGTTTGGCCACAAGGAAACAGTGGAATCACCATTGGAATCGGATATGACCTCGGATACGTCACCAAACCGCAATTTGAAAAAGACTGGAAAAATTCCATAAGCGACGATAAACTTACCAAACTCAAAGCTGTAATCGGACTAAAAGGCGATGCGGCAAAAAACGCATTAAATGCCTCATTAAAACAGATCGAAATTCCTTACGACGATGCTATAGCGGTATTTTATGTATCATCCGTCCCTAGTTATGCTCGGGAAACTGCCAATGTTTATCCTGGAGTAGAACTTTTGCCTCCAGACGCGCAAGGTGCACTGCTTTCGCTGGTCTATAACCGTGGTGGTTCGCTGGTAGGTGACACCAGAATAGAAATGAAAAATATCGCCGCTTTGGTAAAATCAAAAAACCTTTCGGGAATTGCCAATGAAATCCGCAAAATGAAAAGACTATGGCAAGACAAACCCAATATGCGCGGACTCCTTTTGCGGCGTGAACGCGAGGCGATCCTAGTTGAAAATGCAAATTATTTTGTTCGGGCTCAAGATTTCATTTTCGCTTAAATTTTTAACCAAAAAAAGATAAACTATGAACATTTACGATTTTTCTGAAATACTATACTATATCGGAGAGGATGATGAGGGGAAAGAGCTGATCAGTAAGTTAAATGGCGTGAAAGCACAAAACAAGGCCTTTTCTGATGTTTATACGCAAGCGGAAGATGATAGCAGATTTCAATTTGCAGAACTCGTTCAGGAAGGCGGTGGAACCTTGGGGATTTCTTTGGTGGGATTCTGCTTCGTATTGGAATTTCTCGGCATCCGTTTTCTTCGGCTTGCAGGAACGAGCGCAGGTGCCATCAACACTTTATTCATGGCTGCTTTAGGCAAAAATAAAGAATATCCTGCAACTCCCGAACTCTTCCAGATCGTGAAAAACATGGATATGTTTTCATTTGTTGATGGCCACTGGATCGCAAAACGTGCGGTCCGAAGTATCATTTCAAAAGATGGCTGGTTACAGAAAACCATTATCATTTTTGTGGTGGTGGTTTTATTTCTCATGATTTTTTTTCCCATATTTTTTATATTCAACCTTATACATAGTGCTACTTATTGGATTGCACTTGCAATTTTGGTCTTTTTTGTGGCCATCAATGTCTATATGTATTTGCGTTTTAAAAAGGCCAATTATGGGGTTAATTCAGGAAATAAATTTTTGGAATTCCTGATCCAGAACCTTCAAAAAAAAGGCATATCTAGAAAGCTCCAATTGGACCGGATCGCAAAATTTGTAATTAATGAAGACGGCACCGTGGAAGGAAATTCAAATTATCAGTTTCTTGCGAGAAGAGAACATTTGGATGAAAATCAGAACATCATGGATGCACTGAACAATCAATACCACACCAATTTGCAAAGTAACTTTACCCTAAAAAACCTCACTGCAGACTATACCTTTATTTCGGTGGATATTTCTTCCGAAAGAAAAGTTGAATTTCCTGCCCAAGCTGGACTCTACTGGAGCAACCCCAATTTTGATGTGAATCCCGCGGTTTTCGTTCGTGCTTCCATGGCGATTCCTTTATTCTTTGAACCTGTCATTCAAAAAATCGACCGCTCGGATCTGCAAATTGTGGAGAGCTGGGAACGGATTTTTGTCCATCAAAATGAAATACCCAATAAGGGAATCTTTGTAGATGGTGGCTCCATTTCCAACTTCCCCATCAGTATTTTTCATAATCAAAGGATTATCATTCCGAGGGTTCCTATTTTCGGCATCAGAATTAATGATTCCAAACCCAACCCTGAAACAGAAATTAAAAATCTTGCAAACTATGCCGGAAGGATTTTAAACACCATGAAAAGTAACTATGACAAAGACTTCCTGACCAAAAATAATTTTTATGAAAAATTCAGTATTGCAGATATTGACACTTATCTGACGAATGCAAACTGGCTCGACTTCAACATGGATGAGAAGACCAAAAGAGCGCTTTTTCTAAAGGGTGTGGAATCGGCGATCAAGTTTATGGATGAGTTTGACTGGTTTGACTACAAGATGAATCGGGCAAAAGTCTATTTTGAAAACAATACCTAAAATTCAGAATTAGTCACCACTACCAAAGTTTGCCCTCGCTTTCGCCAAAAATGGAATGGAAATCATACCCAGCACAATCATAATGACGAGCTGCATGGTGTGTGAAATGAAAGCATAGGAAAGTCCCACTTCCGCACCTTCTTCCGGGTTCTTGCCCATGGAAAGAAAAAGTGCCATGATGCCCAATTTTAAAGCAAAATGGAAAGCGCCAATTCCACCAGAAGCTGGAACCATCATACCCAAAGTTCCCACCACAATGATGAAAAAGCCATCGGCAAAAGTAAATTCAGAAGTTTCAGGGAGTGCGAAACAAACGAGGTAAGCCGCCAAATAATAGCACATCCAAATTGCGATGGAAAGCAAAATAAAGCGAAATTTTTGTTTCAGTTTAAAGATCGATGTCAGTCCGTGGAAAATTCCTTTCCCAAAATCTACAACCTTCCGGTAAATCGCAAACTTCTCCACATTTTTCCGGAAAATAAAAAACAGAATACCCAGTAGCAGAACCATTCCTGCTGCAATAACGAGCCTATTTCCTGTCCCAGCTTGGGTAGTCTTATTGTTTTCTTCGGTTACAAAATTGTAAAAAGAAACAATTGCGCTGTATTTGAAAATTAAAGTCAATCCCAGAAATCCAAACATACAAACCAAATCCACTAATCTTTCCAGAATAATGGTGCCGAATGACTTCTCTACCGGGACTTTCTCTACACCGAAAAGTGCAGTGGAACGGGCCAGCTCTCCGCTTCTCGGAATAGTGAGGTTCATTAAATAGCCAAAAGCAATCGTCCAAAAAGAATTGGAGTTTGATATTCGATAACCGAGTGGTTCCAGCAATAAATTCCAGCGAACCGCACGAAACCAATATGCCAGAACTCCGAAAACCGATGCTGCCAAAACCCAAAAATAATTGGCTTTTGCAAAATAACCGGCAATTTTTTGGAACTCCAATCCACGGACAGCGAGCCACATAAAAAACATAGCAATTGCCAATGAAACAGCAATGGTGAGAAAGGTTCTTAAGGAATTGTTCTTTTTGGGGGATTCCACAATTAAATTTTGAAGGAAAGAAATTCTACGTTAGAAGGTTTGTTTTTTCATTGGGAAAAATAATCTTTGGCTGGAAAGTTTTCGCTTCTTCGGGCGTCATTTGAGCATAGGACATGATAATGATGATATCACCTTTTTGAACGCGTCTCGCAGCAGGACCATTCAGGCAGATTTCGCCAGATTTCCTTCTTCCCTTGATGGCATAAGTATCAAATCGCTCCCCATTGTTCACGTTCACGATAAAGACTCTTTCACCCACGATGATTCCTGATGCTTCAAGAAGTTCCTCATCAATCGTGATGCTTCCAATATAGTTAAGATCTGACTCGGTGACGCGGACCCTGTGAATCTTCGATTTAAAAACTTCAATTAACATGGCGCAAATTTAAAGATTTTAATCAAAAAAGCACCTATAAATTAAATCCATGAGCAAGCTGAAATGTGGAAATAGGCAAAGAAACACCCTTTTTATGCGATCTGAAAGCCAAAATAATGCAAAAAAATTGAAAATACCAGGCAATTATTTCTGACTGAATTAAATAATTCGCAATCGGTAAAACTCAATATAAAAAATGTAAAAAAGCCCAATCTAAAAGCCTTTGGCATAATTCTAGTAGCTCGAAACGGTCATAAAAACAAAAAATTGAAATTTGCATATTTTAGTTAATTCAATGAATATTGTCAATTTTTAATTAATTTTTACGAAAAAGTTTGCACAATTTGAAAATTGTTTTAAATTTGCTTATATAATAAACTAACCTTAATAATTATTATTATGAACAAGTCTGAATTAATCGACGCAATCGCAAAGGATGCGAGCATTACAAAAGTTGCGGCTAAAGCTGCTCTTGAATCTTTTATCTCTAATGTTACTACTACATTGAAGAAAAAAGACGGAAAAGTTTCTTTGGTAGGTTTCGGTACTTTCTCCGTAGCTGAAAGAGCTGCAAGACAAGGAATTAACCCTGCAACAAAGAAACCAATCAAAATTGCTGCTAAAAAAGTTGCCAAGTTCAAAGCTGGCGCTGATTTAGCCGGAGCAGTAATGGGTGGAAAGAAAAAATAAGCACTCGCTAAACTGAAAAATCACACCCTGTCGAAAGACGGGGTTTTTGATTTGGAATCGGCTTCATCACCGCTAATCCGTTTTCCCTTGCATTGCGAAAAAACTCTGGGCAGGTCTGCTGGCTTTAGCAATCGGAGATTTCCAATTCATCACGGCGCAAGACGAGAAATCTTCCAATCAAAATTTTCCTGGAGTTCATACAGAATCCTGTCGTGAAGCCTGTTGGGTCTTCCCTGCCAAAATTCAATTTCGTAAGGCTTTGCCAAATACCCACCCCAGTTTTCAGGTCGCGGAACTTCTTTTCCTTCAAATTCAACTTCCAGTTTTTTGAGTTTTTCTTCGAGGAATTCACGGTTGGGAATCACCTGGCTTTGCGGAGAAACCTTTGCGCCGAGCTGGCTTCCTTTTGGCCTGGAACAGAAATATCCGTCGCTAATATTTTCCGGAACCCTCTCCAAATCAGCCTTGATGATGATCTGCCTTTCAAGACTCGGCCAGAAAAAATGGAGGCACGCTTTATGAGTCTCCTCGATCGCCTTTCCCTTTCTGCTTTCGTAATTCGTATAAAAGACAAATCCGTTCCAATCGTAGGATTTCAGTAAAACCATTCTGGTTCTGGGACATCCGTCTTTTTCCAAGGTAGATACCGACACTGCGTTCGCCTCCGAAATATTGGGATTTTGTTCTGCTTCCAAAAACCAGTCCCGAAATTGCTGCATGGGATTTTCTCTGATTTGATTTTCAAGAAGTTGTGATTTATCGTAAACTTTTCGGTAATCGTGAAGGTTTTCCATTATTTTTTTTATTACATTTGAAAAAAAGGTTTTTAAAGATCCCGTTCTTATCAAAATGAATTACTCCTACAAAGGTAAAATATTAATTTCCACTCCTGATATTTCGGGCGATATATTTTCCCGCTCAGTGGTTTTGATCGTTGACCATAATGAAAATGGCGCATTCGGACTGATTTTAAATAAAAAGAATAACAATATCAGTTCCCGACTATTTAAGATTTTTGGGTTCACGATCGATGTTTATGAAGGCGGACCGGTGGAAAATGACAAAATTTTCTTCATCTGCAAATCTGAAAAAGTGACCGAAAATTATACCGAGCTTACTGACGAATTCTACCTCTCCGAAGATGTGGAAAACCTGGTGGCCGCGATTTTAGACAAGCGGCTTGCGGTGAGCGACATTAAGGTTTTTTCAGGATACTCTGGTTGGGCGGCGCAGCAGCTCGAAAATGAGATTCACCGAAAAATGTGGACCGTGGTTGACGTTTATCATTTGGATTACACCACCCCAAACGATCAAAGCCTGTGGAAAAAAATCATGCAAAACCTGGGCGGAGAATATCTTTTGTGGGCAAATTCTCCGGAAGATGTTTCCATGAATTAATGTAGCATCGTGTAAAAATCTGAAGCAGAAACTTTAACAAAATTTTAGCATCCCTCTACATAATTTACACCTCAACTTGCCGTTTTTAAAGTAGCATAAAAAAACTAAAACCCGGTAAATGACCTTTTTGTTGTTTGTCGGGTTTGTCAATTACCAGAATAGTGCTGAAGAAAAAGTATGGACTTGATTGGTCCGTTTTTTTGTGTTATTTTATTCAAAACTAGATTTCCATTTATCAATCATTTCCCTGAATCGATGTTTCGCAAAGGATTTATTTCGAATTTTCATCACAGGGAAGATTCCTTTTTCATCTGAAATCATTAGGATTTCTTCTGCCTTTTGTGATTCGAAGCCAATCATTTCACTTACCTCCACCAATGCAAGATTGTGGTTGTGAGTATAGGTGATAAAACTTTCCATCAAAGGCGAAATCAGGGCACCTTCTGATAATTTCGGGATCTTGATGGTATTTCCGGCCAGGAATAATAAATTCCCAAATATCGATCGTGCAATCCGCTTATTTGGATTCTGCAGAATGACGTCGTCTAAATCATTTTCTTTGGCGTAAACTTCCGCAAAAACATTTTCCGGACAATGCACCCGAATATTACTCAGAAGATTGTTATTGACATTGATTTCCTTGATCATATCCATTTCAAATTCCCGCTGCAAAGAAAGTACATCGGCAACTTTATCCACTGTAAAATAAAACGCTACTTCCGCTTTTGAGGGCAACGTTTCGGTAAGGTTTCGGTAGGTCATGAAATTGATAATCCCGTTTGAAACTCCTTTGCCAATGACTTCCGTGTGGAATAAATTTTGAAAAAATTCCAGGGTATAGGTCATCGGAATTTTCATACGCATTTTGCGCATGGAGGACATCAGGAAAAAATAACATTCCTCAGCCAAGATTAGTCTGGAGTTTCTCACAAAGAAAGAAGTTTTCACTGCATCGCCGTGAAGAAACGCCCTGTTTATCTCTTGAAAATTTTCACTGCTAAAATAGTTTTCCACTTCAGTTCTGATTTAGATAAAAAAATAATGAACGAAAAACTCGTCCATCATGTTTATTCGTTTTTAGATAAAATTAAGCTGCTCCCAATTTGATCTGCAGATTTTCTATGAGATTTTCCCAGTAGAGTTGATTTTCATCTTCGTCTCCGGGATCACAAAAATCGGTAATATTTAAAGATAAATCCTCGGTAATGTCATCGATCACGATGGTCATTTCAAAGAAATTTTTGGTTCCCTCATCTTCTTCCCAGCGGAAACGCACGAAACTTTCCGGTTTATATCGGATCAAAGTTGCTTTTTCAGAAGGACCATTATTCCAACTGAAGAAAAAATCATCACCTTTTTCCACTACCTCATCCGCAAACCATTCAGAAAGTCCTTCCGCACTCGCCATATATTCATATAAAATCTCTGACTGACAGTGCATTGGGAATTCATAGTGCACTTTCGTTTTCGCCATATTACTTACATTTTAATGTGCCGCAATATATAAATTTAATTTTGATTTGTACAAACTATTTCAACTAAAAACGAAGAAAACTGGATCGAAAGACATGATATTTGATAGGATTCAATAGTGATGAGTGAAAACAGGGATTGTATGGTTCACCACCTCTGGACAAGAAACCGTTTCCACCCAATTTTGGGGATAAAATGGCATGGATAAATACTCGAAAGAAAACAAAAAAACTCCCCAAAACTGGGGAGTTTCACATTGTATCTACAAGCGAATTATTTCAATTCTACTTCAGCACCAGCTTCTTCCAATTGCTTTTTCAAAGCTTCTGCCTCATCCTTAGAGATCCCTTGCTTGATTGGAGCAGGAGCACCGTCTACCATATCTTTTGCTTCTTTAAGACCGGCACCTGTTAAATCTTTTACCAATTTAACTACAGCCAATTTAGAAGCTCCAGCTGATTTAAGGATTACGTCGAATTCAGTTTTTTCTTCAGCAGCTTCTCCAGCTCCTGCTCCACCTGCTACTACTACTGCAGCAGCAGCTGGCTCAATTCCGTATTCATCCTTAAGGATTGCAGCTAATTCGTTTACGTCTTTTACTGTTAAGTTTACTAGCGTTTCAGCTAAATTTTTTAAATCTGACATTTTGTAATGTTTTTTTTGTTGAACGATTTATTTTTGTTTTTTTGAGTAATTTCTCAGTGCTTTCGGCTGTCTGCTCCCGATCACTATCGGGACGGCTTTCAACTTGAGCTGGTTTGAATAATTCTTAAAATTATTCCGCTGGAGTTTCAGTTGCTTCAGCGTTTGCTTCCGGAGTTTCCGGTGCAGTTTCTGCTGGTACTTCTGCAACAGGTACTTCTGCAACTGGCGCTTCTTCTGCAACAGGTGCTTCTGCTGGTGCAGCTTCTGCTTTTGCGTCCACTGTTTCAGGCTTGTTTTGCAATGCGCCAATAACTCTCTGAATTGGTGACTGAAGCAATCCGATGATTTCTCCTATCATTTCTTCTCTTGACTTGATGTTTGCCAACATCTCAAGGTTGTTGTCTCCAACATAGAAAGTTTCCTGAAGGAATGCAGACTTCAAAGCTGGTTTCACCTCTTTTTTTCTGAAATCTCTGATCAGTTTCGCAGGCGCGTTCGCTGTTTCAGAAATCATGATGGCAGAGTTTCCTTTGAAAGTTTGGAACATTTCCGAGTAATCAACTCCTTCAATCTGCTCCATTGCTTTTTGAAGCAAAGTGTTTTTAACTACTTTTACCTTGATATTTTGTTTGAAGGCAGCTCTTCTGAAATCTGACGACTTCTGAGCATTTAATCCTTCTAGATCTGCTACGTAAACTACTTTTGCATCCTGAAGCAAATCTTTAATCTCTTGTATCGCTACAACTTTATTTTCTTTAGTCATTGTCTTGAGGATTTATATTAGTTTACAGATTTTGTATCAACTGAAATTCCAGGACTCATGGTAGAAGACAAGTAGATTGACTTCACATAAACTCCTTTTGCAGCAGTTGGTTTCAATTTGATCAGCGTCTGAATTAATTCAGAAGCGTTTTCTTTGATTTTAGCAGCGTCAAAAGATACTTTTCCGATTCCTGCGTGGATGATTCCGTATTTATCAACTTTAAAATCAATTTTACCTGATTTTACTTCAGAAACAGCTTTCCCGATTTCCATCGTTACGGTTCCTGATTTTGGATTCGGCATCAAACCTCTCGGTCCCAAAATTCTACCCAATGGACCTAATTTACCCATTACAGCAGGCATGGTCACGATAACGTCAACGTCTGTCCAACCTCCTTTAATTTTATCAAGATATTCATCAAGACCTACATAATCAGCTCCAGCTTCTTTTGCTTCAGCTTCTTTGTCTGGAGTAACCAGCGCAAGGACTTTCACATCTTTACCGGTACCATGTGGAAGAGAAACAACTCCTCTTACCATCTGGTTTGCTTTTCTTGGATCAACTCCCAATCTAACCGCCAAATCTACAGAAGCATCAAACTTCGCATAGTTCAGTTCTTTTACCAAAGCAGAAGCTTCGTCTAAGTTATAGACTTTGTTCTTCTCTAGTTTGCTTGCAACTTCTTTTTGCTTTTTCGTTAATTTTGCCATTTCAATAAGTATTAAGCGTTAGTTGGTTTAGTTCCTGTCACTCTCAATCCCATAGATCTTGCCGTACCTGCAACCATAGTCATTGCTGAATCGATGGTGAAGCAGTTAAGGTCTGTCATTTTATCTTCTGCGATTTTTTTAACCTGATCCCAAGATACAGAACCAATTTTTGCTCTGTTTGGCTCTCCGGAACCTTTTTTCTGCTTGGATGCATCTAAAAGTTGGATTGCCGCAGGTGGAGTTTTGATTACGAATTCAAAAGATTTGTCTTCGTACACAGTAATTACTACTGGCAAAACCTGTCCTGGCTTGTCTTGAGTTCTTCCGTTAAATTGCTTGCAAAACTCCATGATGTTCACACCTGCAGAACCCAAAGCTGGACCTACCGGTGGAGAAGGGTTTGCTGCCCCTCCTTTCACTTGGAGTTTAACCATTTTAAAGACTTTTTTAGCCATTTTTTTGTTTTAAGGTTTTTTAATTTATGAATGTGGAAGCATTTATAAATCAGCAAAGTAGATAATCTCACCTTTCTACCTTGCTTTTCGGACTGCAAAATTAAGAATAATTTTTAATCCCACAAGTGTAAGATGTTGATTTTTAGAAAGAATTTTTAACAGAAGAGCCAATCAAAGCTCTTTGCACCTTGACGCAATTCTGTCTGTCATTCAAATAAGTGTTTTCACCCTAAAAATCAGGTGATTTCACCCAGCAAATTTAGGCGTTTTCACCGTTTATCAAGACAGAATTTCGTCATAAATTTGTACCTCTCCTTAAGAGAAATATTAAGATTTGTCATGAAAAAAATCTCCACTCTTTTTACTTTAATTCTAGCAGGATCCACAATTTTCGGGCAGGTTTTGATGTCTGAAAATTTTGAAAACTATCCTTTAGGAAGTTTTGGAAAGCAGGGAGGTTGGCAAAGAAAAGGGGGAAATCCCGACCAAATAAAGATTGTCACGCTTCCCAATACGGTGTACGGAAAATCGCTTCAGTTTGATCGCTCGACCCAGGATGAAATTGGCCTTCATAAAATTTTGCCTTGGTCTCAAAGAAATCCTGGAAATAATATTTTGAGAGTGGATTTCAAGATTTATTCAGGGACGGGATTTGGCGAAACCGGGATTCAAGTATTCGCGGACGGTAGTGCGCATTACAAAGTGGCCGAACTCGTCTATTTTGCAAGCAGCGGCTCATTTATCTTCCGAACCCAAAACATGGAGTCCCACGGAACCATAACTTTGTGCAACATTGATGAAAACACCTGGTACAGTTGCACCCTGTTTTATAACTCAAACAGTGGCGAATCACACCTCATGATCGAGGGGGTCACTTTTGGACCATTCTCAGATGCGGCAGGAAAATCCCCGGACCGATTTCAGTTTATTTCCAGTCCATTTGATGGCCTTCATACTTTAAGCTTTGACAACTTATCGGTTTCTGCAATCAAACAGATTAGTGCATCCAGCGAAAATGGGATTTCGCAGACCACAGTTTTTCCGATTCCCGCAAGCGACTTCTTTATGGTGAAAACGGACAAAAAGATTTCACAAGCACTGCTATTGGACCAGGGAGGAAACATTGCAGCAATTTCAAAATCAGGCCAAATCAATGTTTCGGGATTGATTCCCGGGATTTATATTCTGAACATAAAATATACGGATGGAAAACACGAAACCATCAAAGTAATCAAGAAATAACCCATTTTATCATCTATTTTAATATTTTTGAGAGAGCTGCAGTCCATGCGATTGCAGCTTTTTGCGTCAAAAAGTTGACCGGAAAAATGATGCAGTGACATTTAAGGTCAACTTACCGTTCAAGATGTTCACGCAAGTCTAAGATCTTTTGGATATCGACCCTTTCAGACGGAGTGATTTTCTTCCAGATAAATCCGTCTCTTAAATTGGAACCTTTCATTTGCGGGAAAATTCCTGCATCCAGATATTCCTGCACAAAGGAGGGAGAAATGGCGGGAATCGGCGTATCAAAACTAAAGGGATAACTATTGACCATATTAAACTTTAAGTTTCCAATTTGGTAATCATCATATTTTTTCCATGCATAAACGGACGGCGAAATAAACTGAGTAAAAACAAAACCGCGCAAGAAGCCGGTCATCTTAAAACTTGCCAATCGGGATTGAAAGTATTTAGGAACACAAAAAAACAGACCTACCATGAAAGATAATATAAAAAAAAGCATCAGTGAACGAAATCTTGATATCCGCTGCCAAAAAACCACAAAGAAAATGACAAAAAACACATCGATAAAAAACCGATATTGTGCAGAGAACCAAAGAACTACAATCATCTTCAGCAAAATGGAAATAAAGATCAGCCAAACCAGTTTTGATTTTTTTAGAGCAGCATAAACCAGAAACAGTGCTAAACTTAGAATAAGCAGCACATGAATTATGCCTTTGATACCAGCCAAGAAAAGCCAGTTATTAACATAATCCATTAAGGAAAATCGTCGGATTTCTTCCAGGGAATATTGCAAATCATAGGTCTTAAGAATTGCCATATCTGCGGATTTCCCCAGAATAATGTCATTTGGCTTCCAACCAAAGCCAAAGTCCAGGAACTGCAATGGGAAAATTGGAAATCCGAACACCCAAATGTTTTTGAAAAAGAATAAAAAGAGTAAGGTTGTTCCGGGCAAGATAAACTTTAATCGAGAATTTACGATAAAGAGCGAATATAAAAAACTGAAAACCGGCAACCAAATCATGGTTGGTTTGATAGAAAATATGAAAACGGAAATCAGGAAAAGCATTGTTGAATTCCTGTTACCCATCAGAATCTCATTTAATAGGATCAACGAGAAGACGATCACCGGCAAATCTGGGCTAGGCGATTGTGAAAACAGAAACAAAATGGGCAAAAAAGCAAGATGAATCCACGATCTTCTCTCGAAAATATAAATGACGAAAATGACGAGGGTTATAGAATTGAGCCTTAAAAAAGAGTCTGTGAAACTTGAAAATCCCGCCTGTAAAATATGCCAAAACGACATTTGCCCCAAAAGTAAATCCAAATTCGATATTCCTTTCACCAAACCCACTTTAGAAATCCAGCTGATCACTGGAACGTAATATCCGAAATGGTCTAAAATAAATGGATAGAAGGATCCAAAAAACAGAATGATGGCCATCAACGACAAAAATAAAATTCGATTCCCTGCCATAACTCCTAAGATTCCACGATAGCCCCTAAAATAAAAGAATGCACCAAGTCCGAAGACGACAAAAGGAACCTCCACAAATATGTTTAAGGAAACAAAAAAAGCCAACAAACAAAAAAGGATTGAAATAGAGAGCATTCCAAGAATGATCCTTAATGAAATTCCCTCCAACTCGATTTGAAATAAACTGCAAGTAATCTTACCGAATCCGAGAAAAACGGGTATTAAAATAAGTGTTGAAAAAAGAATAGAAAGCACAGCTATTTTATAAATGGAACCGATTTGCTTACCACTCCATCTACTTTCAGCTCGCAGATATAATTTCCTTTCTTCAGTTTCATGTGTTCCACATCAATTTTTTGAATATACTTTCCATAACCCTGATTTTCTTTTAGAACCTGGCGAACCAATCTTCCAGACATGTCATAAATATTGATTTCCACTTGAGACGAAGCGTGGAGTTTGTATGAGATATAAGCTTCCCTATCTACCGGGTTCGGGTAAAAATTGATGTTTTGGTCGGTTATGTTTTCAAAGGTCTGCAGAATTTCGCTATCAAGAATTTTAGCGGTCACAATTCTACTGCTTCCACCAACTCGGTCTCCCCAAATTGCATGAATCACCCCATTTCTAGCAGCAATATTGGTATAGTCGCCGAAAAACACACTTTGATTGGGGGTAAAAGTGGTTTGGTTTATTTTCATATTGACGAAAGATTGTCCACCATCGGTAGATCTCGCGATATAGACGTCCGTTTGGTTATCGCTATAACTTCTTCGGTCATAAAATACAAAATAGAGGTTTCCATTGGACTGATCAATGGCCATCCAAGTCAGGAACTGCTGTCTTCCGGAGTTATCATTATTCACTTTGATGGGCGCAGTCCAAGTATTTCCACCATCTGTGGATTTGCTCAGGAAAATATCGGTATCGTTAACACCGTTTCTTTGATCGCTCCAGTTCACATAAATGGTGCCGCGATTTGGTCCATTGCTTACGTCGCAAGCGGTGATCGGAAGTCCGTTGCTCCGATCCAATCCCGGAATTGAAAAATCCCACCCCCCCGGAATATCGGCAATCTTAATATCGTTGGTGAGCCAGGTATTTCCCCCATCAAGAGATCGATCGAAAACCAGACCAGCGGGTCCTACCCACGAAACATAGATTTCGTTGTTTGGTCCAATCGCGGGAACGGCTCCTTCCACCGTGTTGTCTTCATCCACACAATCACCGTCCACTTGGTTTATCTTCACGGGGTTGCTCCAAGAAGCTCCGCCGTTGGTGGACTTTGAAAACAGAATTGAAGTTTTGTCATTGGGATTGGTACTGCCATAGGAGTCAAATTGGGTCCAGGTCATGAACAGATTGTTATTGCTATCTACAGCGAGCCATTGCTTATCATGCTGTTTCCCATTGAGTCCCACATAGCTTCCGTTATCATAGGTTGCACCACCATTGGTTGATTTCTGCACCACAATCCTGTCCAGCCAAGAACCGGAACTCGGATTTGAAAGATGCGCAAAAAACAAATTTCCGGCGTGGTCAAAAATCAAAGCAGGATCCCCCCAAACTCCATAAGTTGAAGTCAGGGACTTTCGTGTCCAGTTTAGCCCGCCATTGGTGGAGTAGTAATAATTGTTGATATTGGCACCCGCCGCTAATATATTGGGATTGGTCGGATGGATAGCAATCGAAGGTTCAGTGGGTGTTCCAGAATGGATGACTACATTCTGCTGCGCCCGAAATAAACTAATGGATAAAAATGCGAGTAAAAACGGAAACTTCATAGCGATAAAAAAAGATTGCCTAAAATTAAGCAATCTTTCGAATATATTTGATGTAATTTGGTTTTAAGACTATCTCGGCTGTACTCTACCATCTTTTCGATCCTGTGATCTACCGATGGCATAACCTGTTGCTCCACCTACAATACCACCAATCACTGCACCTGCACCACGATTGTTTTTGTTGATGATAGCTCCTGCTGCAGCACCACCTACTGTACCGATAATCGCACCTTTAGCTGCTTTACTCATTCCTTGCTTTTGAGTAGTTCCCTGAGCTGTTCCTGCACTGCTTCCAGAATTAGAAGCCACCGCACCTGAGCTGGAAGCGCTTCGGGGAGTTCTGTTTACATAAACCGTTCTGGTTTTGGTAACGACTTTCGGAGCTGCTGCTTTTGCCTTATTTGCTTCCGCAATACTATCTGCTTTTTTCTGCGTTTCATAGGCAATTCTTTCTTTTTCAATAGCCAGTTTTTGTTGCTCAATTTCGAGCTGCCTTTGTTGGAACTCCACTTTTTGCTGTTCCAAAGATTTTTCAGCCACGGTGTTATCTTTCTTGCAGGCAGTCAATGTTAATATGGACACAAAACCTGCTAATAATATATTTTTCATAATCTTCAATTTTAAAAGTCAATAAATTAAAACCATCTTCGTAGAGAGCATGCCAAAAACGAAACCAAACATAAGTTAAAGAAATGTTAAAATTTTTAAAAAATCTTAATTGTTAAAGATAATAAACATCCAATCAGATTGTTACAAAAATTAAAATTCGATCAATTTTTAAAAATTCAGAAGATGATGAATAAAAAAAGTACTATTTTGCGATAGCGAGAATTCTTGCAAATGCCCCAAACACCTAAGCAAAGAAAATAAAAAAACTCTAATCGCTTAAAAATAAACGCATTAGAGTTTTTTGGAGGTACCTAGCGGATTCGAACCGCTGTAGATGGTGTTGCAGACCACTGCCTAGCCACTCGGCCAAAGTACCATTTGGGTTTGCAAATATAGACAATTTTTGATGTTTGGAAAAACTTTTTTCAATCGCTTTCTTTCACTCCAATCGCATTGATCTCGTTATCCAGATTTTTTGCTCGCTCAAATTCTTTCACTTTCACCACGCGGGTATCGGACCATCGATCATGCCACCCATTATTGCCCAAAAACGAAAGTGCATCAAAAGGAACAATCCGCGAAAAACTTCGTTTCAATAAATCCATGCCGGTGAGTGGACTGTTATCTGCCTTGACCACTTTGGTCCCAGTAATATATTTGCCCACACTTCTGCCTTTGGTTCCCCATTCTGTTACAAACATTAGCAAAGCATAAACAATCATGGTCAAAACACGGTCCGCCAAACCATTGATGTTTTCCATCTGATAGGTCACCTCAGCGAGATGTAAACCGGTAATTATACTGTAAATCACAGCCAGGATTCCAAAAAACAAAACCGTGGCACAAAGGCAAAAAGTAAAATCAATTAAGTAATTTGCAAGTCTAAGTCCTGAACCTGCGCGGTTTCTTTCCACAACTGGTAAAGCTTTTGCCATAAATCATTTAATTTTTGCTAAAATAATGAAAAATCATACTCCCTGAACAAAAAGCTTCAGCTGTGCTTCTGTGTCGATTATCGCCGTAATGACCGACGGACTCAAAATTATTTTGGAGGGCTTCAAACTGAAAACCTTTCCTTGCATTTTCAGGCCTTTGTAATATTCTTTGTTAAAGGTTTCCTCGATGCTTTTTTTCGAATAATCTTCCAATTCTGCAGTGGGGATCCCATATTCGTCCTCTATTATTTTCACGATCTTGCCTTGGAACAATAAGGTCGCTGCTTTCTGCAAAATACTTTTCGTCTTCAACTTGAATTTGGTATCGCTCAAAACGATTTTTCGCTTTGCTTGATCATAAACCGGTATTCCGGAAATAAACGAAGTTCCGTCCACAGTTCCCTCGGTTTTGGCTTCCATCATGATCCGGTCATTTTCGCCATAGACTTTGATTCCCGTAATCTTGATCTTCGATTTTCCTTCCCTAAAGGCAAATTCCTTGTCGAGAAACATACTTTCCGCAATCTTCGTTGCTTCTGTAAATGGAATGTTTGCAGTGGTTTGAAGCAGGAATTTTTGCGGAAGCGACTGCACAGAATTGAAATTGGCGATCGACTTGATCAGTGGCGAATCCGCAGGTTTTTGTCCGGTAAAAGTTTCGGAAAAGGTATCAATCCCGATATTTCCCTGAATTTGGTCCAAATAGAAAACCAAAGGCGTAATATTGACCGAAATCGGAGTCACTTTCAACCAGGTGTTATATTCTTCCGAAATCTGAAACGGCTGCGAAAACTGATTCCATGCCAAAACTGCATATTGCTGAAAATTCAGTTGCGTCGCCATCATATCATCAATGGTTTTGCAGAATTCCTGCTGCTGCTTTTTCAGATTACTTTCCACCAAAGGGGTGATGGGAACTTTGATTTTGCCATAGTCGAGAACCGGTTTCGTCACCCATTTGAAACCATTCGGAGCCGTTTTGGTGGTGACGGTCCAATTATTATTAAAGGAGATCTGCACATTAAAGTACATCACCGTCTCGAAAGTAGTATTCTGGTAATTGTAAACCCCCAAAGTTCCGATTCCCTTTTCCGCCCAGATTTTCAGCGGAACTTCGATCAAAAGATTCTGATTGGTTCCACCGACCAGTCGAATCGGCCGGGTTTTCCATACCTTTACCTTAAACTGGTCATTATCGTTATCAACATAGGAATCATCCTGATAAACCAGCTGTGGAACTGAATTATTGATGATATTCGAAATCTCAGCAAGTGGAATTTTCACCGGCATGGAAATCGAGGATTTTATTTTAGGAAAACTATTGTTAACTTGTGTTGTTTGTTGGGAAAAAGTTTTCCAGAAAATAAGCCCGAAAAAGATGACCAGAAAATTTCGCATTTTTACATTTTGTATGAAACGCAAATTTCAACAAAAATTTCATATCAGAAATAAGAAAAAATTTAAACTTCAATGAAACCCTTCGAAATATCTGTGCTGGATTTGGCTCCAGTGAAACAAAACAAAACGATCCATGAAACTTTTAATGACAGTCTGGATTTGGCCAGAAATGTAGAAAAATTAAATTACAAAAGATTTTGGCTTGCCGAACATCACAATATGGCGTCGATTGCAAGTTCCGCTACATCTGTATTAATAGGTTTTATCGCAAATGGAACCCAAAAAATCCGAGTAGGTTCCGGTGGCGTCATGTTACCGAATCACAGCTCACTAGTCATTGCAGAACAATTCGGAACCTTGGAAAGTCTTTTCCCGCAAAGAATCGATTTGGGAGTGGGAAGAGCTCCCGGAACTGATGGTTTGACGGCACAAGCTTTGGGAAGAAATCCCATGACCATTAACGAACAGTTTCCCAGACAAATCCGCGAACTTCAAAAATATTTCTCAAAAGAAAATGCTGAAAGTTTAGTACGGGCAATTCCCGGCGAAGGTTGCGATATTCCGATTTACGTTTTGGGTTCCAGCACAGACAGTGCGTGGCTTGCCGCGGAATTTGGATTGCCGTATGCTTTCGCTGGACATTTCGCCCCCGAAATGATGAGCTTTGCTTTTGAAATCTATCTTGAAAACTACAAACCGAGTGCAAAATTTCCGGAACCATACCTGATTGCTTGCGTAAACGGAATCGGCGCAGAAACCGACGCAGAAGCCAGAAAACTGACTACCACTTTGTATCAGGCGTTTTTAAATATCATTCGAAACGACAGAAAGCCCTATGCTCCACCGGTAGAAGACATGGATGCAATCTGGAGTTCCATGGAAAAAGCCGGAGTTCTGCAAAAGCTTCGATACAGTTTTGTGGGAAGTCCGGAAACCTTGAAAACCCAGATCAGGAATTTCCAAGACCGGTTTCAGGTGGATGAACTCATGATCACTTCGCATATTTACGAACATGAAGCGAGAGTGAAGAGTTATGAGATTTTCCGGGAGGTGGTGGATTCTTTGATTTAAAAATTAAGATCTTCTTCAACGCAAATCTCAATTTAATACTGGGCAAACTCCCGCGTCCCGGCTTGAGCGGAAATCCTTTTTTCTCTGTTGGATTTAGACGTCGGCGAAAAAAGATTGGGAGCGGAAGACGGAAAAAGACGCCCAAATAAAAATTGCGATTCGCTCCAAATCTCAGTACCTTTGCAAAAATCTAAAAGTAAAATGTCTGAAATAAAACTCAATACGATTCCGGAAGCCATTGACGATCTGAAAAACGGCAAAGTCATCATCGTGGTGGATGATGAAAACCGCGAAAATGAAGGTGATTTTCTTTGTGCCGCAGAACTGACCACCCCTGAAATCATCAACTTCATGTCGATTCACGGAAGAGGTTTGATCTGCACTCCGCTGCCAGAAAAAAGATGTGACGAGCTGGAACTGGAAATCATGGTCACCAGAAGTAGCGACCCGAAGGAAACGGCTTTCACGGTTTCTGTGGATTTGTTGGGAGACGGTGTTTCCACAGGAATTTCTGCAAGCGACAGAAGCAAAACGATTCTCGCATTGATGGACGAAAATACCAAACCGGCCGATTTGATGCGACCTGGACATATTTTTCCTTTGCGGGCTAAAAAAGGGGGCGTTCTAAAAAGAGCAGGACATACTGAAGCGGCGATTGATCTGACCAAACTTGCAGGCCTGAAAGAAGGCGGCGTGATTTGCGAAATCATGAACGAAGACGGAAGCATGGCGAGATTGCCGCAACTTCACACGCTGGCTCAAAATCTTGGTTTGAAGATGATTTCCATCGAGGATCTGATTAAATATCTTTTGAGGAAAGGCGACCTCATTGAAAGAATCGAGGAAAGAAAAGTAAAAACCACCTATGGTGATTTTGATTTTTTTGCCTTCAAGGAGACAAGCACCGATCAAATCCATTTTGCGCTGACTAAAGGAACTTGGTCGGAAGACGAGCCGGTTTTGGTTCGGGTACAATCTTCAAACTCCTATTTCGATGTTTTGAGCAGGTTGGTTACAGGTGAGAAACCTTTGTTGGCGAAAGTCACGAAAATGATTAACGATGAAGGAAAAGGCGCTCTGATTTTCATCAACAATGTTTCCAATTCCGAAAATACGATGCGTAAACTGCAGCAGTTTCTGGATTTCCAAAGTGGCCACGAAATGCGGCCTACTTTATCTTCCAATTTCAGGGATTATGGGATTGGAACTCAAATCTTAAAAAACCTGGGCATCAATAAATTCCGTGTTATTACCCAGAATGTGAACCAAAAACCTTTGGTGGGAGGTTATGATGTGGAGGTTACCGAAATGGTGGAATTGGTTTAAAGTTTGAATAAGCAAGCGCAAAGATATTTGTTCTGAAAACAAAAATCGTCTGAAAGCAATTTTCAGACGATTTTTTGATGAGTGGAATTTCAATTATCCCTGGTCTAATGAAGCTCCGAAGTATTCTCTGTTCAACCTGGCGATCACTTCCAAAGAAATTCCTTTCGGACATTCCACTTCACAAGCTCCAGTGTTTGAACAGTTTCCAAACCCTTCTTCATCCATGGCGGCTACCATTTTCAGAACCCGTCTTTTTCTTTCCACCTGTCCTTGCGGAAGAAGAGCGTATTGGGAAACTTTTGCTCCCACAAACAACATTGCGGAACCGTTTTTACAAGACGCTACACATGCTCCACAACCGATACAGGTGGCTGCATCCATGGCTTTGTCAGCTTCTTCTTTATCGACCAAAATGTTGTTTGCATCAGTGGTATTTCCGGATGTATTTACCGAAATAAATCCACCTGCTGCCATCACTCTGTCAAAAGAACTTCTATCCACCACCAAATCCTTGATGACTGGGAACGCTGCACTTCTCCAAGGTTCAATGGTAATGGTTTCACCATCTTTGAACATTCTCATGTGAAGCTGGCAAGTTGTGATTCCGGTATCTGGACCGTGTGGACGGCCATTGATGTATAGAGAACACATTCCGCAGATTCCTTCGCGGCAGTCGTGGTCGAAAGCAATCGGTTCTTTTCCTTCGTTGATGAGTTTTTCGTTCAAGATATCCAGCATTTCCAGGAATGAGGAATCGGTGGACACCTCTGAAATCTTGTAGGTTTCAAATTGTCCTTTGGTTTTATTGTTTTTCTGTCTCCAAATTTTCAGAGTCAGGTTTAGTCCTTTTTTTGCACTCATAATTATTAATATTTTGGAGATTATTTGTAGCTTCTGGTTTTCACCTCTATATTTTCATATTTCAAATCCTCTTTGTGAAGGATTTCAGCATTGATATCGTCTCCGTTATATTCCCAAGCTGAAACATACATGTAGTTGACATCATCTCTTTCTGCTTCACCTTCAGGCGTTGCGTGATCCCATCGGAAATGTCCACCACAAGATTCTTTTCTACCCAGTGCGTCTTTTGCCATTAATTGTCCCAATTCCAGGAAATCGGCTACTCTGCCGGCTTTTTCCAACTCAGGATTCATTTCATCGTTGCTTCCCGGAACTTTCACCTCTGCCCAGAATTCTTTTCTCACTTCTTCGATTTCCTTAATTGCTTCGGCTAATCCTTCAGGAGTTCTTCCCATCCCTACTTTGTTCCACATGATGTGGCCCAATTTTTTGTGGAAATAATCCACGGAATGTTTTCCATTATTATTAAGGAAGAAATTAATCCGGTCTTTTACACTTTTCTCCGCCTCATCAAATTCTGCCAAATCGGTTGGAATTGCTCCAGTTCTGATATCAGCTGAAAGGTAATCTGCGATCGTATAAGGAAGCACGAAATAGCCATCCGCCAAACCTTGCATCAAAGCTGAAGCTCCCAATCTGTTTGCACCGTGGTCTGAGAAATTTGCTTCACCAATGACGAAACAACCCGGAATAGTGGACTGCAAATTATAGTCAACCCAGATTCCTCCCATGGTATAGTGAACCGCAGGATAGATTTTCATCGGGGTTTCATATGGATTGTCTGCCGTTATTTTTTCATACATCACGAAAAGGTTTCCGTATTTTTCTTCCACCCAAGCTTTTCCTAAATCATAGATTTGCTGCTCCGTTGGATTATGGATGTTTTTCTCAATGGCGGCTTCTTTTCCTTTTTTGGTAATCTCGGTGGAGAAATCCAAGAAAACACCTTCTTTGGTATCATTGTTTTCGATTCCGAAACCAGCGTCACATCTTTCCTTGGCCGCTCTCGAAGCCACGTCTCTCGGCACTAAGTTTCCAAAAGCCGGATATCTTCTTTCCAGATAATAGTCACGGTCTTCAGGTTTAATATCTTTTGCTTTAAGCCTTCCTTCACGAATTGCAACTGCATCTTCGATTTTTTTTGGAACCCAGATTCTACCGGAGTTTCTTAAAGATTCAGACATTAAAGTCAGCTTAGACTGCTGCGTTCCATGAACCGGAATACACGTTGGGTGAATCTGCACGTAGCAAGGGTTTGCGAAATATGCTCCTTTTTTGTGAATTTTCCATGATGCGGAACAGTTGGAGCCCATTGCATTTGTAGAAAGGAAATACACATTTCCGTATCCACCGGATGCAATAACCACGGCATGAGCAGAATGTCTTTCAATTTCACCGGTCACCAGATTCCTTGCAATAATTCCTCTGGCTTTTCCATCCACGACGACGAGCTCCAACATTTCGTGGCGGTTATACATTTTGATTCTTCCTTTACCGATTTGTCGGCTCATGGCGGAATAGGCTCCCAAAAGCAATTGCTGTCCGGTTTGACCTTTCGCGTAGAAAGTCCTTTTTACCTGAACACCACCGAAGGAACGGTTGTCTAATTGTCCACCGTAATCCCTTCCAAAAGGAACACCTTGCGAAACACATTGGTCAATGATATTTCCAGAAACCTGAGCCAATCGGTAAACGTTTGCTTCTCGGGAACGGTAGTCTCCACCTTTGATCGTATCATAAAACAATCTGTAAATGGAGTCGCCATCACCTTGATAATTTTTTGCGGCATTGATCCCACCTTGAGCAGCAATAGAGTGTGCTCTTCTTGGCGAATCCTGATAGCAAAAAGCTTTTACATTATATCCCTGCTCAGCCAAAGTAGCTGCTGCAGAACCGCCTGCTAAACCAGTTCCAATGACGATGATGTCGATCTTGTCCCGGTTATTTGGCGAAACCAGGTTCATGTGGTTTTTATGGTTTTCCCACTTGTCGGCTAATGGACCAGCTGGGATTTTGGAATCTAATTTACTCATTATTTGAAATTTTAGATTTGATGTTTGAATTTTAGAGTTTGAATTTGACTAAAATTCAAATTATTGAGTTAAAAAATGAAAAAGCGCAATGAAGATGAAACCGGCAGGAATCAAAATCGAATACCAAGTCCCGATTTTTTTGATCAACGGGGTGTATTTCGGATGTCTGGCTCCAACAGATTGGAAAGATGACTGGAAACCATGCGCCAAATGCAATCCCAGCAAAATGAAAGAGATCACATAGAGAACCACCCTCCAGGTTTCCGCAAATTTCGCATGAAGTTCTGGCCAAAATCTGGTAACATCATTCGGATCACCACCTCCCGGAATGTATTTGTAGGTCATCTCATGGAGCCAGAAATCATACATATGAAGACCCAGGAAAGCCAAAATGACCAATCCAGAATAAATCATGTTTCTGGACATCCAGGTGGTATTAGCATTTCCGTCGTAAACCGCATATTTCACAGGTCTTGCGTTTCTGTTCTTAATTTCTAAGATGAAACCCATGATGAAGTGAAACATCACTGCGAAAACCAAAATCGGCTGCATGATATATTGAACCATCCAATTGTAGCCCATAAAATAGGATGCTTCATTGAAGGGGCCATCTTTGCCACAAACCGAAAGTAAATTCACCGAAAGGTGCATGATTAGGAAAACGAGCAGGAACATTGCGGACAATGCCATTGCGTATTTTCTACCGATGGTAGAACGTGAAAATCCTGACATAACTATGTTTAAATTTGAATTCCCACAAAGTTAAAGAATTGTTAAGCTATGTAAAAGTGAGATTCATCAGAAATATTCAGTTTGTAATGTTTCTAAATAAGAAGAAAAGTTAAAAAACCAACTGAAACACGAAAACAGCAAAGCGCTAATCTCAATCTGGAAAATCAGCTGGTTTCGCCAAATCAATTTAATGGGCTCCGTTCATTACCATTTGCGCCATAAAGACCATTGCAGCTGATCCCCATGTAAATTACCTACTGCTCCTCAAGTCATAGACTTTTCCATCAATATGAACGGTTTCGATATTTTTTGGAATAAATTTGATCTCAAAATCTTTTGTCCGGCGAGCGGTCAGATAAGGTTCAATTACGTAAGCTTTTAGTTTTTCCAGATCCAGATGCTCTGGAATCAGGAATTGCACTTTTTCATTTCTCTTAACAGAAATCAGCTTTTCTTTAAAATATTGGTGAACCAAAACTTCATTGATTTGATCTGCCCTAAAATTTAAAACGAACCTCAAAGCAGCAAACAGAGCCAAATAGTAAACGACTTTCGATATACTTTTTAGATTGAATTTAAAGATCGCATCCCTCAAGTAAAAGATGATCACAAAAAGAACTGCGACTTCAAGCAAAGTGATTGGGATCATTTTATAAAAAGCCATATCAATGTTCGCAAAAAAATGAATCACCTTCAAAATCCAGATCACGCAAAAATCATACAAGCTATTGATCCATGAAAAATCAATAGAAAATGCGATCAGAAATGTCATCAACAAAGCGAAAATGATCAGGATTTCCGCCACCGGAATCACCACCAAATTGGCGACCACTGAAATGAGCGACCACTGGTGGAAATAATAGACCACCAATGGAAGCGTTGAAATCTGCGCCGCCAAACTTATCGAAACCACATTGACCATGAAATTTTGAATCTTATTCTTCGGTTTGGGCAGATATTTCAAAATGGGCTGATTCAACCAGAAAATTCCGAAAACTGCTGCAAAACTCAATTGAAAACCCACATCAAAAAGCTGATTCGTATCCACAATGAGAATAGCAAACGCCGCAACCGCCATGGAATGAAGCAAATCCGTCTTTCTCTGAAGCAAAACATATATATAATAGCATGAAATCATCACGCAGCTCCGAACAACGGAGCTTCCGTAATCAATGAAAATGGCAAAGGCCCAAATTAAGACTAAGGAAATAATAATTTTGAAATTTCGAAACCTCCGTGGGAAAACAGGCTTCAAAACAAACAAAATAAGCATGTAAATAATCGCCATGTGCGATCCGGAAATAGCCAAAATATGCATTAAACCAGACTTTTGGAAGTCCTGCACAGTTTCTTTGTCCATTTCTGTGCGGTCTGCCAAAATAATTCCTTTGGTGAACTCACGGGTTTGTTTGCTGAGATGGGCGGCATCAATTTTACTTAATGTTTCCAAGCGTTTTTGACGGATTTTTTCCGCAAAACTGAGATCATTCCTTACTCCGCTTTGATATGAATTCGGGAGATAGCTTTGGAAATAAATATCCTTTCTGGAAAGATATTTTCCATAATCAAACTGAAAACCGCTGTAAGGCTTCGAAATGGGATTTACAAAAGCTTCACCTTTATAATAATGCCGGAAATCAAGATCCTGCTCTTCTTTCGGCATGGAAAGTATGCTCTGAAAAAACTGCCTGTTGCACCATGCGGAAATCTCGTAGCGCTTATTTTTATCATTGGAATTGAGTTTTTGATTGATCTTAAAATAGATGAATTCCTTCCCATGAAGTCGAGGCAATTTCGGTTTCTGAAGCTTCAATGAATGGGCAAAAAGACCTAATGAAAAGAACATCAGTAATAAGAAACAATATCGAAACCGCGCAACGAAATAATTTTTTACCAGAAAGGAGAGCAAAAATAAAAAACTGATTACCAAAATAATCTGGATCAGCTTTTCATTCAGCAAAAAATAATCCTGCAAGAAAATTCCAAGAATAAAAAACGTGCAGAGAATAAATAATGGCTGCTTTTTCAAATGGTGTTTTCGCGCAAAAATATCAAATTACTTTGATAAAATCCACCGTCAAATCACCCATTTACGATCACTTCGGCGGCATGGTCACTTGCTCCTTTTCCGCCCAGTTTTTCACGAAGAAGTTCATAATTACGGAGGATTTCCTGCCGTTTTGCACCGTTGAGGATTTTGCTCAGTTCTGCAACTAAATTTTTTGTTGTAAGGTCTTTCTGTATCAATTCGGTCACGATCTCCTGATCCATGATCAGGTTGACCAAAGAAATGTATTTGATGTTTTTCACCAGACGTTTCCCGATTTCATAGGAAATTCTGCTTCCGCGGTAACACACCACTTCGGGAATATTGAGCAATGCCGTTTCCAGAGTTGCTGTTCCGGAAGTTACCAAAGCTGCTTTGGAAGACCTCAGCAAATCATAGGTTTTGTTGGATACAAAATGTACATTTTCATCCACATATTTTTCGTAGAAACTTTTCGGCAAACTTGGCGCACCCGCGATGACGAACTGATAATCCGAAAATTCCGAACGAACGGAAAGCATCAAATCCAGCATTTTGGCAACTTCCTGCTCGCGAGAACCCGGAAGAAGAGCGATAATCTCTTTTTGATTCAGCCTGTTATCTTTTTTAAATTCTTGGATATCAAGTGGTTCCAGCTCTGAAATAGCATCCAGGAGCGGATGTCCAACGAAATGTGCATCCACGGCGTGCTTTTTATAGAAATCCTTTTCAAACGGAAGGATCACCAACATTTCATCTACGAATTTTTGAATTTTTTCTACCCGGCTTTCTTTCCACGCCCAGAGTTGGGGAGAAATATAGTAAACCACCTTGATTCCCAAATTTTTCGCAAATTCTGCAATCCTTAAATTGAAACCTGGATAATCGACCAGGATCAAGACATCCGGGTTGTAGTTTTCGATATCACTTTTGCAGAATTTTATGTTTTTAAGAATGGTTTTCAGATTTTTGGCCACTTCCAAAAAACCCATAAAGGCTAATTCCTTGTAATGCTTTACCGGAGTGCTTCCCGCCACTTTTTGCATTAAATCTCCACCCCAGAATCTGAATTCGGCGCTGGTATCTTTTTTAAGGACAGATTTCATTAAGTTGGAAGCGTGCAGATCTCCGGATGCTTCTCCTGCGATGATGTAATATTTCATTAAGAATGTTGATGAGTAAAAAAATCAACTGAATTTCTATATTTTCTTGGTCTTGATGAGCTTCCCAAACGGTTAGAACCAAAATTTCCCTGTCAAATATTTAGTACACAATCAGGCAAATTCTCACCAGAGCAGTTCGCACCTTGACCACATTTGTTTCTCTTCCGCTAAATGGATTTTCTAAAACAATATTCCTTTTTTCATTAAATAGCAGATTCCACTTCCTGCTATCATTCACAGTCTTGCTCCTTTTATCCCCATAGGAAAAAGGTGTTTTCTGTCTTTCATCGATTCTGCCGATCCGGTAACTTTCCCTGTTTTGCGAACCATTTCTTTTTTTCTTCTTCATCGGCTAAAAACTCGCCCCTCAAATATTGAACATGAGCTTCTTCAAATTTCCTGATCAGTTCCTCCGGATAGATGAAAATCGCTTCAATTTCGGCCAGAACAGCTTGATCTTGAGTTGAATCAATTTTTCGTTTTAAGCATTACTTTCTTTCCAGAGTTGTCATTTTTCCGGTCTTTTTATTATGCTTAAATTTGCTTTTCAAAGATAACAAAAAAATGTCCGAAGATTTTGAAATAAAAAATAAAGTTGCGGAGAGCGGCTTGGTGAATTTCGACCTTTCCAAACTGGTTCCCGAAGGAAAAAGAATCGGAATCGATCTGAAGGATTTCCTTTTTGAAGGTTTGATTTTAAGAGAAAAAGATTTCCGTGAAAAAGTTTCAGCAGTCAATCCCGAAGAATACCGTGATGCGTTCATCTATATCTACAATTCCGCCGAAGCGATTGTTCCGCTTTGGGCATATTTTCTCATCACTGCGAAATTGACTGACGCGACAAAAAAAATCATCTTTGGAAGCCGTGAAGATTTGGAAGTTCTACTCATGCACAATGCTTTACAAACCTACGATTTCACAGATTTAATGGGCAAAAGAGTCCTGGTAAAAGGTTGCAGTGATAAGTCCATTCCCGAAAATGCCTACATCGAATTGGTGGAACAGCTGAAACCGATCGTGAAATCCCTGATGTTTGGCGAAGCTTGTTCCAATGTTCCGATTTTTAAAAATTAAGAATGAATTCCAAGATTTACCCTTAATGCATCTTTTTCATTTTTATTTTTATTGATGCGTCGGGAAGTTTCAGCGAGCCGGATGACCCTCAGTGCTGAAGAATACATCAAGTTCAAAATTTCCCAATGTTATGCTCTGGAAGAAATTAAGAAATTTGAGTTGCTTCCCGCACAAATTCATTTTTTTTTTCGGCAGGTTTTTTGATCGCTTTAATCATCATAATTTTAGTAACACAAAAAAACCAACCAACTATGAGTTTAATTGACCTCATCACAGGAAATGCCGGAAACCAAGTTGCAGCAGACGCTGAAAACAAATTCGGAATCAGTAGAAATCAGGTAATCGCACTTATGGCAGTGGCTGCACCGCTGGTTATTTCTTACCTTAGAAAAAAATCACAGGAAAGTCCGGCCGAAGCAGACGCCTTAAATAATGCTTTAGACAAAGACCACGACGGAAGCATCCTGAACAACCCTTCACAGGCAGCCGCAAGACAAACTGAAGGTGGTTCAATTCTGGAGCATATTTTTGGGAGCCAAAAAGCAGACGTAGAGAATCAACTTTCGCAAAGCACCGGAATTTCCGTGGACAAAATGGGACCTATTTTAGGAATGCTGGCTCCTCTGATCATGGGATATATCGGTCAGCAAAAGCAAGCAAGCGGTGTTACATCTGGTGGCGGATTAGGTGATTTGTTGGGCGGGATCCTGGGAAATGCATCCAGTCAAGTGCAGGAACAACAAGCTCAGGGAAGCGGAAATCCGATCACCGATATTTTAGGCAGCGTTCTTGGCAGCGGTCAACAAGGTGGAATTGGGAACATAATCGGAAGCATTCTTGGCGGTGGCGGAAACCAACAACAAGGTGGACTTGGGGGAATTTTAGGAAATATTTTGGGTGGAAAATAATTTGTGGAGAAACAGTTTTCTGCACTAAACTCATTATGCAACCTCTCTTGATTTTTCTTAAGGGAGGTTTTTTTTCATTTTTTCCTCAGGAACCTAAATTAATTTTCTTTCGCAAAAAAACGGATTATTTTCAACTTTCGCAAAAATGTTGTAATTTTGCGCAGAAAGTAAAGATGTCTATTCACAGCAAAATCACAGAAACAGCCATCACTTTCGATGACGTTCTACTCATTCCCTCTTATTCAGAGGTTTTACCGAACCAGGTTTCCCTAAAATCAAGACTTACCGACAAAATTACGCTCAATGTTCCGATCGTTTCCGCAGCAATGGACACGGTGACTGAATCCGATATGGCGATTGCTTTGGCGCGGGTCGGCGGAATTGGTTTTATCCACAAAAATATGCCGATCGATGAACAGGCTGCACAAGTCTATCGGGTAAAACGTTCCGAAAACGGAATGATTTCCGACCCGGTGACTTTGTCCAAAGATCATACTCTGAAGCAGGCCAAAGAACTGATGGCGAACTATAAAATTTCGGGATTACCAGTGGTAGATGCTGAAAACACACTGATCGGAATCATTACCAACCGTGATGTGAAATACCAGGAAAACCTCGAAGTGAAAGTGGAAGAATTAATGACGAAGGACAAACTCATCACCTCCGGAAAAAACACCACTTTGGAACAAGCCAAGAAAATCCTGCTCGAAAACCGCGTGGAAAAACTTCCCATCGTGGATGAGAATTTCAAGCTGGCTGGGTTAATCACCATTAAAGATATCGACAATCAAATGGAATATCCCAATGCCAACAAAGACAAAAACGGCAGACTGATTGTGGGAGCCGGAGTGGGCGTTGGTGAAGACACCATTGATCGGGTTTTTGCCTTGGTGAAAGCCGGAGTGGACATTATTGCGGTGGATTCCGCTCACGGACATTCACGAGGAGTTCTGGACAAAATTTCGGAAATCAGAAAAAATTTCCCGGAGCTGGATATTGTCGGCGGAAATATTGTAACAGCAGAAGCCGCAAAAGATTTAATTGAAGCAGGCGCAAACGTGCTGAAAGTGGGAGTCGGTCCAGGATCCATCTGCACAACCAGGGTGATTGCAGGGGTCGGCGTTCCGCAACTTTCTGCGATCTATAATGTTTTCGAATATGCGAAAACTAAAAACGTAACCGTCATCGCCGATGGTGGAATCAAGCTTTCGGGAGACATCGTGAAAGCAATTGCTTCTGGAGCCAATGCGGTGATGCTAGGTTCACTTCTTGCAGGAACGGATGAAGCACCGGGTGAGGAAATCATCTTCCAGGGAAGAAAATTCAAAGCATATCAAGGAATGGGAAGTCTTTCGGCAATGAGAAGAGGCGGAAAGGAAAGGTATTTCCAAAGTGAGGCGAAAAAATTTGTTCCCGAAGGAATCGAAGGTCGTGTTCCGCATAAAGGAAAACTTGAAGACGTGGTCTTCCAGCTAACCGGCGGAATCCGTGCGGGAATGGGATATTGCGGAACCAAAGATATTGAAACTTTGCAACGGGACAGCAAGATGGTGATGATTACCGGAAGTGGGCTGAAAGAATCGCATCCACATGATGTAATTATTACTCAGGAAGCACCGAATTACTCGCTCTAAAATGATGAAATCCGGTTTTCGGAATTCATAAAAATAAAATCAGCTGCAAAATTATTTGCAGCTGATTTGTTTATCGGTGTATTAGGAATTATTCCTTAATCACTTTCTTGCTTTCCACAGTTCCATCTGCGAAGGTGATGCTAACAATATAGCTTCCTTTTGCAAGGTCTTCCACATTGATTACATTTTCAGTGGTTTGTTTCACTTTTCTTCCGGTCATGTCGAAGAAAGTTACGTTTGCCACTTTTTTATCAGCAGTAATATTCAAGACCTCAGTGGTTGGGTTCGGATAAACGTTGACTTTTGTTTTGTTCACGTTCGACACAGCCAAAGCAGCATCTGCAGCAATCACGATGTTGTCATATCCCGCATTGTTTGTTCCAGAAGCAACCAAGTCTATTTCTGTTGGGTAATGATATGCCTCTTTAGCGAAAGGTCCGTAATTGGTTCCGTTAATGGAAACGTTCATGGTTCCCTCAGAAATGTTATACGTAACGATAACTTTGTACCAAGTATTTGCCGCAATGTTTGGAGTCAATAACTCCCCACTTAAATCAGCATCAAAATCCGCCTGATCAGCAAGCCAAGCTCCATTGGTTGGGCTCAAATATATATCAAAGATTGCATAGTAGTTAGTTCCATCGGATTCATAGACCTGCATTTCCGCCCAGTTATTTCCAGTGTACATTTCGACCTCCGCTCTGAAAACCTCGTTGTCCGGATTAGCTAAGCCCATATTGATTTCCTTATAAATAAATTGAGGATCACTCGTCGCAGTGGTATTCATCCGCATCGATTTTCCATGTGCACCATCAATCGTTGCAATTTTAACGCTTGACGCACTACCGCCTTCATTGGCCCACCCTCCTTGGGTTCCTAGATTTCCGATGGTGTAGGATTCAAAATTGTCTGTCCACAAAGTTTGTGAATACGCACTCACTGCCAAAGTTGCAGCGAAAACAAAAGATAAAATTCTCTTCATAATATCAAAATTGGTTAATAAAGGGGCAAATATAAGCTTTTTCCCGAAAAAAGCCCTTAATCAAAGGAATCCTGAGCAAAGAAATTGCTGCTTAGCCGATCAGCAAAGCAATTCGGTACGGTGAACCCTGTTCTGAAAATTTCACTTTTTGCTAAAAAACATGTAGCTTTGTGTAATGATGAATTTCAGGAAAAAATTTGATGAGATCAGTTTACGCCCTTTTTGTTTTTCTTTTGGTCAGCAGCTGTGAAATTTTGCCGCTGAACAAGCCGAATTCCGGAAATTATCCCAACACGGCAAACACCATCATCAACGAAAGTAAAGAATTTGCGGAGCTGATGGAGGCAGATAAAATCGACAAAAGAAAAGTAACCGCACAAGTCCTGACTTATCTCCTAAATGATTCCGACCCGAATGATCCCCAAACTGCCGCAGTAATTACCAATGAATCCAACTGTGATATCATTGTGCGATTGGTGGGCACCAAAAACAAAAAGTTTTATAATCTACCCGTTGCAAAAAACAGCAAAAACCAGTTTTTGATCAGAAAAGGAGGCTACACTTTGAATTCCAATGTCTGCGGCGCGAAGTATTACTCCCAGAAAATCATCGTGGAACCGCTGATTATTACTCTTTCAAACTGATTCTAATGTTCAGGCGCACTCATTTTTGGGTTTAAGAAAAAGGATAAAACGAATCCGGCTGTAATTAAGGTCAATCCCACGCCAAAAGAATAAACTGACGCATTTTGCGGAAAAATATCTTTCAGCAGAGCCGTAATCTGCGGACCGAGAATTCCACCGATTCCCCACGCCGTCAAAGTAGCGCCATAAACTGAAGCCATCAAACCAGCCCCAAAACGCTCTCTGACCAATGAAGGCAAAACTCCAAAACCACCTCCATAACAAAGTAAAACAACACATACTCCAGTAGAGAATACCCAGATATTTTGTGTGAAAATGAGGATTAGGAAAACCACAATCTCAATGACCAGGATCATGCGAAAAGTGGGAATCCTGCCCAATCTGTCAGAAATTCCGCCCCAGAGAAACCTCCCGAATCCATTAAAAAGGGCACTCACCGCTATTAAGGTTGCTCCACTTTTTTCAAGAAGTTTGGGATCAGAAGTCCCCGAAGTTTTCATCAAATCCTGGAGGAGCGGCGACTGAAATGAAATGAAAATCATTCCGGCTACAATGTTGAACATAAAAATCAACCAAATCAGCACATAGTCGGATTTTAGAAGAACACTGAAAATATTCGCTTCATGAGTTGCCCGGTTTTCTACCGGTTTGAACCGCCCCAGTTGGGAAGCAAATAAGGGAAGAAAAATGAACAGGATTATTCCGCTCCACAAAAAGACCTTTGCCAAATCCCCATCGAATAAATCCAGAAAGAAAGGTGCTAAAATTTTGGACATCACAAATGCACCCAATCCGAATCCCATCACGACCATTCCCGTCATGATCCCCTGCTTTTCCGGAAATATCTTGGAGACCACTGCAACTGGCGTGACATAAGCCAGTCCCAAACCAAATCCGCCAATCATCCCGAAACCCAAATAAAGCAAGACAAGGGAACCCGCCTTTAAAGCTAAAAAAGAAATGATATATCCCAAACCATAAAGGATGACTCCGCTTAAAGCAAGGCGTCTTGCCCCAAATTTTTCGATTTTTGTTCCTGCCCACGCTGCGGTAAATCCCAACATCAGAATTGATGAACTAAACGCCCAAGCTGTCTGCGAATTCGACCAGCCGAACGAATCTGTAATGGGTTTCTGAAAAAAACTCCATGCGTAAACGGTTCCCAAACCAAGATGCGTCAATGTGGCGGCAATTGCAACGAACCATCTGCTGGGATTTGTACTTTTCAACATTTTTTCAGATTTAAAACACGAAGATAAGAAGCCCGGTTTTCTTCTAGCAAAATCCGGTACTGATATATAGCAGGTAAAATTCCCTTTTGTCTATTTTACTTTTGACAAGGTTTAATGTGAAAGACGAAAAGCAACTAAACTTAGTGCAAAAACACTCCAAACCACTCATAAAAAGTGCTTTCCGGAAGTATCAGAAATTTCCCTATATTTAGGTTTTTCAATTTCAGAGCCGAGGTCTGACAAATCTCATACCATTAAATTTTAAAATGAATTTTAATTAGGATATTTTTGTCCTATTAAAAATAAAGTAAGAGAATTAAAATAATTAAACCGAAAATTAAATGAAAAAGATTGTGTCCATTTTGGCTGTTGGTCTATTGACGCTCCAAGCATGCAAGCAAAATTCAAGCGAATCCTCATCTGCGAATGCTGCGATTGATATGAAGGTAAGCGGCGAAACTGAAACCCAAAAAGTAACCGCACCACCTTTTGTACCGGCTCCTGTTGGTGACCGCGCTGCGAAAAAAGTAATCGTGCATCTTGAAGCAACGGAAGAAGAAGGCGAACTTGCAGATGGCGTAACCTACAAATTCTGGACTTTCAACCATACTGTTCCGGGAACTTTCATCCGAGTGAGAGTGGGTGACGAAGTGGAACTTCACCTAAAAAATAATTCAAACAGTGTAATGCCCCACAATATTGACCTTCATGCAGTGAATGGTCCAGGTGGTGGCGCCGAAGCGACCAACGTGGCTCCCGGAAAAACGGCCATTTTCCATTTCAAAGCTTTGAATCCGGGACTTTATGTGTACCACTGTGCTGCCGCTCCCGTTCCATTGCATATCGCAAACGGAATGTATGGGATGATTTTGGTGGAACCCGAAGGTGGACTTCCAAAAGTGGATAGAGAATATTACATCATGCAGGGAGAATTCTATACCAAAGGAAAAACCGATGAAAAAGGTCTTCAGGAATTTGACCAAGATAAAGGAATTGACGAAAAGCCAACTTACGTAGTATTCAACGGCAAGAAAAATGCGTTGATGGGTGCAAATGAACTTCAGGCAAAAGTGGGCGAAACCGTGCGTTTGTTCGTAGGAAACGGCGGACCCAACCTGGCTTCTTCTTTTCACGTGATCGGCGAAATCTTCGACAGAGTTTGGGTTGAAGGCGGAAGCAAAATCAATGAAAACGTGCAAACAACTTTGATTCCGGCAGGTGGTGCAGTGATGGTTGAATTCAAAGTAGAAGAACCAGGTGAATATATTTTGGTGGATCACTCCATTTTCCGGGCATTCAACAAGGGTGCAATTGGAAAACTGAAAGTGACCGGCGAAAAAAATCCGAAAGTCTATAATAAGATACAGTAATTTATTTAGTTAGTTTTTGTTTTTTAAAAAGATTCCACTATGATTAAGATAATGCATATATTACTGATTGTTAGTGGAATCTTCTTTATTTCATGCGAGGAAAAATCCAATGAAGTCCCTAATAGTTTCAGTTTTGAAAATCAAAAGGAAGAACCGATTCATCCTGATGTCAAAATGATCTCCATCAAGGGAGGGAAATATCAACCGTTTTACAGAAAACAGGACAGTCTCATTTTGGTTAAGGATTTCGAAATCGATGAAAGACCTGTCACCAACGCTGAATTTCTGGATTTCGTGAAGAAAAACCCGAAATGGAAACGAAGTCAGGTGAAAACCGTTTTTGTGGATTCCACTTATCTGAAGGACTGGAAAGATGATGAGACTTTAGGAGCAGACATGAACCCAAATGCGCCGGTTACTTTCGTTTCTTGGTTCGCCGCAAAAGCATACGCCAAAAGTGCCGGAAAAAGATTACCAACCATCGACGAATGGGAATTTGTAGCAATGGCAGATGAAACCTCGTCCAACGCCAGAAAAAAACCATCCTATTCTTCAGATATCATCAAGCAGTACGAGGTGAAATTCAAGGAAAAAAATCCGGTGAAACAGTCGAAACCTAATTATTACGGAGTTTACAATATGTTTGACTTGGTTTGGGAATGGACCGGCGATTTCAATTCAGTTCTTACCACCAACGATTCCCGAACTGCGGAATATGATGACAAAGGTCTGTTTTGTGCAAGTGCAGCAACCACCTCCACTGATATTTTGAATTATGCCTCTTTTATGAGATACGCTTTCAGGCAAAGTTTGAATGCCAATTACACCGTTGCAAATCTCGGTTTTAGATGTGCAAAAGACATAACCATAAAATGAAAACGCTGATTTTTTAAACATTTAGGTTAGGAAAAGATTAAAAAATTTAAGCTCCATATAATTATGCAATTCTAAAGAATTGATTTCAGGTTCAGCCATCTTTACTTAATTTTCAATGGTGAAATTCAGCTATCAGCTTTGTGATGGTTCTTAAACAATTTATTTCCTTCATGGTAAAAACTTTAAGCTAAAAAAATGAAAAACTTTCTTTTAATTCTGTTCGCTTTCTTTGCCATTCTTTCATGCCAAAAAGAAGAGCAAACCGCTGTGGCCAAAAAAACCACTGATTCCGTTTTCTACCTCGATTCCCAATGGAAAAACCAGGATGGTGAAACCATTAAGCTAAAGGATCTGAAGGGAAAAAATCTGGCTATCGTAATGATTTTCACCAGCTGCAAAACTTCGTGCCCGCTTTTGGTAGCAGATATGAAAAAAGTGTACAGCAAACTGGACAAAGCGAAAATTAAAAACACCAATTTGGTACTCATCTCCATTGACCCTGCTAATGACACTCCAGAAGTTCTGAAAAAATTTGCCGTGGAAAGAAATATTTATGGCGATCCGTGGACTTTTTTGGTCAGTGACGACGAATCGATCCGGGAATTTGCCAACGTTTTAGCTGTGAAATACAAACAGATTTCTCCTATTGAATTCTCACATTCTAACCTGATTACCATTTTTGACCGAAACGGAGAAATGGTGGACCAGCAAGAAGGAGCCGGCGTGAATTCAGAATCAATTGCGAAGAAACTCAATGAATTGAACTGACAGCACCATACAAAAAAAGGCTGCAACCCAATGCAGCCGTTTTCATTTGACCAGAAAGTTTATTTTTTGATCAATTTAAACTCTTTTGGTTCAGCTTTAGGACTCAATATTTTCAAGATATATACTCCTGGAGCTAAATCTTTTACAATCACTTTGTTTCCAAAGTTTTGGGATTTAACCAATTGTCCGGCGCTGTTATAGACATTCACCGCATTCATATTCTCTATACCGGAAATGTTAATGACATCTGCAACCGGATTTGGGAAAATTTGGATTTTATCGATGTGCGACTGATCAACCGTTAATGCTGAAGAATGCACATCACCAGTAAGCACAGAATTTGTTGCGGAGAGATTTCCTCCACATTCGCCGTTGGTCACTGCAGTATTTTCAACCCAAGTTCCAAAACTGTTGCTTGGCGGATTGGTAGCCAAATTATTTCCTGTCGAATTATAATAAAGCAAAAAAGTACTTCCAAAATCTCCATTTCCGCTATCAGCAATAATCTCCCAACGAGTAAGCGAATTATTCCACTGGATTTTTAATTCGCAGGTTCCTATTCCACCACAAGATTGCGCTCCATCAACCGGAGTTGTGATGTAAATTTTCTTGTTTTGCGCATCAGCTCCAGTGTTGCTGAATACAAAATCTTGGTCATCGAGCAATCCGTGACATCCGTTAAAGGTGATTTGAGAAAACACGAAACTGCTCATTAACAAAAATAAGGGGATAAATTTCGTTTTCATAACCTTATGGATGAGAAGGAAAAATTCCCTGGAGTGCAATGATACACTTCAGCGTTAAATAGGGCTGGATATTCGTGTGTGGTAGATTTCCACCTGCAGGATTCACCATGGTAGCTTTCATTGTGGTATTTGTTGCAGCGTCGGAATACTCTTTATCGAGAAGTTTGGTATTTGCAGGTAAGGCATTGGTAGGAACATTCTGATTTCCTTCCGAAGTTACCGCATTAATGGTATGCGTATGAGCGGGCATTTCACTTGGAGTAAGTGTAACACTTTCCACGCCACCAACTTGTCCCTGAACATAATTTGATAAACCGGGACCTTGTCCATTATGCACCAAAATCCTTCCTCTCATGTCAGGTAATGCAAATGTTGTGGTTCCATTTCCTCCGTAAGTTGTTCCCAAAAGAGAAAATAATGCAGTGTTTTGTGCAATGGACAGAATCTGTCCGTTACATTCAGCCCATCCTACAGGTGCAAAGTTAAATGCCACAAAAGCAATTTGTCCGATAAAGGGTTCAGAAGCTTGAGCTTTCATCGATACTGGGGATGAAAATGCGGCCATTAACAAAGCCGCAAAGAAAAAGTTTCGCATAGTCTTTAGTTTTTAAGGTTAGAATTAATGAAAAAAGCAGGAGTACCTTCTTACGAAGCATCAACCTACTCGTTCAAAGTTACAACGCTCTGAATATAAAACTCTAAAAACCAAAGTTAATTTTTTGTTAATTTATTGACGTTGATGCACTTATGTTCAAAATAACGCAATCAAAAAAGAGGTTTTGAATCGAAACCACGAAATGAGAAACCCACCAATAGAATTCACCCGGAATACTTAATCTATTAAAAAAAAACCCGGATTGACAGTTAGGGATTATTTTTGAAGATCATCTTTAAAATCCTCAATTCGCCAATCCGTTCCTGCATTCCCTTTTTCCATTTTTTCTTTAGCATAAAGACGAAAATCGTTCTCTGTTTTGTCTAAAAGGTAGTCATATGGTCCAACGGAGGAAATCAACTTGACCAAAACCGGAGAAATCTCCAGACAAATAAATAATCCCAAAATAAATGATGCCGCAATTCCGATGATTGCTGAATTTTTTCCGAGTTCGTCCAACGCCTGAAGCCTCGCTGCAAATCCATTGAAACGGTCTTCGAAAGTTTCGGTTTTATTCCTTTCCTTTTCGATATTGGTGTATACTTTTGTGATTTCTTTATCCAAATATTCCAATCTCGGAGCCATGGATTTCCGATAGTTTTCCAAATCCTGGCGGCGCTGTTCCTTCAGTTCAGACTTTCTTTTGGCATTGGTCCCAAAACCGACTTTCCCGGAAGTCAAACCAGACTGCTTTCCCAAAATTTCTTTTTCCAGTTCCACCGCTGCGGAATCATACGCTTTCTGAAAGTCGGCAATTTTAGTTTGAATCTGCTTCTTTTCGGTTTCAAATGGACCGGATTGCTGCAGGATTCTTCCATTCATTTCCGCTTGGAGTTGGGTTTTGTTTCTTTGGATGATGGTGTTCAGCTGCTTGTTGACTTCTTTTTCGAATATTTTTAATTCCAGGGGTTTTGAAATAATGATTCCCAAAAATGCAGCCAGAATCAATCTCGGAATCGCCATTAATATTTGGTTCCACCAGGTTCCGGTTTTTTTGATCGAGGAAACGATATACCGGTCCAGGTTGAAAATCATCAAACCCCAAATCAAGGCAAATCCCGAAGAAATCCAAAGATCGTCAAATACCGTGAACATGGCATATCCCGCAGAAAGCGTGGCAAAAACCGCGGTGAACAAAACTATTCCGCCAATTCCCGCAAATTTGTTCCATTCGCTCGGCGTTTTTCTTAAAATATGAATGTTTCCGCCTGAACAAATCATCAGAAATTTCTGAAACCAGTTCATTTTTTGGTTGACGGTAATTGGATTTATTTTTTGAGGTTTCATTTTCTGAAATATTGAATTAAACAATGGGTACATTAAAACGCAACAATGTTACAGATAGTATTGGGTAATGCAAGGAGAGTCGATTATATTATTTTCTAAAATCAATTTATAGTTCAAAGGAATGAAAATGTGTGGATTATATCATTTCAAGCGTTCCGGATTCTGTTTCAGAAAACTTTCCCATCCGGTGTAATTCTTATCTGCGGAAACATTTCCTATATTGAAATGATGGCAAACTGCCACCGCCAAACCATCTGAAGCATCAAGATATTTCGTGGGGAATTCTTCTAATTTCAAAAGATTTTTCAACATTCCTGCAACTTGTTCCTTACTTGCATTTCCGTTTCCGGTGATTGCCATTTTCACTTTTTTCGGCGAATATTCCGTAATTGGCACATTTCGGTGCAAACTTGCAGCCATGGCAACACCTTGTGCTCTACCCAACTTTAACATGGACTGCACGTTTTTCCCAAAAAAAGGAGCTTCCAACGCCACTTCATCCGGGTGAAATTCATCGATCAGAGATAAAGTCCGCTCAAAAATGTATTTTAGTTTCGTCTCGTGGTTCGGATATTTTTTCAGAATCAGCTCATGGATGGAGACCAGTTCCATTTTGTTTCCTTTCACAGAAATAATCCCGAATCCCATCACCGTGGTACCGGGATCGATTCCTAAAATAATTTTTTCGGTTTGCATTGGGCAAAATTAAGGAATTAGAAATTTAGAATAGCTTGATAGTGTAACGGAAAAAAAACCAGCATTTTTAGAAAAAATGCTGATTCTGAAAAGAACAATAAAATTTAATTCGGATATGAGTAATGAAATTTTGTTCCTTTATTTAATTGTTGCCAGTCCTACTTTTCACATCGTCATTCGCACCCTCTATATTTCGCAGTTTTTGCAACTTCTGGTTCCCAAATGTGTAGGTGGCGGTGAAAATAAATCTTCTTCTGTATTGACTTTGGTCCACAATATTATAATCACCATTGTTCTGATATCCTGTAATCTTAATTTCTGAGGTGTGGAACACGTCTCTTGCCTGCAAATTGAAAGTCCAGTTATCCATTGTTTTCTTCAGAGACAAATTCAATCCATGAACGGGTTCCAGTTTTCCCAATTCAATCATCAGACTTGAAGTGTAGAAATAATTCACGCCGAGAAACCAATCCTTTTTACTGCTTAATCTGATGGTATTCTGAAGATTAATTCCGTAAAAAGTAGTATTGTAATCAATCACATTCTTATTGAAAACTACTTCATGCTGCGTATCCGTGGGATCTTCAGATACTTCACCTTTGTACAGATGATGTCCTACAAATGCACTGTTATTCGCCATCCAGATTCCTTTGAAGAAAGTTTTTTGCATTCCCAGAGAAGCGGTCATCTCCTGTTTGTCACCATAATTTGTTCTGATGTATGCCAAAACCCGCTGATCTTTTGAATTAATTCCCTGCAGTGGAATCTGTTCTGATGCATCTTTCACATAAGAGTGGTTTAGGTTCAAGAAATAAGCATTTTTATACATGTACATGAATTCCTGGTTGTAGTAAGTTTCAGGTTTTGCAAAAGGATTGTTTTGAATATAATTTGTTTCTGTAAGATAGATTTTGTTCGGCGCAATTGCCCAAAACTGCGGACGCTGTATCCTGCTGGAAAAACTGTAAGAAAAATTATGCTTCTGATTCGGATTGTAACTCAGACTCAAGTAAGGGAGAAGGCCGTTATTGTCACGATTAATGGTGATATCTTTATCCAGAACAATTCCATCAGACATTGTTTTTTCAAATCGGAATCCGGCTTTGGTGGTCCATTTCTCTCCAAAATTTTTCTCTAAAGTGATATAAGCACTCGGGATTTTTTCGGTGTAAACAAAATGGTTTGATTGGTTCAGGTCAATTCCCGTCGGTGGAAGAATATTGATGAATTTCGTGTCACTGTCGGTTTTGGTGTGGTTAAAACTTGCACCAAAGCTCAAAGTGTAATCGTTGTTCATTTTTTTCACATAATCCGCCAAAATCCCAATATTATCAATTCCTAAAGGAATATTTTGCTGGAATTTTTTCAGCAACTCACCATTATTCTGTTGTGCATCCTGCTCGATGGTGGAACCGGTAATTTCCTCTTTTTTGATATGTTTCAGATAAGAAGAACTGATGCTCAGTTTGCTCCCTTTGTCATCGGTTTTCAATTCGTAATTCAAGTTGAACGAATGGTCATCAGATTTAGTATTGCCAAAGTTTTCCGTTCTGTTTCGCAGGATTTCACCCGTTTTCAAATTGGTTAGTTCATTAAATAAATCCGTGTGAAGTTCTTTGGATCGGTACGTATAATTGTTGTAAGAAAAACCAAGATTCTGCTTTTCATTGATTTCAAAATCCAGATTAAGGTAGCCACTCAGATTCGCTCCAATATTATCAATATTACCGGCCGAGGTTTGACGGAAGTCATTGTTCCCGTTTGCCAGCGAAAGAAATTGGCGGTTATTGTTTTGACCTGCATTGAAATTGGTTGAAAGCCCTAGTTTATCCTTTCGGTAATTCAAAGTGAGTGATGCTTTTTGGCTGTTAAAATAAGATTGGTTGTTTTCCATTCTCAGGTTTCCGTTCAGTCCGTCCGTCGGCTTTTTCTTAAGTACAATATTTACGATTCCCTGGTTTCCTTCCACAGCAAATTCAGAAGACGGCATAGTGATGACTTCAATTTTCTGGATGTTTTCAGATGGCATCGATTTTAAGAGTTCGATCACCGCATCTGGCGACATATTGCTTTTTCTTCCATTCAGATAAATCAGGACCGCATTTTTTCCCAGAATCTGCAATGTCTTATCGTCTGAAGCCGAAATCATCGGTGTTTCCTTTAACAGGTCAAAAGCATTTGATCCTTTGGCTATAGGTGAAGAAGCAACATCAAAAACCAACCGGTCCGCCTTTTTTTGGAATACTTTCTTGGTCAATACCACTTCATCGATGGATTTAGTTTGGGTGGAATCTTGTAATTGCGCAAAACTATATGTTGCAGCCAGCAAGAAAATAGGTAGGATGAGTGTTTTCATAATTTATTTTGATTTAAAGTTTAAAATTCGCTAGAAGAAACTGATGGCCTAAAAAACTTAATCTCAACCAGTTCTTTATTTCATTTACTAATTTCCTTTGCAAAGATATTAATTTATTTTAGTATCATGCAATACAAAGTACTAACAAATTCATTTAATTCACATAAAACATTGATAATCAAGTTAAAAAATTTTAATGAAATTTTAGGACTTCAGGTAAATGACAATATTAAGATGCAAAACATTACATCTTTAAAGGTGAATTTTCAGAAAAAATGAAATTATTCCCGGTCGAAACGAGCTAGTTTCTTTTCTATCCAGATAGTGGCGAAAGGGAAAAATGCTGAAATCAGAGCAAAGACGAAATCTTCATCGTCCCACTTGAAAATTTTTCTTGCCGGAAGGATGAGCAAGAGATAGAGCGTGAAAAACAAACCGTGGATATTTCCAATGGTTGCAATATAAATAATGGGCAGCAAACCATCACGGTCATAGCGGATCCAGATCATGGCGGAAAACAGAAGAGCCCAGGAAATCGCTTCCAAGTCACAGATTTTCTTGAACCATTTCGTGATTTTCTCCTCACCATGCTTTGCCAAAAACTGATTTACCATCTCCATATCATTTATTGTCACACATTATTTATAAAAACTGCTTCCATCCAAATATTCAAAAACCTCCGGAGGCAACATCGGTCGCACATTTTTACCCAGTTTAATCATCTCTCTAATTTCCGTGGCAGAAATTTCGATGATGGGTGCTTTTATTAATGAAATATTTTCATGATTTCTAAATTTCTGGTCACTGAGCGAAGCAGAAGTATCTCCCTCAAAAACTCTCGGATAAACGATGATCTGATAATTCTTAATCAAAGTTTCTGCGTTTTTCCATTTTTTTAAACCATCCAGATTATCTTCACCCATGATCAAAGCAAAGGAATGATCTGGAAATTTTTCCTGAAGATAAGTCAGCGTGTCAATGGTATAGCTTGGTTTCGGCAGTGAAAACTCCACATTGGAAGCACGCATTTTAGGGTAATTCTGCACGGCTAGTTGCACCATGTCTAATCGGTTGTGGTCCTTCAGCAAGGATTTTTTCTCTTTAAAAGGATTTTGTGGACTCACCACAAACCAAAGTTCATCCATATCAGAATTCTCCAGGATATAGTTCGCCAAAATCAAATGTCCGATATGAATTGGGTTAAAAGAACCGAAAAATAGACCGACTTTCTTCATTCCACTAAAATAATCCGTGTACAAAATTGACTTGCACAAGCGGAATTTCTTGAAATTTCATTAATTTGCCAAAGATAAAGATAATAAAAGATAGCCACTAATTCACTGATAAAAATTAGCGGTTTCTTGGCCCTAAAACGTCAGATAAAAATAAATTTGAATTCTGTGAATACTAAACTTCGCGTAATTCTGTTGAATTTTAGAAACAATCATATTTGAAATACAGTTATTAGATCAAACACTCTTCCAAATAAACCTTCATTTTCTCCCTTTAGGGAAGGGAAAATAAATATAGGTTTATTCTGAAAAACCAAAATTCAATTCAATTAGTTTTTGAAAATCCTTTTCAACATATTCTTGATACTTTCCTTCGTTTTCATCAAAGCGCAGCAAAAGGAATTTTGGTTGGTGGATGTTCAGACGAATAAGAAAATCTCGGTGAAAGATTCTGTTGCAGCAGTGAAGTTTCTGGATTCTCTTTCCCAAAACAACTTCTATCTAACCGAGTTAAAAAACGTCATTAAAACCGAAAATAAAACCGAAATTTTCTTTGATAAAGGTAAAAACTTCAATGAAGCTCAGGTGACAATTTCAGACAAAATCCTGAAAGAATCAACACAAGAGAAAACATTCTTTACCAAAAACCTGGATTCCCTAAAAAAGGAAATCAGCGAAAACTATCGAAATCAGGGATATTCTTTCAACCGTGTCAAATCCAAATTTTTGGGAATGAAAGATGGAATTCCTCAAGTACAAATTTCCATAATTCCAGGAAATCAGCGAAAAATTGATACATTCGTTTTCCGAGGTTATGAAAAACTTCCTAACCGTTTTGTGAAAAATTTGGAAAAAGAATTTAAAGGAAAAGTTTACGACGACCAAAATCTGGTACGGATCAACAAATCTCTGCAGAACCATCCCTTTCTACTTTTGGATAAACCGCCGCAAACACTTTTCACAAAGGATTCTACCCAAATCTTCCTTTTTACCCAAAAGAAAAAATCGAATACTTTTGACGGAATCATCGGTTTTGGAAATGATAAAACGGACAAATTCACTTTCAACGGAAGCATCAATGTGAATTTCAGAAATATGTTCAATAGTTTCGAGAGCATCAATATTTATTGGCAGAGAAATCCAGACCGTGGTCAAACTTTCGACTTGAAAACCGATATACCCTACCTTTTCGGCTCCAATGTGGGAACAAAAATCAATGTGAATATTTTCAGACAGGATTCCACTTTTGCCAATGTAAAACTGATTCCGGCATTTTATATTCATTTAAACAACCGTCAGAAAATAGGGGTTCGCGGAACTCTTGAAACTTCCACCGTGATGGATTCTCTTTATGTGGGCGGAAAAGATTTCAACAAAAAAGGGATTGGTGCTTTTTACGAATTCAATGAACCGTCGGAAATTGAACTTTTCCTTTACCGAACAAGGATCCGGGCGGAAGTAGATTATTTTTCAACCAATTATTCAAAAGAAAATGTAAATGTTTCCCAAAATAATTTCTACTTACTTGGCGAAAGAAATTTTCACATCAAAGACAATCACTATCTGAACTTAAAGGGTGAAACTGCACTGATCAACTCCAAAAACGAATTTGCGTCCAACGAACTCCTTAGATTCGGCGGCTGGAATTCCTTGCGTGGATTTAATGAGAACTCACTTTATGCAGATTTTTATTATTATGGAAATGCGGAATACCGCTACGTGATAGGCAATCAGGCTTTCTTCGATGTTTTTGGGCAATACGCACAATTGAACAACAAGACGCTTTCCTTAAAGCCAAAGTTTTACAGTTTTGGTTTAGGCTTTAATTTCTTTTTACCGATCGGATTAATGAGTTTCCAGATTTCCAATGGAAACGAATTCGGAAATCCGCTGAAGTTCAGTGACACCAAAATCCATTGGGGAATTATGAGCAGGTTCTAAGGCTCAGCAGAAGTTTTGAAGCTTTCGTAAAAACAGGTGAAATTCGCAACTCAGTGAATTGCTTTTAATTTTGGATTTTTTTGGGAGATGACAGAACATATCAAAAGTTTTTTGGCATACATACAATATCATATAGAATGGTTCTAACATTAAGTGTAAATTAACTTTGTTATACTTTTGTAATTCCTATTGGAATCTTACCATCAATTACATTACCTGGATATTCTGCAGAAGTTCTCGATTTTTTTTTATTCCTTATGGAATTTCAGTGATCAATAATAAGCATATTGTTTTACAGCTGTTTCACGCTGCTGTACCTGAATCAATTGTTCTATAAGGGAAAATTTTGTTTTCAGAAATGATGCCGGTTCTAAATGTAATATTCGTTTATTGTTTTTCTCCAAAAGGAGATCATTCAATTTAGATTTACATTTAGGGGATTTGACTTCATTAGCTATTCTGACTTTTTCAAATATAGATCTATTAGAATTGTAATATTTCCAAGCAATCTCATTAAAATCGAATTCCACTTAAAGATTCAAATCCTCTAAAAAGAAGAAAAAATGTACATGATTGAAGCTGAAATTTCTTTTCTAGGCCACGTTGTGCTAACAACCACAATTAATTAGATTTAACTCAAATAAAGACCACTTCAAAATTAAGTAACAAATTCGGATTTTGTTTACAGAAAATGACAACGGGAATTGAAATATATAGAGAAATGGTGACGAAAACAAGCAAATAACGTACTGCGACTGTAAAGACCAAATACAATCAAACTATTTTCTGCGCAAGGAAAAATGAAACAAAAAAAATCCCCAACCACTTTGTGGTTGGGGATTTTGAAAAAAAACTGGCGGCGGCCTACTCTCCCGCTTGTCGCAGTACCATCGGCGCTGGAGGGCTTAACTTCCGTGTTCGGAATGGGAACGGGTGAGCCCCTCCGCTATAGCCACCCTAAATATATAGACGGTAAAGTGTGGTCACAAAGAGCAAACCTTTAGCACGCCTTCCGGCGCCCAATCAGGCAATAAATCTACGGGTAATTAGTACTGCTCGGCTATGCCGTTGCCGGCTTTACACCTGCAGCCTATCAACGTGGTCATCTCCCACGACCCTTAAAAGATGTCTCAT
>NZ_JACBFP010000004.1 GCF_021401085.1 Chryseobacterium sp. R2A-55
TCAGCAGAAAGCGGAGTCCGTAAACGGTATGTTTGAAGTACGACTGGGAAGGTGTTTTGGAACGCTGCTGGAGTTCAAAAAGGTAATCTTTGACCTGTTCGGGATCCAGTTCGGTGGGCAGCGTTTTGAAGTGCAGCGCCATGGCTGCGACATGCCGCGAGTAATTATCAAAGGTGCGTTTGCTTCTGCCCAGGATGGAAATATTTCTTTCAAAGCGTTGCAGGAGTTCGGTAAAACCGTTAACTTCGCTCGAGGCACGGTTGAGGAATTTGTTCGTTCTTAATTCCTCCGGAGATTTTTTTTTGTAGCCATTTTATGGGTTTTTAAAAGGTTAATGAAAACAAAGTTAATGAAACGGCGAATGGGAAAAGCTACCGGAGGTTTAGTTCAACATGCTATTTCTATTAGCGGGGTTGAAGTTTACATCATAAAGATTTTCGCTAATTGTTCTTTTAGTTATATTTATAAAAATCAGTTATAATAATCCCCGCCAACAGAAATACCCAACCGTTATAGGGCATTTTAAAAGACGACACTATGCAGACAAGAAAACATACAGCTTGGAAGAAAAACCGAAAGTTTGGTGACGTTTGGGGTGGACGGACTTTTCCAAAACTTGCGGACAAAATTTTTAACCGACAACATAATTTATCTGCACCAAAAAATGATGAAACAACGCCAATTTATATTATTGACAATCCTTCAAGAGACTTCTATTTCCCCATAACTGTTGATGAAATAAAATCGACACTTGAGAAGTTACCGAAAGACCACACCGACCATTTAACGCATATTTGGTTGCAGAAAATTAAAAAGACAGATTATGTAAACGGAGATACTTTTCAAGGTTCATTTATTTGTGGTAGTAAAGTGTATTTAATTGTTTTGCATCCATTCCCGACTGACAACAAAATGAGACTTGGGAAAAGCAAACCGTTAAAAAAGACTTTAAACTACTACAAAAACTACACGACAGACTTAAAAGAAGATAAAGACGGTTGGTATTTACAATGGACAGAGGAATTGATTAAAAAATATTTTTTAGAAAGTTTATTGCTTCACGAAATTGGACATTCCATCGACAGTTTTTATAAACGATATTGGAGTAAAGCAACAAAAGTGAAAAGTGAAAATTTTGCCGACAATTATGTAGCTGTCTGGGCAGACAAAGTACGAGAAACATATGAACCGAAAGAGAAAAACGCCCTATAACACGGGTAACCGTTGCACAACCTTAAATTTCCGGCTTTAGTTCTGAGAACCCTATAAAAACCAACCTCTTTTAAAGCGATTTAAAGGAGGTTTTTGTTTTTGCCCATAAAAGTTTTTCGGATTTTCGGGTGGCTTAAATGGAAGCTGGTGAAGTCGAGGGAAAGAGGTTGTACCAAAACCAAAATTTCCCATTCGGAAGGTTCATGATTTGGGCATTGCGGTGAACTTTTCGGGTAATGAACTTGAGGTATTTCTTCAGATTGTAGGTGAGCGCTGCCATCAGGACATGTTTGTTGGCCTGAGCCATACCTCGCGAGTTAATTCTCTTCATGTTGTGATGGTTAATCAGCGTGCCGAGAACCGGCTCTACGCGCGAACTTCGGCGTTTGGTAAGGAAACGGGTGTAATTTGGATCACGGCTCAGTTTTTCGTGCATTTCATCGTACAGTGGTTTGTAGATGCTGTTATCCAGTTTCTTGAACTTCGTGACCTTTCCGCAGCATTCCGCCCGTAAGGGACATTTGCCGCAGTCCTTTTCTGAACTTCGGTAAATGTTCTTCGAGTAGCCTTTGCTGTCGGTTTTGGTGCCTTTGAAGAGCAATACGGCATGGTTTCCGCCGGGCTTTTGGCATTCGTAACGGTTTTCGGATTTGTTGTAATAAAATCCTTCGCGTTCGGGTTTGTATTGACCGAAGTTGGGGATGTAGGCGTTAAGGCCTTTTTCTTTGCAGTACTTTAAAGACTCGCCGCTGCTGTAGCCGGCATCGGCCAGAACTTCTTCAGTCTGCATTTGGTTCAGGGAAAGATTTTCAAGCGTCTGGTTCATTATTTCAGGAAAAATCACTGAATCTTTGCTGCCCGAGGTGCTGGCGCACGCACCGGTAATGACGTGGTGAGCATCATCTACAGCCAATTGTCCGGAATAGTTCAGCTGTCGGGCTTTGCCGGGTTTTACGGAGATTTTGGCATCGGGATCGGTGGGGCTGTAGTGGGTGTGGTTGCTCAGGAACTTTGGCCGGATCTTATTGCCGTCCTGGTCTTTTCTTTCGCTTTTATTATTGCCGGGCATGCCTTTGTATTCCTTCTCTTTCCATTGGTGGTGCTGTTCTACCAATTTCTTTCGGGTGGAAGTGGTTTTAAATTCGCTGTTTTCTTCCAGCTCATCCACAAAGGCAGAAGCATCTTCCAGAACTTCTTTTTCCACCAAAGAATCCATACTTGCATTGGCTTTGATGAAGGCTGAGTCTACTGCCTGCCGTTTGCCACGAACCATGCCTTTTTCCACACACATAGAAAGCACTTTTTGGAAAAGCTCCAGAAAAAGCTCTTCGCCAAACAGCTGCCGCGTTCGGCTCAGGGTGGAATGCCAGGGAAGGTCTTCATCGAGGTCATAGCCCAGAAAAAGACGAACATCCAGACTGTTGCTGCAGTAGCGAAGCAAAGCCCGGTCGCTGTTGATGTTGTTGAGATAGCCAACAAGCAGTATCTTAAAGAAAACCACCGGATCGATGCTGGCCTGGCCTTCGCTTCCGTAATATTTCCGTGTGGCGCGGTAGAGGAAATCCAGAGCAAGTTCGGACTGGAGTTTCCTGTAAAAATTATCTTCCGGCACCAAGGCATCCAGACTGAGCTGGTAGAAGATTTTCGGTGTGTATTTTTTCTTTCCCTGCATGTGCTAATTTAAGGAAATAAATCAACATATACAATTGATTATCAATTATTTAATGAATTTTTTTATGGTTTTTTCACTCATGCAGGAATTTGTAATTTATTAGTATATTTGGTTGTGCAACAGGCACATCGGTTTTGCAATAGCAGGGCTGACCTGCAAGCCCTCAACATTTGTATCTTTATTCATATTTAGTAATGTATTAAACATTTGTAATTCTATGCCCTACCATCGCAAAGCCTTTTAACGTTAGCGGTCAGGCTATGACGACACAAACCGACATAAAAATGAAAAAATTATTATTAGCAATATTGACAATCTCGCTCTTGACAAACTGCAATAATTCGCAAACAAAATCTGTGGACAAAAGCGACAGACTTGAGCTTGTTCCTGAACCGGACAAAGAATTGCGAGAAGAATATGAAAAACAACAAGAATTAAACAAATCGAATTGTAGCTTTATTGATCCAGACACTTCAGTTGTTGGGATTAAAATTAAAAATGTCGAAAGCACTTTAAATATTTTAGGAAAACAAACGAAATTAGAAGGTGACTCAACTCACGTATTCTATTCGAGTGACAAAAAACAAAAACTCGGACTGACCGTGCATCCAGGAGACTACTATAGCCAAGTGAGTATTTTCAACATTTCGTATTCAGACAATTCAAAACAAAACTTCCGACAAATAAAATCAAAGGAATTTGAGACCGAAAAAGGAATCAAACTTGGAATAAGTAAAAGAGAAATTATTGAAAAACTTGGATCTTGCTATTTAGCCAAAGACAGCACAGGGAATAGTATTGTACTTAACTACAGAATTGAACTTCCAAACGATAGTAAGACAAAATTATTGAAGAGGAACAATATGCCAATTTATTTTGCCACATATAAACTGACAAATGACAAACTCGAAAATATTGAATTTGGTTTTGAATATCCATAGACCGAAAGAAGCCCGAACCGTTAACAGCCGTTTTGCAAAAGCGGGGGTTTCCTGCTTCTATGACAGTGAAGTGCCAAATTCAAGTTTTGTGCATTTATTGAAGTTTAGTGCTGAAAATCCCCGTCTTCGCAAAGCGGCAAAACGTTATGCGACATATTATCAAAAATCGTGGTTAAAAGAAATTTTCTAAAAAATATAAACATTTTATTATTCATTGGTATTTTACTAATGAACGTAAATATATCGGCTCAAAATTATGCGAATGAAATGTTTATGAATGAAAATGAAATCGTGAATATTGATGCGTCAAAAATTGAATTTCCAAAATCAAATAAAAAATCAATACTAATTTACGCTGAACAAAAAAATGACACAATTTTTTCAATATTTATAAAAAATAATTTGAATGAAAATCTAATTTTAGTTCCGCAAGACAATAGTTTGTATTTAATTCAAGAAGCGTTAGACGAAAAAAAAACATGGAAACCGATTGAATTTTTTGGATATTCAACTTGCGGAAATAGTTATGATAGAAAATTGGATTTTAAAGAAAATCAAATTGTTGAATTATCTTCTAAAAAATATAACGGAAATTTCAACACGAAAATTCGTTTCAAATTATTACTGAATAACAAAATTTACTACTCAAATGAAATTAATTCAAATATTAACAATTCAAAATTCAAAAAATCGGATTGGTTCTTCAAATTTTCAGATATTTATAAAGGACAATCTAAAAAAGAAATTGAAAATTGGCTATTCTTAAATAAAAGTCCATAAAAATACGTCGCATAATAACTAAGCTTTCGTTTTGTCTGCAAGACAAGAAATGAAAGCCCGTTGAACGGAAGCTCCGGTGGCTTTTCAGCAGTATGATGGTCCTATTATGGGGATTTCGTTTTTAGCATTCAGAGCTACAAAGCAGTTTTTTAGAATTACTGCTTTTTTTTGTGGCGTTTGCTAGCCTTTGGAAGGGGGTTCTGTCTGCCGACAGGCAGGTTCTGCGGATTGATTATCAATGGTTCGTTTGCTTCTGCCCAGAATGGAAATATTTCTTTCAAAGCGTTGCAGGAGTTCGGCAAAACCGTTAACTTCGCTTGAAGCAGGATGCAGAATTTTGTTTGATCTTCAACCTCAATAGATTTTTTTTTGTAGCCATTTTATGGGTTTTTAAAAGGTTAATGAAAACAAAGTTAATGAAACGGCGAATCAGAAAAGCTACCGGAGGTTTAGTCCAACACAGTATTTCTATTAGCGGGGCTGAAGTTTACATCATGAGGATTTTCGCTAGTTGTTCTTTTTGTTATATTTACACAAACCAGTTATCATAATCCCCGCCAACAGAAATACCCAACCGTTAGGCGAAAGTTTACAACCACTCTTAATAAACGGAGAAAATTTGTAACTTTGATTAAAATTCAATAAAATGAGTACAGCTGAATTAAAATTAGATATAATAAATAGAATTGCAAACCTTAAAGAATCATATATCATTGAGGAAATAAAAAAATTGCTTGATTTTGAACTTGACGAATCTGTTTATCAAATTTCTGACGCTCAAAGAAAAAGGTTAACAGAAGCTAAAACCGATAAAGTATTAACCGAATCCCAAGCGAATAAAGAAATTGAGGAATGGCTCAACGAAAAATAAATTGGACTGAAAAAGCCAATTTTGAACGTAAAGAAATTCTTGAATATTGGATTAGTAGAAATAAGTCAAAATCATATAGTTTAAAACTCAATAAACTATTTATTGAAGCAATGAAACAAGTTGCTGAGTTTCCTAGAACAGGAAGAAAAACTGATTTTGATAAAAATGTACGCTTAAAAATTGTCCGGGACTATCTTCTATTTTATGAATATGACTCTAAACAAGTTAAAGTTTTGTCAGTTTGGGATGGGAATAGAGATGAAAGTAAATTAAAAATTAAATAAACAAAACCTACAAAGTATTTCTAGTAGCGGGGTTGAAGTTTACATCATGAAGATTTTCGCTAATTGTTCTTTTTGTTATATTTACAAAAAACAGTTATCATAATCCCCTCCAACAGAAATACCCAATCGTTATGCGTCATTTATAAAAAACAGTCCGTGAAACACTTAAGTTACTTTTTGAGCTATCTGATTTTTCTAATTTTCTATAATGTAAATGCCCAAAATTTTGATGAAAATAAACACGATATAGTAATCAACACAAATAATGTTTTTAGACCTGCTTCAAAAATTGAAATGCTAAGTTCATTAAAATTCAACAATGAATATTATTCAATTTTTGAAGAGAAACAAATGTATGATTTTAGACAAACTCGACGTTATTTGATTAAATTTGATAAAACTGGAAAAATTCTCATGGCTGAAAAATTCCCAGTGAATTTTGCTAATGGCAATTATCTTGATTTTTTTGTGCAAGACGATAAATTATTCATGCAGGATCAAATTAATTTTAGATATAACTTTGATTTAAAGACCAATAAATTTTCTGAAACCACAAAAGGAAATGACCTTGTATTTGAAGACGACAATTATAAAGTAATGTATAAAAGTTTTGGAGAATGGGGAGAAGCAACTTGGTTTATAAATAAAAAAGATAAATCAGAATTCTGTACAAGTTTAGATGGACAGAATGTAAATTTTGTAAATGGAAAATTTTATATTACAAATATTTCTTCAATATGGGAAATAGAAAATCCTAAAAATTTAAATAAGTGCGAAGCAAATCAATACTATGATGTAATTATTAAAAAACAATTTGGAATGTTTGAGTCATATAATTATGACAAAGGAATTTCGAGAATTTTTAAAGATTCAGTTGAATACAATCCTTATGATTTTCAAAGATCAATTGACAGTTTAAACTATGCTTTCTTAGCTTCTTATGTAACAAATGGTGATTTGTATCAAATTACACAGTTAAAAAATAATACAGCAATCACAAAAATTATAAAAAACAAAGTTGAAATTTTGTATCAATTTGATGAAAAATTTAATTTTTTCTCTTGGTACAATGAATATAGAGGCACAAATAATAACCAGAAATTTTTCAAATTTAAAAACGGATATAATTCATTTGGATTTTTCGAAGTAGAAGATCAAAAAATTGACATTACAAAAGTGAAATTTGAATATGATTCTTTACAATATATAAAGTCAGATAATATTGTCAATCTAATTTCTAGGCTTACACACAAGAAACAAATTTCAAAAAAAGAAATAATAGAATTTGAGCAATCAACAAAAGGCACTGATATTCAACAATACAGAACGAACACTAATCATAATGGTTACTATCCAAGAAAGTTTGCAAAAATTAATATTGAAACAATGGATTTTGTTAAATCCGAAAATGAATTTTTAACACAAGATATTGAGTATTTATTTACCGAAAATGATAAAGAATTAAAGGCTATCTATTGTAATTATGACAAAACTAAATACTTTAATTCTACAGGAAAAAATTTTTTCCCAATACAAAGTGAAAATTCAGATAAAAGCGATAAAATATTTAAAGAAAAACATTCTGAAATACGAAATCTACTTGAGAGAGTTGGAAATAAAGTACATGTAAAACCAAGACCGAATAAAGGCACTTATGAATCTTGGATTGTAAATGGGTGGCGATTTAATTTATATACAATTAAAGAAAAAGATATTAATGGAGTAACCCTTTTTATTTGTAAAGAGGAAGACATTAATGAAAACGAATAAATTAAACTACCCCCCGCTGCCGCGAGAAATGTAATTCGACGTAGTCAATCCCTTCGCGTGGTCACAATAATATCAACAGAATTTACTATTTTTACGTAAAGCATCATAGCAAATAAGCCGAAACTATAAATTCCACCGTCCTGAAGGTCTTTATTTTATCAGCTTCGCAGTAGTGGGTTGGCTGGATGTGTTCATCTGAAACGAGTACAAAGATTTATTTTTAGAAAGTGTAAGGTTTTGCCGGAGAGAAAATGGTTTGGAAAAACATTTTTTAAGATGCTGCGCCTAAAAGCTGGCTTTCACCTGCATGGACCCAATGTGGATGGTTCTTTCCCCGGAATTTCTGCCTTCATAGTTCACATTCAGCTGGATAAAGGAATTGATGCTCTGCTGAAGAAAAACCGACCAGACCTGATTTTTTCCGGGTTTCAGTCCGTCGAGCATCTGATTTCCCACGATTGAAAAACTGTTGCCGCTAAAATTATTGTTAATGAAGGAAAAGTTACCTCTGACGGAGGTTTTCTTTCGGTCCCACTGCAGACTTCCGGTCAGGTCAAAAGTGTTCAGCTGTTCTTCGCCATCTGTTCTTTTCTTTTGCCTCAGTGCCGAAGATAATTCAGCCTGAAGTGCTTCCGTGAGTTTATAAGTTGCTTTCGGCTTGGTCTCTACATTACTAAGCTGATAATCCCGGGTCTTGAAAAGCTGCGACGAATTGGTGATCTGATGCAGTGCGTTTTCCCAATCCACCCTGAAATCGCTGCTGAACCAATAACCGATATTCAGGAAACTGGAGGTTTGCTTTCTTTCCTCATTACTGAAATTCGCATTGATCAGATTTTCGTTGGTCATGAATCTGTAACTTCCGTTCCAGCCTGATTTGTCAGTCGGATTAAAATTAGCCGAAGCCAAAATGTTCTGGTTTTTCAGGATTTGGTCCGTATTTTTTTCGAATGGATTCAGCACGAAAATCTTTTCCTTTTTGTAAAATGAATTTTGGGAATTCAGTGAAATATTGAAATTCCACCTTTTCAAAAACCTGTTTTCAGATTTGAAAACTACTGCAGGATTTACAAATAAAGCCAATTGCAGTTTGTTTTTATTGGAAGGAATATAGTTCACGGTATTTGTGTAAACCCTGATGTATTGAGCCAAGTCGGCATATTCCGCGATTTCAAATTCATCCAGCTGTTGGATTCCGTCGCCATTGTAGTCGGTCCATTTGTAGATTCCTGTTCCGTCTGCTACTTTCACGTATTGGAATTCGCGCTGTGCTTCCTGGCCGTTTCCGAGTTCGTAGAATGCCTGCAAACGCATTCCTTTTTCAAAAAGTAGCTGATTGTATAAAATATTTCCCACCACGAAATCCTGGTTGAACTGATTGGCAAAATCCTTTTGTTGGTAATAGAATTTCCGGTAATGAACCAAAGCATTTAAAGTGGTCTTTTCGGTTTTGATGATCTGGCTTTCCGCCATTAATCCTAAAATGCGGTTCATGTTTTCCAGGGAATTATTCCGCACCGAATCATTGTCCCGGAAATAAATTTTGGTCAGCAGTTTGGTCCGCGCCGAATCGCCGATTTTCTTCTGCACGAAAACTTCGCGCCAGCTGAAGCTGGAAACATCGAGCTGATTGGTTTGGTTGAAATTCTTCAGGTTATGCTCCATGCTTCCGCCGATTCCCCAACTTCCTTTTTGGCCGGTAAATTCAGTGCTGATTCCGCCACGAACGAATCTGGTGTTCATCAAATCCGCCTTCGTATCGAGGTAAGAGACGTTTGCTTTGGAATTGAACCTGCCTTTAATCCACCCGAGATCCAAATCATTTTTAATTCCTCTATAGGAATCTTTTTCGTCCAGATAATTAATCCGGTAATTCAGAAAGGAAAGGTTTTTCCATTGGTTCAAAAAGCTGAAGATCAGCCGGTTTTGGGTAATCTGACTAAATTCGGAAGTCAGGTTGAAATCCCTTGAAAACTCCACCTCATTGATCCGGTCCAGAATATGGAACTGTTTGTTGATATGCTGAAATTCAAAACTCGGAGTTCCTTTCCAATTGTTTTTGGTATAGGTCTTCGTGCAGAAAACTCTTCCGGCATAGCCGAAATTCTGGTAAGAATCCCGGGATGAAAAAAGGTTTGGGTCAAAATTGCTCAGAGACAGATCCGCACCGATTCTGCCTTCCTGCAGCTTGATTTCGGTATTGGCCGAAAAAACCTGCGATTGCTGCGGGGCGGGTAATTTTCGCACTGCTTTGTAATCACCCAGATTGGGTCCCACATATTCGAAAACCCTTCCGTTATTGGTGGTTTGCTTTAAACGGTAATCCCCGGAATTCAGCCCGAAATAGGTGAATGATACCTGGTACAGGGTCTTGGTCTGATCAGTGGAGTTTTGGTAATAATTTCCGGCAGGATTTTGGACGAGCTCATAGAGAATTTTGTTCACGTCATATTCCGAAACCGTTCCAGACGGAGCATACATCAGATCCGGATTATTTCCCGCATTGGCCAGAATCTGTTCATCTTCTTTGGATAGATTCAGGGAAAGAGGCGCGTTTTTGTTATCATTTTCCATGAACCAGCTGAAGCCGTATTTCGCTTTTTCTCTTTCATGCCGGATTCCGCCGGTGATCAGGAAACGGTTGTAATTTCTGTTCGTGTAATTATAAGAAATCGTGATAAAATTTTGTTTGAAAATCGGGCGGAAACTGGTAAACGAAACTTCGCCGGTATTATAATTAATGACGTAATCCTGGTTTTCGCCGCGTTTCATCAGAATTCCATCGATGAAGACCTGTTCTGAGCCGGAAATAATGGTGATGAACTGTTCGCCGTTTTTTCCGTTCAGGCGGTATGGTCCCTGATTTCCTTCCACGCCTTGAAAGCGAATCCTGTGGAACTCGCTTCTTGCCACACCTGCGGAAACATCCACGAAAGTTTTGTTTTGGTTGCCGAATTTCGTTTCAAATTCCAGTCCCATGCTCCGCCTCTGGTATTTCCCGAAATAGGTTTGGTCATCCAGCAAATCCAGATGTCCTGCGCGGAGGATAGATTTTTCCTTAATGTTGAGCTGGATATAGATCTTGTCGAATTCCTCCAAAGTCTGGGTATATCCATCTGCCTGGATGGGAAGATTGTGGTCTGAAATACTCGCCAAAACTGAAACGTCTTTTGAGAGTTTTCCGGAAATCTGAAGGTCCATCGAACTTTGCACGCTTTGTCCCTGATTGTTCCCGAAAGTAATCCCGCGGATAATAGAACCTTTGGATTGCAAATCACCCAGGATTTGGGAGCGGGTGTTTTTTACCAGAATTCCTTCATCTACAATGATTTTATTCTGGAGTTTGATGAAATCCAGGGTGTCTCTGGAAAACACGTCCCGGTCAATTTTAGCAGCGAGAATAGAGTCCCTTTTTATGGAATCTTCCGGAATGTTTGGGTTTTTCCAAGTGAAAATTTGGGCATTAAAAAGATTTAAAGCCAAAAAAATGAAAAAAAGGAAAGGTATTTTTTTATACAAACCTGCAAAAACTGATTGTAAAAGTAACGAAATTTAAAGTTTTTAATTATGACAAGAAAATGACTTTCCATTTTTTTTTGAATAAAAAACTGCTTCTAAATTTTATTAGAAGCAGTTCAATGTTTTAGCAAAAGTAATTTCCTAGAGTCTTACTTTTTTTGCCAATTTTTTTCCACTGGCCAAAGTTACCTCCACGATCGCCATTTTAGCAGAAACAGCAATGTTTGCAGACTTAGTATTCACTTTGGTGCTTGCTAAAGTTCTTCCCGCAAAATCATAAACTTTTACCGAGGAGATTGTTTCATCTGATGACACCACGATGGAACCATTGTTTGCAGAAATAATGGTGTTGTCTTTTGCAACAGCGGTTGCAGCCAAAGTAGGGTCTACCAAAGCTTTAATTACGATATTATCCACTGTGATGCTACCGGTTCCGGCGGTCAATGCAAATTTGAAATCATTTAGCGCCACAGATCCAGTAGTTGCAGCCATTCCGTCAAAAGCAATAGTGGTTCCTGCCCAAACATCAGCCTTTCCTGCAATAAGCACTTTGGTCGATCCATCAGGTGCGGTGTAATTCATGTCACTTGTCGTGGAATTTACAACCCAAGTGATTTTTTGCACACCGGAGAGTGTCGAACTGTTTGTACCTCCAGCAATATTTCTCAAGGAAAAGTTTCCATCAGTAGTAGTGAAGTTTACCCCAATTTTTGAATTTACGTTTGCGTTTGCTGGAGTAGAGTTTGCAGTTCCCACTGCATCACCAATGAAGAATCCTCCGGCATTTGTTTGCGCAGCGGTAGAAGAAACAGAAAGGTCGAAAACCACAGAAATAGCTCCGGGAGTAGTTCCCAATGCTTTTAATCTTGTAAATGCTCCTGCATTACCAGTTCTGGTTGCTTTCAAATTATTCGCTGCCGCACTCCATGTAAGTCCGGCCCCACTTGTACTGATTGCGTCAAACTTATCAGTTGTTCCTGCTGCAGGATTTGTCACATAATCAGACACCGTGGTAGAAGACGAGAAATCCTGGGAGAATGTGGTTTGTGCACTGTAGAATGCAGATGCTGCGATGGCGCATGGCAACATCATTCTGCTAAAAATTTGTAGTGTTTTTGTCATTTTTATAAATTTTAATACTGCAAAAATAAGGAATTTATTACAGAGGCAAGGTTAATTATGCTTAATGATTCCTTTTAAAGGTTATTTTAATTTTCTTTTTAGAGAAAATTGAGGAACCCGGATATTTTCGTCAGGATTTTTTAATAAATTGTTAAATTTTGAATACTTCCTTTTTAGGAAGTATTTTTTTGTAATTTTGCAGAAGAATTAAAAGAGTAAATTAAATCTTATTACAATGAAAAAAATCTTTACCATTTTAGGAATTTCTGCGGTAGCATTGATGTCTGCACAGAATCTATTAGTTAATCCAGGATTTGAAACCTGGACAGATCCATTAGTAAAGCCAGATGGTTGGTCAGCGATGAATGGTGGGTCCATGGAAACTACCATAGTACATTCAGGAACTAAATCAATGAAGCTGATCCCGGTTTCAGCGACCACAAATGCCAATATTGGTGCAGTGGATGTGGCTGCGGCAGAAAATGCGACTTATACTGTCAGCTACTGGGTTTTGGACAATGTTGCGAATTCAAGAGGAAGACACTGGATTCAGTTTAGAACTGCATCGGCAAACATTACTCCAGGAGCTGGTGGAGCACCTTTCCAGCCGACTACTTACACTACGGATTCACCGCAGTGGGTATTTGTGACTGCAACTGCTACTTCTCCTGCAACAACTGCTTTCCTGCGATTTGACTATAGAGTTTATGCACAGAACAGTATTGCAACAGATCCGATTTATTTGGACGACGTAAGTCTTTATGCCGGAACACTTGCGGTTACCGATGTTAACACTTTCGACAAAGCGGTAAAAATGAACACGGTAGTTGGAAATGAATTGAGATTGACCCTTCCTGCCAGAGCAACGGTTAACATTTATTCGGTTGACGGAAGATTGATCAGCTCAAACAGAGTAAATGACGGTGAGTCTATCAACACTTCAAATATGGCGAAAGGAAACTATATCGTTACTGTAAGTGATGGAACTGCAACAGTAAGCAGAAAAGTAATCAAGAACTAATATTTTCTTAAAAATATTGAAGAAGCCGCCCGAAAAGGAGCGGCTTTTTTGTTGGGTGAGATTACTATTTCTTTTTGAGATCTCACCGTAGCTATTCCGATCTCACTGTCTCCTTACGCTCTGAAATGCTTAAACTCACTGATGAAATGCAGCTTCACATTCGGGAATTTTTCCTGAGTCATGTGGATCGTGAATGCAGAATCTGCGAGGAAAACCGCCTGTCCGTATTTGTCCTTTGCCATGAATCTCTGCTTCAAACGGGCGAATTCTCTGAATTCATCAGATTTTTCATCCGCCTCAATCCAGCATGCTTTGTGGATGGAAAGCGGTTCGTAGGTACATTTTGCGCCGTATTCATGTTCCAGCCGGTACTGGATCACCTCAAACTGAAGCGCACCCACCGTTCCGATGATTTTTCTTCCGTTCATATCCAGTGTGAAAAGTTGTGCCACACCTTCATCCATCAGCTGATCGATTCCTTTTGCGAGCTGTTTCGCTTTCAGCGGATCCTCATTGTTAATGTACCTGAAATGTTCCGGTGAGAAACTTGGAATTCCTTTGAACTGAATTTTTTCACCTGCCGTCAAAGTATCGCCAATCCTGAAATTTCCGGTATCGTGCAGTCCCACGATATCACCGGGGAAACTTTCATCCACAATTTCTTTCTTGTCTGCGAAAAAAGCATTGGGTGAAGAAAATTTCATTTTTTTGCCTTCTCTCACCAAAAGATAGTTTTCGTTCTTCTTAAAAGTTCCTGAGACAATTTTCACGAAAGCCAATCTGTCTCGGTGTTTGGGATCCATATTGGCATGGATTTTAAAGATGAATCCGGTGAAATCTTTCTCTTCGGGTTTCACGATTCGCTGCTCGGTTTCTTTCGGTTGCGGCATCGGTGCAATTTCAATAAATGCATCAAGCAATTCGCGGACTCCAAAATTATTTAAGGCAGAACCAAAGAAAACCGGTTGCTGATCCCCATTCATATAATCTTCGCGGTTGAATTCCGGATAAACGGATTGAATGAGTTCCAATTCTTCCCTCAAAGTTTCCGCGGCTTTTTTTCCGATGGCTTCGTCAATTTTTGGATCGTTAATGTTGTCAAACTTTACCGATTCTCCGACCTTCTGTTTTTTTTCTTCCAAAAAGAGTTGGATATTGTCTTCCCAGATATTGTAAATTCCCTGAAAATCGCTTCCCATACCGATTGGCAACGAAAGAGGAACTACAGTCAATCCCAATTTCTGTTCCACCTCGTCCAACAGATCGAAAGCATCCTTTCCTTCGCGGTCAAGCTTATTGATGAATACAATCATCGGGATATTCCTCATTCTGCATACCTGAACAAGTTTTTCGGTTTGTTCCTCCACACCTTTTGCCACATCCACAACCACGATTACAGAATCCACCGCGGTTAAAGTCCGGTAGGTGTCTTCCGCAAAATCCTTGTGACCTGGAGTATCCAAAATATTGATTTTTCTTCCTTTGTATTCAAATGCCAAAACGGAAGTCGCCACAGAAATCCCTCTCTGTCGCTCGATTTCCATGAAGTCGGAAGTTGCGCCTTTTTTGATTTTGTTGGATTTTACTGCACCCGCTTCCTGAATTGCACCTCCGAAAAGGAGCAGTTTTTCAGTTAAGGTTGTTTTCCCCGCATCCGGGTGAGCGATAATCCCGAAGGTTTTACGTTTTGCAATTTCCTGTGCTAATGACATTTCTTAATATTTTCAGGGTGCAAAAGTCGTCATTTTTAACGTTATTTGAAAATAATGCCGGAATTAATTGTGCGAACAGATTGCCAATAAGTCTGTTGAAAGTTCGGGGTTTTCTTCAAATTTTATATTGTTTACTGAATATTTTTGGATGAAATCCGGAGTGGAATTTTGCGAAATCCCGGTGGATTTTGGAGATTTTGAAACAGCCCTTTTCACCTTTTCAAAAATATTGGACTGAAGTTTTAGCAGAAATACCCTTAAGAAATTGGGATAAAAAGGCAAAGTGGAAGGCAGGGTAATCTTTTTTTGTTTTAAAGTCCTGGAAATCTCACTCATCACCAAATCTTTTTCAGCCGTCATTTTTAGGATTTTCACCTGTTTGAACTCTTTGGTGAGCGCATTTTTCAGACTTTTACCTGAATATTCCTTTAGGTGAAAAATATTCCAGGGTTGCTGAAAAGAGTAGAGTCGGTTTTCACGGTCGGGCGTGGAAATCAGAAGGATTCCGTCCGGTTTTAAAAGCTTTTTTAAAGTCTTTACATATTCCTGGTAATTGGAAACATGCTCTATCACCTGGAAGGAAGTAATAGCATCAAATTTTTCACCGCCAATTTTATTGATGGTCCTGAAACTGAGATTTTTTGCGGCATATTTTTCATTAGCAAAATCAACAGCTTCAATGCTGATATCTGCTCCAATAACGGATTGCGCCGCTTTCGACAGCAGCGATGAACCATATCCGGAACCGCATCCAAAATCGAGCACTTTTTTGCCGGCGATGAATTTTTCGGCATACTGATAAGTGGCGAGATGCATCAAATGGTTGTAATATTCGGCAAGATTACTAAAATCCCCGGTCAAAACGTGCCGTTCTCCTGTGATCTCCATAAAGATTATTCTTCTTCCTGCGAAAATCGCTATTTTTTGTGAGATTTGAAAACTTACCGAAAATATCTCTTTTGCAGCAATTTTACCGATTTCTCATTTGCAGGTAATTTAGATTATATTTGTCGAAACGAAAAATTCAATGTACGAAAACCCTGTCCGTAAAAAATTCACTTTTGGTTGGAAAGGAGCATTCGCACTGGTTGCGGGAATGATTGTGGGAACTTCCATCATGGCCATTGTGAATATTTTTTCCATGTTTGTTCTGAAAGATAACCTACAATACACGGATTTTTACATGATTATTGCTAATGCTGCGGGATTTCTGGGCGCCATTTTCGCTTTTGATTATTTGATTTACCGACCGCAAACCGGAAGGAAGCTGAATTTCAATCTTTCGCCGATGAATGTTGCCACCTATCTCCTGATTTTTCCGATGATGCTTGGAATGATGTTTGTCGCGGAATTCATTACCGCCCAGATTCCGGTAACCGGACCTTTTTTTGGCAGGTATTATCAGTTTTTTTCCGACTTGATGAGGCAGATGACCAATGACCGTCCTACTTTAATTCTACTTGCCGTCATCATGGCACCCCTTTTTGAGGAAATCGTTTTCCGTGGGATTATTCAGGGAGGATTGATCAATAAGGGAGTTTCACCGCTCAAAGCGATTCTTGTTTCCTCCATCATTTTCGGTTTGGTTCATGCCAATCCCTGGCAATTTGTGGGTGGGGTTTTGCTCGGTGGCGTTTTGGGCCTTGTTTATTACAAAACCAGATCTTTGCTCATGCCTATTCTGCTGCATGCTTTTAACAATCTCTGTTCTGCACTTTTGATTTTTTATGGAAATACGGAAAGTTTCTCGAAATCACTTCAAGTTTCGGAATATGTGGTTCTGGGAATCGGAATCGTTTTGTTCTCAGTGTTTTACTTTTTATTTATGAAGAAATATCGGATCCAGTATTCGGATAATCCATAATATCTACTGTTCATTACTTATTAATTATGAAAGAAATCCTTGTCGCAACCCACAACCAACACAAAAAAGAAGAAATCCAGCAGATTTTAGGAGACGGATTCAAAGTCACCTCACTCACCGATTACGGATTATTGGATGAAATTATTGAAGATGGTGCAACTTTTCACGAAAATGCATTGATCAAAGCAGAATATTGTTTCCGGAAAACGGGAAAACCTTCGCTTGGAGATGATTCGGGACTGGTAGTGGAAACACTTGACGGAAGACCCGGAATAATTTCTGCGCGGTACGCCGGAAATCACGATTTCGGGAAGAATATTGCCAAAGTGCTGGAGGAAATGAAAGGCGAAGAAAACCGCAAAGCCTATTTTGTAACGGTAATGTGCCTGGTTGATGAAAATGGCGAACATTACTTTGAAGGCCGCGTTTACGGAAACCTTACTGAAAATAGGAGAGGTGAAAAAGGTTTCGGTTATGACCCTATTTTTATTCCCGATGGCTTTGAAATCACTTTCGCGGAAATGAGCGCGGAAGAGAAAAATAAGATCAGCCACCGAAAATATGCGCTGGAGAAGTTTTTGAAGTTTCTGGGTTAAAAATTCTTGCTGCAGATTCACAGTTTTTTTTGGCTTCGGATCAAAAATTTCCTGATCATTATTTCCCCAAATTTTCCACCGAAAAATCGTATTTTTGCCACTCAATTATTAAAGACAATGATAGAAAAGATCGATGAATTGTTGGTGGAGGTAGCACACTTTACCTCTACAAACAAAGATGAAATTGAGCAGTTCCGTATTAAATTCAACGGAAAAAAGGGGATATTGAACGATATTTTCGCCAAGTTCAAGGAGGTTCCCAATGAACAGAAAAAGGAATTCGGGCAAAAGATCAACACCCTGAAACAAGCGGTAGAATCCAAACTGGATGGACTGAAGAATGCAATTTCTTCTAACATTATTCTGGAAAAAGAAGATCTGACGAGACCTGGATTTCCTTTGGAACTGGGAACAAGACATCCTATCAGTCTGGTGAAAAACAGAATCACCGACATCTTTAAATCCATCGGTTTCGCCGTTTCAGACGGTCCCGAAATCGAGGACGACTGGCATAATTTCACCGCACTAAACCTTCCGGAATATCATCCGGCAAGAGATATGCAGGATACTTTTTTCATTGAAACCAATCCGGATGTCCTATTGAGAACGCATACTTCATCTGTTCAAATCCGATATATGGAAGAAAATCAACCTCCAATCAGAATTCTTTCTCCGGGAAGGGTTTTCCGTAATGAGGCGATTTCTTCGCGTTCCCATTGTATTTTCCATCAAATCGAAGGACTTTATATTGACGAAAATGTGAGTTTTGCAGATTTGAAGCAGACGATCCAATTCTTCACCACCGAACTTTTCGGAAAATCTAAAATCAGGATGCGCCCGTCTTATTTCCCTTTCACCGAACCCAGTGCGGAAGTTGACGTGTATTGGGGACTCAATTCTGAAACCGACTACCGAATCACCAAAGGAACCGGCTGGCTGGAAATCATGGGTTGCGGAATGGTGGATCCCGCTGTTTTGAAAAATGTGAACATCGATGCTGACAAATATTCCGGTTATGCGTTCGGAATGGGAATCGAGCGTATCGTGATGCTGCTTTACCAAATGAGCGATATCCGCATGTTTTTCGAGAACGATAAGCGGATGTTGGAGCAGTTTAGGAGCTTGTGATATTGAATTTCCCGGATTGCAGCAGTTTTCACTGTACCGCTCGGTGCAGTTGAAAAATTCATTTCGAAAGAATTAGTACCGCCGCACTCAATTCTAAAGTATTCAGCTATTTTTTCACCCACTTTTTCGCCTGATTGTAATCAATATAGTAAGTCAATTTCAGCGAAAAATTATTCGCCATCGGTTCGTTGAAAAGGGTGCTGAAATTCTCATTGAATCTCATTCTGGAAACCTCCAAATAGTTCATTACCGCATTCTGATACATTAATGTCAGCTGACTTCCGGGAGCAAACCACCATGAATAACGCAAATCCAAATTCCAGGAATTGTAGGTCCCGTTTAGATTTTTGTTAAAAAGCGTTGTGTCTGATAAAGTTCCGTCTTGATTCAAGGTGGAAAATCCATTATAGGTAACATCTGAAAAATAATGTCTGAAAGCCAAGGAAAGCGACATCTTATCATTGAAGGTGTATTGCGAAGTCAGGCTGTTTTCATAAGTGTTCCGCTGCCTTTTCCCCATATAGATATTCTCGTCGTCTTTTCCTGCAAAACCAATTTCATTATTGCTTAAAGTAGTGTTGAATCTCCAGATTGCGTTGAGTTTATCCGAAAACCGGTATCTTAAGTATAATTGCGGTATTACTTTATTCCGGCCTTTTTCGTTATAAGCATAGTAATCCAGGCTCACGTTGAACTGTAGCTTTTTTCGGCTGTCACTTTCCACCCAGATCCAGGAATCAAAGTAGGCGGGAACTTTTAGGAATCTTCCGTTCACTCTGGGTTCATAGATGTCATTTTCGCCAAAAGGAGCAGTTTCAATTCCGCCGCCGATGCTTCGGAAATTTTTATCGGTGAACTGACTGTTCTGGTTGAATACAAAATTGGTGTAGAGGAACGGCTCCAGTCTGTGGAAATAATTAAGGTTGAAATTCAGGTAAATATTGTTGAATTTTTCTGTGGGTTGCAAAATCCGGTACCCATACCATGCGTTGTAATTTGCGAAATTGGTGGTAGTGGAAAACCCCACATCGTTGATGTCCCAATTTTTGGTGGCATAAACTCCGTTCAGATTAAACCGGTTTTTTCCGGAGGTTTTCGCGAAGCCTGCCTGTCCTTTGGAACCGAATTTGGTTCCGTTGTCCATCACCCAGCTTCCTTTAAGGCTCCCGAAATAGTTGTAGGTATTTTTTTTATTGTTAATGTCCCAAAGAAAACCGGTTGCGTTTGCGTCCCGAAAACTTCCATCACGCATTGCATTCGTATTCACGAGTGTGACCGAGGAATTTCCATTAAACCTTTGGTCCAAAACCAAAACATTATAATTTGACCAGGGTTCCACCACTTCGTTCCGGGTTTCGCCGGTGGCTTCATTCAGGATTTTGGCTTCCATCTGTTCTGTAACTCCGTTGAAAAAGCCAATTCCGAGTCCTTTGTTGGTTCTTCCGGAAATTTTGAAAGCATTAAACAATTTCACTTTTGCAGGATATTCCGTCACTTTTTCGTCTTCTTCCGTTTCCGGGTATTTGGAGGGAAACCCGCCGATTCTTCGGGAATAGAATAGGCCTCCCTTGTTAAAAAGTTCGGTTCCTTCCATAAAGAATGAACGTTGCTCGGAATATTGCTGTTCGAAAGGAGTCAGGTTGAGAACGGCGGGGTCAAAACTGGTTTGTCCGAAATCTGGAATCAAGGTCATATCCAGGGTAAAAGCATCGTTAATTCCATATTTTAAATCCATTCCTCCGTTGAAACTTGAAGCATTTTTACCATCGAAATGATTGAGGTAACTCGAAATATAAGGGGTAAAAGACAGTCGCACCGGCGGTTTGATGTTTTCAATTCCCTCCAAAACTCCATCATACATCAAATAGGAAGCTTTTTTGTTATCCACATGGTTCCAGGTGAGATTCTGGTTGGTTTTTGCGATGACCCGTGTGAAATTGATACCCCATTTCTGAACGTCTTTTTTGGGGAATCTCAGTTCAGAGAATGGAATTTTCACTTCCACATTCCATCCATCTTCATCTATTTTCACTGCGGAATTCCATACTGCGTTCCAGGTGAAGTCATCGTTGGCATTGGTCATTATTTTCGCATCAGCCTGAACTCCTGATGCCTGAATCATGAACAGAACCGATTGTTGATGGTCGTTGTAACCATTGATGGTGATTCCGAAAATATCGGCATTTCCAGTGTAATCTCGCTCCGTAAGTTGTCTTTTGATGTTTTCAGGATGTGGATCAAACATTTTTGCAGCGATATAGAGGCCGGTATCGTCGTACAAAACTTTAACAATTGACTTGAAATCGCCAGGTTCGGGAATTCCGTTATTTGGATTTCTTTCCACAAAATCCTGTGCGACAGGAGCATTTTGCCAGACCTCATCATCTAAAATCCCATCGATTTTGGGAGCGGAATTCGTTCTGATGACCGTGAGGTTTTTTCTGATAATGTTTTCATTATCAGCTTTCTGAGCGATGATTTGTTGGGTTGAAAGTAGCAAGATAGTGCCGGCAAGTATTGTCTTCATTAAGTTTTTTACTTTGGGATAAGACAATCAACCGGTAAGGATTGTTACATTCCCCAACAAAAAAAAATCGACCGGAGTCGATTTTTGTATCATCAGATGACTTATTGTCAGTAAAAATTAAGTGGATATTTCACGTTTTTGAAAGAATCAATGCTTGCCTTCAAGGAACCTACTGCCAATTGTGCCTGCACCAAAACCGGGATGTAATTTCGGTCGTTGGTTACCCATAAAGTCACGCCTTCTTTGTCTTTAAAAACCCGACCGCTAATGACCTGTGGAACGATTTTCAAACAAGAGATATGCCCGAATTTGGTTTTCACGTTTTCCACGCCGGCAACTCTTAACTGGAATGGGAACAGCTCATTATCAATCCATACATTGAGTTTTTTCACACTCCCAATCTTCAAATCCAAACTGTCTAAACTTCTGAGGTAGTAAAACGCAGAGAGCATGTCCTGAACCCCTTTTACGGAATTGAGATTTCTGGTGGTATTGGTTTCTTTATCGGTTAGAGTTAAGGTTTGATTAGAATGGTTGAAAACCGTCTCCAAATGTTGGGTATATCCGCCTTCACGCACGTTCCTCACATAGAAACTGGGCAATCCCGTGTTGATGTTGATATAACTTTCATAAATATCTTCCACCTTAAAGAAAGCCCGCACTGCACCGGTGCTTCTGCCATAACCTTTCACATAAAAGTGAGGCTGTCCTTTGTAAGTGGTCTGCAAAGTGGTCAAAGATGCGGTTCCTGCATTCAGTATTCCGTAATGAATCCGGTAATTTAATTCTTCACCGGATTGAATATTGCTGAGTTTCTGCGTGAATCCCAATGCGAATGAAAGCAGCGTCAATAAACTAAAAAATTTTTTCATGGTTACTGTTTTGCAAAAAATTTGCCACAAATATAAAACATCGGTTTGATAGATAATACTGATCGGAATTCTTAGAGCTATGCACTTCGCTGTTCCTTTATTTTTACTAAATTTGCAATTCTAAATTTTTCTAAAGATCTATCAATGATTACCACCGATATATTGATCATCGGAGCCGGACCAACCGGACTTTTTGCAGTTTTTGAAGCTGGTTTGCTCAAAATGAAATGCCACCTGATTGACGCACTTCCTCAACCAGGAGGACAATTAACTGAACTTTACCCTAAAAAACCAATTTTTGATATTCCGGGTTACCCATCGATTAATGCAGGAGAATTGGTAGATAATTTAATGGAGCAGATCAAGCAGTTTCAGCCGGGGTTTACTTTGGGAGAAACAGCTCAGACTTTGACCAAACTGGAAGACGGAACCTTTGAAGTGGTTACCAACAAAGGAACTGTTCATCATGCAAAAGCAGTGGCAATTGCAGGTGGACTGGGAACCTTCGAACCCAGAAAACCGACGATTGAAAATCTGGGAGATTTCGAGGAGAAAGGTGTGGAATACTTCATCAAAGAACCTGAACATTTCCGGGGAAAGAAAGTGGTTATCGCAGGAGGAGGAGATTCTGCTCTGGATTGGAGCATTTTTCTTGCCAATATTGCCGATGAGGTGACTCTGATTCACAGAAGAAACGAATTCCGTGGCGCGTTGGATTCGGTAGAGAAAGTTCGGGAACTGAAAAACCTGGGTAAAATCAATTTAATCACTCCCGCCGAAGTGACCGGTTTGAAAGGTGGGGAAAAACTTTCTGCAATTACCGTGGAAAAAGAAGGCGACGTTTTCGATTTGGAAACTGATTTTTTCATTCCACTTTTCGGACTGACTCCAAAATTGGGGGATATCGCAAACTGGGGATTGGACATCGAAAAAAATGCGATCGTAGTGAACAATGCTTTGGATTATCAGACGAATATTCCCGGAGTTTATGCGATTGGCGATGTCAACACATATCCCGGGAAACTTAAACTGATTTTGTGCGGTTTCCATGAAGCGACTCTGATGTGTCAAAGTGTGTACAACATGCTGAATCCCGGAAAAAAATATGTCCTGAAATACACCACCGTAAGCGGAGTTGACGGTTTCGACGGCAGCCGAAAAGAAGCAGAAAAAGCCGTGGTCATGAAAATCGATTAAGAAGCATATCGCAGTTGGCGACTTGCTTCCGCCCAATTGCTGAAAGTTTATCACTTATCATTCACTACTCATGTCTTTAGATATCACTTTAAAAATAACCGACCGAAACGGCGAAACCCACAAAGTAGTCGCACCCACCGATATGTCGATGAATCTGATGGAAGTCATCCGTTCCTACGAACTGGCGGAAGAAGGAACCATCGGAGTTTGCGGCGGAATGGCGATGTGCGCATCTTGCCAGGTTTACATCAAGAATGGCGATGAAAAACTCACAGAAATGGGAGCGGAAGAAGACGCGATGCTGAGCGAGGCATTCTACGTCAAAGACAATTCCCGCTTAGGTTGCCAAATCGCCATCACTCCAGAAATTGACGGATTGGAGGTGGAGATTGCCCCGTATCCCTAAGAATTATAGAATGTAGCGTGAATTCAAATGGCTTTGAATTTCTTTGATTGAATTCACTAAATTTTCTAAGAAGGAGATTTTCCACTTTTGGAGGGGAGCATTTCGAGTTCCTAGACTTTGAGTTTCGAAAGACAGGATGGTTAAAACCTGAAACCTACCTGTCGCCATGCACACCTGTAATTTGACACAAAACAAGACTTCAAACCTCAAACAAAATCATACACTCAACTTCCCCCGAAATCCTCTCGAAGCATAATAAGAATCTGCACCGTTGTGATAGACGAAAACTGTTCCATATCGGAAATCTCCAAAAACAGCACCACCCAGTTTTCTGATATTTTCCGGGGTTTTCAGCCAACTTGAAGTTTTTTGGTCGAACGCACCTAAGGTTTGCAGAAAACGGTAATCGGTTTCATCCAAGATTTCGATTCCCATAGATTTTGCCACATCCATTGCGTTGTTTTTCGGTTTGTTTTCCTTCCGTTTGTCCAGTGCTTCTTTGTCGTAGCACCAACTTCGTCTTTCTTTCGGACTTTCCGGCGAACAGTCGAAGAAGATAAATGTTCCCGATTTTTTGTCGAAATCCACCACGTCCGGTTCGCCGCCGGATTCCTCCATTTTTTGAAGTGAAGCTCGTTTAGTGGGATTGGCTTCGAGTTTTTTCACCACATTTTCCCATTTTAGGTTTGGGTGCCGGGTTTTATGTTTCTCGAAACGCATCCTTAAAATTGAAAGTAAATCTTGAGTATCCATTGCTTGCATTTTATAAATAAAAATGAGCGAAATAAAACCGCTCATTTTCATAATTAATTCTTCATTATTGATTTTTCACTGGGATATCTGAAAGGATTTCTTTCAAAAATCCCCAAAACTTCTGCACAGAAGGAATGTTCGCTTTTTCATCCGGCGAATGGGCGCCGCGAATGGTAGGTCCGAAACTCACCATTTCCATTTGCGGGTAATTGGCACCTATGATTCCACATTCCAATCCAGCGTGACAGGCGACTACGTGCGGTTTTGAGCCGAACTTTTTCTCATAGATTTTTTCCATCAACTGCACGATTTCTGAACCCGGTTTCGGTTTCCAGCCCGGATAAGAACCGTTGAATTCTACGTTCATTCCGGCCAGTTCGAAAACAGATTTCAATTGTTCGGCAACGGCAAATTTGGTAGATTCTACGGATGAACGGGAAAGGTTCATGATCTTCAGTTCGCCTTGCTGCAGTTCCACTCTCGCCACGTTATTCGATGTTTCCACCAAATCGGCAACATCCGGCGACATTCTGTAAACTCCGTTGTGCGCCGACTTTAAAGCCAAAATAATCTTCCTGGAATCTTCCTCCGAAATCGCTTTTTCCTCCGTGGAAAAGGTTTCGATATTGATCTGTAAATCTTTTTCAATGTTTGCAAATTCTTCCAAAATAGATGCTTTCAAATTGCTGGCATTCTCGATGAATTCTACCGAATTTCTTACCGATAAAACAGCATTCGCTTCTCTTGGAATCGCGTTTCTCAATCCGCCACCGTCCATGGAAATCAACTGGATATTTTGATCGTAAACCCCGGTGAAAAGCAGTCTTCCCAAAATCACATTCGCATTTCCGAAACCTTTGTGGATGTCCATTCCGGAATGTCCTCCCTGCAATCCTTTGATCTCGATTTTCACGGTCATTCCTTTGCTATCTACCAATGGATATTTCTGGGTTGCAGTCACGTCAATTCCGCCTGCACAACCGATATCGATTTCGTCGTCTTCTTCTGTATCCAGATTGAGCAGTATTTCACCATGAAGTTCACCCGGTTTCAATCCCATTGCGCCGGTCATTCCGGTTTCTTCATCGATGGTGAAAAGTGCTTCCAGAGCAGGATGCGGAATATCGCTGCTTTCCAAAACCGACATGATCGAGGCGACACCAATTCCGTTATCTGCTCCCAAAGTGGTTCCTTTTGCCTTTACCCAATCGCCATCGACTTCCATTTGGATTCCCTGGGTTTCAAAATCGAAATTCACGTCGCTGTTTTTTTGGCAAACCATATCGAGGTGAGACTGGATCACGATGGATTTTCTGTTTTCCATTCCGGGAGTTGCCGGTTTTTTGATAATTACGTTTCCAACTTCGTCAACTCTGGTTTCCAAACCGAGTTTTTCACCGAAATTCCTGATGAATTCAATGACTTTTCCTTCTTTTTTGGAAGGTCTCGGAACGGCGTTCAGTGCCTCAAAATTTTTCCAGATGAGTTGGGGTTCTAATTGTGTGAGGTTCATAAAGATTTTATTTAGCTCAAATTTACAAATAAAAAGTGCCTCCAAAAAAATGGAAGCACGGAATTTTGCTAAAATGGTTTTTAACCCCTTGCTCTTTCAAGCAGAACCATCATTAGGAAAGATAAAATGACCAGCGATTCGTCTTCGTCGTCAATGTCAATCAAGCGGTCAAGCTGAAACCTTCTGCCAAATAGCGAAGGCATTTTTTTGAGCCTAAAATATTCCTTTCCTGCGGCATCTTTCACGGTGTAAGAAGGATTTAGGAAATAGCCGGTGAACATGCCGATGATGGGTATTTCGCCAATCAGGTTATCCCAGACTTTTATCCATCCGTTATCTTCATTAATCTGAAATTTTGGATTTTCGTGTTCGTCGATGATGTCGTATCGCGATTTCCAAATCGAGCGCATTCCTTTTCTGGCAAGTCTTCCGAAGGTTTTTTGGCTGGAAAGATCGGTCATGGAGTAACTGGCATTAAAATCCAACCAGCGATCCGCCTTGATTCTGTATAATTCCTGCGATTTCCTTTCATCATTAAAAACCACTACATCTTCTTTCAGCTTGAACATTTTTTGCCGCACATAGGCTACATCATTTCTGTGCCGGTCCGTAATATTGAAATCGCTTGCAAGCGTGGTGATTTTAAATTTAAAATCTAAAGGATAATTGAGGTTTTTTAAGTTCATAATTTATTTTTTTCAAAGATAATAATTAAGCCGACTCATTTTCTGCGAATCTTGATTTAAGTCATTTTTAATGGTGTACGGTTTCAATATTTTTCATGCGGAAAAACTTTGTATAAAAATACTGTGGTTGAAAGGAAGTGATTATCGCTATTGAGATCAGGTAGGATGAGCAATTTCTTTTCTGGGAAAATGATGAGGTGAAGAATATGGAAATTAGTTTTTCTGAAAAAGCCAAGAAATCAGTATTTTTGCAGTATGATAAACAGCGACCAGCTTAAAGATGTGCAGTCCCGAATAGGGGAACTTTATAAGTATTTGCAGATTGAGAAAAAGAAACTTGAAATCATCAATGATGAAGAGAAAACCGTGGCTCCAGATTTTTGGGATCATCCGAAAGAAGCGGAGTTGTTCATGAAGCAGCTTCGATCCAAGAAAAAGTGGGTAGATGATTATGAGGAAATTTATTCCAGATTTGAAGATATTCAGGTACTTATTGATTTTGCGAAAGAAGATGCGGATTCAGAAAAAGAACTGGATGAGGCATTTCCGGTTCTCCTGGAAAAGATTGAAAATCTGGAATTCAAGAATATGCTTTCCAATGAGGGAGATGAACTTTCGGCAGTACTGCAAATCACGGCAGGAGCTGGTGGAACCGAAAGCTGCGACTGGGCATCGATGTTGATGAGAATGTACACGATGTGGGCTGAAAATCAGGGCTACAAAATCCGTGAACTTAATTTTCAGGAAGGCGATGTGGCCGGAGTAAAAACGGTAACCCTGGAAATCGACGGCGAGTTCGCTTTTGGTTATCTTCGCGGAGAAAATGGGGTTCATCGATTGGTGAGGATTTCTCCTTTTGATTCCAATGCAAAACGCCATACCAGCTTTGTTTCGGTTTATGTTTATCCATTGGTTGATGACACCATTGAAATCAATATCAATCCTGCAGATATTTCCTTTGAAACCATGCGAAGTTCCGGTGCAGGCGGTCAAAACGTAAACAAAGTGGAAACTGCGGTGAGACTTCGCCACGCACCAACCGGAATCATCATCGAAAACTCAGAAAGCCGCTCCCAGCTGCAAAACAAGGAAAAGGCAATGCAGCTTTTGCGGTCCAGGCTTTATGAAATGGAACTGGAAGAACGAATGAAGGCGAGAAACGAAATTGAAGCGGGAAAAATGAAAATCGAATGGGGAAGCCAGATTCGGAATTATGTGATGCATCCATACAAACTGGTAAAAGACGTGCGTTCCGGCTATGAGACTTCAGATGTGGAAGGAGTGATGAACGGTGATTTGACTCCATTCCTGAAGGCATTCTTGATGGCAGACGGAACTGCTGTTTCAGATGATGATTTCGATTTGTAAACTGAAAAATTTACGAAACTTTAACAAAAACTTATTCCCCGGGAAAACGCCGTTTCATTATCTTTGCCAATATGGAACATTTTGAGAGTTGGAAGGATTTGCTGAATCCTGAATTTTACATTAAGATGGGCGGTTTTTGGCTCATCTTATTTATTATCTTCGCAGAAACAGGATTGTTCGTGGGGTTTTTTCTTCCTGGCGACAGTTTGCTTTTTGTATCGGGGATTTATGCAGTCGAAATTATGAAGGAAACTTTCGGGGGAACCGGGAGCGATTTGCTGGATACCACCATCCTGGCCACTGCGATAGCGGTCGCTGCAATCATTGGAAATGAGGTTGGCTATTGGTTTGGGTACAAAGCAGGACCTGCACTTTATAAAAAAGAAGATACTTTTTTGTTCAAAAAGAAGTATCTTTTCCAGGCTCATGATTTCTTTGAGCAACACGGTCGTTTAGCGGTGATCATGGCAAGATTTCTTCCCATTGTGAGAACTTTTACTCCCATTGTTGCAGGAATCGTGAAAATGGACAAAAAGGAATTTTTTGTGGATAATGTCGTTGGTGCGGTTTTGTGGTCGTTTATACTGGTTTTTGCGGGACATTATCTGGACAAACTCTTCATCGATCAGTTTGGGATTGACCTGAAATCACATTTGGAATTGATTATCTTAGTCATTGTAATTATCACTACGGCACCGATAATCATCAAGTTTTTCTTTGGTGGCAAAAAGGAAGACAAGGATTCAGAATAGTTTTCAAAATCATAGGTGAGTAGAACAGCTTTTTTCAGGGCTGTTTTTTTTTGCGGTAAAAAAAGTAATTTGCTTAGAGAAATCTGCTATCTGCGTTTGACAGAATTGGCAAAAAATGGAAACGCCATCGCAGAGACTGAACTGTTTTTAGGAACAGAAAATGGATGAAATAATTCGCCGGCAGGAATGAAAAGTGAGGTGGATGGGTTATTTCGGCTTCATCACCTAAAGTGGTTGATAAGTGAAGTAGATTCAATGAGGTAATCCGACCTAAAATAAATCCAAAAAAAAACGACCCGGAAAAAAATCCTGGCCGCTTTTCTATCTGTTTTGTTGTGCTTTGATTAGTTTCCAGCAGGAGCAGGAGCTGGGTTGTTTGTAGCCGGAGCGGTTTGCGGAGCTGGAGCCTCTTTTCTAACTGGAGTTGTCTGCGTGTTTTGGCTTGGTTTTGCCGTTAAAACTACGCTTAAGAAGATGAGAACAACGATTGAGATTCCTAATGTCCAAGTGGCTCTCTCCATGAAGTCATTGGTTCGCTGTACTCCAAATTGTGCCGGAGAAGCTCCCCCAAAAGTGCCGGAAAGTCCTCCGCCTTTAGGGTTTTGCGCCATAACCACGATGACTAGAAGGATGCTCAAAATCATGATCAAAACCATGAATAACGTAAATATTGTGCTCATTTCTCGTTCTTAAATTTAGGTTGCAAATATAAGTTATTTTTTTGAAAAATGTATTGGTGCACCATAAAAATAGAAGGAAAACACCTTGTATCTATAAAATTATTCTTTATGAATCCAATATCAAAAATGGTTGCTTTAAAATTTTTTCCGCGTAGGTGCAGGAACATCAAAATTTGGCAAGCGATTTCTGAATCATTTGCCAGAAATCTCACACAACAGTTTAGCGTGATCTTTTCCTGAAAGCAGGCTGGGTAATTTCAGCATTATGGTTGAAAATTGCACTGCACACCTATACTCCGATGCGAATAAAGCATTTCCGAAAACCCGAAATCTTTTCACCAGATTGATTTTTCTGACTGAGGTTTGTTTTTGGTTAAAATGAAATAGATGGTGATTATTGTAGTTTATTTAATTATAAAAGGGATATATTATTGTGGAAATTATATTTATTGTTAATATGTTGTAGGGATTCGCAACATTTTTCTTTCGTTTATCAATTTAAAATTTTACATTTATCAAATCAAAATTTTGGTATTTTGACTTGCAGACCATGGAGAAACAGTACTACGAAAAAATTAATCCTGAAGCTCTTATCAATTTATTTTCCCAAACTCCGGTCGCATTGGCTCTGCTTATTGGGAGCGAATTTATTATTGAGACTGCCAACACGCAGATGCTTGAAATTTGGGGAAAAGACAAATCCGTGCTGGGACTTCCACTGGTTGAGGGACTTCCAGAAATCAAGGATCAGGCATTTCCAGAAATTTTGCGGGGCGTTTTTGAGACTGGCAAACCTTTTCGTGGTTACAAAGTCTCCTGTTTCCTTGAACGGAAAGGAGAATTGGGTGAGTTTTTCTTTGATTTTGTGTATTCCCCGGTTTATGACAATGATGATGCGATCATTGGAGTAAGTGTGGTTGCCACAGAAGTCACTGCGCATGTTGTTTCCGAAAGAGAACTGGCTGAAAGTGAATTCAGATTCAAGGAACTGCTGCTGAATGCTGATTATGCCACTGCCATTTACCGAGGCGAGGATATGGTGATAGAACTTGCTAATGAAAAGATGCTTCAAACCTGGGGAAAAGACCAATCGGTCATAGGGAAAAGGCTGGGTGAAGCACTGCCAGAACTGGAAGGTCAGCCGTTTATGGATATTTTGAAGAAAGTCTACACCACAGGAATTTCTCATCAATCTTCCGAAGCCAGAGCAGATTTGATTGTAGATGGCGTTTTGCAGACTTTTTATTTCAATTATTCCTACAAACCCATCCGAAATGCGAAAGGTGAAATTTACGCGATTTTAAATATGGCAGTGGATATTACCGAGATGGTGAAATTTCGCCAGATTTTAATAGAAAATACGCAAATGTTGAAGCGCTCTGAAGCGAAATATAAGAACCTTTCCGAGGCCATGCCGCAAATTGTATGGACCATGTGTCCTGATGGAAAATTCACCTATTTTAATGAGCGATTCTGCGAATATATTGGAAATGCCAATGACTTTAAGAAAAACAACGGATTGGTTTCAATTGTTCACAAAGACGATCTGCCCAAACTGAAATTGGTTTGGAAAAAAGCGATGCTTGCTAAATCTGATTTTGAAATGGAGCACCGTATTATGAATCAGCAATCCGGCGAATTTTTCTGGGTTCTTACGCGGTCAGTTCCTGATTTGGATGATGACGGGAAGATCAAGCAATGGATCGGCAGTAGTACCGATATCAATGAATTCAAGAAGCTGCAAGCCCAAAAAGATACCTTTCTGGGAATGGCAAGTCATGAACTGAAAACGCCTTTGACCAGTATCAAACTTTATGCACAGATGTTGGAGCGTTCGCTGAAAAAGGCAGGAGATGAAAAGAACGCCAATTTCGCGCGAAAAATGGACGAGCAGGTGATCAAACTCACGTCACTGATCAACGATTTGCTGGATGTGACCAGAATAAACAGCGGCAAAATACAGCTTGAAAAAAGCAGTTTCGACTTTTCCCAATTGGTGAAAGAGGTGGTAGCTGAACAGCAACTCGCCACCAAACACACAATCATCATTGAATCTAATAACCCCGGAATAATCTTTGCAGATCAAAACAGGATCAGTCAGGTGATGAATAATTTCATCAGCAACGCCATCAAGTATTCGCCGGAAGCAAGTGAAGTCATCGTTTCCTCGGAAATTTCAGAAAACAGAGTGAAGTTCAGTGTGAAGGATTTTGGAATCGGTATTCCTGTCGAAAAAAGGGAGAAAATTTTTGAGCAATACTACCGAGTGACCCACGATTCTGAGCACACTTTTACTGGTCTGGGTCTCGGTCTGTATATTTCATCAGAAATCATCAAGCGTTCCGGAGGAAAGATTTGGGTGGAAAGCGAATTAGGGAAAGGCTCTACATTCTGCTTTTATTTGCCGATGGACGTCAATTAGAATGATAGGTCATGAATTCTAAGAAAATATTAATTGTTGATGACGATGTCGCTATTTTGAACTCGCTTCAGGTTTTGCTGGATTTTGAGGGGTTTGAAGTAGTGGCTTTTGAAAGCGGCTCACAGGTCTTCAAATGGGTCGAAAACCGAAGTGTTCCAGATGCGATCCTACTTGATATGTGGCTCCCGGACGAAGATGGCAGAGAAATCTGCAAACGCCTGAAAAAACTGGAACCCACCAAAAATGTTCCGATCATCATCATGTCCGCAAGTCATGAATTAGAAAAAACAGCCATCGAATCAGGTGCAAACGCATTTCTAGCCAAACCTTTCGAGATTGAAGACTTCCTCGGTACCCTTCAGCGGTTTACGGAATGATTTTTACCAAAGCAAAATCAAGGTCTTGATCACATTGAAAGTTTTTGTATTTTGTCTTTAATTTGACATCGGGAATTTATTTCCCTAAATTTGGCACTCAATTTTTTTGCGATGATCGATTATTTGAAAGGTTTAAATGAAGCTCAATACGATGCCGTAACCACACTTGAAGGCCCACTGATGGTTCTCGCAGGTGCAGGTTCGGGAAAAACGCGCGTTCTCACGATGCGGATTGCTCATTTGATTACCAACCTGGTCGATCCTTTCAATATTCTTGCACTGACCTTTACCAACAAAGCGGCGAAAGAAATGAAGGAGCGTATCGCAAAAGTAGTGGGAGAGAGCGAAGCCAGGTCACTCTGGATGGGGACTTTTCACTCGGTTTTTGCCAGGATTTTGAGAAGTGAGGCGCATTATCTGGGATTTCCTTCGAATTTTACGATTTACGATTCCCAGGATTCTCTGAATGTCATCAAGAAAGTCCTCAAAGAACTCCATATTGATTCAGACTTATACAAGCCAAAGAAAGTTCAGGCAAGGATTTCGTCCTATAAAAATAACCTGATTACCGTAAAGGCATATTTCAACAATCCTGAATTAATCGAGGCAGATGAAAGGACAAACATGAAACACATCGGTTTGATCTACCAAAAATATGTGGAGGTTTGCTACCGAAATGGCGCGATGGATTTTGATGACCTGTTATTGAGAACCAATGAATTACTGACTCGGTTTCCCGAGGTTTTGGCGAAATATCAAGACCGTTTCCGATACATTTTGGTGGATGAGTACCAAGATACCAATCACTCGCAATATCTGATTGTAAAAGCCTTGGCTTCCAAATTTGAAAATATTTGTGTGGTGGGAGATGATGCACAGTCGATCTACTCATTCCGTGGAGCGAATATTTACAATATCCTCAACTTTAAAAAAGATTATCCTGATGCAAAAACCGTGTCGCTCGAACAGAATTACCGGTCCACTCAAAACATCGTGAATGCGGCCAATGTGGTGATTTCTAAGAACGTGCAGCAATTCAAAAAGAATGTTTTTTCAGACAATGAGGAAGGCGAAAAAATCAAAGTGTACCGCGCACTTTCCGATGCGGACGAGGCGAATTTTGTAGCCGGAAATATTTGGGAACTTCATCATTCACAACAAAGAAAATTCAACGATTTTTCCATTTTGTACCGAACCAATTCGCAAACCCGTGCTTTTGAAGATGCGCTTCGAAAAAAAAATATTCCCTACCGTGTTTATGGCGGATTGTCCTTCTACCAAAGGAAAGAGGTGAAGGATTTGATGGCTTATCTGCGGCTTTTGGTCAATGAAAATGACAGCGAAGCATTGTTCCGGGTCATCAATTATCCCGCCCGTGGAATTGGCGAAACCACCCAGAACAAACTCATTGTTTTTGCGGATTCACAGAATATTTCGCCATCGCAGGTTTTGGATAATCTCGGTTTTTATGCGCCTCAACTGGGTTTGAACAATGGAGTTTTAACCAAACTCTCGGATTTTTGGTCGATGATTAAAGCTTTTCAAGTTTTATTAAAAACTGAAAATGTGTACAATGTCGCCATGGAAGTCGCCAAAAGAAGCGGATTAATTAAGTTTTTGAAAGACGATCAAACTCCCGAAGGAATTTCCCGTGTGGAAAACGTGCAGGAATTGCTGAACTCCATGCAGGGTTTCATCGAAGAACAACAACAGCTGGAAGACGGAAATCCCAGTCTTGCAAATTTCCTTGAAAACATCGCGCTTTCTGCGGATACCCAAAAAGATAAGGAAGACGACGGCACAGACAAAGTTTCATTAATGACGATCCACCTTTCCAAAGGTTTGGAGTTCCCGATCGTCCATTTGGTGGGATTGGAGGAGAATCTGTTCCCAAGTTTTATGAGTTCATCCACCCGTGAAGAATTGGAAGAGGAACGAAGATTATTCTACGTGGCTTTGACCAGAGCTGAAAAGCAGGTTTTTTTCACGTATGCGGTCTCCAGATTTCAGTGGGGAAAAATCACGGATGCGGAACCTTCAAGATTTTTAAGCGAAGTGGATACCCAATTTATCGAATTCATCAATCCTGCAGTTGAGAGCCGTTTTGTGAACCATTCCGGACTGAAATCCAACATTTTTGACGATGCTCCAAGTGAGCCCAGATTTTTCAAAAAGCAGGATCCAAAGAAAAAGTTGAGTCGTGACGAAAATCGGGAACCTAAATCTTTACCGAAAAACCTGAAACCCATTTCCACCGCAAAAATCATCAATCCGAGCGGACAAAGTTCGGAAGATATAGAAGTGGGCGACAAAGTTCGGCATGACCGTTTTGGAATCGGTGAAGTGACCTTTTTAGATGGAACCGACCCGAAAAACATCAAGGCAAAAGTGGTTTTCCAGCATGAAGGCGAGAAGAATCTGATTTTGAAGTTTGCGAAGCTGACGAAAATTTAGGAAGTACGAAATAGGAAAATAAAGAGGCCTTATTTTTCTGGTTATTTTGTCTCAGGACAAAAGAAGAGTAATTATTTCACCAACTCCTCAAACAACCTCTCAAAAGTACCATCCAGATCCACCGTTTTCCCGGGATGCGGCCTCGAAGTCTGAACTACTGAACTTCTCACCGCAGTCAGCCAGCGGAATCTTTCCGGAATATCGAGGGCTGCGATTTCTCCCCCGGATTTTTCTCCATGGGCAACCGCTTTGAAATTTTCCAGATTATGCCGCACATCTTCGTAATCGAGTTTGGAATGCATCAATGCAAATTTTTTCGGACAAAGATGAAATTCCACCCGGATGTATTTTGCTTTCTTAGAAAACATAACGAGCCCGATGTTGAAAAACTCTTCTCTCTCAACTTTCGGAACGAGCCGTATTACTGCGTATTCGTAGATTTTAGCCTCTTGCATGTTGTGCTTCGTTTACAAAGTTAACGGAATTTTCCAGCCTGGTTTTCATAAAGTTGAAATACACTTCCCTGATTTCATCCGGAGACATTTCGGTATCTTTCCAGTGGAGCCACTCCAATGGAATCAGCTCCACGATTTCCCTGAAAATGGAGTCATTCAAAACCGTTTTTGCCCATTCATCGGCTTCTTCGAGCATGGTCGCCTGTTTCAGTAGTACATGTTGTTTGATGTAGGCAAAAGGACTTAACGCATGTTTCTCAAAATTCTCCCAGGAATGGTGGAAATAAAAAGAGGCGCCGTTGTCAATCACCCACAATTCCTTGTGCCACATCAGCAGATTCGTATTTTTGAAAGTCCGGTCGATATTGGTAATAAACGCATCCAGCCAGACAATTTTCGAAGCCAGAAGCGGATCGATTTTCACCGAGGGATCATAAGCAATCGCTCCTGAAAGAAAATGGAGTCCCAAATTCAGTCCTTCTGAAAATTTCAGCAAATCCTGGATTTCTTCATCAGCTTCGGTTCTGCCAAAATCTACATCCAGATTGGCAAAAACCAGTTCCGGAATTTGCAGGCCCAAAACCTGAGCAATTTTGCCGCCGAGCAATTCAGAAATCAACATTTTCACGCCATGACCACCGCCGCGGAATTTCAGGACATACTTGAAATCATCATCTGCTTCTGCCAAAGCCGGCAAACTTCCGCCTTCTCGCAAAGGCAGGATGTAGCGCATCACGGTGACTGTTCGTAAAGATAAATCCATTGTTCAAAAATAAGGAAAAGCGGGGAGACCGGTGCGGGAAGGCGTAAGAAAATTCGGAAATTCAGTCAAACTTTCAGACAAAAGCGAAAATTTTTTCTAATATTGCTTATTACCGGGCTCTTTTAGTCGTTATGATAGGGTTTTCCCTGAAGAATCTGATCTGCGCGGTAAATCTGTTCCACAAAAAACAGCCTGATCATTTGATGGGTGAAAGTCATTTTAGACAAAGACATTTTCTCGTTTGCTCTTTGATAGACTTCCTCTGAAAAACCGTATGCACCCCCGATGAAGAAAGAGACTTTTTTAAGGGAAGAGTTCATCCAGCCTTCAATTTTTGAGGCAAATTCCCTGCTTGTAAATTGCTTTCCTTTTTCATCCAGAAGGATGAGGTAATCAGAATTTTCGCAGTGGTTGAGAAACAGTTTTCCCTCTTCTTTTTTCAGAAGTTCAGGGGAGAGGTTTTTGGCATTTTTTACATCCGGAATTTCAGTGATTTCAAAGTTCCAATGTTTGGGAAGACGGTTTTGATAATATTTAATTAACCCTGAAATTTCTTTGTCATCCGTCTTTCCGATGCAGATCAAATTGATTCTCATTTCTTATCTTTGTTTTGCAAATATAGATGAATGGGCATAAAAACTCCACAATTCCTGATTAAGTTCCGCAATTTTCTGGATCAGATCCATATCCCGTTTTTGGGGATTTCATTATGGAAAATGTTCGAGGTTTATGGTCAGGGAGTTTTCAAAATGCAGATTGGAAGAATGGCCGCGAGTATTTCCTGGAGTTTCTTTCTGAGTCTGTTTCCTTTTATCCTTTTTCTGCTCTCCCTTTTACCACTTTTACCCCATTACGACAAACTTCAGTTTTACATTTTCGAAGTTTTAATGCCGAATATTTTCCCGGCGCATATTCAGAAAGATGTTTCTGGGTATATCAACAATTTCATCATCCCCAATATGAAAAACATCAGCAATCTCACCATTGTTTTTGCGATGATTTTCGCGGTGAACGGTACGCATTCGCTGATTAATGGGTTTAATATCAATACCAATCTGCAAAGGGGAGTGGTGAAAGAATATCTTGTGGCTTTCGGCATTACCATTGCTTTCGTGGTGCTGATTATCGCATCGCTTTTGGGGGTTTACTACAGTGAGGTCGTCTTGAAACTTTTCACCCCGGAAATCAATATTTCCTGGTTGGTCAAAAATATGTCACGGATCATCGGGTTTATCTCTTTTCCGATTTTTTATCTGATTCTTTTGGCCCTGTTTTATTGGGTAGGCTGCCTAAAAATCACCACCTTCAAACAGGCGCTTCCCGGAGCTATTTTAACGACTGTGCTGTTTGTGGTCGTTACTTATTTATTTGCCATCTATGTGAAAGATTTTGCTAAATATAATGTGCTTTACGGATCTATTGGATCTATTATTTTAGTGATGGTGTGGGTGAATATCAATATCATCCTGATTCTTTTGGGTAATGAACTCAATATCGCCATCAAAAAAGTGCGGGTTGAAAAGATGATGGCGGAGGAAATGGATATGGAACATCAAAATGAGCTATTAAATTAACTATACTTATTTTCCTTTGATTAAATTTCGGGTTTTATGCACCTTTCTGATATGGGTTCTACATGTGGGAATATATTCTGCACAGAAGGATTCTGCGACAATTTTGGCTAAATATCAAAGGGAACTCGCTTTTTGCAAACTGAAAAAAAATGAAGAATGTTCGGCAAAGGTTCTCGGTAATATTGCTAAATTATACGGTGATTACCTGGACTTTTCGAAAAGCGGAGAATATTACCAAAAGGCGATTTCTATTGCATTCAGAATCAATGACCAGGAACTTTTGGCGGCACTTTATGGAGAATACGGAAGGGTTTTCTATCAGATGTTGGATTTCCCAAAAGCGTTTGAATATTACCAAAAAGCATTGGATATCTGTGAGCGAACCGGTAATAAGCGGGGGAAAATAGATCTGCTTAAAAAGTCCGGCGAACTTTATTACCATCTTGGGGAATTTGAAAAGGCATTGAACCGTGCAGACCAAATCATAGAGATTGGAAATGAAATAGGGGATAAAAAGAATACCGGTTATGCTTTTTCCTGGAAAGGCAATATTTTGATGATGATGGGAAAATACAAAGAGTCCCTGAAGCAATATGAGGAATCCATTATCATGCAGAAGGAACTCAATGACGATAGAAGGTTGGCTGTGGATTATGCAAATGTGGCTTGCGAATATCAGCTGCTTTCAAATTATGAAACGGCTTTGGAATACCACCAGAAATGCTATGCGCTGTTGAAGAAAAATAAGGATCGGTACATTGAAATGCTGTATTTTAAAGATATGGGCGGACTCATTCAAAATGCGCCGGACAAAGTTTTGAAAAAAATCGGCATCCTTTCCGAAAAACGTTACCAAACCTCGCTGGATTATGAGGCAAAAGCATGGCAGATTGCCGAAGAATTGGGAGACACCCCGCAAAAAACCTATATTCTGGAACTGATGGTTTCCGGCTATGAAAAGTTGGGAGACTTTAAAAAGGCCTATTCTTTATTTCAAATGCTGACGAAAATTAAAGATGAGATGACGGGGCAGCAAATCAAAGCTGAAATCGCCAGGAAAGAATCGCAGTATTTTTTTGATAAGAAGGAAGCTGCGGAAAAAATGCAGAACGAAAAAAAACAAGCACAGCTGAAACTCCGTTACGGTATGCTATTGTTTCTATTTTTCATGGTTGCCGCAGCAGGATTTTCGCTTTTTTATTACACGCGGATGAAGAAACGCAAAGAAAAGGAAATCTATGTAGCCCATCGGCAGATCATGGAAATGGAACAAGAAAAAATGGAATCCGAACTCGATCAGGCAAAAATGGAAATGAAGCAATTCGTAAGCAGTCTGAACGAAAAAAACACGCTGATTAACAAAATATCAGATGAACTGCGGCAGCATAATTACTTTCAGGACGAGAAAAAAAGCGCCATACAAGAAACTTTAACCGAAATAAGGCAAAGCGTGATCCTCACTGATGAAGACTGGAAAAAGTTTTTGTCGCGCTTTGAAAAGATCTACCCGGATTTCATCTCTGTCATCAAAACTGAGTATCCCAAAATCACTGCCGCCGAACTGCGTTACCTGATGTTGGTGAAAATAGGGTTTTCCAGCAGGGAAATGGCTGATATTCTCGGTGTTTCGCCCAATACCGTTCACGTTACCTGGAAACGCCTGCGCGAAAAATTCGGTTTTTCAAGGGATGAATCTCCGCAGGATATTCTGAACAGAATAAAGATCTGATACGTTTAATAATTTATAATTCATTGATTTATTGCATTTTAAATAGCGGCAAATGACATTGTCACTTTTTTGTCATGTTTTATTTAGCTGTTTTTTCTAATGGATTTTCTTACTTCGCTCCGGAATTAACCCTAAAAAAACATCAAAATGAAAAAACAATTTATCTTCGTAATAGTATTGGTTATGGGAATTTCAAAATTCACTTCCCAAACACCGCAAAGGTTAAAAACCGCAACAGCCTCGGAAATTTATAATTTTTTGCAAAAATCTGACAAGAAAATCAAATTTTCTGATGTTGAAAATCTGAAAGTAACGGATGCGCACAAGTCCGTAAATTCTGAGATTACCCACATTTACTACAGGCAGACCCTAAACGGAATCCCCATTTTCAACAGCTCGGTCTCGGTGGCTTTGAAAAACGGCGAACTCAAATCGGTCGCTTCTACGCTGATTCGGGATTTGAACCAAATTAAGTCAAAAAACAAAATCGAAATTCCTGAAAACCAAATCGAAGAAAAAGCTGCCCAAAACCTTGGTTATCCCTTAATTCATATGGAAAACAACGGGAAACAGGCAAATAAAAAAATGAAAACGCCTGCTCCGGAACAGGTTTATTTTCTTACAAAAAATGACGAACTGGTTTTGAGTTACCAAACCGTCATCCGCGTTAATACTGAAAAAGGGGCGCAAACTTTTCTTGTAATCGCTGATGCATCCAGCGGAGAAGTCTTAAAAAAAATGAATACAACCCTATCCTGTGATTTTGACAGCTACAGCTTCTCAAATCCCGATCGGAAAATCAGAACAGAATTACTGAATGCAGAAAATAGGGAAATTGAAGTGGCAGAAAATCAAGCCAAAACCGGAACGGTGAAGTACAGTGTTTATGCGCTTCCTGTGGAATCACCTATTTCCGGAAGCCGAAGTATTGTGGTGGATCCCGCCGATGCCGAAGCGTCACCTTTCGGATGGCATTCTGAAAATGATCTTGTGAACGAATATTCCTTTAGTGCCGGAAATAATACTTATACGATGTACGACCACGACAGTCAGAAATATACGGATTACCACAACGGATATTGGCCTGAATTTGAACATTTTATAGAAGGTGGGGCTGACTTCAATTTTGATTTCCCACTGGATTTAAACCTTCATCCTTATGAAAACAAAGAAGCGATTACCACCAATTTGTTCTATATGAATAATGTGCTGCACGACATTTTCTACCTCTACGGATTTGATGAAGCGGCGGGAAATTTCCAGGTTTATAATTATACCGGAGAAGGGGTGGATAACGATTTGGTTTTATCATTGACGCAAACAGGGGTTTCCCTCGGTCAGTTAAATAATGCAAGTTTTGAACTTGGTATAGACGGTTATCCCGCATTGATGTCGATGTTTTTATGGACTCCTTTCGGTTCATCTGCTCCGCTTTCAATGGACTTATTGGAGATTTACACCAACGGAAGTTTAAAGGGAAAATACAAGGGACGCGGAGCGGTTTTCGGTCCGATGATTCAGAATCCACCCATGTATGCTGATTTAGCCATTATGAAAGATACCAATTCCATTGGAAACGACAGTTATGACGGTTGTGATGCGGCAATAAATCCCGCTGAAATTCTTAATAAAATCGCATTGATAAGACGTGGGACATGCAGTTTCATCCAAAAAGTTTACCATGCACAAAATGCAGGTGCAAAAGGTGTAATTGTGGTGAATAATATCGAAGGGGAACCCATGGAAATGGGAGGTGTAAATTCTGGTCATGTAACGATTCCGTCAATAATGATTTCCAAAACCAACGGAGACGCCATAATTTCTGCTCTACAGACGGGAACACTTTCCGGGTCTATTCCGGCGGAAAACACGCCGATTCCTCAACTACGGGATTCTTCTTTAGACAACGGAATTATTTCTCACGAATTTGGACATGGTGTTTCGTCAAGATTAACAGGAGGGGCAGACAACTGGTGCCTTACCAACTTAGAACAGATGGGAGAAGGCTGGAGCGATTTTTTCGGATTGCTTTTTACCATGAAGCCCGGAGATAAAAGTGCGGACCCAAGAGGAATGAGCAATTATGTGTCGTTCAGAAATACCGGCGATATCGGAATAAGACCAACTCCTTATTCTGTAGACATGGCTATAAATCCCGCAACTTACGATACGCTTAAAACTTATGACAATACAGAATCTCCGCACAGATTGGGTTATGTTTGGGCAACAATGTTATGGGAAATGAATTGGAATCTGATCAATAAATATGGTTTTGATCCCAATATAAAAACCGGAGCCGGTGGAAACAATAAAGCCCTGCAACTCGTCATGGAAGGTCTGAAGCTGCAAACCTGCACTCCGGGATTTGTTGATGGGCGAGACGCTATTTTGCAGGCAGATGAGTTACTTTATAACGGTGCAAATAAATGCGAAATCTGGAAAGCTTTTAGCAAGAGGGGTTTAGGATATTATGCCAATCAGGGAAACGCAGATGACAGAACAGACGGAACTGCGAACTTTGATATGCCTCCTGGTGGAATTCTTGATTGTTCGCAAATGGCTGTAAATGAAATTGATACCCATATGGTTAAAATTTATCCGAATCCTACAGCCGGCATCATCAATATCACGACCAAAGAAAATCTGAACGAAATTTCTGTTTCGCTTTGGGATTCCTCCGGAAGAGCCCTGAAAACTGAAAAACTGAAAATGATGGAAAACACTGTGAATATAGATATTTCAGGCCAACCTACGGGAATCTATATCTTAAGGATTGTCACCCCAAAAGAAAGCCGGTCTTTCAAAGTGGTAAAAAAATAAAGACACTATCATTCAACCCTTTCGATTTTCCCAATGAGAAAGGGTTTTTATTTTTCATGGTATATTTTTGCCTTCTTTTTCCCCACATATCTCAAAAGCGAATAACCCGAAAATCCCGAAATCATCGATGCGACCAAAATTGCAAATTTCGCCTCGTCCTGAATTTCTGGGTGATCTCTGAATGAAAGCAGAGCGATGAAAATAGACATCGTAAATCCGATCCCAGCCAAAAGTCCGGCTCCCATCATTTGGATCCAAGAACTTTTATCGGGTAATGAGCTTATTTTCAGCTTGATAAATATCCATGAAAATAAATTAATGCCTATAATTTTTCCTAAAAACAGACCCAGAATAATTCCGAAGCCAAAATTGCTGAAAAGTCCGTCCACCATTCCGTCTTTAAAGGTGATATTGGTATTGGCTAACGCAAAAACCGGCATGATGAGAAAGTTCACCGGAAGATGAAGTTTTCTTTCCAGTTTTTCCAAAGGTGAGCTTTCGGTCTTTGAAATATTGGTCGGGATTGTGAAAGCCAGTAAGACTCCGGCAATTGTTGCGTGAATCCCGGAATGATGCATATAATACCAAAGAAAAATCCCCGGAATGATGTAGAAAATATGTTTTTTGAAATTGAAGAAATTAAAAGCGAATAAAATGGCAACCATTAAAGCCGACCATCCCAAATAATCCCAGTGAATCTGATCGGTGTAGAAAACTGCGATCACCAAAATCGCCCCCAAATCATCCACGATTGCGAGTGCCGCCAAAAATATTTTTATCGAAAGCGGAACCCTTTTTCCCAGCATTGAAATGATGGCCAAAGAAAAAGCAATATCCGTCGCCATAGGGATTGCCCAACCTTTTGCATAATGGGTTCCGTGATTAAACAGGAAATAAATCAAAGCCGGAACAATCATTCCGCCTAATGCCGCTACAATCGGAAGCGAGGCACTCTTGAAGCTTGAAAGTTCGCCTTCCACGATTTCCCGCTTGATCTCCAATCCCACGAGCAAAAAGAAAATCGCCATCAAACCGTCGTTGATCCAGATGCTCAAAGGAAATTTCAGGTGAAACAGGTCAATGCCTATTTTTTGATCGAGTACATTTTGATAGGTTTCGCCGAATGAAGAATTGGCGATCAGTAAAGAAATTACCACGCAAAGAATGAGGATAATCCCTGAAGACTCTGAACTGTGGAGGAATTTTTTAAAATAGCTGGTAATGTTCAATGTTTCTTAATTTTAAAATGAATGCGTTCCAGTAAATCATACTGGCTGCGAATTTCCTTGGAAGTGGATTTTACTTCGGAGTAAAGTTTTATTTGAGGTCAGATTCCGTGAGCAGGAATAAGAGCTAAAGCCTTTTCACGCGGGAAACGCCATTAATATTTTTGAGCTGCTTAAAAGTTTCCTCCAGTTGGTTTTTGTTCTTTACTTCCAGGGTAATGGTTCCCAGAAAAATTCCGTTGTTGGATTCAATCGACATGCTTTTCATGTCCATGCTCATGTTGTTGCTGATTACAGCGGTGATGTCGTTGATCATTCCCATTCGGTCCAGACCTTCGATTTCGATCTGGATCCTGTTTTTGAAACTTTCTTCATTCACCCATTTTGCGGGCAAAACCCGGTAATCGTATTGTGCCCGAAGATTGATCGCGTTCGGACAATTGTCGTTATGAACCTTGATTCCTTCGGAAATGGTAATGAATCCGAAGATCTTATCGCCTGGAATCACGGTGCAGCATTTTGCGAAGCTGTAGTTCATTTTCTGTTCATCTTTTCCAAAAACAATCAAGTCCAGATTGGTATCGGGAGAATAGCCAAAATATTCGCTCTTGGTGGGTGATTTTCGGAAACGCTGAAGGATATTGCTGAAAATCCCTTTTCCTTCTGTATATTTCTTAATGTCTCCCGTATCCAGTGTGCCGTTTTGGAATTTCAGGAACATTTCCTGCGAAGTTTTCAACCCGAAGAATTTCTGCATTTTGTTGATTTCCTCATCCACATAATTCAGTTTGGCATGGCGCATTTTTCTTTGCAGAATTTCTTTGCCTTCCTCTACCAGTTGGTTTTTTTCCGAATTCAGAATGGCTTTAATCTTTGTTTTGGCTTTGGAGGTCACTACGAATTCCAGCCAGTCAGCTTTTGGTTTTTGGTTTTGGGAAGAAAGAATATCTACTTGGTCACCATTTTGGAGCACATATGAAATCGGGACTAATTTTCCGTTTACTTTCGCCCCCAAACATTTGGTGCCCAGATCCGAGTGCACAGAAAATGCAAAATCCAGGGCGGTAGAACCTACCGGAAGTATTTTGATCTCGCCTTTCGGCGTAAAGACGAAAACTTCTTTGGAATAGAGATTGAGTTTGATGTTATCAAGAAAGTCAGTCGTGGAAAGTGATTGCTGACTTTCCAGCGCTTCACGGATTTCAGTCACCCATCTTTCAAAATTCTTTTCATCGGGACTGTGGCGGAATCCTTCTTTGTATTTGTAATGGGCGGCAACACCTTTTTCGGCGATGTCATCCATTCTTTCTGAGCGAATCTGCACTTCAATCCATTTTTTATCGGGTCCCAGAATCGTCAAATGGAGGCTTTCATAACCGGTAGATCTTGGCTGGGAAATCCAGTCGCGCATTCGCTGCGGATTGCTGTGGTAAAGGTCTGTAACGATGGAATAGATCTTCCAGGCCAGAAATTTTTCGTTTTTTGCATCAGACTTGTAGATGATCCGAATGGCATAATTGTCAAACACTTCATCGAAAGTAACCCCTTGTTTCAGCATTTTCCGGTAAATGGAGGAAATTGCTTTTGCACGGCCTTTTATGGTAAAATTCAGACCTTCCTCAATCAGCTGTTCCGAAACTTCTTTCTTGAATTCCTCGATGTATTTTTCCCGGCTTTCTTTCGCAAGTTCCAATTTTTCGGCAATATCGAAGTATACATCGGGATTGTTGAATTTCAGGGAAAGGTCTTCCAATTCTGACTTGATGTTATACAGTCCCAGTCGGTGGGCAAGTGGCGCATAAATGTAAACCGTTTCCGATGCGATTTTCTTTTGCTTTTCCGGCTGCATGTTTTCCAGCGTACGCATATTGTGTAGCCGGTCTGCAATTTTAATTAAAATCACCCGGAAATCTTCCGAAAGCGTGAGCAAAAGTTTACGGTAATTTTCCGACTGAACGGAGATGTTTTGATGGTTCATCACCGAAATCTTAGTCAGTCCATTGACGATATCGGCAATCTTTTTTCCAAAAATCTTGGTGATGTCCTGATAAGTATAATCCGAATCTTCCACCACGTCATGTAAAAGTGCACAAGCTATGGAGGTCGCGCCTAAACCGATTTCGTTGGCAACGATTTTCGCGACTTCTATCGGGTGGTAAATATATGGTTCGCCGGATTTTCTTCGCTGATCTTTGTGAGCATCCAAAGCAATATCGAAAGCCTTCCGGATGAGTCTGTTCTGTTTCTCATCCAAAGTTCGGTATGTATTGGAAATCAAATCTTTGTATCTGGCTAGAATTTCCTTGTTTTCCTGATCTATATCATAAACCATCTAAGAATTTATTTAATACACGAAATTAAGAAAAAAATGCGGTTTTCAGAAGGTTTATGCGGAAAAGTTCTGAAAAAAGAGGGTCTGAAAACTCCAAAAATTTGGTTGAAAAACGGAATGTGCAACATCTTGCTTTGGGTGTTCCAATGATTGATTTTCAACAGGTGTGAAATCTTTATTCTAAAGAGGAATCAAACAGATTTCTCAAAAAAAGAGAGGATTCAATCAATCCTCTCCTCAAGGTTATTTTTTTTTACTTTTTTAGGGTTATCCAATTTTATTAGAATGTAACTTCAGAAGAGATTCCTTCAGAGTTTTCGTGGATTTTGATTTCCGGTGATTGATAGATTTGTGCTCTTGCTCTCAAGGCAACTAATCTTTTTAAACAATCCAGGGATTTCGCTGCCTCGAATTTCACGTTTTCATAATAGTTTTGTTGGATGACTCCGTTTTCTGACCAGATTTTTGCTACACTCTCGATTTGTTCGGGAGTTTTCACCTTTACACTTATCACAAGGTGTTCCTCTTCGACTTCGGTATGATCTCCGAAAAAATAATTCCAAACAGATGTTTTGACCTCTTTTGGTATTTTATGATCGTGAAGATACAGGATGAAGTCAGAATCCTTGAAACCTGCATGCGCTAAATCCTCGGAAATTTTCCGGGATTGATCTTGGCTTTTAAATAAGCCAGTGATGATTGATGCCATAATTTCACGTTTTAATTCACCAATACAAATTTTATAAAATTATAATGGATAATCCTATTTTTTTTGTCCAAATCTTTAATTAGATTTTTCAATAATAATTATGGTTTAAAACTTTTATATCTGAAGCAAATTGAGCGCGGCCTATTTCTCAATTCCACAAATAGATAAATTCGCTATATTTGAAGTTAAAAATCCACATGAGGCTGATTCCATTACTGATCCTGAGTTCCCCCTTTTTTATGGCTCAAAATATTGCCCAGAAACTGGATGCGGCTACCAAGAACCTACTCAGCTCCGCACCGGCTTATGCTGCAAACCTTTCTTTCTATGTTGCGGATGAAGATGGCCATTTCATCTATGAATACCGTGGAAATCAGGGTTTGTCAAGTGCTTCTACCCAGAAGATTTTCACTGCGGCAGCTGTTCTGGAAACTTTGGGAACCAACTATCAATACATGACCACGGCTAGCTATTCGGGAAATATCACTGATGGAAATCTCTCCGGAAATCTCTTCGTCACCTCCAATGGAGATCCCACTTTAGGAAGTTGGCGCTACGAAGGTTACAAACCCGAAAACTTTAAGCAAAAACTGTTGGATGCCTTGAAACAGAAGGGAATTTCAAAAATTTCCGGCGATTTGGTATTGGATGATTCTTACTTCGACTTCCAAACGATTCCTGGAGGATGGCCGTGGAACGATTTGGGGAATTATTACGGAGCAGGAGTTTGGGGCATAAACTGGCGCGAAAACCAGTTCGATATCTTCATGAATGGAAAGGAAATGAAAAACCTGAATGTGGAATTACCGAATGTGAAATGGATCAATGATGTGAAAACCGGCGGAAGTTCCGATCAAAGCCTGGTTTTCACAGCACCTTTTTCGGAGGTGGCGATGATTAACGGAACACTGCCTGCAAAATCGGTCACGGTTTCAGGTTCTATGCCGAACCCGCCTTTGACATTGGGAAATGAAATTAAAAATTGGCTGAAGGAATCCGGACTTGATCTTAAGGGCAAAGTTACTTCCAGCTCGATGCAGAGGATTAATGGCGAAACCATTCAGGTTGCCCCGAAAAACAATATTCTGCTTGAGTATAAATCGCCAACTTTAGATAAAATTGTTTTTTGGTTTTTAAGGAAAAGTGTGAATTTTTATGGGGAAACCTTTATTAAGACTTTAGGCAAAGAAAAGAAAAATGAAGCGAGCTTTGATGCCGGAACAGCTTATCTGAAAGAATTTTGGAAGGCCAGAGGAATTAATCCCGCTATGATTAATTTTGCCGATGGGAGCGGACTTTCACCACAGAACTACGTTTCTGCACGGGCAGAAGTGCAATCACTTCTTTGGAGCAGAAAACAGCCTTGGTTTAATGAATTTTTTGATGGTTTTCCGGTTCAGGGAAACGGCATGAAAATGAAGAGCGGAACCATGAAGGATACGAAATCTTTTGCGGGATACCACACTTCAAAAGAGGGTAAAAAGTACGTTTTTGCGATCATCATTAATAATTATCAAAGTTCAAACTTAAGTGACGCGCTGTATAAAGTTTTAAACGTGCTGAAATAAAGATGAGAAAACAAAACTTTTTTTCGAAAATCAATATTTGGGTGGTTTATGGACTGTTTTCTGCGATTGTCTTTGGGGTGGCCATTTATTCGGTTGCATTAATCAACGAGTTGAGGCAGCGGGAAGCCAACAGAATCATTGTTTTTGCCCAAGCCATGAAAATCCAGCAAGCGAACCAGACTTTGGATTCCGACACCCAAAACCTTTTGTTCACCATTTTTAAGGAAAACGACAAGTTGCCGATTCTGGTGGTGGATCAAAACCGCAAAGCCATTGTTGATGAAGGTTTTTACAGAAATATTCCTGAAGAAATAGTGAATGACCCCCAAAAACTTTCCCTGTTGATTGCCGACATGGGAAGCAGGTACAAGCCTTTTGAATTGGATATTTCTGAGAACCAGAAACAGTACGTTTATTATGATAACTCGAAGTTGCTGAATAATTTACGGTATTTTCCTTATCTATTGGGCTTTTTTATTTTGGGCTATATCTTTTTTTCGCTGTGGTTTTTGCGTACCATTAAGAAGACCGACGAAGGTTATGTGTGGGCTGGTTTGGCGAAAGAAACCGCGCACCAAATTGGGACTCCACTCTCGTCAATGATTGGCTGGATCGAAATTCTGCGGATGGAGAACGAAAACAGCGAGGGTGTGAAAGAGATTGAAAAGGATATCAACCGTTTGAAAACCATTTCGGAAAGGTTCTCTAAAATTGGTTCGGTTCCGGAGCTGAATGATCTGAATGTGAACGAGACTTTGCAGCAAAACTACGATTACCTGAAATCCAGAATTTCGAAAAAAGTGAAATTCATGCTGGTTCTTCCTAATCACGAAATCCTGATTCCCCACAACCGGATCCTTTTGAGCTGGGTTATTGAAAACATTGTGAAAAATGCGGTGGATGCGATGAAAGGTGAAGGCCGGCTGGAAATTGAACTTTACGAAAAGAACAAAAATGTGCTGATCGATTTTAAGGATTCCGGTTCCGGAATGACGAATTCGCAAGCGAGAAATGCTTTCAAAGCCGGGTATTCTACCAAAAATCGCGGATGGGGACTTGGGTTGTCTCTGGCGAAAAGAGTGATCAAGGAATACCACAGAGGAGACATCAAAATAGCGCAAACTACAGTGGGAGAGGGAAGTACATTTAGGATCATGATGCGGAACGGGTAGGTTTCTGGTCCCGATGACTTTTTCAAAGGATTCCGATACCGGTTCAAAATAGGCACCACCTGTTGCTTTTCGTCAAAAAGGGAGGATTATTTTCAGTGCAAAATTCCGCCCCATATTGTAAATTCCATATCTTCCGTTGGGCGTTTTTTCGTAGTATTCAAAATATTTCAAGCGGTTGAGATGTGATTGGTAGGCTTTGTCAAACAGATTATTCACCTGAAACACAAAGTGAATCAGGTGGTCTTCTGTAAACTTGATTTCGGCAGTAAGACCAAGATTGAAAAGGGTGTATGAAGGTGTCGCAGTTTCGGTACCATTGATGCCAAAATATTTGTTTTGCGGAGCAGAATGTTCTACTTCCAATTTCGGGGTGATGGAATTTAGCCATTTTGATTTTGACTCTATTCTCTGCAAAAGACTGCTGTTTATCGTTAGTGGCGGGATCAGCGGCAAATATTCACCTTCGGTTCCTTTTCCCTTTAACTCTGATTGGCGGTTATAGCCATAAACCACACTTAAATTATTATCCCACCGAAAACCTTTCCAGTTTCTGGGATGTAGGGCGAACCAAAATTCTCCGCCATAGAGTTGGGCTTTCGATTGTTCATATTGATAAGTTCTGTTGCCTTGCGCATCCAGTAATGGATTTCCTTGTGAATCTGCGATGGTGGACATGTACATAAAGTTGTGAATATTGTTGTTGAAAACGGATATTTCTCCCGATATGTTCCGGAATCTCCAGTTCACCCCAAAATCTTCTTGCAAAGAAAATTCCGGACTGAAAGTTCTGTTGCCTAAATAAATAATATGTGCTCCGGGATCCAGTCCGTTGCTTCCTATTTCAGTAATGTTTGGTGCTCGATAAGCGCGTCCAATGTTCACTTTCAAACTGAAGTTTTTATGGGCTTGAAAGGTTGTCCCAATGCTTCCGCTCAACCCACGATATGTTTTTTGGAAGGCTTCAAACTGCAAATCGGCATTGGGGTTATTGGCATCGGATTGTTTTTCAAATCCTGTAATGGGATCTTCGGCAATATAAAAATCGTTCCACTGAACCTGTCTTAAATCATAACGAACTCCTCCGCTTATGCTCCATTTGTTTTTTTTCCATTTTCCATACAGATATATTCCGCCATCGATTAGATCGTAGTCTGGAATGGGGAAATCGGTTGCATCTTTATTTTTATTATTTTGCAACATTCCGTTGATTCCGATGGAGGTTTCAATATTGGCAAACCTGGGTGCATTGTATCTAATCCCATAGTTCAAGGTATTTAGGTGCATATACATTCCTGCCTGTTTTGTGTTTGTGGGGTGTGTAAATTCACGTCGGATATTTTGTTGTACGCCGAATAAGAAGTCCACATCGCCATTTCCGATTTCGTAAGAGCTGTGCAGGTAAGCTCTGTAATGCTGGATGTGCTGCGATAAATCTGGAATTTTATAAGAATTTAATTCCTGCTCCGACACAATTGGTCGGTTGAAAATATCATCCTGATCTTGTTCTGAAGTCTGTTTGGTGAATTTTCGGGTGAGCGCGTCTCTGCTGCCGTCGGGAATGCCTTGATGATTATCATACAAAGTAAGATTTAAATAGGTGAATCCTTTATCTGTTTTGTACCCGGCAATAGTAGAAAGGTTGGTTACCTTGAAGTTGGTTAAGTATACCCTGCCGTCAATGGGATTGCGATAGTTTTTCGCTATTCGGTAAGAACTATTTAAGGCAAAAAGAAATCGCTTGTTTGAATAATTTAAACGTAAGCTGTTGCCTATTAAGTTGTTATTGGTTTGATATTCATTCAGGTATTTCCCATGCAGTTTGCTGTCATGGGCTGAAGGAATGTAAGGAAACAGGCTGATTACCCCGGCAATAGCATCAGAACCATAGAGAAGACTTGCCGGACCTTTGATGACTTCGGCCCGTTCTATATTGTAATCATCAATTTCAAGTCCGTGTTCATCTCCGTACTGTTGCCCTTCTTGCCTAATTCCGTCATACAGGGTCAGTACCCGATTATAGCCTAAACCGCGGATGAAAGGCTTTGAAATATTGGGACCTGTTTTAACGGCTTTTAGTCCGGGTATATTTTTGACTAGTGTGTCAATAATGTTGTTTTCGGTGGTTCTTTCGATTTGTTTCGAAGAAACAGAAGCTGATGCGATAGGGTTTTCGCTGGCTAAAGATGCTCTGGTTGATGCTGAAATGATGATTTCTTCCAAGCCTAAAAAATTGGAGCGCAGGTGAGAAGTGGCTTGAGCGTCATCACGTTGGATTTTCAAGGTGTCTTTTTCGCTGCCCATGTTGAGAGTAATCTCATTATTATTTTCGGTAGGGATTATCGGGAAGTCGAAATCCTTTGCGGAACTTCTATTTACCGGCACCTGTCCTTGAACAAATACGGAGTAAGTTGCTAAAATAAGGGTAATTATTGCTGGTTTCATGTTATTTCTCCGGATTTTCAATTGCAAAACTAATTAAGTTAGATTAGTCTAACAAATGTTATTAGTTAAATCTTTTTCAGTTTTAGAAATGATTTCGAACCCGGAAAAATTATTTCTGGACTTCGCTACATTTAACCCAAAACTACAAGGGAAAAATCAGCGGCAAATTATTTTCTAGAAATGTTCGATTTAATCAGGCCTTAAACGTATAATCTGATAAATAAAAAGCAAAGAAATAGAGTTGGTCGCTATGAAAAAGAATGTCAGATTTTGCAGGGAGAGGGATTTTGCAAAAATCCTCAATGGAGGAATCAGTATTTTAACTTAGCGGAAGATTTCATGCTCAACACTCTAAGCGCACATTTGAAAAACTCCTTACGGTCAGCTGAAGCGGAAATAGTAATATGGATAAGATTTATTTTATATTCAAAAGCAAAACTCTTTTGGGGGAGTTTTGCTTTTGAATAGGCTCTGTGAGTGTCTGCAGTTCTTTAAAACTCAAAAATAAATCCAATGGATGGCACAATGGTGGCGGATTTTTGATCGAGTATTACCGGAATTGCATTGCTTCCATCAGATTTGATCGGTTCTCCATCGGTTGTCATAAAACCTGAATTGTCCGCGGTCCTTTGGAAAGTGAATTTTGGCAGATAAGGGGTTTTGTAAGAGAGAATATTTTGAAAATCTGCAAATACATCTAAACTTACCTTCTTGAAATTGAACTTCTTGTCAACCCTCAAATCCAATTGGTTGAAAACAGGAAGCCGTTTGTTGTTGAGTTGCGCGTAATCGTAAACTCCGGTTCCGGTGGTTAAATACGTCGCGGTAGATGCGGCCATATCAAACGGAGTATAAGGTTGTCCTCCTGCGATTCGGTATTTCAAACCGATGTCCCAATTTTTTTTGAACTGATATCCGAAAGTAGCGGAAACAATAAATCCATAATCCCAGGTTGAAGGTCTAAATTGATGGTCTGCACCCGAAAATTCTGATTTGTAGATGGTTGCACTGGCTACATAAAAAAGTCTGTTCATCAGTTTTTGTTGGCCATATGCTTCAATTCCATAAACCCGTCCCCGTCCTGCTGAAGTATAGGTGTCGCTGCCGACTGCTGAATAATCCGTGCCTATATTCGCAAAGGAGATTCCACTGGTTAATGATATTGGGTAGTTTCTATAATCTTTGTAAAATGCTTCTAAGGTAAAACGCAAATCGTTTCTGGGAACAAATTCAGTTCCCAAGGTGTAGTGAATGGAATTGGTATATTCCAAATCTTTATTGGCAAGATTTCCATTGCGGTCTTTGTATCCAAGCATTGTATAAACCGGTAATTTAAAATAGCTGCCCACTGATGCCGAAATGTTCCATCCGTTATTAATCCTATAAGATAAGGAAGCCCTCGGAGAAAGCGTTCTTAATAAATCTAATCCGGATTTTGTATAAGTGTTGAGGTCTGCGCGAATACCTCCGGACACCAAAAATTTATCGTCGAAAAAGTATTTGGCAACCTGGCCATAAGCACCCAATTTGAAAAAATCAATTGCGGAATTGCTTGAAAAAGTAATTGCTGGACTGATGGTATTTCCGTCGTTATCTTTCACTTCTTCTTTGACAGTGTTGAAAATATCGGCATCATACTTTGCATATTGGGCATCCAGACCGTAGCTGTATTTCCAGCCATCGGTGAATTTGTTCATATCAAAGCGAATTTTGTTTTCCGTTTCATGACTTTCCAGACTGTATAATGGGTGACCGGATTTCGATGCATTGTTTTCATATCGGTCTGCACCATTAAAAAACATGTTTCTGCTAAGAGCAACAGTGAAATATCCGTCATTTACCAATCTTTTCATGGTAGTTCCCACCGTATAGTTCCATTGATCGATTAATGGATTTGCCCGGTTAATGTAGGCGGTATTCGCGTCACTCTTTTTGGGTACCGCCAATTCAAAATGGTCAATTGCGCCGATTCCGATGAAGGTGAGTTCTGTCTTGCTGTTGATTTTGTGGTTTACTTTGTATTGAAAATCATGGTAATCGGGTCTTATGGGTAAGTCTAATAACTTAAACAGAAACTGCAGGTATGACCGTCTCGCGGATGCCATAAAGGTGGTGTTTTTTCCTAAGGGACCTTCCAGCATTGCGGCAAATTCTGTTCCTGACAACCGCAGATTTCCACTCAGATGATTTGGGTTTCCGTTTCTCTGTTTGATGACAATTGTTGAGGCCAAAGCGTTGTCGTATTTGGCATTAAAAGCCGATGAAGTGAGCTGCACATCCTGGATGAACGATACGTTCAAAATTCCTGTTGCTCCGCCACTTGCTCCTTGTGTTTGGAAATGGTTTAGAACGGGAATTTCTATGCCATCTAGATAATATACATTTTCGCTGGGTCCGCCGCCACGTACAATGATGTCATTTCTATTTGGAGTGGTTCCTCCTGCTACTCCCGGCAAAACCTGGATCACTTTTGACACGTCAAAATTTCCTCCGGGATTTACCTTGATTTCTTCCGCAGTTAATTTTTGTGTAGCCAAAGGCGTAACCATGTCGGTCGCGCGAACCGATTTTCCAGTATTGATGACCACTTCCTGTAATTCCTGGCTTTTCGGTTCCATCTCTATTTCTAAAATCTGAGCGTTACCCGAACTCAAATTAATATTGTAAAGGATAAAAGGGGTGTAGCCAAGGTAGGAAGTTTCCAGATTGTATTTTCCCACCGGAAGTTGAACCGAGAAGTTTCCATTTATATCAGAAACCGTATTGATAATGCTGTTTCCGCTAAATGTCAGAGTTGCCCCAACTAATATTTCTTCAGTGTTTTTATCTTTCACCACCCCATTGATGGTGCCCTGAATTTGAGCAAAAACGCTTGGTCCAAACAATAGGAAAACCAATCCCAAAAGAGTATTTCTCATGCTTTAAATCTAATATCCTGTACAAAATTAAGCTAATTTTTTTTAAAAATAGTTTATTTTTATTCTATTGTTCAAAATAAATAGTATATTTGTATCCTAAAATAGTTCAAAATGAATTATCGTTTAATTGAAGATGTCATTGATTTGGTTCAACAATTTGAGGTTGAAAATAAGGATACAGAAAACTATGAAGTGTCTGTGGATGGGTTTAAGAACTGGATTTCAAATGGTATTAACGCTGTTCCTCAAGAACCTGAATGGGAAGGTAAAGATAGGGGAAGAAGTGCGGAAAGTGTTATCAATACTTTAATTGTTCACTTAAACAGGTATGCAAAAAGTTATTCAAAATCGGCCATTTTGGGATCGGATTTTTCCACGCAGGATGATTTTATCTTCCTTATTAATCTGAATGCTTTTGGTGAAATGTCTAAGATGGAACTGATCAAAAAGAATGTCCACGAAAAACCGGTCGGAATGCAGATTATTAACCGGCTGATTGGATTAGGCTGGATTGAGCAGAGGGAATCTACCGCAGACAAAAGAAGTAAGTTGATTTCAGTTTCTGAAAAAGGTTTGGCTGCCTTAGAAAAGCAAATGGATAAAATCAGACAAGCAACAACGGTGGTTGCCGGCAATTTATCTCGAAACGAAAAGATGCAGCTGATTGGGCTGCTTCAAAAACTTGATGATTTTCATCAGCAGATATATGAGAAGAATAAAAAAACAGAACTTCTTTTAAACGAAGCTTTAAACACTATTTTGCAATGAAAAAAGTAGCTGTAATCGGTTCCGGTTTTTCTGGTTTGTCTGCTTCTGCTTATGCCGCCAGACAAGGATTGGAGGTGCATGTTTTTGAAAAACATGATCAACCGGGAGGAAGAGCAAGGCAATTCACCACGGCTGAAGGTTTTGTTTTTGATATGGGTCCAAGTTGGTATTGGATGCCGGATGTGATGGAGGATTTCTTTGCTGATTTTAATGGGAAAACCTCTGATTTTTTTCAGTTGGTGTCTTTGAACCCTCAGTTTGAAATGATTTTTTCTGATGACAAAGTCGAGGTGCCGGAAAGTTATGTAGAATTACAAGCCCTCTTTGAAAAATTAGAGAAAGGTGCAGGCGAAAAATTAGATCGGTTCATGAAGGCTGCAAAATTCAAATACGAAGTGGGAATGAAGGACTTTGTGACCAAGCCTTCCCATAATTGGTTTGAATTTATGGCTCCGAAAATAGCACTAAGTGCCCTGAAATTAGATTTATTGACCAACTTTCGGAGTTATGTTTCCAGATATTTTAAAAATGATAAGTTGAGGATGCTCATGGAGTTTCCGGTGATTTTTCTAGGGGCTTCACCTAAGGATATTCCTGCTATGTACAGTCTAATGAATTACGGAGGTTATGCTTTAGGTACTCATTATCCTTTGGGTGGTTTCTACCAATTGGTTTTAGCGATGAAGGAGGTGGCTGAAGAGCAAGGTGCTGCTTTCCACTTCAGCAGTAATGTGGAAAGCATCAATATTGAGAATGGAGCGGTTAAATCTTTAACGGTGAACGGTGAAGATATCCAGTTTGATGCAGTGATTGCTTCATCAGATTATCATCATACAGAGACTTTATTACAGAAAGAATACAGAAATTATACGGAAGATTACTGGGAAAAAAGAACATTTGCGCCATCCAGTCTCCTCTTTTATTTGGGGATAGACGAAAAAATTCCCAGCCTCAAACACCATACACTGTTTTTCGAAAACGATCTGGATGAGCATATTGCCTGCATTTATGGTGAAAAGAAATGGCCGGAAAATCCACTGTTTTATTGTTGCTGTCCTTCCAAAACTGATCGTAATGTGGCACCGGATGGGAAGGAAAATATTTTTCTTTTAATGCCTTTGGCAATTGGAATTGCCGATGATGAAACGATCCGTGAAAAATATCTTCTGGAAATGCTGGAGCGAATTGAGAGACATACCGGAGTGGAAAACCTTGCTTCCAAAATTGCCTATCAAAGAAGCTATTGTGTAAGTGATTTTGTTGCAGATTATAATGCCTACGGCGGAAACGCTTACGGATTGGCCAATGTCTTGAGTCAAACAGCAGTTCTAAAACCAAAAATAAGAAATAAAAAAGTTCCAAATCTCTTTTATACAGGGCAATTAACGGTTCCTGGACCGGGAGTTCCCCCTTCGATTGTCTCCGGTAAAATTGTGGCCAATGAACTGATCAAAAATTTAAAATGATGAAAAATCTGAGTGAATATTTTAATCTTTATCATCAATCCGTCGTTGGTTTTGACAGGATGAAATGCAGGGGTCCATAAGTTGATCAAAAACTCCATATCTAAAAACATAAATTCTAACATATAAAATTTTGCTATCATGAAAAATAACAAGTCTTCTAAAATATCAAGTAAACTGATATTGTTGTTCCTGGGATTGTTTTTAGGGTTCACTTCATGCAGAGATAATAATGAGGAAACCCCAATGCCGCCCAACACGATCACTGATATTGTTTCTTCCAATAACAGTTTCTCTTTGCTGAAGTCTGCCGTAGTCAAAGCCAATCTGGCAGCAACTTTAAGTGGATCTGGTCCTTTTACCGTATTTGCTCCCAATGACGATGCTTTCATCGCTTCAGGAATTACAAGTAATGTGATTCAGGGCTTGTCTGCTGACCAGCTCAAAAATATTTTGCTGTATCATACTTTAGGCGCAAAAGTTTTGGCAGCAGATGTTCCGGCAGGTCCTAATGCCTCGGTCGCAACAGCAAGTGGTGAAAATATCTATGTGACCAAAAACAGCAAGGGTGTTTTCGTGAATGGTTGGAAGGTGACTCAAGCAGACATTGCTGCAAGTAATGGGGTGATCCATTCTTTGGAGCGTGTATTGCTACCGCCAAGTGGAAACATTGTAGAAGTAGCTCAAGGAAACAGTAATTTGACTTACTTAGTTGCAGCCGTATTGCGCGCAAGTGAAGGAAGTACCAATGTAGCACAGATATTGGCTTCAGCCGGACCTTTTACGGTATTTGCTCCCACCAATCAAGCTTTCATTGATGCAGGTTTCCCTACCATTGCCTCGATACAGGCAGCTGACCCAAACACATTAGCCGCCATTTTAACCTACCATGCTGTAGCAGCCAGAGCATTCTCATCGGATTTGTCTGACGGACAGCTTTTAAATACGGCGAACGGTGGTTCCATAAAAATAGGTTTAGGAGCCAACGCTACGGTTAAAGGAAACGGTAATGCAAGTCCAGCTAATATTACTGCTTTCAATATCATGGCGAAGAATGGTGTGGTTCATGTAATCGATAAGGTTTTACTCCCTTAATTTCGTTCAGATATAAAATTGAAATAAAAGAGGTCAGAGCATTTGAAATTGAACTAAATTCGTAAATGCTTTGGCCTTTTCTTAAAAGTAAAATATAAATCAAAAAAATCAGCCATGAAGCAATTATTTGACGAGCTTTCTTACTCGGTAAGTAAGATCACCACTCAAAAATACAGCACCAGTTTTTCGCTGGGTATTTTAGCCTTAAAGCCCTCCATTCGCCATGCTGTTTACGCTATTTACGGGTATGTGCGATTGGCAGATGAAATCGTGGATAGTTTTCATGATTTTGACAAGGAGAAATTATTGAAGCGACTGAAGAATGAGACCGAAATTGCACTCACTGAAAGAATTTCTCTGAACCCTATTCTGCAATCATTTCAAGAGACAGTGCACCGATACCAAATTGATAAAGTATTGATTGATCAGTTCCTGCACAGCATGGAAATGGATTTGCAGAAGATCGATTACAATTCCGAGCTCTATAATGAGTATATTTTTGGTTCTGCGGAAGTAGTGGGTTTGATGTGCCTGCAGGTTTTTGCAGAAGGCAATAAAATGAAATATGAAGAGTTGAAACCTTATGCCATGAAGTTGGGATCGGCATTTCAAAAAATAAATTTCCTGCGAGATATGAAATCTGATTATCAGGATTTGGGCAGAACCTATTTTCCCAATGTTGATATGCGGACATTCGACAATATGGTGAAATCTGAAATTGAAAAGGAGATAGAAGAAGAATTCAAGGAAGCCTTAATCGGCATCAGGAAATTGCCGGCTTCCGCCATGTTTGGGGTTTATCTGGCATACAAGTATTATTTATCTTTGTTTAAGAAAATTAAATCAAAATCGTCTGATGATATTTTTAGTTCACGGATAAGGGTTTCTAACCCAGAGAAAGCTTTCCTGGCATTTAAAAGCTATGTTCGGTATAAAACCGCGTTTTTGTAATGAAATTTTTAGCTTTTATTACACCGGCAATTGCATTGATTTGGAGTTTCAGCAGTGCTGATTTGCAGATTTATCGCCATAATTACAGCAAGGTGGTCACCGATAAAATACTGTGCGCAAAATTGATCAGCGATTTGGAAAAGGAAAAAAATAATTCAGCTGTCTATTTAGGCTACTTAGGTGCTTATCAAACCATTTGGGCCAATCATGTTTTTAGTCCATTAGAAAAACTCAATACCTTCAAAAAAGGAAAAAAAAATATAGAACAAGCCATCAGACAACAGCCAAAAAATGCAGAACTCCGGTTTATTCGATTTTCTGTTCAAAAGAATGCACCTGCTTTTTTGGGGTACAGATCGAATTTAAAAGAAGATGAGGAATTCATTAGAAAAAACAGAGATGCAATCGGTTCTGAAATTATAAGTAAACATATAGACGCACTGATAAAAGATTAATGTATGAGGTTTCAATTGTATAGAGAGCAGCAGTTAAATTGTGATGTAGAAACTGCGTGGGGATTTTTTTCTTCTCCGTCAAATCTTTCTGAGATTACCCCAAAAGATATGGGATTTCATGTGGTGAGTGATGACTCAGATCAAGATATTTATGAGGGAATGATTATTGAATACAGAGTGTCACCGTTGCTGGGAATACCTCTAAAATGGGTGACCAAAATTACCCAGGTTGAAAGCGGTAAAAGTTTTACCGATTTTCAGCAAAAAGGTCCATACCAATTTTGGAATCATTTCCATGAATTTATTCCTAATGAAAAAGGCGTATTCATGAAGGATACGGTGGATTACGAACTTCCTTTTGGATTATTGGGTGAAATCGCTCATCCGATTTTTGTGCGTAAAAAACTGGAAAATATCTTTAATTACCGTTTTCAGTTTTTAGAAAAAAAATTTAATCAATAGACCTGAAAAGAAATGAATCTCCTGATCACTTTAGCGGTATTTATTTGCATGGAAGGTGCTACCTGGATTATTCACAAATACATCATGCACGGATTTTTGTGGGTTTTGCATAAAGATCATCACGACCACAGCAACGAAGGCGTTTTGGAAAAAAATGACTATTTTTTTGTGATTTTCGCGCTGCCAACTATTGCATTAATGTATTTCGGTTCACTGGAAAACTTCAACTATCTATTTTTTATTGGGTTGGGAATTATGCTTTATGGAATGGCGTATTTTTTTGTCCACGATATCTTTATCCACCAACGTCTGAAAGTCTTTAAGCGTACCGATAATCCCTATTTTCTGGCGTTAAGAAGAGCACACAAACAGCATCACAAACATCTAGGCAAAGAAGATGGCGAGTGTTTCGGATTTTTGTATGTGCCCTACAAATATTTTAAAATGTATTTTAATAAAGAGCAAAAATGAGTTTTACTTATTCCCTGATATTGTTTTTCACGGTGATCATTTGTTTGATCGCCTCGTTTGATAGAAGAATAAGGTTTAATCGGCATTTTGCTGCGTTTTTTAAGGCAGCCGTCTTGGTTGCGGTTCCATTTATTGCGTGGGATATTTATTTTACCTCGATCGGCGTTTGGTGGTTCAATACAGATTACACCGTAGGAATTAAAATTGCGGGGCTTCCTCTGGAAGAAATCCTTTTCTTTATCTTCATTCCATTTTCCTGTGTCTTTACGTATTTTACCATTGATAAATACTACCCGTGGAAGTTCCTCTCTGCGTTCAATAACATTTTGGTATTCGCAAGTGTAATTATTTTGGCAGTTGTAGCCTTATTGAATGTGGACAAAATTTATACTTTAGTGACTGCCGTGGTCACCATTGCCACCTTGCTCTATCTGCATTTCATAGCAAGAGCGGAATGGATCACAAAAGCTTCCGCCGTGTTTTTACTCTTGATGTTGGGTTTTTTTCCGGTAAACGGAATTTTGACCGGAAGTTTCATTGCGCATCCCATTGTAAATTACAACCCAAAGGATTTCCTTGGAATCAGGATGTTTACCATCCCTGTCGAAGATGCGGTTTATGGCTATGCACAATTTCTTTTGGTGCTCTATTTTTTCAAACAATTTCAAAAGCAACAAAACAATGAAAACAAAAATAATCTTTAGCGCAGCCGTTTTGACTTGCGCAGTTTTGCTTTTAAATTCTTGCACCTCCATTCCTGAGAAAGCAAAACCTGTTCGGAATTTTGATGTCCATCGGTATTTGGGGACCTGGTATGAAATCGCCCGGTTTGATTTCCGGTTTGAGCGTGGTCTGGACAATACTTCGGCACATTATGCTTTAGACCCAAACGGAAATGTGATTGTGTTGAACAGTGGTTTCAATTCGGCGAAAAACAAATGGACTAAAGCGGAAGGACTGGCAAAATTTAGAGGAGAAAAAAGTGTAGCGGCTTTGAAAGTCAGCTTCTTTGGTCCTTTTTATGCCGGATATAATGTAGTTGCCTTAGATAAAGACTATCAATATGCATTGATTGCAGGAAAAGATCTTGACTATTTATGGATTTTATCCCGCAAAAAATCCATTCCGGATGAGGTGAAGGCAAATTACCTGAAAATTGCCCAAGAAATCGGTTATGACACCTCCAAATTAATTTGGGTAAAGCACGATAGAAATGACAACCCTTATTTGAATGAACACTAAAATTTCGATATTTTGGTTTAGGCGTGATTTGCGTTTGCAGGATAATTCCGGCCTGTCTCAAGCTTTGGCTTCCGGTTTTCCGGTGCTTCCGATTTTCATATTTGACCGGTCCATCTTAGATGCATTAGAAAACAAATATGATCGGCGCGTAGATTATATTCATCAGGCTCTTTCAGGAATCAACCTTTCATTAAAAAAACACCATTCAAAGCTCTTTTCGTTTGAAGGAGAACCTATGGAAATCTTCAAAAAACTCTCCGAAGAATACGATATTCAATCCGTGTTCTTCAACCGGGATTATGAACCTAAAGCCATTGACCGGGATACTGAAATTTACCATTATTTCAAAACCAAAAACATTTCTTTTAAAGCATTCAAAGACCAGGTAATTTTCGATAAGAATGAAATCGTAAAAAATGATGGAACGCCTTATACGGTTTTCACGCCCTATTCCAAAAAATGGAAAGAATCGCTGAGGGAAGATAGTTACAAGGAGATTCAATCTGATTCCAACAATTTCTTCAAAAGCGAATTTTCTGAAATCATTTCTTTAGAGGAGTTAGGATTTTTCAAAACAGATATGGTTTTTGAAAAACCCCAATTAGCCGCTTCAATTATTGATGAATACGATAAATTCAGAGATTTTCCGGCGTTGCAGAGAACCACTCAACTCGGAACTGCTTTGCGTTTTGGAACAATCAGCGTGCGCCGATGTGTGGCTTTTGCCTTAAAGCACAATGAAACCTGGTTGAACGAATTGATTTGGAGGGAGTTTTTTATGCAGATTTTGTATCATTTCCCAAAAGTGGTCAAACATTCCTTTAAGGCAAAATATGACCATATCCAGTGGCGGAATAATGAGCAGGAATTTAAATGGTGGTGTGAAGGCAAAACCGGCTATCCGATTGTGGATGCGGGAATGCGGCAATTGAATGAAACAGGTTATATGCATAATCGGGTGCGGATGATTGTCGCCAGTTTTTTGTGCAAACATTTGCTCATCGATTGGAGGTGGGGAGAAACGTATTTTGCCCAAAAACTGAATGATTACGATTTATCAGCCAACAACGGAAACTGGCAATGGGCAGCAGGTTGCGGTTGTGATGCGGCACCTTATTTCAGGGTCTTTAATCCCACTGCACAAACCGAAAAATTTGACAAGAAGCTGGAATATGTTAAAAAATGGTTGCCCGAATTTGGCACCAGCAATTATCCGAAACCAATCATTGAACATGCTCTTGCAAGAAATAGGGCTCTAAGAATTTATGGAGAAGCAATAAAAGAAAAAGCATGAAAAAAATACTCATCGCGGGTGGAACCGGATTTGTCGGGAAGCGTCTTGTTTCCTTTTTGGCGGAGCAAGGATATTTCATCAACGTCCTGACCCGGAAATCCATGGATCATCCGTCAGAAAACATTCAGTTTTTTAAGTGGAATATCGAGCAGCAATACATCGACAAGAAAGCTTTCGACGGTGTTGATGTTATTATCAACTTAACGGGTGCAAATATTGCCGAAGAAAAATGGACTAAAAAAAGGAAGCAGGAAATTATTGACAGCCGGATCAAGTCCATTAATTTGCTGTATCAATACGTTTCCGAAAATCATTTGAAAATAAATACCTTTATTTCATCTTCTGGAGTCGGAGTTTACGGAGCAGTAACCACTGCCAAAATCTATCGGGAGACCTCTGAAATGGGATCAGATTTTTTAGCTTCAGTCTGCCAGATTTGGGAAGCTGCAGCCATGAAGTTTCAAGATTTAGGGGCTAGAACTGTTATATTGCGCAAAGGCGTCATCATGGGAAAAGAGGGCGGAATGATTCAAAAATTAACGCCTTTAGCCAAACAGGGAATAAGTGTTTCACTGGGTTCTGGGAAGCAGTTTATGCCGTGGATGGATCTTCGGGATTTGGTCCGGCTGTATGCACTAATCCTTTCTAATCCTGAATTCTGCGGAGTTTATAATGCCGTCGCCACAGAACAGATTACCATGAATGACCTTTCCAAAACCCTGCTGAAATCTTTTGGAAAGAAAAGTTTTTTGCCTAATGTGCCCGCTTTTATCATTCGCCTGTTATATGGGGAAATGTCTGTTATGCTTCTGGAGGGTTCAAGAGTCAGCAATGAAAAATTAAAAAGCACCGGATTTTCCTTTGAATTTGACACCATAGAAAAGTCCTTATCGTAGTGAGTTCCCTCCAAAAAAATGGGGCTCCTTAGTTTTTCTGGAATTGACATTCATTCTTGATACACCACCATAATTAAAAGGTGTTTGAAATTTTCAAAAGGATCTATGGGGTTTTATTTTGTTTGCGGCGGACAAAAGGAAAGCTTTGTTGTTAGGCAAATGATTTGTGTTTAATCAGATTTTTGTTTGGGACTTTAAATAGCTTTATAAATTGTATTCATTACAAAAAAAAATAGCAGTTTTTTTAAAAATATACAACCCGTTTTAGCACAAATTCATAAGATAATGAACTCGTCAGGATTTTTACAGAGCATGAAACAGCTGAAATTTAAATAGGAAAACTAATTTTTTTGATATTCGATATAGTAATTCCCGTCAAACGAAACCGGTTTCGAAGATTTCAAATTGACGGTTTGCCATTTTTCATTCGGCGAAATCATCTGGTTTCCATTGATCCTTAAAGGAAGTTTAAAATTTTCAACCACGTTGCTGTAGCGGAATTTGAACCTTTTTCCATGTTGTGCGTATTCCAAAACCGGGATTTTGGTGGTCCTCAGGTATTGGTTGAAAACCGAACTGAAGTCAATTCCTGATTTTTGACTGATATAGTCTTCAACTTGTTTGGTGGTTACGGTTTGGTGGTAGAAATCTTTATTAAGACCGCGCAAAATCTGTCGGAATTTCTCGTCGTCATTGATCACTTGGCGGATTGTGTGGATCATATTTGCGCCTTTGTAATACATGTCGCCGCTACCGCTTTTTCCCACTCCGTATTTCCCGATGATCGGTCGGTCGTTTCTGATGTTTTGCCGGATTCCCTGCACGTATTTTTCAGCGGATATCTTGTCCATGAACTTTTCGGTGAAAAGTGTTTCGGAGTAGCTCGTGAAACCTTCGTGGATCCACATGTCTGCTTTGTCTTTCGCCGTGATGTTGTTGGCAAACCATTCGTGTCCGCTTTCATGGATGATGATGAAATCCCAGTTTAAGCCCACTCCGGTTCCCGAAACATCTCTCCCCAAATAGCCATTCTCAAAATGATTTCCATAAGCTACCGAACTTTGGTGCTCCATCCCGAGATACGGACTTTCAACCAGTTTGAAAGAATCCTCGTAAAAAGGGTAGGGACCAAACCAGTATTCAAAAGCCTTCATCATGGGCTTTACCTGAGAGAACTGTTTTTTCGCTTTCTCCAGGTTGTAATCCAAAACCCAGTAATCGAGGTCGAGTTTACCTTTCTCCCCGTCATAAGTATCCTTGAAATTCACATATCTGCCGACGTTTGGAATGATGGAGTAGTCATTGATTGGGTTTTTCACTTCCCAGGTAAAGATTTTTTTTCCGTTTTCTTCGGTGGTGGAAATCAATCTTCCGTTTCCTACCCCCACTAAATCTTTCGGCGTGATAATCTTCATCACGATTCCGTCATCGGGTTCATCACTCCATATGTCTTTTGTGGGCAACCAAACTGAGGCACCTATCCCTTCCTGCGCGACAGAAATCCAAGGACGGCCGTTTTGATCTTTGGTGAAAATCCAGCCGCCGTCCCATGGTGCGTTTTTGGCGATGGTGGGATTTCCCGAAAAGCTAATATCAATGCTGAATTGCTGCCCTTTCTTGAAATTCTGTTTGGAAGAGACAAAGATGAAATCGCCGTTTCTTTGATAACCATCCACGGTGGGGAATTCTGCTTTCAGCAAATCCACTTTCATGGGTTGCTGAAGATCGATTTGAAAGACAGGATTCAGAACATCCTTCGTGATTTCAAAAGTAATCTTATTGGTGCCGGAAATCGATTGATGTTCAAAATCGGGCTCCGCAGAAAGTTCGTATTTTTTCACATCCCAGAAATTCCGGAATGCGGTGTTTGAACCTTTCAAGGTGTCCTGTTTGGTGAAATTCTGCGCCGAAAAAAGACTCGCCGAAAAAACGAATGTCAGAAAAAATATTCTCATAAAATTAAAGATAGACTCCATACAAAGATACTTATTTTAATAAACATCAGCGGGCTTTCCGAAGGTGAGTTGGATGTGTTTGAGATTCAGTCGTCCCAATGGCATTGGCTTAAAAGATAGGTGAAAACAAAGACCGCCCAAACTTGTCGGACGGTCTTTTTTAGTTGGTGAAAATGATAAAATTATTCCTTGATCATTTTCTGAATATGAATCTGGCCATCATCACCTTTCACTTTTAGGATATAGTTTCCTTTTGCAAGGCCGGACACATTTACAGAAGTGGCCAATCTTGAAGTTTTCAAAGGCATCAGCTTTCCTGACATATCGTAAATTTCAACGGATTCCACATTTAATCCTTTATCCATTTTGAAGTTAAGGATTTCTTTAACCGGATTAGGATAAATCTGCAACTGTCTTGAGTTGATGATTTCTGTAACACCAAGGAAATTTTCTCCGGTGATGGTCATTACCCATTTCGCCGGGAAAGAAGCCAATGCACCCGTTCCTGTAGCTACAGGAGTAGTAACGCCACATGTAGCAGATTTCAGGTAAGATGGTCCGGTTTGGGTTCCGTTATTTGCTCCCATGTAGAACAGTTCTCCTGTTCCTGTGCCATCGTGGAAGATTTCTACTACAAAAGAGGTCCCGTTTTGAATCACTTGGGAATAAGCAGTTCCGGTGTCTACGATTCCCAAGTTGTTCGCTGCCGTCACATTTACCGTAGCAGAAGATAATAATGTGGTTGGTCCGGTAGGATAGGTTCCGGAGTCTAATTTGTAAACCCTTGCATTCACTACCATAGGTTTGTTTGCAGATTCCACACCAAATGCAATTTTGGTGATTTTGTAATCATAATTAATCCCATAGTCAGATAACTTGAATGCCCTCGAATAGGCATTGTCTTTCGTTTCTACGCCACTTGCGGCGCATGCTACGGAAGTAGCCGCAGTGACGGTGTTTGAGCCACTTTGCGTAATTACCTGTGCATAAGAACTGGATGCTAAGAAAGCAACCGCTAAACCTGTAAAGATTTTTTTCATAAAAATTTAATTTAAGTTAGTGCAACGAATATATGAATATTACCGCACCGTGCCTAATTTTTTTGTCAATTTTTTGGAGGATTAAAAAAAAGGATAAGGCAAGTAATGGAAAAAAAATCGCTATTTTTGGAAAAATTTTTATTAATGAAAATCAGAGTGCTGCTCGCCATTTTTGCCTTTTCAGTGGTAATTTCCTGCAACAAGGACAAAGACATTCTCAATACTTTAAATGAGTACAATACCGAAATGGAATCAAAAGGTTACCATTTTGGTGATGTTTTGAACTTGCCTAAAGAAGTAACAGAAAATGCTGAAAGTATCGCAATCAGTTTCGGCGACAAGGAAACCTCCACTTTAATCGTGGATCCAGAATTTTTCACCTTGGGCGACAATGCGGTAACTTTTAACATTAAAAAGAAAAACGGCGAGATCCTGACCCAAGATGCAACCATCTATGTTTTCGCAAAAAATCCTGAAGCAAAGCTGACTTATAAAATCGTAAAGGAATATCCACACGACCCGAAAAATTTTGTGCAGGGATTCCAACTCGAAGGAAACACTGTTTATGAATCCGACGGACAACACGGCGAATCCAGAATCCTGAAATATACATTGGGAGAAACCACTCCAATCGCTTCAACTTCACAGCCGGAAGATGTTTTTTCTGAGGGTTCCACAATCGTTGGCGACAAAATCTATCAGCTGACCTGGCAAAACAAGAAAGGCTTTATCTACGACAAAAATTCGTTGAAATTGTTGGCCGAATTTCCTTATCCAAACGTGATGGGAGAAGGATGGGGTTTGACCTATGACGGCAAAAATCTGATCGCTTCCGATGGTACCAAAAATATCTATTTCCTGGAGGTTTCAGATCCCTCGAAAATGGTGCGGTATATTTCGGTGGCCGGAAATACCGAGGCTTATGACCAACTCAATGAATTGGAGTACCACAAAGGGTTCATCTATGCGAATGTTTGGCAAAAGCCGATCATCCTGAAAATTAATCCGCAAAATGGGGAAGTGGTCGGGAAATTCGACTTTACAGATCTTGCGAAACTGAACACTAAAGATCCGACAAATGACGTGCTGAATGGAATCGCATTCAAAGGCGAGCATATGTTGGTGACCGGAAAATTGTGGCCGAAGATTTATGAGGTTTCGATTCAGTAGGGACCTATCGAAACTTGTCCAAAGCGGCGAACCTGCGAAATGTTGGTAATAACAATCCATCACCTAAAATGAAGATGCGAAGCACCGAAATCTAAGTTGAAAGCTTTTCTGAAAATCTTGGCAATATTCCTTTTCTGCTCAATTTCGGCGCAGAGAAACCTGCCGTTTGATTCGCTGCGCCTAAAAGATGCAAGCGACCTGTTCGCTGATGATTATGGAAATATCTATCTCTACAGGAACAAGGATTTCTCTTTATCCAAGTATGATTCTTTGGGAAAGCAACTCGGAAAGCTGATGCTGACTTTGCCTTTCAAAATCCAGTCGGTTCAGAATCCGCTGAATATTCCCTCGTTCTCTGAAAACGCCCAGGAACTGAGGTTTTTCGACCAGAACCTGAATCTGATCCAGTCCATTGATCTGCGAGAAAAATTTGGAATGATTAAGGAAGTTTATGTGGAAGATCTGCAGCAGGTTTGGCTTCTGGATGAAAGCACCAAACGGCTGATCCAATATAATTTCAGGACGAAACAGATCATCAACGCATTTCCAATCGCAATTGATGACATGGATTTGGTTGATATTTTGGTTTTTGAAAACAAACTTTATCTGCTCACCAAAGACCTTTTTTCGGTGTATGATTTCAAGGCGGTTAAACTTTTGGAAATTCCCCTATCTGATGGAAAAATGCTGAGGAGAGAAAATAACAGAGTGCTGATTATGGGCAAAAACAGCATCAAGCGTGTTGAAGGTAACTCATTGAAAACGATTTTCATGGCTGAAAAATCTAAGATTGTGGATAAAAACTCGTCGTCTTATTTTGCAATCAAAGGCAACAAACTTTATCTTTACCCACTTAACGAGTAATGAGAAATTGGCGATGGGAAATTCATCTATTCCGCTGATTTTCTTAATATTTCAATCACCTAATTTTTAATTTTTACCCATGCACATCGCGATCACCGGAAATATCGGCGCCGGAAAAACCACTTTAACCACTATGCTTTCCAAACATTACGGTTGGGATGCCCAATTTGAAGACGTGGATCACAATCCTTATTTGGAGGATTTTTACGCAGACATGGCAAAATGGAGTTTTGCACTGCAGATTTATTTCCTGGGAAGCCGCTTCCGGCAGGTGAAAGAAATTCGCGAAAGCGGAAAGAACATCATTCAGGACCGCACAATTTACGAAGATGCCCACATTTTTGCGGAAAACCTGAACGATATGGAATTGATGACGGATCGGGATTTCAATAATTATGCCTCGGTTTTCAACCTGATGAAAAGCTTCGTTTCTGCACCAGATCTGTTGATTTATCTGAAATCGGATGTTCCCAATCTGGTCAATAAAATCTATAAGAGAGGCCGCGATTACGAAGCCACGATTTCAATTGAATATCTGTCTAAGCTCAACCAAAAATATGAAAAGTGGATTTCCAACTATCAGGAAGGAAAACTTTTGGTCATCGAGGTTGATGATTTGGATTTCGTGGAAAGACCTGAAGATTTTGGGTATATTTTAGAAAGAATCGAGACCGAACTGCACGGACTTTTCTAAAAGATAAATAGCAATATGATCACGCTTTTACATCATCATTCCTGTTCGAAATCCAGATGTGTTCTTGATTATCTGGAAGAGGAAAAAATCCCCTACGAACTGGTTGACTTCATCAATTATCCGATTCCGGAAGCCTACTTAAAGTCGGTGCTGCAAAAACTGAATCTTCCGGTTGACGCCATCATTAGAAAAAACGAGGTGCTTTTTCAGGAGAAATTCGCGGATCAAAATCTTTCGGAAGACGAGTGGGTCAAAATCCTGATCGATAACCCGGAACTGATGCAGCGTCCAATTTTAATTAAAGATGAAATCGCCATCATCGGAAGACCATTCGAAAAAGTGCTGGAGTTTTTGAAAGAATGAAACTCAAAATGAAGTGCCATGAACGCCTGTTCAGTTTCTCATCAATTAAGCACCAATCAAATCTTTTCCGTCAGTAATCAGATGTTTGATGACTTGGTTTTAGAGCATCATGACTTCCTCTATCTTTCCGACTTTTTTGTAGATTTTGATGACCTGATCAGCATCCAACACAAACGCATTGATGCTCAGTGAGGTGTATTTTCCATTCTTGCTTTCCCTAGAGTTCAGCGTAAACTTGATCTGATCAAAAACGCGGTAGATTTCGGTAAGTTTTGCTGGATCATTTGCCACAATAAACTTAAAAAGATAATCTTCAGGAAAATCATGGGTTGCTTCCAGCTTTTCCTTTAAAGATGCATAAAATTCCTCCGGATTACTCGTGCTGCTGCCTTCTATTATATTCATTGTCGTTGTTTTTAATGATAAAAAATTCCGGAACCTGCCGGAATTTCAAAGATATTAAATTTTATTTTTTCTTTTGCGGAATCCTGCGTTGGTTTTATTTCATCCCTCCTAATGCGTTCAAAATCTGTGTGGAATTTTGCTGTTCGTGATGTTGAATAATGTTGAAAAGCCCATTTACCATCTGCTCCGATGCGAAGTTGCTGATTCCGCTGGTGACAGATGTGTTTTGACCGCCCAGAATTGTGGTCAGAATGTTGTTTCCCGCCAGTGCAGTATTCAAAGTTTTGATGATTCCGAACTCGTTCAGTTTTGCATCTACTTTTGGTGCGATCGCCGCCATCAGCTGTTGCGAAGTTCTTTCTTTCAGGAGTTGTGTGGCAGCACCGCTTCCACCCTGAACGATTCTTGCTGCGTCTTCGGCGGTCAATGAATTCACGGCATTCACCAAGATTGGTCGTGAAGTTTCAACGGTAAAAGCTGCTGCCTGTGCTATATATTCCTTTTCTTTTTGAACCAGGTTGTTCAATCCAAGATTGGTTAGCGTGTTATTGATGCTTTTGAGTTGCTGCGGCAGAGCTGCCTCGATCAGTTGATTGGCGAGGAAACTGTCTTTGTTGCTGAAAATATCAAGTCCTTTTGTAATTCCACCAAGCAGAATTTGCTTTAGGATGCTTAAACCTACGCTTGAAGTGGCTAGTGCCAAACATGATTGGGTGGTAGTTCCGAGGGTTGCAACTGCCATGGTGGCAACTAAAATAGTATTTCGTCTCATTTTGAAGATTTTAAGTTAATTTTTGAATAGGTGAAAATTATTTCTCAAATATTAAGCCAAACAATTAAAAAGGTTTTCCCAAATAAAATTCACTTTCTTTCATGAAAGTTGAATTATTAGATACAAAGAATGTATTTTTTATGAAGAACACCAAAAAATGGATTAAATTTTTGAAAATCATCTTTTTAGTAGTGGGGATTCTTTGGACTATTCCTTTTTTTTCAATGGATTTTTATTGTTATTTTTACAGCCTTGTTAAATTTTTAAATGAAATGAGAGACAAATTCATTCGATGGGGAATTGTGATTTTGGTTTTGGTTTGGGCCACATCACTGCTAATCAAGGCTCATTATTGGATCCCGATTCTGCTAACCTGCATTTACCTGGTAGGTTTATATAATACCTTTCAAAGCAAACACGCTATTCTCAGGAATTTCCCGGTTTTGGGTTATTTTAGATATTTTTTTGAAAGCATTTCACCGGAAATGCAGCAATATTTTATTGAAAGAGAAACCGATGGCAAGCCTTTTCCAAGAAGTCAGCGTTCCGCCGCATATCGCCGTGCTAAAAATTTGAGCGATACAGTGCCTTTTGGAACGCAACTCGATATCAATAACCGTACTTACGAGGGGATCAAACATTCCATCTATGCAAAATCGCCCAATGAGGAATTGCCCAGAATCGTTGTGGGAGGAGAACAGTGTACTCAGAAATATAGCGCATCCATTTTCAATATTTCGGCGATGAGTTTTGGTTCGTTAAGCGACCGTGCGCAAATCGCATTGAACAGAGGAGCAAAAAAGGGTAAATTCTACCACAATACGGGTGAAGGAGGGATTTCGCCTTACCATCAGGAAGGTGGGGATTTGTGTTGGCAGATTGGAACCGGATATTTCGGTTGTCGAGATGAAGAAGGGAAATTCTCCCCAGAAATCTTCAAACAAAAAGTGGAAGCTGTTCCCGCTGTAAAAATGATCGAAATCAAACTTTCGCAAGGTGCTAAACCTGGCCACGGTGGAGTGTTGCCTGGTTCCAAAAACACCCCGGAAATTGCAGCGATCCGCCACGTGCAACCAGGGGTTACCATTATTTCGCCGCCGTCACATTCAGCTTTTTCAGATGCGGCAGGTTTGCTTCATTTCGTGCAGCAGCTTCGTGAACTGTCAGGAGGGAAGCCAATCGGATTCAAAATGTGCATTGGTGACACCAAAGAATTTGAAGATATCTGCGTTCAAATGAACGTGCTGAAAATTTATCCGGATTTCATCACCATTGACGGAGCAGAAGGTGGAACGGGTGCAGCACCGCCGGAATTTTCAGACGGAGTGGGAATGCCGCTTGAGCCGGCATTGATCTTTGTTAACAGGACTTTGACCAATTTTAATTTGAGGGATAAAATGAGGGTAGTGGCGAGTGGTAAAGTTTTGACCTCGCTGGATATTCTTCGCGCATTGGCAATGGGGGCGGATATGTGTAACAATGCGAGAGGATTTATGTTTGCACTGGGCTGTATTCAGGCGTTGAGATGTAACACAAATACTTGCCCAACAGGAGTTGCAACCCAAGACAAAATGCTCATAAAAGGACTTGATATCACTGATAAGAGTGAAAGGGTTTACCATTTCCACAAAAATACGCTGCATACCTGCAACGAATTAATCGCAGCTGCCGGACGAAGTTCTTATGAGGAAGTGGATGCGAGTATGTTTATGCGGGGTGATGAGTTTGAACATTTGGCAGATTTATATTTCCCCGATATTTTGAGCAATGTGCGAAATCCTGCGAATAAATATTAAGACTTAAATTCATGCACCCTAGCTGAAATATAAGATGATACGAATTGATCCTTTATTTTGGAGGTATGCTGGAAAGACTTCATTGAAAAAAAATCATTTTCAACTTTCGCTATGAGCATTTTAAGCCCGAATCTGAAAGCAAGATGTGAATTGGTTTGCATTCAATCCAGTAGTAAGTAAGACAAAAAAAGAACAGCTTCAAACGAAGCTGTTCTCTTTTATTATTAGACCATCCTGCTATTTTTTGATGACCTTGTTGGTAAATACTTTGCCGTTTACAGTGGCTTTCACCAAATAAACGCCTGGAGCTAATCTGGACATGTCGATTTGTGAATTCATATCTTTAGGAGTGATCGCCATCACTTTTTGTCCCACAATATTGATCACTTCCAGAGATTCCACTTTTCCTTTAGAAGCAATGTTCAAAATTCCAGTCGTTGGATTTGGATAGAAACTGAAATTACCTACCATGTTTTCATCCACTGCCATCACTGCGCAGCTAACAGTTGCTTGCCATCCTGCATAATTTAAACTGCTGTCTGAGCGGAATCTAACTGTCAGTTTGCCGGAGGCGTCAGTTGCGGTAAATGAATCACCCACTGAAAGTAAGCTCGAAGGAACAGAAGGAGGGAATCCAGTTCTTCCGCATTTCACTGCAGCCAATACTGGAGATGCAACGGATGGTCCGTCATAGATGCTTAGATAGTCCCAGCAACCACCTGTCGTTCCTGATCCAGTGGAGCTTTCGATTTCAACTTGGGTAAAGGTGATTTTCACTTTTTCACCAGCGTTTTGCGGCTGAATGACTGTGGTTATATCTTCACTGTTGCCGTAATTGCCAGTTGGTCCTCCTGAATCTGTGAAATTATCTCCACAGGTAACAGGTGGTGTAGGAGGCGGAAGTGGAAGGCTATTGGTGATGGTGAACATCGTAAGTTCATTTGGAGTAGTTGGTCCAATCAACGTCGCAGCGCCCGTGGTGAGGTTCACTTCATAAATGCCGCTGTCATCGGAAGCTGAATTAAGACATCCTGCCATATACAGTTTGTTGTTGTCTGTATTGAAATCAGCATCCTGCGCATACATGATATCAATTCCTAAAGGACCGATTTCTGTCGCTGCACCGGTGCCCAAATCAACGGAATACAGTTTGTCAGTGGTGATGTCGGCACTATAAGCCAAACCATTATTGTCAATTTCCAACCAGATTGGAGTTTGCATATTGGTCATAGATCCTACAAGTGTTGCGGCACCGGTAGTGAGGTTCACTGTGTAAAGTTTTCCTGCGGTACCGCTTGTGCTAGTCGCATACATAGTGTTGTTGGCACGGTTCCACGATAAGCCGCTCGCAGTATCAGCGGTTGGCATATTTACCAGCGATCCAACATTTTTGACGGTACCATCGGCATACATTTTCACCAACATTTTTGTATCATTATCTAATCCGTATAAATTACCATCACCTGCCAAATCGTCTGCATAAATTTTCTTACCAACAGGTGCAATAGTGGTCAAAGTATATGGTGGAGTAAGCGGCATGGTTCCAAATACTGCCGGTGAAGGATAAACTTTTAATACAAAAGCTTTGTCCAATGGAGGAGGTTCCACAGCATCTGCGATAGAGTACATGGTAAATTCGGCATTTAGTGAAGTGGTATCTCCAACCAATGTTGCAGCTCCGGTGGTAGTGTTTACTTTGTAAATTCCACCGACTCCTGCTCCTACATATGCTGCCATATACAGTTCATTGGTGTCTCTGTTGAAATCCGCTTCCTGCGCGAAATTAAGGTTGACTCCCAGCGGTCCTACCAAGGTTGCGGCACCAGTTGTTAAATTAACTTTGTATAAGTTGTCATCTGCGATGTCGGCTATAAAAGCGTTCCCTGTATTGTCTATTTCCAGCCAAATTGGGAGCGCACCGGTTGCAAGTCCAGTTATGGTGGCCGCTGCGGTTGCGGCTCCAGTCATTAGATTAACGGTGTACAAAGAATTTCCGGCCATCAAATACATCTTGCCAGTGGCGGCATTCCACGATAATCCGGTAGTGGTATCGGCAGTAGGAACAGCTGCTCCCAAGTTTCCAATCGTCACTACACTTCCTGTAGGGGTAATTCTTACCAAAGTCCTCGCTGTGTTATCTATGCCATAAAGTTTTCCATCACCGGCAATATCGTCACAGTAAATAGTATTGGTAATGGTAGAAACATTGGTGATCGAAAACGGTGGAACAAGCGGCAAAGTACCGAACTGGTTAGTCGTTCTGGCATTCTTTACAAATGCTTTGTTAAAAAGCAATTCCGAACTTCCGTCTTTCTTCACATTCTGAAGTTCGTAGATTCTAAGCAGTCGCAACTCGTCATAAGTAAACTTGTCATCCGGAAAGGGCAGTACTGAAGGCGGTAATGCGCTAATCCTGTCTAGAATGTGCTGAACCTTACTTTTCGGAATCCTGTTTTTTAACTCCTGTTCCGTAATTCCATAAGGATTAGTTTTTTCTTCCTGCTGCTGAATCCGGTAATTCGCGAGCAATGCATACTCCTCCTTTGACAGCTGGTCAAGTGGAATAGCTGCTGCTGGATTCTTTGCTCCAAGCGTCCGAAGTTTTTCCTGAATGGGCTTGATTTGAGCTTCCGTGATCCGGTTTTGCTGCGAATAAACCATCGCAGAAAGAAGGAGCGCAGTTGCGACTCCTGCCTTGAGATAGAATTTTTTCATATTAATATTGTTTTGATGGTTTTCCAAATTTACAAAAAAAATTGAAAAATGATACTTTAAGTACAAAAATTTAATATAAAAATTAGTTTATTTAGTATGGGTATTTATTTAAGGTGTAAATTTGATAATGAGAATATTTGAATGCTTGCAGTTTTTGAGGTAAATTTATATCTTCAAAGAACCTATCCCATGAAAATTGAACAGACTGTTTTAGACCAAATCCGCTCCAGACCAAGGTTTCAAATCTCCACCCAGCTCAGCCGCGAAGAATATACCGATGGTCTGAAGAAATTTTTGGCCGAACATTCGCACGAGTTTTCAGGGAATATCAATCGGGAAGTCGCTATATTCACAGTAAAGACTACTCATAATGAGTATTGGAAACCTAATCTCGCATTGAGAACGGAAACCGATTTGTTGGAACGGAGAATGATTGTTCGCGGTGTTTTCGGACCGAGTTCAGCGGTGTGGACTTTCTTTATGTTCCTTTATTTTGTGTTCGGCATTTTGTGGATGGTCTTCATGACTATTTGGTTTGTGGAAAAGCAAATCAAGAGTGCTGACTTTCCTTGGGCGCTTTCGCTGTCATTCCTGATGTTATTCGGTGTTCTGGCGACTTATCTGCTATCCATAATTGGTCAAATCAAAGCCAGAGCAGAGATGAACAAATTGCGCCATTTTGCAGAGGAGTCCATTTTGAGTATTGCCGGCGCTGCAGATCAGCTTTAATTCTGAATGTTTATTCCTTCGCCTAAAGCCAGTTCTCTTTCCTTTTGGGCTTCAAGAATCTTACTGAGATAGGACTCAATGATTTTGTCAAGTTCTCCGGCGGAAATATCATTGGAATGGGCATCTTCAATCAGTTTTTTCCAGGGCTTCTTCCCTCCCCAATCGTAATCTCCATAGACGATGACCGGTGTTCCATTGGCTTTCACAGTTCCTCCGCCTTTGTTCAGGATCCAGGTGTCCACCCAATTGTAGAGATATTTTGCATCATCCATCAGTAACCTTAAACAGGAGTGAGACGCAGGAAATCCCGGCAAATCATATTGGTGCCATCCGATTCCAAGCGTATTGTGAACATTCACATTGTAAGGCAGTTTCCAATCGCTGTCAACGGTGGAGATGGCAAGTTCTTTCTTCCAGTTGGCAAACATGAGTCCGCGATAGGTTTGTGCCGATTTTTTGCCCATGCTGGTTGGACCCCATTTGAGGAGTTTTCCGTTTTCGTAAATTGAGTAGGCCTGAATGGGATAAGAAAATATTACGATTTTTTTTACCTCTTTCAATTTCTCCACCTTGAAAGGGAACGGCGAATAAGCCATTAAGGATTTGTCCATTTTATCGGGAACGGCAAGTGTATCTGCTCTCCATTTGTTTTTGGAATCCAGGCGATTTATGGCTAAAATTATGTAGCGCTCTTCTTCAGGGAATTCCTTGTTGAACTTTGCCATCGCGGCATCTTTATTTTTTGCGGGAAAAATGAAGGGTGTGAAAGTTACCTTCGACTTATTGAGAGAGTCCAGCCGGATCGAGTCGGTTTTGGCTTTCGCTAGCGAATCGGCATTATTCTGAACGCGTAAATCTGACACGGGAGGTTGCCCTTTTTCGCATTGAATGAAAGCAAATAAAATAAAAAGGCAAATCAGTAAAAAAATGAGATCTTTCGTTTTGAAAATCGCGTGCATAGTTTATTCTTTGGCTAAAAATTACAATAATAATACCATAAGTCAAGGATTTTGTTCGATCTTAGCCAAAATGGGAATACCAGTGAGACTCCGAAAGTCCTTAAATAAAAGCCTTAAATGTTTTTGGGGTAACGTCTTTATGGCAATGGTGTTTGCGCCTTTTCAAATTCATCCAGATGTACTTTATTCTTAAAAAAAGGTGGAAAAATTCGCACATTATCTGTTTACAGAAACCCTATTTTCTGTATAGTTCCAAATATTTCTCCGCTGATTTTTCCCAAGAGAAATCATAATCCATATTCGAATGGACCAATGAATCCATCAAATTTTTGTCATGGAAAATATGCATTGCCCGATGAATCGCATGAACCGCATCTTCGGCAGTGGCGGCACCGAAATTGATTCCGCTCCCGCCAGTAGAGATATCTTCCACCGTATCTCTCAATCCACCCGTGAACCGAACAATCGGCACGGTTCCATAACGCATCGCATACATTTGATTCAGTCCGCATGGTTCCACCCGCGATGGCATTAGGAGAAAATCTGAAGCGGCATAGATTTTGTGAGAAAGAAACTCCTTGTAACCTAAGTCCAGCGCGAAATTGGAATAACTATATTTCAGTTCCTTCAGTTCGTGTTCAACCTGTTTGTCGCCAGACCCCAAAACCATAATGTTTAAACCGCCATAGGTTTGTTGAATGCTTTTCCACACAATATCCGGAAGCAGATCGGCTCCTTTTTCAACGGCAAATCTTCCGATGAAGCTCACCAAAGGCAGGTCGGGATTTAATCCATATTGACCACATAATTCTTTTTTGTTACGCCATTTTCCTTCATCGGCGTTTTGACGGGTGTAATTAAAGTCTAAAAATGCGTCAGTTTTTGGGTTCCAAACTTCGGTATCGATTCCGTTGATGATTCCGTATGCTTTAGCATGTTCCTGTTGAACCAGTATTTCCAACCCCCTCAAACTATGGAAAAGTTCATCCAGATAGCCTTCCGAAACCGCATTGAAAGCGTGGCAGCATTTCAACATTGCCGCAAGTGGATTTATCTGGCCATCCCAATCCAGCAGACCTGCTTTGTCCCCACGGAACCAGGGAAAATACTCCGCCATTTCCCACCGCATCTGTCCCTGATATTCACCATTGTGAATCGTTCCAATGGTTTTCACGCCTTTCAGGAAGCCAAACTCCGGACAGTTTTCGACCATGAACGGTACCAATCCAGTGTGGTAATCGTGGCAATGGAGCACATCCGGACGAATCTTCATCGCAGTGAGCCAGTGAAGCACTCCGTGTTGAAATGCGAGAAATTGTTGGCTTTCATCCCAATATCCATACGGATTATCCCGATCCAAGAGTCCGGCAATTTTCACCAGATACAAATCAAACCCCAAGATTTTTGCCCTTTCCTTCATCACCGTGACTTCAAACATATGGAAACTCTGGTGAATCCAACCATTGAAAACCACCTGAAATTCGTGGTCATGCACGAACGGCTTATTGTACCACGGCATGATGACACTTGCTTCCACCCCTTCAATTTGGTTGAGATATTTCGGTAAAGCTCCCACTACATCGGCAAGTCCGCCCACTTTGGCAACCGGATAACATTCCATAGAGAGGTTGAAAATTTTCATAGTTTTATCTATTTTGTGCGACGCCTGCTAGCCGGCAGACAGGGAAGACCGAATTCGGCGAGTTCAAGATTTTGTACAGGTTTCAACTTGTACGGGATATTTTTATTTTGGAGTTATTTATTTCGGAGTCCTTTTATTTTATGAGGTCAAAGACTTCCTTGCTCCAAATTCTATCTTCCATTTTTCCATCGTCAATGGCGGAATGTCTTCTTTGGCTTCTGCCAATGCTCTATTAATTTGCTTCGTACTTTTAACAGCAATTTTTTTGGCAGCCACTTTTTTTGAAGTGCCCGCTTCTTGATCAGTATCAATATTTTTCTCTGCAGTTGTTTCCTTAGAAATGGTTTTGGCTTTGGAAACCCTTTTTTTGTCCATTTTCTTTTGTCTTAAGATCACTCCGGCGAGCGGCGGAAGTCTCAGGATAATCGCGTTTGGTCTGTACATCCACTCATCATCTTCTTCATCTACTATTTCGGCTTTCACTCCGCTTCCGGCATATTTTTCGTCATCGGAATTGAGGATGACTTCCCAATTGGTCCCTTCATTTACTCCGATTTTATATTCAAAAACGCTTGGTGTCAGATTCAAGACCACCATCAACACATCGTCTTCGTGCTTTCCTTTGCGCAGGTAAATGTAGATGGAATTATTTCCATCATTCGCTTCCACCCATTCCATTCCCTCCGGACTGAAGTTGTTTTCATAAAGCGCAGTTTCCGAAGTGTAAAGATGATTCAGGTCCTTCACGAAATCCTGCATTCCTTTATGAACCGGATATTGCAGCAAATGCCAATCCAGACTTCTGCTGAAATTCCACTCGTTTGTTTGGGCAAATTCATTGCCCATAAACAGCAATTTCGCACCTGGATGCGTGAACATATAGGTGTAAAGCGCACGAAGATTTGCAAATTTCTGCCATTCGTCTCCCGGCATTTTGTAAATAAGGCTTGATTTTCCGTGGACCACTTCATCATGGGACAAAGGCATCATGTAGTTTTCGTTGTACACATACATCGAGCCGAAAGTCAGCTTGTTGTGATGGTATTTCCGGTTGATAGGATCTACTTTGAAATATTTCAACGTATCGTGCATCCAACCCATCATCCATTTCATTCCGAAACCGATTCCGCCATCGTGCACAGGTTTGGTGAGCATGGGAAAATCCGAACTTTCTTCCGCAATGGTCATGATATCTGGAAACTCCTTATAAACCGCTTTATTGAATTCCTGAAGGAAATCCTTCGCTTCCAGATTCACATTTCCGCCGAAAATATTAGGTTCCCATTCGCCTTCGTTTCTGGAATAATCAAGGTGAAGCATAGAGGTCACCGCATCTACCCGAAGTCCGTCTGCATGGTATCTGTCTAACCAAAACATTGCGTTGGAAATCAAAAATGATTTCACTTCCGGTCTTCCATAATTAAAGATATGGGATTTCCAATCTGGATGAAAACCTTTCTTTGGGTCTTCGTGTTCATAGAGAAAAGTACCATCGAACAAATGCAGTCCGTTTGCATCTCCCGGAAAATGGGATGGAACCCAGTCTAGAATGACGCCAATCCCGTTTTTGTGAAGTTCATCAATCAAAAACATCAAATCCTGTGGTGAGCCGAAACGGGAAGTTGCGGCAAAAAATCCGGTCACCTGGTAACCCCAACTCGGGTCATAGGGATATTCCATCACCGGCATGAACTCCACATGGGTGAAACTCATTTCCTTGAGATAGGGTATCAGTCGCTCCGCAATTTCACGATAGCTGAAAAACCTGTCCGGGTCGTCTGTTCCACGCATCCACGAACCGAGATGCATTTCGTAAACCGACATCGGTGCTTTCAGTGAATTCTTTTTCCATCGATCCGCCATCCAGGATTGGTCGCTCCATTCAAACCAGGTCGTGGAAACCAACGAACCTGCCTGGATATTCTGTTCCCAGCTCAATGCGAAAGGGTCGCCTTTTTCCAGAAGCTCACCTTTATTGGTTCTGATGGCGTATTTGTAAACCGTTCCCCAACTTAGACCAGGAATAAATCCTTCCCAAATTCCGGAATCATCCCATCTAGGGAAGAGTTTGTGCGACTCCGAATGCCAATGATTGAAATTTCCGATCACCGAAACCTCTTTGGCATGAGGTGCCCAAACTGCGAAATAGGCACCATACAAACCCTCCATTTCCATGGTGTGTGCTCCGAATCTTTCGTAAAGTTTGTAATGCTTTCCTTCGCGGAAAAGGTAAATGTCTTGCTCAGTGAACAGCGAATGTGGACGAACATTTTCCATGGCGGCAGAATTTTAGGTTACTAGATGGAAAGGTTAGCAATTTTTTGTTTGTCAAATATATTTAAAATAAAGGGAATTTGGGCGGAATATTATGCAAAATATGGGATAGACTCAATAAATTTCCAATAGATTTGGGATATTGAACATGGAAACCAATTCTGTACAATAGCGGATTAGAAACATAGGATAAATCTTGAGTTTTTTAAAGTTTTTTCTAAAAATTACGACAAAGGCAAAATATTTGCTGCTCAATAAAAGCTGGCGGATTCTTCAAAAACCGCCTCACCAAAACAGCCGGATAAAAAACAGCTTCCCGGTCCTACTGCTTTCTTAAAACCCTTTTCGGGAAGACAAAATCACAATGGGTATCATGGTTTATTATGAGGTATTCTTAATCCTCTTCCTTGCTTTCATCATCTTTAGCAGCATAGAAATCATAAAAAGTCCTTACAGCAGTTCGGGGAAACTTCTCGGGTTATTTATGGTTTTGCTGATGCCGTTTTTTGGTTCGGTACTTTTTCACTGGTACAGAAAAGGCTGATCGATTGACTAAGTGATTGGTTATGATTACTATGCTTTTTTGTTTGGAAAAGCAGAAGAGAGCATATGCTACGACTGGAGTGAAATCTGCGAGTAGAGGGAATTCGCGTTGACCTGAATTCCATTAAAAAACTTAAATTTATCCTTATAAAATCAGATGTTGCTTGTAAAAATCATTGGTTCTTCTGAAATCAATTTTAGATTATCGGTGCAATTAAGTCACCTCGGTTAAAAACGGAGAAACTGTTTCAGGTATTTCTAATTTTCTCTAAAATTTCTATATTTTTCACCACATTATTGCTCTCACAGTTTTTCAATTGTTTTGCCAAAGCAGGAGAAAGCATTTTTGGGTTTAAAATTTGTGCAGCCACTTTCGCCGCGGCGTAATCTACAATACTTATCACGGATTCTTTCAGGAAATTGGGGGTGTTTGAAGAAATCACGGCCGTTGTCCAGGAGGTTTTCCGGGCTTTTGAGATGGCAAAATCTAAAACTGTATTGTCTTTTCCGTTCGATATCTGATCAATTAATGCCACCGGATAGCAAATTTTATTAAGCGAGTCTTGAACATTTTGGTTAACAGATGCAATTACAGAATTGATGTGGTCAAAGTCATTTTTTAGGGGATTTATTTTTCGGTTTGGCATAATGGAGGCTGCGGAAATCCCCAGATCTAAATTAATATGTGCATTCATCCCCAAAAAAATATGCTGAAGAATGAGGAGGTTATTGTTTTTGGCAGCTTCAAAAGCGATAAACCAAGAGTTTGTGATTTTTTTACCTTTCCGATAATCATCCCACGCATCCAGATATCTTTTTGCAAAGGCAATATCCATGAGGGTCATTCTGGCATTGTCTTCAAATTTTTTCTGCTGAATTTCTTTTAAAACCTGTGCTGTGGTGGCTCTGTAAGTACAGGCGAAATATCCTGCGGGATTCTTATTTTCTTTTGCCCAGATAATAATTTCGTCTAATTTTTCTAAAACTTGCTCGATGGTTTTCATGGTGTTTTGGTTTTTTTTTTCTTCAGGTGGATTAACCAATTGATGATCAGCTCTTACAGCCAAAGTTAGTGTTTTTTTTGATTGCCAAAAATTCGGGAAACAGCGCAGAAGAAAATCAAAACCAGTTAATGGCATGCATTGCAATGTAAAGTATTTTTTTGGCCAACGCTGTAACAAAAAATATGCGGATACTACCAATTGTGAGCTATCAAAAAATTGTTTCTTGAAAACTTCAGTTGGTTCCGGATTCACGATGAATAAAATTATCATACTATTTAGTGCAATTGCGCTTCTGCATAGTTGCAAAACTAATAACCCAAAAGTCTATCTGCTTCCTACCATTCACAAATTGCATCAAGTAAATCCACAATACGGATATGACCAGCTGAGAGAAATAGTGGCTGAACTGAAACCCGAGGTGATCGCAGTGGAAATTAGGTCCGAAGATATATCGCGGGATTCGCTCTATCTGAAAAAGAATTATCCGTATGAAATGTGGATGATGAAACAATGGTTTCCCACCACCAGAATTGAAGCTTTTGACTGGTTGGGAAGTGATATTGAGGGCAAAGCCATTCCCGAAAATTACTGGAAAGAAATTTCCGCCATTAAGAAATATGAAAAAGCACTCAATGAAGATCCTGTCTATTTGGATCGAAAATCAAAATGCAGCCATTTCAATGAGGAGCGTCTTCCCATTCTGAAAACCAAAAGCCTCTCCGAAATCCTGAAAAGTAACGATGGCGAACTCACCGAAAAATTTTATAGCTGTCTAGCGGAAAGTCTCCGCGGAAGCGTGCACCAACGCGTAGTGGATTTTTATGAACGCCGAAATTTGGAACTGCAGAAAAAATTACAAAAATTGATCGATAGCAATAGAAATAAGAAAATCCTAATCCTTACCGGTGACGATCATTTTCATTTTCTTAAGGATAAAATTCCTCATCAAGTTTGGCCATAATAGGGTAGTTTACTCAAATTAGTTAATAATAACAGCGGTTTTATGCCGCACTAAAATTCAATGTAAATGAAATTAAATCAACTTTCTTTCGTGTTCATCTTGGTAGCGAATCTATTCTTCGCTCAAATGAATTCACAAAAATCTAAGCCTGCAGCTCCGTTTTTCACGCAGACTTCTGACGGTACCAAGCTTTTTACCAAAGTTTCCGGCCGCGGCGAGCTGTGTATTTATGTTCATGGCGGTCCCGGCATGTGGAGCGATTCTTTCGAAAACCTAAAAGGCAAAAATTTGGAAAGCCAACTTAAAATGGTTTACTACGACCAACGTGGAAGTGGCCGTTCAGCCGCATCAGCAACCAATGATTATTCCATCGGAAGAATGGTGGAAGATATTGAAGACATACGGAAAAAGCTGGGCGCAAAGAAAATATATCTCATGTCCCACTCTTTTGGGGGAATTATTGCAGCGAGTTACGCGGCAAAATATGGCGATCATCTGAAAGGTCTCATTCTGGTCAGCAGTACGCTTTACCTTAATGATTCGATCATGAGCCAGTTGGCTTATGCCAATGAACTCGCTGGAACCCATATTGAAGTTAAAGACGGACAATTTATGCCGGCATTGGGCGAGGCAATGAACGCGCTGAATGAAAAAGGGTTGCTGTACAAACTTCTGACAGACAGTCAGCAAAATATGGATGCGCTGAACAAAATAGACGAGAAAAGACCGGCAGAAAACGGATTCCGGAATACGGTATGGTCCATCGATGAATATTATGGGGATTTTACTAAACTTACTCCTGAAATAAAAGTTCCTGTTTTGGTCATTACCGGAACAAAAGATCACGCCGTAGGTCCAGATCATTATAAACTCTTTAGATTTCCATCACAGCAGGTGGTGAAAATTGACGGTGGACATATGCTTTATTATGAAAATAGCGATGAGTTTGTAAAGAACGTGTTTTCATTTATAAAGAAATAGGAAGTGATTCCCAGTTCACATTCTTTGAAAAAAAAAATGAAATCAGACTTTGGGCGAATTGATCATCATTTCAAAACTCATCTTTGCAGTTATTCCAGGTGATGAATAAAGATTTGCCCAGTTTCTGATTACCCTGATTTTCAGAAGAGACCATGGAAGGTTGGCTAGGTTCCCATTCCTTGCAGTTTGGTTTCAAAATCAATGTCAATCTGGAAGGGAGATACCGGGAATTCTACTGGTCTTAAGATTTCAACATCGAAAAAGAGTGGCGGTGTGGAAAACTGAAAACGAAATATTTCTCATATTTCAGCAGCGACCACGTTTCTGCGAAAGCGGTATCTTTGTATTAAATTTTCATCAATGGAATCAGAGATTCGCCGGTCTTTTAAATATTACCGGCTGATGTTCGTGAAACACGATTTTGCTGCCGGATTAACCGTTTTCCTGGTGGCACTTCCGCTTTGTCTTGGAATTGCATTGGCGTCGGGAGCGCCGATTTACGCAGGTTTGATTTCAGGAATCATCGGAGGAATTGTGGTCACAGTGATTAGTGGTTCCCAACTTTCGGTTTCCGGACCGGCTGCAGGATTGACGACTTTGGTTGCAGCATCCATCATCAGTTTGGGAGATTACCGGATTTTCCTTTTGACCGTGGTAATTGCCGGAGTTTTCCAGGTTCTGCTTGGTGTTTTAAAGCTCGGTGTGATCGCGAGTTATTTTCCCAGTTCGGTCATCAAAGGGATGTTGGCTGCAATTGGTATCATTCTGATTTCCAAACAAATTCCAGTCGCATTGGGCTACAACGCTCCTAATTTCTGGTCCACCGGTTTCCTGGAACTTTTCACCTCTTCTCACATTACCGATCATTTGAAGGAATTCAATAGCCAGCTTACCAAAGGAGCTGTTTTGATTTCAACGGTTTCACTTGCGGTTTACATATTCCTTAAACAGGATAAATTCAAGAAATTCCGACTGATTCCGATTCCGCTCTTCATCGTGCTGATCGGAATTGCCATGAATTATGTGTTGGCACTTTCGGGCTCCAGTTTTGCACTTAATTCGACCCAGTTGGTGAAAATTCCAGATAATATTTTCGCACATATCCAATTCCCGGATTTCACCAAGCTGCTTTCCAGCCAAAGGATATGGAAAGACGGACTGATCATCGGAATTCTGGCAACCCTCGAAACCCTGCTCTGCATCGAGGCCATGGACAAATTAGACAAACACAACCGGGTGACGCCGGTCAACCGGGAACTTGTAGCACAGGGAACCGGGAATATCTTCTGCGGATTACTTGGCGCCATTCCGCTTACTGCAGTAGTGGTGCGCGGTGCAGCCAACAACGATGCGGGCGGAAGAACCAAAGTTTCTTCTTTTACCCATGGAATTTTGTTGCTGCTTTCCGTCTTGCTGATTCCTTTTGTGATTAACTTAATTCCTTTTGCTTCGCTTGCCGTGATCCTGATCATGACCGGTTATTCGCTCACGAAGCCCAGAATTATTCGGAACATTTTCAGACTTGGACTGAACCAGTTTGTACCTTTTGCTGTGACGATTGGAGTGGTTTTGGCAACCGATCTGCTCTTTGGAGTTACAGTAGGAATTCTGTTTTCGTTCTATTACATCATTAAAAATCACTTTAAAGAAGATTACGAAATTACGCACAGTCACCTGAACGGAATCGATTATTATACCCTAAAACTTCACGGAAATGTGACGTTCTTGAACAAAGTCAAAATCAAGATCAGTCTGGAAGAGGTTCCGCAATATTCGGTGCTCACCATCGATGGAAGCGATATCCATTTTATCGACTTTGATGTGTTGGAAATTATTTCAGAATTCAAATCCAAAGCGCACGATCGCCATATTGAGCTTCACCTGGTCGATATCGAGGTGGTGGAAACTACCGCCGAACGACATTAATTTAAATTCAATTCCAGTTAACTGGATTCGGGAGGCATTAAGGAAATGAATGTGGTGATGAATTCATCAGATCAGGGACTTACTGATACGAACAGCTTTAGAAAAAGTAAATGAATGCGCCAAAGATATAGCGGGTCAAGCATTTCGGCCACGAATAATGTATGAAGCAAGATCATAAAGCGGAATGGTTGGAAAATCGCTGGCTGGAAATTCTGAACCGGAATTCAGTGCGATCACTTTTCCATGCCCACTTGTTCCAGTAGATTTCGGCATTTCCATTAAATTGACTATTTTTAGCCCATATTTTTAAATTGTAATTCATGATAAAGAGAAGTTTTTTACTTTCGGCAGTGATTGTTCCAGCGGTGATGGCGTTTGCGCAACAATACGGCGGAATGTGGATTCCTACGGAAGTGAACGAGAAAGAGATGAAGGAAATGGGAATGAAGATTTCCGCAAAACAGATTTTCGATCCTTCAAAACCGAGCATCAAAGATGCAGTGGTCCAATTCAACGGAGGTTGTACAGCTGAGATTATTTCGCCGCAAGGGTTGCTATTGACCAACCATCACTGTGGTTATGGGCAAATTCAGAAACACTCCACTGTGGAGAATGATTATCTTGCCGATGGGTTTTGGGCGAAAGATATGAATGGTGAACTCCCAAATCCGGGTGTTACCGTTGATTTTATTGCAGATATCAAAGAAGTGACGAAGCAGGTTTTGGCAGGAACTGAAGGACTCGAAGGAAAAGCGGCCGACGATATTATTACCAAGAATTTGGAAACAGTGAAAGCCGGCTTCAAACTCGAACCATGGCAGAAAGTAGTAATCAAGCCAGTTTATTACGGCAATAAATATTACGCCTATATTATTGAAACCTACAAAGATATCCGATTGGTAGGAGCACCACCAAGTTCTATCGGTAAGTTTGGATCAGATACCGATAACTGGGTTTGGCCGAGACATACCGGTGATTTCTCGATGTTCAGGATCTATGCCGACAAAAACAATAAACCTGCCGAATATTCCAAAGACAACGTTCCTTACAAACCAAAATATTTCCTGCCGGTTTCCATTAAAGACAAGCAGGAAAACGATTTCACTTTTGTATTCGGATTTCCGGGAAGAACTACTGAATATCTCCCGGCAATCGCCATTGAAAAAGTGATGAACGAAATTGATCCTGCCATGATTTCTGTACGCGAAGTAGCTTTGAAGACTTTAGATGAAAAGATGCGCGCAGACAAGGAAACCAAAATCAAGTACGCTTCCAAATACGCTTCCGTTGCCAATTATTGGAAAAAATGGATCGGCGAAGTAGAGGGATTAAAAAAATCGAACGCGGTGGAGAAAAAGGAAGCTTATGAAAAGAGCTTGATGGAAAAGAATCCAAAACTGAGTGCTACACTGATCGAGCTTCGCCGTCTTTATGTAGGACAAGGACCATACGCTTTAAATCGGGCTTATTATTCCGAAGTGGTTAGAAATGCGGAAACACTCACTTTAGCTAACTTATACAGTAACTTTACAGAGGCGGTACAGTCTGGAAGAATGGATGCGGCAACTACTGAAAATTTCAAAAAAAGACTGACCGGAATTTATCAAAACTTCGATGGCGAACTGGATGCTAAAGTTACCGCAAAAGTCTTGGCGCTGTATGCAAACAAGACTCCGCAGAAATTTTTACCTAAAGATTTTGAGAAGTATAAAGATGAAAACCAGAACCTGAAACAAATTGAGGAATGGTCTAAGAACTCTGTGATTACCGGAAGGGGAACTTTCAACGGAACCACTGCCATGAAGAATATTGACAAAGTTTTTTCAGATCAGAAAAATTTGGTTCAGGACTTGAAGAATGATCCACTGATGAAGCTGTTCACCTCAATGAAGCAAGCATATATGGAAAATTCAGAAGAATATTACAATACCTATCAAGGCCATATCGACCGTTTTCAAAAGGAATACATGGCATTGCTGATGGAAACCGACAAAGACCGTAAATTCTTTCCGGATGCCAATTCCACTTTGCGGGTGACCTATGGAAAAGTGGCTGGTTCCAACCCAAGAGACGCGGTGCAATATGGATATCAAACCCATATTGCGGGAATCATGGAGAAATATGTCCCAAAAGATTATGAATTCGATGTTCCGGAGAAATTGATCGACCTTTACAACAAGAAAGATTTCGGAATCTACAAAGATAAAACAGGAGATGTTCCAGTGAATTTCACAGCTTCTAACCATACTACAGGAGGAAATTCAGGAAGTCCCGCTCTGGATGCCAACGGAAATTTAATCGGACTGAACTTCGACAGACAGTGGGAAGGAACCATGAGCGACATCAACTACGATCCGAAACTGTGCCGAAACATCATGGTGGATACTAAATACATTTTGTTCATCATTGACAAGTACGCCGATGCGAAATGGCTGATCAAAGAAATGAAGATTGTGAAATAATTTGATTATTCAATACATTCCAAGCTAAATCCGTAGGAAACCCTGCGGATTTTTTATTACATTTGAACATGGTTCTAAAGGAAAAAATCATTCGGTTGGCCACGAAATTTCAGGATTCGGATTTGGAGAAATCATTTCCACTGGATTATTGCATTCCGGTCTATCATGCAGTTTCAGATGTTGATGTTGCTCACTTGAAACACATTGTCCAATATAAAAAGGTGAAGGATTTTGAAAGTGATCTGGATGAGCTGTGCCGCTTTTTTCAGTTTGTCACTTGGAGTGAGTTCAAGGATTTCCATGCGGGAGTTTTCCAACCTAAGAAGAAAATTGCTTTACTGACTTTTGATGACGGACTTTCGGAGTTTTACTTTAATGCGGTTCCTGTTTTGCTGAGAAAAGGGATTTATGCAGTCAATTTCATCAATCCGAAGTTTAATAAGAATAATGAGCTGATGTTCCGTGGGAAAGCAAGCGTGATTTTGGATATGATAAGCGGAAAAAAAAACATTCATCCTGAAATTTTCAAATTACTGGATATCTCCGGCATTTCTGAAAAAGCTCTAAAGCAAAAGATTTTGAAAATTCCGTTTGAAAAGCAAAATCTCCTTGATCAAATTGCGGATTTAGCTGAAATAGATTTCGAAGAATATGTGAAAACTCAAAAACCATATATGAATTTGGAACAGTTGAGATCGGTAAGTCGGCAAGGTTTCGGAATTTCCAATCATGGTTGGGATCATCCGCTGTACAAAGATTTGACGCTCGAAAAACAAATTGAAAATTTCCAAAAAGGAGCCCAATTCCTGAAGGAAAATGATTTTCTGACAGACAGTTTTGCATTTCCCTTTACCGATTTCGGTGTGGAGAAATCCTTTTTTGATCAACTTTTCCAAAGGGATTTCTTTTGCACGATGGGTTCAGCGGGAATTAAACTCGATAGTGTCACTAAAAACTTTCAACGAATTCCTATGGAAAATGGAAAAAGCGCACAACAAACTTTAAAGCAAGAAACTGCTTATTTTAACTTGAAGAAAATGATTAACCGAAATCAAATATACCGAAGATGATCGAATTTAGATGTTTGAACAAGAAAATGTTGGAGGAATTCGTCAATTCTGGCGAGTTTGAGACTTTTGATTTTCTGCCCATTACCAGACACCGTGCTTGGTCTCAGATAAGGAATCAAAAAGCATCGGACGAAGATGTGCTGCTTACTTTGGTTTTTTTTGACGGAAAACTGGCAGGTTACCTGGGAAGTTTACCAGATGAATTGCAAGTCGGTGAGCAAAGGATAAAGTTTGCTTGGCTGAGCACGCTTTTCGTGCATGAAAACTTTCGGGGGAAACGGATTGCACAACAACTTTTGGACCTGGTCTTCGAAAAGTATGCCGGAAAAATTGCGATGACAGAATTCACACCGGAAGCTGAGAATTTATATAATAAAACCCAGAAATTTGATTATATCACTCCGATGACTGGGAAACGGTTTTATTTCAAAAGCCAGATGGCAGAAATTATTCCCAGAAAAAAACCAGGCATGTCCTTTTTGAAGCCTTTTCTGATGATGGGGGATTTTCTGCTTAATTTCTTTATTTCCTTTAAAAGTGGTTTGCGGAATTCAAAAAACGTTGATTTTCAGCTGCTGGATTTTGCAGATGACGAAATTAAAATATTCCTGGAAGATTTTGCAAAAAACCGGAGCGTAGAGGAACTGGATTGCATCTTGAAAAATCCTTGGATTTTAGAGGGAAATCAACCAGACCAAAGATATGTGTTTTCAAGTTACGCCAAGGAATTCCAATATTTTTGGCTAAAGGTTTTCGGTGAAAATAAAAAGCTGGAAACTTGTGCGCTGCTGCAGTTAAGAGATGGTCATTTAAAGATACCTTATCTTTTTTCTAAGGATCATATTGAATTGTTTGTTCATGCACTTCAAAGGTTTAATGATGAAAAGAATGTGAAAGCTCTGACTTCTTACCAAACAAGTTTAAATGCCGAATTAATCCAAAAATCCTTCGGAAAGCTTTACCAGAAAGATTTGGAGAGAAGATACCTTTTCCATAAAGACTTGCTGAAAGCACTTCCGGCGGATTTCGAGCCCAGCTTCCAGGATGGAGATGGTGATCCGGTTTTTACCTAAAAAAAGTCTGCACAGAGTAGGGCAGACTTACTTTCATTTCGTAAAACACTTTATTATTCAATTAAACAGGTCTCTGACTTTGTCAAAGAAAGTTTTTTCTTTTCCTGAAGGTTCGGCAACCATCTCGCCGTTTTTCATTTGGTTTTCAAAGAATTCTTTTTGCTCGGCCGAAAGGTGGGTAGGTGTCCAAACATTGATATGTACAAACATGTCGCCTTTTCCGTAGCTTTCCAAACTTGGCAAACCTTTTCCGGAAAGCCTTAATATTTTTCCGGACTGCGTTCCTGCATCGATCTTGATTTTCACTTTTCCTCCTACTGTGGCGATTTCTTTTTGGGTTCCCAAAGCGGCTTCTGCAAATGAAATATAGAGTTCCTGATGCAGATTATCACCTTCTCTTTTGATGGTGGCATCTACTTCTTCCTCTACCACCACCAACAAATCTCCGGGATGACCGCCGAATGGTGCGTCGTTTCCTTTTCCGCGCACACTGAGTTGGATTCCGTCTCTTGCTCCTGCCGGAATGTTGATGGTCACTTCTTCTTCTTCTTTAATCAAACCTTGCGCATTTGCTCCAGCTGGGATCTTATCTGCTATTTTGCCGATTCCCTGACAAGTGCTGCAATGGGTCTGTGTCTGCATTTGTCCGAACATAGTGTTCATCACTTTCACCTGAACTCCGCTGCCATTACAGGTGGGACAAGTTTTGGAAGTAGCTCCTGCAGCGAGTTTTAGTTTTTTTACTTTAATGGTTTTTTGGGTGCCATTCACCATTTCTTCCAAATTGAGTTTTATTCTCACCCGGAGATTGCTTCCGCGAAGTTGCTGTCTTTGGTTTCCGCCTCCAAAACCACCGAATCCGCCTCCAAAATGACCTCCGAAAATATCCCCAAATTGTGAGAAAATATCCTCCATGTTCATTCCGCCTCCAAATCCGCCACCGAATCCTCCGTTTCCGTTCATTCCAGCGTGTCCGTATTGATCGTATCTCGCCCGCTTATTGGCGTCGCTCAAGACCTCGTAAGCTTCTGCAGCTTCTTTGAATTTTTCTTCGGCTACTGCATCGCCCGGATTCTTGTCTGGGTGGTATTTGATGGCCATCTTTCGGTAAGCCTTCTTGATTTCCTCACCGGAAGCGGTCTTTGAAATTTCCAGAACTTCGTAATAATCTCGTTTAGTCATTGTCATAATCTTGTTGAATAATGAATCCCGCAAAGCATCGGGACTTATCGCTTATGTTAGTTTCCGGTCACTACTTTTGCAAATCGGATGACCTTCTCGTTCAATGTATATCCAGTTTCGATAAGGTCAACAATTTTTCCTTTTAAATCTTCAGAAGGCGCAGGAATCTGAGTAATCGCTTCATGGTAATCCACATCGAAATCGTCTCCAACTTTAGTATCCATCGATCTTAAACCTTTTTCAGACAATTTGCTTTTGAATTTTTGGTAAATGAGTTCAACCCCTTTCAGATCAGCTTCATTTCCGTATTTTGCGATTTCTTTCAGCGCTCTCTCGAAATCATCCAAGACATCAAGCATAGAAATCATCATGTCTTGGTTTGCATATTGGAAGAAATCCATTTTTTCTTTGGCAGTACGTTTCTTGTAATTTTCAAACTCCGCAAAAAGCCTGATGTATCGGTCTTTTTCTTCTGCCAAAAGTTCTTCTGCTGTGGGTTCTGCTGTCACATTTTCTACATTTTCCGCATTGTTATCCTGATTGAATTCTTTCTGAGAATCCATATTTTCTTCGTGTAAATCTTTGGTATCTGACATAATATTACATTTTATGGTCATGCTTTCGCAAAGATTTTGCCAAAGAAAATTTTAGGACATTTCGGCACGTTTTAAGAAAAATATCGACTTGAAGCTGAACTATCGAACAGAATATGTTATGGAATTTTAGAATATTTCCTCTACCAATAAAAATCCATTAAGTAGAATAATGATTCCGGCGATGATCCAGACGATGATTTTTAGCCAGAGTTTATTGGCGAATTCTCCCATTTTGGGTTTTGAATCGGTGAACATGATTAATGGAACTACCGCGAATCCTAGCTGCATTGACAAGATTACCTGACTTAACACCAAAAGCTGAGTGGTTCCTTTTTCGCCATAAAGAAGAGTGACGATGAGTGCGGGAATCACCGCAATGAGTCTTGTAATCAGTCTGCGAAGCCAAGGTTTTAGCCGAATATTCAAAAAACCTTCCATCACAATTTGTCCGGCTAAAGTTCCTGTTAAGGTAGAATTCTGGCCGGAAGCGAGTAGAGCAATCGCAAAGAATACACTTGCGAAGGTGGTTCCCAAGATCGGAGTGAGCATTTTGTAGGCATCGTGAATGTCTGCTACATCTTTGTTTCCGGAGGTATGAAAAGTTGCTGCGGCTACAATCAAAATCGCTGCGTTAATGAAGAACGCCAAGAAAAGCGACGAAGTACTGTCAATCGTCGCAAACTTGATTGCTTCTTTTTTGCCTTCTGGTGTGCGATCATAATTTCTAGTTTGCACAATACTGCTGTGCAGATACAGATTGTGCGGCATTACCGTGGCTCCCAAAATTCCTATTGCGATATAGAGCATCGAGGGGTTGGTGACGATTTCTTTTTGTGGAAGCAGACTGCTGACCATCGGAAGGATTTCGGGTTTGCTCAAAAAAATCTCATATCCGAAGCAAATCAAAATCACGAAAATCAATCCAGCGACTATACTTTCCAAAATTCTGAATCCTTTGGCCTGTAGGAAAAGGATAATGAAAACGTCAACTATAGTAATAACCACGCCCCAAGTTAAGGGGATTCCAAAAAGTAAATTCAATGCAATTGCTGAACCGATTACTTCCGCCAAATCACAGGCAGCGATCGCAATTTCGCAGAGAATCCACAAAATAAAATTGGTGGTTGGGTTGAAGTGGTCCCGACAGGCTTGCGCCAAATCTCGTTCAGCAACGATTCCTAGTTTTAGGGATAAGTGCTGCAGAATCATTGCAAAGATGTTCGAAATTAATATCACTGAAAGCAAGGCGTAGCCGAATTGTGCGCCACCCGCAATATCTGTTGCCCAGTTTCCGGGATCCATATATCCTACCGCAATCATGAGTCCAGGACCAACGAATGCGAGGAGCTTACGCCAAAAACCTGCATTTCTAGGCACATGAATGCTAGAGAAAACCTCTGGCAATGAGTCAGTGGTCTTTTGTTTTCTCCAACCGGATTTGATGATGTCTGAGAGCAATCTTATTTAAATGTTAGAATAATCTAACAAAAATAGCTAAATATTTTATACGGTCAAAATTTATATAAAAAAAACCGTTCCTAAATTTCGGAACGGGATTTATGATGATCAATTCTAAAAATTATTTTGTGAACCTAACAGCCATTTTTCGGTCTTTGGCTCTTTCTGCATCAGAGGCAGAAGCTGGAACAGTTGCCATTTTACTGCCATAACCTTCTGCTTCTGAAACTTGGGCACCAACACCGGCTTTTACTAGGGCAGCTTTGATGAATTCTGCTCTTGATTGCGATATTTTTAAATTCACAGCTTCGTCGCCGGTTTTATCAGTGTAGCCTCCAATTTTGATTTTGACCTCTGGGTAGGCTTTTAAGATGGCAACTAAATTATCAATTTGTTCTTGTGAACCAGGCTCCAATTCAGTAGATGAACCCATTTTGAAATTGACATTATCAAAATTGTACCATTTGTCTTTCAACACAGCGTCATCAGAAGCGTTTTTGTAGCCATCAGACTTTAGGAATGCGATCATAGATTCTTCCATTCCACCTGCATTTCCTTTTAGTTTGATCCCGTTGAGGTCGATTTCAGTTGGAGATTTGGCAGTAGTTGTTGCGGCCGTTGGCGCATTTGCTACTGCGGTATCCTGAATCACTTCGGTTGTGGTGTCTGATGTAGTCGTTGTGGAATCGGTAGTAGGTTTATTGAATTGTGTCCAAAGGAACCATCCGGCAAGACCCAGTAGCAATAGCGGCAATAGCCATTTCCAGATTGATCCGCCATCGGTGTTGTAGTCATTAGTCTCAACGTTTGTGGTAGATGTTCCGCCTCTGGTGACTTCCACTTTTGTTTGGTCATCAGAAGTTAGTAGGACTTTTTCTGCATCTGGAGTAGCGACAGAACCCCAATTTCCTAATCCTAATGACGCCAAAGTCAATCCAGCAGGAAGAAGAGAAGAAACGATTCCTTTTTGCTCCTGTAATAAGCTGCTAATTCCCGATGCATCAAGATGATTATCGGCCACATATTTTCCTAAAGATCCCAGAGTGGCACCGGTGACCAAATTTAATAATGAATGGGAACTGGAATTGCTTACTCCTGAAAAAGTGGAAACTGCATTGACAAGACCACCTGCTTTATCACCGAAAATTGCTGAAAGTACGGTACTAATCAAAGAATTACCCGAGGATGCACCTAGCAAGTTGCCAAGAATTCCACTGGAAGCAGCTCCGGTAATAGAATCGATAACTCCAGGTTGATCCGCATTGTTTGCCAATCCACCTACCACTGCTGGAAGTAAGCCACTAATGGCTTTTGATACTCCTGATTCGCTCTCACCAAGTTGCGAGGCGGCTTGCGAAATCAGTGCAGAACCCAACTGCCCCTTGATAAGGTCAATAATGTTTAATGCCATAATAGTTTATTTTTTTTGATTAATAAACCAAATTTATGCAATAATTAATCCAAAATGTTAACATTTCAATCATTTTATATAATTATTAACATTATTGTAAATGAGTGTTTTAATACGCTTTGGCGAAAATCACCCGCTGCTTAGATGGTTTTCCGGAGATCAGTGAAATTCCATTTTCTTGAGGGTTGTCTAAAGGAATACAGCGGATCGTTGCCTTTGTTTCATTTTTGATTTGTTCCTCTTCTTCGGCAGTTCCGTCCCAATGTGCAGAGATAAAACCTCCTTTTTCTTCAAGTACTTTCTTGAATTCTTCATATGAATCTACCTTGGTAATATGAGATGCCCTGAAATCTAGTGCCTTTTGGAAGATTGCTTGTTGGATGGTTTTCAGCAATTCCTCAATATACAGATCGATGTTTTCTAAAGGCTGTACAGATTTGGTTAAATTGTCTCTTCTGGCAACTTCCACTGTTTTGTTTTCCAAATCGCGTGCACCCAATGCGATTCTTACCGGAACTCCTTTTAGTTCGTATTCGGCAAATTTCCAACCTGGTTTATTTTGATCATCGTTATCGTATTTAACGGAGATTCCCTTGGCAACTAATTTCTTTTGAATTTCGAGAGCAACTTCGCTGATCTGATTCAATTGTTCTTCGCCTTTAAAAATAGGAACGATTACCACTTGGATGGGCGCCAGACTCGGTGGCAAAACCAAACCTAAGTCATCTGAATGGGTCATGATCAGAGCTCCCATCAGTCGGGTGGAAGTTCCCCATGAAGTCGCCCATGCATGTTCGATTTTACCTTCTTTGTTGGTGAACTTTACATCGAAAGCTTTCGCAAAATTTTGCCCTAAGAAGTGGGAGGTTCCTGCCTGAAGAGCTTTTCCGTCCTGCATCAAAGCTTCAATACAATAGGTTTCATCAGCACCGGCAAATCTTTCAGATGGGGTCTTGATGCCTTTAATGACTGGGATTGCCATGAAATTTTCGGCAAAGTCTGCATAAACATCAAGCATTTTTTCTGTTTCCTCGATGGCTTCTTCCTTGGTGGAATGAGCAGTGTGACCTTCTTGCCAAAGAAATTCGGCAGTCCTTAGAAATAGTCTCGTTCTCATTTCCCAGCGAACCACATTAGCCCATTGGTTGATGAGGATCGGCAAATCACGATAAGATTGAATCCAGCTTTTATAGGTGTTCCAGATAATGGCTTCTGAAGTTGGTCTCACGATCAGTTCCTCTTCCAACTTAGCATCGGGATCTACGATGAGTTTTTTTGGATTATCTGGATCAGACTTTAATCGATAGTGTGTGACGACGGCACATTCTTTCGCAAAACCTTCGGCATTTTGTTCCTCTGCCTCAAAATAGCTTTTTGGGATAAAAAGCGGGAAATAGGCATTTTGGTGGCCGGTTTCCTTGAATTTTTTGTCCATTTCATCCCTCATTTTTTCCCAGATTGCATAGCCATACGGTTTGATTACCATGCATCCGCGAACTCCCGAATTCTCGGCAAGGTCTGCTTTTACCACTAACTCATTATACCATTTACTGTAATCTTCGGCTCTTGAAGTAAGTTTTGCCATATCTTTGTCTTTTATTTTTCTATTTTTGTTTTAACTTTTTGCGACCTGCCCTATCTAATTTAAAAAGCTTAATTTTACAAGGGAATTTTACCTTTCGAATGGTATAATTTTGGTAGAAAATGCAAATATAATTCAAATTAAAACTTTTCAGCTTATCATGAAAAAATTTACGTATAAAAATTTGCTTGGAATGCTTAAATCGAATGTGGTTTTAGGTATTTCGGCTGCTTTGGTTCTTGCTTCCTGCACCATTCAGACTGGGGGATACAGCGAGACCGATGGAGTTTATTACGACCCGAACAAAGACACTTTGCCAGAGGGAATAGTGATGAATTCCGGAAACCGTGTTGGAGAGTATTATGATTACCAGGCAAATGACGACCAAAACGTTTATCTTAATTCTGAAAACAGAAACCAAAAATGGCAAGATTCCGGAAATTCTGATTGGGGTAATTTTACAGGAACGGAAACCTATTACACTGACAATTGGGGGTATTCTCCTTATGGTTACTATAATGGTTTCGGATTTGGAATGGGATTCGGTTGGGGATATAGTGGATATTACAGTCCTTGGGGATTTGGCTATAATCCTTGGTATGGTTATTACAATCCTTGGTACGGTTACTACAGCCCTTATTATTACGGATACAATCCGTATTATGGATATTATGACCCTTATTATTCTCCATATAATTACGGGTATGGTTATTCAGTTCCTTACAAAAGACGAGGTGCAGAAGGTATGTCTATCGGAGGTGTGAATAGAAATTCAGTCAATCAGGGGGTCAGAAATGCTGATTCACCTGGATTTAGAAATACGAATACCAATGGCGGATTTAGGAATAACAGTGGTCAATTCAATAATAACACAAGGATAAATCCAACAAATCCAAACAATAATCCGCAGCCAAGAATGCGAAACACCTATCCGAACACCACGCCAAGAAACGATACTTCGCCACGGTATCAGCAGCCGATCAAAAGAAATGACGGAGGTGGTTTCAGGAGTGGTGGAGACAGTGGTTTCCGTTCAGGAAACAGCAGCGGTTTCAGAAACGGAGGTGGCTTCAACAGTGGCTCTTCAAACTCCAGTGGAACCAGATCATCTGGTGGAGGCGGATTCAGAAGATAACATTAATATTATTTAAATTATAAAATGGTCAGAAAATCATTAATGATTTTGGGCATTGCTTCAGCTTATTTTGTCAATGCGCAACAGGTTTCAGTCATCAGAAACACCGTGGAAGTATATTCCAATTCTTCGGTCAACGGAACTTCAAAATTTAATTCAATGGCGGGTTCCATGGGAGCTTTGGGTGGAGATATTTCAGTTTTGAATTCCAATCCGGCAGGTATTGGGGTGAATATTACCAGTGAAATTTCAGGAACTTTAGATATTCAAAACAGTAACAATTCCACAACCTCATTTGGTAAATCCTTAGAAAGCGATATCAATAAGACGGTTCTGGGAAATGTGGGAGGTACTGCGGCCTTTAAAATTGAAGGGAACACGCCCTGGAAATTTGTAAACTTGGCAGTAAATTTCTCTACTCAAAAAATTGAGGATAGAACCAGATCAGCTGGTAATCCGAATATCGTTTTTAATTATTTGAACAATGATGGAACGCCATATACTGATTTGAGTTTTGCGGGTCAATATTATGAGCGGTACGGTGAAGTTTCGAAAATGTCTGTAGGGGTTGGTGGAAATTATGATAACCGCATCTATGTCGGTTTAGGCCTGAATTTTCACAACGCTGTTTTGGATCAGTATGACAGAGCCAGTTTCTTATCGAGTGCAGATGGCAAAACTGAAATTGGGGACAAGCAATACACTCCATATTCTGAAACATCAAGCGGATTCTCAGCTTCGGTGGGCATCATCGGGAAAATAAATCCGCAATTCCGACTGGGTGCGGCTTTGGAAACGCCAACCTGGTGGAATATGGTGAGACTTTATAATGCATACAGTGATGTGGATAACGCAACTTATACCGAAGACAGCAAACTTTCAAGCCCACTAAAAGCAACTTTAAGCGCGGCCTATGTTCCCAATAAAAACTTCGCGATCAATGTGGACTATGTTTTGGGTCTTACCAAACCGACGTTTAAAGAATATGGAGCGGCAGATGTGGAAGCCAACCAAATTATTTCCGAAAATTACAAAAACTTGTCTGAAATCAGAATAGGTGCGGAATACAGAATTGATGGTTTCCGTTTGAGAGGAGGGTATGCTTATGCGTCGAGTCCTTTCGACAATATTTCGGTGAATTCATATAAAACTGACGGAACTTCCGGGAATGCTTCATTTGCCAATATGTTTGTGGGGAAAAGAAATACCGTCGGCGCGGGAATAGGTTACGATTTCAAAGCATTCTTCATCGATGCAGCGTATCAAAATGTAAGTTCCGAGTACAGCAGTCCATTCTTGGCAGGTTCTGCTGCTACTGAAACAGGTTATTATACCCCGAATTTCATCGTTAATTCCCCAGCTTATTCAGTTTCCAGTGTGAAAAATAAAAAGAACAATTACTTCATCACGCTCGGCTGGAAGTTTTAAGTTCCAGAGTGAGGTGAAATAAATAATGGAGAATCCCGCCCTTAAGTTTCAGGTGCGGGATTTTTTCATAGAAGTATCATGCTGAAAAATAGGAATTAACTTCAGGTTAAGACAAAATCAAATTCGCATTAACTGCCATAAAACAAGACTTTTTATTTTGCTAATGTCTCAAAAATGATTAATATTGTTAAGTGCAAATTGGTGTGAAACATTAATCTAATCAGTCTATGAAACCCAGCGTTATTTCGATCGTTTTAGGCGGCGGAAGAGGAACTCGACTTTTCCCGCTTACTTATTCCCGTTCAAAACCGGCAGTGCCCATTGCCGGAAAATACCGTTTGGTGGACATCCCAATTTCAAACTGTCTGAACTCGGGTTTTAACAGAATTATGGTATTGACGCAATTCAATTCGGCATCGCTGAATTCGCATATTAAAAACTCTTATCATTTCGATATTTTCAGTCGCGGATTTGTCGATATTTTGGCCGCTGAGCAGAATGTGGAGAACGACCAGTGGTATCAGGGAACAGCGGATGCAGTGAGGCAATCGATGAAGCACCTGGATAAATATGACTACGATTTTATTTTGATACTTTCCGGTGACCAGCTGTATCAGATGGATTTCCGCGAAATGATTGATTTCCATTGCAAGAATGAGGGCGATATCACCATCGCGACCATTCCTGTGAATGCATATGATGCGACTGGTTTTGGAATCCTCAAGTCAGATGATGAGGGAAATATCACTTCATTTATTGAAAAACCCTCTTCAGATATGCTGCCTGAATGGAAATCTGAGGTCTCCGAGAAAAGTAAAAATGAAGGCAAAGAATATCTTGCTTCAATGGGAATTTATGTGTTCAGTAAAAATGTTTTGAAGAAAATGTTTGCTGAAGATTGCGGCGACGATTTTGGAGGTGAATTGATCCCCAATGGAATAGGGAAATACAAAACCCTCAGTTTTCAATATGATGGTTATTGGACAGATATTGGAACCATACAATCCTTCTTTGACGCCAATCTTGATTTGACAGGTGATTTTCCTAAATTTAACCTATTTACCAAAGCCCCGATTTATACCAGAGCCAGAATGCTTCCACCATCAAAAATCCTAGGTTCCTACGTGAGCAAAGCGATTTTTGGAGACGGAACCATCGTGATGGCAGACAAAATTGAGAATTCAATCGTGGGAAACCGAAGCAGAATTGATAAAGGAAGCACCTTGATGAGTACCTATATGATGGGTTCAGATTATTACCAGGAGCCATCAGAGATTATTGCAAACGATAACGAGGGCAAACCTAACTTGGGCGTAGGGAAATACTGCTATATCGAGCGGGCAATTTTGGACAAAAACTGCCGTATTGGCGACAATGTGCGAATTATTGGTGCAAAACATCTCGCAGACGGGGATTTTGAAACCCATTCTATTAAAGACGGTATCGTGGTCGTGAAGAAAAACGCCCAGATTCCTCCCGGAACCCATATTCCTTAAGAAGTGACCGGGAAGCCCCATTTCTTAATGCTGTTTTTTATTTATTGCGAAAAGTAATAAAACTGCACTATTGACTATTTTCATCTTCCAAGGAAAAACTTTTCGTCCTGAAATTTCAATTCAATTCGCTATTTTTGCGCATGCGATTTCTTAAGTTCGGTATTGTCATTCTGCTTTTTTTAGCAGCAATATATGCGGTTTCAATGAATTTTGTGGATGAAAGTAGAAGCTTCACCATCGAAAAGGAAATCAGTTATCCTGTAGAGAAAGTATTTCCACAATTCAATAATCTGCAAAACTTTGCCCGGTGGAATGCCTTCTTCAGCGATGATCCCCAAATGAGCTACCAATTCTTTTCTCCATATGAAGGTCAAGGTAGTTCGATGACCTACCGCAATCTTAAAAATAGCGGCACCATGGGAGAAATCTTTATACGGTATGAAAACCCACTCCACACACTGAGGTATCAACTTTTTGAGGGAAAACATAACAGCCCTTATTTAATTGATCTAAAATTTAAAACTGGTAACCAAAAAACCAAAATCACCTGGATCATCCACACGCCGAAACAGCCGTTTCTCAAACGTTCTCTTAATTTAATCAATGAAGATTATATCGCTGAGCAAATTGACAGAAGCATGAAAAACCTGGTCCATATTCTGGCAAATAAAGTGGATAAGGAAGAGCAAAGAAAAAATCTCAAATTTGACAGTTTGATGGTGGAAGATGCCCAAAACCAGTTGCTTCTAGGAATTAACGTGACCACTAAAAACATGAAAAATACCTTGTTCAAAAATATCGTGATGAATCACAACAAGGTGCTGAATTTCATCACCATGGATTTAGGCAAGAGAGATGACGAATATGGCGCACCGGTGATGATCACTGACGCTGATAATTTTAAAGATAAAGAAGTTTCATATTTCTATGGAATTCCTCTCTCCAGAAAATTGGAAATATCGGATAATAATTTCAGTTTCAGGACCTTAAATGCATCCAGAAACTACGTGATTTACTACCAAGGTAGTTATGCAGGAAGAATAAAACCCATACAGCAATTGCTTTTGCAGGCAAAGAAGGATTCCCTAAAAAGCGGGTATCTTCAGCAGACTTTCTTGGAACGACCCGATGACGAAAACAATGCCGTGATCAAATTGTCTTTACCTGTTTTTAAATAATTTGTTTTTGATTATTTTTAAAAGTCTATCGGCTTTACTACTTCACTTATTTTCCCTAAATTTGTGGTTTAAATAAAATTCAACAGTTAACCTGTAAAAAATGGACAAATTTTCATTTCTGAATGCCGCTCATTCACAGCTGATTGAGGACCTATACCAACAATACCAAAAATTTCCTGATTCTTTAGAGCCTTCCTGGAAAGCATTTTTCCAGGGATTTGATTTTGCTCTGGAAAATTATGGCGAAGATATACCGGAAAACCAAACTGTTTCTGCACCGCAGAAGGTAACGCAGTTTGCCAACCAACAACTCGCAACGGGACAAATTTCGAATGATATCCAAAAGGAATTCCATGTTCTAAACCTGATCGAAGGTTATAGACAGCGCGGCCATCTTTTCACGAAAACCAATCCGGTGCGGGACAGAAGACATTATGAGCCCACTTTAGCAATAGAAAATTTTGGGCTAACCAAAGAAGATTTGAATAAAAAGTTCAATTCTGCAACCGAAATCGGAATGAGTGGTGCAGCTACATTGGCAGAAATCATTAGCCGCCTGGAAAATATTTATTGCGCTTCCATCGGGACAGAGTATATGCACATCAACAATGTGGAGGAAAAACTCTATATCCGGAAATGGTTGCAGGTCAATGAGAACAAAGCAAAACTCAACGCTGCCGAAAAAGTAGAGATCCTTGGTAAACTCAATCAGGGTGTTGCTTTCGAGAATTATCTCCATACCAAATTCGTGGGTCAAAAAAGATTTTCCCTGGAAGGTAACGAATCTTTGATTCCGGCTTTGGACCAGCTGATCACCAGATCTTCTCAACTGGGAGTTGATGAGGTGGTTTTAGGAATGGCTCACCGAGGCAGATTGAATGTCTTAACCAATATTTTCGGCAAATCATATAAGGAAATATTTTCTGAATTCGAAGGAAAGGAATTCACGGAGGATATTTTTTCAGGGGACGTGAAATATCACTTGGGTGCCTCCAAAAAAATCACCACAGAAAACGGCGAGCAAGTCTGCATCAATCTCACTCCCAATCCATCCCATCTGGAAACAGTAGCGGCCTTGGTGGAGGGAATTTGTAGGGCAAAAGTGGACAACAAATATAAAGACTACAAGAAGGTGCTGCCAATTGTCATCCATGGTGACGGAGCAATTGCAGGTCAGGGAATTGTATATGAAGTGGCTCAAATGATGACCTTGGACGGATACAAAACTGGTGGAACAGTGCATATTGTGGTGAATAACCAGGTTTCGTTTACCACTAATTATCTGGACGCCAGATCGTCCATCTATTGTACAGATATTGCAAAAGTTACGGAATCTCCTGTGATGCATGTGAATGCGGATGATGTGGAAGCTGTAGTGCATGCTATTCGGTTTGCTGCGGATTTCCGGGCGACTTTCGGAAAAGATGTGTATATTGATTTATTGGGATACAGGAAATATGGTCACAATGAAGGTGACGAACCAAGATTCACCCAACCCAATCTCTATAAACTGATTTCTAAACATCCTAATCCAAGAGAAATCTACAAAGAAGTCCTGATTAAGGAAGGCATCGTTTCCGACGAAAAAATGAAGGAAATGGAAGCGAAATTTAAAACTTTGCTTGACGCAGATTTTGATGCCGCGAAGGAAATCGAGAAAAACACGATGGATGTCTTTATGGCAGATGATTGGAAAGACTATCCGAGCTATGCCAAAGGCGAGATGCTGAAATCGGTAAATACTGGCTTTAAGGTTAATGATTTGAAAGACTTGGCCATCAAAATGTCAACTTTACCAAAAGATAAAAAATTCATCAGTAAAATTACCAGACTTTATGAAGCCAGATTAAAGGCGATTGATTCCAATTCACTGGACTGGGCTCTCGGTGAATGGTTAGCGTATGCTACTTTGCTTACGGAAGGAAACAACGTGAGAATCTCCGGTGAAGACGTGGAACGGGGAACTTTCTCTCACCGTCATGCTGTAGTGAAAACTGAGGATACTGAAGAAGAATACGTGCCATTAAGACATGTTTCTGAAAGCCGTTTTGATATTTATAATTCACATCTTTCAGAGTACGGAGTACTCGGATTTGATTACGGTTATGCAATGGCGTCGCCAAATACACTGACAGTTTGGGAGGCGCAGTTTGGTGACTTTACAAACGGTGCGCAAATCATCGTGGATCAATATTTGGTTGCTGCCGAAGAAAAATGGAAAATCCAGAATGGTTTGGTGATGCTGCTTCCACACGGTTCTGAAGGACAGGGTGCAGAACACTCTTCAGCCCGTTTGGAGAGATTTTTGACACTTTGTGCAAACGAAAATATGACGGTTGCCAATGCAACAACTCCTGCCAATTATTTCCATTTATTAAGAAGACAGATGAAATGGAATTTCAGAAAGCCTTTAGTGGTGATGACCCCAAAATCTTTGCTTCGGCATCCAAAAGTGGTTTCACCTTTAGAAGACTTTGCCAATGGTCACTTTCAACCGATTTTGGATGATCCAACCGCAATACCGGAAAAAGTGGAAAAACTAGTGCTCTGCTCCGGTAAAATCTATTACGAATTATTGGCTAAGAAAGAAGAACTCAGTTGTGATACGATTGCTTTGGTAAGAATTGAGCAGCTTTATCCCCTTGCCATGGACAAGATTGAAGAAATCTTTGCCAAATATTCCAGCAAAAAATCTTTGATTTGGGTTCAGGAAGAACCTGAAAATATGGGCGCATGGAGCTATATTTTGAGAAATTTGCGAAATACCGATATCCAGGTGATTGCACCGGTTCCAAGTGGAAGTCCTGCTCCGGGAAGTCACAAAATGTTTGAAAAGAATCAAAACGCGATTATTAATAAGGTTTTTGATCGGGACGATGCACCAGCGAAAAGACCGGTTACCGCGTAATTGCAGCTTAAATATTAAATCATAAACAAAAATATTCACGATGTCCATACTAGAAATGAAAGTCCCATCACCGGGAGAATCCATCACAGAAGTTGAAATCGCACAATGGCTAGTTAAAGACGGCGATTATGTGGAAAAAGACCAACCTATCGCCGAAGTTGATTCCGACAAAGCCACCCTGGAACTGCCGGCTGAAGAAAGCGGAGTCATCACTTTGAAGGCAGAAGAAGGTGAAGTGGTGCAGGTGGGACAGGTTGTTTGCCTGATTGATACCGCTGCTTCCAAACCGGATGGTGCCACTGCTCCTGCTGCACAAACTCCGAAAGCAGAACAGAAGATTGAGGAGAAACCTGAAGTAGTGCAGGAAGCCAAGAAAGAAACAGCAAAACCTGCTTCTTATGCCGCGGGAACTCCTTCACCTGCAGCGAAGAAAATTTTGGATGAAAAAGGAATTACACCTGAACAGGTTTTAGGTTCTGGAAAAGACGGAAGAATAACGAAACAGGATGCAGAAACAGCAGCTGTTCCTGCAATGGGTTCCGTTTCTGCAATCAGCGGTTCAAGAGCTTCTACCACCACAAAGCTTTCAGTTCTAAGAAGAAAATTGGCAACAAGATTGGTTTCCGTGAAAAATGAAACTGCGATGTTGACCACTTTTAACGAAGTGGATATGTCTGAAATCTTTAGAATCAGAAAACAATATAAAGACGAATTCTCGGCAAAACACGGCGTTGGATTAGGTTTCATGTCCTTCTTTACAAAGGCAGTTACCAGAGCACTGCAAATGTATCCGGATGTGAATGCGTCTATTGATGGAGATTTCAAGATTAATTACGACTTCTGCGATATTTCAATTGCGGTTTCCGGTCCGAAAGGCTTAATGGTTCCCGTTTTGAGAAATGCCGAAACCATGTCATTCAGAGGTGTTGAAGCCAGCATCAAAGAATTGGCAGAAAGAGTAAGAGACGGAAAAATTACGGTAGATGAAATGACGGGTGGAACTTTTACCATAACCAATGGTGGAGTTTTCGGCTCCATGCTTTCTACTCCGATTATCAATCCGCCACAATCTGCGATTTTGGGAATGCACAACATTATTCAAAGACCGGTTGCTGTAAATGGACAGGTGGAAATCCGTCCGATGATGTATGTGGCCATGTCTTATGACCACAGAATTATTGACGGCAGAGAATCTGTGGGATTCTTGGTTGCGGTGAAAGAGGGAATTGACAATCCTGTTGAAGTCTTAATGGGCGGCGACGAAAGAAAAGCTTTGGAACTTTAAATAAAATAGGTAAAGATTCTGAAAATATTCAAAATCCCGTCAAAAAAGGCGGGATTTTTGTATAGAATACATAAAGCACAATATCATGTTCTCTACAACTACTTTTGACATCAAGGTTTCGGTAAATCCGGAATATGACATGAAGAATAGTTTTCCTTCAGAAAACCGTTTCGTTTTCAGGTACCACATTATTATTGAAAATATGGGTGAAGTGCCCATTCAGCTGATGAAGAGAAAATGGCTGATCTACGATGTGGGCTTTGGATATACTGAAGTTTCTGGAGATGGGGTCATTGGTCTTACCCCAGAAATAAAACCAGGTGAGAGTTTCCGGTATTTTTCAAACGTCATTCTCCGATCAGGTGTGGGAAGCATGCATGGCGTGTATTACTGCAGAAACCTTTTGAACAACGAAGAAATCGGGGTTGAAATTCCGAAGTTCAATTTGGTGGCGGAAGTTTTGAGTAATTAAGATAAAAAAACAGATTTTTCGAGATCTGTTTTTTTGCTAAAGCAGCTTCAAGCTTTTCTTCATCACTTCTTGGATTTCGTCATTTGAGGTGACCATCAAATTCTGGAAAGCCAGAAGTGAAATTTGGGCGCAGACTTCAGCATCTGCTCCTGCTCGGTGATGGTTGAAGGAGATGTGGTGTTGTTCCGCCAAACTTTTCAATCCATATCTTGGTAATGTTTTCCATGCTTTTTTTGCCAATGAAATCGAGCAGAGATAATTGATTTTCGGTTTGAAAAATCCATAATAATCAAGACAACCACGCAAAACGCCAGCATCAAAAGCGGCATTGTGTGCGATCATCAGATTGCCATATATCATATTTTCGGCTTCGTGCCAAATGTCTTCAAAAGTTGGCGCATTTTGAACATCTTCCGGGGTAATTCCATGCACATCAATATTTCTCGGATGAAAATAGGGAAAACTTGGGGGTTTGATCAGCCAGGTTTTTGTTTCCACAATTTCACCATTTTCCACCAGACAAATTCCCATTTCACAGGCGGAGTTTCTTTCGTGGGTAGCAGTTTCAAAGTCGATGGCGCAAAAATGGAGCATAATGAGTCAATGGAGTTGTAGGGTTCGGATTTGTTTTTAAAATTATTTTAGAATTTTTCTTAATTCTTCACGGAATTCCTTATGGTGAATCAAATCATCATGGGTTCCGCCTTTTATCTCGATGAATTTTTTATCGATTTTCGGATGTGTATTTTCAAAAGTCTCGAAAAGTTTTTTCGCGGACTTTATCGGAACCATTAAATCCTTAGTTCCATGAAATTGAAATAGAGGAACTTTCACCTTCAAAATATGTTCATTCGAAAGAAAGTGGTAGTACATTTTGGGCGAAACTTTGTCAGTCACCTTCACAGGTAACCATCGGCTCGCTATATCCTGCAAGTTGAAAAATGTAGCTTCCAAGATTGCCATTTTCGGTTGGTTTTCGCCTGCTATCTTCGTGGCGAAAGCACCACCCAAACTTCTGCCATAAACCACAATGTTCTTCTCGTCATAATTCTCTTTCGCAAAATCATAAAAAGACTGGGCGTCTGAATAAAGAAATTTTTCATTTCGGGGTCCTGAACTTTTACCATAACCTCGATAATCCATTACCAAAACATCATAGTCAAATTTGGTGAATTCCATTGCTATTTTTCCCCAGCGGCCAAGATTATCCGCATTGCCGTGGAAATAAAGGATTACCCCTTTCGGCTTTTTGATTTTGAAATGAAGGATGTTGATTTTACCGCCGAAAGGAGTTTCGAGGAGATGTTCTTCAAAGTTTTCTCGGAAATCAAACTGGTGTTCACTTGCCAAAACTTTAGGCAAAAAGACCACTTTTTCTTGAAAATATTTGATGAGTTCGGACATTTGGCAAATTTACGGAAGAATTGAGAAATTTGGCAAAAAAAAACATGCGGCACAAAGCCGCATGTCAAGGATTAAAAAGTTTCCTGCTTCTAATTTTTGCTAAATCTTCTGGAAACCACGTTTCCATTTGCGTCTGTCATTTGAATTACATAAGCGCCGGTTTGAAGTTTACTGGTATTGATGACGTTTCCATCAATTTTCACATCAATTCTCTTACCGCTGATGTCAAACACTTGAACGTTTTTCGGATTAAATCCTTTTACGTTTAGCACATCAGATGTTGGATTAGGATAAATTTGAACAGCTTGGTTCGATTGGTTGTCAGTTACTCCCATGGTTCCAACCACGATGGTGTAATCTTCAGCTTCACTCCAGTTTTGGTTTCCGCATGGAACAGGTACAGTAGTGGATCCAAAAACCGCACGGATCCTCATTCTGTAAGAACCAGCTGGTTGACCTGCAGGAACTGTGATTGCAACCGGACTCAAGCTAGGAGCTCCATTGGCATTGTTGGTGATTGTACCTAAATCATAGGCAGTTGCACTGGTAAAATTCGGATCGTTCCCATTCCAATCAATCAATTAATACAACGAGATATGTTTTGAAAGATACCATATTCCCTTAACCGGTCTAATTGAGCGGAGAAATTTTGCGAATTATTTGCGGTGCGAATAACCAATACTGGTTGTTTCAGGATCGAAGCGTGCTTTCCTTTCCTGGAAAATCTCCTCCATCACCCGGTGATATTCTTCAAACTGATGCACATTGATATGTCCGGCTTTCAAAATCACATAAAGTCTGGTCAGGTCAGGATTGATTTCGGATAAGTCAACCGCCGTGGAAAGAGGAACCAACCTGTCATCGCTTCCATGAATTATCCTGATCGGACAGCGGACGTTTTTCAGGTAATGAAATGTCGGAATATTATATCGTAAGAATGGTTTTGCAGGCATAAAAGGAAGAAAGCGGTGTATCGTCCGAAGAAGAGAATAAAGCGGAGAAGTAAGGATCAAAAGTCTTGGATTGTTCTTCGCTGCGAGTCTTGCCGCAAACCCTGAACCAAGCGACCTGCCATAAACCACAATTCTTTCCTCGGAAAACTGCTTTTTCGCGAGGTCATAGATAAACTGAGAGTCGCGCTTCATCGCATCCACCGTTCTTTTTCCGGTGCTTTTTCCGAATCCGCGGTAGTCCATCATGATTACGTCATATCCTAGTCTGGTAAAATCAATGGCAAATTTTCCCCATCCTTTGATGCTTTTCGTGTTTCCCTTTAAATAAATTACCACGCCTTTCGGTTCATCCACCAAAAAGTGAAGGTAGTTGATTTTTGCGCCGGGTTCTGGCTCCACAATGACTTCCTCAGCTTTTAGATGGTCATATGCAAATTTGAAATCTGGCGGTAGCTTTTCGGCCTGGAAGAAAAACTTATCTTGAAAAAAATAAATAAAAAGCCCAATAAAAAGGGTAATACAAAGTACAATTGCAAAAAAGGTGTAGAGATCTATTTTCATTTTCAGTATAAAAATAGAGATTATTTATTGAATCCACTGATGAACGAAAATTTTTTTTGCAATATTCTTAAAGAAAATGCCGAAAGACGAGCCATTTCGATTGGAAATAATCAGTTTTTTGAAGTTTTTTCCGCCGTTTTATAGTTTCCGGAACTTGGGCATAAAAACCAAAATGTGCCCGAACTATCGCCCACAAATGAGGAAAACCATTTTTTAAGCCAAAATAAATTCCCGCAATTCCGTCTAAAGAAAGCCTCATGAAAATGAGCCAAATCAGATCAGGAAAAGGAAGGTTTTTCAGCATCATCGAAAGGTTATTGCGAAAATTCAAATAAGTTTTCTCTGGATTTTGTTTCGATAAAGTTCCTCCTCCTATGTGATAAACCCGCGATTTCCCAGTGTAAAAAATTTTCTTTCCGCAATTTTTTAAACGCCAACACAAATCGATCTCCTCTTGATGTGCAAAAAACCGCTCATCAAAACCATTTTGCTCCCAAAAATCTGTTGAACGGATAAATAGGCATGCTCCGGATGCCCAGAAAATTTCTGTTTCATCATCATATTGACCATTATCCTCTTCAATTTTCTCAAAAATCCTTCCTCTGCAATAAGGATAGCCTAATTGGTCAATCAAACCTCCGCCGGCTCCCGCGAATTCAAAATAGTTCCGTCGGTTGAAATCCAATATCTTTGGTTGCACAGCAGCAATATCTTCAGAACTTTTGAATATCTTCAGAACTGGTTCGGTCCAATTTTCAGTGACTTCAACATCGGAATTCAGCAGGCAGTAGATGGGTGCTTCGATGTGTTTCAGACCTTCATTATAACCTTTTGCAAAACCGAAATTCTGCTCATTCAAGATCACTTTGACAGAAGGAAAATGAGCATTAATATATTGCACAGAATCATCGGTGGAAGCATTGTCAATAACGTAAATATCTGCCTTTGGCGAATAACGAATCACGGTGGGGAGAAATTTCTCCAGCCAATTTTTCCCGTTCCAGTTCAGAATGACCACTGCCAATTTTCCGCTGTTCATTTCAGATGGATCACTATTCATGATTTCCGTTCATTATTTTAATCGAACTCTGATATTTCCATCTTCGGTGAGACCACAAGTAATTATCGGGTCTTTTATCGATGGTGTTTTCCAGAAGTTTATGGAATTTGTTCACTACTTCATACTCGTGAAAACTTTCATCCTCAGGATAAATCCGATAATAATTTACCTGATAGTAACCGCGCTTTACCTTTTTCATATCACAATAAATAAAGGCAAGATCCATTCGTGTTGCAAGTTTGTCGTAACCCACGAACGCTGGAGTTTTTTGGTTAAGAAATTTAAGCCCATAAGTCACTTCAGAGTAGTGGGGAGTCTGGTCAGCAACAAACATATAGACAGAGTTCCCGTCATTTGGATTACGAAAAATATGGCGGATCACTTCCCGTGCCTCCAGTGATTGGTTGCCGAACCGGTTCCGGATTCCCTTAATTTTTTCTTCCCAGAAACTGTTCTGTACTTTTCGATAAACCGGAAAAGAATTTTCCTGAGGTATGATTTTGGCTAAGGCAGTGAACCATTCCCAGTTGAAGACATGGCCTGTAAGCAAAATCACATTCTTTTTCTCATTTTTTGCCTCCTGAAAAAGATGCTGGTTAACATGTTGCACCCGAACCCGCAATTCCGCGGAAGAAATGGTGAATGACTTGAAGGTTTCCACCAGATAGTCTGCAAAGTTTTTATAAAAATCCCTTCGAATTCTTTTAATTTGGTCATCAGATTTTCTCGGGAATGAATTCTTCAGGTTTTCAAGAACAACCTTTTTCCGGTAACCAACCCCATGATACAGCACAAAAAAAATCAGATCCGAAAACAAATACAGAATTTTTAATGGGAGGCGGGAAAAAATAATTGCGATGCGGAAAAGTATATTCATAAACTGCCAACAAATTTAGGCATTATTAAATTTATGATTGGCTCGAATTTTGTTATTTTGCAAAGTTTTTAATTAATTTTTAATCCGAATGAGAACCCATACTATAAAATTGATCGCATTATCATGCCTTCTGGTCAGTGGATTAGCGTGTTCACAGAAACAGGAATCTGTAAAAGTGGATAACGATAAGTCATCAATGGTAGAAGCAGACAGTACCGCAATGGCTGAAGCCAAGAAAAAAGCTGCGGCAGATGAGAAGGCAAAACTTCCAAAACCCTATAATGAGAAGGAAGATGCTGAGAAAAGAATTGCAGAACTGGTAAAACAAGCACAAAAAGAAAACAAAAATATCATCCTTCAAGCAGGAGGAAATTGGTGTATTTGGTGTTTGAGGTTTAATAATTTTGTTCAGACAACACCGGAATTAAAGGAAATCGTTGATGAAAATTACCTTTATTACCACCTCAATTATTCGCCAAAAAATAAAAATCCAAAAACGTTCGCAAAATACGGAAATCCAGGAGACAAATTTGGATATCCGGTTTTCATTGTTTTAGATAAAAATGGCAAACAAATCCATACCCAAGACAGTGCTGTTTTAGAGGAAGATAAAGGATATAGCTTACAGAAGGTTAAGGCTTTTTTCAACGAATGGCTACCGAAAGGATAATTTAAAACGTGGAGATTTTCCACGTTTTTTTTTTGTTTAGATTCTGAATCGGGAACCTCAAATTTTAAAGCATGAGCGGTAAAAATATTTGCTTTTAAATATGGTGAATTTTATAAATTAATATGCTTTTGTTCAAGGTTTTAGAGTTTGTGTTTTTTCTTTTCTGGTAAAAAGTACACTGATTTGAACAGAACTTTTTCAGCTTTTTTCATCAAAGAATTCTCTTGATCCAGCTCAATTTCTTTTCAGAATACGGTGGATATTTAAAGTCAGGTTCTCCCCAATTTACACGCGAAAGCACGGATTTTTGATGAGAAAATGCATCGAACCCCGCCTTTCCGTGGTAATTTCCAATTCCCGAATTTCCTACGCCGCCAAAAGGAAGGCGATCATTGCTCAAATGCATCACCACGTCATTGATACAGCCGCCACCAAATGAAATTTTCTCTGTGAAATGTTTTTTCTCCTCACTATTTCCACTAAATAAATACGCAGCAAGGGGTTTTTCATGATCTGCCACCATTTGGAGTGCTTCATTGAAATTCTGAAAGGTAAGTACCGGCAGAATCGGCCCAAAAATCTCTTCCTCCATCACCGAATCGCTCCAATTGACATCATGCAAAATGGTTGGTTCAATAAATCGTTTTTCAGCATCGTGTTTTCCGCCAAAAAACACCTTTTCGGGGTTGATCATGTTTATCAGTCTGTTAAAATTTCTATCATTAATTATTCTTGTATAATGTTCGCAGTTAGGAAGATAATTGAATTTGTTAATGTTAAATTTTAACAGATCAATCAGTGAATCCTTGATTTTTTCATCCACCAAAATATAATCCGGCGCCACGCAGGTTTGTCCGGCATTTAGAAATTTTCCCCAAACAATCCTTTTTGCTGTTACCTGCAGATTGGCACTCGAAGTCACAATTACCGGGCTTTTTCCACCCAGTTCCAACGTGACTGGAGTGAGATTTTTTGCCGCGGCTTCGTACACTATTTTTCCCACTTTCGGACTTCCGGTAAAAAAAATCTTATCAAATTTGAGTTTCAGGATCTCTGTAATTTCTTCCACTCCGCCTTCTGCCACGAACAGATATTCTTTCGGGAAATTTTCGTTGATGATTTTCGCTATGGCCTTCATGCTATTTTCTGCCACTTCACTTGGTTTCAAAATGCAAGTGTTTCCAGCTGCAATCGCTGCAACCACGGGTGAAAGTGAAAGTTGATAGGGATAATTCCACGCACCAATGACCAATGAATTTCCTAATGGTTCAGAATAAATTTTACTCGAACCTGGCATATTTGCCAGATTGGTAGAAACCCGTTTCGGTTTGGTTAGCGCATTCAGATTTTTCAAATAATAGTCGATATCATTAAGAATGAAAGAAATTTCGGTGCTAAAGGTGTCGAATCGTGATTTTCCGAAATCGTCATAAATCGCATCGTATAAAAGGTCTTCGTTCTTCACCAGTACTTCTTTCAACATGTGCAGCTGCCGTTTTCTGAAATTAACGTTCTTGGTTTTTTGGGAATCGAAAAATTCTCTCTGCGCGGACAAAATTTCCTGAAAATTCATTACTTTTAAGATTTAGATTAATGGATGCCGTTTGGCTTTGCCGAACAGGATTTCCAACTGACTCTACCACAAAGTTACTTGAAATAATTTACAAATTTTCTATAATGAATTTTAAAGGAAAAACAGTACTCGTTACCGGCGGTGCTTCCGGAATCGGAAAGATCATGGCGAAAAAAGCCCTGCAAAGAGGGTGCAAAACGCTGATTGTTTGGGATATTGACGAAATAGGTGCTCAAAAAATACAAGATGAGTTTTGCGAACTGGGTGGCAAAATATTTATATTTAAAGTAGATATTTCGAATGTTGATGAAATCCGCACCAATGCTCAAAAAGTCCGTACAGATATTGGTAAAGTAGATGTCCTGATCAATAACGCCGGAATCGTGGTCGGAAAATTTTTCCATGAGCACACGCACGAGCAAATCCAAAAAAGCATGCAGATTAATGCCAATGCAGCAATGCACATCACTTTGGAATTTCTTCCTGAAATGATGGCCGAAAATTCGGGTGCGGTATGCAATATCGCGTCTTCTGCGGGTCTGATTTCTAATCCGAAAATGTCGGTTTATGCTGCTTCAAAATGGGCAGTTGTTGGTTGGAGCGACAGTTTGCGACTGGAAATGGAACAGCTGCAGAAAAACATATGCTTCACCACCATCATGCCGTTTTATATCAATACGGGAATGTTTGATGGGGTGAAATCCAGACTCTTGCCAATTCTCGATCCCGAAAAAACTTCCGAAAAAATCATGAAAGCCATCGAATCCAACCGAAAAATGTTGGCCATGCCGCTTCCGTACTGGTTCATTAGATTTTCACAGGGAACACTGCCACTTCCGGCATTTGACTGGGTGATGCGGAATGTTTTTGGGATTTATGATACCATGAAGAATTTCAAAGGCAGGAGCTGAAATTAAGGTTCTGTTAATTTTGTGAATTCAGTTTTAATTTAAGGTTAAAAAATCGTATTTTTGGGCTTCTAAAAAAGTAAAAAGAAAGAATGGATTCTTACAAAAACCCGCTTGAAGAAAGGTATTCAAGTGAGGAAATGCTCTATAATTTCTCGCCCTCGAACAAGTTCAAGAATTGGCGGAAACTATGGATTGCACTTGCAGAAATCGAAAAAGATTTAGGTCTGGAGATTTCCGACAAGCAGATTTCCCAACTGAAAGAACACGCTGAAAACATTGACTTTGCAAAAGCGGCGGAGTATGAAAAAAAATTCCGCCATGATGTGATGGCGCATGTGCACACGTATGGCGACGCTGCGCCTTTGGCTAAAGGTATCATTCACCTGGGAGCAACTTCAGCATTTGTGGGAGACAATACCGACTTGATTCAAATCCGCGACGGACTTTTGCTCATCAGAAAACAGCTGGTGAACGTCATCAAAAGTCTCTCGGATTTTGCCCTTAAATATAAAGATTTGCCTACGCTCGGTTTTACGCATTATCAACCGGCGCAGTTAACTACGGTCGGTAAACGTGCGACTTTGTGGCTTCAGTCTCTGATCCTCGATTTTGAGGAACTGGAATTTTTTCTGGAAACCTTAAGATTCCGCGGCGTAAAAGGAACTACCGGAACTGCGGCAAGTTTTCTGGAACTTTTCAATGGTGATTATTCCAAAGTAAAACATTTGGATAAGGAACTTTCAAAACGTTTCGGCTTTGAAAAAGTTTTCGCGGTTTCCGGCCAGACTTATGACCGAAAGATTGATGCGAAAGTCGTTGCATTATTGTCGAATATCTCGCAATCAGCCCATAAATTCACGAATGATTTACGTTTGTTGCAGAATTTGAAGGAAATCGAGGAACCTTTCGAGAAAAACCAGATTGGCTCTTCTGCGATGGCTTATAAAAGGAATCCGATGCGTTCTGAGAGAATCGGCGCACTTGCCAAATTCGTGATATCGCTTTCCACAAGTTCCGCAATGGTGGCTTCAACACAGTGGTTTGAAAGAACTCTGGACGATTCCGCCAACAAGCGATTGACGATTCCGCAAGCTTTTTTGGCGGTGGATGCAATGCTCTTGATCTGGAATAATATCATGAATGGAATCGTGGTTTACGAAAACCGAATCCACAAACATATTATGGATGAGCTTCCGTTTATGGCGACCGAATACATCATCATGGAGGAAGTAAAAGCGGGAGGAGACAGGCAGGAAATCCACGAAACCATCCGCGTTCACTCGATGGAGGCGAGCAAAAAAGTGAAAATCGAAGGCAAAGAAAATGATTTGATTGAGAGGATTATGAACGACCATTCCCTGAAAATGGATAAATCCAAAATCATGGAAGTGCTGGATCCGAAAAACTTTATCGGTTTTGCACCGGTCCAGACCCAGGAGTTTATCGAGAATGAAGTTCAGCCCCTTCTGAACAAATATTCGGACCTAATTGGTTTGGAGGCAGATTTAAAAGTGTAGATGGATGCAGGCGGTTTTGTCTGCATTTTTACTTTGTTAAATATGTAATCTTTGACAAAGTTTCAAAGGAGTATAGCCACGAGGTGGCACCATTAAAAGCAAAGGGTGAAACCCTTTGAATAAAACAGAAAAATAAAAAAGGTGCAAAGCACCGACATCAAATATAATGTCTGAAAAAAGAATTTTCGTAGAAAAAAAAGGAATTTTCGATGTAGAAAGTCCAAAGGTTTATAATGAGCTAAAGGAGATCGTCCCCGAAATCCAAAATGTTAAAATCTATAATATTTACGATATTTTTGGGGTGGATGAACTTGATCTGAGCCGAATCATTTTCAACACTTTTGTAGATCGGGTGACAGATATCGTTCATTCCGAAAATCCCGCGAAAAAATTTTATTTCGCCACCGAATTTCTTCCAGGTCAATACGATCAAAGAGCAGATTCCGCTGAACAGTGCATTGCATTGCTGACCGGAAATGAAAACTCAAAAGTGCGAAGTGGAAAACTGATCGAACTTTTTGGGATTACTGAAAATGATTTGGAAAAAATCAAAAACCACCTCATTAATAAAGTGGAATCCCAGGAAAAAGATCTGACGAAATTAGAGATTCCGGCGGAAGCAATTCCTGATAAAGTGATTGTTCATAAAGGTTTTAAAGATTTCGGAAAAACCGAATTGGAGGAATTTTATAAGAACAACGGTTTCGCTTTTGGATTGGATGATTTGGCATTTATCCAGAATTACTTCAAATCTGAGGAAAGAGATCCCACCGAAACCGAACTCAAAGTTCTAGACACTTATTGGAGCGATCATTGCCGACATACCACTTTTGAAACAGAGTTAACCGATATTAAGTTTGAAGGTGATTTCAAACACACTTTGCATGCAATTTTCAACGATTATCTGGAGAAAAGAAAATTCCTCGGTCGCGAATCGAAACCTATTTCTCTAATGGATTTGGCCACGGTTTGTTCCAGATATTTCCACAAAACCGGAAAACTGGAAAACCTGGTTGTTTCTGATGAGATCAATGCATGCACGATAGAAATTGAAGCCGAATTTGACGGTAAAAAAGAACCTTGGTATTTGCTCTTTAAGAATGAAACCCACAATCACCCTACAGAAATCGAACCATTCGGTGGCGCTTCCACCTGTTTGGGAGGTGCGATTCGGGATCCCCTTTCGGGACGCGCTTTCGTTTATCAGGCAATGCGGCTTTCAGGAGCTGCGAACGTTTTGGAACCGATTTCTAAAACTTTTCCGGGAAAACTTCCACAAAGAACCATCACGAAACAGGCGGCAAACGGCTATTCCTCTTATGGAAACCAGATTGGTTTGGCGACGACTTTGGTCAATGAAATCTACCATGATGGTTATAAAGCCAAAAGAATGGAGGTTGGTTTCGTGGTGGGTGCCGTGAAAAAAGATTGGGTGCGAAGGGAAAAACCAGCAAATGGCGACCTTGTGATTTTACTCGGCGGTGCAACCGGAAGAGACGGTGTGGGAGGTGCGACAGGAAGCTCAAAAGAGCAGGACGAAACCTCGATTCACACGCTCTCTACTGAAGTTCAGAAAGGAAATGCAGTGGAAGAAAGAAAAATCCAACGGTTGTTCAGAAATCCGGAAGTGACTACTTTAATCAAGAAATCCAACGATTTCGGGGCGGGTGGAGTTTCCGTGGCAATCGGCGAAATCGCCGACTCATTAGAAATTAACCTTGATATACTTCCTTTAAAATACGAAGGATTGAACGGAACGGAGCTTGCCATTTCAGAATCCCAGGAAAGAATGGCGGTGGTGATTGAGGCAAAAGACAAAGAAAAATTCATCAGCTTTTGTGAAAATGAAAATATCAAAGCGGTGGAAGTGGCTAAAGTAACCGATTCCGGAAGGATGCAGATGTTTTGGCAGGGAAACAAAATTGTGGATCTGAGTCGTGAATTCCTTGATACAAATGGTTGCGCAAAAAAACAGGATGCAACCATCTCGCATTTGCAAACGATTGAAAATCAAGATATATGCTTTAATGAAGAACGTTTCTTAAAAGCACTTTCAGAAAAAAATGTGGCCTCGAAAAAAGGTCTGACCGAAATGTTTGACGCATCAGTTGGAGCCACCACCGTTGCAATGCCGTTTGGCGGAAAATACCAGTTGACCGAAATGGAGGGAAGCGCGCAGACTTTACCGGTTTTGAATGCTGAAAATATCGAAACGGTTTCACTTGCAAGTTGGGGTTTTGATGCGGATCTTTCTTCACAAAACTCCATGATTGGAGCTGCAAATGCTGTGGTAGAAAGTGTTGCCAAGATTGTAGCGATGGGCGGGAACTATAAAAACATCCGCTTAAGTTTTCAGGAATATTTTGAAAAATTGGGCACTAATCCCGAAAAATGGGGGAAACCACTCGCATCGCTTTTGGGAGCGTATGATGCGCAGATGAATTTCGAACTGGCCGCAATTGGTGGAAAAGATTCGATGAGCGGGACTTATCAGGACTTGAATGTTCCGCCTACTTTGATTTCTTTTGCCTGTGCAAACGGGGAAAAGAAGAATGTCGTTTCACCGGAATTCAAGAAAGCGGGAAACAGATTGTATTGGTACAAACATGTGCCTCAGAAAAACGGTTTGCCGAATTATGCAGAATTGAAATCGATTTTTGATTTTGTTCATGAAAATATCAAGTCTGGGAAAATTGTTTCCGTAAAAACGATTAAGGAAGGTGGAGCTGCGGTTGCTTTGGCGAAAATGAGTTTCGGCAATCATTTAGGGGCTGAAATTTCACTGGAGGAGAATCTGCTTTTAAATAAAGGTATTGGAAGTCTGATCGTGGAAACAGTGGAGAATTTAGATTTTGAACTTCTTCAACCAATTGGTGAAGTTAAAGGTAGTAAACAGCTTAAAATAAATAGTTTAGTATTTGATATTCAAAATTTACTTCAGGTATGGACGGGAACGTTTGAAGAACTTTTCCGTACGAAAGAAAGCGATAGAATTATTGTGGAAATCGATGAAGAATCCAATTCCATAACGCCTCGCAAGATTGAAATCATAAAACACGGGATTGCAAAACCAAAAGTTTTTGCGCCGGTTTTTCCGGGTACCAATTGCGAGTACGAAACCCAGAACGCTTTCCGAAAAGAAGGTGCAGATGTTTCGAGTTTGCCTCTAATCAATCTCAATCATCAGTTATTGAACGAAAGTTTGGATGCGTGGATTTCGGAGATTAACCGGTCGCAAATTCTGGTTTTTTCCGGCGGTTTTTCTGCGGGTGACGAACCGGACGGTTCCGCAAAATTCATTGTGAATGTGCTGAAAAATGAAAAAATGAAAGATGCGGTGCATCGATTCCTGGAAAGAGATGGATTGATTCTTGGGATTTGCAACGGTTTTCAGGCACTCGTGAAATCTGGACTTCTACCTTATGGGGAAATCCGGGATTCGAATGAAAATTCGCCGACTTTGGCACATAATGCAATTGGACGGCATATTTCCCAAATGGTGGATGTGAAAGTGGTGAATGACGATTCACCGTGGTTGAATGGGACAAAGGATCGGGTTTTCACCATTCCCATTTCCCATGGAGAGGGGAGATTTATGGCTTCTGAAGAGGTAATCAGGGAGTTGTATGAGAACGGGCAGATCGCAACGCAATACATTGATTTTGAGGGGAAAGTTGCCCATGGAATGCCATTTAACCCGAATAATTCACTTTTCGGAATTGAGGGAATTACTTCAAAATCAGGAAAAATTTACGGAAGAATGGGGCATACCGAAAGATTTGCAGCAGGTTTGCTGAAGAATATTCCGAATGCCAATTACCATAATATTTTCAAAAACGGGGTAGAGTATTTTAGGTAAAGAACCGGGTCTTTTCGGTTTGGATCGGCAATTTCGCTTGCACACAGAAATATAAGCAAAATCGCTAATAAATTAAAATATAAGCAAAATCGCTAATAATTGATTGATATAAGTAAATTTGCTTATATTTGAAAAATGAAATCGGTAATAACAGGTGACATCATCAATTCGCAAAGCATTCAACCAGAAGTTTGGTTTAATGCATTGAAAGATGTTTTAGGAAAGAAGAACCCAAAAGTATGGGAAATTTATCGTGGTGATGAATTCCAAATCTTAGTTCCAAAAGCTGAAAACGCTTTATTAAAAGCGCTTCAGATCAAGGCAAAAATAAAAACCATTAAAGGTTTGGATGTGCGTTTGTCCATTGGTTTGGGAACACAGGAATTCAAAACTGATCAAATTTCGCAGTCAAGCGGAACTGCATTTGTCAATTCCGGTCGGAATTTGGAGCGGATTAAAGAAAGCAAAATAAACCTTGCTATCCAATCACAATACGGTGATTTTGACCGTGGTTTTAATTTGATTCTCAAATGGTTGCTTTTGACTGCGGACAACTGGACAGTAGTTTCCGCAGAGATCGCATTAATGATCCTGAAAAATCCAAAAATCAGTCAGGAAGAAATCGCGAAGATGTTTGGAATTACACAATCATCAGTTAGTCAAAGAATTAAGAGGGCGAATTTAGATTTGATTTTAGAAACCGATCAATATTTCAGAAAAAAAATAGCAGAACTGAAATGATTTTCATAGCACTCATATTGGCACATTTACTCGGGGATTTCATTTTCCAGCCGAATTCTTGGGTCGCCAACAAAGAGCTGAAAAAAGGGAAAAGCAAATTTCTCTACTTTCATATTTTAATCCATATCGCACTGGTTTTGGTTGTTTTGTGGAATATCCAACTTTGGTGGATCGCTTTAATCATTGGGATCACCCATTATTTAATAGATATCGCCAAACTGCAGTATCAAACTCCAAAAACCAAACGAACCTGGTTTTTTGTTGATCAACTGTTGCATATATTGGTCATCGTCATATTGTCAGTATTTTATTTTCCCTATTTCAAATGGGAAGATTTCTTCAACAATGAAAACCTGAAACTCATTACGGCGGTCATTTTTCTCACGATTCCAAGTTCAATTATCATCAAAACACTTATTTCAATTTGGACTCCAATAACTGTGGATCACAGCAAGATTCAGACAGAATCATTGGTTAATGCCGGAAAATATATTGGAATTTTAGAAAGGCTTCTTGTTTTCGTCTTCATCATCGTCAATCATTGGGAAGGAGTAGGTTTCATGATCGCCGCGAAATCGGTTTTTAGGTTCAGCGATTTGGCCGAGGCGAAACAGAGAAAACTCACTGAATACGTTTTGATCGGGACATTGCTGAGCTTTGGAATCGCTGTTCTGGTGGGAATTTTGGTGCAAATTTAAAAAGTAAAAAATAATAAAAAGCAAAAAATGACAAAAGGTAAAATGCTTTACGAGGGAAAAGCAAAACAAATTTTTGAAACCGATAATCCCGAAGAAGTTATCGTGCGTTTCAAAGACGATGCAACTGCCTTCAATGCTCAAAAAAAAGGAAGTTTTGACTTAAAAGGCGAAATGAACAATGCAATCACCACCTTAATTTTTGAATATCTGGCGGAAAATGGAATCCCGACTCACTTTATCAAAAAACTCGACGAAAGGGAACAGCTGGTCAAAAAAGTAAAAATTATTCCGCTTGAAATGGTGGTAAGAAATTATGCAGCCGGAAGCATGGCAAAAAGATTAGGCGTGGAAGAAGGAATCAAATCGCCGGTGACCATTTTTGACCTTTGTTATAAAAAGGATGAATTGGGAGATCCGCTCATCAATGATCATCACGCGGTTTTCCTGGGTGCGGCAACTTATGAGGAACTGGATGAAATGTATGAACTCACTGCCGATATCAATGAGCTCTTGATTGAACTTTTTGATAAAATGAACATCATATTGGTAGATTTCAAAATAGAATTGGGAAAGACTTCAACCGGAAAAATTATTTTGGCTGATGAAATTTCACCCGATACTTGCCGGCTTTGGGACAAGGATACGATGAAAAAATTAGACAAAGACAGATTCAGACGTGATTTGGGTGAAGTGACCGAAGCATACGTGGAAATCTATGAACGTTTAAAAAAAATATTGGACAAATAAATTTAAAAACACCCAGATAAATCGAATTGGGTGAAGAAAATGAAAGATTTACAAAAACAAAAACAAGATTATTTAGACCAGTTCAAATCCAGAACTTATGGTAGAAACCTGCTGAAATCAGATGATCCCTTTGATGCACCTTCCGAGGAATGTGGAATTTTTGGATTGTATTCTGAAAATGATTTGGATACTTTTTCACTGTCGCAGTTTGGGCTTTTTGCGCTGCAGCACCGTGGTCAGGAAGCATGCGGAATTTCGGTGATGAACCAGGGGCGGATCTTTAACCTGAAAGATGAAGGTTTGGTGCTGGACTTTTACAAAGATATCCGTGAACCGGAAACCTTCATGGGAAATTCTGCAATCGGACATACCCGTTACACCACGGCGGGCGACAAGAAAAAGTACAACTTCCAACCGTTTTTCGCAAAGAACGAATATGACCAAATCATACTCTCCATCGCACATAACGGAAATCTGACCAATGCGAAATGTCTCAAGGCGGAACTTGAAGCCGAAGGTGTCGTTTTTAAGGCGACTTCGGATTCTGAAGTGATTTTAAGACTGATTCAAAAGAATTTGGATTTGGGTTTAAGAGGAGCAATCAAGGCGACCATGGAAAAAATAGAAGGAGCTTATTCCGTAGTGGGAATGACAAGGAACAAGTTTTTTGCCTTCAGGGATTTTCATGGGATTCGTCCGCTGGTTTTGGGTGCGATTGATGAGAAGACTTTCGTAGCTGCCTCGGAAACGGTCGCTTTAGACGCGGTAGGTGCACAATATGTTCGAGATATTTTACCGGGTGAAATCGTTTATACCAATGAAAACGAACCTGGACTGCAAAGCTTCATGGTTCGCGAGGACTGCCAGAGAAATATTTGCGCTTTCGAATATATTTACTTTGCGAGACCCGATTCCACTTTGGAGGGAATCAATGTGCATGAAGTCCGTGAAAAGTCCGGAATGAAAATCTGGGAACAGGCGCCGGTGGAAGCGGATATCGTGATTGGTGTTCCGGATTCCGGTGTTCCTGCGGCGATTGGTTTTTCGATCGCATCCGGGATTCCTTTTAGGCCAGTTTTGATTAAAAACAGATATGTGGGAAGAAGCTTCATCGTGCCGACACAGGATATGCGCGAACGAATCGTGAATTTGAAACTGAATCCGATTATTTCCGAAATTAAAGGAAAAAGAGTGGTCATCATTGACGACTCTATCGTTCGCGGAACCACTTCAAAACGATTGGTGAAAATCCTGAGAATGGCTGGAGTGAAAGAAATCCACTTCCGAAGTGTTTCGCCGCCGATTATCGCTCCATGTTATCTTGGAATAGACACGCCTTCCAAAGATGATCTGATTTCTGCAAACATGAGTGTTGAGGAACTTAGAGAATATCTCGGCGTAGATTCTTTGGAATTTCTGAGTATGGAAAACTTAATCACAATCCTGGGAAGCAGCAATCACTGTTTTGGATGTTTTACCGAGAAATATCCCGTTCCGAAAGGAGATGATGAGGAAATATTCAAATAAGAAAGGTTGGGAATTTTTCCCAACCTTTTGATTTAGTTGAATAAGTGTTTTTTTATTTGAATTTGTAGGCCAAACCAACCTGGAACACATTGTTTTTAATTGCATCACTTCCGCTTGGTCTGTCTTTCGCTATATCGGTCAATCCAGCTACGTATCTTGCGGTCAATCCCAGATTAGGAGTGAAATAATATCCTGCTCCCAATCCAACCCCAAAGTTAAAGCTATTCAGATTGTCTTTGATATCTGTGGAAACTGCAGAAGTGGAAGTGGTAGTAGTTGCTCCGGTTGTGGTAGTCACAGTTCTGTCTCCTTTTACTTTGCCGCTCATCAACAGACCAAATTCCGGACCTGCTTCCAAATAAAACTGCGGAGTCGCATTATATTGGAACATGACAGGAAGCGCTATGTAGTCTAAATTGGTGGAGCCGGTTGTTTTTTCTACCACAGAACTGGTACCGGTGGTATAGCTATTTGTGGTGGTCGCTTTATTGCCATACTGAGTATAGATCAATTCAGGCTGAATGCTGAAGTTTTCGGCAATAGGTGCATTCATGAATAAGCCACCATTAAATCCGATTTTAGATTTCGCATCATCCATTGATGCATCTTTTGACAATGAGGACACGTTCATACCTGCTTTAATCCCAAATGTTTGTGCAATTGCCAATGAGCTCAGTGCGATCGCTGCACTTAAAAATAACTTTTTCATAATTCTAAATTTTAATTTTTTCTAATTATTTTTGCAGATTCCATAATTTTATTTTAAGGCTGAAATGAAAATTGATGTTCAAATACATCCACTAAAATGGTCTTAAGTTTCTGCAATTTTAAATTTGTTTTACGGGAAGAGTTAGACAAATGTTGTGCCAAAAAATAGAACTTTGGAAAAGAACTAAACAGTTGTTTAAGGGATTAATTTATTGAAAATATTCATAATCAATATAATACATTTGAAAAAAAATGCATAAATGAGAATTATTTAAAAATTTTCATCCAGGTAGATTGCTGTGAATTATCAGCTTATTTTTGCCGGTTAGCGAAAAAGTCATATGCCTTTCGACTCAAAAATAAGTCAAAAACATAAAAAAATCATCAAACGTTAGAAATTAAAATTTAGTATAAATTTTGAAAAAAATGTAATGTGGAAATTAGATGTTGTTCAGGGACAGCATGATCGAAATTACATTCGCCAATTTTGGTAAGCAGGGAAAAGTTAATTTTTCCGTCAGAATTTTTCTTGTCATTCATCATTAATGAAATTAATTGGTCTTTGGTGGAATTATCGATGTTCTGAAGGGGATAGAATTTTTTGATTTGGGTAATGATGTATTCCGCCATTTCTGCAGAGATCAGGTTTTCCAGGTATGAAAGCTGCGTTTCACAGATCATTCCCATTGCCACTGCTTCGCCATGGAGAATTGGGTTGCCTTTTTCCAGAAAATAACTTTCAAAAGCATGTCCGAAAGTATGCCCGAAATTCAATGTTTTTCTGATGTTCTGTTCCCTGAAATCTTTTTCAACAACATTCAATTTAATATTCATGGATGTTTCAATGTATGGAGCAATATTTTCTGGCGTTAAATGTTCAATAGCAATCAAATCTTTCCAGTGTTTTTCGTCAGCGATTAATCCATGTTTCAACATTTCGGCGAATCCGCTCCGTAATTCTTCAAAAGTCAGGGTTTTCAAAAATTCCGGGTAAACGAAAATCATTTCCGGTTCGGCAAAGGTCCCGACAATATTCTTTAAAAACTGATGGTCGATTCCGGTTTTTCCGCCGATAGAGGCGTCGCACATTCCTAAAAGCGTAGTGGGAATATTGATAAACCTGATTCCTCTTTTATAGGTAGATCCCACAAAACCGCCTAAATCAGTGATTACTCCGCCGCCAAGATTGATCAGGAGGGATTTCCTATCGGTTTCAAATTCTGAAAGGATTTCCCAAAGCTGGGTTGCCGTTTCAATGGTTTTCAATTCTTCCCCGGCTTCAATTTCAATGATTTCAAAAGGGATTTTGGTTTCCAGATTTCCCAGAAGCGTTGGAAGGCAGTATTCATGCGTGTTTTCATCAACCAGGATGAGGAGTTTCGATGGTTTTAGAACCTGGAGGAAATTATTGAGTTGCGAAAAATCTTGGTCTAGGTAGCTGATCATTTACTGAAATTTATCACAAAATTAAACTTTAATATAGTTTCATCACGTCAATCAGTATCATTAAATTTGTGAGATTATAATTTTTCCATACCATGTCAATATTCAACGATACTCAAATCGCTTTTCAGGACAAAACTACAGGTCAGCTGAAAAAGGCGTACTGGATGTTTAAGGCCATCGAAAATCCGGCTGTCACCAATTTAGGAATTGGAATGCTGAACTTCACGGTAAAGAATAATTTCCCTTTCGTGCAGGGAATTGTGCGGCAGACTTTGTTCGAACAGTTCGTGGGGGGTGAAACCCGGGAAAAAAGCATGGAAGTGGTGAAAAAACTGTTCAAGCACCACATCGGAAGTATTTTTGATTATGCTATTGAAGGTAAGGAAGAGGAACAAACATTTGATCAGACTTGCGAGGAAATCAAGCAGAATATCAAGTTTGCAGAAGGAAATCCGGCGATTCCTTTTGTGGTTTTCAAGCCAACCGGTTTCGGGAAGTTGGATCTATACACCGCAGTTCAAAGCGGCAAGGAATTGACTTCCAGTGAAAAACAGGAATGGGAAAATATTAAGAGAAGATATGACGAGGTCTGTAAACTTGCCCACGAAAAAAATGTGGTGTTGATGATCGATGCCGAAGAAACCCAAATGCAGGATACCGTTGACGATTTGGTGAACTCGATGATGGAGAAATACAACAAGGAAAGAGCGATCGTGTGGAACACGCTTCAAATGTATAGAACCGGAAGAATTGAATATCTGGAAGAAGACCTGAAACGTGCTCAGGAAAAAGGCTATTTCCTGGGATATAAGTTTGTGCGCGGAGCCTATATGGAAAAAGAGCGCGAACGTGCAGCAGCCATGAATTATCCCGACCCAATACAGCCAACAAAGGAGGCAACCGACGATAATTATAATGCGGCAATTGATTTTGTTTTGAATAATCTAGATCGCGTTTCCGGCTATTTTGGAACGCATAATGAACGATCCACCGAACTTTTGATGGACAAAATGAGTGAAAGAGGTCTGGAAAATGACCACCCTCAAATCTATTTCGGGCAGTTGTATGGAATGAGCGACAATATTACCTACTATCTCGGCGAAAAAAAATACAATGCATCAAAATATCTTCCTTATGGACCGGTGAAAGATGTTGTTCCATATCTGACCAGAAGAGCCCAGGAAAACACTTCTGTTGCTGGACAAACAGGTCGGGAGCTGGGTTTGATCGGGAAAGAACTTGAACGACGAAGGAGATAGTTTTTCGCGTTGATCAATGCAAAAAAAATCAGTTCCCAATTGGAACTGATTTTTTTTGTTCTTAATTCTAATTTCAGAATTCAAATTACATGGGTGGACCTTGATCCTCTCCACCTTGGTCGTTGGAGTTGATATCTTTTTTCCTTTTCGGCTGATCCACTTTTTCACCCTGTTTGAAACGGTAGGTGAGGGAAAGAGAGAACTGTCTTGGTGACCATTGCATAAAGGATTCCCGTGTAAATCCGTTTCCTGTTTGAATCACGTTCCTCGATCTGGTGTCAAAAATATCCTGAATGTTGAAGGCAATGGTTCCGTCTCCTTTCCAGATGGTTTTGGTAGCCCCCAAATTCACAAAATACATTTCTTTTGAATTATTCGCACCTTCAACCTGTGCTCCGCGGTAATTTCCCATCAGTTGCACACTGAATGTCTTACTAAACTTGAAGGTATTTGACATTCTGATTCTGGTTGAAGTTCCTGTCCCGTCATATGATACATGACTGGTAATCATATTGGCAGGATTTTGCGGATCTGGTGAATCATAGAAGTAATCTCCGGTGGTCTTGTATCGATAGACATCAAATTCCCCCATGATTCTCCACCAGGAAAACGGATCATAAGTATAGTTCAAATCAAATCCTATTCTCTGGTCAATTCCCAGGTTTTGCGGCTGGGTCAGGAAAACATATTTATTGAGGTAAGGGTCATTCACATAACTTAATGTCATTTTCACATCATCAGTTTCGTTTCGAAAATAAATAACCGGATTGAACGAAAACTTCTTTTTTGAAAAATTATATCCCAATTCAAATGAATCAACATAAGACGGGTTCAAGTCAGAATTTCCACTGAAAATATTCTGGTTGTCACTATAAGACATGAATGGAACCAGGAACCATGATCTTGGTCGATTGATTCTTCGCGAATAATTGAGTAATAACTGATTGTCTTTGGCGAAATTATAACTTAGAAAAACGCTCGGAAAAATTCCATTATAGTTCTTTTTGGTGACCTTATCATCAAAACCGGTTTGATTTTTATAGTCAATGTTGATATTGGAGTATTCATCCCTTAAACCAAGCTGATAACCGAAATCACCGATTTTGCTTTTAAACTGGGCATAAACCGCATTGACTACTTCAGAATAGTTGGTGGTGTTGGTATATCTTGGAAGAAAGTGATAATCCAGGTCTCCCGCATTTTTTTGCTGAACCGCATATTGGTAATCGTTGTTATTGTTGTCAATTTTGTAACCTGCATTAAACATTGAATTTTCGCCAATAGGAAGTTCATAGTCAATTTTCCCGACGATGGATTTATTTAAAGTATTTTGGTCGGTGATATTTGAAAGTTCAAAAACATCTTTAGTAGATTGTGATATCAGTGAATTTCCCTGGGATTGGTTTCTTTGCAGACTTAATGAAAGGGAAATGTTCTGTCCCTTGTCATCTAATTTCCTGTCAAATCCGAAATCCCCCTGAATTCCAGTGTTGGAACTGTTCCCGTCTGAACTCCGCAAACCGTAATAAGTTGCTCCGGTTGCAGGAAAATAAGTGTAATTGAGCGGTTGGTGATTTTCTCCATCAGAAGTTCTGATGGTTCCGGAAACATTCATCGATGTTTTATTATTGATATCGTAAACTAATCCTGCAGTGGCGTTGTAATTTCTGCTGATGTTTTTACTTTCGCTGATTTGGTATTTTGCTATATTTCCATCACTGTCAGGATTAGTAAACCTGGTATTGGTCCAGTTTTTTCCCTTGCTTTCCGTGTAACCGCCGCCACCGTTTAAGAACCAGGTGAGGTTTCCTTTTTTCCAGCTTAAATTCGTGTTGAGCGAAGTTCTGGGCAGATAACCCAAAGTTCCCACCACGCTTCCGTTAAAGCCCATTTTGGTGGTTTTCTTCAAAATGATGTTCAAGATTCCCGCAGTTCCAGACGCTTCAAATTTTGCGGAAGGATTGGTAATGACCTCAATCCGGTCGATTTGATCCGCAGGAATGGATTGCAAAGCGTTTGCGCCATCATCAAGTCCAAGTAATGCGGAAGGTTTTCCGTTCACCAAAAACTTCACATTCGAACTTCCACGCATGGAAACGGTTCCGTCCGGATCTACAGAAACTGACGGCACATTTTGGAGCACATCCTGCAGGTTTCCTCCGATCGCGGTTAAATCGCTTTTCACGTCGTAGGTTTTTTTATCGATTTCCACTTTTACAGGTTTTGTGGTCGCCACGATTGTTACACCCTGAATGTCTTGTGTCTTAGTGAGCGGACCAGAACTTTCGGCCTCCACTTTGAAGCTGCCCAAATTTCCGGCATTGGAAATCTGTCTGTTATTCGTCATTTTTTTATAACCGATCGCCTCGATGGTGACGTCATAATTTCCGGGAACTAGAGCAATTTCATAACTTCCCTTTTCATCGGTCAATGTGGCATCGCTCAGTTGTTTGTTGGCTTTGTTTCCAAAAGTCACTGAAGCATAGGGAACTGCCTGATTTTGCTGATCAACAATTTTTCCGGATACATTTACCTTCTGCTGTGCGAAGGCGAAACTTGCCGCTCCCAATACAAGTGTTAATCCTAAAGTCCTCTTCATTATTATTGAAGAAATCTCAATACGTTCGTTCATATTTTTAGTTTATAAATCTTTGATGATTTTTTTTGATGAATGTTAAAATAAATGGTGGTCTAAAAAATGTTAAAGTGATAATTTTATTGTTAAAATTTTGAATATTAGATAAATAGATTTATTTTTCACCCATTAAATTTTGGATTTTCAAAAAAATGTGAAGATTGGTCCTACATGAATTATTTAATGTTTCTGGCATTGAGCCAATCTTGGTATTCTTTTGCGTTAATGGCATGTTCGGCGGCATCTGCCGTGAATTTGTGAAAACCTAATTTAGCCGGATTTGCGCACATATAGATGTAGTCATTTTTTTCTGCGTTTAAGACGGCATCGACCGAATTTTTATCGACCACACAAATCGGTCCTGGTGGAATTCCTGCGTTTGCATAGGTATTATAAGGTGATGGGACTTTCAAATGTTTGTAGAAAACCCTTCTAATTGGTGCACCTTTGAAATTGTTTGCTTTAGCCACGGCATAAATTACCGTTGGATCACTCTGCAATTTCATCCCTTTTCTGAAACGGTTGATGTAAAGTCCGGCCACCGTTTTCATCTCATCAGGTTTTCCGCCGGTTTCTTTGTAAACCAAGGAGGCTAAAGCGTATATCTGGTCACGGGTAAAACCGGATGCTTTTTCTTTTGCAATCCGATCTTCATTCCAAAAGCCGTCGTATTCCTTTTCGAATTTTTTGAAAAATTCTTTGGGCGTAACCGTCCAGAAAAAATTATAGGTATCGATGAAGAAATATTTTTTTAAGTCTTCAGCAGTAGAGAGCCCTTTTTCAGAGGCAATCTGATTAAGGTCTTTGGCGAATTTCAGGGAATCCAGTTCGGTTTTTTTGGTCACTTTTCCCAACATCTGATAAACCGTGTAGAAGTCGCCGATTCTGAAGGTGTCTTCGGTCTGGTTTCCTGCTTTGATCATGTTGACCAGGTCCGTGTTGCTGGTTCCGGATTTGATCCGGTATCGTCCTGCATTGAAAAACTCATTGAGTTTCTTGCTTTTAGCCACTTCCACGAAGTTTTCTCGGTTCTTGATATAGGGCGAAATGGAATCCAAAATAGAATTGAAGTTTGCGGAATGTGGAATCAGGATATACCCTTCTTTTGCCACGTTGTTACCGAAGTATTTCAGGTAATATTTAAAGCCAAAAAATCCGCCCAACAGCAGAATAATTAACATGATAACCGCAAAAAGTGAACAACCCTTTCTCATATTTAAACGATCACTGACGAATAATCGACAAATAACTTTACAAATCTATTTTTCCTTTGAAAACTTGTTTCGCGGGACCTTCTAACCAAATATTTCTAAAGGAATCTCCATCCTGTTCAGCGTAAACTTTCAGATTTCCCCCTAAAACTTTCACACGCACTTCCACCTTGTTTTTACCTTTTAAGAAAACCAGGGCAGAAGCCGTGGCTCCGGTTCCGCAGCTGAAGGTTTCATCTTCCACTCCTCTTTCATAAGTTCTCACGAAGATTTCATCCTCTGAAATCTGTTCCACGAAATTCACATTGATTCCCTCGTCCTTATAAGTCGCAGAATTTCTGATTTCGTTACCATTTTTATAGACTGAATAGTTTTCAACCTCATTCACAAACTTCACAAAGTGCGGAGAACCAGTGTTTAACTCGAAGTTTTCATCCTTGTTTTTTATGGTGTTCACGTCACTCATTTTCAGTTTCACGATCCCGTTTACGATTTCAGCTTCATGCAAACCATCTATTGCCTGGAATGTGGTTTTTTCCTCGAAGATATCCAGAAAATAGGCAAATGCTACAATGCACCGTCCGCCGTTTCCGCACATGGTGCTCTCATTTCCATCGGAATTGTAATAGACCATTTTGAAGTCTGTCTCGTCATCGTTTTCAAGTAAAATCAGTCCGTCAGCGCCGATTCCAAAACGCCGGTCACACAGTTTTTCAATGATTGACTTATCTTTTGGAAACTGTAGGTCACGATTGTCAATCATCACGAAATCATTCCCGGTTCCTTGGTATTTAAAAAATTCAATGGTATTCTGCATAAGAAAGTACGGTAAACCCGCTATTTGATTGGGTTTGCAAAGTTAGTCAATTAAGGCAAAAACTTCGGGTGGGTCAAAGTTAAATTAATCACAAAATGTGCAGGAATCAATTGGTTTTTAGATTCTTTTTCCATTCAAAATAGCCTATGAAAGCCATTATAGTGAAAACCAAATACTGAACCGATGTAATGCCTAATCCTTTGTAAATCATCATCGGGATGCAAATAATGTCGCCGATAATCCAGAAAATCCAGTTTTCGATTTTCCTTTTCGCCATCAACCACATTCCAACCAGAAAAATAGAAGTAGTCAAAATATCCAGCCAGTTTGCCCAATCCAAATGATAGAGCCCGAGATTGACATGCTCCATGGAAAAATGATTGTCGATCAGTGGTTTGTAGTAATAAACCACTGTGACCAGAACTAAACTCACCACGAGCAAAATTCCCGCAATCAGCCAGTCCTTGGTTTTCGCCCAAGAAACTTCCACGTGGATGTGGTCTTCGGAACTTCTTGCCCACAAAATCCAGCCGTAAACGCTCATCACGGTGTAATAAAAGTTAATCATCATGTCACCAAGAAGCCCGAAATTAAACAGAATGTAAACGTAAAGTGCGGTTGAAACTATTCCTGTCGGGTAAACCCAAATATTTTTCTTAATGGAAAAATAAACACTCGCAATTCCGAAAAAAGTAGCGACTGCTTCTAGAAAAATTTGAAAAGCAGAGTAAGACTCATATGGTCTTAGGAAAAGGTCTTGGAAATTCATGGTTTCAAAGATAATTCTTTGATTTGAGATTTCCCGCGAAGAAGCATGAGGTTGACTAATGTGCACTTTTTCATCAAAGAAAGTCTGCTCCCGAAATGGAGACAGACTTTCAAAATTAAACCAATGGATGAAAAGTGACTAATGTTGGTTTATGAAATCCTGATCTTTGGAATCAGGGAGACCTTTGATTTTATGGAATTGGAGATCAGGCATGCTGCTTCGGATTTATGCAGCACTCTTTCTGCTTTTTCCTGATCATCGGGATTACTGATGGTTACAGTCGGCTCCAGGATAATTTCCGTCATTAGGAATTTTCCTTCTACCTGCTCCAGTTTTCCTGAAGATTTACATTCAAAATCTGTGAATTCCAATCTTGAATTTTCTGCAATCGCTAGAAATGTGGTCATCAAACAACTTGCCACTGCGGAAGTGAAAAGATGTTCCGGTGACCAGATGTTTTCCACTCCTTTCGGGAATTGCGGCGGTGTTGCCACGTCTAATTTCTCGGTAAGTTCAGGTGAAGACATTTCGCCTTTTCGGTCATTTTTCCAGTGGATATCGACGTTATAAAAGTGTGGTTCCATTTTTTTTAGATTTTATTGTTGAGACTCATCCAACCACCTCCATTGTGAACGTTTGTGTAGCCAGCTTTTTTCAGGATATTTTGTGCGGAGGAACTCCTCATTCCCGAAGCGCAGCAAGTAATAATGCATGTGTTTTTGTCCTTGAGTCGGGACAAATTATTTTGAAGCTGGTCAACCGGAATGTTGATGGAGTTTTTGATGTGTCCGGAAGCGAATTCTCCCTTGGAACGAACATCCAAGATAATTGCCCCGCTTTTAACGAGTTCAGCGTAATCGGTATTCTGCAATCCGAAAAGATTTTTAATGGTGTCTAACATAATTTCTGGGTGTTTTTAGAAATATTATACCGCAAAATTACATCTGCCGAAAAACCTATACCGTAACCAACATCACAGAAGCCGAATTTTATTTCTGGAAAGTTGTAGCAGTCCATCTTTTTCCATTTGTTTCAAAACCCGACTTGTTGCTTCCCGAGTGATTCCGAGCTCATCTGCCAATTGCTGATGGGTGACCGAGATTTCCCTGGATTGATAAAGTTGCGTTTTCTGGCGGATCAGTTGTAGAAGACGGGTATCCACTTTTTGAAATGCCACGGAATTGACGATATCCAAAAGTTCCTCGAAACGTTTTTGATAAAGGTTAAAGATGAAATCGGTCCATTCAGGATATTTTTTCACCCAGTCTTTGGCTTTATCGGCGGGAATCATCATGATTTCTGCATCTTCTTCCACGATTGCCTTGATTTTTGAAGTTTCGTTTTTCATTCCGGCCAGAATCGAAACGATGCAACTTTCTCCGGAAGTCAGATAGTAGAGCAGGATTTCCCGGCCGTCTTCCTCGGTTCTGATCACTTTGATGCTTCCCGAAATTACCACCGGAATATTCTTAATGTAGGAATCCATGTCCACAATGATGTCGCCTGCCCGGAATTTTTTTATGTAACCGGCGTTTGAAATCTCCTTTTGCAGATCAGACTGAAAAATATCGTTTAGAACCATGGTTTAAAGATAATAAAATTTAGGTTAAAAATACAGGAATCGATCCATTGCCGATTGAAAATGGGGGAGATCATTAAAAAAAAATGATTTTTACTTTGCATGAAAATCAGCGAAATGCGTATCAATCTTTGTTTATTAAAAAAAGAATTTTATGTTTAAATAGTTAATCATTGCCAAAATTTTATATTTTTGGAAATCTTAAAATAAAAAAAACATGTCGAATCTTTGGAGAACGAAACCTTTGAACCAACTTCTCGCAGAAGCGGAAGAATCTGAAAAAGGACTAAAAAAGACGCTGACTTCTGGTGCATTGGTCGCGCTTGGAATCGGAGCCATCATTGGAGCGGGATTATTTTCAATCACGGGAATTGCTGCCGCAAATTATGCGGGTCCCGGAATTATGATTTCATTTATTATCGCAGCTTTAGGATGTGCTTTTGCGGGATTGTGTTATGCGGAATTCGCATCCATGATTCCGGTTGCAGGTAGCGCATACACTTATTCCTATGCCACAATGGGAGAGTTTATAGCATGGATCATCGGTTGGGATTTGGTTTTGGAATATGCGGTGGGAGCCGCTACAGTGGCTTCAAGTTGGTCGGGATATCTCGGAAAACTATTTAGCAGTTTCGGAGTCAATCTTCCGGAGCGGCTTTTGATGACCCCATTTGATGTGGGTGCAGCTGGAGAAGCCGGGCTTATCAATCTTCCGGCAGTTTTCATCGTGGTGGTGATGTCTTTGATTTTGATTAAAGGAACCAGCGAATCTGCCTGGGTAAATATTGGTATTGTGATCTTAAAAGTTTCGATTGTGATTCTTTTCATAGTAGTGGGTTATAAATATGTAAAACCTGAAAACTTAACGCCACTTATTCCTGAAAATACGGGCAAGTTTGGTGAATATGGTTGGTCGGGAATTATTCGAGCCGCGGCGGTGGTTTTCTTTGCCTATATCGGTTTTGATGCGGTTTCTACCGCTGCACAGGAAACAAAAAATCCTAAAAAAGCCATGCCGATCGGAATCATGGGTTCACTTTTAATCTGTACGGTGCTCTATATTGCTTTTGCATACGTAATGGTGGGGGTTGTTCATTACAAAGAATTTACAGCAGGAGGTGGTTCAGACCATTTAGCACCGGTCGCAATTGCGATTGAGGCGATGGGAACGGTGGTAAACGGAACCATAGTTCCTGAGTATCCTTGGTTAAACACTTCTATTATCGTTGCAATTCTTTTGGGTTATGCCTCAGTAATTTTAGTAATGTTGATGGGACAAAGCCGTGTTTTCTATTCGATGAGCCACGATGGTTTGCTGCCTAAAGTTTTCAGTGAGGTTCATAAAAAGTTTCGGACCCCATTCAAATCCAACATTTTCTTCCTCGTTTTCGTGAGTTTATTTGCGGCATTTATTCCGGGAAGAGTAGTGGGCGAGATGACCTCTATCGGGACTTTATTCGCATTTATCCTCGTATGTATCGGAGTGATCGTAATGAGGAAAACGCAACCCGATGCACCTAGAGCCTTTAAAACCCCTCTGGTTCCCTTGATTCCGATTTTGGGTGTACTTACCTGTTTCGGAATGATGGCATTCCTGCCTTTTGATACTTGGATCCGTTTGGTAATCTGGATGATGATCGGACTTGATGTTTATTTGTGGAGAGGAATCAAGAACTCATTCCTGGGTAAAACAAACAATACCACAAATGATCCAAAAAACTACAGAATCTCCGCGATCTGTGGTGGAGCGCTAACTTTGATTTTGATATTTCTGACCTACTTCCATCATCAGGCGGCAATTGCTGATAAGATTGACGACGGTGGCTTGGTGGTTTTTTCCGAAGTGATGATTGTGCTGCATATCTTCTTCTACGGATATTACTTTTTCAAGAACAGGAAATAAGCATTATTATAAACTTAACCTTCCCGCCCATTTTCGGCGGGAATTTTTTATTTTTGAAGAAAGTATTCTGAATGAAAAATTTTATTTTTACTGTTTTTCTCTTTTCTTTGAATTTGGGAAACGCTCAAAAACTGGACTTTCAAACCTTACTAAAAGACAGAATCAGCATTCGTGCACTCCAGATTTACAATGAAAAAGTTTGGTATTCCGGAACTGATGCCAAGTTTGGGTATGTGAGTTTGAAGGATTCTGTAGATAAAAAACAACTGGTTCTTTCTGACAAGAAATTGCAATTCAGAACTTTGGCGCAAAGTTCAAAGGAATTCAGCATGATAGATATTGATTCACTTCCGCATCAATTTACCATTAACAAAAGAACTTTAGAAATCCATAGTAGACTCGTCCCAGTACAGCATGAAAACAAATATTTCTTTGATGCATTTAAGTTTGATAAAGGAGACAGAGGATTTGCCATTAGTGATCCAAACAAGATGGGGTCACCAATTTTCTTGCTATATACTGGTAGAGAATACATGGTCAATAAGAAACTGGTTTTGCCTAAGTATTTCACTGGAGAAGCTCATTTCGCGGCAAGCAATTCCAATATTGCAATGACAGGAGGCTGGGTTTGGATCGCAACCGGCGGATCCAAAGCGAGAATATTCAAATTCAACTGGAAAAACCCAACGATTTGGGAGGTTTATAACACCCCCTTCATACAGGGAACTTCCTCTCAGGGAATTTACTCCATCGATTTTTATGATAAAAAATTCGGAATTGCAGTGGGTGGTGATTACACCAATCAATCCGCAAACATCGACAATATCGCGACCACCAATGACGGCGGCGTAACCTGGCAAATCCAGGCATCCGGAAAAAACGGCGGCTACAAAACCTGCGTAAAAATCCGCCCGAAATCAAAAGGCAAAGACATCATCGCAGTAGGCGACCAAAACATCGAGTTTTCCAGTGATTACGGAAAAACCTGGAAGACGATTTCCGAGGAAAAAGGGCTCTTTGTTTGCGAATGGATTGATCAGAATACCTTGGTTTTTGCGGGGAAAGATCGGATTGTGAAAGCGAAACTCACAAATTCATATTGACAAAACCAATTTTTATCACCTTTTAACGAGAAATAAATTCCCTATTTTTGCACCCTGCAACTTGCACCAATTGCAACCTGCACCAATCTCATGAATTCTTTAATCGATAAATACAATATTCCCGGACCGCGCTATACCTCCTATCCAACCGTTCCATTTTGGGATCAAGAAACTTTTTCAACCGAAAAATGGAAAGAATCGGTGATTCGTTCATTCAACGAGACCAATGATTCTGAGGGGATTTCAATCTATATGCACCTTCCGTTTTGTGAGCAGCTCTGTACTTTTTGCGCATGCCACAAAAGAATCACCAAACGCCACGATGTGGAAACTCCTTATCTGGAAACCGTTTTGAAGGAATGGGATCTTTATCTGGAATTGTTCAATGGTAAAAAGCCGAAGATCAAGGAACTTCATTTGGGTGGTGGAACTCCAACTTTTTTCTCGCCATTGAATCTGAAAATGCTGCTTGAGAGACTTTTCGAAAAAGCTGAAATCGCCGAAGACCACGAATTTTCATTTGAGGGACATCCGAACAATACTTCGAAAATGCACCTTCAGGTTTTGTATGATTTGGGATTCCGAAGAGTGAGTTTCGGAGTTCAGGATTATGATCCGCAAGTTCAGAAGGCGATCAATAGAATCCAACCTTTTGAAAATGTGAAAAAAGTAACGGATTGGGCACGGGAAATAGGCTATACCAGTGTTTCACACGATTTGATTTTCGGACTCCCTTTCCACAACTGGGAGAAAGCTGAAAACACGATAAGAAAAACCATGGAACTGAAACCAGACCGTATTGCCTTCTATTCTTATGCACACGTTCCGTGGATTAAAGGAAACGGACAAAGGGGATTTGATGAAAACGATTTGCCGAGTGGTGAAGAAAAACGAAAACTCTACGAAAACGGAAAGCGACTTCTGGAGGAACTTGGTTATCTGGAAGTAGGAATGGACCATTTTTCATTGGAGCACGACGACCTTTATCAATCTCTTGTAAACGGAAAAATCCACCGAAATTTCATGGGTTATTCTTCAAGTAAGACCCAACTGATGGTTGGTTTGGGAATGAGCGCAATTTCCGATTCTTGGTATGCTTTTGCACAAAATGAAAAATCGGTAGAGCAATACGAGAAATTGGTCAATGACGGAATTCTTCCCGTAGTAAAAGGTCACATCTTGAATCAAGAAGATTTGATCATCCGAAAGCATATCCTGAATATCATGTGTCAATTGGAAACTTTCTGGGACCTAGAAACCGTGTTCCCTGAAATAGAAAACGTGAAACGTCATCTCCAGGAAATGAAGGAGGACGGATTGGTGGAGATTTCGGATCATTCCATTCAAATAACTGAAAAAGGCCGTGCTTTTACCCGAAACGTTGCGATGGCATTTGACTTGAGACTGATCAGAAATCAACCGGAGACCAGAATTTTCTCAATGACGATTTGATTTTTTTTAAGTGGTTTGGTACTGAATCCCAACAGCTGATTTTTTCGAAAAGTATTTTGAAATCGTCCGACTCTTTATTATCAAGCGAAACATCATTTTCTGAATATTAAAAATAAATCAATTATATTTAGAAAAAATTTAATTGGTCATGGAGTTTTTGCCGTATTATCATCAGGCATTGGAAATCTGGAAGAACGTTTCCAGAGGAGCAGCGCACCCCGAAAGCATTTCAGTGGGGGATATTTCTAGAAAACTGAATGCTGTATTTCACGTTGGTCCTTATTATTACTACATTTTTGATCTGGGAAAAGGTAGTTTTGATTATGTGGATGATTCGATAAAGGATATCTTGGGAATTGAACCCAATGCGTTCACAGTTCCGGCTTTTTTTGAGGCATTGCATCCGGAAGATTTGCCGTATTTTGTAGGGTTTGAGAAAAAAGTAAGCGAGTTTTTTGGTTCGCTTCCTGTTGAAAAACTAAATAAATATAAGGCAAGCCAAGATTTTCGAATCAAAAATGCAAATGGAAATTACATCCGAATTCTTCATCAGGTAGTACCTTTTAATTTTTCAGAAAGAGGAGAGGTTTCAAAATCATTTGGCATCCATACTGAAATTTCGCATCTCAAAGACTCGGGAGAACCAAGACTTTCATTCATTGGTTTGGAAGGAGAACCATCTTTTATCAATATTAGAATTGATGAGTCTGCAGCTAGAAAAACATTGGAGCTTTTTTCAAACAGAGAAAGAGAAATCGTAAAGAAACTTTGTGAAGGATTCAGCACTGATGAAATTGCAGAAAGCTGTTTTATCAGCATCCACACCGTTCGTTCTCACCGCAAAAGTATTCTCAAAAAAGCCGGAGTAAATTCTACCAATGAGCTGATTATTAAAGTAATAAAAGAAGGATTGGTTTGAGGTTTCTTATCTTTTTGCAGAAAAAATACTGCGGTCAGGGTTTGTGCGGTGCATTTTTGTTGTATTGATTGACTGATATTTAAAGAGTTTCGGTAACATAAAGGCGGTCTTTATGTTCAGTGCAGCCTTTGTTTTTGATATTCCCCTGCAAATACTTTCCTTGCAGCCACTTTGACTTTGCCGGGAGAAAAATTAAAAATGATAAGTTAATTATTCTTAATTCTATTGAAAATCATTATATTTGCCGACTATAATTAAAATGTTGTAAACTATTAACAATGCAAGGAAAAGGACTTATTACGCTGGTTGCGGTTGTTTTGGGACTGATCTGTCTTAATGAATTATTACCAACTTGGTACGCAAGTAAAATTGAAAATCAAGCTACTCAAATTGCGGGAACTGATCCTGTGAAATACCAGAAAGAGATGGAACGTCTCTCCAAGGATACCCTGAATCTTGGTTTCACAAAGCTTTACTATTCCAGAGCGAAAGAGCGGGAAATGAAACTTGGTCTCGATTTGAAAGGAGGTATTAATGCGCTTTTGGAAATTAACCAGAGAGATTTGATCAACGATTTGACCAACTATTCTACCAATCCAATCTTACTGGAAACTTTGGACCAAACCGACAAAGTGCAAAAAAATTCAACCAAAAGCTATATTGAGAATTTCTTCGTTGTTTTTGATGAAGTCAACAAAGCTAAAGGAGCCAACCTGAAACTTGCAGATCCTGAGATTTTTGGGAATACCAATCTTGGCGAAATCAAATTCAACTCTACCGATGAGCAGGTTAAAAATATTGTAAGAAGAAAAATTTCGGCTTCCGAGGGATCGGCTTATGAAGTAATCAGAACGCGTATCGACAAAATGGGGGTTACCCAGCCAAACGTACAGCGTGTTCCGGGTACCGGTAGAATCTCTGTAGAAATGCCTGGAATTAAAGATGTGGACCGAGTGAAGAAAATGCTTTCTACATCAGCTAAACTGCAATTCTGGGAAGTGCAGCAACCTCAGGAAATCTTGCCCTACTTTGAGCAACTCAACACAGTTATCGCTGCAAAGGGCGATTCGATAGGGGTAGCAAAAGGAACCAACCTGATCAACTTGCTGCAGCTGAGTACCTTGAGATCAAACGGAGTAGGGAATATTAAACTTTCCGATACTGCGGCTGTAAACAAAATATTAAATTCGACAATTGCTAAAAAAATTCGACCGGCAAACGTGAAATATACCCAGTTCATGTGGGGATATAAACCGGATGCAAACGATCAAAATAACCTGGTTTTATATGCTATTCGTGGAAATATCAATCAAAAAGCACCGGTTGACGGCGCTGTGGAATCTGCCCGCGTAAACTATGACGAACTGGGAAGAGTAGTGGTCGATATGCAGATGGATTCCAAAGGTGCAAAAGACTGGAAAACCTTGACAGGGAAGAATGTCAACAAGCCAGTTGCGGTGACTTTGGATAACGTGGTTTATACTGCTCCAAACGTTGTTAACGAAATTCCAAATGGCAGAACGCAGATTTCCGGAAACTTCTCTCAGCAGGAAGCGCAGGATTTGGTAGATGTTTTGGGTGCCGGTAAACTTCCTGCAAGCGCGAAAGTGGTGCAGATGGATGTAGTGGGACCTTCTTTGGGTAAAGCATCCATTGATGCAGGAATGCTTTCATTCTTTATTGCGTTTATCGTATTGCTTTCTTACATTATTTTCTATTATGGGGGAGCCGGAATTTATGCGGTGATTGCAATGGTGATCAACCTTTTCTATATCTTCGGAATTATGGACTCGGTGGATGCAACGCTCACGCTTCCGGGTATCGCGGGTATAGTACTTTCCATGGCGATGGCGGTAGATACAAACGTAATCATTTATGAACGCACGAAGGAGGAACTCTTCGCAGGTAAACATATTCTAGAAGCCTACAAAGACGGTTTCAAACACGCGCTTTCTGCGATTATTGATGGTCACTCCACCACGATTTTGACGGCAATTGTTCTTTATGTTTTCGGAACTGGTCCAATTAAAGGTTTTGCGGTAACTTTGATTATCGGTATCCTGATGACCTTCTTTACTTCAGTATTGTTATCAAGGGTGATGATTTTCCAAAGATTGAATAAAGGAAAACACCTTTCAGTGTGGACTCCGCCAACAAAAAACCTTTTCAGATATACTTGGATCGACTTCATCGGTAAAAGAAAATTTGCGTACATGATTTCATTGTTTCTTACTGTGGCCAGTTTAATTTCAATTGCTGTAAACGGATTCAAATACGGAATCGACTTCACCGGTGGTAGAAACTATGTCGTGAAATTTGACAAACCGGTCGATGTAGATAAAGTAGAAAACGGATTAATCAAGCTTTTCGCAACAGAAGACGGTAAAAACTCTGCGGTAGAAGCTAAAACAATCGGTACAGGAAATCAGCTGAAAATCTCAACCGATTATCTGATTGACGATGAATCTCTGAAAGCTGACCAAACTATTGAAGAGAAACTGTTCCAAGGATTAAAACAATACCTTCCTGCAAATATGACTTTGCAAGAATTTAAACAGGCAGATAAAGACCATGCAGGAATTATTTCCTCTGCGAAAGTGGGACCAACCGTTGCAGACGATATTAAGACCCACGGTACATTGGCGGTAATTGCAGCGCTCGGAGGAATTTTCATCTATATCTTGTTCCGATTCAGCAAATGGCAGTTCTCATTGGGTGCGGTTGCTGGACTTTTCCACGATGCTGTGATTATTTTAGGAACGTATTCCCTGCTTCATAAATATATGCCGTTTAACATGGAAATTAATCAGGATTTCATTGCGGCGATTCTTACGGTGCTCGGTTACTCCATTAATGACACGGTAATCGTGTTCGACAGGATTAGGGAATATCTGCGCGAGAAGAAAGCACTTACCCTGGCCGGACTTTTCGACGACTCTATTTCAAGCACATTAGGTAGAACATTTAATACCTCTTTCACCACGATTTTGGTAATTTTGGCCATCTTCATTTTTGGTGGTGATAATTTGCGAGGATTCATGTTTGCACTGTTAATCGGTATTGGGTTTGGTACGTATTCCTCCATTTTTATTTCATCGGCAATAGCTTATGACTGCCTGAAGGAAAAAGGAAAAGAAGATCACGTTCATGTTAAAGGAAGAACTACCACCGACCGTGAAACTACCGACAAAAAGAAAAAAGCATAATTTTCTATTACAATTTAAAATGTCCCTTATTTGAGGGATATTTTTTTGCTTAAATTTTTCTAATTTTAACTTTCCTGAAAATCGATCTCTGCAACCGCAATGAAAAAAAACCAAAAGTCAGCAGCTATAGGATTCATTTTTATTACCTTACTGATTGATATTACAGGGTGGGGTATTGTGATTCCCGTGGTTCCGACTCTAATCCGTGAGCTCATTCATAATCCGGACTTGAGCGTTGCATCGCAGTATGGTGGTTGGCTGAGTTTTGTCTATGCCGGAATGCAGTTCATCTTTGCCTCTGTTTTAGGTGGTTTAAGCGATAAATACGGAAGAAGGCCGATTATTTTATTTTCACTCTTGGGTTTTTCCATCAATTTTTTCATCCAGGCTATAGCTCCGACCATTTTCTGGCTTTTCGTAGGAAGGATTTTTTCCGGGGTTACAGGAGCGAGTATCACTACAGCAAGTGCCTATATCGCAGACATTTCAACGGATGAGGACCGCGCCAAAAATTTTGGGATGATTGGTGCCGCATTCGGTTTGGGTTTCATTATCGGACCGGTTATTGGTGGGGTTTTGGGATATTACGGAGCCAGAATTCCATTCTATGCAGCTTCTGCTTTATGTTTGGTTAATTTTCTTTATGGATTGTTTATCTTGCCGGAAAGTTTAGACAAAGAGCATCGTCGTCCATTCGATTGGAAACGTGCCAATCCTGTCGGATCTTTGCTTCGGCTAAAAAGGTATCCCCAGATTTTGGGTTTGATTGCCGCACTGGTTTTCGTATATGTCGCAGGTCATGCAGTTCAGACCAACTGGACTTTTTTCACCATGTACAAATTTAATTGGACAGAGAGGTTGGTCGGGATTTCACTCGGTGTTTCAGGTTTCATGGCAGCATTGGTTCAAGGATATTTAATAAGGTTAATTCAACCAAAAATCGGTGACGAAAGAAGTATTTTTTATGGATTGACATTATATGCCATCGGAATGGTTTTATTTGCTTTTGCAAGCCAAAGTTGGATGATGTTTGCATTTCTGATACCGTATGGATTGGGTGGAATTGCCGGTCCGGCTTTGCAGTCCGTGATCTCATCTGAGGTTCCAAAAAATGAACAGGGAGAGTTACAGGGTGCATTGGCTAGTTTGATCAGTCTGACTGCCATTGTAGGTCCGCCCCTGATGACTAATACGTTCTTTTATTTTACCCATGATGATGCACCGTTTAAATTTGCAGGTGCGCCGTTTTTTCTTGGTTTTCTGCTGATGACGATTAGTGCAGTGATTGTGTATTTTGTCTTTAAAAATAAAGGCCATTACTAGCAAAAATATCTGGAATACTTGGTGCGTTCTATTCTATGATTAAAAGCATTGTAGAGGGATTTTCAGTTTATTTTCGGTAACTTTATTCTTTAAATTTCTTCTCTACAATGGATGTTAATATTCCCGAAAATTTAACCGGACTCACAGACGGACAGGTTCTGGCTTCAAGAGCAAAATTTGGTGAAAATAAAATGAACGAAACCAAGAAATCAACTTGGTTCTCGCTTCTGTTGGATATTCTAAAAGAACCGATGCTGATTTTGCTGATCATCATCACTATTATTTATTTAATCGTCGGGAATTACAGTGAAGCCATTTTTATGTTTGTGGCGATCGTCGCGGTTTCAGGGATTTCTTTTTACCAGGACAACCGCAGCAAAATGGCCCTCGAAGAACTGGAAAAACTCAATGAACCTTTAAGCAAGGTCATCCGGAATTCTCAAATAATCAAGATTCCCACGCATGAAATTGTGGTGGGAGATTTGGCCATTACAGAAGAAGGTAAAATGGTCAATGCAGACGGGAGAATTCTTCACAGCAACGATTTCTCCGTCAATGAGGCTCCATTAACCGGGGAAAGTTTTTCCGTTTTTAAGTCAAAAGATTCGGATGACAACCTGGTTTACAGCGGAACTTTGACCGTTTCGGGATTAGCGGTCTTTCTGGTTGAGAAAATTGGTAAAGAAACCAAGTTAGGCAAAATAGGGGATTCCTTGCAGAATGTCAAGGACGAAAAATCACCGCTTCAGATTCAGATCGAACGGTTTGTAAAAAGTATGGCCATCGTTGGAATAGTTGTTTTTTTGATGGTCTGTGTTTTCAATTATTACCATACCCGTGATTTTGTGAACAGTCTCTTAAATGGATTAACTCTTGCAATGTCTATTCTTCCCGAAGAAATCCCAGTAGCGTTTACCACTTTTATGGCTTTGGGAGCCTGGAAACTGATGCGGGAGGGAGTTATCATCAAAAAGAGTGCGATTGTGGAGACTTTGGGAAGCACCACTGTAATTTGTACAGATAAAACCGGTACCATCACAGAAAATTCCATGAAGTTGAACTCTGTTTATGATTTCAAAACGGAAAAAAACTATACAGAAGATGAATTCAGTAATCCCGAAATTTCCCAACTGATCAGTTATGCGATGTGGTCCAGCGAGCCGGTTCCTTTTGACCCGATGGAAAAAACGCTTCATGAAGTATATAATAACTCCCATAAAGAAGACCTTCGAAACCAGTTCAAAATGTTCCACGAATACTCTTTAAGCGGAGTTCCGCCCATGATGACGCACCTGTTCGAAAATGAAAATGGAGAAAGAATCATTGCGGCAAAAGGTGCTCCCGAAGCAATTCTGAATGTTTCAAAATTGACCGAATCGGAAAAAGAAATTTTGATAGCCAAAATCAAAGAGTTCGGAAGACAGGGTTATCGCGTTTTGGGAGTGGGCAAAAGCCATTTTGAAGGAAGCGATTTGCCAAAAATACAGCAGGATTTACCGTTTGAATTTTTGGGCTTTGTTGTATTTTATGATCCGCCGAAAAAGGGAATCCAGGAAGTTTTCAGACATATCTATAATGCCGGAATCAAGGTAAAAGTCATCACCGGTGACAATGCGGAAACCACCAAAACCATTGCGGAAAAAGCGGGAATCCATAATGCTTCACTTTCCGTAACCGGTGCCGAAATTGCTCAAATGCAAGATGCCGAACTCCGAATGGCAGCAGAAAAGCAGGCATTGTTTACCAGAATGTTCCCCGAAGCAAAACTCGCAGTCATCAATGCCTTAAAGAAAAATGGAGAAGTGGTCGCCATGTTGGGAGACGGCGTGAATGACGGTCCCGCTCTGAAAGCATCCCACATCGGAGTGGCAATGGGTAAAAAAGGAACCGAAATCGCAAAAGCTGCCGCTTCGGTAGTTTTAACCAATGATAACCTGGATAACCTGGTCACTGCGATCGCTTCCGGACGAAGGATTTATACCAATATCAAAAAAGCCATTCAATACATTATTTCTATTCATATCCCGATTATTTTAACCGTTTCGTTACCGCTGTTTTTAGGCTGGATTTATCCTCAGATTTTCACGCCTGTTCATGTGATTTTCCTTGAATTGGTGATGGGTCCCACTTGCTCCATCGTTTACGAAAACGAGCCGATGGAAAAAAACACCATGTTCAGAAAACCAAGACCGATGACTGAAACATTCCTTAATCTCAAAGAACTGTTGGTAAGTATCCTGCAAGGTTTGGCGATTACAGCAGGAGTTTTGTTCATCTATCAAATGACGGTGAGAAGTGGAGCAAGCGAGGAATTGACACGTTCCATGGTATTCACCACTTTGATTTTTTCAAATATTTTGTTGAGTTTCTGCAACCGTTCTTTCTTTTATACCACCTTTGAAACCATGAAAAACAAAAACAATCTATTGATTTATGTGACCCTGATTACTTTGGGATTCCTTTCATTAATGATATTTTTAAAACCTGTTTCTCTGTTTTTTAAATTGGAACCATTGGATTTCCTGCAGATGCTCACAGCATTTGCGGCCGCGGTCATCTCCGTATTGTGGTTTGATGTCTTCAAACTTTTAAGAAGAATTTAAGTGCATTTGAAAAACTGTTTGATAAACTTTCGTAATTTTGCCTTATGGAACTAAGTATAGGTGAAATGCTTTTGATTGCCGTGGCAATCGTTGTTTTATTCGGTCCCGACAAATTGCCGCAAATCGCAAGAGATTTGGGCGCGGGTGTACGAAAGATGCGCGGTGCGATGGAAGACGTGAAAACCGAAATCCTGAAAGAGACCGATAATCCCGTTTCCGAAATCAAGCGGGAAATCGACAGAGTTAAGCAGGCCGCAAAAGACTACAATCCAATGAGCGAGCTGGACAAAGAAGCGGCAAAACCTGCAGAACCAAAAGAAAACCTTGCCGAAAACGACCAACACGAAGGACCGGTAAGCAGATAGAATGAACGAAATCATCCAAGAAGACAGAGACGCATTTCTGTTTCTCAACAATTTGGGGAGCGAACCTTTTGACCGTTTTTGGATCATGGTTTCGGGAATCTGGATTTGGGTTCCACTTTATATTATTTTCCTATATCTGCTTTACAAAAATTACAAACTCCGAAATTTAGTTTTCATTTTGATTTTCATCGCAATCGGGGTTACGGTCTCCGACCAGCTTGCCGGAATCTTTAAATCCGGAATTGGCAGATTAAGACCTTGTCATGATCCAAGTTTAAACCATTTGATGCGCACTGTGCAGTGCGGGGGACAGTTCGGGTTTTATTCCAGTCACGCATCCAACACTTTTTTTATCGGTACTTTCATGAGCATGTTGTTGTTCAGGAAATATAGATTTCTTCCATACGTCCTTTATTTCTGGGCATTCGTGGTTTCCTACAGCCGGATTTATCTCGGCGTACATTTCCCAATGGATATTCTGATGGGAGCCGGAATGGGATTTTTCCTGGGCGGATTTTTCTCTACTTTGGCTTTAAAGGTGATCAAAAAAAAGGAAGTGATTCATAGAGATTTTTCCTAGTAATTTCACAAAACCTACTGCATTAAATTTGGGCGTGCCCCTCGCAAACGCTATTCCTGCGCCTCGGGTCGGGCTTTTCACTGCAATTCCTCGTTCCATCCCTAAAGCCATCGCCACTGCGGGATTTCCGCTGCAATCCCTCACGCAAAACCTCCTTCTTCCAAGTTCAGGTTTCCATCCAAAAACATTATCTTTGTCCTTATGACACACGACAATACCGACAAACGCCTGTTCCTTATCGATGCGTATGCAATGATTTTCCGAGGCTATTATGCACTGATCAGAAATCCAAGAGTGACCAGTACCGGAATAGATACCTCTGCGATTTTTGGTTTCACCAATTCTCTGATCGAGTTGATTCGAAGGGAAAAACCTTCCCATTTGGCGGTCGTTTTCGATGTAGGAAAAGCTACGGTGCGAACCGATGATTTCGCCGATTACAAAGCCAATAGAAGTGAAACCCCGGAAGCAATCAGGATTGCGGTTCCCTATATTCACCGGATTTTGCAGGCAATGCACATTCCCATCCTTGGCGTGGAAGGTTATGAAGCGGATGACGTAATCGGAACCATCGCTTGCAAAGCTGAAAAGGAAAACTATATGACCTACATGGTGACTCCGGACAAAGATTTTGCGCAATTGGTCACCGATAAAATCAAAATTTATAAACCAGGTTTGAAAGGAGCCGAGTTTGAGATTTTGGGTGTGGAAGAAGTGAATGCAAAATATGATATAGATGATCCCAAAAAAGTCATTGACTTTCTGGCAATGATGGGCGATGCAGTAGACAATATTCCCGGTTTGGAAGGGGTCGGAGAGAAAACTGCATTGAAATTCCTGAAAGAATTCGGCTCCATTGAAAATCTTTTGGCCAACACCCACCAACTGAAAGGGAAACTTAAGGAGAAAGTAGAAAACTCTGCGGAACGGGGATTACTCTCCAAAAAATTGGCAACCATTTTGTGCGACGCTCCCATTGAATTTCATCAGGAACAATATGATTTGGAAACTCCGGATTTTGAAAAAGTAAAAGAAGTATTTGATGAAATTGAGTTCCGAAGATTATACGAAAACCTCTATCGCGCATTTTCAAAAACCGGTGAATATGCCAACGGAAATTCAACCGCAAATGGTGCGGAAACCACTGATCCCAATAAAGTAACCCGCTACGACAAAAAGCCAGAGGAAAAAAGTGGAGCTGTGCAGCTGGATCTTTTTGCAACTTTCGAGGAATTGGAACATGCAACGACCACGAAATCTACCATTGAAAACAATGACCATCTATATCAATATGTAAATTCGCCAAAAGCACAACGGATTTTAGTGGAAAACCTTCTCGCCCAGAAATCAGTCTGCTTCGATACGGAAACCACCTCATTAAACGAGATGGAAGCAGAGCTCATCGGGATGAGTTTTTCCTACAAAAAGGGTTTGGCTTACTATATCCCTTTTTCTGAAAATCGCGAGGAAGTCTTAGAAACGCTTGAAATTTTCCGGCCTTTTTTCGAGAAGAAGGAAATCATTAAGATTGCACACAACTTAAAATACGACTACAAAATCCTGAGACAATACGGAGTCGAAGTGCAGGGAGCGGTTTTTGATACCATGATTGCACATTATCTCCTGAATCCCGACGGAAGACACGGAATGGATTATCTCTCCGAAATGTACCTGAACTATAAACCAGTGCCTATTGAAACATTGATTGGCAAAGGAAAAAACCAGAAAACGCTGCGTGCGGTTTCCGTGGAGGAGCAAACGGGTTATGCCGGTGAAGATGCAGATGTGACTTTTCAGCTTTACGAACTTTTTGCCCCACAATTAAAAAAAGAAAATCTAGAAGAGTTGTTTCTTAAAGTCGAAATGCCTTTGTCAACGGTTTTGGCAAAAATGGAACTGGAAGGAATTTCTTTAGATAAAAAGTGGCTCGAAAAAGAAAGCATCGATTTGGAGAACGACCTGAAAGAATTGGAAACCAAAATCTTTGAGCTTGCAGGCGAAGAATTCAACATGAATTCCCCGAAACAGCTGGGCGAAATCCTATTTGACAAAATGGAACTCGACCCGAAAGCGAAGAAGACAAAAACCGGTCAATACGCCACTTCAGAGGATGTTTTGCAAAAGCTTTCCTCCAAACATGAGATTATTCCGCTCATTTTGGAGTACAGAACTTATCAAAAACTGAAATCAACTTATGTGGACGCATTGCCCACACAGATTGACAAAACCGATCACCGCGTTCACACTAATTTCTCGCAAACCACTGCTGCAACAGGAAGATTGGCTTCGGTAAATCCAAATCTTCAGAATATCCCGATCCGCACCAAACGCGGACAACAAATCCGGGGAGCTTTTAAGGCGGACCAGGGAAACAAGATTATTTCTGCCGATTATTCGCAGATTGAACTTCGTTTAATTGCAGAGATTTCCCAGGAAGACCACATGATCCAGGCTTTTCAGAATGGAGAAGATATTCATGCTTCCACTGCTTCAAAACTTTTTCAGGTTCCATTGGATCAAGTCACCAAAACCCAGCGTTCCCAGGCAAAAACCGTAAACTTTGGAATTATTTACGGACAGGGCGCATTTGGATTGGCTGATCAAACGGGACTTTCAAGAACTGAGGCGAAAATGATGATCGAAAATTATTTCGCTACCTATCCGAAGCTTAAAGAATGGATGGCGGAACAAGTAAAACGGGCAAGAGAACTGGGTTATGTGGAAACGATCCTGAATAGAAAGCGCCATTTGAAAGACATCAATTCTGCGAATTTCGTGGTTCGTGGATTGGCGGAAAGAATAGCAGTCAATGCGCCGGTTCAAGGTTCAGCAGCGGATGTCATTAAAATAGCAATGATTAATATCGACCAAAAGCTGACCGAGCAAAACCTTAAGACCAAAATGCTCCTTCAAGTTCATGACGAACTTATTTTTGAAGCGCCGAATGAGGAGGTAGAAATCGCGAAAGAACTCATTAAAAACGAGATGGAATCGGCGATTATCACGAAGGTTCCTTTATTGGTGGAAGTTGGCGTGGGGGATAATTGGCTGGAAGCGCATTAGGAGTGCGAGCGTTGGAGTATCTGAGCTTTTGAGGATTGGTAATTTGTTGTAGATCACGTAATTAATATTGATTTTTTAAACCGTTTTCTTTACGCTTTGTTCTTTCCACTATGCTCAAAATTCTATTTTCGTAATTGATTTTGCAAAAAATGTTTTCAAAAGAAGAAGCTCAAAAATTAAGGAAAGAATTCTGGACTGCTTTCGGGAAGAGTTTTCCCAGAAAGTGGATACTGTATGATACCAAAATCAAGGATTTTTCCTTTAAGTTTTATGCAGATTCCAAAAAGGCTGAAGTTTCCATCGATATTGAAATGAAAGACGAAATCTACCGCAATGCCTATTACGAAAAGATCTGGTCACTGGAAAATATGCTTATGGAAGAAGTTGGCGATATCCGGAAAGATGAATTTTACACTTTAGAAAATGGAAAGGTGATTTCCAGAATCTGGGTGACCAAAGAAAAAGTTTCTATTTTTGATAAAAATTCGTGGCAGGAAATCTATGAATTTTTTGTAGTAAAAATGGATGGTTTCGAGCGGTTTTTTTGGGAATATGAGGATTTCATCAAAGACGTTTGAAATACGTATTAGCTATCGGGAACGAAGCTTACGAATCTTTTCTGCAGTGAGACTGATGCTAAATTTGAGAAATTCACAGCGAAGGTAGTTCACTAAGAAAATTTTCTCTTTCTCAACCAATAAAACAATCCCCCTAAAGCGCCGATTACTGCGAGCGGAAGAAGCAAGTTAAACCATTGCCAGTCGGTTTTTTCGTCTTCAATTCGGTTTCGGTCCAGAAGTCTGGCTTCGATGTTTCTATTTCTCAGTTCCATTAAATTGGAATCATCCAAAAGAAAATCCAGGCAGTTTCTCAAAAATTGTTCGTTTCCGTAGGTTTGTTTGGTCAATAGATCTTCGCCGAGCGGAAGCGGATTTCCTTTGTAGATCTGGTTTCTTCCCACATCGCCGTCTCCGATCACGATCATTTTGTTTTCCGGACTTTGGGATTTGAAATTTGGATAATTGCTTTTTTCGCTTCTATTGGCATAGGCGGAATTGAATTTACCTTCCACACTCACCGCAAAAATCTTGGGAGTGGTCGGTCTTTCCATTTCACCAATCGAATCGGTTCTTACGATTTCGGTCAAAGAAACCAAATTAGGAACTTGTTTGATGCTGGTTCTTTCACTCGATTCAAAAAGCACGTTGGTCTTTATATTCTTTCTTCCCAAAGTATCGATGGACGTGGGAAATTCAAATTTTACGGGATTGATGTTTTTGGTGATCGGATTCTTGGTTTCTGCAATTCCAAGCGGGAAATAGGGCCAAAGAAAACTGCTGTATTGCGGATTTCCCGCAACTTCACCGGACACAATGCGGATCAGTGCGGATTTTTTCATGTCCTTCACCAAACCGGGATTGATCCTTAAGCCATAATTAAAAAAGAAGTCGCCTAAATTGGTGTCAGTTGGGTAAGCCATGATTTTTTTAGACTGAAAAAGCGTGTCCATTTCTGCATTCACGGCATCGATCATCCACAATGTCTTACCGCCATTCATGATATATTGGTCAAGGATTACTTTTTCATTGTCAGTAAACGCTTTCCTAGGTTTTGCGATGACAAGCGCATCCATTTTCCTTAGTTTGGGTACATCTGCCAAAGAAAGTTCCTTTGTATTTGCGGGAATGATGGGACCTGCGTTGTAGTTTTCCAGGGCCATATGCATGAAACCCTGAAACTGATCCGGGCGAAGCTCATCTTGATTGATCAGAATTCCGATATTTTTCTTGTGCTCTTCGGTGATGGATTTGATGGCTGAAACGAAGTTGTACTCCAGATTTTCGATGGATTTGTTCAGCTGTTCGGAGGCGTCAATTCCGCTTTGATTGATGATCAGCGGGATGGAAGTTCCATACGAATTGTATTTGATCGCTGCATATGGAAACATCACGATTTCGGAGATCTTTCCGTCCTTCATATCGGGTAAGATCGAAGGCTGCATTCCCATCGCCATCAAGGTGTCTTTCGACATTTTAGTCTTGATCGGGTCGATGAATTGGTAGTCGATTTTCGGATTTATTTTCCTAAACTCCTCGAGCATAAATTTTGCCTCATTTTGCAGCTGGCGAAAACTTGCCGGGAAATCGCCTTCTAAATAAACATCTACTGTCAAAGGTTTTTTCACGGATTCTAAAATTTTCACCGTGGATTTAGAAAGTGTATATCTTTTTTCTTGAGTCAGGTCAAAACGTTTCGAAAACACTCCGAAAACACCCAATATCAAAATGATTGCTACAACAATATAGATAATATTTTTTTTGTTCATTTTTTTAAAGATTACTTTTTGTTTTGCACAAAAACTTTGGCCGAAAAAAGAAAAATTCCAATGACCAAAAGAAAATAGAAAACATCTCTGGTGTCGATTAATCCTCTGGTGAACGCTAAGAAATGCTGATAAAATCCCAGATTGGAAAGCAGGTAATCCGCTCCGCCCAAGAGTTTGTAGCTCGCCAACTGTTCAATCCCGAAATAAAAAATAAAACAAAGGAAAACGCCCAGCAAATAAGCCATAATTTGGTTTTGCGAGAGGGAAGAAGCCAAAATCCCAACGGCTGAAAAAGCGGCTGTCAAAACGGCCAATCCGAAGTAGCTTCCCAAAGTAGCACCGAAATCAATATTTCCTTCAGGAACACCCAAAACATAGATGGTGTAAAGATAAACGATTGATGGAAGCAGACAAAAAACCCCAACTAACCAAACGGAGAGAAATTTCCCAAGCACGATCTCAGAAATTTTTACAGGTTGCGAAAAAAGCCAACTCAGTGTTCCGGATTGCTGTTCCTCCGCCAAGGTTCTCATGGAAATTGCCGGAATGATGAACATGAACAACCAGGGCACAAGTACAAAATAGCTTTGCAGAGTGGCGGATCCAATGTCGAATATGTTGGAATCATTTTCGAAGAAAAACAAGAAAAGTGTGCTGATCAAGCTGAAAGCGCCGATGATCAACCAAGCGTTCCAGTTTCCGAAATAGCTCCAAAGTTCTTTTTTAAAAATTGCAATCATAGCATGAAAAAGAGAGCGGAAAGACCTAAGTTTTCAAAGTCTTCACTACAAAAATTATTTTTTCTTTTTATTGACTAGTTTCACGGTCGTCACGATGAAAAATACCAAAACGAAAAATCCGGCGATTAATTGCCACCAGAATTCGATGACCATTGATTTTAGGATCACGGTGAAAACGACCAGAAATAAAATGAAGGTCGCGATTTCGTTTGCCTGTCGAAGCTGGATGTTTTCTATCGGCAGAGTATTTCCCTCTAATCTTTTGATTTGCAGTACTTTTTTCCAACACCAGAAGTGATAAAATCCCAGTGCAATCAGAAAGCTCAACTTTAAATGAAACCAAGGCGTTTTCATCAACCCAAAATTTAAATAAATCAAAGTGATACCACTTAAAAGCATGATCAATCCAGCAGGAACGGTAATGATATTCCACAATCTTCTCGCCATGAAAACATATTGTTCCCGCAGGATTTTCTTTTTGTTTTCTTCAAAAACGTCCGTATCCTTATAATAGACAAAAATTCTGACGAGGTAAAAAATCCCGGCAAAATAACTGACCATGAAAATGATGTGAATGGCTTTAATAATTGAATACAGCATTCGGAAAGTTTAGCTGCAAAGATAAGGGTTTTGCAGAACTGTTGAACTGAAGATTCCACTTAATGAGCATTTACTTTTGTTAAATTCTAAAATGAGGTCCATAATCTCAAATATTTTTAGTTTTTTTGTGGATTGATAAAATATATTTAAATATTACTATTTATGAAAAGAATTTTCCAATTGTGTTTCAGTTTGGCAATTTTTTCTGTAGGATTTTCGCAGAATTTGAAACCGGTTGCACAAAAAGTCAGAAATTCACAAACGGCAAAAAAAACATTTGTAAAGTATGATCTGTTCAAGGCCGATGCTTCCACCCAAAAATTAGCTCAGTATAAGGCGGCAGCAGAAGATATTACGGTACTGCAGATTAACAAAACCGAAATTCAGCGTCTGAATTCTGAAAAACCGGAAGCGTTGGAAATGAGCTTTCCGTTTGAAGGCAAAATCCTCACACTCGAACTGGTGAGAAACAATTTTTTGACTCATGATTTTGCCGTTACAACCGAAAAAGGTTCGGCAAATTATGCGCCGGGAATTTATTACCACGGAATTGTGAAAGGCGACAACGAATCTCTGGTTGCAGTAAGTTTTTTCAAAGACGAAGTGATGGGGGTGACTTCCATCAAGGATATAGGAAACATCGTCCTGGGAAAAATCAAAAACTCAGATGATTATGTTTCTTACAATGACCAAAAATTGAAGGGAACAAATCCTTTTACCTGCGGCACAGATGATCTTCCCGAAAATCGAAGTGCGGAGATTTCCTATGATCCCAAAATGGCTTCGCAGGCATTGTTGACAGACAATTGCGTGAGAATCTATTACGAAGTTGGTTACGGCCCATACACGCAAAATGGTTCAAATGTGACCACTGCGACAAACTGGGTTACTGCAATGCACAATAATATTTCCACACTCTATGCCAATGATGGGGTAAATGTGGCGCTAAGTTCTGTAATGGTGTGGACTACAAATGATCCATACTCCGGTGCACCAGATGTGATTCTTGGGCAGTTCCGATCAACAAGAACTACCTTCAATGGTGATATCGCACAATTGCTAAGAAATCCGGCAACTACAAGTATCGCTTATTTGAACACACTGTGTACTAATTCTAACTATTCCTACTGCGGGGTAAACTTTTCCTATGCAAATGTTCCGACTTATTCGTGGAATATTGAAGCAATGACGCATGAGATTGGACATAACTTGGGGTCTCCTCATACGCATGCCTGCAAATGGAACGGAAATAACACAGCAATTGATGGTTGTGGTCCTGCTTCAGGAAATAATGAAGGCTGCAACGGCCCGCTTCCAACAGGAACAGGTGGAACTATTATGAGTTACTGCCACCTTGTTAGCTCGGTGGGAATTAATTTTGCAAATGGTTTCGGACCGCAACCAGGAGCTTTAATCAGAGGTAGAATCAATGGCAGCGGATGTTTAGGTACGGATTGTGTTTCTTCATGTGCACAAACAGTTACCGGATTTGCCGTATCAAATATTACGAGCAATTCGGCAACTGCCACCATCACCGATCCAACCGGAACAAACTGGAGATATACTTTGACCAAAGGTGACGGAACAGTGGTAGAATCCAGCATTGTGACCAACAAAATAATTAATTTGACCAATTTACAGCCGGGAACTTTCTATTTCATCACGGTTAGTGCTCCTTGTACCGGACCGGAAGCCTACGCATCCAAACAGTTCATTTACACAGATGCGGATTGGTGTTCAGGAGTTCTGGTAACTGATTCCGGCGGTCCGAATGCCAATTATACCGACGGCGAAAGCTGGATCAAGACTTTTTATCCAACTAGTCCTAACGACAAACTTAAAATCACTTTTACAGAGTTTGATACAGAACCCTCTTCGGATTATTTGATTATTTACAATGGACCAAATACTGCTTCGCCTAGATTTGGATCCACCTGGAGTGGAACTACCATTCCTGGTCCTTTCACTTCTACTCATGCAACAGGTGCAATAACTTTGAGATTTATTTCAAACGCCACTGTCAACAGACCAGGTTGGAAGGCAAATTTCGAATGTCTGACTTTGGGAACAGGTGAAAATAACTTTGCGGGGGGTGTACATATTGCCCAAACGTCGGTAAAAGGAGTGTTTATGATTGTTTCAAAAGATAGATTGCTGTCTTATCAGGTATTCGATGCGTCTGGAAAAGTCCTGAAAAATTCATCAAAAATCACAATGTCTCAAGAGAAACTTGACCTATCCAATTATCCTGCGGGAACTTATTTGGTGACGGTTTCTACTGAAAAAGAAACGGTGACCAAGAAGATTCTTAAATAAAAGAATTATTAAGAATTCCTATGGGCCAAAGCGAAAGTTTTGGCCCATTTTATTTTGAAGTTCGGTTTCATGGAAACGTTAAATATGGAAAATATCCATAAGATATCGTTTTTTTTTACTTTTTTTGTAATACTTAAATCAATTAATTAAGAACATGAAAAGAATATTACAGATTTGCCTGAGTTTGGCATTTTTTGGTTTTGGATATTCGCAAGATTTGAAGCCAGTCGCACAAAAGGTAAGAAATGCCCATTTGGCAAAAAAAACCTTCGTTAAGTACAGCCCGTTTGCGGTGGATCAGTCGCCTCAGAAATTGGCGATCTATAAAAATGCTGCGGACGATATCACCGTGATGAAGCTTTCCAGCTCAGAAATCCAAAGAATCACAACTGAGAGACCAGATGCGTTGCAAATGGATTTTCCGTTTGAAGGAACTACCATTACAGTTGATTTGATCAGAAACAGTTTTTTCACTCATGATTTTAAAGTCAATACTGACAAGGGATTTGTAAATTATTCACCAGGAGTGTATTACCAAGGTATTGTGAAAGGAGACAACGAATCGTTGGTTGCAGTTACTTTCTTTGAAAACGATGTTGTGGGCGTAACTTCTGTTAAGAATATTGGAAACATTGTGATTGCCAAAGCGAAGAACACTGATGATTTTGTTGTCTATAATGACCAGAAGCTCAAAGGTGCGAATCCTTTTGTTTGCGGCGCCGATGAACTGATAGAAAACCAAAAATCGATGCCGGTTTACCACCCGAATATGATGACCACGAAAGCAACCGATAATTGCGTCCGAATCTATTATGAAGCGGGTTATGGACCCTATACCCAAAATGGAAGCAGTATACCCGCCACCGTGAACTGGGTAACCGCGATGCATAACAACATTGCTACCCTTTATGCCAATGATGGTATTACGGTGGCTTTGAGCCAGGTTTATGTATGGACGAGTACTGATCCTTATTCTGGTTCACCATCCAATATTCTGAATCAATTTCGAAATACAAGAACAAGCTTTGACGGAGATGTCGCACAGCTGCTTAGAAATCCAGCTACCACCAGTATTGCCTGGGTTGATGCACTCTGCACCAGTTACAGATATTCCTATTCCGGAGTAAACCAAACTTATCAAAATGTTCCGACCTATTCGTGGAATATCGAAGCAATGACCCATGAAATAGGGCATAACTTAGGTTCGCCGCACACCCACGCATGTGCATGGAATGGAAATAACACAGCAATTGACGGATGTGGTCCTGCGTCTGGAAATAACGAAGGCTGCAACGGTCCGCTTCCAACCGCGACAGGGGGAACGATTATGAGTTATTGCCATTTGGTTAGTTCGGTGGGAATTAATTTTGCAAATGGATTTGGACCACAACCAGGGGCATTGATCCGCAGTAGAGTTAATGCAAGCGGTTGTCTGGGGACAAATTGTATCACAAGCTGCCCGCAAACTGTGACGGGAATTAATCTGTCTAATGTGACCGCGAACTCTGCAACAGCCACCATTGTGGATAATATCGGAACTAGCTGGAAATACCGCGTTGCCAAAATGGACGGAACGGTGATCCAAAACGGAACCACCACAAATAAGGTCTTTACGGTCAACAATCTACAGGAAGGAACCTATTACAAAATCATGGTGGGAACTTTAGGCTGTTCAGGTCCCGAAGCGTTCCAAGTCGAAGAAATGCTTCTGACCGATGCCAATTGGTGCAACGGAGTAATGTTTACCGATCCGGGGGGTCCAGACGCCAATTATTTTCCAAATCAGACTTTGACGAAAACTTTTTACCCGGCCAATGCAGGAGATAAAATGAAAATAACTTTCACCCAATTTGATACTGAGCAAGGATACGACTTTATGAATGTTTATGATGGACCTTCTACTGCATCTCCGAAATTTGCGGGTGGAAGTAACATCAGCGGAACAACGATTCCTGGTCCGTTTCAGTCCACCCATGCTACAGGTGCGATCACCGTGACGTTCCTGTCTGATCCGGCAGTTGTGGGGGCAGGTTGGAAGGCTACTTTTGAATGTGTGACCTTGGCAACTGGTGAAAATGACCTGAACAAGGGAGTTTTAATTGCCAAGACAGAGCAGAATGGAATGTTTAGCATCACCTCAAAAGACAGAATAATTTCTTACCAGGTATTTGATGCTTCTGGAAAGCTGATGATGTCTGGTGCAAAAACAGGAGGTAATTCCGAGAAAATTGACCTTTCACGAAATCCCAAAGGAACCTATTTGGTGAGCGTAACCACTACCTTAGAAACAGTTACCAAAAAAATCATCAGATAAAAATATTGCACAGAAAAATAAAAGCCAGTTCGCAACGAGCTGGCTTTTGGTTTTTGGTTTTTGCTTCGGAAAGCTTATTGGAATTCAATGAATATGTTTTCGCCCACTTTCAATCCGAAAAGTGTTTTCGCGCCGCTGTTTGCATTTCCTTTGTAGATCGTAAGTTCAAGTAATCCGGCATTGTTGAAGATCGCGGCTGATTTTCCATGGTATTCATGTTCTTTTTGCCAGTTTCCGACCAAAGCGGTGTACCGGTCGTGTATTTTTGAAAGTGCTAAATTTCTAAATTTAATGATGAACTTTTCGGATCCGATTCCACAATTTTCAAAAAAGCTTTTGCTGATGTTCGAAATCACATTGCCGAAATTATCCACATACATCACCTCCCCAATGATCATCCGTTCGTTTTCATTAAATACCGGTTTGGGAAAAGACAATTGTTTTGGAGATTTGAACTTCCTCCCGATTACTTCAGGTAAACCTCCATTCTGAAGATGCACTGCAACCGGAACAAAGATGTCAGTAGAGGTAAATGTCACTTCGTCATCAAACCTGTTATTTAAAGTGATTTCGTAAACCGCCTCTGGTTTTTGATCAAAAAATATAAGGCTCAATAAGCCATTGTCTGCTGCGATGAAATAGTGACCGTCTGCTTTATACAGGATAGATTTTCTGCTTTTGTTAAAAAAACTGTCCACGGAAATAATGTGGACCGTGCCTTTTGGGAAAAAAGAGTAGGCGTTTCTTACGATGTAAGCCGTTTGCAAAAGGTCGTATGCCTGGATCTCATGTGAAATATCAACAATCTGGATGTCCTCTTTCAAAGACAGAATCTTGCCCTTCACAGCGGGAACCCTGTAATCAGTAAGACCGTAATCAGAGGTGAGTGTAATGATAGCCATTAAAAAAATAGAAGTTGGGCAAATTTAACCCAAAAAAATATTTTTTCCCCCCATTGTGGAAAAGTAAAACTTGAATTTCAAAATAAAATTGATACTTTTAACAAAATATTAAACAATCAGAAGATAGATGTTTGAACTGAATTACGAAATCACCGGAATTGCTTCAAAAACCTTTTACGGGCCCAATAATCAATATTTTAACCTCATCAAGTCCAGTTTTCCAACGCTGAAAATTACGGGAAGAGACCTTTTCATTTTCGCCATGGGAAATCAGGATGCTTTGGATATCCTAAAAACCAAATTGGACGATATTGTAGGTTTTATCTCAAAAAATAACGACATTACTTTAAAAGACATCGAAAACATCCTTAAAATTAAGGATGAAAATGAAAAGCAACTGGTTTTCGACCAGGATATCATCGTGAAAGGGGTGAATGGAAAAGTAATCAAGGCCAAAACCACCAATTTGAAGAAGCTCGTGAAGGAATCCCAGGTAAAAGACATGGTCTTTGCAATTGGACCTGCCGGAACCGGAAAAACCTATACCAGTGTCGCTTTGGCGGCAAGAGCTTTGCGGGACCGGGAAGTAAAAAGAATTATTCTGACGAGACCTGCGGTGGAAGCGGGAGAAAGTCTGGGATTCTTGCCGGGAGATCTGAAGGAAAAACTGGATCCCTATTTACAGCCCCTTTATGACGCACTCCGCGACATGTTTCCGCATGAAAAACTCGAAGGATTTATTGAAAAGAAAGTCATCGAAGTGGCGCCTCTCGCATTTATGCGCGGAAGAACACTGGATGAAGCATTTGTAATTCTGGATGAAGCCCAGAATACAACGCATGCACAGATGAAGATGTTTCTGACCAGAATGGGAATGAACGCCAAATTCATTATTACCGGTGACCCAAGTCAGGTGGATTTGCCGATGAAGCAGAAATCCGGACTCAAAGAAGCCATGCGAATTCTTAAAGATGTGGAAGAAATTGGCTTTGTGCACCTTACCGAAGAAGATGTGGTGCGGCATCCTGTGGTGCGGAAAATCATTACTGCCTACGGAAAAGAAGAAAAGAGATTGAGAGATGAGTAGTTATCCACATTTCCACATTAAGCTATTATTATGTTTTTGTCATACTTTTAATAGTTATTAAGAACAAAATGAAAAAAAAACAGCGGAAAATTTGTGGATTAAAAAAAAGATTTTATATTTGCCGAAACAAATTAAAATTTTTTAATCATGAGAAAATTATTTTTAGCTGGTGCATTGGCACTTTTTGGAGCAATGAGTGCTCAAACCTTTGGACTTAAAGCAGGTATGAACGTTGCTTCCGTTACTAAAGGAGATGGTTCAAGAATAAGCCTTAATGCTGGTGCATTCATGAATATGCCTGTTGCGACGAACTTCAGTATTCAGCCGGAAGTACTATACAGCGGTAAAGGTGCTAAGATAAAAGAAGAAGATATGAAAGCTACCGCAGCATTGGATTATATTTCAGTGCCCGTAATGTTCCAGTACAATGCACTGCCTAATTTATATTTGGAGGCAGGACCAGAATTCAGCTTCTTGCTTAGTGCAAAAGCGAAAGGAGATGGAGAATCGCTAGATATCAAGGATTCTGTTAATTCTTTTGATTTCGGTATCGGCTTGGGTGCGGGTTATTTCTTCACACCACAGATCGGGCTTACTGCAAGATATGTTGCAGGTATGACTGAAGTTGACAAAGATAATTCTGGAGGAGATAAAAGAAAAAACAATGTTTTCCAGGTAGGTTTAGCTTATAAATTTGGAAAATAATCAAAAAATAGTAATGTACCGCCTCAAGAACTGGGGCGGTATTTTTTTTGCCTAAATCTGAGGGACCTGATCATTTTTTTCAATTATTCCATGTGCGCTTCAGGTAAATTGCTTATTTTTGCCGCTAATCTTAACAAAAAACTATGAAGAAATTATTATTAGTGGGTGCTTTTGCACTTTGTGGGGCTATGAATGCTCAAATGGAAAAAGGAAGCTGGATTGTTTCAGGTAAAACAGGAATCGGTTTTAATTCTGCTACCTCCAAATACAGTGCAGAGGGACAAACAATCGACGGTCCTAAAGTTTCATCTTTTTCTATTACACCAAGCGTGGGGTATTTTGCAATAAGCAACCTTGCTATCGGAGTGGATCTTAGTTACACTTCTACCAAAACAACTTTCAAGAATTCCATGGTTGGCGTAAATTATGAAGAAAATCAGTCTATGATTGCGGTTTTGCCAAATGCAACCTATTTCTTCGCAACCGGAACTAAAGTAAGACCCTATTTGGGAGCTGGTGTTGGTTACGGAAGTGCAACTTCAACAGATTTTTACAATGACAGTGAAACTACGAAAGGAGGTCTGCTTTGGGGGGCAAAAGGTGGAATGGTGTATTTGCTGAATTCAAGCATTGGATTTGATTTAGGTGTTGGATATAACAGCTTCACAACCAATGAAACCGTGGAATCAGTAAAAGTGAAAACTACGGTAGATACTTTCGGTGTCAATGCGGGCGTATCACTGTTTTTCAAATAGAGAAACAAAAAAAAATATCCATAAAAAATCCCGAATCGCGAGATCCGGGATTTTTCGTATTTCGTATTTCGTCCTTCTGATTATCTTCCAAAAAGGTTTCCACCCATTCCGGGGATTTTCGGCATTCCTTTGCTCATCATTTCCATCATCTGTTTTCCTTGCGGTCCCTGCATCATCTTCATCATTTTGCCCATCTGTTCGAATTGTTTCATCAGTTGGTTCACATCCTCTATTTTTCTTCCGGCGCCTCTCGCAATCCTATTTTTTCTTTGGGTATTGATGATGGAAGGTCGTCTTCTTTCCTCCGGCGTCATCGAATGGATAATTGCTTCAATATGTTTAAAGGCGTCATCCTGAATATCCACATCTTTTATTGCTTTTCCAACTCCCGGAATCATTCCCATCAAATCCTTCATGTTTCCCATTTTTTTGATCTGGTTGATTTGTTTTAAGAAATCGTCAAAACCAAATTCGTTCTTAGCAATCTTTCTTTGCAGTTTTTTTGCTTCTTCTTCATCGAACTGTTCCTGTGCTCTTTCCACAAGGGAAACCACGTCTCCCATTCCCAGGATTCGGTCCGCCATTCTTTCCGGATAGAAAACGTCCAGTGCTTCCATTTTTTCGCCGGTTGAAATGAACTTGATTGGTTTTTCAACTACGGAACGAATCGTCAAAGCAGCACCACCACGGGTATCACCATCTAATTTCGTTAAGACTACCCCGTCGAAATTCAAAGCCTCGTTGAATGCTTTCGCGGTATTCACCGCATCCTGTCCGGTCATGGAATCCACCACGAAAAGGGTTTCGTCTGGTTTGATGAAAAAATGAACGGATTTTATTTCGTTCATCATTTGTTCGTCAATCGCCAAACGTCCCGCCGTATCTACGATCACCACATCGTGATTGTTCGCTTTAGCGAATTTCACTGCATTTTCTGCAATTGCGGAAGGATTTGTGGCACCTTCTTCAGTGTAAACCGGAATTCCGGTTTGCTGACCCAGAATTTTCAGCTGGTCGATTGCTGCAGGTCTGTAAACGTCACACGCCACCAAAAGCGGCTTCTTATTTCTTTTTTGTTTTAGGTAATTCGCCAATTTCCCGGAAAAGGTAGTTTTACCTGAGCCTTGAAGTCCGGCAATCAAAACCACCGATGGTTTTCCGGAGAGATTGATTCCTTCCTGAGTTCCACCCATCAAATCGACCAATTCATCATGAACGATTTTGGTCATTAACTGTCCGGGAGTCAAACTTGTCAAAACATTTTGTCCTAACGCTTTGTCCTGAACTCTTTTGGTTAAATCTTTTGCGATTTTGTAGTTCACATCGGCATCAACCAAGGCGCGGCGAATCTCTTTGACCGTTTCGGCCACGTTGATTTCAGTGATTTTTCCACGTCCGGAAATATTGTGTAGGGCCTTATCTAATTTGTCCTGTAAACTGTTGAACATTATTTATTGTTTAAGATTTGCAAAAATAGGGAAAATTTGGATAATTGTTTAAATTTGGCTGTTTGATTCAACTTATGCCCATTAAAAATGTAAAAAGCACACACCCTCCAAAATACTTCAGAATGAATCAACCACAAAAGTTAAATACAAAAAGTGGTCTGCAAAATAAGTCGATTAATGGGTCACAAAAGAAAAAATTGGACCTGTCTGCCAGCAGACAGTGATTTCTTGACTTTTGTGCGCTTATTACTTACATATTTTTATGTATTTCTAGTTCTAAAGCATTTATTTTTGTGCTTTTCGTTGTTAGAATATTAATGCTTTTAACCTGTGTTTGACTCTCATTTCAAAATGCGCGTTTCGTCTCACACAATGACAAAAATGTAAAACCAACTTAAATTCCTATTTTTGCAAAATGTCCGAACATAATTCCAGTCACGAGAATTTCACTCCTGAAGACGAGAAAAAATTTGCCGGCAACAGTTTGCGGCAGTACGGAGTTTATTCCGGAATTGTCTTCCAGATGTTGGCCACGATGGGGCTTGCTTTCTGGGGCGGGAAAAAACTGAATGACCATTTTGGGATTGAAAGTAATCTCTTGACGCTCGGAATCGGTTTGCTTGGGATGGGACTGGCTTTCTATAATTTACTAAACCAACTGAAAAATATTCAGAATGAAGATAAAAAGTAACACCTTATATATAATACTGTATTTTTTGATGTTTTTTGTGCATTTCGGGATTTGGCAATGGCTGAAAATCGGTTTAGAGCCGACTTTCATTAAGTATTATCTTTTCCTGACCCTGCTTTTTGTGACGGTGGTGACTATACTTTCCATCATTAAAAACATTTTTCCCACCTACATCGGTTTTGCGTTCATGGGTTTGGTGATGTTCAAGTTGATGATTATGTTTCTGGCAATGAACAAACTTCATCTGAGCGAAGTTCCCAATTACAAAGTCCACTTCATTATTCCTTACCTGATTTCACTTTTGCTGGAAACTTTGTATGCGGTGAAATTGATTCAGAATGAGTTTGCAAACAAGGAATCGGTTGATAATCAAGCTGAATCCGAAGACATGTCCTAGTATTTTGGTATTTTTATGGATAAACTTTTTATCTTAATCATATAAATTCATAATGATGGCGGAATTTAGAAAACCTTCTTCCCGGAAAAAACTGAAATCAGAATTCTTTAAATCTAAGAGGAGAAGTTCTTTTTAGATGCCATTATTTTAGTTGTGGATTTGAACCGGCATTATCCCATATTTACTGATGCAGCGAAAATTACTAGTTTAACTGACCATTCGAAATTCCAAGTTTACACTTCACCAATTTGTCTGGCGATTGCTTTTTATTTTGCGGAAAAGAAGAGTGGAACCGCTTCAGCAAAAAATAAAATTGATATTCTTTTTCTAAGAATACATATTGCGACCACGGAATATTATTCGTCGATAAATTCAGGTTTTATCATGATCATTACCTAATATGTCACAGGTTTTTATTTTTCTGATATCCCAGTTTTAGATTGCAGAAATTTTCTTGAAAATCTGTCTTTTAATTGATATGTAATGTTTCCAATTTTTATTTCACCATTTTCATTAATGGGATGTCTTAAATGTGCAATGAAAGCGATTGGGAATCTGTTTTGTGAAACATTTTAAACAGTAGTTTTAATCCGTCAATTCTCAAAGTTTCTACGAAAATCAAAAATGAAAAAAATCATCAAAAATTGATTTCCATATTATGATTATTTGTCCTATTTTTGCAAAACTTTAAAATAAGATATATCAATGCTGAAAAGAGTAGTACTTGTATTAGGTTTTTTATCGACATTTTCTATCGCAAACGCACAGCATGAAACGGCTGAAGCACCTGCAACACAGCAAGAAACTGAAGCCAAAGCGCCGATTTCTGAAAAAGAGAAATCAATGGAAGAAGTGAATGCATTCAAACAGCACCACGTTTTGGATGGACACAGTTTCACCATTTTGGCAAAGAAAAACGCAGACGGTACTGAAACTCCAATCGGTTTTCCGCTTCCGGTAATTTTTTATGATGAAGCAAACGGACTTCACACAATGATGAGTTCAGCTTTTCAGCCAACAACCGATGCGCACGGAAATAAATTCGAAATTGTGGAAAGTAAAGGTGCAAAATACGCACTTTTCCATGAAAGAATTCTAAAAGCTAATCCCGATGGATCTTTAACTCTTGATGAACATCACCACGCAACCAATGAAAAAGTATGGGATTTCTCAATCACGAAAAGTGTTCTGATGATTATCGTTACTGCACTTTTGATGTTTTGGATTTTTAGTTCTATGGCTAAAAACTACAAAAAATCTTTAGTTCCATCAGGTCCCGGAAAATTATTGGAACCGATCGTTCTATTCATCAGAGACGATATCGCCAAACCAAACATCGGTCATAATTATAAAAAATACATGAGTTATTTATTGACCGTGTTTTTCTTCATCCTGATTTTGAACTTATTTGGTTTGATGCCTTTCGGAATTAATGTTACCGGAAACATCGCAATTACTTTCGCATTAGCGATTATCACTTTCTTCATCACGCAGTTTACTGCAAACAGGCATTACTGGCAACACATTTTCTGGATGCCGGGATTGCCCTGGCCAATGAAACTGATCATGATGCCGATTGAGGTGATCGGAATGTTCATCAAACCGTTCTCACTGTTGATTCGTCTCTTTGCGAACATGTCTGCAGGACACTTAATTGTGATGAGTTTGATCGGACTGATCTACGTATTTAAAAATGTAATCGCCGGAGTTGCGTTCCCATTCCTTACTTTCGTATTGTATTTATTGGAAGTTTTGGTGGCATTCCTGCAAGCTTATATCTTCACAATGCTTTCCGCAGTGTATTTCGGAATGGCAAATGAAGAACACGGACACGAAGGAGAAGAAGGAGGATTGACTCATTAGCAGACAAGAGACACGAGTTAATCTCATAACAGAAACGAACTAATTTTTTAAAATTATATATTATGGAAATGCCTAAAATCATTGGTGCAGGTTTAGTAGTAATCGGAACAGGTATCGGTATCGGAAAAATCGGTGCTGCTGCTTTGGAAGGTATGGCTAGACAACCTGAACAATTTGGTAAACTTCAAACTGCGATGTTGATCGCGGCAGCTCTTGTAGAAGGGGTTGCGTTTGCTGCATTATTCGCTGTAAACTAAGAAGTGAAAAACTTTCATCTGCCGGGAACGGTTGGTTACGGCAGATGATTTTTTAAAAAATTAAAAACAATTACAATATTTTATCATAACTCATTATGGGATTATTAGAAAATTTTTCATCAGGTCTATTCATCATCCAGTCGCTGATTTTCATCGTGCTTATCTTAGTTTTGAAAAAATTTGCTTGGAAACCTATCCTTGACGCTTTGAACGAAAGAGAAGTGACGATTGTGGATTCTTTGAACCAGGCAAAATTAGCAAAGCAGGAAGTTCAGAATTTAAAGGCAGAAAACGAGAACATCATCCGCGAAGCCAAAGTGGAAAGAGACAATATCTTGAAGGAAGCCAGAGAAATCAAGGAAAGAATTGTGGGTGAAGCTAAAGATGCTGCTAAAGCAGAAGGCGACAAAATGATTGAGCAGGCAAGGCAGTCCATCCAGGCTGAAAAATCTGCAGCAATGGCGGAGATCAAAAACCAAATCGGCGCACTTTCTGTAAACATCGCTGAGTCTATCTTGAAGCAAAAGCTAGACAACGATGGCGCGCAAAACGCTTTGGTGGAAAATATTCTTAACAAAACTAATCTGAACTGAAAATGCTTACAGGTAAAGTAGCAAAAAGATACGCTCAAGGTTTGCTTAATTTCACGCAGGAAACGGGAAACACCAATTCGGTTTTTACGGAAATGGGTGACGTTTTGAAAACCATTTCGGGTTCCAAGGAATTGCAGAATTTCTTCAATTCACCCATTATCGACGTGAAGAAAAAACTGGGTGTTGCAGTGGAGATTTTCAAAGGGTTTTCTCCTGTGACAAAGAATCTCATCCAGTTGGTCATCAAGCACGGAAGAGAAAGTCAATTGCAGCAGATTGCACAGGAATTCATCAACAAAGTGGAAGATATGAACGGTGTTCAGAGAATTACGCTGACTTCCGCCACAAAACTTTCCGGTGAAAACATCGATAACATACTTAAATCTACCTCTTTGGTGAATCACGACAATAAATTCGACGTGAAATCCATCATCAATCCTGAAATCTTGGGAGGTTATATCTTAAGAGTTGGCGATCAGCAAGTGGATGCTTCAGTAAGAACCAAACTGAACAAACTGAGAAAAGAATTTCAATTAAATTAAGACAAAAACAACCATAAAATGGCAGAAATAAATCCGGCAGAAGTATCTGCAATCCTTAAACAGCAGTTGGCAAACTTTGATACACAGACAAATGTGGAAGAAGTGGGAACTGTTTTGACCATCGGTGATGGTATCGCTTTAGTGTACGGTTTAGAAAATGTTCAGTACGGTGAATTGGTGAAATTCCAGAGCGGTATTGAAGGAATCGTATTGAACCTGGCAGAAGACAACGTGGGAGTTGCCCTTCTTGGTGAATCAAAATTAGTGAAGGAAGGTGATACTGTAAACAGAACCAACAGAATTTCCTCCATCAAAGTAGGAGAGGGAATGTTGGGAAGAGTAGTAGATACGCTCGGAAATCCAATCGACGGAAAAGGTCCAATCACAGGTGATCTTTACGAAATGCCATTGGAAAGAAAAGCTCCGGGTGTAATTTTCCGTCAACCGGTAAATGAGCCGTTGCAAACAGGAATCGTGGCTATCGACTCCATGATCCCAATCGGAAGAGGACAAAGAGAGTTGATCATCGGTGACCGTCAAACCGGGAAAACCACCGTTGCAATTGACACGATCCTTAACCAAAAAGAATTCTACGATGCAGGCGAACCTGTATTCTGTATATATGTTGCTGTTGGACAAAAAGGTTCCACTGTAGCACAAATCGTTCAGACTTTGGCAGATAAAGGAGCTTTGGCATACACCGTAGTTGTTGCTGCAAACGCTTCTGACCCTTCACCAATGCAGGTTTATGCACCAATGGCAGGAGCTGCAATCGGTGAGTATTTCCGTGATACAGGAAGACCGGCTTTGATTATTTATGATGACTTGTCTAAACAGGCAGTTGCTTACCGAGAACTTTCTCTACTTTTGAGAAGACCACCGGGACGTGAAGCATATCCTGGAGACGTTTTCTACCTTCACTCAAGATTGTTGGAAAGAGCAGCAAAAGTAATTGCGGACGACACGATCGCTTCTCAAATGAACGATTTGCCAGAATCTCTAAGACCTTTGGTTAAAGGTGGTGGATCCTTAACTGCACTTCCGATCATTGAAACCCAAGCGGGGGACGTTTCTGCATATATTCCAACGAACGTAATTTCTATTACAGACGGACAGATCTTCCTGGAATCCGACTTGTTCAACTCCGGAGTTCGTCCTGCAATCAACGTGGGGATCTCTGTTTCTCGTGTTGGAGGAAATGCACAGATTAAATCCATGAAAAAAGTTTCTGGTACATTGAAACTTGACCAAGCACAATATAAAGAGTTAGAAGCTTTTGCCAAATTCGGCTCAGACCTAGATGCTTCTACACTTGCCGTTATTTCCAAAGGTGAGAAAAACGTTGAAATCCTGAAACAGCCGGTAAACTCTCCGCTTCGTGTGGAAGACCAGGTAGCGATGGTTTATGCTGGAACTGAAAACCTTTTGAGAAATGTGCCGGTTAAGAGGGTAAAAGAATTCATGAAAGAATACACGGAATTCTTGAAATCCAAGCACCCTGAAACTATGGCTGCAATCAAGTCCGGAAAAATTGACGGTTCGGTAACTGATGTATTAAAACAAGCAGCAACTGAATTAGCGTCAAAGTATAATTAAAAATTTTGTTTGAGGTTTAAAGTTTCCATTTTTTCGTTGAGATTTTAAACCTTAAACTTCAAACCTTAAACTTTGAACCAAATTTTATAATGGCAAATTTAAAGGAAATACGAGGAAGAATTACTTCGATCTCTTCTACAATGCAGATTACGAGCGCGATGAAAATGGTTTCGGCAGCGAAACTGAAGAGAGCGACCGATGCCATTGTCATGTTGAGACCCTATTCCGAAAAGCTTCAGGAAATCATTGAAAACGTGAGTTCCACCACCGATTTGGAAGAGGTGGCAACTTATGCTGCAGAAAGAGAAGTGAAAAAAATTCTCTATATTGTGGTGACTTCAAACAAAGGACTTGCAGGAGCGTTCAACTCTTCTGTAATCAAAGAACTGAATCAAGCAATCGGAAATACCCAGCACGAAGTGGAGATTCTTTCGGTGGGTAAAAAAGTATTCGAAGCGGTAAAAAAGAACAGAACGGTTTACGATAACCAAAGTGCTATTTTTGATTCCATGAGTTTCGAAGCGGTTTCAAACTTTATGGAACACGTGATGAAGGATTATCGGGAAGGAAGATTCGACCAGGTTTTCGTGATTTATAACAAATTCATCAATGCGGCAACGCAGGAAGTGAAAACCGAGCAGGTTCTACCGATTTCAATGGCTGAAAAAACCGAAAGTGCAAACACCGATTATATTTTCGAGCCGAATGCAAAAGAAATCCTGGATGTTTTGATTCCAAAATCCATTAAAACGCAGGTTTACAAATCCGTTTTGGATTCTATCGCATCGGAGCACGGTGCGAGAATGACCGCGATGCACAAAGCTACAGACAACGCTCAAACTCTGAAAAATGATCTTGTAATTTTCTACAACAAAGCTCGTCAAGCAGCGATTACCAATGAAATTTTGGAAATCGTGGGTGGAGCGGAAGCGTTGAAGAACTCGTAAGAACTCGTTAAGAAATCTATAAAAGCACCGGATTTTTCGGTGCTTTTTTATTGAGGGATTTTTAGCTGAACGAAAGTTCCCGTTGCTCGGTTCTGATCATCAACTAAATCAAGTATTTTAAGCGAGTATTCTTTGGCGTAAAAACTTTCGAGCCGACGCTCCGAAATAAGGATTCCTTGAGATTCTTTCCTACTGGGATTGGTGTTGTTGATTTCTTCAGATTTTTTTCTGCCAATTCCATTGTCTTGGATTTCGATGGAGATTTTGGAATTAGATCTGGAAATTTTTATGTTGAGTTTTTTTTCGTCTTTTTTGATCGCTAAACCATGCCAAATTGCATTTTCCACGAAAACCTGTAGGAGAAATGCCGGTACTTTCACCGCTTCCGTGTTGATCGATTCATCAATCTCTATGGTGTAATCTATTGTTCCGCCGAATCTCATGTTTTCGATAGACAGATAGTTTTCCACATTTTCAAGTTCTTTTTTAAGTGTGGTTTCCTTTTGCTGAATTCCAGTTAAGACGTTGCGGAAAATTTTGGCAAATTTGTTCAAGTAATACACAGAATTTTCGGTGTCGTTTTTCACAATATAGGATTTAATGGAATTCAGGGCATTAAAGATAAAGTGCGGATTCATCTGAAGCCTGATCAGGTCTTGCTCCATCAGCAGCATTTTTCTCTCTTGTCGCAATTGTTTCTGCCGGCTCATGAAGTAGTAAAATATGATTCCCATGATAATCACGATCAGCGAAACGTAGAAAATGAGCTTGGTGGAGTTCATTTTGATCATCATCTCTTCTTTCGCTTCTCTCAGTTCATTGATTTCGTTTTTTCGCTTTTCCAGTATATATTTGTTTTTAAGTTCGTTGATGCTTTTAAACGTATTTTCGCTATTGAGCTTTTCTTTTTCCGTGGCAAAGATTTTATAGAATATCAATGCGGAATCTACTTTATTTTCTTTCTGATAAAGTTTGGAAAGCAGTTCACAGGCGTCGATTGTGGAAGAAGTGAAGTTGTTTTTTTTAGAAATCTTCAATCCTTTCAAAATCGTGGATTTTGCTTTGGATTTGTTCTGGAGCATAAAAAGCCAGCCTGTGTTAATGTAGGAGAGTGCGGTGTAAAAATCATCTTGGATCTCTTCAGATTCTTTGATGGTGGGCAAAATGTATTTTTCTGCTTCGGCCAATCTGCCTTGTTTCAGGTAGATACCTCCAATGCTATTGTTGCAAATAAGCTCACCTAATTTTGAATGGATCCTCTTATTGTAAAAAAGCGATTTTCGGTAGTTTTTCAGCGCGGTTTCCAAATCATTTTTCTTTTCGAAAATCCCACCAATATTTTGGTGATTGATGGCTAATCCCAATTGGTTGTTGATTTTTTCCTCTATTCCAAGTGATCTTCGGAAATATTCAAGGGCATCGTCTAGTTGGTTCATGGTGAGGTAAACATTGCCCAAGCTGTTGCAAGAAATGGCAATATTTCTCAAAATTGTTTCGTTTGGATGTTTGACAGATTCGGCAAGCTCCAACGCTTTCTGATGATATTTTATGGCAGGAATTATATCGTCCCTCCTTCTAAAAACGACACCCAGTAAGTTCTGACTGATAATGGTTTGTTCCACATTTTTAGTGTCTTCAGCAATTTCCAATGCCTTTTGATGCAAGTCAAAAGCTCTGGAATAATTGGACTTATTTCGGTAGAAAACACCGAGTTTATTCAAAAAAAATGATTCGGCAGTTTTATTTTTATTTTTCTGGCTTAATGACAAGAATCTCTGAAGGGAAATCGTGTCACCCGAAATTTTCTGGTAGGTACTGTCAAGGAAAGCATTGTCTGCTTTTAAATTGGCGGTAATATTCACGATATTCTGCTGCGAAGGAAGACAGGCAGGAATCAGAAAAAATATAGTGATGGCTAAAGCTCTCATCCCAATGAATTCAGAAATGATCCAGAAAACTTGTTTTCTTCTGCCTGGAAACTGGAATTTTAATGTTGTTGCATAGAATTACGTGGGAATCGTTCTTCAAATATTCCAGGACCTTGTTCATATTGATAATGTAAGAGTGATGAATTCTAAAAAAATCGTCAGTGAGTTTTTCTTCCAATTGTTTTAAAGGTGTTGAAATAAGTATTTTCTTTCCGTTTTCCAAATAAATCGTAGAGTAATTACCATCACTTTCGCAGTAAATAATATCATCTGGTTGCAGGAACATCAATTTTCCATCTGTATTGATGATGATTTTTTTGTTACCTTCTTTTTCGGCCTTTCGATAAAGTTTTTCTTCAAAATAATTGATGAAAACATGTTCGTTTTTGAAGTTTTTAATTTTTTCAATGCACTGTCTCACCGCTACAGAATCGGTTGGTTTTTGTAAAAAGTCGAGGCACTGCTTCTTGATCGCCGGTAATGCGTAATCTTGATAAGCGGTGGTAATAATTACGGCAAAATCTCTTTTTGTGAAATTTTCCAAAAATTCGAAGCCGCTCATTTCGGGCATTTCAACATCCAGAAAAACGGCATCCACCTCATTTTTTTCTAAGAAAAGGATCGCATCCGATGCGGCGTCAAATGTTGCGATAACGCGGATTTCGTCCTTAAAGTTTTCCAGTTCCCATTTTAGGCATTCCAGTGCGTCGCTCTCATCGTCTATTAAAATTGCAGTAATCATTGACTTAGTTTTTAGTCAAAGTTATACATTAATTACGGAAAATTAATTAAAATATTTAGGCTGGGTTCAGCAGAATCGTTGCTTTATGCAGATTTTTTGCTGATGAGAAAGTTTTTCACTCCATTTATACAGAATTTCGGGCCAAATGTACAAAGCAAGTTGTGAAAAAATTATTTTATTGAGAATTTTGGAGACGTAATACTAATAACCATTTTTTCCAAAAACAACAGTTATGAAAATTTTTCTTCTTGTTTTCTCCGCAGCTGGTTTATGCATTTGCAATGCACAAACATCAGTGAATAATTCAGGCGGCGATGTTTCCGCAGGTAGCGGAAGCGTCAGTTATTCGATAGGGCAGGTTTTCCAAGAAACCGTTTCTGCTGGTGGGAACTCCATTATTCAGGGGGTACAGCAACCGTATGAAATTACATTACTCGGGGTGGATGATTTTGCCAATGTTACCCTTGAAATGAAGGTGTACCCCAATCCAACCACTTCTATATTACTCTTGAATTTCCCTGGTTTTTCTAGGGATAATCCCTCATATGAGCTTTTTGATGCCTCGGGAAAGTCAGTTCAAAATGCTAAGATCCAAAGCAAAGAGACCACAATCGATATGATTCAAAACCCATCCGGAATGTATATTCTGAGAGTCTCATCCGGAAATAATGTGTTGAAAACATTTAAAATTATCAAGAAGTAAAGTCAGTCAGTATCTCGAATTCAAAATAAAAATTAATAACCATGAAAACCATTTTTACCAAAATCACCGCTATTTTAATCCTATTGTTATTCCTAAAGATTAATGCGCAATCACCGAACCTTATCAACTACCAGGCAATTGTACGAACCACCGGAAATGTTCTGGCAATGAACAAAACTGTTGGTGTGAAAGTCAGCATTTTACAGACTTCCCCTTCTGGGACGGCTGTGTATCAGGAATTGTTCACCCCAAGTCCAACCACAAATGCCAACGGATTACTAACTTTACAAATCGGTTCCGGGACACCGCAAACAGGAACTTTTGCTGCTATTGACTGGGGAGCCGGTCCTTATTTCGTGAAAACTGAAATCGATCCGAATGGAGGCACTTCTTATTCGTTGGTTTCCACTTCTCAACTTCTTAGTGTTCCCTATGCACTGAGCGCAAAAACAGCCCAGTCCGTTACAGGAATTACAGGGACAAACAATAAAGTACCCAAATTCATTTCAGCAAACAGTTTGGGTGATTCGCAGATTTCGGACAACGGAACATCGGTAGGAATTAATGTAGGGACATTGGACCCCAACATTAGATTCCAGGTTCAGAGTACAACCGGCGCCAATTCATTTAGGAGTACCTTAGTCGGAGTTCCGGCAACTTCTATTGCAACGGCCGGATCAATTTATGGTGAATCCACAACAGGTATAGGGGTCATTGGTGTGAGCAGCTCTCAAAACGGCATTTATGGCCTTGCTTCAGGAACTCTTGGTGGAACTGTAGGTGTCAACACCGGTACCGGAAAAGGAATATGGGGTGTTGCTACAGGAGCAGGAGTTGCCGGTTTTTTTGACGGAGGAACTTCCGGCAAGGGACTTATCGTAAGCAATGGCGCAACCGGAATAGGTACAGAAAATCCTACCGGAAGACTTACCGTAATGCAACCTTCAACCCCGGTCGCCGGAATCGACAATTACCCGGCTATTTCCGGGTACTCTTATACAGCAGCTGCAAGTTTGAAAGGAGGAGTTTACGGTTATTATAATACGGCGAATTACGGTACCGGAATTCACGGTATAGGGTACAATGGGGTGGAATTTACAGATGCCAATTCTAATTTTGGGACTGGTAATCAGGATGTCGGCGTTTTTGGTTCTGCAAATACAGCGGGAGTTGAAGGCGTTTCCACGGCTGGAATAGGGGTTGTGGGATACAACAAAAACAGTTCGTTTGCAGCAACCACAGGAGGTGGAAATACCTATGGAGTTTATGGTTTTGCAAACACAATTGGAGGTTCCACTGTTCCTGCCACGCGTTACGGAGTTTATGGTTTTGCCTCAGGAGCTGCAACAAATTATGCCGGCTATTTTAGTGGTAATGTACAGGTTACCGGATCACTTGCTAAAGGCAGCGGTACGTTCAAAATCGACCATCCACTCGACCCCGAAAACAAATACCTCTACCATAGCTTTGTAGAAAGTCCAGATATGATGAATGTGTACAACGGAAACATCACCACTGATTCCAATGGAACAGCTTATGTGAAAATGCCGGAATACTTCAGTGCCTTGAATAAGGATTTTAGGTATCAGCTAACGGTAATCGGTACTTTTGCGCAGGCAATTATCTCGCAGGAAATCAAAGAAAATACATTTGTCATTAAAACCGATAAACCAAACATCAAAGTAAGTTGGCAAGTGACAGGGGTTCGTCAGGATAAGTTTGCAAATGCTCACCGAGTAATTCCTGAGGTTGAAAAAGAACAGGAAATGAAAGGTAAGTATCTACATGCCAAAGAATGGGGTAAACCTGAAAGCCAAAGCATTGATTTCAAAAGTAGACCCTTGGATAAAATGCCCGAAACCGTCATGAAGGGAAGAACAACGGAAGGCAATGTAAAAGCTGTACAAAATGAGAAAACAGAAAAAGGCGAAGTAGCTGGTGTGACCATTAAAAATTAATCCCAAAAAAACACATAATTAGTTAGCAAATCGGCTGTTCATAATAAGGCAGTCGATTTTTTTTATTGTTTACATTTATGATTATCAATTGGTTATTAATTACTTGAATGGGTGGACTCAATCCTCCATGGAATAAATTTTTTAACTATCTTTGTCGCAATTATTTTTAATTTTTAAATGGACTCGGACGCCGTCAAGCTTTTATTAGCTTTATTCTTAGTATTACTCAATGGTTTTTTCGTAGCCGCAGAATTCTCAATCGTTAAAGTTCGTTACTCACAAATCCAACTGAAAGCCGCGGAAGGAGTCTCCATGGCGAAACAGGCAGAGCATATCATCAAGCATCTTGATGCCTACCTTTCTGCAACTCAGCTCGGGATTACACTGGCTTCCCTTGCTTTAGGTTGGGTCGGTGAAAGTGCTATGCACCATGTGGTAGAGAAAGTTTTCTTTTATTTCAATTTTCCAATTGAAGAAGCAACCATTACCACGATTTCTTTGGTCATCAGTTTCTTGATTATCACCATCATGCACATTGTCTTCGGTGAATTGATTCCTAAATCGATCGCAATCCGAAAATCTGAAGCTACCGCAATGGCGATTTCAATGCCACTCCGTGGTTTTTACACGGTTTTTAAACCATTCATTTGGTTGATGAACTCGATGTCTAATTCATTCTTAAGATTGGTCAAGATACACCCCGCATCGGAACATGAAATTCACTCCACCGAAGAATTGCAATTGCTGGTAAAACAATCTGCAGACTCTGGTGAAATTGAAGAAGAAAATTACGAAATCATCAAGAACGCATTCGATTTTACGGATCATTCCGCAAAGCAAATTATGGTTCCGCGCCAGAATATTTCTTCGATTGACATAGAAGAACCGATTGAAGAAATCATCAATAAGATTATGGATGGTGGCTATTCCCGGCTTCCTGTGTACAAGGATTCCATAGACAATGTCATTGGGGTACTTTATGCAAAGGAAATTATCCGAGAATACGTCAGAAGAAAAGGAGAATTGAATCATGATGATTTAAAGGAACTCATGCGTGAAGCTTTTTTTGTTGTCGGAAGCAAGAAAATTTCTGATTTGCTAAAGGTCTTCCAGCAAAAAAAGCAGCACCTGGCAGTTGTTATCGACGAATTTGGTGGAACGGAAGGTATCATCACCCTTGAAGATATTTTAGAGGAACTGGTGGGGGAAATACAGGATGAGGAAGATGACGAAGAAAAAATTGTGGACAAAGTAGGTGAAAACGTTTTCTGGGTTCAGGCGACTCAGCCTTTAGATGAAATTAATGAGTTTTTGCCTAAAGATTTACCGCTCTCTGAAGATAATGAATACAATACTTTGGCAGGCTTCATCCTTCATGAACTTGAAGATATCCCGGAAGAAAACCAAGAATTTGAGATAAAGGATTATCATTTCAAAATTTTGAAAATGAATAACAAATCGGTGGATCTAGTAGAGTTGATTTATCAGGAACCATCCATCATTGATGAGATTTCGGAAGAAATCGGTGAGCCATAGAAACGTGATCTTTCGCGCGCTGTGAATGTAACAACTTGCATAATTTTGCACTTTCAAAAAACAGAAAATGTCCAAACAAGTATATTTTTCAAAAAGTTATGACGATCCCAAAAGGGAGCATCAGCAAGATGTTGACATATTGGAATTGGAAGACGAAGTTTATAAACTCGTTTTGTGGAATGACGATGTGAACACTTTCGATTTCGTGATCGAATCACTTATGGAAATCTGCGGGCACACACTGGAGCAGGCGGAACAATGCACCATCCTGGTTCACTACAAAGGAAAATGCACCGTGAAAACCGGGAGTCTGGAACTTTTAAAACCCATGCACGAAAAATTGAAATCGAGAAGCCTCACTTCAGAAATCGTTTAATCTGCCTAAGTTTCACATCGCTGAAACTTTTTATTTATAGCCAAAAATGAACACACTTTTATTAATCATCATCGCCGCCACGGCAATTATCAGTTATTTCGGATTCAATAATCCGCAGCTTTTTGATAAATACAAATTCAATGTCGGTGCAATCCTGAACCGAAAAGAATACATCCGATTGATTTCTGCAGGATTCCTCCACGCAGACCTGATGCATTTGCTCTTCAACATGATGACGCTTTATTTCTTCGGTCCAATTGTGGTTCAGGTATTTGGAGAGATGGGATTTCTTGCGGTGTATTTTGGTTCCATCTTTTTGGGGAATTTATTTTCTCTATACCTATATAAAAATCAGTCATGGTACTCAGCGATCGGTGCAAGTGGTGGTGTTTCCGGAATACTGTTTGCTTCCATCGCCATGATTCCAGATTTGGGAATCTATTTCTTTTTCATTCCGATCCCTATTCCCGGCTTTATTTTTGGATTTCTATATTTCGCCTATTCCGTTTACAGCATGCTGAATCCCAGAGAATCAGACAATATTGGTCATGCGGCGCATTTGGGTGGTGCCTTTTTCGGCTTGGTTTATGCGGTGGCATTGCAGCCCGCTCGAGCCATTGAAAATTCACTTTTCCTGGTAATTATGTCATTACCGCTCATTTACATGGCTTATCAGGTATTTATCAAAAAGAGAATCGGTTAGTAAATTTCGATGGAGGTCTTCAGGAGCATGAGTATTTTTGCTTCTTTTCACTTTCGGACCCGCTTTCCGCACTCGCTTTTTTCTGCCATTGCGTAAGACTTGTTCCTTTCTGCCGACTACAGTTAAGCAGTAACACTTTCGAAAATTATTGCTCTGCAATGCCAGAAAAAGAGCTCAAACAAATGCTGCAATCGGGGCTATCAAATCCTGTCGGTCTTTCTTTGAAGATCTTTCCTACGTTTTTCATTGGAATAATTCTCCTCATCATCACATTACCGAATTCCCCAAACAAATCGGTCATTCCCGGAAATATCCTTTACCAGTCGAACTTCAGATAAAACCTCTTTAAAAAGTTCCAGAGTTTCCCTGCCCAATTTCTGGTTGATTTCCAGAAAAACCAATCCATTTTCTGCAAGATGATTTTTGCTGTCTTTTGCAATTTTTTTATAGAAAATCAAAGGATCTGAAGTGGGTGAAAACAGGGCCATTTTCGGTTCAAATTCTTTCACAGAATCCGAGATTTCATCCTGTTCAGTGATACCTATATACGGCGGATTTGAAACAATCACCTCATAAATTCCCTCCAAATCTTGGTTCAAATAATCCTGCTGGATAAAGTTGATTTCTGCCTGATGAAAAATCGAATTTTTCTTTGCAATTTCCAATGCTTTTTCAGAAAAATCAATTGCGGAAATTTCTGCGAATGGAAAATGTTTCTTCAAAACAATCGGGATAATTCCGCTTCCAGTCCCAATATCCAGAATTTTCTTTGGCTCTTTTAAGTGATGTATTGCCAACTCCAGTAATTCTTCAGTTTCAGGTCTTGGAATCAGCACATTTTCATCAATGAAAAATTTCATTCCGTAGAACTCAGTTTCGCCTAAGATTTGCTGAAAGGGTTTTCCTGATTTTAATGTTTTCAGAACTTCATCCAAATCTTCCAAATGGCTGCTGAGCAGTTGCTGATGCATAAACCGCCGCTGCTGGAATTTATCGAAACCCACCGTTTTCAAAAGAAAAATGGAATAGAGTTCCGCACTTTCCGCTTCGGAATATAGGTTTGAAAGTTCACTTTTAAAATGTCTTTTATACTCAAGAATGGTCATCATTAAGAATTGTTGATCCGGAATTTGAATCAAATTATTCATGCAAAATTAAGATTCCTGAATTGAAAATCTTTATCAAAGGTCATAAATAAAGGAAAAAATTGAAAAACTGCCATTCAATTGAAAATAAATTCTTTATTTTTGGCGAAAGTAAGTGAAAGGAAAATGAAAAAGCATTTTATTCTGAGTTTTTTGTTGATGATTCTGGTTTCATGCGGTACTTCGAAGAACGTGGTGGTGAAGAGAAGTGTACCCACGAAAACAGTCAAAAAAACTGCAGACCTGAAAACATTAAATTCAAATAATTCAGGGAAATATTCCCCAAAAGCTCAGGAAATTGTGAAAGATGCGCAAAAATATTTGGGAGCACCCTATAAACCGGCCGGAATTACTTCTGCGGGCTTCGATTGCTCCGGCTTAGTTTGCAAAGTGTTTGATGAAAACAATTACAAACTTCCGCGCCGGTCAGAAGACCAATCCAATTCCGGAAAAGAGATCAACATCCGCGAGGTAAAACCGGGAGATTTGTTATTCTTTGCAACTTCTGGCGGAAGCAGGGTTTCACATGTGGGAATCGTACACGATATCGGAAATGATGGTGAAGTGAAGTTCATTCATTCCTCCACGTCAAAAGGGGTCATTATTTCTTCACTGAATGAGCGGTACTGGAACAATGCCTATCTTTTTGCGAGAAGAGTGCTCTAAAAATAAATCCAAAGTACTTTTCAATTCGTATTTTTGTAGAACTGTAAAATAAATATCAATTTTTTATCCCGGAATTCCGGGAATCTGCTATCTATTATGTTAAAGGAAATCATCGAAAATATTTGGGACAACCGAGAATTGTTACAAAATGAAGAAAGCCAGAACTCAATCCGTGAGGTGATCCGACAACTGGATTTGGGTGAATTGCGCGTTGCAGAACCTACTGAAAACGGATGGCAGGTAAACGAGTGGGTGAAAAAAGCGGTCGTGATGTATTTTCCGATCCAAAAAATGGAAACCATCGAAGTTGGTCCTTTTGAATTTCACGATAAAATGCCTCTAAAAAGAAATTACGCAGAAAAAGGAGTTCGGGTTGTTCCGCATGCAGTTGCACGTGAAGGAGCATACATTGCGCCCGGAGTGATTTTAATGCCGTCTTATGTTAACATTGGGGCTTATGTTGATTCCGGAACCATGGTAGATACTTGGGCAACGGTGGGAAGTTGCGCACAGATTGGAAAAGATGTTCATTTGAGTGGTGGAGTAGGAATTGGAGGGGTTTTGGAGCCACTTCAGGCTGCACCGGTTATTATTGAAGACAATGTTTTTGTGGGTTCCAGATGTATTGTCGTAGAAGGTGTTCATGTGGAAAAAGAAGCGGTTTTGGGAGCCAACGTCGTTTTGACGGCGTCCACCAAAATTATTGATGTCACCGGCAAAACTCCGGTTGAAATCAAAGGAAAAGTTCCTGCCCGTTCAGTGGTGATTCCCGGAAGCTATACTAAAAAATTCCCGGCTGGAGATTACCAGGTTCCATGCGCTCTGATTATCGGGAAAAGAAAAGAATCAACCGACAAAAAGACCTCGCTCAATGACGCTTTGAGAGAGAATAATGTTTCGGTTTAAATATTTGTTTCCATCAACTTGAAAGATAAATTCATCAAACTGATATCAAATCCTAAATATATTTTTGGGATTTATCTTTTGGTGTCTGCCATTTCTGCGGTGACCAAATTTTTTAGCGGACCTCAGAATTACAATAACTATTTGATTTTTAAGAATGTCTTTACCAATACCTTAGCGGAAAAAAACATTTACCTTCTTTATCCGGACTGTCATTTTGATTCCAATCATTATGGAGTGCTGTTCAGCATGATCATCGCACCTTTTGCTATTTTACCGGATTGGCTCGGAATGGTTTTATGGAATATCGCGAATACATTGGTTTTTCTCTTTGCGATCCACAAATTGCCTTTTTCCGCGCAGAAGAAGTCGTTTTTTGCGTGGCTTTGCCTACAGGAATTCATCACAGCGGCGGTGAGTTTGCAGTTCAACATCGCATTGACAGGTTTGTTGATTTTGTCTGCGGTTTACATCTATGAACGAAAGGAAACGAAATCTGCAATCGCAATCTTAATCGGATTTTTTGTGAAACTATACGGAATTGCAGGACTTTCCTCATTTTTCTTCATGAAGAACAAATGGAGATTTATTTTGTCATTCGTGTGTTTTGCAATCCTGTTTTTGGTTTTGCCGATGCTCATTTCCAGTCCACATTTTGGATTGCAATCTTATGCGGACTGGTTTCAGTCGCTCACTGAGAAAAATATGTCTAATCAGGTTTTGGGGAACAGACAGGATTATTCACTGATGGGAATTGTTCGCAGGGTTTCAGGAAACGCAGAAATTTCAAATCTTGCATTTCTGCTTCCGGGAATTTTGGTGTTCGGGTTGCCTTATTTAAGGCTCAAAGAGTACAAAAATTTAGCATTCCAACTGATGATTTTGTCATCAACGCTTTTATTCATCGTTCTTTTTAGTTCCAGTTCGGAATCACCGACCTACATTATCGCAGTTTCGGGCGTGATGATTTGGTTTATCATTCAAAAAGAAAAAACTCCTGTCGTAATAGGATTGCTTATTTTTGTGATGATTCTGACCTGCTTTTCGTTCTCAGATTTATTTCCGAAATTTATCAAAGAAAATTACATCATGAAATATTCGTTAAAGGCTCTGCCTTGCTGTATTGTATGGTTCCGAGTGATATACGAATTAATGACCAGGGATTTTGAGAAAGATTATCAATTAGATTAAACGAAAAGTGAAAAAGATTTCAATCGTCATTCCGGCACACAACGAAGAAGGCAATGTTTCGCTGATCCATCAACGGATTGCGGAAGTGTTTTCTGTTCTAAAGGACTACAGTTTTGAAATTATTTTCGTTAATGACGGAAGCCGGGATCATACTCAGCAGAAATTGGAAGAACTTTCGAGCCAGTTCGCAGAAGTGAAATTTATCGAACTCTCCCGAAATTTCGGGCACCAACCGGCGGTAAAAGCAGGGTTGGATTACGCCACTGGAAATGCAGTGATTTCAATGGATGGAGATATGCAGCATCCACCGGAATTGATTCCAGATCTGATCAAGAAATGGGAGGAAGGGTTTGATATTGTTTTTACCATCAGGACCTATCCCAAACAAATTTCCAGATTCAAGAGAAGAACTTCGGATCTGTACTATATATTTCTGTCCCTGATTTCTGATGTGAAGATTAGCGAAGGTGGTTCAGATTTTCGACTGATGGACTCTTCCGTAGTGGATGTGGTTCGAAATATGAATGAAGCCGATATTTTTCTGCGTGGACTTTCTAACTGGATGGGTTTCAAACAAACCGGAATCCATTTTACCGCGGGTGAAAGAGCGACCGGACAAAGCAGCTATAATCTGCAAAAAATGATGAAGTTTGCCTTTACCGGAATTACAGCCTTTAGCGTGAAACCACTTTATATAGCGGCATATTTGGGGTTTTTGTTCTCGGCGATTGCGGTGGTGGGATATGGAGTCTATGTCATTCATTCATTTGTTGCAAAAACCGAGATTTCCGGGTGGGCCTCACTGATTATGACCGTGGTTTTTTTTGGCGGAATTCAGTTGATTATTCTGGGAATCATTGGAATTTACTTGGGCAAAATTTTCAAGCAGGTGAAAGAAAGACCAAACTATATTATCCGGTCCAAGAACTTTTGAAAAGATCTACAAAAATTATTTATTTAGAAGGTGAAGATTGCATTTGACGGTAAACGCTTTTTCAATAACAGTTCGGGTTTAGGTAACTATTCGCGTGATTTGGTGAGAATTCTGGCTACATTTTATCCTGATAATCAATATGTTCTATTAAACAAAGATCAAAGCGAAAGAGGAAGGGAGATTTTAAGTTTGCCCCATGTCAGTTTTAAGGAAACTTCGAAAGGAAGTCTTTCCAGGCAGTTTAAGATGGGGAAAGATGCCCAAAACCTTGATGCGGATATTTTTCACGGACTATCGGGCGAACTCCCTTTGAGATGGAACAAAAAACCTATCAAGAAAATTGTCACGATTCATGATCTTATTTTTCTGCGATTTCCCAATTACTACAGTTTTTTCGACCGGAAAATTCATTTTTGGAAATTTAAAAGAGCCACAGAACAGGCAGACCTGATTATTGCAATTTCCGAACAGACCAGAAAAGACATTATTCAGTTTCTGAAAGTTCCCGAATCTAAAATAGAGGTTGTTTACCAAGGTTGTCATCAGGCGTTCAAGGAGTATATTTTCCCGGATTTCTTTGAGCAGACCAAAATGCGGTTCAATCTTCCGGAAAAATTTATTTTGAATGTCGGAACGATCGAGGAAAGGAAAAATCTTCTCGGAATTGTGAAAGCTTTGAAGGATACGGATATTCCTCTGGTTGTGGTTGGAAGAAAAACGAAATATTTCAACAGAGTCAGAAGATTTATCGACAAGAATAATCTCAAAAATCAAGTCCTTTTCCTTGAAAATGTATCGATGCATGAACTCGCCGCGATTTACAGATTGGCAGATATTTTCGTTTACCCCAGTTTTTTCGAAGGTTTTGGCATTCCGGTAATCGAGGCCCTGTTTTCCGGAACACCCGTAATTACGAGTAATGTGAGTTGCTTGCCGGAAGCAGGAGGGAAAGATTCTGTTTATATCAATCCCGAGAATGTTGATGATATCCGGGCAAAAATTCTGTTCCTCTGGAATAATGAATCTGAAAGGAAACGCCGTGCAAGAATGGGTTTAGAGTATGTTCAAAAATTCACTGACGAAAATATTGCCAAAGAAATGATGAAAATCTATCAGAAAGTCTAAAGAATGGACAAAATTCATTTTGTTCTAAGACAAAAGTTACAAATTTCTGCTAGCAAATAAATACAGTTGAAAGAGTAGAAACCTAAAGATAAATACATGTTTTTCAGCCAGTCAAAAGTGCTATTGTAGTTCGCTGTTCCGGTCTGCTTGATTCCGAATGATGCAAATTCCGTTAGATATGGATTGATGTTGGCGATCATGATTTGGATAAGATGGTTTTGATAGGCTTCAACAAAATTTTATCCTGAAATACATGCTTCAATAAAGTTAGCCGAAATGAGGAATGTTCTTTTCATCAGGTCTGGAAATGATGCAAAACCAGCAAAAAAAAAATCCCGTCCAGAAATTTCGGGACAGGATTGATATTGATAACAAAAAATTTTACATTATTTTACTTGATCTACAACCGCTTTGAACGCTTCAGGATGATTCATCGCTAAATCTGCTAAAACTTTTCTGTTCAATTCGATGTTGTTCTTTTTTAGAGCGCCCATAAATTGGGAATAAGACATTCCGTGTTCTCTGGTTCCTGCGTTGATACGCGTGATCCAAAGCGATCTGAAATTTCTTTTCTTCTCTTTTCTTCCGCGGTAAGCGTATTGCATCGCTTTTTCCACGGCGTTTTTAGCTACGGTCCAAACATTTTTTCTTCTACCGAAAAAACCTTTAGCCTGCTTCATTACTTTTTTTCTGCGAGCTCTGGAAGCTACTGCATTTACTGATCTTGGCATAATTTAAATTGTTTTTTTTGAATACAGCGTTGCTTATTTCATCAAACTTTGGAGCTGATATCCAGGGTTAAAATTTCTGAATTTTTTTGAATTCTTATAAACCGAAATGATTTATAAAAACTACTTGATTGCTAATTGACGCAAAACGCTTTTCTCGTCCACAGTTGCAACGTAGGAAGTCTGCGTAAGATTTCTCTTCTGCTTGGTTTCTTTCTTTGTCAAGATGTGGCTTTTGTAAGCATTTTTTCTTTTAATTTTACCGGTTCCGGTAAGCTTAAAACGCTTTTTAGCACCTGATTTCGTTTTTAATTTTGACATTTTTTTTGCTTTTATATCTTGTTATCAATGAGTTTGCAAAAGTACAAATATTTTTTGGAATAATTAGCGAATTTTAGAGATCATTCATTGAGGAAATTCAAAACTTATCTTTTGCTGGAAGGCGGTTATTTTGTTTTCTGATATGATAAGTATCTTCAATTACACAGCGGTTTATAATGTTTTCCATATGCCAATACGTGAAGCCCTCAAAATCAAAATAGATTTGTTTCTTGGAGTAAAAATATTCTTCATATCCGTTTTCATCAATGAATTTCCCAAGTTCCAAAAATAATTCGCTATCAACTTTTTCTTGAACTATATTTTCGTGCGGGTAAGTTTCCGCATAAGTTTTGGCAAAAATCCACTTCTGGGATTCAGCAAAATTTTTCAAATCTTTTGGAATGGGCATTTCTTCTTGATAAATGTTTGATCAAATGTACAAAAAAGGAAACTTCTTTCGAAGTCTCCCGTGGATTGTAACCTTTTGTTTTAAGTATTATTTTTTCAAAAATTTTCTGTAATAAATATCAGTTCCCGCATATATTTTCAGTAAGTATGATCCGGCACAAAGTGCTTGCACATCAATTGTATTTTCCGAGAACGAAGCGATATTTTTAATCATTTTACCACTCATTTCAAAAATTTCTGCTCTCGATATTTTTTGATTTTTAGAATTCAGTATCTTGATAAAATCCATCGCAGGATTTGGGTAAATGTTTATATGAGAAATATTCTTCGTATCGGAAGTTGATAGAAATGCGTTCAAATTTATTATTTTCACCACATTGTTTCCTGTATCCGCAACGTAAAGTTTGTTGTTGGTTTCATCCATGCAAATACCTTCCGGCTTAAAGAAGTCAGTACTTATGACTTGGATACCGTTTCCGTTCAAATCCATTCTTTTAATGGAATTGTTCTCTGTATCGGAAATGTAAACATAACCATGCTGCGAATCAACAGCTACACCACTTGGTTTGTTGAAGTTGTTCCCGATAACTCCCAAATTCACGCTCGTTCCTGTGGTGGGATTGATTTTCTGGATATTATTATTTGCATTATCCGCTACGTAAACATTTCCTGCATTGTCGAAATCGAATCCTTTTGGATCGCCCATTACGCCATAATAAGAGTAAATCCACTGTGGAGGATAAAGGTTGAATTTTCTGCCTATAAGATAAGTATAGTTACGTTGGATGTAGAATTCCGTTATATTATTTACCTTAAACATATAAGGGTTGCTTAATCCTGTAATGTAATTACCTGGAGATGTTCCGGTAGTTGTGATTTTTTTTATGGAGTTTTCGGTCTTGTCAGCAAAATAAAGGTTATTATTATTGCTGGCGAAGGAAATTCCTGCAAGGCTGTTTGGTGAGTAGTACAGATGGGCAATAGAATTGTCGGTACCAATTTTTGCGACCTGGTTGAGGGAAGTGTAAGGATCGTTTGAAGTGATATAAATTTTGTTTTGTGCATCCAAAGTGATGCCGATAGGCGAGTTAAATTTACTTCCTCGTACATTAAAAACGTTGTCGGGATATTTAAAATCATATATTTTGTAACGTCCATCTGTGTCGAAAAAAATAAAATGTACATTTTGATATTCCCGCGCTTCTACAGCCTGAGGTAAAAATAGTTGGCCGGGAGGAAAAGTGGGAAGCGAATAGTGCGTGACTACAGAGCCAGTGGTATTCATAATTACGATATCCGACATGCTCCCAATAATAAGTCCGAGGTTCGGGCAATAATCAATGCATGTAATATTGGTTCCGCTGGATTGTGAAAGCGAATAGGTTTGGAACACATTGTTAATTTTCACGAATTTTTGGCTGTTCGGATATACAAAATAACTGTTCCCTTGATTATCAAAAGTAAAGTCTTCGGAATCTGAGACATTTATTGGCAAATTTACAGTGCCTATAGAACCGTCGGATAAGCTGATTCTTCCAATTTTATTTGACAAAGCCGATGCGGTGTACCATAAATTGATGCCGATAAACTTCATTTTGGTAATGGAAGTGTTTGGACTTGCAAACAGAACCGCGTTGCTCCCGTCTGTATTCATCTTGAAAACTTTGCCGGAGTTAGTTCCGCCACCACCGTAAGCAACATATAAATAACCGGAACCGTCCAAGGTGAGTGCCATTGGTTTGCCCTTTCCTGCAGAAATTACGGTCGTTTTGTTATTGGGTTCCACTTTCATCACCAAATCATCCGTAGCATCGCATACATAGAGGTTTCCACTTGAGTCCTTCGCAATATCCACCGCATAGGTAAAAGAATAGCCTAAACCCAGTGTCGTGATATTTTGGGCATTAATTTTTGATAAAAACGCCACCGCGAAAATCATTATAAAAAAATTATGGATATTTTTCATGATTATTTTTTTAAGAATTTTGTGTTAATAACTTCTGTTGCCGAATAGATTTTCATCAAATACATCCCTGCGGAAAGTGATTTTACATCAACTGTATTCTGGGAAAGTGAAGGGATGTTTTTGACCATTTTCCCTTCCATATCAAAAATTTCAACCTTTGATATTTTTTCATTTTTAGAATGCTGAACTTTGATAAAATCTGTTGCCGGATTTGGATAAATTTTAACGGAGTAAGTATTGGTTTCTGCTGTTTTCAGAATTCCGAATGGATTTAATTTTGTAAGGAAAGCATCGTTTCCGCCGTTGTTTGAGGTTTGATACGCATTTGCACTCGAAATGTTATTGGAAGAGTTGGTATTTCCGGTTATATAAACATTTCCCCAAGAATCGGTGGAACTAAACGCTCCAAAATCATCACCAGTTCCACCAATATACGTTCCCCAGATTCTGCTTCCATCATTGTAGAATTTTGCCACGAAAACATCCTGATTTCCACCCCAAGTTTCCTGAAACGCTCCCGGTGAAGCAATATTGTCGTTGGAATAAGTGTATCCTGTAACAATCACATTGTCAGAATTATCAACGGTACAGGCACTGGCTCTTTCCTGTTCGGCTCCACCATAATACGTTCCCCAAATTCTGGAACCAGCTCCATTAAACTTTGCAAGAAACGCATCATAACTTCCGCTTCTCGAAGCTTGGTACGAACCTGTTGTAGAAATATTGGCGTCAGATCCGGTGTGTCCATCCAAAAATACATTTCCCTGAAAATCTGTCGCGATGAAATATCCCCAATCATAATCAGAACCTCCATAATAGGTTCCCCATTGTCTAACTCCGTCGCTGTTGAATTTTACCAAATACGCATCATCCAGTCCTCCCAAATTTGTTTGGTGGGCTCCGGAAGAAGCAATATTTACAGACGAACTGGTGAAACCTGCCAAAAAGACATTTCCTGTATTATCCACAGTACAATAGCCGCTTTCCCATTGCTCGCCACCGTAATATGTGGACCATTGTCGGTTTCCGTTGCTGTCAAATTTCGCAAGAAAGGCATCTGTTGCACCACCCGTATTTTGCTGATGTGCTCCCGGAGTTGTAATTCCTGTACTGGACCATGCAAAACCGGCCAAATAAACATTCCCGGAATTTTTATCAACGGCAACAGAATATCCTTCATCGTAATATTCTCCACCGAAATAGGTTCCCCAAAGCAGATTCCCATTGCTGTCGAACTTTGCTAAAAAAGCATCATCCAGTCCGTTATTGGAGGTTTGGAAAGCACCGGAAGTGGCGATGTTTGTTGTGGAATAAGTTTCTCCCGCCAAATAAACATTTCCATTTGCATCCACTGCGCAGGATTTTCCTTTATCTTCATTATTGCCACCATAATAAGTTGACCAAATTAAAGTACCCGAGCTGCTGAATTTTGCCAGAAATGCATCACAGTTTCCTGCCAAATTATTTTGATAGCCTCCGGAAGCAATCCCGGTAGTGGAAAAAGTATAGCCGGACAAATACACGTTATTTTGAGAATCAACGGTGCAAGAAGTTCCGAAATCATCAGAAGATCCCCCGAAATAAGTGGACCAGTAAATTTCAGGGTCAAGAGTTACTGTAGATTTTGGATCATAGGATGAAATCTTGAAACTCAACTCATCATTTTTCAAAACCATTTTTGTGGCAATTTCTTTTCCGTTTTGAAAACTGATTGGTGCTTTTTCGGTAATAGTGCCCAATTTAGTGTTCATCCTCAAACTGCCGTCTTTATTGATTTTCATTTGATCGGCCCAACTATTTTTAAACTTAATTTGGTTGGGATTTCCACCGGGATGAATCACGAAATCATATTCCACATTTTGGTTGTTCACATAAATCACCCAATCGATATTCGGATAAATATCATGATAAATGATTTTTGAAAAACGCTTCACATCCACAATATTTTTATTGTAATAATTGGTGATACCATTTTCGGGATTTTCTGCGGTAATTTTCAGATTCGGATTCGTGTTCTTTAAAATCATATCCATACGAAAAGTCTCTGCTTCAACTTTTTTAGAAATTTTTTGGTTTTTAATCAGTTCCTCAGGTGATTTCAGTTGTTCATTTTCCAATTTTTTGAATTTGGTAAACTGATAAGTAATTCCGTCATTTAATAGATAAAAAGTCATATTTCTGCTTTTTAGGAAATATTTTACCTGTTTTGAATTTTCGCCTGAAAGTTGACCTCTGTTCTGTTCAAAAGCTGGCTTTCGGTTTTCAAAACTGTTTTTTGCATTGGCAAGATTCGGGGTTTCGGTATTTGCGGGAAGAACCGCTGAAACCAAAAGTGCCATTAAAGAAAAGAATGTGTTTTTCATAATACTTAAATTTTTATGGATTAATTAATTTTTATTTTGTTCAGTTATACCAACCGATTTCGGATTGATGTATCTTTGTAAGGAACAGGACAAAGGTATTTTGCTGAATATCACTTCACAATCCCATAAAAAAGGGAAATTTGTGGGAGGAAAAATCACTTTTTTCAGGGAGTGGAAAAACAATAACCAAAAAGTAATTTTGTCTTATGAGAATCTCAAATTTTTTTGCTGTTATTTTTATTTTCTGTTATGCTTTTTCGTTTTCACAGAAGCGCTTGAACACGGACAGTATTAAGAATCTGATTAAAATTTCCAAAACCGACACCGCAAAAATTCCGCTATATTTTTTGTTGACTAGTGATTATGTGCAAAATGACACCGATTCTTCTGCGTATTTTTTAGCCGAAGGAAAAAAGCTCATTGATCGATCAAAATCGCACAAATACGATTATGAATATTATTTTACTGGAATAAAGATTTATCACGCCACTCAGAAATTTGATAAGGCATTGAATTTCAATTTAAAAGCCTTGGAAACTGCCAAAAAAAACAAAAACGATTTCCAGAAAGCGGAAGCTTTGCGAACACTTTTTGTGATTTATCTCAATCTTAAAAAAGATACTTTGGCCCTTCAAACCGCGCAGAAAGCCATAAAACTTTCAGAAAATATAAAGGACACCGCCAATCTTTCTATTGGATACGGAAATTTATCGCGATTATATTTTGAGATTGGGTTGTTTAAAAAATCAATTTTATATGGCAGAAAAAGCATTGATGCCGGAAAAAGATACCACAATTTGAAAGGTTTACTGATAGGTTTGAACAATACAGCGGTTTCTGAACAGGAACTCGGGAATTATAAAGAGGCAGAAAAATTATTTTTGGAAGTGCTGCAACTTGCAGAAAAAAATAATATTCCGCGTTCCAAAGTGAAATCGCTGGTGAATTTAATTAACCTGAATGTCTTCACGGCAAATCCGCCACAACTGAATTTCTACCTCGAAAAACTTCACCGTTTTCTGGATGAAAATCCCAATGCGCCTTTTGCAAAATCGGATTTAAGGAATCTGCCGTATTATGAAGCCAGCAATTTTCTTTATCAAAATAAATATGAAGAAGCGGAAAATACTGCACTGAAGGGAATTTCTAAAGTAAAAGATGACCATGAAATAGTTCAAAATCTTTACAACGTGATCAGTAAGATCAATTTTGCAAAGCGTGATTATAAAAAAGCCCAGAAATATAAACTGAAATCAGATTCCGTTCAAAACATCATCGACAAAGAAAATCTAAGTGATTTCGAGACAGAACTCAGCAAAAAATACGAAACCCAGAAGAAGGATTCCCAAATAAAACTTCAGGAATCGAAAATCAAAAACAAAAATATTTTCAACTATATTTTACTAGGAAGTGCTTTTGCATTACTGACCATTTTATTATTAACATACCGAAATTACAGCCAACGGAAAAAACTGCAACAGCAACGAATCAGTGAATTAGAAACAGAAAAACAATTATTGGCATCGCAATCTCTGCTAAAAGGGCAGGAAGACGAAAGAAACCGCCTTGCAAAAGATCTTCACGACGGTTTGGGCGGATTATTGAGCGGTGTGAAACTACAATTAGGAGCCATGAAAGGAAATTTAATTTTATCGGAAGAAAATGCAAATGTTTTTGACAAAGCATTGTTGAAACTTGATGAGTCCATTAGTGAAATGCGGAGAGTATCCCACAATTTAATGCCAGAATCTTTAATGAAATCTGGATTAAAACAGGCGATTTTGGATTATTGCGAATCTTTAATCATGAACCAAAATTTGAAGATTAATTGTGAACTTCACGGAATCGATGAAAAAATGGATCAAACTACAGAAGTCATTATATACAGAATTATTCAGGAATTGTTGAACAACGTGGTGAAACATTCGGAAGCAAATCTGATTTTGGTGCAAATTTTCCGGCACGAAAATCATAAAATTTCCATTACTGTAGAAGACAACGGAAAAGGATTCAATTTGGAAAATATGAACTTGAAAAATTCTGCCGGGATCAGAAACATAAAATCCAGGGTGGAATATCTCAAAGGAAAACTCGACATAAAATCAGTTCCAGGAAAAGGAACCTCAGTTTTTATAGAATGTGAAGAGCAAAATTATGGATAAAATAAGAATTATCATTGTGGATGATCATCCGATGGTACAGGAAGGTTTGCGCGCCATGTTCAATGAAATACGGTTCGTTGATTTGGTGGCTACGGCAAAAAATGCCTTTGAAGCCATGGAACTCATCAAGAAATTTCAGCCGGGAATGGTTTTGACAGATATCAATATGCCAGAAATCACTGGTATAGAACTTACTGCAAGAATAAAGGCAGAATTTCCAAAAATTAAAATTGTGGGAATGAGCACTTTTAATGAAAGAGGTTACATTACGCAAATAATCGCAAACGGAGCCGATGGTTTTCTGCTGAAAAATGCTCCAAAAGAAGAAATAGAAAAGTGTCTTCTCTCAGTTTATGAAGGCAAAATGTATCTAAGTGTGGATGTAAATTTGAAAACTTCCGAAAAAAAAGAATTGGGCGAAATTCCTGTTCTCAGCACTCGCGAAAAAGAAGTGTTAGAATTGATCGCGGAGGGATTAACCAATAACCAAATCGCTGAAAAAATCTTCGTAAGCCCTTATACAGTCGATAGTCACAGGAAGAGTTTAATGACAAAACTCAATGCTGGGAATACTGCAATCTTGATAAAGCAGGCTATAAAATTTAACCTTATTCAGTAATCTTTTTCACAGATTGAAAAAAAAAAAGAGACTTCTGTCGAAATCTCTATATCAAATCAATCATCTACTGTTACATTGGTAGATTGTTAAATTGCTAAATTGTTACATTAATTACTTCGCCACCTTCTTAGGGCTCATCATCATAATCATTCGCTTTCCTTCGAGTTTTGGCAACTGGTCAACTTTTCCTACATGTTCCAGTTCCTGCGCCAATTTCAAAAGAAGAATTTCCCCTTGATCTTTGAAAATGATAGAACGTCCTTTGAAGAAAACATAAGTCTTCAATTTAGAACCTTCCTCCAAGAATTTTTCAGCGTGTTTCTTTTTGAACTCGTAATCATGCTCGTCAGTTTGTGGTCCGAAACGAATTTCTTTTACGACTACTTTGACCTGTTTTGCCTTGAGTTCTTTCTGCTTTTTCTTTTGCTCGTAAAGGAATTTTTTGTAATCCAGAATTCGCGAAATGTAAGGTTCCTGTTTATCGGAAATCACTACCAAATCCAACTCCTGGTCTTTTGCGATTTGCAATGCTTTTGCAAGCGGATAAACTCCGGGTTCCACGTTGTCGCCAACTAAACGTACTTCTTTAGCACGGATCTTTTCATTGATCTGGTGTAAATCTTCCTGTACTCGTCGTTGTGGACCTCTACCTCTGTAGTTAAATTTCTGTGCTATGGGTTTATATTTTATGGGTTAAATTAATTGCTAATGGGGATTTTGGCTAATGTTTTTTGGCTTAGATTTTTGCTTCTTTTTTAAAGTAATTCATAAAATCTTCCACACTCATCGCGCCCAAATCGCCTTCACCTCTTCTTCTTACTGAAACGGTTCCGTTCGTTTCTTCGTTTTCGCCCACGATCAACATAAATGGATATTTGTTGATTTCGGCGTCACGGATTTTTTTACCGGTTTTTTCGTTTCGGTCGTCAATCAGTCCGCAAATATCGTGATTTTCCAACATATTTGAAACTTTTTTCGCATAATCCACATATTTTTCAGATATCGGCAATATAATGAACTGATCCGGGGCGAGCCAAAGTGGGAAATCGCCGGCAGTGTTTTCCAGTAAAATGGCGATAAATCTTTCCATGGAACCAAATGGAGCACGGTGAATCATCACCGGTCGGTGCTTTTCATTATCATTTCCGGTGTACCACAAATCAAATCTTTCCGGTAAATTGTAATCCACCTGAATCGTTCCGAGTTGCCATTTTCTGCCTAAAGCGTCTTTCACCATAAAGTCCAGTTTTGGGCCATAGAAAGCGGCTTCTCCATATTCGACAACGGTTTTCAGACCTTTATTTGCAGCGGCTTGAATAATTGCATTTTCCGCCTTTCTCCAGTTTTCGTCCGTGCCGATGTATTTCTCTTTATGGTCCGGATCTCTCAATGAAACCTGGGTTACGAAATCTTCAAAGCCTAAATTTTTGAAAACATACATCACCAAATCGATCACGTTTTCAAACTCCGCCATCAGTTGATCCGGCGTACAGAAAATGTGTGCATCATCTTGGGTAAATCCGCGAACTCTCGTCAAACCATGAAGTTCTCCGGATTGTTCGTAGCGGTAAACGGTTCCGAATTCTGCAAAACGTTTCGGCAGGTCTTTGTAGGACCATTGTCCAACTTTATATATTTCGCAGTGATGAGGACAGTTCATTGGTTTTAACATAAATTCCTCGCCTTCATTTGGAGTTTTGATGGGTTGGAAACTGTCAGCACCGTATTTGTCCCAGTGTCCGGAAGTTACATACAATTCTTTAGCACCGATATGTGGCGACATCACGAATTCGTACCCCGATTTTTTCTGTGCTTCGGAAAGGAAATTTTCAAGTTTTTTTCTTAGTGCGGTTCCTTTTGGCAACCAAAGTGGAAGTCCGGCTCCTACTTTTTCAGAGAAAGCAAAAATCCCCAGTTCTTTACCCAGTTTTCGGTGGTCGCGGCGTTTTGCTTCTTCCAGTTTTTCCAAATATTCCGTTAAGTCCTTTTGTTTTGGGAAAGAAATTCCATAAACTCTGGTCAACTGCTTGTTTTTTTCATCGCCTCGCCAATATGCACCGGCGGCATTTAGGATTTTTACGGCTTTTACAATTCCGGTTGACGGAATATGACCTCCTCGACATAGATCGGTGAAATTATCATGAGTGCAGAATGTGATTTCACCATCGTTTAGATTGGAAATCAATTCTGTTTTGTATGGATTGTCGGCATATTCTTTCAAAGCATCTGCTTTTGACACTGCATAAAGATTAAATGTTGCGTCTTTTTTCGCATTCTCAAGCATTTTCTTTTCGATTTTCTCAAAGTCTTTTTCAGATAAAGCTTCATCACCAAAATCTACATCGTAATAAAATCCACTTTCTATAGCGGGACCGATCGTCAGTTTTGCCTTTGGATAAAATTCTAAAATTGCCTGTGCCAAGAGGTGTGCGGAGGAGTGCCAAAATGCCTTTTTCCCCAAATCATCATTCCAGGTAAGCAACTGAACCGTAGAATCCGTGGTGATCGGTGTTGAAACTTCTGTCTGAGTTCCGTTGACAATTGCAGAAATCGTATTTCTTGCCAAGCCTTCACTGATTGATTTTGCTACATCGAGCGGAGTTACTGCGCTCTCAAATTCTTTGATGCTTCCGTCCGGAAGAGTGATTTTAATCATTTTGAACTAAAAAATTATAAGCTACAAAAATACGGAAATTTTGTTGATTTTTTGATCCTGAAATAGGGTGCACTTGAAAAATCCAGACTAATTGCAATATTTTTCATTAATGGGCTGAATTTTTTTGAAAGGCTGGGTTTTCATTTTTTTTTGAATTCTTGAAATTTGGAAATTTTTGTAGTCATTCGCTTCTTGCTAAAGCTTGTCTAAAATAGTATTATTTGAATCCGGAACCGCTTTTATATGCGAGGCGTTTTTTTTCAAAGGGATTTCACTGAATCTATTTTCCGGATGAAAGCCGATCAGGTTATGATGCAGGTTATTCACCAGATTTTTAAAGTCGGATTTCCGTTCATCACTGATGATATGATCCGTGATGATGTTTTTTACTTTGGTGGAAACTGCTCCAATTTTAGACAGTATATTTCTTGCTTTGTAAGCACGGTTTAAGTTCGGAGTGAATACGGTGACCAGATTTTTTTCGGTATAATTTTCTTCAACAAGTTTTTCCGGCTGAACGTTTGTGTTTTGAGTGTAGCCAATAAATTCTTTCTTATAATAACTAAGCTTTCGTTGGGCTTGAAAAGCCAACAATGAAAGCCCGTTGAACGGAAGCTCCGGTAGCTTTTCGACAGTATTTTGGTTCTCTTATGGGGATTTCGTTTTTAGCATTCAG
>NZ_JACBFP010000005.1 GCF_021401085.1 Chryseobacterium sp. R2A-55
TGGCTCAAAACTACTTCTTGGGAGAAACCGGCCCACAAATCAACGCCTTACTCTCAGCAACGGCTTGGAATATGAAGAAAATGATGGAGATTCTGAAAGAGAAAATCTTTTTCTATTTTTCAAACCTATTCACCCTTGTTTTAAATTGGTATAGATTTAAAGAAAAACTGAAAATGAGGGCTTGTTAAGGAGCGACTAAATAATAAAGCTGAAACGAAACAGAAAAACAAATTTAAAGAGGTAAATTCTACTTCACTGAACATTCAGGTAATCGAGGTAAATTCTCCTATTTGGAAAAAGTATGATGGTTGTAGCTTTGCTTTTTCCAAAAGTGAAAAAGACTATAAAAAGAGAAAATTTTTAGCTTTAGGTTCTTTGTTTGGTTCAGACGAAGATGTAATAGATTTAAAAATTAATGGGAAAAATGAAGAGTTGTTTTTAAAAACAAAATCAGAGAATAGTTACAATTTGGAAAATGGTAAATTTTCTTGCCAAATTACTATTTTAAATGAAAAAGAAACTGGTTATGAATCGAGTTCTATAACAGGCGAAATAGTGATTAAAGATAAAAATACAGGAGAAGAATATTCATCTAATTTTTATGGAGGATTTGGATGTTAATATAATTTATTTGAATACGGGTATGTAAAAATTAATGAAATAAACTATCAAACATATTGTCTATCGTTAAGTCGTCATCATTCCCTATGTGTGGATTTTCTGATGATTCTCTATTCCATTTATAATCATCATCATTGCCCTCGTTTTCTGCTTCATATTTTTTTATTCTATTTTCAATATCTATTTGTAGATCATAATAATCGACATCGAATTTTTCTCCAAACTTTTTTATATCATACAATACATCTCCTAAATTAGAATCATCAGCATTTGATGATTCTTGGCTCATTATATGTTCAATATTTTCGTAAAAAATATCATTTTGAGTAAATTCTTCATAATCTTTATTACAGAGGTATTCAAATCTTTCAAAATCGTTTAGTTCTTCAAGAAAATTAATTTTACTAAAAAAGACACTCAGAACTTCTTTAGTATCATAAATTAATTCATTTTGATAATCTTCAAATAAATCCAGATAATTACTAAAATCATCATTTTCTAAGTCAGAGGGGATAATGATTTCTTGAAATCTTTTTAGGATAAATTTCCTTAAATCAGTGAGGTCATCTATATAAACAGAAGAATTAATAGCTTTCAATTTAGAATAGTCAGAAAAGTACTTTTTTACCCATCTTGAACTATATATGCTATAAGAATTGTAAAGTGTTAATGTAGATGAATTCAAATAATCGAAGTCAGATTGGAGTTTATTTACAATTAGGCTTTTTTGTGCTTCATCCAGAAAAATTTTATTTTTATTTAATACATCTCCCTTTGAGTTTTTGATTTCGTAAAAAGCGAAAATTTGAAACAATTGGTTGAAATATATTGCAGAAGAAATTATATCATTAACAAAGTCACTATGTTCTTTTAAATAATTGACAAGAAAATCCTGAACCGAAGGATTTTGATATTCAATAGCAATGTTATTAACAGAATCTTTTTTGGATATAATAAATGTATTTTCTAATTCACGTAAGGATTTTTTAAAATCAAGACTACTATATGTAATGTTATATTTAGAGCTGTAATTTTTCGCGAAATTTTGAATTAATTTTTGTAAATCTTCAATAAGGATTGGAGTTCCTGCCGACATTAAATTTGCGAGTATACATTGAGACAATGAAGATATTTGATTCTCATATACGTGCTTCCATATGCTTTCAGGATAATCTAAAAATTCAATTATTTTAGATGTAAAATCACTTAAGGGGATGTTAGACCAAATATCATATTGAGTAAAAGTTTCTATAATTCGGGGATTATAGTTTTTATGATTGATTATTTTTAGGTAGGCTTTATTTTTAAGAATGCGATTAATATAATTTTCATTAATATTTGCAAAGAAAAGATGATTATATAAAATTTTTGCCCGTACTAATTTCGTGTATTGAGAAAGGTCAATTACACATTTAGCAAACTCTAAAGAAGGGTTATTAAAAATATCATATTTCAGCTTTGCTTGAGCCAATACATATTCTCTGGTTGTAAGAATTAATATTTTATTCTCTGATTTATTGACATTTTCAATAAACCTAATTATCTTCTGCTCCTCATTATTTGAAAGATTTTTATCAAGAAAATTTCTGCCTAAAAAATCATCAAATAAGAAAATTTGTTTTGTGTTTTCTTTATAAATACTGTATCCTTCGTCTATTGAATCAGATAAGAAAATAAATTCTTCAAAGCCATTTGCAAGAAAGTGATAGACGAGAATTCTTGCTAATGTTGTTTTTCCAATTCCCGGAATTCCTGAAATGATTACATATTTTTTATTTTTCAGAACTTTAATAGCATCATAATAACTATCATTTTCCACATAAAGCTGTACAGTATCTTTTATTTTTTCTTCTTCAAAATTAGTTTGATTATAAATTTTGCTATTTAATATCCTTTCGAGAATGTTAATGCTTGAAAGCCAGAGTTTAAAATATTGTTTCTCAATGTCAGGATATAGTCCTAAAAGATTATTCATATCATCTTTAGAATAAATATCTTCTGAATTTTTGATATAAGGCTCTATTAGATCTAAAATTTTTTGTTTTTGAGACGGAGTAAGCCCTACAGAAGTAGTCAAGATATACCTTGATGGATTTAATTTTTCAACTTTTTCCTTTTCTTTAACTAAAGCTTTGAATAGACTCTCAAACGTGCTATATCTTTTACATTGAACTATAATATTTTCGTTTTTATTTGTACTATGTCTGAAATCAATTCCTAAATCTCTTCCATTTGTAAAGGATTCAAAATAAATATTAAGATGTTTTTGTAAAATATCTCTGCTAATTTCTTCAAACTCAGCGGAAGAAAGATTAAGGAAATTGTAATCGGGCATAAATATAATTTATAAGAAATTCTAATTAACAAATATAAGGATACAAGAAAAACTTTACGCCTGTTCCCTATGTTTTTAAATAAAAGTAGAATGCTTAAATAATTTATTATTAAAACCCCACATCGACAGGTTTATTTAAGTAGGATAAGAAATCTAATCTGAAAAATTTATTAATCTTTGGAAAAACATACTATATCTTATATAAATTTAGCTTATTAAGCTGATGAAAATGATTTTACATTTTTCCAGAAAATATGTAAATTACCAACCTAAATTTTCAATAAAAGTGACAAATAGAAGTGCAGTAGATGCGATAAAAGGATATTTATATCAATTTAATTTGACTATTTTAGAAATATTAAAGCTAAAAGCCGGTGATGATTTTATAACTGTTGAAGGGGTTGAAGATATTGATTTGGATTCGGTCGATGAAAGCATTGCTATTCAATGTAAATATCATTCACAGACAGAATATAATCATTCTGTAATAGCAAAACCAATAAGGTTGATGTTGAACCATTTTAGAGATGTTTTAGATGGAAATCAAAAAAGAATAAACTATTTGTATTTTGCTCATTTTAAAAATGGGCACGAAAAGTTTTTAACACCAATTACTTTAGATTTTTTAAAATCAAACCTGCTTACATATACAAAAGAAAAAATTGAATATAAGCACTATGAAGATTTATGTATAGATGATATACAATTAATTGATTTTTTAACATTGTTAGAAATTGACATTAATGCAAAGGATTATGAAGAAATGCTGAACGATATATATAAAGCAATAAAAAGTCAAATTTCTAATTGTGATGATTTTGAAGCAAAACATTTTTATTACAACAATGCCTTAAAGGTAATTAGCACATTAGCAAGGCAGGAAGATATTTTAAATCGTAAAATATCTAAAAAAGAATTTATTTCACAAATAAACTCTAAACAATTTTTCTTTCACAAATGGTTTATTCAAATTAAAGGAAAAAAGATTTTTTTCAAAGATTTGAGAAGCAAGTATTTTACTCAATATAATATATCTCCTTTTGAAAGATTCTTTTTAATTGAGATTGATCCCAATAATTATGTTAGAAACGAACTTAAAGATATTGTTTTATTCATTTCAAAAAAATGGTCAGATGTTAAATCTAAAAAAAATCCTGATACCTTTTGTCCTTATTTGTTTATCCGTGGAATAGCAGAAGATGAATTAATCGAAATTAAGAAAGAACTATCTAACGAGAATTTTAAGTTTGTAGACGGATTTAATTTTTCGGGGTCTTCATTTAATCCGAGAAGTATTATTGAAAAAGCTACATATCATAATCAATATAAAATAAAAATAATAAATGATATAAATTACATTGATATGGTTATTAACGAACTAGCTAATAAAACCAAAGAAATTTATCAGTTTTATTTAGATGCTCCATATTTTGATTGTAATAACGATTCTGTTAAACATATAAAAATTCAAATAGAAGAAATTAACGATTTAAAAAATATATTGTAATGTCAGATAAAATTAATGCGGAAGTCATTGCTGTATTTCCCAATAAAGTTAAGATTAAAGTAGATAAACTAGAAGATTTTAAAATTGCTGGCGAATCCTTAAAAGTGGGCTCATACCTTAAAGTATATGGCAATGACAATGCTGTTTTAATGGCAATTATTGAAAATTTTTCTATAGATGTATCTGAAAAAGATGGAGTTGCTACTAGAACCCATCTGATAGAAGCTAGTCCTTTAGGTATCATAAAAAATGGAAAATTTACGAGAGGAGGAGATGATTTAACAATACCCCCAAAAGAAGTTCAACCAGCTACGGAAGAGGAAATAAAGAAAATATATATTGAATCCGTAGAAGAAAAAGAACAATTTTCATTTTGCACACTATCTTCAAACCCTAATATTCGGATTCCAGTAAATGGAAACAAGTTTTTTAATAAACATATTGCAATTGTTGGCTCTACAGGTTCTGGAAAATCACATACGCTTTCAACGATTATTCAAACTGCTGTAAATGGAAAGGATGATAATTTCAATCTTAATAATTCTCATATTATAATTTTTGATATTCACTCTGAATATAAATCTGCATTTCCTGATGCTAATTTTATCGATGTAAAAAACCTAATTCTACCTTATTGGATGTTAAATAGTGAGGAACTTGAAGAGTTTTTTATTGATACAGAAGCCAATGACCATAATCAAAGATATATTTTTAAAGAATCAATTATCGAAAATAGAATAAAACATTTTAAAGGCAATGATGAGGAAAAAAGTAAAATACATTACGATTATCCTACTTTTTTCGATATTGAGGAAATTTTGAAATATGCAAAAGAAAAAAATTCTGAAGTAATTGGAACAGGCGAAGAATATTCTACTGGGGCAAAAAAAGGTCAAGAAAAAACAACACAAGGAAGCTTATATGGTAAATTGACAAATTATGTAAATAGACTTGAAAATAAAATTAACGATAAACGCTTAGGTTTTCTATTAGGAGAAGCATCGAAAAAAATAACATTTGGGGAAACTATTAAACAATTGATGGGATATGAGGATGAAAATAATTCCAATGTAACAATAATTGATTTAAGTGGAGTTCCATTTGAAGTTTTAAGTATTACAGTGTCTTTAATTTCAAGAATTATTTTTGAATATGGCTATATCTATAAAAGAATGAGAAATATTATTAAACCTGATGAAAAAATCAATAATGATATTCCAGTTCTTTTAGTTTATGAAGAAGCCCATAAATATGTCCCAAATAGTGATTTGGTAAAATACAGGTCTTCAAAGAAATCTATTGAGCGTATTGCAAAAGAAGGAAGAAAGTATGGTGTTACATTGCTTTTAGCAAGTCAAAGACCTTCGGAAATATCCGAAACCATATTTTCACAATGTAACAATTTTATTGCAATGAGATTGACAAATCCAATAGATCAAGGATATGTAAAAAAATTATTACCGGACACTCTTGGTTCATTAATAGAAAAAATGCCATCATTGAAACAAGGCGAGGCTCTTCTCATTGGAGAGTCTGTAATTTTGCCATCAATAGTGCAGATTGATAGATGTAAAAATGAACCGTCTTCGAATGATATACCATATTGGGAGCTATGGAAGCAAGAATGGAAAAATATGGATATTGGAAAAATCAGAGAAGAGTGGTATAAATAATTGAAGTCTTACCCTTAAAGAAAATTAATTGAAAACTTATTTTTTTTAACCTCCCATTGAGTATTCATTGAGCTTTCCAACAAAACTCTTATAAATAAAAGCTCATAAATTTTAACTACAAAAAACCTCAACCTTTGACCTTTATAATATAGAGTAAAAGTTGATTATTTATTTGTCCTTAGTAATATAGATATAAAGTAGTATAATAAGAAGATAAATAATCTATCATATTTACTAATATATAACCAAAATATATTGATAATGGGATAATAGAAAATCTAATTATATAGAAACAAATAACAAAATCAAAATATTAGTTAAGGGGAATTAAATAATATAGATTCGAAATTTAATGGGAAAAATTAATTTTGGATAAATGGTATTGGGAATGGAAAAGATAAGGAAATTGACGGGGAAAATAATCAAAAAATTAGAATTACACATTAGATTAAAATAAATTTTTGAATTTATCATCACAAGACAAAAAAATAAATGATTTTTAATAAATTATTTTTCTAAAAAGTTAGAGTAGTTTTGTTGAAGTCAAACAAAAAATCCGGTACGAAAAATTAATAACATTTTCATAAAATTTATTGTTTGTAGGTTCGATGTAGGTATTTGAAATTGAGACCATAGATAAACAAAGGGTTCTGGATAAAGTGTATCGGGAAGTAATTGCTGATTTCTAAGTACCATAAAACAACTATACAAGCCGTATTAATAATGGAAAATCAGAAAGTGTTAAGTGACATTTTCTGACATTTGTTGACATATTTTATACCACTAAATGTGATACTCCGTTGTTTTTAATTTCTAAAAAAACGAATTTTAGGATACTCTAAGAGAAATTTAAACGGTAAATAATCGTAGATACACGCAAATACCGCTAAATACTGGGAGAGATTATTAAGATACAGAAAATCGAAAAGTATCAGATCAGCAGTAACATTAGGATTGAGAAGATTTGTATCTTCACGAACTGAACCTCTGTAAATTTGCTCTGTTTCAATATTCCCAAATTTAAAAACTATATCTATCTATAGATAGACTTGGGAGAAATTTAGTGGATATTCTAGGACTATTGAGGCTTTAAATCACTATCAAACAAACCTTAAAGTAGAAAATTTAGGGCTTGATAGTTTAGTTGATGGAAGACCAAGTCCTGCATTCAAGTTAATTGTTTCCGTTATGGCAAATTATCCGTTCTAATCTATGGTACTGCCGCCATTTTATACTGTCATATTTTTTGCAATGTTCATTCGTCGGCTTTATTGCACATTAAAATATTTTGTTTATTAAAATAATCATTATGGTTAAATTTTGCTATATTTGTTCATTATAATCTACATTTTATGCTTGATTTTCTTACCATAAAAGAGGTAAAAACCAATATAGGACAATGGTGCCGACAGATGCGTAAAGCACAAAATCTTACCAAACAGGAACTAGCAGAGGAGCTTGATCTATCGAGATTTACCGTTGCTAAGTTAGAAAACGGAGAAAATCCCACTTTGGAAACTTTATTAAAGGTTTTACAATATTTTGATGAAATGAAATCATTGAATCAATTTGTAGTTACAAAAACCAAAGAATTTACCGATAACCCTTCTATGTATTAATAATGGCTAAGAATCAAATTATTTCGGTGAACTTTAATGGATTGGAAATTGGTAAAATCGGCTATGATGAAGATCAAAGAAAATCTTCATTTCAATACAATCCTGAATTTTTGGAATTAGGTTCGTATAAAAGGTTGTTTCCTTATGTGATTCGTAGAAGCCCAAATGTGCAGGTTTTTTCGGAATTTGAAGGAGAAACTTTTAGAGGTTTACCTCCGATGATCGCCGATTCTTTGCCCGATTACTTTGGAAACATTGTATTTAAAGAATGGATGGAAGCGTCCCAAAAGGATTTCGTCAATATTTTACCTTTGGAACAGCTTACCTATGTAGGAAAAAGAGGAATGGGTGCATTAGAATTTGCTCCAGCTAAAGATATTAGTTCTAATACAACTATTGATGTTGAAGAAATAACTGATGTAGTAAAAAAAGTTTTGGATGTTAAAACATCGGTGGAAGAAAAAGGATTAAGCGATATTTCTTTACTCAATATTTTTAAGATAGGTACTTCTGCGGGTGGAGCTAGACCTAAAATCTTGGTTTCGGAACATAAAGAAACTGGAGTTTTAAAAGCAGGTGATTTGGAGTATTCAGATAAATATAATCATTATTTGATAAAACTATCAGTGGATGCAGAAGAAGGATATTCCAAGGAAAAAGTAGAATATGTGTATTTTGAAATTGCCCACTCTCTGGGAATTGTAATGATGCCATCAAAATTAATTGATGATAAACATTTTGCTACGGTGCGATTCGATCGCCAAAAAGGGGAGAAGCAGCATATATTAACGACATCAGGAATGACAGGCTGGGATTTCAAAAAGCCTGAACATTCTTCCTATGAAAATCTATTTAAGTTATCCGTTGACCTGAAGTTGCCTCATAAAGATATCGAGCAGTTGTTTAAAAGAATGGTTTTCAATATTGTGTTTTTTAATGTTGATGATCATTTGAAGAATTTTTCTTTTATCTATAATAAAGAAAAAGACCGTTGGAATTTGGCACCCGCTTATGATTTAACGTATCCGTTAGATGCTTTAAAAAATTACACCAGAGTCTCCAGGGCTATGTCTATTAATGGAAAAAGAACGGATATTAACCGTGATGATATTTTGAAAATAGCAGATCAATTCACCATAAAGAATCCTAATTCTGTTATTGAAAGTGTACTATCGGCTACTGAATTGTTTCTGCCATTGTGTCAAGTGCAAAATATACCAACTAAAGTCGTAGATAAGATTCAATCTGCATTTATAAGAGTATAAAATTTTCAATTTTCAGTAAAAAAAATACTCAGTTAACATGTTGTGCATTTAGCACAAATTAACTTTTAACTTGTTCAAACTTCTCTTGAATACGAAAAAATTCAAATATTGAATCATCGTAAAGGAAGTTATTTTCGATACTATTCTTGTCGCCAAACCCTGAAAAGTCTTTGCAAAGTTGATGTTTATTGTGAACTGTCCGCATAGTTGCGAGATATTCGTTTCAATCCTCTTTCTGATTTTTGATTTCGTTCTTGAAAACCCGACAAAGTTATGCTGATTTTTACGCATCGGGACTGATAGATTAATCTTGGAATAGTTGAATAAATCCACTTGGAGCTCTTTGCTAATATATCCTCTGTCTCCGATTAGCAAACAGTTTTGAAAATTTTCTTTTATGTCGTGAAGGTAGTTCACATCGTGAACATTTGCGGGCGAAAAATCAAAGGAGTGAAAGATTCCATTTTTGTCACAAACGGCGTGAAGCTTGAAGCCGAAATACCGTGCCTTCTTTGCCGCGCAATATCCAAACGCAGGTTTTATTTCATCTGTCGAACAGATTGCGGAACGATTTGCCCGACTCATTTTACAGATTTCAATAGGCGTGGAATCCACAATGAAGACATCGGTGAAATCCGAAAACTTGCTGCTCAAAGTTTCTCTGATTTTTTCAATGTACGGAAAAAGTTTCCTCCTTCTTTTGTTGTAGACACTTCTTTCAATTTTTCCGTCCAAATCAGTTCCTGAAATGCACCTAAATAGCTGGTGTTCAGAATTAATCGACATGTATTCTGCTGTAATATTGAGTGCAACAAGTTCCAGGTCGGAAATTTTCGGACGCCTGATTTGTTTATTTGTGCTAATATGTTTACAGGTTTTTGCCAATTCTTTTAAAATAATTTTGTAGTTTTGAATGAGATTGTTCATGTATTTAATGAATTGGTAATCAATTAAATATACGATTTTTTAATCAAATGGACAATCTTTTTTCTTTCTTAATTCCTAAATGCACAACAGGTTCTGACTAATCTTTGTTCATCTCCTGGGCAGCAGAAAGAAATTTTAAATATTGTTCTCTCACACTTTTCGGTTCCAAAATACGCAATCTTTCCGCATGAGTAAAAAGTTCCTGATAGAAATCGTAGGTAGGAATCAAAGTAATTTCAATCCGATATTCTTTTTTGTTGTCAACCAGTGTTTTTTGTGAATGATGTATAGGTAGGGATTTGACGAATTGTCCTTGCCATGCATCAAAAGAAAGAACCATTTTTTTTGGTTTTTCTCCCGAAGTAATAATTCCAAATGAATTGACAAACATCTTTTCTATATCAACTTCTGTTTTTTTGAAAGATTTCTTATGGATCTCCAGATCGGTCAAACGGTCTAAACCATAGGTTTTGATGAAGAAACCTTCTTGATTACTTTCATTTGCTAACAAATACCAACGATTTCGGAATTCCTTTAATGCATAAGGCTCCACAATTCTTTTTTGTGAAATTCCCTCATCATATTTGGTGTACTTAAAACTGATGAGCTTGGAATGTTTTATGGCATGAATAATTCCTTCCAAATTATGCAAACCCGATGCCTGACGTTTTTCAAAAAACATGATTTTGGATTGATCCGCGGTTTTTTTATAGGCATTAACCAGCAATAAATTGTCGAAAATGCCTTTGGATTGCTCCAGATTTTCATCATCTGCAATTTGGTAAGTCATGGTTGAACGTTTAAATTTGGTTTCAATTCCGAAAAGATCAAAAAGCAAATTCCGATCCCGCTTGAAGGTTTTTTCGCTGAAAGCCAAGTCAGTGTCATAACCATCAATATGATGTTTTTCTTCTAAATATCTAAGGATTTCATGATAAGTTGCACCTTCATTTCCTCTTGTTTGAAGCAGATTTGAAATATGAATCAAACGCAGCATCTGGTCTCTTTTTGCCATTTCCCGGAATCTTATTGTACAAATATATGGAAGTAAACAGACAATTAAAGTCTATTAAATGTAAGAAATATAAAAATCTACAGAATATTTTTATTCTTTGTTTTGATGATGGATGGATTCCCACAATTCAATTGATCAAGCCTATTTTGATCACGTTCTTTTCTGGATATCATCTATAAATTTGCTTCGGATGTTTTTGTACAAAATTCATTTTTTAAATATTTCTAAAAAATTCATTTTAAAAATAGTCAAATACTGGTCATTAAGAAAAGAGTTTACTAAATTTTCACAGACGCCTTTTTTCCCTGACCATTGGTATTTTTGGAAAGAATTGACGACGGAGAAATTAACCCCAACGGACAATAGAAGTCGTTTTACCTTACTCATTTTAATTTTTACAAGTTTCTGATTTTTTCTATGAATTCTTCAGTCAATTCAAATCGAAAATTATTTAAGAAAATTTGTGCGCAATGTTCTTCTAAATCAAAATATTGCATTGCACGAAGATCCAATTTCTTAATCGATTCTATGAAGCCAAAATGCCGTGGAAAGATTTTCAGAATATTTCTTTGTTCGAGTGACCTAATTTCTTCAGTCATTTGCAATAAATCAAAATCATCCAAATATAGATTTGCCAAAACTCTTTCAGGAGATATAAAATAGGTGTTAATATCACTGTACTCATAGTATTCCATTAAGACTCCGTATGAGACAAGCGCGGAATCCTCGGAAATTCCCAATAATTTCGAAAGGTATCTTATCTCAGTTGAAAGATGCTTTTTCAATTCTGTCTTACCGTTTTTCTCTATTTTCATTGTAATTTCCTCCGTTCCAGGCTGAAGTTTGAATCTTCCAAATTCCTTCAGTTTTTGATCTGCTTTCAGCAGCATTTCATAAAATTGTCGGTAGTTTTCGGTCATCATCAAAAGTGATTTAGTTTATGAATAAATGACTCAGTGAATTCAAACTTCTTATTTGCAAAAGGAACGAAAGAGGGTTTCACTTTTACCAAATAATATTTGTGCTCAAAAGTATCTGATGCATTAATCACCGGAACTAAATAATGCTCAACTTCAGTAATTACGATGATGTTCTTTTCTTCCAGCTCGAAAATTGCTTCCCGCAAATCCAGAACCGTGGCATCATAAATATCGACAAAAATATTTTTTTTAATATCTGAAATACTGATGTAATTTGATTTGATTACACCACTTTGCAAATAGATTCTCAGAAGCGAATAAAGAACGAATCCCGCCCTCTTTGAAATTGAAAAATATTTCGATAACCATTGAAGCTCTTCATCCAAGATGTTTTCAAGTTTATTTAATGAATCAATTCGGCTATCCCAATATTCCTCATAATCTTCAATCGCAAAGAAAAATTCCCTGTCTTTTCTCAAAATTTTGAGTTCAATTCTTGTAATTAGGTCAAACAGCTGTTCAAGATTAGTTGTCATATCAATTATTTTAAAACCCAATTTTCTTTGCTTCAGTTTTTTCCGTCCATTTCTCACTTCGGCACATTCCATCTACTGAATCAAAAGTCGGTTTCTCACCATTTATGATCTCATTCATCAAAGATTTTCTCGCAATATTTTCCATTTCTCCGCCTGTAAACTCAAAACTTTCGGCAAGCTTCAAACATTCATTTTTAGATAAAAACGGCAGCTTACTTTTCCAAATTTTTGCGGAATTGTCCATGTTTGGTTTTTCCAGTCTCACTTTAAACAGGAATCTTCTTTCGAAAGCAGAATCCATGTTTTCAACCAAATTTGTTGTGGCGAAAAGGATTCCGTCAAACATCTCCAATTCTTCAAGTAAAATATTCTGAATTGCATTTTCAGTGTCAGCAACTCTTGAGCTTCCTGCAGATTTTCTTTTTCCAATCACCGCATCCGCTTCGTTGAATAAGAGAATCGGACACTTCTTTTCGGTTTTTTTAAATTCCTCGTAATTGGTGAAAATTCTTTTTACCAACTTCTGACTTTCGCCAAACCACATGCTTTTCGTCTCTGAAATATCGACTTTGAAAATATTTCTTCCACTTTCTTTTGCAATTTGATAAACGCTTTCGGTTTTTCCAGTTCCCGGATCTCCGTGGAGAAGTACTGTAATTCCCAATGGCATTGCTTTTTCTTTTAGTACGGACTGAAGTTCTTTGAATTTATTTTCTTCCACAGCATTCTTAATAATTTGAATTTGCGGAATTTCGCTGTCATTATAAAAAAGGTCTTTTTTCTGAATATTCTTTTGCAGGAGAAGTCTGTTGTTTTCATCATCAAAATATTCAAGTTCCACTTTTTCATGCTCTTTCAGAAATTCTATCACGTGTTTGGACAGCTTTGCTTCGGTTTGATTTCTGAATTTTTCTTTGGAGAACTCAACCAGATTTAAAGTTGTTAATTTCGTGTGTCCATCCAGTAGAAATTTAAACAGTCGAATTGATTCTGACCTGCGTTTGTCAAAATCTTCCACGGTTCTGTGAACAGATGTGTTGAAGTTATTATCTCCTCTGCGAATGGCATCCCACAAGGTGTCAAGAAAAAAATAAGTCTCAAAATCATTCAGTTTCCAATTCTTGATTTGCTTAACCATGGGCAAATTTTCGTTATCATTCAGCAACTCGCCGGTGCGATGTATAAATTCGTGTTTGGCAATCTTGTCGTCATCGAAGCGATCACTGAGCGCGTCAAATTCCTCCAGGATATCGGTTAATAAAACTGAATCTTTTTTTTCTTCAGCAATTTTGATATTCCCGGAAATCGCACTGATCACGGAATTTTCAATCTTAAAATCCATCCGATTTTCATCGAAACGTCGCTCCTTTTTCAAGAGTTTTCTTTCGAACAACACATTGACATCTTTCCTGTAGCGAATAATCGAATATTCCGCCATTCCAAAATGTCTGAACACCCGAATAACTTGAGCATCGTCGTAACCCAAAATAAAACAATTGGCAAATATCAAACTTTGCAATTCGGTCAGTCCCAAATAATTTGAAAGATTTTCCAGATCTGTTTTCAGTAACTCGAAAAGTGGGTCACGCAAATGCGAATCTTCAGAGTGTTTGTAGATTCTTTCGATACAATCCAAAACATTGAAATTTACTTTTGTTTCCATAATGTTGAAATTTTATGGTACAAAGATGAGTTTTCAAATAGCCGAAATAGGTCCGTTTGCCTGGGAGTTTTTTATTTAAGATTTCTTTCGCAAGCCGAGAAATTCTTCCAGTCTTAGTTAGTTGGCTGAAAGTTGTATTTTTTCAACTAAACTTCCTGTCCGGTTTTTGGGGGGAGCTATAGTGGTGGCAAAGGTTTTAAGAAAGCAATACCCACCATTCACTACTTCATCAGGGAAGAAATAATTACCTCGCGCCAAAGAGCATTTTGGATTTGGTATTCCCATATTTGTGCGAAATTTCTTGGGTTTTTCACCCATTTTTTTAGTTGCATTTCAAAAAAATAGGCGTAACTTTACCACAGTTAATCATCTGGAATTGTTGTTAAGTGATGGATTCTGATGATTTTGAACAACGATGATCCCTCTATGTAGGGGGGAGTTTTATTCCGGTTCCGGAGATCAGATTTCCCGGGATTTTTCCAGAGGTCTTTCGATTATGACTTTCGGATGAAACTTCGTGTTTTGTTGATTTTTTCACAATGCTTCTTGCCATGAATTATATATGGGTTTGATATGAGGTATCCATGAATGGGCTATGAAGCATCTACGGGTGAGGAATTGGTAAAAATATCTTTGGTTGTTTAAGAATTTGGCAATTGTTTAAGTGGAGCGCTAAGAAGTCCATTCCCCAAAACCTCCGGCTTCGGCGCGCCATTCCTCCACCATGGCATTGCTTGACCATGTTTTCGGCTATTTTTTCTTCAAACCCGCAATCTCGCTCTTCAATTCCAAAAACAGTTCCCGAAGGTTTTTCTGTTCAAACTCGTCGGGCTCATATTCTTTGGTGCTGATGCTGCAGGCAAACTCCCATATTTCCCTGATTTCGGTTAAAGGAATTTTCAGGGGTTCATAGAAGCTGTTGTCGGATTTGACGCAGATGAAATTTCCCTCGTGAAACTGAAACCTCTTGTAAACAATTCCATCATTGATGGTGATGAAGATATAGGTTTTATCGGTTTTCAGATCGGCAATATTTTCCACATATTCGCCCACGATGAAGGTTCCGTCTTTGTAAGGCGGCATGGAATCGCCACCTGCCGGAAATGCGCGAAACTTTCCGTTGCGCAAAAATGGCAGCGAAACCGTCTGCAGGCTTTCTATATATTCGGGGTCATTGTAGCCGTTCAAATAGCCCATTGATGCTTTTTCGGGGATGATTTCAATTTTGTTTTCGCCTTTGGAATCCACCACCACCGGAAGCAGGATTCTGTTTTCAGCAATTTGGAGCATATCGTCAACGGGGTATTTTCTGATATCCACGCTCACCAACAGATCGATGCTGAGGTTAAAATATTTTGAAATCCGCATGAGCAACTCAATGGGTGGTTCCGAGGTTCCGTCTTCGTATTTCACGTACCGGCTTCTGGTAATAATTAAGTCGTCCGCAAGCTTTTGTTGGGATAAATTTCTTCTGGTTCTTAAAACCCTGATGTTATCTGAAAAAACTGACATTGTTATAAATTGGGACAACAAATTTAGGTAAATTGTTACAAATCTGCAATAGCTTTGCAGCAAGAAAATAGAGCGACTTCGTCGGGATTCCCCGTTTCTCGGAATGACAACGAAATTTCAATGCTGATTGATGAAGAATCACAGAATTGGTCATTCACCATTCACTTTTAAAAGAAAATGGACAGCGAAGCGATGCACCCGAAGAAATTAACCCTGCAGCGATTAAATCATTCTGTTGGACCAGTTGCGACCGGTCCCTATAAACCCCTCATGAAACGCGCCATCGCACATATGGATCTGGACACCTTTTTCGTTTCCTGCGAAAGGGTGAAACATTCTGAGCTCATCGGGAAACCCATCATTATTGGTGGTGGGGACCGCGGTGTGGTGGCATCGTGTTCTTATGAGGCGCGGTTTTTCGGGGTGCGTTCCGCAATGCCGATGAAGATGGCATTAAGGCTTTGTCCCGATGCTAAAGTGATCCGCGGCGATATGGAGCTGTATTCCAAAATGTCTCAGGAAGTTACCGAAATCATCAGTGAAAAAGTTCCGGTTGTGGAGAAAGCGAGTGTGGATGAATTCTACCTGGACCTTTCCGGAATGGACCGGTTTTTCGGGTGTTATCAGTGGGCGACGGAAATTGCCGAATCGGTGACGAAGAATACGGGACTGCCGATTTCCTTCGCATTGTCCACCAACAAGACTGTTTCCAAAATCGGAACCGGCGAGTCCAAACCTGTGGGAAGACTTGAAATCCGCGAAAATTTGGTGAAACCGTTTCTCAATCCGCTTTCGATAAGGAAAATTCCGATGGTGGGAAATGTGACCTTTCAGCTGCTTTCCAGAATTGGAATCCGCAAAATCCAGACTTTATCTGAAATGCCGGTGGATCTTCTGCAGCAGCTCATCGGGAAAAGCGGAACCGAACTCTGGAAAAAAGCCAATGGGATTGATGAAACTCCCGTGGTGCAATATTCTGAAAGAAAATCGATCTCCACCGAGACCACGTTTTCGCAGGACAGCATCGATGTGGGCCACATGAAAAGTATTTTATCTAAAATGGTGGAGGAACTCTGCTTTCAGCTTCGGAAGGAGCAGTGGCTGACTTCTGTGGTGACGGTGAAAATCCGCTATGCGAATTTCGATACCGAAACCAAACAGGTGAAAATTCCCTACACTGCGGTAGATCACACGATTTCACGATACGTTCTGGAACTTTTCAAAAAGCTCTATACCCGAAGAATGCGGCTTCGGCTCATCGGGATCCGTTTTTCGGGCCTCGTCCACGGAAACCACCAGATGAACCTTTTCGAGGACACCGAGGAACTCATCAATCTTTACCAGGCGATGGACAGGATGAAGGTGCGGTTTGGGAAAAATGCGGTGGGAAGAGCGAGTGGGTTTTGATTCCGGCAGCTATCGGAGGAGTGGTGGAGCGGAGGGGGGAGTGGGAGTGTTGGAGTGGTTTGTAGGGACCGGTCGCGACCTGTTCAATAGATTGATTTTAAATGGTTTAACCGCTGAAATGTCAGTTTCTCTCAGTAAATCGCTTCGCTGTGCATTTTCAACAGAAGGGACTTTCCTCTGCTGTCTGTCGGCAGGCGGGATTGGAGGGCCGGTTTCGATGCCGGTAGAAGACGGGGTGGTGAAAACCTAAACTTTAAACCGTTAAACAGCCTTAAACCATAAAAAACAACTTTAAACAATTAAAACTTTTGCAGCCACCTGTATCCATTGCACCCTTTAAAATACACAAAATGAACTTCTCACACTCTTTTCACAGTCTCCGCTACGGAACCATCTCCATTGATGATTTGGTGCTGCAAGCTGCGGATTTAGGGCTGAATGTTTTGGCTTTGACCGACATCAACACGGTTACCGGAATTTACGATTTCTACAAGCTCTGCAAAATCCATCAAATAAAACCGGTGGTCGGCGTGGACATCCGGGTGGAAAATGAGCCGTACTATATTGCTTTGGCCAAAAATCCTGAGGGAATTGCGGAAATCAACCGTTTGCTTACGAGGTTTAACTGCGAGGATATTCCGCTTCCGAAACAGCATCCGGATTTTGAAAATGTTTTCGTGATTTATCCTTTGGGTAATGCTCCGGAAGTTTTGGCAGAAAACGAATTCCTCGGAATCCGGCCGGAAGAAACGACGGTCTTAATCCAAAAAAAATGGAAACTGCTTCTGCATAAAATGGTGGTTTTTCAGCCCGTCACTTTTAGGACCAAAAAAGAATACAATCTGCACCGGATTTTGCGGGCGATCGATAACAACACGCTGATTTCAAAACTGGAAGAAAAAGACGTCTGCCAAAAATCTGAGGTGATGAAGCCGGTTTTTGAACTTTTAAAGCCGTTTAAAAATTATCCGCAAATCATTGAAAATACCGAGAGAATCATTGCCGGTTGCCATTTCGAGTTCGATTTTTCTACCCCGAAAAACAAAAAGCATTTCACCGGAACGAAGGAAGAGGACGAAGAACTGCTGCGCCAACTTGCGTATGAAGGCTTAAAGAAAAGGTATCCCGACGAAAACGAAGCGGCCAGAAAACGGGTGGAAAAAGAACTGAAGGTTATCTATGAACTGGATTTCTGCGGCTATTTTCTCATTACCTGGGATATTGTGCAATACAGCAACAGCCGTGGTTTCATGCATGTGGGAAGGGGAAGCGGCGCTAATTCCATCGTGAGTTACTGTTTGGGAATCACGGATATTTGTCCGCTGGAGCTCGATCTTTATTTCGAGCGGTTTTTAAACTTAAACCGAAAATCACCACCGGATTTCGACATCGACTGGAGTTGGCAGAACCGTGACGATATTTTGCGCTATATCTTCGATCAATACGGAAAAGACCACGTGGCGTTTTGCGGAACGAATGTGGAATTCAAGTACCGCTCGATTTTCCGGGAAGTGGGGAAAGCGTTTGGTCTTCCGAAAGAGGAACTGGACGATCTGGCGAAGAATCCGATGGCAGTTCACGATGATAATTCGGTGGTGAAACTCGTGCAGAAATACGGAATGTTGCTTGAAAAATTCCCTAACCAGCGCAGCATGCACTCCTGCGGAATCCTGATTTCCGAGGAACCCCTTACTAATTACACCGCTCTGGAAATGCCGCCGAAAGGTTTCCCGATCATCCAGTTTGATATGAATGTGGCGGAAGATATCGGCTTTGAGAAATTCGACATCCTCTCTCAGCGCGGTTTGGGAACGATCAACGACACGGTAAAGCTCGTGGAGAAAAACCGGGGAATCACCGTTGATATCCGGGATACGTCGATTTCTAAGGACGAAGAAAACTGCAACCGGTATTTGGCAAAAGGAAAAACACTGGGCTGTTTCTACATTGAAAGTCCGGCGATGCGGGGTTTGCTCCGCCGTTTGAAGTGTGACAATTACAGGACTTTGGTGGCGGCTTCGTCGATTATCCGTCCCGGAGTGGCGCAAAGCGGAATGATGCGCGAATATATTTTCCGGCACAACCATCCGGACCAATTCGAGTATTTCCACCAAGTCTTTGAGGAGCAACTCGGTGAAACTTATGGCATCATGGTCTATCAGGAAGATGTAATAAAGATCGCGCTGCATTACGGCGGTGTTTCTGCCGATGACGGGGATATTTTGCGAAGGGCGATGAGCGGGAAAAGCCGTTCCATCCGGAAACTTCAGGAGGTGAAGGATCATTTTTTCGAATCCTGTGCGAAGCAGGGTCACCCGGAAAAGCTCTCAGCGGAAGTGTACCGGCAGATCGAGAGTTTTGCGGGATATTCTTTCTGCAAAGCCCATTCTGCGAGTTATGCTGTGGAAAGTTACCAGAGTCTGTACCTGAAAGTGTATTATCCGGTTGAGTTTATGGTTTCGGCCATTAACAACGGTGGCGGATTTTACCGCACAGAAGTTTATGTCCACGAATGCAGGATGGGTGGGGGAACGATCCATAATCCGTGTGTGAACCGAAGTCTGTTTGAAACCACCGTTTATGAGGATGATGTGTTTTTGGGTTTGATGCACCTCGAAAAACTGGAAAGCCGTCTTGCGCAGTTTATTCCCGAGGAAAGGGAAAAAAACGGCGACTTCACTTCGCTGGAAGATTTTGTCAGGCGGGTTCCGATTGGGGTTGAAATGTTGCAGACGCTGATTTTCGTGGGTGCATTCCGTTTTACGGGAAAACAGAAAAACGAGTTGCTGATCGAGGCGAGAATGTTGCTGATCCATTTTAAGCCGGAATACCGGAATCCTTCGTTTTTTGAGGAACCGCCGAAAAAATATGCGCTTCCGCAACTTAAGAGAAGCCCTTTCGAAGACGCTTTCGACGAGATTGAAATTCTGGGATTTCCGGTGAGCTGCAGTCCGTTTGATTTGCTGCAGACCCCATACCGGGGATCAGTGATGGCGAAAGATTTAACGAAATACCATAAAAAGCAGGTAAAAATGTTGGCGTATCTGATTTCGCGAAAGCATGTGCCGACCAAAAAGGGCACCATGTATTTCGGGACCTGGATTGATGCGGAAGGCGAGTATTTCGACACGGCTCATTTCCCGGACAATCTGAAGCAGTATCCGTTTCAGGGGGGCGGCTGTTATTTGCTTTTGGGAACGGTGGAGGTTGATTTTCATTTTCCGACCCTCACCATTGTGAAAATGGCTAAAATACCATTCATTCCGGATCCGCGTTATTCTGAAGACCGGGAGAAAAAGTTTGAGATCCATCGTAAGATCAACGAGGATGTGAGCATGACGTGGCGGAAACCTTATCCGCAGGAGCATGAGATTGGTTTGCCCAGGAGGAGGATGGAGTGAAAAAAAGGCGAGTTGCCCCGCCTTAAATGTTTTCACAACGGAATAATCCTTATTGTGAATTGCTTTCAAAAAGTAAATATAGGATTAATTCTTTATATAAATCTCAGATATAGTGTTAAATTTAGTTAAAACCAAAATTTATTTTATAACCTTTAATATTATATCATACATTTGTTAGGTTAAATAAAATCGCCTAAGCGATTTTATTGGGGGAGTGGTGTAATAGGTAGCACACGTGACTTATTCCCTCGCGGTGCGGGTTCAATTCCCGTCTCCTCCACTACAAAGATAATCTTTTTTTATAACTAACCAAAGATATATGACTTAAAGGTTAGTTGTGAATTGCTTTCTTTTTAATGAAACAGAGAGGTAGTAATATCTCTCTGTTAAAATTATTAACAAATTACGGCTTTCCGTAATCTTATTTCTTATAATTAATTTAATTTTAATTCAAAATTTATTATGAAAACAATACTCGGTTTAGACCTTGGAACAAATTCGATTGGCTGGGCATTAATCAAACAAAATTTTGAAACGAAACAAGGCAGAATTCTTGGAATCGGAAGTAGGATAATTCCCATGACACAGGATGTGATGGATAATTTTGGCTCAGGAACTCCGTCCAAAACACAAACTTCTGCAAGAACGGATTATCGAAGTGTGCGAAGATTACGAGAAAGAAATCTTCTGAGAAGAGAGCGTTTGCATAGACTATTAAATATTTTAGATTTTCTTCCCGATCATTACTCAAATAAAATTGATTTCGAAAATAGATTAGGCAAATTCCTACCTGGAACCGAACCTAAATTAGTTTATGATGATAATCATCAATTTATTTTTAAAAATTCTTTCGAAGAGATGCTCAAAGAATTTCAGAGAGAGCATCCAGAATTGCTTTCTAGCAGCAAGAAAATTCCTTATGACTGGACCATTTATTATTTAAGAAAAAAAGCACTTTCGCAAAAAATTCAAAAAGAAGAACTCGCATGGATTATTCTTAATTTTAATCAGAAGCGCGGCTATTACCAACTCCGCGGTGAAGAGGAAGAAGAAAATCCAAATAAACTTGTTGAGTTTTTCTCCTTAGAAATTGTTGATGTAATTGCTGATGAACAAAGAAAGGGTACTGATAAGATATGGTATAGTATTATTTTAGAAAATGGGTGGATTTACAGAAGAGAAAGTAAATACCCATTATTCGACTGGAAAAACAAAGTGCGTGACTTTATTGTAACTACTGATTTGAATGAAGATGGTAGTATAAAAACTGACAAAGAAGGCAAAGAGAAAAGAAGTTTCCGGGCACCAAATGAAGATGATTGGACATTGTTGAAGAAAAAAACAGAAAACGAAATTGATAATTCTCAAAAAACAGTTGGGGAATATATTTATGATGCATTATTGGATAATCCTTCACAGAAAATTAAAGGTAAATTGGTAAGAACCATAGAGCGAAAATTCTATAAAGAAGAAATTACAAAGATTTTAAAAAAGCAAACCGAGTTTCATGCTGAACTGAAAGAAAGGAATCTTTTAAATTCCTGTGTCGACGAACTGTACCCAAGGAATGAAGAACGGCAAAAGTTGCTGAAAACTAAAGATTTCGTTTACCTATTCATAGAGGATATTCTTTTTTATCAAAGACCACTCAAAAGTCAAAAACATAATATTGGCGATTGTAAATTAGAATACAGGGAATACGCGAAAAATGGGGTGAAAATAAAAGATCATTTAAAAACAATTTCCCGTTCTCACCCACTATTTCAGGAGTTCAGGATATGGCAGTGGATCCAGAATTTGAAAATTTATGATAAACTTTCTGATGAGGAGGTTACCTTTAACTTTTTATCATCTATAGATGATTATGACCAACTTTTTGATTTCTTGTGGAACAGAAAAGAAGTAGATCATAAAGCACTTTTAGAATATTTGATAAAAAGGAAATATGAAGATTTAAAGCCGAAGCAAATTTCTACAAAAGCCAAAGAGTACCGGTGGAATTATGTTTACGACAGCGAGAAGGATGAATCTAAATTTTATCCAATGGGTGAAACGAATGCGATGATTAAGAACCGTTTGGAGAAAATTGAGCAATTGCCCGGTGAATTTTTGACTTCGGAAATTTTGGAAAAACTGTGGCACATCATCTATTCGGTAACTGATAAAATTGAATATGAAAAAGCACTCAACACGTTTGCAAAAAAAAATGATATTGATGCCGAACAATTTGTAGAGAACTTCAAAAAATTCCCACCCTTCAAAAGTGATTATTCTTCGTATTCTTTAAAAGCAATCAAAAAACTTCTGCCTCTGATGAGAATGGGAAAATATTGGAAAGAAGAAAATATTGATGCCGAAACCCAAAGAAGGTTGACATCTATAAAAGAGCGTATTGAAAGTATTAATTACGAAGAAAAGAAACTGCAAGAAATTTCGGACGATGACATTTTGAAGCCAGTTTTAAAAAGTTTTATGAAATTTAAAAATCGTTCATTCAACCAGGGATTGAACACTTATCAGGCAAGTTATGCGGTTTATAATAAACACTCCGAAGGTGATGCAACGAAATGGAATTCGGTTGAAGATTTAGAAAAATATTTGGATGAATTTAAACAACATTCTTTGCGGAATCCAATTGTTGAACAGCTGGTCACCGAAACACTGCGTGTAGTACGTGATATTTGGAAGGATTATGGTAATGGTGACAAAGATTTCTTTAATGAAATTCATATTGAACTGGGAAGGGATTTGAGAAATTCTGCAGATGAACGCAAGAGAATTTCGGCAAATCATACCAAGAATGAAAATACCAATTTAAGAATCAAACTTTTGCTCACGGAATTGTTGAATGAAGGCGTAGAAAATGTTCGCCCGTTTTCACCGATGCAACAGGAAATTCTGAAGATTTATGAAGAAGGCGCTTTAAGTTCTGAAACTGAAATTCCCGATGAAATTCTGAAAATATCTGTTACCGCACAACCTACGACTTCGCAGCTCCAACGATATAAACTGTGGCTGGAACAGAAATATAAATCGCCATATACAGGGCAAATGATTCCTTTAAGTAAACTCTTCACAACAGAATATGAAATTGAACATATCATTCCGCAAAGTAGATTTTTTGACGATGGTTTTTCAAACAAAGTTATCTGTGAAAGTGCTGTAAATAAGCGGAAAGATAATCAGTTGGGTTTAGAGTTTATCAAGAATTGTGGTGGTGAAATAGTAGAATTAGATTTTGGTAAAAAAGTGCCGATTCTTAATGAAAATGATTATCGGGATTTCATCGACCTCCATTATTCAAAAAACAGAGCAAAGAAAGCCAAATTACTTTTGGAAGAAGTTCCTGAAAAAATGATTGAAAGGCAATTAAATGATACCCGCTATATCAGCAAATTGGTGATGCAACTGTTATCCAATATTGTAAGAAGTGAAGATGGAAAAGATGATGGTGTAAATTCCAAAAATGTATTACCGGTAACTGGAAAAATAACCTCTGAACTAAAAAATGACTGGGGTTTAAATGATATTTGGAATGATTTGATTTTACCGCGGTTTATCAGGTTAAACGAAATGACGAACTCAAATGATTTTACAACTTATAACGAAAAGTATCAGAAAGTTTTGCCAACAGTACCACTGCATTTGGAAAAAGGTTTTCAGAAAAAAAGAATAGATCACCGCCACCATTCTCTGGATGCTTTGGTTATTGCCTGCACCACCAGAAATCATATCAATTATCTCAATAATCAAAGTGCTCTAGACGATAGTTACAAAAAGAAATTTTATACGCAAGAAGAGTACAGGGAAAAATTTCAGAAAGCAAGGGAAGACTTAAGGAGGGATTTATGTGATAAAAATTTCAATTCTGATAATCCTAAAAATTATAAATGGACATTCAAGAAACCTTGGCAAAATTTCACCAAAGATGCAAAAGACAGGTTAGAAACAACAATTATCAGTTTCAAGCAAAACCAAAGAATTATCAACAAGACTGTAAATTATTATCAAAAGTATAATGATGAAGGTAAAAAGGTCTTTGTAAAGCAAACAAAGGGTGATAATTGGGCTATACGAAAATCGTTACACAAAGAAACCGTATCTGCAAAAGTTGATTTACCAAGAATTAAAGTTCCAAGAGGCAAAATTCTTACAGCAACACGGAAATTGATAGATATATCATTTACTTTAAAAACAATTGAGAGTATAACCGATACCGGCATTCAGAAGATTCTCAAAAATTATTTAGAATATAAAGAATACAATTCTGAGTTAGCATTCTCACCGGAAGGTATTGAAGAAATGAACCAAAATATTGAGAAATATAATGATGGAGTAGCACATAAACCAATTTTCAAAGTAAGAATTTTTGAAACAGGCAGTAAATTTCCCTTGGGTGAAACGGGGAATAAGACCGAAAAATATGTAGAAGCCGCAAAAGGAACGAACTTATTTTTTGGAATTTATATAGATGAGGAGGGCAAAAGAGTTTTCGATACGATTGCTTTTAACATTGTTGTGGAACGCTTAAAACAAGGATTGAGTGCAGTTCCTGAAACAAACGAGAAAGGCAATGATCTTCTATATTCATTATCACCACAAGACTTGGTGTATGTTCCAACTGAAGAGGAAAGAGTTAATACTGCATTAGTGAACTTTGAAGATTTGACTAAAGAGCAAATTAGCAGGATTTACAAAATGGTGAGTTCTTCGGGAACTCAATGCTTTTTTGTGAAATCAGAAGTGGCAAGCTCTATTGCTAATAAGTTTGAATTTACTTCTTTAAATAAGATGGAAAATACTATTGATGGTAAGCAAGTGAAATCCATATGTTGGAAATTAGAAACTACTCGTCTAGGAAGAATCATTAAAGTTATAAGGTAATGCTCTTCCGTTCCATCTACATCGGCAATCCCGCCTATCTGAAACTGAAAGACAACCAAATGTATATTTTGGAGCCGGAGACCAATGAAGTGAAGGGAAAGGTTCCGGTAGAAGATTTGGGCTTACTGATGCTCGATCATTTTCAAATAACGATTTCGCATCAGCTGATCCAAAAAATGATGGGGAATAATGTGGTGGTCATCAGTTGCGATGCTTTCCATCTTCCACACGGAATCATGCTTCCCATGTTTGGACACACTGAGCATTCGCAGCGTTTGAAGGACCAGCTGGAAGCAAGTGAACCTTTGAAGAAGCAGCTTTGGAAACAGACGGTGGAGTGTAAGATTGAAAATCAGAAAGAAGTACTGATCCGGCTCGGAAATTATTATGAACCGATGAACGAATATCTGCGAAATGTGAAAAGCGGCGACAGTACCAATATGGAGGGAATCGCAGCGCAACATTACTGGAAGTACCTGATTTCATTGGATTTCCTGCGTGAACGTTTTGGGGAATCGCCCAACCAGTTTTTCAATTTCGGATATTCAGTTTTGCGGAGCATTGTCGCCAGATCTTTGGTGGAGACTGGATTGCTTCCTGTTTTGGGGATTTTCCACAAGAATAAATACAATCCCTATTGTTTGGCGGATGACCTCATGGAACCCTACCGTCCATTTGTTGATTTTATGGTGATGGAATGGCTGAAAGTTTATCCGGAATCTGAAGAATTGACCAGGGAATTTAAGGCCTATGTTTTACAGATTGCCACAAAGGATCTGAAAATAGATGGATTGACAAGACCCTTGATGGTGGCGGTGAAAGCCACGGCCAGTTCACTTTATAAATGTTATACCGGCGAAAAGAGACTGCTCTCTTATCCCGAATTTATATAATATCAGTGTCGTTCAACATCTATCAATTATAAACGATGGATTCCGAAAGATTTAATGCTTACCGGATTATGTGGGTCATGGTTTTATACGATTTGCCGACGGAAACGAAAGCGATGCAGCGTGCTGCCAATTTGTTCCGGAAAAGACTGGAGGACGATGGATTTGCGCTCTTCCAGTTTTCAATTTATACACGCCATTGTCCCAGCCGGGAAAATGCGGATGTGCATATCAAGCGGGTGAAAGGCTGGCTCCCAAAATATGGCAAGGTGGCCATCATGAAAATCACCGACAAACAATTTGGCGAGATAGAGCTTTTTTATGCAAGAAGCAAAGAAGATCCTCCACCTTTGTACCAACAGCTTGAACTTTTTTGATGAACATTGGTGAAATACATTCCGAATTCATTGCTTAATTTAAGATTAGAATCCAGAAAAAGCATACATGGCAAATAATGCGCAAAGAAAAAATGGTTAAAATTTATTCCTGAAAAACCTCTTAAAACCTCCATTTTCAGGAGGTTTTTTAGATTGAGGTTGTGTCGTGTCACGAAGTTAATAAATTTTGAAAGCAATTCACAACTTAAATCACTATACATCCTGCTCTGTTTGTTGTTGTGTCGTGTCACGAAGTTAATAAATTTTGAAAGCAATTCACAACAGCAAAAGCATCCCCTGAAATGTCACACAGGTTGTGTCGTGTCACGAAGTTAATAAATTTTGAAAGCAATTCACAACTGGCAGGGGGAGTGCAGGGATCTAGCCTAGCGTTGTGTCGTGTCACGAAGTTAATAAATTTTGAAAGCAATTCACAACAGAGGACAGCTATGTGATCCTCTATCATTTGTTGTGTCGTGTCACGAAGTTAATAAATTTTGAAAGCAATTCACAACCACTCTCTCTAGCCTGAGTGGGTAGAGATTGTTGTGTCGTGTCACGAAGTTAATAAATTTTGAAAGCAATTCACAACTATGACAAAAAAGACAAAAAAGTCTATTTTGTTGTGTCGTGTCACGAAGTTAATAAATTTTGAAAGCAATTCACAACAGCTATGCACAGCTTTGACATATTGCAGGAGTTGTGTCGTGTCACGAAGTTAATAAATTTTGAAAGCAATTCACAACAGATTGATTGTTGTTTCCATTTTAGTTCGAGTTGTGTCGTGTCACGAAGTTAATAAATTTTGAAAGCAATTCACAACTGTCTGCCGTATGTCCACGAAACTTGTCCGGTTGTGTCGTGTCACGAAGTTAATAAATTTTGAAAGCAATTCACAACTTATCCTTACACACCAAATGGAGCAAATTCGTTGTGTCGTGTCACGAAGTTAATAAATTTTGAAAGCAATTCACAACAAGTTTTTGTTCTGAAATCGACCCGTCAAAGTTGTGTCGTGTCACGAAGTTAATAAATTTTGAAAGCAATTCACAACCAAGGGACGGTCGTAACCATTCAAATTTGGGTTGTGTCGTGTCACGAAGTTAATAAATTTTGAAAGCAATTCACAACTTTACTTTAACCCCACAAATTTGCGTTTGTGTTGTGTCGTGTCACGAAGTTAATAAATTTTGAAAGCAATTCACAACTTATTGCTGAAGGTGCAGAACTGCCTAATTGTTGTGTCGTGTCACGAAGTTAATAAATTTTGAAAGCAATTCACAACACTGTCAATTGATTCCAAGTCTAAATTTAAGTTGTGTCGTGTCACGAAGTTAATAAATTTTGAAAGCAATTCACAACTAGATCGAGGAAGGAAACTTGGAATATTCTGTTGTGTCGTGTCACGAAGTTAATAAATTTTGAAAGCAATTCACAACAAGATCGCCTGTGCTGTCCGATGACATGCAGTTGTGTCGTGTCACGAAGTTAATAAATTTTGAAAGCAATTCACAACTGCGGCACACACAGAAGCTGAAAAAAGAGAGTTGTGTCGTGTCACGAAGTTAATAAATTTTGAAAGCAATTCACAACAGCAGTTAGAATTTAATATCAAATCAAATTGTTGTGTCGTGTCACGAAGTTAATAAATTTTGAAAGCAATTCACAACTCCTCCTTTCTGCTTTGTCAATTCATCTTCGTTGTGTCGTGTCACGAAGTTAATAAATTTTGAAAGCAATTCACAACTATTGATTCAATAAACAACAGTTAACAGAAGTTGTGTCGTGTCACGAAGTTAATAAATTTTGAAAGCAATTCACAACCCTGCTAAAATCGGGCGGTTACTGGTTGTGGTTGTGTCGTGTCACGAAGTTAATAAATTTTGAAAGCAATTCACAACTTCAATTTGCTTCAGATGAAAATCCTTCGAGTTGTGTCGTGTCACGAAGTTAATAAATTTTGAAAGCAATTCACAACGGAAGCTTGGGAGGTAACATCTCCCTGGATGTTGTGTCGTGTCACGAAGTTAATAAATTTTGAAAGCAATTCACAACGCCGACGGATTAGAAATAGACAAAACTAAGGTTGTGTCGTGTCACGAAGTTAATAAATTTTGAAAGCAATTCACAACCATAAAATGCAGGTTTATGCGCCGAACAAGGTTGTGTCGTGTCACGAAGTTAATAAATTTTGAAAGCAATTCACAACTGAATTGAAAAAATCAAAAAATCAAGTTTCGTTGTGTCGTGTCACGAAGTTAATAAATTTTGAAAGCAATTCACAACGAAGCAGATTACGAGGAGTTGAAAGCTAAAGTTGTGTCGTGTCACGAAGTTAATAAATTTTGAAAGCAATTCACAACCTGAAAGCAATTCGTTAATCATGATCATCAGTTGTGTCGTGTCACGAAGTTAATAAATTTTGAAAGCTAGTGCAAAATCAGTCTTCGGTCTTCCTCCATTTGGGTTATACTCATTTTTGAGTAAAACTTGATAATCAACATTTTCCGAGAATCCATATTCAAACATTCGTTGAATCCAGTCATTAAATCCATTGTTTGCATTTTGGTGAGAAGCATTTCTCTATAAATCTGACCGTTATCTGCCCTATAGTCCATGGCCGAAATCTCGTCCATGCCTAATTTCTCGTAGTTACCTCTCTTTGATTTTATAATGTCGGAAATTCCGATATTTAAAATTTTGGAAGCTGTGGCGATAAATCTTTGTACAGGTTCGCTTTGGCTCCTTTTCCCTGTTTCGATTTTATAATGTGGGATTTTCCCACATTTAGAATTCCTTCCACAGTTTCAATGTAACTAACCAACGGAAATTTCCGTCCGTTAACTTTTTCTCACGCAGCCTCCATGTTTCTCACTGGTCTTTTTCCAAAAGGCTAATCTGCCCTTAAATCCAGAAGGAATTAGGATGGCTACTTGGTGATTATATCCGCAAATCCCCTGATAAAAATGGGTGCCTACTTTCTGACTATATCAACAAATTCCCGCTTTTAAATTCGATACAACTTTCCGAGTATATCCGCAAATCCCTGTAATATTTCGACAGTCAAAAATTATTAATTAAATTCACACCGGAAGTGGCTTTAAGCCTTCCGTATCTTGGTTAAACCTCCATTGTCCCGAAGCAGTGGAGGTTTTTTGTAGTGAAATTTTACTTGAATTGTTTTTGTAAAATTATAGCATCATTTTCACTTAAATTATCATAATCCGCACGGGATATGCCTAATGCTTTTAAATTTCGGTTAATGTAGTCCTCCGTTCTTTGCAGTGATTTTTTGTGATAATCCAGAAGTACAGAATATTGCTGCATTACAATTTTACTTAACAGTAGTGCTTCAACTATTTTGTAATGTGCACTGAAATCCTCTTTATTAACAAAGCCGTATTTCAATGAATTACCTTTTTTACCTTCAGATTCATAGTTAAATGCACTGTAATATTTTTCAGCTAAGGGCTTGATGAGAGTTTTTTGTATGGCCGGATTACTAAAATTATCCAAACTCAAAACATCTTTAACGATCGGTGATATTGCTTCCAGAGCCTCCGTCAGGAAATTCAATTGAGTGTCGATTATTTGAAGTTTATCAACTTCTGTAGCAAGTGAATCTACTTTTAGTCGGCGTTCCTCTAATATTTTCTCAACGCTAGTCTCCGTAATTTGGGCGGATAAAACAATACTACTTAGGAAAAGTAATATTGAAAATAGTTTTCTCATTGTGTAATTTTTTATAAAGATAAACCCTTTTACTTAAATTTTAAAATGATTATTTTCATTTCAAAGAACGAATGGTGAAAATCGTAAATATCGCCAAATTTGTTGAGAGCCATCGATTTCACGATTTTGTGAAAGAGTCCATTCTGATGGCTTACTCATAGAATTATGAAATACCTCAAAGTTAGAGGGTAAAGAAAGTTCACATTTAGGATGTTGAAGAAACTTAATTCCTTAAAATTTAATATATTTGTATTAGCCGGAACGAGTATTGGTAAATTTTCAATCAACAACAACCGTATTTGCCTAGCAATACAAAACCAATACACGAAGGCTAAAAACAAAAACGCAACACCTTATTTATAAGCGTGTTGCATTTTACTTTTGTGCCCGAAACAGGACTCGAACCTGCAAGCCGTGAAGCACCCGCACCTGAAACGAGCGTGTCTACCAATTTCACCATTCGGGCTTGATTGCGGCAAAGTTAACAATTTTGAAAAATAATATGGATATTTTTCAAAAAAAAAATAGTCGGTATCTGGCCGGAAAATTTGGCTCTTCCCGGGTATCGGCCAAAAAAAAACACCCCGCAATGGAGGTGTTTTAATTTCAGAAATGAAATGCCCATTATTTTGTAGCGTTGCTTTTCACGTGAACCAGTTCCACATCGAAAACGAGCCAAGCGTTTGGCGGAATGACTCCACCTGCACCTCTGGAACCATAGCCAAGTTCTGAAGGGATCAATAAGGTAGCTGTTTCCCCTTCCTTTAAAAGCATGATGCCTTCGTCCCAGCCTTTGATGACCTGACCAACGCCGATTGGGATTTCGATCGGCTGATTTCTTTTGAAGGAAGAATCGAACTCGGTTCCATCAACCAATCTTCCTGCATAATGAACCGAAACTTTTTCTCCCGGATTTGGTTTCACACCATCAGTGGTTTTGGTGATTTTGTAGTACAATCCGGATGGGGTGCTCTGCATTCCTTCTTTCATCTGATCCACGAATTTTTGCTGGTTGGCGGCAAATTCGTCTTCCTTTCTTTTTTGTTCCGCTTCTATTTTTTCCAGAATCACCCTGTTGTTTTCCTGAATTTTTGCTTTTCCTTCGTTAAAGGTTTTTGCCGCATCATAATTTTTATAGGCGTCCCCTTTACTGAACACGGAAACTTTTTCTAAAACCACGTCTGTTTTGGGTTTGTCCTGCGGTCCTTTTTCCACGTTGGCGATTTCGTCAATCACGTTTTGTCCTTTGACCACTTCTCCGAAAATGGTGTGCTTTCCGTCCAGCCAGGGAGTTGCCACTTCAGTGATGAAGAATTGCGAACCGTTTGTGTTGGGACCGGAGTTGGCCATGGAAAGGATTCCTTTTCCCGTGTGTTGCAGGTCGTTTCTTTCGTCGTCAAATTTATAACCCGGATCACCCATTCCGGTTCCCTGTGGATCACCTCCCTGGATCATGAAATCTTTGATCACGCGGTGGAAAATAGTTCCGTCATAATAGGGAACTCCCTTTGCTTTTGCGGTGTTGTCTATTTTTCCCTCTGCCAAACCGATGAAATTAGCCACGGTGACCGGAGCTTTCCGGTCTTCAAATTTCACGATCATACTTCCTTTTGAAGTTTGGAAGTTGGCATAAAGTCCGTCTTTCAGGCCTTCGTAAGTTTCTTTGTCTACGTTCATTTTTTTATAAATTGGTGTACAATTGGTTAAAGTGATTGCCGCTAAAGCAATTAAAAAACTCTTCTTTATCATATATTTCTATCTTATAGTACTTTTACTTTAATGATTAAGGGGATGTCGTTTGCGATTTTGTCATTGTCGCCATAAGTTCCATACGCCAGTACGGACGGGACCAGAATGGTGGCCTGTTGATTTTTTTCCAGATACCTCAAAACATCTTCAACCGCTTTCAATTCTTCAAATTTCCCGAACTGCACGTTAAGTTTTTTTTTCGGCAGGTCATAAAGTTTCACCTGGTCAAAATCATAGATGTAATATTCGTAGGAAATGCTTTCACCATCTGATTTTTTTGTTCTGGAGCCCAGATTTTCAATATTGACCCAGTAATTCATGCCCATTGGATAGAATTTTTCGTTCTGTCCCCTGATCCAGTCCTGGATCTGCAGTCTTTCAGTTTGGTTTAAATTCTTCGACCTGTTTTTCGAGGTGTTCAAATCCGTCTCACTCAAGAAACCTCCAACAGGTGGATGCGGAGGATTTGGCTGTGTACAGCCCAAAAAAGCGAGAACCGAAAATGCAATTAATTTTTTCATAAAAAACTTCTGCGAAAATACACAATTCAGATTACATCAGAAAACGAAAAATCCGGCAAAACAGTTTACCGGATTTTGCATTGAATGTAAGTTCTTAAACGGTTTCCATCACATTTTTTTCCACCAAAACCCTCCATCCAAAAGGATCTTCTGCCTTGTTGGTTTGAATATCGACCAAGTCTTTCTGCAAAGTCAGTGCGAAACTTTCTTCATCTGAAAGTTTCGGCAATTCCAGTTTTTCGCCATTGTATCCAATTGCCTGGAAAAGACTGGTTACCACTGCTGTTCCCACTCCCCATACTTCTTTTAGTGTTCCGTTTCTCTGGGCCTCAATCACGGATTTCACTGCAATGGGTTCTACCTTTACCTCGATTCCTCTTCTCTTGGCCAATTGAAGGAAGCTGTCTCTGGTAACGCCGTCCAGGATTTTTTCTGAAGTTGGCGGCGTGTAAATCGTATCATTGATTCTCACGAAAACGTTCATGGTTCCACTTTCTTCGAAATATTCGTGGGTGGAATCGTCTGTCCAGATGATTTGCTCATAACCTTCTTCGTTTGCCAATTGGGTAGGATAGAAGGAAGCGGCATAATTTCCGGCAGCTTTTGCAAAACCTACACCGCCATTTGCAGATCTGGAGTAATGATCAGAGATTTTCACAGAGACCGGTGCAGTATAGTAACTTTTCGCGGGCGTTGCCACGATTGCGAACAGGTATTTGTTGGAGATTCTAGCCTTCAAAGCTTCTTCGGTGGCGAAAATCAGCGGACGAATGTATAAGGACATTCCTTCCCCTTCAGGAATCCATGCTCTGTCCAGGTCCACCAAAGCTTTCAGCCCGTCCAAGAACATTTCTTCGGTCACTTCAGGCATTGCGAGTCTGGTTGCAGATTTATTGATTCTGGAGAAGTTCTTTTCAGGTCTGAATAAAAAAACCTGTCCGTCTTTATCTTTATAGGCCTTCATGCCTTCGAAACAAGCCTGCCCATAATTAACCCCCATCATTGCAGGAGTGAACGGCAGCGGTCCGTAGGGAACAATTTTTACTTCACCCCATTTTCCGTTTTCGTACTCGCAGATCACCATGTGGTCGGTAAAGGTATTTCCGAAAGAGAAGTTATTGGGATCAAAGCTTGAAATTCTCGGATTTGTAGATTTTTGAATTATCATTTCTAAAATTTTTGTTGGTATTCTACAAATTTAATATAATTTTTTAAATATAAAAATTTTAAGCTAAATTTGAAAAAATTTGTCATGAAAAGAGAAGTTAAAGTAACCTCGGATGGTAGTAAAACGTTATATATCAATGATTTGAATGAAAATTATCATTCTCATCATGGTGCAATGCAGGAAGCGCAACATGTATTTATAAAAAATGGATTAAAATTAAAATATGATTCCGAAATTAATATTTTAGAACTTGGTTTTGGAACAGGTCTTAATGTTTTGGTGACAATTGATGAGTTTTTGAAAAATGACAAAAATCATGTTGTTCAATATTTCACGATCGAAAAATATCCCGTAAATGAATCGGAAGTTAAGGAATTGGGATATGATTCATTTTTTGATGAACCGAAGATGAACGAATATTATCAGAAACTCCACCAGTGTGCATGGAATGTGAAGCATGAAATCTTGCCGAACTTCTTTTTCACCAAATACCAATGTGATTTTTTTGAGCTGAAGAACCTGGATCTGCCGCCAATTGACCTTGTTTACTATGATTGTTTCGGTGCACGGGTTCAGCCGGATCTGTGGGAAAAGCCGCTTTTTGAAATGGTGGCAGACAAAATGGAACAGGGCGGACTTTTGACCACTTATGCGTCGAAAGGAAGCGTTCGCAGGATTTTGCAGGAACTTGATTTTAAAGTGGAGAAAAAGGACGGACCGCCTGGAAAAAGAGAAATGATCAATGCGGTTCTGATGCGGTGATGTGTTGGTGTGATGATGATTTTGAGTTGAACACAGATCGTGAATCCGGTATCCCGAAACATTTTATAAATTTGAAGAAAAAAATCTGAAATGATAGATAAAATAAACGTGAGGGTTTATGCTGCAGCAGTAAAGGACCAAAGAGTTCTGGCACTGCATGAGGAATATGCCGGCGAACATCTGATGAAGCTTCCGGGAGGTGGTCTGGAATTGGGCGAAGGCGCGCTTGACTGTCTTCACCGCGAGTTTGCCGAAGAATTGAACTGCAAAATCCGGGTCATTGACCATCTCTATACCCAGGAAGATTTTCTGGTTTCGCGTTTTCGGGATAACGAGCAGCTGCTTACCATTTATTATCTGGTGGAAATCATCGATAAAGATGAATTTCTGCTGATGGATCCCTGTATTGAAAGAATTGAATGGGTGCCCATTCAGCAAGACGAAAATCCGTTTCCGCTTCCCATAGATAAGATTGTTTTTGAGAAACTGAAGGAAAGGTTTTTATAAAACTTCGTTCAGGATTTTAGCGAGCCTCAGTCCACCGTAAAGCAGTTGCCGCTCCAATAAGGGCTGAAATTTGTAGTTGTAATCATAAGAATAGGAGGTGCCGGCCGCAGTTTGCGAATAAATCCTGTTGGCCATCTGGTGGCTGTCAAAGAACCAGTCTTCCAGTGATCCCGATTGGATCTGGCGGTTTTCTTCTTTTGATTTCACATCCAAAACCCTGGCATATTCCGAAAAACTATATTTCTGAGAATCGACCAATTTGCTGTCCCAAAGCGAATGAAGGTTGGTGTTGTCCCCAAAAAATTTTAATTTGATGGTATTTCCCCCTAAATCTTCTGCTCTCCCCACATGAAGCGGTTGCGCCAAGTCTCCTACCAGATGGATCAAGAACCGCAGAGCAATTTCTTTATCTTTTTTGGAGGTGTTTTTGTCTTTGATTTGCGCTGAAAGCGTTTTAATCTGGGTATAGAGATTCGGTCCCGATTGAGCAATCAGAGAGTCGGTGAACGTTTTCCGGTTGGGTTGCGGATTGATGTTCACATAATGCCATTTCTCGGTGGGTTTCCAAACTCCGGTGGTATCCGCTTTAATGTAATCCGGCCAGTTTGCCCAATAAGCCAGTTTTTGCCCGCCAATAATTTTTTTGAGCTGCCTTTTCGCATGGCCTGAAAGGTGATTTTCTGCAATCTCTGCAACGATTCTGTGTCCCGTGGTTCCCCAGGAATAACCAAAATTGAAGGTGAGGAACGCAGTGATCAAAATGAGGTTGGATATCAGTTTATTCATGAAATTATTTTTTGACTTTAAAATCGCGGTATCCAGGATAGGGTGTCAAATATCCTGCGTTCCAGTTACTCTGGAGCAGCGATTCAATAAATTGGTCACTTCGGTCTGCATGCGGGTCATAAGGATCCTTGATGCTCACATCTGCAATATTTCCTTTCACATTCCACCAGAAAGCGCTCCATCCTCCGCGAAGTTCTTTGATGATTTCATACACGTTTTTTCCGGTCGCACGGTACATCAGTTTCGCGAAAACCCGGCCTTCAGTGGTGGTCAGATCCCGAAGCTGAAGCTCATACTGGCTGGCCAATTCTTTTTGTTTTTCGTTGACGAATTTTCTTTTAGAGGGTTTGTCCAGATCCTGCATATCTTTTTGGATATCTCTGTATTGTTCCAAAGCGGTGAGGAAAAGCGGGTAAACCCGGTAGAGTTTTTTGTTTAGAAAGTAGTAGTAATTTTGATCCAGGCTATTGTTGAACCTCGGTTTATTGAGCAGCACGAGTTCGTCCATGACCACCACATTTTCACCATTGATTTCATAGACACGCGCTTTTTGGATTTCATCATAATAGTATTTGTTCCCCAATTCGTCAGTGCGAAGAAGTTCAGGGGGGTACTCACTGATGGGTTTCAGCTGTTGAATCACTTGAGCATTCAGCGAAAAAGCCGAAAACAAAAGAAAAAAGACAGCATATTTATTAAATTTCATTATTTTTACTTCCAATTAAATCGAAGCTTACCGCTGCAAAATTCATTCCTTTTTATGAAATTCGAAAATAAATCATTAAAATTCTTAGAAGAATATCTGAATACCGCTTCACCAACCGGTTACGAACATGGTGGTCAAAAGGTTTGGATGGACTTTATCAAGCCCTTTGTCGATAAAGTAGAATTTGACCATTACGGAACCTGCTATGGAATCGTGAATCCTGATGCGGAATTCAAAGTTGTCATTGAAGCTCACGCCGATGAAATCTCATGGTATGTGAATTATATCACCGATGATGGGTTGATCTACGTCATCCGAAACGGAGGCTCCGACCAAATGATCGCACCTTCAAAAGTGGTGCACATCCATGGTGAAAAAGGAGTGGTGAAAGGCGTTTTCGGCTGGCCCGCCATTCATACCAGAATCGGTGCAGAAAAGGAAACCGTCCCTAAAATTGAAAATATCTTCATCGATTGTGGTGCGAAGAATAAAAAAGAGGTAGAAGATTTAGGCGTTTTTGTGGGAAGTATGATTACTTATCCCGACGAGTTTTTTGAGTTGAATGACCGCTATTTTGTGGGCAGAGCCCTGGACAACAGAATTGGTGGATTTATGATCGCAGAAGTGGCAAGACTTTTAAAACAGAATAAAAAACAGCTCCCTTTCGGATTATATATCACCAATTCGGTGCAGGAGGAGGTAGGACTTTATGGTGCAGATATGATTGCGGACACCATTAAACCTAATATTGCAATTGTTACAGACGTCACGCACGACACTTCAACCCCGATGATCGAAAAGAAAAAAGAAGGAGACCAGAAATGCGGTGACGGACCGGTGATTTTCTTTGCGCCAAGTGTGCACCACAATATCCGTGAACTCGTTGTGGAAACCGCAAAGTCCAATAAAATTCCTTTTCAAAGAGCAGCCGCAAGCCGATCCACCGGAACCGATACCGACGCATTTGCCCATTCCAACGGAGGAGTACCAAGCGCGCTGATTTCTTTGCCTTTAAGATATATGCATACCACGGTAGAAATGGTTGCGAAAGAAGATGTAGCCAATGTCATTCAGTTGATCTATGAAACTTTGCTGAAAATCAAACCGACAATGAAGTTGAAATATCATTAATCCGGAAGAGGCCTGCCTTTTGGCAAAACTGGAAGACAGCGTGATTTGTAAGGACAAGTCGCGGAATTAACCAAAAAATAAATTTAGTTCACAAACAATAGTAACAATGAAAACAAAACTCATCGCGCCATCACTGCTTTCGGCGGATTTCGGAAATTTGGAAAGAGATATAGAAATGCTGAACCGTTCACAGGCAGATTGGCTTCATGTGGACGTGATGGATGGAAGATTTGTTCCCAATATTTCATTTGGTTTCCCCGTGATGAAGACGATCCAAAAATTCTCTAAAAAATTCGTGGATGTGCATCTGATGATCGTGGAACCGGAAAAATATGCGGAACAGTTCATAGAAATGGGTGCGGATCTGGTTTCCGTTCATTACGAGGCAAGCGTACATTTGCACCGAACCATTGACCTGATTCAGAAAAATGGAGCAAAAGCAGGTGTGGTGCTCAATCCGGCAACACCGGTTCTGATGTTGGAAGACATCATTGCGGATGTGGATTTGGTTTTGTTGATGAGCGTGAATCCAGGGTTTGGCGGACAAAAATTCATTGAAAACACCTACAAGAAAATCGCAGAAACCAAAGATTTGATCCTGACTAATAATTCCACGGCTTTGATACAGGTAGATGGCGGCGTACATATAGAAAATGCAGCGAAACTTTTCGACGCCGGAGCAGATGTTTTGGTGGCCGGAAATGCGGTCTTTTCTTCAGAAAACCCTGAACGCACCATCGAATTGCTAAAGATTTAGGGTTTAGATCCGGATGCTGTTTCCGGTAAATCATCCATGGGAAGTTTTTCGCCACAAGTTTTGCAAAACCTTGCGTCAGAATCATTGTGACTGTTTCCACATCGGTTGCAGGAAGCCATCCTGATTCCTGATTTATTCCTCATTTCATTGGTCACAATCCCGGTCGCGATGATTGCGTATCCGGAAATCATCATGATGATTGAAAACAGTTTTCCCAAAGGAGTATGAGGAGCCACATCTCCATAACCTACCGTGGTGACGGTCACTACTGCCCAATATATACTTTGGGGAATACTTTCAAATCCCGGTCTTCCTCCTTCGATCATAAAGACAATGGAGCCGGAAATCACCGAAAAAATCATGAGAAACAAAAGAAATATGTAGATCTTCCTGGAGCTTTTGCGCATCGCATTCACAATCAGGTATCCGTCGTTCATGAAATCCATAAGGTTTAGAATCCGGAAAATCCTCAGCATCTGGAGCATCCGGAGAATGAGGAAATATTTGGTGATCGGGAAAAACAAACTCAGATAAAATGGAACAATCGCCAATAAATCAATGATGCCAAAAAAACTGAAAATATACTCCCGCTTATTTCTGATGGTGATAATCCTAAGTAAATATTCCACCGTGAAGACAATGCTGATGAAGATTTCCAACACGATGAAGATTTTATGGAGTTTGGCATCATATACTTTGACGCTTTCCATCATTACAATAAAGGTGCTGATTACAATGAGCAGCAGTAAGATAATGTCAAAAAGCCGGCCCATTTTGGTGTCCGACTTGAAGATAATCCTGTAAACCTTCCTTTTCCAACGCACTTTTTCGGGCAAATACGTATGTTCTTTTTGCATAGCATTCAGATTGTTCAGTGCAAACTTAGTGAAATGAAGACAAATGATTATCTTCGTTCAAATAATTTGAGGACATGAACATTAAGGAATTCATAGATGAATTTGAGCAGAAACTCCCCCTGAAACAGGCAGAAGGATTTGATAACGTGGGACTTCTTTGCGGTAATCCGGATCGGCAACTCAGCGGGATTCTGGTCTGCCATGATGCTTTGGAAAATGTGGTGGATGAAGCCATCAGCAAAAATCATAATTTGATTGTGGCTTTTCACCCCATCGTTTTTTCCGGCTTAAAATCCTTGACAGGAAGGAATTATGTAGAGCGATCGGTGATGAAGGCCATCGAGAACAAAATTGCAATTTATGCGGTTCACACTGCTTTTGACAATGATTTTTACGGGGTAAATTTTGGGATTTGTGAAGCTTTGGGCTTAAAGGACCAAAAAATTCTGATGCCGAAAGCGCAAAATCTGAAGAAACTGGAAGTGTATGTTCCGAACGGTTTTGTGGAGCAAGTAAAAACCGCTTTATTCAGAGCGGGTGCCGGAAATATCGGATTTTATGATGAGTGCAGTTTTTCGGTTCCCGGAAAAGGAAGTTTCAGACCCATTGAAGGTTCAAACCCTTTTTCTGGTTCAGTTGGAATTCGCGAAAATGCCGATGAAGAAATGGTTTCCGTGATTTTTGAAAATTTTAAGCAGCACCAAATTACTACTGCGATGAAAGCGGCACATCCTTACGAGGAGGTTGCCTATCAAATCATCAGTTTGGAAAATGAGAACCATTTTTCGGGATTGGGAAGATTCGGCGATTTGGAATACGAAATGGAGGAGCCGGATTTTCTGCAGTGGGTAAAAGAAACTTTTGAGCTAAAAGTAATCCGCCATTCTGGATTTAATTCAAAGAAAATCAAGAGGGTAGGAGTTTTGGGCGGAAGTGGAGCGAGCGGAATTCCGGCAGCCTTGGCTAATCAATGCGATGCCTATTTGACGGGCGACCTGAAATACCATGATTTCTTCCAGTCGGCAGGTAAAATGCTGCTCTGCGACATCGGGCATTTTGAGTCGGAACAATTTGTAACCCAACAATTAGTTGAGATTTTGTCGGAAATTTTTCCTAAATTTGCAGTCTCAAAATCTACCGAGAAAACCAACCCCGTAAATTATTTTCTATAAATATGGCTAAGAAAACTGTAGAAATCTCTGTTGAAGACAAGCTAAGAGCTCTATATGACCTGCAAATCATTGATTCCAGATTAGATGAAATCCGAAACACCAGAGGCGAACTGCCGATTGAGGTGGAAGATCTGGAAATTGAAATTGAAGGGCTTGAAAAAAGAGCTGAGAAATTTCAGTCGGAAATCAAAGAACAGGAAGATGAAATCAAGAATAAAAACGAAGTCATCAACCATGCCAAATCTTTGATCGAAAAGTACAAGAGTCAGCAGGACAATGTGCGGAATAACAAAGAATTCGAGGCACTTGGAAAAGAAATTGAATTCCAGGAACTGGAAATTCAGCTGGCTGAAAAAAGAATCAAAGAATTCAGTGCAAAAATTTCACATAAGAAAGAAACCCTGGATGAACTCCACACTAAAATTGGCGAGCTGAAAACGCACTTGAAATTCAAGAAAGAAGAACTTGACAATTTGGTTGCCGAAACCCAGAAAGAAGAAGAATATCTATTGGAAAAATCCAAAGAATTCGCTAAAAATATTAACGAAAGGTTATTGGCATCATACCAGAGAATCCGAAACAGTTCCAGAAACGGACTTGCGGTGGTAGGTTTGGAAAGGGGTGCGCCAAAAGGATCCTTCTTCACAATTCCTCCACAAAAACAAATGGAAATTGCGCAGAGAAAGAAGATCATCATTGATGAACATTCAGGAAAAATCCTGGTTGACGATGATTTGGTGAACGAAGAAAACGAAAAAATGAAAGAGGTGATCAAGTTTTAGACTTGAACATATCAGATAAAAGAACCGCTCCAATTGATTTTGGAGCGGTTCTTTTAATGCTGAACCATCGAAAATGATATTAAAACGATTTCAATGACCGGTTGGAAAACGAACAGACAAAATCGTGAACAGCAGGTAAATGCTAATTTGAATGAGCCTTTTTAAGGGTGTCGCTTACTGTTTTTTGATGGCTTTTCTGATGGTTGTTTTTCCATCCACAGTGATTTTCACAGCATAAACTCCTTTTGGCAGAAAACTCACATCCACAGCAAAATTATTGCTACCGGTGGCAGTTTTCATCAACTGGCCATTTAAGTTGTAGATTTCTACCTGGGCATTTCCTTTTGTGTTAAAGTTGGCGAGGTGTGTCCAATTTGTGCTCACTGAGACTGAGTCTTTTTCAAAATCATTTACACCCAATTGTCCACCGGTGTCAATGAGTAATACCGCATTGTCGATTAAAAGTCCGTCAGCTCCGGTATTCCTAACAGAAAAGATGATTTCGGATCCAGTTGCAGCGGTTCCGGTTGTAAACTTGTAGGTGATTTTTTGCCAATCCGGACCAGCCGCAGAATAGGCAGAATACGCCGAGTAATCGGTCCCAAACCATGCATTTCTTACCTCCCCACTTCCTTTTACATAAAAGGTTAAAATATAGTTGGTATCTGCGGTTAAATGGACTGACTGGGAAGTAAATCTTTTGTGAGTCGTTGATGAGTTTTCCAGTCTGATCGATTTTAAGCCGTCTTGTGCATCTGTGGATTCGCTGATGCCTGCAATTCCCAAATTGGTTGCTGAGCCAATCCAGCCGTCGGAATTTCCGGAAGTCCAATTTTCAAAACTACCATTGATTAATAAATTCTGAGCGTTTAATGAGAGTAAAAAAACCAGTGCAAATGCTGTAAATATCTTTTTCATTTTTTAATTTTAGGCGCAAAGATAAACGATACTTTTTAACTTTTAAGGGGGTCAATTCTTTTTCATCCATTATATTCCGGTTTAGACGGCTATGCAGGTTGAAAAACCGGATCTTCACTTTCGATATCAATCCGGAAGGAAAATGCAGTGGAATTCAACGGCGAAAAAAATCATCCAAATATCCGTTGAAATGATTGGGAAAATAGTGGAATAATGTTAAGGCTTTATTAACCTTTAAACGGAATTCTTATTCGTTTTTTTTTCCGGCAAAACTGAAAATGCATCCGAGTTTAATTTTGGAGTATCCATAGGTTTTGATTTTCGCAGCGTTCACCATCGCTTGTGCCAATACTGCAGTAGGTAGCGGTTTCTGGCTTTTGAAGATGCCAAGTCTGTTCGCAAACTTGATGATTTTTTCTCCCAGGACTTCGCCAGTGCGATCCGTGTTTTTTCTTTCGAGCATTCCCGGTTGGAAGATGGTGATTTTGCTGAAGTGAAGGTTTTTTACAGCCTGCTCCAGTTCGCCCTTAATGCGGGAGTAGAAAATTTTGGATTTTGGATTTGCTCCGTATGAAGAAACCAAAATATAATCTTCCACTTCATTTTCTTTGGCAGTTTTGGCAAAATCATACTGATACCCGAAATCCACTTTTCTTTGTGCTTCCTTGCTTCCCGCCTTTTTCAGGGTGGTTCCCAAACAGGAGAACGCCACATCACCTTTCACCCAATCTTTCCATTCTTCAGGTTTTTCAAAATTCACCACATGGATCTTCAGCTTTGGATGCTCCATTGCCAGAGGTTTCCTCACGAAGATATCCACCTCCTGGAAATCTTGGTCCTGCAGGAGATTGTTCACCAAATCTTTTCCGGTAGCGCCAGTTGCGCCGATGACGAGTGCTTTCATTTTGCTGACACTTTAAGTTGCAATGACATTAATGATTTAAAATTACAAAATCTTTGCAAAAAAATGAATGTCCAAAAACAAAGATGCTCTTTTTTCGCAACTATTGCCACAAATAAATAATTAACTTAAATTTAACAAAATTTATTCAGGAATAAAACTTATTTAAAATTGATATGAAAAATCTACTATTGGCAATTTTCGTGTTTGTTTATGGTGCTGGGTTTTCGCAGAAGATGGAGGACAAAATTTGGGACCTGTTGCTGAACAATAAACGAACTGAAGCGAGATCACTTTTTGACAAAAATCTGGCTTCCAAGAAAACTACCAATTTTGAGTTTTTATTGCTGGATGCCATGATTGACGAAGAAATGGGAGAATTCAATTTTGATGAAACCTTTATTAAGAATTACCTGGCTCTAAACGAAGATGCTAATTATCTTTTTTCCATGTCCAAACACCGCTTCATCTTTGGTGATGCGAGTGACTATGGTTTTGATGATCTCTCTTACCGAAAGATTGACCTTTTGGCAGACAGCCCAAAATTTCAGAATGAGAATTTTGTCTTATCCTATAAATCCGCTTTGGACCGAAACCGGAAAAATTATTCTGCCGTAGAAAGGGAAGTCGCCAAGATGGGACATGTCAATAAATGGCAAAGAGCAGGCGTTTTTGAGAATCTGAATGGCAGCGGTTTGGATATAGAATATGAACCTGAACAATATGCAAAGAACGATAAAGCTTTTAATGCCAATAGTTTGGGAATAGTAAATTGGTACAACCCGAAATGGAAATTGGTAGATGGTTTCGAATATCTGATGAACGAAAAAGAATACGGAGAAGGGATTGTTTATGCTCAAAGTTTTATTCAGAATCCTGCTGAACGAAGAGTTTTGCTAGAAACCAATATCAACACTGAATATAAAGTCTTTTTGAATGATGCGGAGATACTATCTACCACCAAGGAAGGCTACACCAATCCCGGATCTCATCTGATAGAAGTCCTGTTGCCGAAGGGAATGAACAGACTTTTGCTGAAGCTGGAATTGAAGAATGATTTCACGTCTTATATGGCGGTCTTTTATGATAAAGATTATCATAAGATTGCTGACCTCACTTATTTTGACACTTTTCAAGAGTATAAGAGAAGCTCACTTGCTCAACTTAATCCCATTGAGCAACCACTACGATTTGAAAATATGCTGAAAGGTAAAATTGCAGATAGTCCGAATAAAACCTATTTCAAATTGCTGCTCGCAAACGGGTACCTTGTCAATGAGCAGTACGAACAATCCAGGGAAGTAGTGGAGGATCTACTGAAAAAATATCCCAATTCCACCCTGCTAAAAATGATGCTGAGTAAATATTATGTAAGTACTGGAGACGGTGCGAAAAGCGACGAGGTTTTGAAAAGTGTACAGGTTCACGATCCCACACATTACCTGGTACCGCTGATGAGTATGCAGGAGGATCATTGGGTCAATGAAGCATCGATTGCGGAAATTGAAGAAAAAGCACAAATTTTAAAGAAAACAAAAGCGCACCATTTCGCTGACCTGTTTCTAGCTGTCGCAGCTGCCAAAAAAAGAGACATTCCTACCATGATCAGTCTGGTTAAGAATTTTAGGGCGAACATGCATAATAATGAGACTTTCTTTACCATTGTGGCACCCATGGAAAACCTGGACCAAGTTGATAACACCAAATTGATTACCAGTTTCGAGGATTTCTTAAGTAAAAGGATCAACATCTCGGCGATGTTTTATTTATCGGATCTTTATAAAGGAGCAAACCGAACTGAAGACAATCGAAAACTTTTCCAAGAATATATCGGAGTTTACCCTTCTGTGAACAGCTTTAGGAAAGGTAAAGCAGCATTGATGCTCGATCAGCTCCAAAATCCGGAAGTGATGCAGGAACTGGATGAAGCGCTTGCTAATTTCCCATATTCTTTCACGGTAATGGCAGCAAAAGCGGATGTTTTTGCAAAACAAAACAAAAAAGATGATGCCCTTAAATTTGCCGCAAATTCACTTTCTCATTATTCGGGAAATACTGAACTGCTTGAGCTCCAAAAGCATTTGGGCGCAAAAGAGGACGAAATCAGTATTGCAGCAATTACAGACTTCACTAAAATGATCAAAGAAAGACGGAACAGCAAATTGAGAGGAGAGAAAGGGATCACAACACTTTTGGACGAATATATTGTAAATGTTTTCCCAGAAGGTGGCTACAAATCAAGAAGTTCCTATCTGTATGAAGTGACCTCGAAAACTGGAATCGATGAACTAAAGGAATATTACGTGGGTGACGGTAGAAGTATTTTGAAGGCAGAAATGTATAAAGCCAACGGAACCATCGTACCTGCTGAGAAGTCAAATGGTCAAATCGTCTTTACCAATATTGACGTGGGAGATGTAGCGTTGATTCAGACGGAATGGATGGATCGTGGTGCAGGACGTTTTTATAAGGATTTCCATCTTTCGTCCTATTTTAATTCCCATTATCCTGTCGTAGAATCGGTTTTCACGGTAATCACCCCGCAAGATACTAAGATGCAGATGGCCAGTTACAACGGCGATATTCCTTCGACCACGAAAAGAATAAACGGCAAAGTTTTTCAAACCTGGAAAAAGGAAATGATGAACGAGCTGACTTTAAATGAAAACTACAGCCCGAGTTACAATGACCTGGCAACTTCGATGACTGTGAATTCAATCGGTTCTTGGACAGTGATTGCAGACTGGTATGCCGATCTCATCAAAAAGAACATGGTGACCGACAACACGACCAACAAATCGTTTAATGAAATTTTTCCGACTGTTTTCTCAGGTATGACCGATTATGAAAAGGCAGAAAAGATTTATGAATACATTCAGAAAAATATCAATTACAGCTCTGTGGATTTCCGGCAGAGTGGCTATATTCCACAAAAACCATCAAAAACTTTAGTTACAAAACTTGGTGACTGCAAAGATCTTTCCGCATTATTCGTGGTTCTCGGTAAGCAGGCTGGAATCAAATCAAATATGGTCCTTGTGCAAACTAAAAATTATGCAGACAGCAATATGTTGCTTCCCAATATGAGTTTTAACCACTGCGTCGTGCAAACTTTTCTAGACGGTAAGACTTACTATATTGAGATGACGGACAAACACTTGCCTTTTAATTCTAAAGTAAAAACACTTTATAATGCGAAAGCCTTAGTTGTAAACGGGGATAAGTCCTTGAATACTGAGTCAAAAATTTTCGAAATTCCTTCATCCAACAATATTCCAAATATCTATAAAACTGAAACTGAAGTCGATTTCCGGAAAGATGAACCTAGCTATAAGACCAGACAATTTTTAAATGGAGAAGGCAAGGCTTTTTTCAACGAGTTCTTTGCTGGCGACAAAACCGAACAGGAAAAGAAAAAATATTTTGAGGAAACTTATGGTGGAGTTCTAAACAGCGTAGCAAAAGTAAACTCCGTGTATTTGCTTTCAGGAAAAGACTTGGGCCCAAAACCAATATCTTATGAAGTAAATTATACCCTAAATGAGATTCCGCAATCGGTAGGAAATATGAAAATTGTAAAAGTTCCTTTGGTGACCAGTCCCTTGACCAAAGAAATTGTAGCCACTGAAAACCGGACTAACAATTTGAAGTATGTAATGTATGAAACTCAGGATCAATATGATGAGCAGATCACAATGTTATTGCCGGAAAATGCCTATTTTATAGAAGTTCCAAAACCCGAACAATTTAGTTTTAATGGATTTGAATACAGAATAGACTATAAATTGGAAGCACCAAACAAATTAGTGATTCGCAGAACTGCAACCACACCTTGGGACGATATTTCACATAAAGACTATCCACACTTTAAATCATTTGTGGAAAAAATCCTGAAAGTCGAAAATCAGGTTTTAGCCTATAAACAGCAGTAATAATGGAAATTCATGAATTACTAGAATATTGCAACGCCAAAAAAGGAGTGGAGGAAACCTTTCCGTTCAATGAAGAAACCCTGGTTCTGAAAGTGGGCGGAAAAATGTTTATGCTGATTCCTCTGGAAAAACAGCCACTGACCATCTCCGTGAAAACCGATCCCGAATGGAGCGAGGAACTTCGCGAGCGACATCCGCAGATTACCGGTGCGTATCACATGAGTAAAACGCATTGGAATACAGTGGTTTGCGAAGGTCTGAAAAGGAATCTGATTTTGAAACTGGTGGATTCTTCCTATGATCTTGTTTTTTCCTCATTGACAAAGGCGAAAAGGGAAGAAGTGATGAACTCCTAACAGAAAAACGCTTCAGTCAGTTTTTTATCCTCGTCCAACCTTTCGATGAGTTTTTCCAAGCTTTCAAACTTGATTTCATCATGAAGGAATTCCCTGAAATTGACTGAGATTTCTTCACCATAAATATCGTCATCAAAATCCAGAATATAAACCTCTGTGGAAAGTGAATTCCCGTCAACAGTGGGATTGGTCCCTATGCTCAACATTCCCTGAAGTTGCTTCTTCTTCGCGAAAACATCCACAATGTAGGCGCCTTTTTTCGGTAAAAGTTTCATGGGATGAACTGAGATGTTTGCCGTGGGATAACCGATCGTCCTGCCGATTTTTTTGCCGTCAACAACTTTGCCTGAAACAGAATAAACGTAACCCAACATTTCCGCAGCCTCCTTCACGTTTCCTTCGTTTAAAGCATTTCTTATCTGCGTGGAACTGATGTGTTTGTCCTTGAAATCCACAGCGTTCACCTGTTCCACTTCAAAACCAAATTTGGGCGCCATTTTTTCTAACAGTTGATAGTCGCCGCTCTTATTTTTGCCGAAGGTGTGGTCATAGCCTACGATGAGGTGTTTCACGTGAAGTTTTTCCACCAAAATCTGCTTCACGAATTCTTCTCCGGTCAAATTCCTGAAAGCTTCGTCGAATTCCTTCAGCACCAAGTTCTGCACTCCATTTTTTTCGAGCAGATAGGTTTTTTCTTCGATGGTGTTCAGAAGTTTCAGATCATCATTTGGATTGAAAATAGTTCGCGGATGTGGCCAAAAGGTAAACACCGCCGTTTCCAGATTTTTCTCTGCCGCGATTTGGTTGAGTTTTGTGATGATGCTTTGATGCCCTTTGTGCACACCGTCAAACATTCCGATGGATAAAGCCAAAGGAGTTTCTGATTGGTATTCGTCTAAATTGCTGATGATTTTCAAAACTTGTTATTTCTTGAAGCCGATTTTTGTTCTTTCCCGCTGTTCATTTTCTTTTTTCCTTTATTTAGTAGACAGTTGACTGCTTTGTAGGCATCTTTAAAATGTTGATCATATTTGCTTTCAAGATTTTTATGTTTTCAGACGATTCTGAATAATTTTTTACCACTTATTTTACCTAATAAATGCGCTCAATATTGAAATACCCGTTTGTCCCGCTCTTTCAGTTTTCAGAACATTTGCGAGCATGGTGACTGCATGTTCTGCAAAAGGATATGGAAAAGCGTTTCCAGGTCGGCGTCCGAAGGGATTCATCATAAAAGGTGATGACCTATTATTCCATTCTTTTTCAGGGAGTCTGAACATACAATCATCAGGGAAAATAAAGAGATTTCTTTTGACTATGTGATTCAAAACCCGTGTTTCAACATCATAAAGCATAGCAGGATCAAAATCCGGCACTTCACTTAGACCTCGGAGCTGAAAAAAAGTATTTTCAATATTCTCGAACTCCATGGGAATTTCTTCCTGCAAATATCACAAAATTCTTTTTTTCTCGCAATTGCAATTAATTGTGAGCGGTCTTCCCCAAATTCCCTCATTCATTTTCAAAAGTTCTAAAATCTTCTCCCATTTTCCCGCCCAAATCCATGACAAAAATCTTTTAAAATCCCAATTGCAGATTTGCCAAATATCACTATATTTGCACACACGAAAAAATTTAGTAATGGCAAACCAGATTAAAGGAAAAATTTCTCAAATTATCGGTCCGGTTATCGACGTGGTTTTTGCAGATGCAGAAGCACTTCCAAAGATTTATGACGCTTTGGAAATCACGAAGCACGATGGGACAAAACTTGTACTTGAAGTTGAACAACATATCGGTGAAGATTCCGTGAGATGTATCGCGATGGACGCTACAGATGGACTTCAGAGAGGTCAGGAAGTGATCGGTTCCGGGCAACAAATCGTCATGCCGACAGGCGACGGAGTATATGGAAGATTGTTTAACGTAGTGGGAGATGCGATAGACGGAATCCAGCCTGTTTCAAAGGATGCAGGTTTGCCGATCCACAGAGAAGCGCCAAAATTTGACCAGCTTTCCACTTCTGCGGAAGTTCTTTTCACCGGAATTAAAGTAATCGACCTTGTTGAGCCTTATGCAAAAGGTGGTAAAATCGGTTTGTTCGGTGGAGCAGGTGTTGGTAAAACGGTACTGATCCAAGAATTGATCAACAATATCGCCAAAGGACACGGTGGACTTTCCGTTTTCGCAGGTGTTGGTGAAAGAACCAGAGAAGGAAACGACCTTTTGAGAGAAATGCTGGAATCAGGCATTATTAAATATGGTGACGAGTTCATGCACTCCATGGAAGAAGGAGGATGGGATTTGTCTAAAGTAAATCTTGAAGAAATGAAAGACTCCAAGTGTACTTTCGTTTTCGGACAGATGAACGAGCCACCTGGAGCAAGAGCAAGAGTTGCACTTTCGGGTTTGACGATCGCAGAATATTTCCGTGACGGTGACGGACAAGGACAGGGAAGAGACGTTTTGTTCTTTGTTGACAACATCTTCCGTTTTACACAGGCAGGTTCTGAGGTGTCTGCACTTTTGGGAAGGATGCCATCTGCGGTAGGTTATCAACCGACTTTGGCTTCTGAAATGGGTGCGATGCAGGAAAGAATTACTTCCACCAAAAACGGTTCCATTACTTCCGTTCAGGCAATCTACGTTCCTGCGGATGACTTGACTGACCCGGCTCCGGCAACCACTTTTGCCCACTTGGATGCAACTACTGTATTGGATAGAAAAATTGCTTCATTGGGTATTTATCCGGCGGTGGATCCATTGGCTTCAACTTCAAGAATCCTGACTCCTGAAATTTTGGGTGACGAACACTACGACTGTGCTCAGAGAGTGAAAGAAATCCTTCAGAAATACAAAGCATTGCAGGATATCATCGCGATTCTTGGGATGGAAGAACTTTCAGAAGAAGATAAACTGGCAGTTTACCGTGCTAGAAAAGTGCAGAGATTCCTTTCTCAGCCGTTCCACGTTGCAGAGCAGTTTACCGGTTTGAAAGGAGCGTTGGTGGACATCAAAGACACCATCAAAGGATTCAACATGATTATCGACGGTGAGTTGGATCACCTTCCGGAAGCGGCTTTCAACTTGAAAGGAACCATTGAGGAAGCGATCGAACACGGAGAGAAAATGTTGGCGGAAAACGCATAATCAGAAAATTGAATTAAGAATAAAGTGCCTGTAATTGCCTTTTTTCTTTTCTCTATATTCTTAAAGTCTAAGAAAAATGAATATTAAGATATTAACTCCGGAATTTGTGGTTTTTGAAGGTGAGGTGGATTCAGTTCTTCTTCCCGGAAAAAATGGCGATTTCCATATCAAGAGAGATCACGCGGCGATTGTGGCTTCATTGGTTGGTGGAAAAGTGAAAGTGTACACCAATACGATTGATGAAAACTTCGCCAAACATTTCACTAAGGAAAACGAAAAAGACAGTGTCTATTCTTTCCCTGTTAAAAGTGGAGTGATTGAATTTAATCATAACAAAGGGATTATTCTGGCAGAGTAATTTTCCTTGAGCGCAATATTAAGATTCCCGAAATTGGTTTTTCGGGAATTTTTTTTATTCTTTTTTTGCGGAAATCAAATAAAAAATCTGTGACTTTAAATAATTTTTAACAAAACTTTAATTCTTTATTTCTGGTTTGGCTCGATACTTTCTGCTAACTTTGAGTTTAATAAAGACTATTTTGAACCGCTAATCCCCAATCATAATGGAAGTTTCCCTTAAAAATCAGGTCGCCATCATCACCGGTGCTTCAAGCGGAATCGGTGCAGGAATCGCAAAGTCCATGGCAGAATCGGGTGCAACCGTTATCGTCAATTATCCTTTTGAAGGTGCTGCTCAGCAAGCCGATTCGGTTTTAAAGGAAATCACAGATCGTGGCGGAAACGGAATCATCTGCATGTGCGATGTTTCCAAAGAAGACCAAGTAGTGAAAATGTTTCAGGATGTGGTTTCACAATTCGGAACAGTGGATATTTTGGTCAACAACGCCGGAATCCAGAAGGATGCAAAATTCACGGAAATGACGATTGACCAATGGAATGCCGTCATCGGAGTGAACCTGACCGGAAATTTTTTATGCGCGAGAGAAGCCATTAAAGAATTTTTAAGAAGAGGAATCGATCTTTCACGTTCCATCGCCTGTGGAAAAATCATCCATATTTCATCCGTTCATGAAATCATTCCTTGGTCGGGACATGCGAATTACGCTTCAAGCAAAGGTGCAATCAGGATGTTGATGCAGACTTTGGCACAAGAATATGGTGGTAAGAAAATCCGCGTGAACTCCATTTGTCCGGGAGCAATTCAGACGCCTATCAATGCGAATGCGTGGAATACTCCTGAAGCATTAGAATCATTATTAAAACTCATTCCCTACGACAGAATCGGACAACCTGAAGACATAGGAAATCTCGCTGTTTTCCTGGCAAGCGACCAATCCGACTACATCACCGGAACCTCCATTTTTATTGATGGCGCGATGACGACTTTTGAATCGTTCTCTACCGGCGGTTAACGTAGGAACGCACTTTTAGCGCGTTCCTAAGAAAAACATCAACAATTACAATCATGAATTCCGAAAAAATCCGCCTTCCCGATATTTCCTGGAAAAAATGGGGTCCCTATGTAAGCAACCGCGAATGGGGGCTCGTTCGCGAAGATTACAGTGCAAATGGCGACGCCTGGAACTACACCGATCATGATTCTGCAGAAGCCAAAACCTACAGATGGGGCGAAGAAGGGATCTGCGGAATTTGTGATGACAAGCAGTTTCTGGTTTTTTCACTCGGACTATGGAATAAAAAGGACAAAATGGTGAAGGAACGGCTCTTTGGTCTGACGAACGGCCAGGGAAATCACGGTGAAGATGTGAAGGAATATTATTATTATCTGGATAATGTTCCCACCCATTCCTACATGAAAATGCTGTACAAATATCCCCAGAGCGCATTTCCCTACGATGAACTGATTCAAAAAAATGCGCAGGCCGGAAAGGAAAATCCGGAGTTTGAATTGATTGATACCGGAATTTTTGACCATGATGAATATTTCGATATTTTCATTGAATACGCCAAAGAATCGCAGGAGGATATTCTGGTGAAAATCAGTGTAGTGAACAAATCTGAAAATGATTCGCCGCTGGTTTTGTTGCCGACCATTTGGTTCAGAAATACCTGGAGTTGGGGATACGACCACTACAAACCGCAACTTTCAGCGAGAGGTGAAAATACCGTTTCTATAGAACATAAGGAGGTTGGAATAAAAAATTTTTATTCGAAAAGTTCAGGAACCACTGCGTTTTGCGAAAATGAAACAAACGACAAAGAACTATATCGGCAACCCAACTCCGGGAAGTTTTGTAAAGACGGGATCAATGAATTTGTCATCAATGGAAATCAGGAAAGCATTAATCCCAAACTGTTCGGAACAAAGGCGAGTATTATTATTGATCAAATAATTGCTGCCCATTCCACTCAGGTTTTTCAATTCAGATTAAGCGATAAAGAATTGGATGAACCATTCCGGGATTTCGATGAAATTTTTGGTTTAAGGAAGAAAGAAGCAGACGATTTTTATACAGATATTCAAAAAGGAATTGGTTCTGAAGATGAAAAACTCGTGCAAAGACAGGCGTTTGCAGGGATGTTGTGGAGCAAACAATTCTATCATTACAATGTAGAAAAATGGCTGAAAGGCGACCCCGCAGAAATAGCGCCGCCCAAAACCCGTGAAAAAATCCGTAATTTTCAATGGAAAAATTTCAATGCTTTCGATATTATTTCAATGCCCGACAAATGGGAATATCCGTGGTTTGCGACCTGGGATCTAGCCTTTCACACGATTAGTTTTTCTTTGATAGACCCGGATTTTGCAAAACAGCAGCTGAAACTTCTGACTTTAGAATGGTTCATGCATCCCAATGGTCAGCTTCCTGCCTACGAATGGAATTTCTCTGATGTAAATCCGCCTGTTCACGCATGGGCAGCATTCCGGGTTTTTAAAATCGATGAAAAATTAAATGGAAAACCAGATCTGGAATTTCTGGAAGGGGTCTATCAAAAACTGTTGATGAACTTTACATGGTGGGTAAACAAAAAAGACAGCAATGGAAACAATATTTTCGAGGGTGGATTTTTGGGACTCGACAATATAGGTGTTTTCGACAGAAATCAGTCATTACCTACCGGAGAGCGATTGGAGCAAGCCGATGGAACGAGTTGGATGGCGATGTTTGCACTCAATATGATGAGGATTGCATTGGAATTAGCACTTTATAACAAAGTATATGAAGACCTCGCTACCAAATTCTTTGAACATTTTCTGAGTATTGCCGATGCTTTAGACAATATGGGTGAAAGCAAATTTTCGCTCTGGGATGATGAAGATGAATTTTTCTATGATGCACTTTCGGCGGATGACGGAACAAGTATGTTTTTGAGAATCAGAACTATTGTGGGGCTAATTCCCATGTTTGCGGTAGAGGTGATTGAGGATGAAATCGTGGAACAGTTACCAAGATTTAAAGAAAGAATGGATTGGGTTCTGGAAAATAAGCCTGAACTTGCCGCACTTGTTTCTCACTGGCAGGTCAAAGGAAACGAATCCAAGCATTTGCTTTCGCTGCTGCGGGGACACCGTTTGAAAAAATTATTACAACGGATGCTTGATGAAAAAGCTTTTTTGAGCGATTTCGGAATTCGGGCTTTGTCCAAGGAATATGAAGAAAATCCATTTACTTTAAGGCTCAATGACATCAACTATTCAGTGAGGTATCTACCTGCAGAAAGCGATTCTGGAATATTCGGCGGAAACAGCAACTGGCGCGGACCCATTTGGTTTCCGGTCAATTCGCTGATCATCGAAAGTCTGCAACGGTTTTTCTTTTATTACAGTCCCGACTTTAAAGTGGAATGTCCCACAGGAAGCGGAAAATACCTGAATCTGGACGAGATTGCCGATTTTCTGAGCAAACGCCTTGCGGGTATATTTTTAAAGGACAAAAACGGAAAAAGACCTTTTAATGGTCAATATCCGAAATTTCAAGAGGACGAGAATTTTAAGGATTATATTCTGTTTTACGAATATTTTCACGGAGACAGCGGAAGAGGAGTGGGAGCTTCTCATCAAACCGGGTGGACCGGAATCATCGCAAAACTGTTGCAGCCACGCCTCTCTAAGCTGGAAATTGCAGAGGCGCAAACTGAATCACCGGAAACCCAAAAAAAATCCATCTAAAAAGGCTGAAACGGTCTTTTCCACCAATGACTACAGATCCAGATCTCCTGCCGATTCCGGCTGATAAATAATTTCGTCGATAATGATTTTTGTTGCCCCAGAAGGAACCAACCAGTCGATTTCGTCATGGACTCTGTAACCGATTAAGGCCGCTGCTACCGGGGAAAAAATAGAAACTTTACCGTTTTTGAAATCCGCCTGGTTGGGATATACGATTTGAAACTGCATTTCTTTATTGTTGTTTTCAAAATGAAATTTCACGATAGAGTTCATGGTCACCACATCTCCCGGGATTTCTTCAGATTTCACCACTTTTGCGGAATGGAGTTCGGTGAGCAGTTTCTCCGCTTCCTCTTTCTTGATGGAGTTGCTCTGTTTCGCATTGGTAATTGCCTGATGAATTCTGGTGTAATCGTTTTTGGTGATTAATATCTGTTTCATGATGTTTGGTTAATGTTTAAGATTAAGTGTTGAAAATGAAATTTTTCCTTCATTTGATGTGATAAAAAAACCGCTTGAATTTTTCAAACGGTTCTTATTGATGTTTTTGAAAAATTCTAAATTTCCTTAAAGGATAAATTCTGTTCCGCTAAAAGTTTCTCCGCCTGCTCTCTGTAAGCGCCGGAAACCAATTTTTCGTGGATGCTTTCAAAGGCGGCCAGGGTTTCGTCTATTTCTGAATCGGTGTGGGAAGCCGTAGGGATCAAACGCAATAAAATCATGCCTTTGGGAATCACCGGATAGACCACCACTGAGGTGAATATTCCGTAATTCTCTCTCAAATCTCTGGAAAGCAGGGTTGCTTCCACCGGTGTTCCTTCCATGAAGACTGGGGTGACACAGGTGTTGGTATTTCCCAGATTGAATCCTCTTTCCCGCAAACCGTTCTGCAGTTTATGGACGTTGTACCAAAGTTTTTCCTTGATTTCCGGTCTTGAACGGAGGAGTTCCAATCTCTTCAGACCACCGATTACCATAGGCATCGTCAATGATTTTGCAAAAACCTGCGAACGTAAATTATATTTTAAAATTCTAATGATATTTTTGTCACCTGCGATGAAAGCTCCAAATCCTGCCATCGATTTCGCAAAAGTGGAAAAGTAAATATCGATTTGGTCTTGACACCCTTGTTCTTCACCTGCTCCTGCTCCTGTTTTTCCTAAGGTTCCGAATCCATGGGCATCATCAACCAAGAGTCTGAAACGGAATTTATCTTTTAATGCACAGATTTCTTTCAGTTTTCCCTGTTCACCGCGCATCCCGAAAACTCCTTCAGTAACCACCAGAATTCCGCCGCCTTGTTCCTCTGCAACCTTGGTCGCTCTTTCCAGGTTTTTTTCCAGACTTTCTACATCATTATGTCTGAACATGAAGCTTTTCCCCATATGGAGCCGAACTCCGTCCACAATACAAGCATGGGCATCTGAATCGTACACAATTACATCATGTCTGGAAACCAGCGCATCTATGGTGGAAACCATTCCCTGATAACCAAAGTTCAGCAGATAAGCAGCCTCTTTTCCCACGAATTCCGCAAGTTCTTTTTCTAATTGTTGATGTTGCTCAGTTTCGCCCGACATGGCTCTTGCTCCCATTGGATAAAACATTCCATATTCTGCGGCAGCGTCTGCGTCGGCCTTTAAAACTTCGGGGTGGTTACAGAGTCCAAGATAATCATTGGCACTCCAAAAAATCACCTCTTTTCCATGGAACTTCATTCTGGGTCCAATCTTACCTTCCAGTTTTGGAAAAACAAAATAACCTTCACCATAATCTGCAAACTGTCCCAATGGACCGGGGTTTTCTTTGAGCCGGTCAAAAATATCTATCATTATAATAAGTAATTTTAGTTTTAAAAGTAATCAACAAAGTTAACGAAATCTGAAATCAAATAAAAACCTTTTGCGTTTAAACAAAAGGTTTCAAGTTAGGATCTTATTTTGTTATTTCACGAATTCTGTTTTGAAAACTTCTTCGTAATTGTGTACACAATTGTTTAGGAAACCTTGTTCTGCCATCCATTTATCACTATAAACTTTGGTGATGTACCTGGAACCGTGGTCCGGGAAAATGGCAACCACCACGTCTTCATTGGAAAGTTCGTGTGCATTGGCATATTGAACCAATCCCTGAACTACAGCTCCGGTGGTATAACCTCCCATTATTGCCTCTTTCAGAGCGATTTCCCTAGTTCGGTATGCGGACATTTCGTCATTAACTCTTACGAATTCATCCACGAGGTCAAAATGGAGTGCTGAAGGAATCAGGTTTTTTCCCATTCCCTCGATTTGATACGGGTGGATTTCATCTTTGTTGATTTCTCCGGTATCGTGAAACCCTTTGAGAATAGATCCAGAGGCATCCACTCCGATAATCTTGATATTGGGATTTTTTTCCTTTAAATATTTTGCAGAGCCAGAAAGCGTCCCTCCAGTTCCCGTGCAGGCAATCAGGTGGGTGATTTTTCCCTCGGTCTGTTCCCAGATTTCCGGACCTGTAGTTCTGTAATGTGCATCCACATTCAGTTCGTTGAAATATTGATTGATATAGATCGATCCCGGAGTTTCCTCGTGAATTCTCTTTGCAACCTCGTAGTAAGATCGGGGATCATCTGCAGGGACATTTGCGGGACAAATGTAAACGGTAGCTCCAAGTGCTTTTAAATAGGCAATTTTTTCCGCTTTTGTTTTGTCGCTTACCGCCAAAATACATTGGTATCCTTTGATGATACAGACCATCGCAAGTGAGAAACCGGTGTTTCCTGAAGTGGTTTCAACCACCGTGGATCCGGGTTTTAATAAGCCCTTTTCTTCGGCAGCTTCGATGATGTGTATTGCGATTCTGTCTTTGGTGGAATGTCCTGGATTATAGGATTCTAATTTGGCATAAACAGTTGCCGGAATATCCTTGGTCACCGTATTCAGTTTGACCATTGGAGTATTGCCGATTAAGCCTAGAATGTTTTCGTAAACATTAGTCATTTTTCGTCATTTTTCTCAATAAATCCATTTGCAAAAATACTAAAAAAATAGTAACTCAACAATAGAATATAGCATTTGCTATCCTAAACATAGTAATGAGACCATATTGGGCAGCAACATTCGGATTGGTAAGGCAAAAATCACGCCACAACTTAATTTTTTGTTAAAATCTGAATAGAATAAACGAAAAACCTTATTTTCGCAAGATTGAAAACTATTTATGAAGAACTGGACCTTTAAAAAGTGGAACACCGTCTTGGGATGGGTAATGTTTGTGATTGCCTTTTTCACCTATCTTTCAACCATTGAACCCAATTTCAGTTTTTGGGATTGCGGCGAATATATTTCCTCTGCGGTAAAACTTGAGGTGACCCATGCTCCCGGAGCAGCACTTTTTCAATTGGTAGGCGCTGTTGCTGCAATGTTTGCATTCGGAAACGGAGCACATTATTCGGTAGTGATTAACGCAATGTCTGCTCTTTTCAGTGCATTTACCATATTGTTTTTATTTTGGACCATCACCCATTTGGTGAGAAGGCTTTTCAATAAGGATTTTGAAGAGATTTCCAGGAGTCAGGAGATTGCAGTTTTATTTGCAGGAACTGTTGGTGCACTTTGTTTCACATTTTCTGATACCTTTTGGTTTTCTGCGGTGGAAGGTGAAGTTTATGCGATGGCTTCCATGTTTATCGCACTTTTGGTTTGGCTCATTACCAAATGGGAAAATGAATATCATGATTCTGACAATGAAAGATGGCTGATCTTGATTTTTTTCATCACCGGTTTATCAGTAGGAGTCCACATGATGTGTATGCTTGCGATTCCGGCGGTTTGTTTAATGTATTATGCCCGAAATTATACGTTCACCTGGAAGAGTTTTCTGTGGGCCAACCTGATTACCTTGGTGATCCTGAGTATTGTATTTAAAGGGATTTTCCCTTTGATCATGACTCTTTTCGGAAAAGTGGAAATTTTTGCGGTAAACGGAATAGGACTTCCGTTCCACTCCGGAACAGTAATCGCGTTTATCATTCTGATTGCAGTTTGCTATTTCGCCATTAATTTCGCCAGAAAGTCAGGTAAAGGAATCTATCAAACTGCAGTTTTATCGGCAGTTTATATGATTATCGGCTTTTCATGCTGGATGGTGATTCCCATCAGAGCTACTGCAAATCCGCCGATGAACCTTAATAATCCGGATAATGCCATCGGAATGTTGGATTATTACAACCGCGAACAGTACGGTGACTGGCCAACTTCTTACGGACAAAATTATACCGCTTATCTTGATGCCAACGGAATTCAGAAAAATGAAGACGGAAGTTTCAAAACTCAAAAAACAGGTGACGTTTACGAAAAAGATGAAAGCACGGGAACTTACCGGAAAGTAGGGGAGCGTTTCAATTATGTGTTCAGCAAAGATCATGTGAGTTTATTCCCCAGAATGTTCAGCGAAGACAAAGATGTGATGCAAAACTATATTTCCATGTACGGCGCTCCGGATTTTTCTTTTAATTATTCCAATGAGGACATCGCCGACAATCCCGAAGCAAAACAGTTGTTTGAGGAACTGCGGGGGAAATATGAAGACGGCACCATCAAAGCATCGGATTATTTAAAGGTGCGGCCATACAATTTGATCAACGTGCAAAAACCATCGCTCTCACAGAACTTAGACTATTTCTTTACCTTTCAGAATGGCTATTATTTCGTCCGCTACCTGCTGTGGAATTTTGCCGGAAGGCAAAACGATCTTGAAGGGAATATGGAAAACACCAAAGGAAACTGGATTTCAGGATTTCCTTTCATCGACAATGCAATGTATGGTGACCAAAGCAAAATGCCGGCGAAATATAAGAACGAATCCACGGTAGCCTTTTTCCTTTTACCGTTAATTTTGGGATTGATTGGGTTTTTCTTCCAGCTCAACAGAGATTTTGGGCGATTCTACGCTATTCTATCACTTTTTGTCATTACCAGTGTTGGAATCATTTTTTACACCGGGGTGAAACCATTTGAAGTGAGGGAAAGAGATTACGCCATGGTTGGTTCTTTCTATGCTTTTGCAATCTGGATCGGACTTGGAGCAGCTGCGATTCTTTGGTTTATCCAGGAAAAGGTGAAATCCAAACCGGTGAATTTGCTTGCAGGAATCGCACTTTGCGGAATTCCTCTGATGATGGGTTTCCAAAATTATAATGTTCACGATCGAAGCAACCGGTATGCAGCTTATGATTATGCCTATTCCACTTTGAAATCACTACCGAAAAACGACATTCTATTTGTTTATGGTGATAATGACACCTATCCAATCTGGGGAATACAGGAAACTTCCGGATTGAGAGACGATGTGAAAGTAGTTAATTTTACCTTGCTTTCCACGCCCTGGAATATCGATCAGGTGAAAAGAAGAACTTATAATTCCATGCCGGTTCCTTCCGTTTTTGAACACGCGGATTATCGTGATGGTACTAATGACCAGTTGTACATTATGGATCAGAAGGACTGGGAAAATGTTTTTGCCAACCTGAAAGATGCCGCTCAACCCGACGCGGAATTTGCGGAATTCAAGAAATATTTAACCCAAGATTCAATGACTTTGAAAGAAGCCGTGCACTTTATCAAGCATAAATCCCCGGGAAAAGATGCGATTCTAAAAATGCTTTATGGCGAAGACAAATTTGAGAAATTCAACTTTTTGCCGGTTTCGAAATTCATATTGCCGGTTAATAAACAAAATGCTCTGAAATCGGGAACCATTGAAGCGAAAGACCTTTCAAAAACAGTTGATCACATTACCATTTCCTATAAAGCCCGAAGTATGTTCAAGAATAATTTGCTGCTGATGGATATTTTGGCCAATTTCGATTGGAAGAGACCGATCAACTTTTCAAGTGGAGGAATTTATGACCCGGAAAATATTTTCTTTTTGGGCGAGTATCTGCAATTTGACGGATTCAGTTATCGCCTGGTTCCCATTCATACTCCGGAAAGGGAAGATGGTGAGATGGGAAGAGTTGACGCTAATTCGCTCTATCAAACCGTGAAGAATTACCGTTGGGGAAATTTCAAAGACTTGAAGGTGCATTTCGACGAAACCTGTACCCAGAATATTGTAAGTTACCGAAGCTCAGCAAGCAGAGCCGCAGAAGCGCTCGCACTTTCCGGACAAAAAGCTAAAGCAACTGAGCTTTTGGATTTGGTTTCCAAAGAGATCCCGGTTTCAAAATACAATGATCCTCGATCTTTGAGTTCAATTGTTTATGGCTACATCGTATCCGGACAGGAGCAAAAAGGTTTGCAACTTGCGGAACAGCTGAAAAAGGACATCTTCGCCGAATATGATTATTACACTGGTCTCACCAATAAGCAGCAGAATTTCGTTGGTCGTGCGATGCGCACAAAACCTGTTGAATATTCTTTGGTAGTCGCTGCGGTGACCGATGCTTACCAGAAAATCGGTCAAAAGGAAAAAGGATATGATTATCTGGTTAAATCACTCGCAGTGATCGACAAACGTTTTGATCATTTCATAAAGGATCTGCAAACCATGGGTAAAGAAAAAGCCTATAAAAATGCAGATAAGGTTCAGCTGATCAGTCCGTTCTACACCTATCTTTTTGATGTGATGGAGCCTTATGATTCCACTTATGCCAAAGAAAAACAAGCTCAGATGACGGATGCGATGATGAAGGCCACGCAGTAGTTTTTATGTACTATAATTGATTTTTCACCGCCTATTCTAAGCAAATATGACAAATCGTTTTTGTGCCTTTCTTCGCGGAGTCAATGTGAACGGCACTTCTATGAAAATGGCGGAAGTCTGCAAAGTTTTTTCAGATGCAGGAATGGAAAAGGTGACTTCTGTATTAGCGAGTGGAAACCTTCTTTTTTCTTCGCACAGGAATTCAGAGGAGCTGAAAGGAATTCTTGAAAAAGTGATGTCGGAGCAATTTGGATATGACGCTTTTCTTTTCATTAAAACCAAAAGGGAAATAGAAGAAATCTTTAGCCAAAATCCTTTCGAATCCTCGCCGGAACATCACATTTATGTTTTTCTGGGCCTTGAAAATATTGAAAACGTTTTATTGGCAGAATTCCAGAAATCGGATTCCTCCCAAAACGAGCAAGGAAAAATCGTGGGCAACACTTTCTATTGGAAAGTCGCAAAAGGAAATACACTCGATTCCAATTTTGGAAAAATTCTGGGCAAGAAATCATTGAAGAGCCAAATGACTTCGCGCAATATCAATACTTTTGAAAAGATCTTGAAAAAGATTTGAAAATCATTATTTTTGCATATCAATCCCGAAACCTGTAATTCAGAAATCTTATGATCCAATACCTCGAAAACATCCACCACAAAAATTCTAAAAACTTTTTTCTGATTGCCGGTCCATGCATCATCGAAGGCGAAGATATGGCATTGAAAATTGCCGAGAAAGTGGTTGAAATCACCAATAAATATGAAATCCCCTATATCTTCAAAGGAAGTTTCAAGAAAGCGAACAGAAGCCGGGTGGATTCCTTCACCACGATTGGCGAGGAAAAATCATTGGAGATCCTGAAAAAAGTTGGAGAAACCTTTAATATTCCAACCACCACAGATATCCACGAAAACGAACATGCCGCACTCGCCGCACAATATGTGGATGTGTTGCAGATTCCGGCATTTCTGGTAAGACAAACCGATTTGTTGGTTGCCGCTGCCAAAACCGGAAAATGCGTTACCTTGAAAAAAGGTCAGTTTCTGTCACCTGAATCCATGAAGTTCGCCGTAGAAAAGGTGAAAGATTCGGGGAATGAAAAGACCGCCATCATCGAGAGGGGGAACTCTTTCGGTTACACGGATTTGGTGGTGGATTTCCGTGGGATTCCCACCATGCAGCAGTTTGCGCCCGTTATTTTGGATGTGACGCACTCTTTGCAGCAGCCGAACCAAAATTCGGGAGTTACAGGAGGAAGACCGGAACTCATTGAAACCATTGCCAAAGCAGGAATCGCAGTGGGTGCAGACGGACTTTTCATCGAGACGCATCCCGATCCAAGTGTGGCTTTATCTGATGGTGCGAACATGCTGAAGCTGGACAGACTGGAAGATTTGCTGCAAAAATTATGCAGGGTCAGAGAAGCGATTCTGTAATTTTTTGTTATCTTTAAATCCTAAATTTTCCGCATTGAAAAACTACGCTTTATTATTTGTGTTGCTTCCTTTTTTTGCCGTTGCGCAAATCAACCTGAAAGTTCTGGATGAAAACGGAGTTCCGGTATCCGAAGCACAGGTTTCCTACAATAACCAAAATTTCACCACCGACAGCAATGGTTTTCTGAAAATACCAATTGCCGCTACTGAACAGCAGTTAACGGTAGAAAAAGAGTCTTTCAGGGGGTTTTCCAAGACGATCAAACCCAACCCGAAATACCAAACCATCAATGTTTTGTTTGTGAAATCAGAAAGAGAATCTGTCATTGAAGAAGTGGTTTTTCAAAAGAAGGGAAAACCCAAAGTGACGGATTTGACCTCCATTGAGATTTCGACCAAAGAAGCGCAGCAGGTCGCATCGCTTTCCGGTGGTGTGGAAGGACTTTTGAAGACTTTGCCTTCGGTGAATTCCAATACGGAGCTTTCATCGCAATACATGGTAAGAGGCGGAAACTACGATGAAAACCTGATTTACATAAACGACATTGAAATTTATCGCCCGTTCCTGATTAGGAATTCTTTGCAGGAAGGAATGAGCATCATCAATCCGGATATGGTGCAAGCCATCAGTTTTTCTGCCGGAGGTTTTGAAGCGAAATATGGCGACAAAATGTCTTCGTCTTTAAATATTTATTACAGACAGCCCACCAAATTTGAATTGTCGGGTGAGGCGAGTTTGATCGGCGGAAGACTTTCCACTGGTTTTGCATCCAAAGACAAAAAACTTACTGCACTGTTTTCAGGGCGATACAGAAACACCAATCTTGTGCTAAAGACTCTGAATGAAGATAGCGATTTTAATCCGCAATATGTTGATTTTCAGTCTTACCTGAATTATAAAATCAGTGAAAAATGGGATGTTTCTTTCATCGGATACTTTAGCAAAAACGACTACCAAATGGTCCCAAAAGTGAAGGAAGTGGAATTTGGGTCGATTTTAATGCCGATGAAACTGAACGTGTATTACAGCGGTCAAGAGGACGATCAGTACAAAAACATGATGGGAACCGCTTCTGTGAATTTCAAGCCGAATAAAAAGTGGCATTTTACCCTTGATAATTTTGCCTACCAAAATCGCGAAAGAGAATATTACTCGGTCGCTTCCGGTTATATGTTGCAGTCTTTCGATCCGATTACCCAGGAACCGACGGTTTCCTATGATATTGGCGGACAAATTGACCATGCGCGAAACGATTTATTGGTGAAGACTTATGGAACCCAGTTCAAGACCCGTTTTTCACCAGACGTCAATACCAATTATGAGATCGGATTCAAATTCGAAAAAGAAAACCTGAAGGATTTCACCAATGAATGGCAATTGGTTGATTCCCTGGGTTACAGTACTCCGAGAGACTGGACCAATCCGGGAACGCTGGATCCGTCACAATTGAAACTGCGCTTCCACATTGCGGGCACAAACCATATTCAACCGAGCAGAATGTCCGGTTACGCTCAATATTCGAAGAAATTTTTCTGGGGGGATAACCGGGTTTTTGTCAATGCCGGTGTCCGTGCATCTCATTGGGAATTCAATAATGAAACGATTATTTCACCACGGGCACAGTTGGCCATCAAACCGAACTGGGATTTGGATATGCTTTTCAAACTTTCCGGTGGTATTTATTATCAATCACCGTTTTACAAGGAAATCAAGGATTTGGATGGAAACTTTAATCAGAACATAAAATCTCAGCGTTCCATCCAGGCAATACTGTCAAATGATTTTGAATTTAAAATGGTGGATCGGCCTTTTAAACTTACTTCTGAAATCTATTATAAGAAACTGGATCACCTGATTCCTTATTATATGGACAATGTGAGAATCCGGTATTCCGGGCAAAATAATGCCGATGGATATGCTTACGGAATCGATACCAGATTATTTGGCGAGTTCGTTCCGGGAGTGGATTCCTGGATTTCTGCAAGTTACGCCAGAGTTTATGAAAACATCGAAGGACGGGGTTATATACCGAGACCTACTGATCCGCGTTTCAGATTTTCAATGTTTTACCAGGATTATATGCCGAAATTCCCATCAATGCGGGTAAATCTGACTTTAGTTTATGCAAGCGGACTTCCCACAGGAACACCGATTGCCGTAGATGCCGAAGGAAAGCCTGATTTCGCCGCGCCTTATCAATTCCAAAGCACTTTGCCCTCTTACAAAAGAGTTGATATTGGTTTGTCTAAAGTCTTCATAGACCAAAAGGACAACAAGGTGGCGAGTGGTTTCTGGAGTAATTTCAAAGAGCTGACTTTGGGTGTGCAGATTTTCAATGCCTTCAACATCCTAAACACGGTGGCAAATCAATGGGTTACCGATGTTCAGAGCGGATACAGCTATCCGGTTCCCGTTCGTCTGACCGGAAGATTCTTCAATGTGAAACTTGATTTTAAACTTTAAAAGGAAAAAATCCCGAAATTATTGGTTTCGGGATTTTTTTTGGAAACACGGCTTCGCTAAAGACACGCGTGTTTTTTTGATTCTTGAGTTTTTATTCTATATCCCTAAACGAAACCACGTCATAAAGGTCTGTTCTCCGGTCACTTAAAGTCCGCACTGCACCAAAATGATGTATCTCTTTCAATAAATTCAGATCCACATCCACAATCAGCGTGGTTTCAGTATTTGGTGTTGCTTCGCCCTTGATCGCATTGGAAGGGAAAGAAAAATCTGAAGGCGTGAAAACTGCAGCTTGTCCGTACTGGATGTCCATATTGTTTACTCCCGGCAAATTTCCTACACACCCTGCAATGGCTACATAACATTCATTTTCAATTGCTCTCGCTGCTGCACAGTGGCGGACTCTGGTGTAGGCGTTTTGGGTATCTGTAAGGAATGGGACGAAAAGGATTTTCATTCCCTGTTCCGCCAAAATCCTCGGTAATTCTGGAAATTCCACATCGTAGCATATTACCAAACCCACCTTACCGCAATCAGTGTTAATCACTTTTATCTCATTTCCCCCTTTCATTCCGTAAAGTTTTTTTTCATTCGGGGTGATGTGGACTTTCCGGTATTCATCCATTTTTCCGTTTCTGTGGAGCAGGTAACTTGCATTATAGAGTTCGCCGTTTTCTTCAATGGGCATACTTCCGGCGATGATGTTGATGTTGTAACCAATCGCAAATTCCGAAAGTTTCTTTCGGATCTGCTCAGTCAATTCCGCTAACTTCAACATGGATTCGCGCTCTGTCAAATGGTTGAAGGGAGCAAGAAGCGGGGTGTTGAAAAATTCGGGGAACATGATGAAGTCTGATTTGTAATCCGCCATTGCATTCACAAAAAATTCCACTTGCTCATAAAACGCATCAATATCCTTGAAATGCCGCATCTGCCACTGAACCAAGCCCAACCGGATTACCGAAACCTGCATCGTATTTGGTTTTTTACTGTAATAAATGTTGTTCCATTGAAGTAAAACGGCATTTTCCTCGGAGTGGGAGTCTTCAGGAAGGTAATGTTTAAGTATTTTCAGGGGAAGGAAATTATTCGCCAGCTGGAAACTCAGCACCGGGTCATAAATTTCCTTTTTCCGAACCTGACTGATGTATTGTCTTGGCGAAAGCTCATGACTGTGCAAGTGGTAATTGGGAATCCTTCCACCAACGATGATGGACTTTAGGTTAAGTTTCTCGCAAAGATCTTTTCTCGCATCATAAAGCCTTCTCGCCAGACGGAGCTCCCGATATTTGGGATCCACGAAAATCTCGATTCCATAAAGCACGTTTCCGGTTTCAGAATGGGTGTCGAAGGTGTAATTACCAGTGATTTCCCGGTAAGTATGGTCGTCTCCAAACAGTTCATACTGTACGATTAATGAAAGACAGACCGCTGCGATTTTTTCGTCCACGGTGATGCAGATTTGTCCCTCCGGAAAAATCTTGATGAGCTTTTGAATGCTTTTTTTCGACCATATACTTTCCGACATTGCAGGATACGCTTTCTGCATTGTTTCTTTTAAACCATCGTAATCTTCGATTTTCAATGCTCTTATTTCTATTTCCATAATTTTAATTTTTAACAATTTGGGGAATGACTGCAATCCGGCAAAACTCAAACCACAATTCCTGCTGAATGATTTTCTGGGCTTCCTGTGGCAGAAGAAAGCACGTTGATTTCGTGATTGAACTTTAACACTCCCATCAATGCAAAAATCAGTGCTTCTTTGTAATTGATCAGTTTTTGATCTGGGATGATGATTTCTGCTGTGGTTCTGGATTTTATTTTTTCCATTAAGAGCGAATTGTAAGTTCCACCACCGGTAAATAAAATCCTTTTGATATGATTTTTATTAAAGGTTTCCGCAATTTGAAACGCAGCATGTTCGGTGAATGTCGCCAAAATGTTTTCTGGTTTTTCAGCGATTAACAGGGGCAAGACATTTTGATTGACCCATTCAATTCCTAAGGATTTCGGCGGATTCTCTGCATAGAATTTCAGTGAATTTAAGGAAGACCATATTTTTGAATTCACTTTTCCATTCCTAGCAAAATCTCCGTTTCGATCGAAATTTTCTCCCAATTCCCGGGCGAATTTATTCAAGACGATATTCACCGGACAAATATCGAATGCGATTCTCTTTCCATCTTTTTTAAAGGAAATATTAGAAAAACCGCCGAGATTCAAACACGCGTCGAATTCCGGGAATAGCAGTTCGTCCCCGATTGGAACTAAGGGCGCTCCGTTTCCGCCCATCAATACGTCCTGGCTCCGAAAATCATACACCACCGGAATTTGATTGGGAATCCTGATTGCTCTTCCGTCGCCAATCTGCAAAGTGAACTTTCTTTGCGGCTGATGAAACACCGTATGACCATGAGAAGCGATTAAATCTACTTTTTCTAAGGAATGTTTTTCGATGAAGCGCTTCACTTTTTCTCCCAAATAAAATCCATATTCTGAATGGAGTGCCAAAAGATCTTCAGGACTTAGCAGAATCGAATTCCTGAGTTTATCTTCCCAGAGTTCTGAGTAGGGAAGTGTTTCCGCATTTAAAATCTGGTAATTCCAGCTTCCATTGGCGTTTTTTTCCAGGGAAGCGTATGCGATGTCCAGTCCGTCAACACTCGTTCCAGACATCAAACCTATTGCGTGAAAAATCATTCGGATAAAATTTACCCTAAATTTAAGGAAAAGAATTCGGAAATACGAATTGCGAAATACGGATTACAAACCATGAATAAACGACCGTTCCAATACCAATCCCATAAACCACCCAATTACCAAACTCCTGCAATCACCGTCCTTTTTCCGGAATTTTCTTGGCATTGATATTCCCGGAATTGTTGTAGAAAGTATATTCAGAAAAATCGTCTTTTGCCCGCATTCCATTTGCACCCACTAAGGTGGAACCATCTTTATCCGTCACATAAACGGTGTCTGTAGTGTAGATGATTTTCTTTACCTGATCCCAGTAAACGGACTGCATAGCGAACATCTGGTTTTCACTGGTGATGATTTTAACGTTTCCTTTTGCCTCGTAAAATCTTTTCTTCTCGTTGAATTTCGCATATTTTGCGTTGATTTTCCCGGGGACACCAGGTTTCTTTTTGTCGTAAAAAAGAATGTTGATTCCTTTTCTGGCTACAATATAAGGGGAGTCAATGAACTCGAATTTTTCAATCAAAGGCGCGGTAGCACGCAGTTTCACCATTCCGGAATCCCGCTGCACGATATTCGCGTTGTTGATAATCTGCGACGCGAAATTGGTGTTCTTGTTCTTATTGATCTGGGTGAGATCTTCCTCACAGGAATTCAGCACAAAAAATATAGCACAACCGAAAACGGCGGCTATATTGATTTTTAATATTTTTTGGATGAATTTCATTGCTCCGGTAAGTCTTTTGAGAGAGGATTTTTTCTTTTTCCGATGCTCTCACCGCTGCATCTTAATCGTAAAGACGTTTTTGGAACCACTTATCGGCAAAATTAATACCGATTCTCAGGTTGATGAAATTCTGACGGATCATGTTGTTGTCCAAAGTCCCTCTTTGTCCAAGCTCAATGCCTAGATCTATTCCACTCATTCGGTTCGCACTTCGGTTTTCAAATGGCAAACTCATTCCACCCGTAATGGCAAACTGATTGATGTTGGTTCCCCCAAATTGAAGGTTTCCTTTTTCATAATATGCGCCATAACGGTATGTTACGCGGGAAAAATAATTTCTAAAGTTGTTGTAGTTGGGCAAATACCAACCTCCAACTGCAACTCTGTATGAATTTTGATATTCGAAAGGCTGTCCCAAGAACTGGATCGTTTCTCCTTTTTTGAAGTTCAGCTGGGATCCCACAAACCATTTTGCGTCTTTGCCTAAACCAGCTCCCAGAGAGAATTCCATAGGAATGAGCTGCTTGTCTTTGCTCCATTTTTCCTCTATGATAGACTCATTCACTTTTTCGTCGCCGATATAATAGTAAGTGCTGTTTTTGTAGTAGGTTTCCATCTGTCCGGTGTTTCCGAACGTGTAAGTGGCACCCAAGGTAAGTTTGCGGTCTTTTTCAAGTTTCTTCTGGTAAGCTCCGCCCAAGGTGAAGTTGAACGACTTCACTTTATTTTTAGTGGAATATCCGTTGATGAGTGGTGCATCGGAGAAAGTGAGTTCGTCGATGTCATAAAGGTTACCAAAATAGAAATTGGTTCTTAAACCCAATCCAAGTTCAGGTAAAACCTGATAGGAAAGTGCCGCCTGAACAGTGCTCAAAGTTCCTTCGCCATGGAAACTCTTTGCTTCCACACTACCATTTTCAAGCGTAGTATTGGTCAAGATATTGTATCTCTTAGAGCTAAACGGCTGATAACCCATTCCAAATTTTACTTTGCTGGAAATGGGAAATGCAATCGTAATGTTGGAAAGATAAGTCGAATGTTTGGTCACACTGGAATTGTCAAAATTCGATTTAAAGAAATTATTCTCGTTTGATACCTCGAATTTCAGCGTGGAAAGTTCCATATTTTTATTCGCGGCGGGATTGCCGAAATTGAAATTATTGTTGAAATCCCAAATATACGCTGTGGAAATACCGCCCATCGCATTCACATCCACGGTGTTATCGAATTTTACATCACCGATTCCAAAAGCGGCATATGGCGAATTACCAATCGATTGAGCCTGTGCAAAAAAACCAACAGCGACAATTGGTAAGACAAGAAATTTTTTCATTCTTTATTTTTAAAAATAATGCGCAAATATCTTAAATATTACTGAATTGAGAAAATTTCAGCGGGTTAAAATTTGTTAAGTGGGTTGTAAGAATGAACTAAAAGATTAGACTTTGGTCTCAACAGACTTTTCTGCCCCTAAAAATTGCAGTCATTCTATTTTTCATCATCAGTCTCAACCATATTTTTTCACTATTTTTACCGCATGAATTGGGAACATATCGCTGGTCAGGAAAAACTCAAAAACCTTTTAAAAGAAAGTATTCGGGATAAGCGCGTGAGTCACGCCCAGCTTTTCGTGGGCAAAAGTGGTTATGGAACCTTACCGCTTGCGCTGGCTTTCGCCAAAGAAGTTTTCCAGAAAGAAAATCCACATTCGGCATCTAAGATTGAGACCTTAAACCATCTCGATCTACATTTCAGTTTTCCCGTTTACAAGAATAAGTCCGAAAAAATTGAGGGCAAATCGTCAGAGTTTTATGAGCAGTTCCGGGAAATGATTCTTGAAAATCCTTATGCCAATAATGAAGACTGGAGTGGAATTCTGGAATCCGAGAATAAGCAGCTGACTATTTATGCAGACGAGGTGGATGACCTGAACCGGAAATTCGCATTAAAAAGTTTTGAGGGCGGTAGCAAAATCCTTATCGTTTGGCAGGCGGACAAAATGAATATTTCTGCAGCGAACAAGTTTTTGAAATTCCTGGAGGAACCACCGGAAGGAACATTAATCATCTTGACTGCTGAAAACGCAGATCATATCCTTCCGACGATATTATCCAGGACCCAACTCGTGGAAATTCCCAGGGTTGCCGACGAAGACGTGAAATCCTATTTGACGGAAAATTTCCGTTGGTCTGAAGAAAAACTCCATGAAATCGTTTTCCAGTCGCAGGGAAATCTAAATGTTGCCCAAAAACTTATGCAGATCGATGAATCCGGTTCAGAATTTGAAGAGCTTTTCATTACCTGGGTCCGCGAAGCTTTTCAGGTGAAAAAGAAGCCGGAATTTTTGAAAAATATCGTTTTTTGGGGAAGGAATATCGCCGGTTGGAATCGGGAAAAACAAAAGAATTTCCTGAATTATTGTGGTGAGATGTTCCGGCTTGCTCTACTTCAGAATTATGGCAGCGAAAATTTAGTCTATAAAAAGATCGATTCTGGCGGATTCAAGTGGGAGAGTTTCTCCAAATTTATCCACGGCGCCAATATCGAAGCTATTTTAGTGGAGATTTCAGATGCGGATTATCATCTGGAAAGAAACGCAAACGCCAAAATAGTGTGGACGGATTTGGGGATCAAACTTTCCAGGTATATTCATAAATCGGCGGAATACACCAATTGAGTTGATGCGAAATTCTTATCGGGGCTTTCCATTTTGATGAATTTCTATCAAATCTCTGCAGGGATCCACAACGTTCCCTTTATGCTTTTTGTTTTTCTCTAAACTCCAAAATAAACTTTGCACTGCCAGTCTACAGAGAATGTGTTTCTATGCATGTTGTGGTAATTGACCATGTCATGAACCGCAAGCTGGAAATTTGCAACCTGCATCATTATCCGACTGCTTCATCGAATAAATTCGATATTCACCGGTTGCGCTGCAAGACCAATAGGTCATTGTTGAGTTTGGACCAACGCCGTATTTTAAGCCGCAATCCCAAGTCCCGTTCTTTTTCTTTATTGCAATCCGAATTACCAAAGTTTCGCCCGAATTATTCTTGGCAGTAACCGAAAGATCGTCTGGGTTTCCACAATTTTTTGGCCAGGAATAGGTTGTTGAAATGCTCGCATTCATGGAATTGCAGCTTCCGCCTCCATTTCCACCTCCGTTTCCACCTCCATTTCCGCCTCCTCCGTTATTAGTTAGCTCCATTTTGGAACACCCTCCATTATTGATTTTGATGCTTCCACTCCAATTACAACCTCCGGTGCTATTAGCGGTAAAATTATAGGTTCCTCCTGGGAGCGTGAAATTTGCATTGCCGATTGTGCCACAATCTGGTGAGCCAGAGCTGAAAAATTTTGTAATGTTACCACTTTCTCCATTCAAGGAAACATTGATCGTACCACATCCTAAATCAGAGGCTACCCAAAATAGGGCATTGCCTGTGGTAGGTGATTCCTTGGTTTCTGTTTCATCTCTTTCACAACTTGTGAAAAATACAAGGACCAATAATAATACAAACGGCATGGTCTTCAAAAAAATGTTCTTTGTTTTCATCTTATTTATTTTTTCTATTTATACACTGCGTATTTGCTGGATTGACCATCAAAAATCAATAAAATTTCCTGCCGGACGAATTGTTTTTAAAGAATCCAAAGATTTGGGTGGCGTAAATGATCAATAGGGTTTCTTATTATCAACATTGTAGTTTTATGGGTCAGGATTTTATGTTGCGAAAATGCAAAATAAAAATCAATCGTGGAATCACCCAAAAGGGTGATTTTTTGCAGTAAAAAACAATAATTCTTCCCAAAATCTGAAGAATAGAATTAATAAAATGAAATCATTTATTAAAGGCCAGCTTAAAAGTCGCAGGAATCAATCGTCTTTTTTAAGCGATGAACCGTCATCGAGGAGAGTGTGCAAGAGATCATCTGCGGAAGATCAAAAAAACCACTTGTTCAGTGGTTTCGTTTTTTAGGCTGCTTTCTTGGCATCTTCTTTTTTCTCTTTGGCTGCATTCATTTTGCAATCCTTGTGATCTTTCATGTCACAGTTTTTATGGTCCTTCATGTCGCAGGCTTTTGCATTTTTTTTGGAATCCATTTTACATTCTTTTTTGTCTTTTCCTGCGCAGCAGTCTTTTTTTGGACCTTCTTGAGCGGAAGCAACGGTAAACGCCACGATCGCTAAAACTGAAAAGATATTTTTCATATTCAATTGATAATTATTGGGTTGATTACTGCGAAGATAATATTATTTTTGAAATGAACTCGCCGTTTTTTACTTTAATTTTTTTTTAATAAAAAAATATCAATCAATCGTTTGATTATTTCAAATACATGTTTAAATTTGCACCCGGAAAAATCAGGAAATCATGATCTCAAAAGAAGAAAATATTTTAATGGCAGCTGAGAAACTCTTTGGAGAAAAGGGTTTTGATGCTACTTCAACCCGTGAAATCTCTGCTGCAGCCCAAGTCAATGTCTCCATGATTTCCTATTATTTTGGTTCGAAAGAACAGATGCTCGAGAAGCTTTTCGAGTACAGAATGAAGGAAAGTACTGATTTTACCACCGTCATTATGAGCCGCCAAGACCTCAATGAATGGGAGAAACTTATGATGGTGGTGAATTCCTACATCGGAAGAGTTGAGCGGTTGAAAGATTTCTATAGGGTGATGCAAACCGAGCAGATCACCAACAAGAATCCTCAAATCAACGATTTTATGAGGGTTTCAAAGCTTGGATTTCTAAAGGTTTACGAGGAACTCTTGCAGAGCGGGATTTCCAACGGGATTTTTGGTAAGAAACCGGAAGTCGAATTTCTGCACGCAACCCTTATCGGAACGGTTTTTTATGCTTTCAATGGAATGGATCTTTACCGAGAATTCAATGGAAAGGATGTACAGCCAGAAGTATACAAGAAAACCTATTACGAAAATTTAAGAAAACACATTAAACAATTATTAAAAGACCTTTTAGGTTATGACGAAAAGTAAAATCACAGCTATGTTTCTGGGGGCAGCTGCATTGTTTCATGCGCAGGAAAAAAGACTGCTTACTTTGGAAGAAGCGGTTTCCCTGGGAATCCAGAACTCCAAAAACCTGAAAATCGACCAGGCTAAAATCCAGGAAGCCACCGCCAATTATCTGGAAGCAAAGAATAACAGACTTCCTTCGTTAAAAGCATCGGCAAGTGCTTTGGCATTGGCCAATGCCAATGTTGATTTGAAGATTTTGCCTCCATCGCAAAACGGTGGAAACGGACCAAAAGCGAACTCGGCCTTTCTGGGTCAGATTTCTGCTTCTCTGCCTCTTTATGCTGGCGGAAGGATTAAATATGGAATCCAGTCTGCCGAATATTTGGTGGAAGCATCAAAACTTAGCACTGAAAATGATAAAGTCGCGATTGCATATAATGTTGCACAGGCTTACAACAACCTGTTCAAAGCGGACCAGGCGATTAAAGTTTTGGAAGAAAATCTAACTGCCTCCCAAAAACGGGACGAATCTTTCCAGAAACTGGAAAACAACGGGATTATTGCAAGAAACGACAGGTTGAAAGCCAATCTTCAAACCTCCAATATCGAATTGCAATTGCTTGAGGCGCATAATAATTACAACATTGCGAACATTAACATGGATTTGCTTTTGGGACTTCCCGAAACCACTGAAATTGAAATCGACTCCAATTACATTTCGGAACTCACAGAAAATCAGTCCGTTTCCTATTACATGAATCAGGCGATTTCCAACAGAAAAGATTTGCAGGCTTTGGTTTACCAAAGAAAAGCTGCAGCATTGGGAACGAAGGCGGCGAAGGCAGAAAGTTTGCCTACGATCGCTCTAACTGGAGGCTATATCGCGGCTGAAGTTCCTAAAATTTTGACAATAACCAATGCGGCAAATATCGGTTTGGGAGTTCAATACAACATCGACAATCTTTGGAAAAAAAATTCTGCTTTGATGCAGGCTCAATCCAGGGAAAAACAATTGGAAGCAATGAACGATTTGTTGAACGACCAGATTAAGCTCGACATCAACCGCGATTACCAAAATTCGGATTTTGCAAAAAAGAAAATTGCAGTATATGAAAAAGCTGCGGCTCAAGCCAACGAAAATTACAGGGTAACCAAAAATAAATTTGAGAACGGTTTGGCGACCATCACCGAACTTTTGGATGCAGATACCGCACAGATTTCGGCCAACGTGAATGTGATCAATGCAAAAGCTGATGCTGCGTTAGCTTATAGAAAATTATTGCAAACGGCGGGAATTTAGGAGATGGAGCGAGGGAGCGCTTTTGAAACCTGTCTTCCGAAAGCCTGTCCTGAAACAGAATTAATATATAAACAAACAGAAAATGAATACTGAACCAGAACTTTTTCCAGAAATTAAAAAGAAAAAATCACCGGTTTTTCCCATTGTGCTTGCAGCAGTTTTGCTGATTGGTGGATTTTTTGGGTACCGAACTTATTCCTACGGGTTAACTCATGAGGAAACCGATGATGCGCAAATTGCGTCCAACATGTCTCCCGTAATTTCCAAGATTTCAGGGTATGTGAGTGAAGTGAAAGTGAAAGACAACCAATTCGTGAAGAAAGGCGACACCTTAATCGTACTGGACAATCGCGACCAGAAAATGTCTTTGGAATCCGCAATTGCCGCCTTAGGAACCGCAAGAAGCAACGTGAGAACTGCAACTGCATCAACAAATGCGGCCGCGCAAAATATCAACACCACCAATGCGGCGATTGCGACAGCCAACGCACAAATTGAAGCCGCAAAAGTAAACGTTTGGAGAACGACCCAGGATTTGAACAGGTATGCCAACTTGGTGAAAGACCACACGATTACCCAACAGCAATACGAAACGGCTTTGGCTGCGAAACAATCTGCAGACCGACAATTGCAGGTTTTGATTGACCAAAGAAATCAAGTTTCCCAGCAAACGGGTATCGTGCAGTCTCAAACCGCGGCAAGTTCCGAACAAATCGGCGTGGCAAATTCTGTGGTGAAACAAAGAGAAGTGGATGTGGAAAACGCAAAACTGAACTTATCTTATACGGTGATTCTCGCTCCGCAAGATGGTTTTGTTTCAAAAGTTCCGATCCAGAAAGGACAGTTTTTGCAGGCCGGTTCACAATTGTTCAGCCTGGTTCGCGATAACGACAAATGGATCATCGCCAATTTCAAGGAAACCCAACTTTCAAAAATGGTGGAAGGACAAAAAGTAGAAATCAAAATTGACGCTTTTCCAGATCAGACTTTCGAAGGCGTGGTGACTTCCTTTTCACCGGCTACAGGTTCTACCTTTTCCATTTTGCCGCCAGACAATGCAAGTGGAAACTTTGTGAAAGTAGTTCAAAGACTTCCGGTAAGAATTGACTTCGTGAAGCTGAATCCGGAAATTTCAAAAAGACTCCGGGCGGGAATGAATGTGCAGACTACAGTGGATTTGAAGTAGAGGGAAGTTGAAAGAAGAGCGATGAAAGATTTCGGGAGACAGCCGGGATCAGCTCGAACAACTTTCAGTTTTTGGTTTTCTTTCGAAAATTCAGTAGGAGGAATTCACTTTAAGAAATGGACTTGACAGCAATTTGACAAGGTAGAATCTGCAATTTCACAAGGAAGCAATTCACCTTTATTTATTCATTATTAATGCTCAAACAATTCATGCAGGATTCTTTAGTTGAATACGGCGCAAGGCGCGTCATCATCACCATTACCGCTATTCTTTGCGCGTTGTTGGAAATTGTGGATTCCACGATTGTCAATGTGGCGCTCAATGAAATGAAGGGTAATCTAGGTGCCACCCTTTCAGAAGTGGGTTGGGTAATCACCGCTTATGCCATTGGAAACGTGATCATCGTTCCGATGACGAGCTGGCTTTCCCAGCAGTTTGGAAGAAGGAATTATTTCGCCGCGTCGATTATTATTTTTACGATTTTCTCTTTTCTCTGCGGGAACGCGACCAATATCTGGGAGCTGGTTTTCTTCAGACTGATGCAGGGAATTGGCGGTGGAGCACTTTTGGTGACTTCGCAAACCATTATCACCGAATCTTATCCCATTGAGAAGCGAAGTATGGCGCAAGCGATTTACGGACTCGGCGTGATCATTGGTCCCACTTTAGGTCCGCCTTTAGGAGGTTATATTGTGGATAATTATTCCTGGCCTTATATTTTCTACATCAATATTCCGATCGGAATTGCGGCGACTTTGATGACACTGCAATTTGTAAGAAGTCCAAAATTTTCCGAAAAACGGAAAGTGAAAGACGTGGATTGGCTCGGAATCGGTTTACTGGCGATTTTTGTGGGCTCATTGCAATATATCCTTGAAAAAGGCCATGAAGAAGACTGGTTTGACAGCAAGGTGATTATTTTCCTTACCGCCACTGCAGTCATCGGATTCATTCTTTTCCTTTGGCGAGAGCTCACGTTCAGGTATCCGATAGTGGAATTAAGGGTTTTAAAAAACGGAAACCTCCGAATCGGAACGGTGATGTCCTTCATTCTTGGATTCGGACTGTATGGTTCCACTTTCATCATCCCGCTTTATACGCAAAGTATCATGGGTTGGACCGCCTTGCAATCAGGTGCATTGATGATTCCGGCGGCTTTAACCACTGCATTTATGATGCCTATTATCGGAAGATTACTCACGCGCGGGGCAAAACAGCAGATTCTGGTTTCGCTCGGACTTTTGATTTTCTTTATCTACAGTTTTTGGGGATACAAAATTCTCACGCCTGATACCGGGAAATCTGATTTCTTTTGGATGCTGATCGTTCGTGGAGCCGGATTGGGACTGCTTTTTATCCCCATTACCTCATTGGCATTATCAACATTGAAAGGTCAAGAAATCGGACAAGGTGCTGCGTTTACCGGAATGATGAGACAATTGGGAGGTTCGTTCGGAATTGCGGCAATCACCACTTTCATTGCGAATCAAACGGTGCTGCATCGTGCGAATTTGGACGCTCACCTCGATATGAACGATTTTAATGTTCAGCAAAGAATTGCAGGGTTGAAAGCAAGTTTCCAGGCCAAAGGACTGACTCCGGATGCCGCTTTGCAATCTGCCTACAAGATCATGGACTTGTCTGTACTCAAACAGGCCACTGTGCTTTCCTATATGGATGTTTTCCTTTATTTGGGGATATTGTTTCTCATCTGTATTCCTTTTGTTTTGTTCGTGAAGGAAAAAAAGGGACGAGAAGTCATCGACATAGGTGACGCAGTTCATTAACGAAATTTTAAGGTTAGTTTTAAAAAGCGGTTTCAGGAAAATTCTTGAAGCCGCTTTTATTTTAAGATCACCATTTTTTCCGCCTTACATAAAAGAAAGTCAGAATGGCGATCAGCGCCATGACTCCCAGAATCATGAAATAGGCGAGTGGATGATGGAGTTCGGGCATATTGTCAAAATTCATCCCATAGATTCCCGCAATGAAAGTTAATGGGAAAAAATACATTGCATAAATGGAAAGTACCTTCATCACTTGGTTTGCACGTTGGTCACTCATGGCGAGAAACATGGAAATCAAGTTGGTAATCTGTGCATTGAGGTGTTCGAAATCGGCGATCACGTCTTTGTGCTTGTCGATCAGGTCCGTTATTTCAGCTTCCTTCAGATTAAGGACCCGGAATTTATCCACCCAAACTGAAGAAATATTCAGAATTCGGGTATTGAGTCCGGATTTTCGTTTTAATTTGTAAAGTCTGCGGATCTGCACGGAATCGTTGGTGTTTTTCAGGAAGATTTCATTTTCCATATGATCCATGGTTTCCAGAAGATTTTGGGACTCGTCGTCAAAAGATTTCATCACCTTTAATGCCAATTTCAGGGCGATTTGATGCGGAGTGGAATCCTTGTTTTCGGGAAGAAGAATTTCCTTTTTCATTTCATAAATACTGCGGTTCTTCATCCGGTGCGTGGTGATGATCAGTCCGTTGACCAGGAAAATGCCCAGTTTCGTACTGATATCGCTGATCGTATTCAGATTTTGCCTTTCCAGCTCAGTGTTTTCGCGCATCAGGAAAAACTTCACGTTTCCGTCTTCTTCAAATTTCGGGAGGTGGTTTGGATCGATGGTGTCTTCCAAAATCAATTGGTTGATTTCATATCTTTCATGGAGGAAATTCAGATCCTCTTCAGTTGGAGCTTCCACGTCTATCCATTCGCAGTGTGAATTCCGGAAAATAATTTCTATCGCCATACAGCAAATTTAAATAATATTTTCCTCCGAAATCCGCTATTTTTTCCATGTTTCAAATATGAAGTATCTTTGCGTAAATTTTTAAAGCATGATGACTAAAAGCATTATAAAGGGGATCGGACATTATGTGCCTGAAAACGTGGTGACTAATGACGATTTATCAAAGCTGATGACCACCAGTGACGAATGGATTACCGAACGGACAGGAATTAAGGAACGTCACCACCGGAAAAACAGAAACGATTCTGAGGAAACCACGGCTTACCTTGGCTTTAAGGCGGCAGAAATCGCCCTCAAAAATGCGGGAATGACTGCCAAAGATATTGACTATATCGTATTTGCCACCCTTTCTCCGGATTATTTCTTTCCGGGATGCGGCGTATTGGTTCAGGAAATGCTCGGTTGTGACACGATCGGTGCACTGGATGTGAGAAACCAATGTTCGGGATTCGTTTATGCGATGAGTGTGGCAAATGCTTTCATTAAATCTAAAACGTACAAAAATATTCTGGTGATCGGTGCGGAAGTTCATTCTTTCGGTTTAGATTTTTCTGATGCTGGAAGAGGAGTTTCCGTCATTTTCGGTGATGGAGCTGGAGCGGTTGTTCTTTCTGCGACTGAAGATGAAAAAGCAGGTGATATCCTCGCTGTAAATATGCACTCGGAAGGCAAGTATGCCGAGGAACTCTGCACGAAATTCCCGGGTTCTAAATTCGGATGGAGTGACAGAATGCGCCTGGAACCGGAAAACGTCACCGATGCTGAAGTGTACCCCATCATGAACGGAAATTTCGTTTTCAAACACGCAGTCACCAGATTCCCGGAAACCATGATGGAAGCCTTAAAATCTGCCGGAAAAACCGCCGAAGATTTAGACCTCTTTATTCCGCATCAGGCGAATTTAAGGATTGCGCAATTCGTGCAGCAACGTTTCGGACTTCCGGATGAGAAGGTGTTCAACAACATCCAAAAATACGGAAATACAACCGCTGCATCGATCCCAATTGCTTTGAGTGAGGCGATTCAGCAGAATAGAGTAAAACGCGGAGATTTGGTCTTGCTTTCTGCTTTTGGCAGTGGATTTACTTGGGGAAGTGTTTTGTTTGAATACTGATTCGGATTGACGGATATTGAAAATGCACCTTTTGGGTGCATTTTTCAGTTAAGAATGTTTTTTAAACCCACATTAAAGATTCATGTGACAGCGGGGATTTGAAAACATATTCAATAATTGATTATGCCTGAAGTTACTGCATATTTGTCTTATCCTGAATCATTTATGTTTAAATCATCATTTTTTATACTTTAGCTATATGTTTTTATACTTTAACACTATTTTTTTATGCTTTAAACGTAATTTTTTATGGTTTAAATGTCATTTTTTATGGTTTAAACGTCATTTTTTGATGGTTTAAATGTCATTTTTTATGCTTTAACTATATTTTTTTATACTTTAACTATATTTTTTTTTGCTTTAGCCATATAAATTACAGCTTTAAACATATAAAATATAGCCTAAGACTGAAATCAATAGGTCCTGAACTGCTGTTCAGATCCGGGTCTGTGGATTCACAGGCTTTTATATCTTTTGTTACGGATAAATCATTGCCAGTATTCAGCTGAATGTCGGTCTGCCGAACTTTTAAGAAATAGTTTAACTGTTGTGCATTTAGAGAACATTCCTATCGCTTAAACTTATTAATCTCTGTATATCGGTGATTAGCGAAAGCGATTTGGTAGATCTTAAGAATTGGAAGGATGAGTTTAAGAAATGACTTTGTCTGTCCCTGCGTGGAAAAAACTGCGGGGACAGACAAAGTTTTTATAAATTTTTTGCTGCTAAAAAGTTCGGGATACTCGATTCCGGCGTTCGGAAATTCCGGCATTTCACCGAAGATATCTGATTTACAGGAAGTTTTTCGATTTCTCGACATTCATTCAGTCAAGCCATGCCAAAGCTGCCGTCGCCATTGCCTGTAATCCTGTTTTTAGCGTGGGATGAATACCAGGGGCAAATTTCGGGGAGTGATTACTCGGAATGGAATTCAGCTGATTTTTTTCCACGGCAGCGCGGTAGGTTTCCGGATCGGTGCCGCCCACAAACCAGAATACATAGGGTACCTTCCAGTTTCTGCCAAATACGCTAAAATCCTCGCTTGCCGATGCCGGCATTGTTTCATAGGCATGATCTCCGAATTGCGCATGGAACGCTTCCGCAATTCTTTCCGTGGCGGCGGCATCATTTTCGGTTAAAGGATAGCTGTCCAGTTCAGTGAACTCCGGTTCTTGTGAAGCGTTTGAAGCGCTGCATTCTGCGCAGCAGATCCGTTTCACTGCAGAAAGAATATGGTCTTTTACGCCGTCATTGAATGTGCGGATGTTCAGTTTGAGGGTGGCATCATCCGGGATAATGTTTTCCTTTGTTCCGGCTTGCAATGCGCCTATCGTTAAAACCGCATTTTCGCTTGGCGCAATTTCCCTGGAAACAATAGTTTGAAGCCGAATCGCTGTTGAAGCGGCCATAATTACCGGATCAATGGAGGTTTGCGGAGAAGATCCGTGAGCACCTTTGCCGAAGAGTTTTACCTTAATGCTGTTCCCCGCAGAAAGGATTGCGCCGCTTCTGTAGCCCACGGTACCTGCTTCACCCACCATCACATGTTGTCCAAGAATAATTTCGGGTTTCGGAAATTTCTCCATCATTCCACCATCAATCATGCTCTGCGCACCTTTTCCGACTTCTTCTCCCGGCTGGAAAACCACCATCAAAGTTCCTTTCCATTGATCCCTGAATTCTGAAAACAGCCTGGAAAGACCCATGAGCCAGGTGACATGCATATCGTGTCCACAAACATGCGAGATGCCCACTTCCACACCGTCTTGGTCTCTTCCCACTTTGGTGCTTGCATAGGGCAGTCCCGTATTTTCGGTCACGGGAAGCGCATCCATATCAGCGCGACACATTACCACGGGACCCTCGCCATTTTTCATGAGACCAACCACACCGTGTGCTCCGACATTGGCGGTTACTTCAAAGTGATATTTTTCCAGATAATCTGCGGCTATTTTGGCGGTGCGAACTTCCTGCATGGAGAGTTCGGGATTTTGATGGATGTCTTTGTAAATGGTCTCCAACTCGGGCAGCATGGCATCTATATAGGTTTCTGCGTTTCTGTTAAACGACTTGATTTGATTGGTATCCATAATTTTTTAATTAATTGATTAACATTCCTTAGGTCATTTTCACTAAACTAAGTTACGGCTTTTCTTGAAATAAGGTGAGTTAATTGACCCGGATTTTAAGGTCAATTGCAGAAAATAAAATCCTATTTTACAACTGGTTTTCAAAGCCAAAACGAAAAATAAAGGAGGAAAAGTTATATCCAAGTCTCAGAACGATTACCGGGAAACCGGGTTTGTGCAGCAGTTGCCGATTTTTAGCGGTTTGCCAATTTCACTTTTGTCGGTTCGTAATATAATATAATCACCCCTGAATCAAAGGATTTTGTCCTGTTGAGTTTGAAGGAAATTCTGTCTTTGATTTGGTCAAACAGTCGCAACCCTTTTCCTTCAACCATAGGATGAATACAAATTTGAAATTCGTCAATGAGGTTGCTGTTTAAAAGTTGAATAATCAAACTACGGCTGCCTATTAAAATATCCTGTCCTGATTGTTTTTTTAGGTCCAGGATAATGTTTTCAGGAGGTTTGTCTGCAATTTTTGCGGTGTCCCATCCCGTATTTTTTAACGTGTTTGAAAAAACAATCTTTTCAATTTTGTTTATTGAATTGGCAAAGTCATTCATGGTTTTTTCGTCTGAAGGATTTGTCAGTAATGTTTGCCAAAATTGCATGAGTTGGAAGGTTTTCCGACCATAGAGGATAAGTCCCGCATTGTTTAATAGTTCGGAATAATGTTGATGGAGTGCCTGATCAACAATTCCAACATGATGGTCGCAAATTCCGTCAAGCGTCATATTAATTGCTGCAATAGTTTTTCTCATCATTTTAGTTCTGGATTTCTGGTGGTCAAAAGTCAGATTGGGTCTTCCGTTGCAATGACCACTAATAAAAGGTTTGGGATTACAATTGGCGGCAGCTTTTGAGAACAGATCATGGTCAATATGACAAAAAGAACAATTGGAAAAAGTCTTGATGACATAAACTTGAACCCCCTGACAGAAATACAAAGTGTCTGTTGCACAACCAAATATAGGCAATTGTTTTCAATCTTGATAAAAGGCAAAATATTATTGAATCGATCCGGTGAATAAATTAGTTTTAATGGCTGCATTCACGCGCCGCCAACAGCTTCCATTCAGCCGTCCGAAAACCGGAGCAACTTTTACCTGTAAAATCAAAAACCTCTTTAAATCTACTTTCTAATCGAAACCGAAGAATTAAGGTTTTATAGACATTTAAGAACGATTACCGGACAACCAATATTTTGCAGCGATTACCCATTTTTTGATGCAGCAATTACTTAAATTTCTTTTTTCGCCAGGGAAAAGACGTGGTGTGGATGAATATCCAAATCTGATTTTCCGAATCCAGCGTATCGATTCACAAAACTGACTTTTCTCAATATTGACAATTGTCATTTTCAAAGAAAGCGGTATTTCATTCAAATCACCGTAATTTTACATGTGATTTGATACGAAATAATTAAAATTATCTATAATGACTACCATGTTAAAAGCGAAACCTGCTGCAGCAAGAGCGGCGGCAAAAAAATCAGAAAAGTATGTCTATTCCTTCGGAGGAGGTAAAGCGGATGGTAATGAATCGATGAAGAACCTGCTCGGAGGAAAAGGAGCAAACCTAGCCGAAATGGCGGGACATAAAGACCTGAAACTTCCTGTTCCTCCGGGATTCACAGTAACCACAGAGGTCTGTACCTATTTCTACGGTCACCAGAAAACTTATCCGAAAGATTTAGAAAAACAAATAAAATCCGCTCTTGCCGAAGTGGAAAAACTGATGGGCAAGAAATTTGGCGATGTAAAAGATCCGCTGCTGATGTCTGTGCGTTCCGGCGCGAGAAGATCCATGCCGGGAATGATGGATACGGTTTTGAACATTGGACTGAACGATGAAACAGTGAAAGGGCTCATCGAAATCTCCGGAGACGAAAGATTTGCTTACGATGCCTACCGAAGATTGGTGATGATGTATGCCGATGTGGTGATTGAAAAAGCAGGAGGTATGGAACCGGCAAAAGGAAAAGGAATCCGTAAAATTATGGATGAACGCCTAGAAGAAGTGAAAAAAGCGAAAGGAGTCCATCTGGATACCGAACTTTCTGCAGACGATCTGAAAAAATTGGTAAAAGAATTTAAGACTTTAACCAAAAAGCATTTGAAAGTTGAATTTCCTGAAAATCCTTGGGATCAGCTGATGGGCGGAATTGGTGCCGTGTTCGCTTCATGGAACGGAAAACGCGCGATCGAATACCGAAGAATTGAAAGAATCCCAGACGAGTGGGGAACTGCAGTAAACGTTCAGGCAATGGTTTTTGGAAATATGGGTGAAGATTCCTGCACCGGAGTTGCTTTCACCAGAAACCCCGGAAACGGAGACCACCATTTCTATGGCGAGTATCTGATCAATGCACAGGGAGAAGACGTGGTAGCGGGGATCAGAACTCCGGCTCCAATTAACGAAACTTCCAAAAACGACCATTCAAAAGATTTGCTGACTCTGGAAAAATTCATGCCGAAACAATTCAAAGAATTGGATGAATACCAAAAACGCTTGGAAGCGCACTATAAAGATATGCAGGACATCGAGTTCACTATTGAGAAAGGAAAACTCTTTATGCTGCAATGCAGAGTAGGAAAACGAAATGGTGTTGCCGCTGTGAAAATGGCAACCGACATGTTCAGAGAAAAACTCATCGATGCCGATACTGCAGTGATGAGGGTTGCGCCCAACCAATTGGTGGAACTGCTATTGCCAATGATTGATCCTGAAGAAGAAAAGAAATACAAACCGGTTGCCAAAGGTCTTCCTGCTGGTCCCGGCGGAGCAGTTGGCAGAGTGGTTTTCACTTCTGAAGATGCCGTGGAATGGGGATTAAAAGGCGAAAAAGTGATTTTGGTGCGTGAAGAAACTTCGCCGGAAGATGTGGACGGAATGCATAAATCTCAGGCAATCCTCACCACGAAAGGCGGAATGACTTCTCACGCAGCGCTCGTAGCGAGAGGTTGGGGAAAATGCTGTATCGTAGGTTGCTCCGATATTGAAATCCACGAAAAAGAAAAATTTTTCGTGACCAATTCCGGCCAAAAAATCCATGAAGGAGAATGGCTGACCATGAACGGAACGAAGGGTGTGGTTTACGAAGGCGTTTTGCAACTCACCAATTCTGATTTGAATAAGAACGAGTCCTACAAGACTTTAATGAAACTCGTTGATAAAGCAAAAAAATTAGGCGTAAGAACCAACGCTGACACTCCAAAAGATGCAAAACAGGCAACTTATTTCGGTGCAGAAGGAATAGGATTATTCAGAACGGAACACATGTTCTATGGTGAAGGAAGCGAAAAACCATTATTCCTGCTCAGAAAGATGATCATGAGTACCACGGTGAAGGAGAGAAAAGAAGCATTGAATGAGTTGTTCAAATTTGTGAAAAAAGACATTAAAGCCACATTGGAAGTGATGGACGGAAATCCGGTCACTATCCGTTTGCTTGATCCGCCTTTACACGAATTTGTACCTCATGACAAAGAAAAATTGCAGGAGTTGGCGAAAGAATTGGGTGTAAGAATGAGCGTCCTGAACCGAAGAATTCTTGCGCTGCACGAAAACAACCCAATGTTGGGACACCGTGGTGTTCGTCTGGGAGTTTCCTATCCGGAGATTACCGAAATGCAGGTTCGGGCCATTCTGGAAGCGGCAGGTGAACTTCAAAAAGAAGGCAAAAAAGCCTATCCGGAAATCATGATTCCAGTGGTCATGGGACGCCACGAGTTGACTCACCAGAAAGATATCGTGGACCGAGTTTATGGCGAAGTCATTGAAAAACTGGGTGTGAAAAATATTCCTTACCTCTATGGAACAATGATCGAAACTCCAAGAGCCGCGCTGAAAGGCGATTCCATGGCACAGGTTGCGGATTTCTTCAGCTTCGGAACCAATGACCTGACTCAGATGTCGTTTGGTTTCTCAAGAGACGATATCGGCGGTTTCCTTCCAAAATATTTGGATTTGAAACTGTTGCCTGAAGATCCATTCGTGTCCATCGACCAAACCGGAGTTGGAGAACTCGTGAGAATCGGCGTGGAAAAAGGACGTTCCGTAAAACCAAAACTGAAAGTGGGAATCTGTGGTGAACACGGCGGCGACCCTGAATCCGTAAAATTCTGTCACAAACTCGGACTGAATTACGTGAGCTGCTCTCCATTCCGGGTTCCGATTGCCAGATTAGCTGCAGCACAGGCCGCAATTGAAGAAAAATAAGTTTTCGCAGTCATTATGAAACGGCCGCTTCCTTTGGAGCGGCTGTTTTTTGGAGTCGAAATCTGCAAAATCCTTCTAGACCACAAGAAATTTGGCTCGCTCCTTTTTGCCTAGAGGCAGGGTCGCCAATCACTTATTTCCTTTTTCTCCTTCATTATGAAAGGTTTTTAAAAGATCATGGAAAAATACCGCATCAAATTGAAATGATCAAGTCTTCAAGATCAAAATAGAAAAATTCCTTCCCAAGACAATTCAGTATAACGATTCAACACGCCAAAATAGTTTCTGAACATATTGATGACCTCACTTTCAGAAGAATTGAAAATTTTAATCAAACACGGTCATCCTTTCCCCATCGAAACTCGCAAAAACCATTTTCGGGTAAGAATTCTGATGAAACATGTTTCCCTCTCTGTCAACTCCGATCGCTCCAGCAAATCCGTCGATTTCTTTTAGTTCAGAAAAAGTTTTTTCAAATGCATTTGCGATGCTCATTCCGTCCGTAACTCGCGTGACGATTTTTGCGGCAGTGGCGTTACTTACGATATCTTCGCCAACTCCGGTGCAACTTACCGCACAGAAAGAATTGGCATAGTTCCCGGCAACGGTTGCGGAATCCGAAATCCTTCCCACCAGTTCAAAACCTTTACCGCCGGTGGAAGTGGCTGCCGCCAATTTTCCTTCATGGTCCAACGCAACACAACCTACCGTTCCTTTTCCTCCATTTTTCAGTTTTTCTTCGTATTCCTTTCTTCGTTGTGGGATTTCCGTGGAAAAATCCTCAACACCGTTTTCTGAGGCATATTTCTTGGCGCCGTTTCCGCCTAAAACCCGGTCATCTTCTTTCATTAAAATTTTTGCGACTTCAATCGGGTGTTGCACATTTTCAATATTGATGACGCCCGAAAATTTCTGGGTTTCGCCATTCATCAAAGAGGCGCTCATCCTGATTTTTCCGTCGCTCTGGATTTGTGAACCGGTTCCTGCATTGAAAAGTTCGTCGTCTTCCAAAAGGGAAACGGCGAATACCACGGTTTCTTCGGCAGAATGGCTTTTCAAAAATTCAAAAGACTTTTTGGTGATTTCTTTCAGTGATTCTTGTTTGGCCATTTTCGTTTCGTGACTTTGGTCGCTTTCAGAGAAAAATCCGCCGTGGATGAGGAGACAGCTCATTTTATTTTAAGGTTTGGTGTTATTTGAATTTGTTTGAGGCCTGTCTGCAGACAGGTTCGAGATTTTTGGATGTCAAGTCATTTTCTCATAAATTGATTTGCGAATCGAATTCACCCTAAAAAATTGACTTCATTAAGTCGTCGGTTGATACTGGGAATTCATGATTTTCAGTTCCTTAGTCCTAAGGTTAAATTCATCATTTTGGGACATTACATGAACAATTAAATTATCGATTGAAATGGGTTGTCCTAATTCAATATTGGTGAGATTGGTGTCTTTAATAAATCTTCCGTCCACCAAAATGACCAATCCTGAACCAATTGCGGTCATGCTATGATCCTTAATGAAAAGTCCGGTGTCTTCTCCCAAACCGATTCCCAGAGTTCTGGGATTATTGACCACTGCTTGAAACAACCTTCCAATTCTTCCTCGTTGAACGAAATGCGTATCCACAATCACGTTTTCAATGAAACCCAAACCTTGAGTGGTTTTGATTTCTCCCTTTAAAAGTGCTTCGCTGCTTGAACCTTGATAGATCATGTTTTCTGAAGCGGCTGCAGCTCCTGCTGAAGTTCCTGCATAGATAAAATCCTGCTCTTGATATTTCAGCAATATGGCGTCATGGAAACGGGTTCCGCCTAAAATGGAAGTGAGCCGAAGTTGGTCACCTCCCGTTAGAAGTACCACATCAGCAGCAATTGCTCTGGCCACGATGGGGTCGGAATTCGCCTGTTCACGGTTTTGAATATCTAGGATGTTCACATTTTTTGCCCCCAGAAACTCGAACGCCTTTTTGTATTCCGGACCTACGATTTGCGGAATCTGAGACGCTGTGGTGATAATTTCGAAAACGGAATCCTCTTGGTGCCTGGACTCGTTGATGATTTTTCTGAGGATTCCCTTCTCAAAAAAATTAAGGTTCTTTTCTACGTTTTTATCGTAATCAGTTTCCGTGAAGCTGCCTTTGTTCACGGCACCACCGATGATTACTAATTTTCCTGAAGGTGTCATATCTTGCAAATTTAAAAAAATTATCCACTCAGCATCACCGGATTCATGAATATGTTGAGTTTAGTAAAAATTCATCTGATTTTCTATTCGATTGCATTAATGATGATTTTTTTTGATTATTTATTTCTAATTTTTAAGCTTTTCCATTATCTTTGAAATTATGTTTGAAAAATCAAACCCTTAAACAAAGACTTTTTCCCTATGAAAATCGAAAAAATACAAGTGTTGAGAGGTCCAAATATCTGGAGCATCAGAAGAAAAAAATTAATCCAAATGCGTCTGGATTTAGAAGAACTGGAAGAATTACCAACCAATAAGATCCCGGGTTTTAGGGAAAGACTGGAAGCGTTGATTCCGTCTTTATACAGCCATCGTTGTTCGGAAGGAGTGGAGGGCGGCTTCTTTCACCGGGTGGAAATGGGGACCTGGATGGGACATGTGATCGAGCACATCGCGCTCGAAATTCAGACTTTGGCCGGAATGGACACCGGTTTTGGAAGAACTCGTGAAACGAAATCACCTGGGATTTACAATGTTGTGTTTTCCTATATCGAAGAAAATTGCGGAATTTACACCGCAGAGCAATCGGTAGAAATAGCCCTTTGTCTGGTTGAAAATAAGAAATATGACCTGGAAAGCTGTATTCAGAAATTAAGGGAAATCAGAGAACAGGTCAGATTGGGTCCATCCACCGGAAGTATTGTGGAGGAAGCGGTGGCTAGAAATATTCCGTGGATTCGTTTGGGGAAAAACTCATTGGTTCAATTAGGTTATGGCAAGAATCAACAGCGATTTCAAGCTACTATTACCGGAAATACGAGTTCAATAGCAGTGGACATTGCCTGTAACAAAGAACTCACCAAAAAAATGCTGGACGATGCCGCAATTCCTGTCCCCATCGGAGACTTGGTGGTGGACGAGGAAGATTTGGAACGAGTGATCCGTAGAATAGGCTATCCAATTGTTCTGAAACCTTTGGACGGAAATCACGGTCGTGGACAAACCATCAATGTGAATGATTGGGATACGGCAAGAATCGGTCTTCAACATGCGCAAACCGTTTCCAGGAAAGTGATTGTGGAAAGATATATCACCGGTTACGATTTCCGGGTTCTTGTCATTAACCACAAAATGGTAGCAGCAGCAAGGAGAGTTCCGGCCAACGTGGTGGGCGATGGCGAAAAAAACATCCGGCAACTCATTGACCAGGAAAATCTTGATCCGAGGAGGGGATATGGCCACGAAAATGTATTGACGGAAATCCTGGTCGATAAAGACACGAACGAACTTTTAGAAAAATTAGGCTATTCGCTGGAAACCATTCCGCAAAAAGGAGAAATTATCTACCTAAAATCTACAGCAAACCTTTCTACAGGCGGAACTTCAATTGATGTCACGGATATGGTTCACCCAGAAATAGTGACGATGTGTGAGAGGATTTCAAAAATTATCGGTTTGGATGTTTGCGGAGTCGATATCATGGCAGAAAACCTCACCCAGCCATTAAAAGAAAGTGGAGGTGCTATTTTGGAAGTAAATGCCGCTCCGGGATTTCGGATGCATCTTGCCCCAAGTGAAGGATTGCCGCGAAATGTTGCGGCTCCAGTTGTGGACATGCTTTATCCGCCGGGAAAACCGGTGAGAATTCCAATAATTGCAGTCACAGGAACAAATGGAAAGACCACCACGACCAGATTGATCGCGCATATCGTGAAAAATAACGGTTATAGAGTTGGCTTCACGACTTCTGATGGGATCTATATCCAAAATACCATGTTGACGAAAGGTGACACCACCGGACCCATTTCCGCGGAATTTATCCTAAAAGATCCTACAGTGGAATTTGCAGTTCTGGAAACGGCGCGGGGCGGAATACTCAGATCAGGATTAGGTTTTTCCTATTGCGACATCGGTGTTTTGACCAATATTAAGGAAGATCATTTGGGATTGAGCGATATCCATAATCTGAAAGATTTGACCCGGGTAAAAAGGGTTGTGCTGGATTCGGTGAAAAAAGACGGGTGGAGCGTGATGAATGCAGATGATGAATATTCAATGCGGCTAATGCCGGATATCGATTCAAAAGTGGCTCTCTTTAGTTTAGACGAAAACAATCCGTACATCCGGAAATTTGCGAAGGAAGGAAAAATCTCCTGCGTTTACGAAGAAGGATTTATCACCATCAAGAAAGGCGACTGGAAGATCCGAATCGCGAAAGCAACGAGTATTCCGATTACCATGGACGGAAAAGCAAAGTTTATGATTGCCAATGTTTTGGCGGCAAGCTTGGCGACTTATCTCCACGGTTTTGAAATTGAGGACATCGCAAACTCTCTTCGAACCTTCATTCCCAGTGCGCAGCTGACTCCGGGAAGGCTGAATATATTTAAGTTTAAGAATTACAAGGTCCTGATTGATTTCGCGCACAATCCTGCAGGTTATGAGGCAATTGAAGATTTTCTGAAAAACGTGGATGCCACCAAGAAAATCGGTATCATCGCAGGAGTTGGTGACCGACGCGACGAGGATATTTTCGAATGTGGAAAAATCGCCGGAAGAATGTTTGACCATATTATCATCAGAAACGAAAAACATCTTCGCGGCAGAACCGAAGAGGAGATCAACAGTCTCCTTATTTCAGGGCTTCAGGAATCGGGCAGTCCGGTGAATTACGAAATCATACCTAAAGAAATTGAGGCGCTGAAACACGCCATCAGTATGGCGGAAGAAGGCACTTTTATCACCGCACTTTCAGACGTGGTTTCCAATGCAATTGATTTGGTGCAGGAATACCAGAATAAGGAGATTTTGGAGGAGGGGAAGTTTTGATGTTGGAGTGCCCATCTGCCGAAAAATAGATTTCACCCCTGCCTCAAGTTTTTGAGGGTAGAAAATGGTTGTGATTTCTCAAAAAAATAATCTAAACAGAAATTGTAACGTACTGAAGGTGCAGCTTGTTGCAGAATAAACAAAAATCCAATATACTGCCCCTTTCATTTTCCCAAATATTTCCCTATTTTTGACCGATGGAAAATTTTGTGGTTTCAGCAAGAAAATACCGCCCGCAAGAGTTTGAGACTGTTGTCGGTCAGTCGCACATTACAGACACGCTGGAACACGCCATTGAGGAAAACCAGCTCGCTCAGGCACTGCTTTTCTGCGGTCCGAGAGGAGTCGGGAAAACCACCTGTGCCAGAATTCTCGCCAGAAAAATCAATGAGAGAGACGGATCCACTTCCGAAGATGGGTTCGCCTATAATATTTTTGAACTCGATGCCGCTTCCAACAATTCGGTGGAAGACATCCGCGAACTGACCGACCAGGTTCGTTTCGCTCCACAAGTCGGAAAGTTCAAAATCTATATTATTGATGAGGTTCACATGCTCTCTTCAGCGGCGTTTAACGCGTTTTTGAAAACTTTGGAGGAGCCGCCTTCCCACGCCATTTTTATTTTGGCGACCACTGAAAAACACAAGATTATCCCGACGATTTTGTCGCGTTGTCAGATTTATGATTTCAAAAGGATCACCATTGAAGACATTCAGGAGCATCTGAAAAAAATTGCCGAGAAAGAAGGCGTTAAATATGAAGACGACGCACTGTACCTGATCGCCCAAAAAGCTGATGGTGCGCTTCGTGATGCACTATCGATTTTTGACCGGCTTTCAACATTTACCCAGAAAAATATTACACTTGCAAAAGCTGCTGAAGTGCTGAATATTTTGGATTATGACCAATATCTGAATATCGTGGACTTGGCTCATGATAACAAAATTTCAGACACACTTTTCGCTTTTAATGAAATCGTGAAAAAAGGTTTCGATCCGCACCAGTTTATCGCCGGTTTGGGAAGCCACTTCCGCGATTTGATGATGGCGCAAAATTCAAACACTTTGAGTTTAATAGAAGTAGGTGAAAAGACTAAGGCAAAATACGCAGAGCAAGCAAAGAAGTGGAATCCGCAGCAATTGATCGACGCAATTGAGATTTGCAATCACGCAGACATTAACTATAAAAACTCCAAAAATCCTCGATTGACGGTGGAAATTGGATTGATGCAACTTTCTTCACTGAAGGCGAATGGGGCAGATTCTAAAAAAAAAAATTCATGATTATAGCACCGCTTCTTAGCACCGCTTCCGCAACTGTTCAAAAAACAGTTGTTTCAGAAGATGCCCGTCCGGAAATTGCTTCTGCAAAGCAGCCTGATCCAACCAAGCCGCAAACTGTTTCCCAACCTATCGCGAAAGAAAAATCTCGTTCAAGATTCAGCATTGAGGCTACTTTGCAGCGTTCAGATTCTAAAGACGAAAACGAAGAAACTACCGAAAAAGTGGAATTGCCAAGCAACCATTTTACGGAAACTGATTTGCATGATTCCTGGCAAAATTATCTGGAAGAACTGAAGGAAAAAGACGTGATTATCTACAATGCGATCCATTCTTTTCAATTGAAAAAACAGGATGAAAATACTGTGGAAATCATTTATCCATCATCATCGGCAAAAAGTGAATTCGAAAAAATCAGAGAGGAGTTTTTTGGCAGATTTATGCGGAAGGTGAATCATTTCAATATTCAGCTGGAGTACAGAAAAGATGTTTCGATGAAAAGGGAAATTGTAACCAAGAGAATGATTTTTGATAAATTTGCTGCGATCAATCCCGTATTACGCGAGTTGGATGACCTTTTAAAATTTGACCTTAATTAAAATGCAGTCAAAAGCGAATTTTTTGACTTGAAGATAAATGACCTTACAAGAATTAGAAAATAACTGGATCAAAGAATTTCAGAAACCTCTGATCATAGCCGGACCATGCAGTGCAGAAAGTGAAATACAGATGTTGGAAACGGCTGAAAGAATAAAAAAAAGCGGAGCCGATGTGCCGATTTTCCGTGCAGGAATCTGGAAGCCCAGAACCAAGCCCAACGGTTTTGAAGGTGTTGGAATCATTGGTTTGAACTGGCTGAAGAAGGTCAGAGAAGAATATGGGTTTAAAATTACTACCGAAATTGCGAATGCGCATCACGTGGAAGCCGCCTTGGAAGCCGATGTTGATATTTTGTGGATTGGTGCACGGTCGACCGTAAATCCATTTACCGTTCAGGAAATTGCCGAAGCGCTAAAAGGAACTGAGAAAACAGTCCTGGTGAAGAATCCGGTGAATCCCGATCTGGCTTTATGGATCGGTGCTTTGGAAAGATTATTGGTACAAAATGTGAAGAATATCGGGGTAATTCACCGCGGTTTTTCGACGTATCAAAAAACAAAATACCGGAATGTTCCGAACTGGCAGATTGCGCTGGATTTTAGAAACCAATTTCCAAATATCCCGATGATTGTGGATCCATCTCATATTTGTGGAAACAGAACGGGATTAGCTGATATCGCTCAGGAAGCGCTGAATTTGGGATATGATGGCGCGATGATTGAAACCCACTGCAATCCGAATGAAGCTTGGAGTGACGCATCGCAACAAATCACGCCAGAAGTTCTGGCAGAACTGATCAAAAATCTGAAGCTTAGAAACCTTGATATTTCCGGTTTTGATGAAGAAATGGGAAGACACCGAACCCTGATTTCGGAACTGGATTCGCAGCTGATTGAGATTTTGGCGCAACGAATGAAGATTTCCGAAAAGATTGGCACCTTGAAAAAAGCCAACAACATCGCGATTTTTCAACCGGAAAGATGGAAAATCATCACGGAGTACGCGGTGCAGAAAGCCGGAGAGATCGGAATGTCGGCAGAATTTATCGAGAAAGTTTTCAAGGCGATTCATGAAGAATCCGTCGAGATTCAGAACAAGGTTTAAAACGTATTAGAAGTAATCCATTTTCATCATTAATTAATACCGGAAATATTTGAAAGGTCTTATCACAAAATCCACCGGCAGTTGGTACCAGGTTTTGGAAACCGAAACAGGAAGGTTTTTCGAGGCCAGAATCCGCGGGAAATTCAAACTGATTAAAACCCGGCTCACTAATCCGCTCGCGGTGGGCGATTGGGTGGAGTTTTCTTTAGAACAGGACGATGTGGCGTGGATTACCAAGATCGAACCCCGGAAAAATTACCTGATTCGCAAATCCGTGAATCTTTCCAAGGAATCGCACATCATTGCCTCCAATATTGATGTTGCCTGTTTTCTGTTCACCCTGAAACATCCGGAAACCTCGCTTGGGTTTTTGGACCGCTTTCTGGCTTGCTGCGAAGCTTACAGCATCAAACCTCTCATTTTGTTCAATAAGATGGATGTTCTCAATTCCGATGAAAACGAAAAAGTTGAAAATATAGAATCTCTTTACCGGGAAATTGGCTATGAAACTTTGGAGATTTCGTCTTATTCAAAGCTGAATCTGGATGTAGTGCAAAATACATTGAAAGACAAGGTGTCGGTATTTTTCGGACATTCCGGAAGTGGCAAATCTACTTTGGTCAATGCTTTAGAACCGGAACTGAATCTGAAGACTTCTGAAATTTCGGAAACCCACCTTAAAGGAAAACATACGACCACTTTTGCCCAGATGCATTTTTGGCATTTCGGGGGAAGTGTCATCGATACACCCGGTGTTCGTGAATTTGCAATGATTGATGTGGAAAAAGAGGAGATCCAACATTATTTTCCAGAAATTTTCGAGATCGGCAGAAACTGTAAATTCCATAATTGTCTGCACATCAACGAGCCGAAATGTGCGGTTTTGCAAAGCGTGGAATCCGGTGAAATAGAGGATTCGCGTTACTTTACCTATCTAAAGCTCATGGAAGAGGCGGAAGAAAATTCCGGCAAATAAAAAACCCAGCCGAAGCTGGGTAAAAACTAATAACCATGAAAACTCAAATTAAACATGAGAATCGAAAATTAAATTACAATTTCCGTGCCAAAAAAAATGGCTCTCTTGAATAGAATTTCCTCTGCAAATATAGGAATCTTTTTCTTAATTTTGCAAGCAAATAAAACAAGATATATGTCAGGTAAAATTACGTTCACCATGATCAAACCGGATGCGGTTGCAGATGGTCATATTGGTGCTATTTTGGGGAAAATTGCAGAGGCAGGTTTCAAATTCAAAGCATTAAAGCTTACTCAACTTACTGAAGCGGATGCGAAAAAATTCTACAAAGTTCACGCAGCAAGACCTTTTTATGGGGAATTGGTGGAGTTCATGAGTTCAGGACCAATTGTTGCTGCGGTTCTTGAAAAAGATAATGCGGTGGAAGATTTCAGAACTTTGATCGGGGCTACCAATCCAGCTGATGCTGCGGAAGGAACCATCAGAAAGATGTTTGCAAGAAGCGTAGGAGAAAATGCGGTTCACGGATCAGATTCTGATGAAAACGCGTTGATTGAAGCACAGTTTCATTTTTCGGGAAGAGAAATTTTCTAAGAAATTTTCTTTACAGTATTTGAAGTCTGGATTTTTTCCAGACTTTATTTTTTTTAGTATCCCACTGATCTTCTTGCCTCCATAGCCGCCGTTTTCATCATGTCGTGACTTTGAATCAAAATATCCATATTGCTGAAATCATAAAATGGGATTAAAATCACCACGGAAACACCGGTTTCTGGATCATACATCATTTCAGACATACAGCCGGCAAGTGTTCCATGATGACCATAACCGAGTCCGGGAAAAGTCACCGTCCCTAACGCGTATTTTTCTCTGTCCTGCTTCACGCCGTAACTTTTGGTCATCAGTTCGATGGATTTTCGGTTCAGCACATTTTTTCCAGAAAATAGGGTGCTGATATATTTGGAAAGATCTTCCATGGTGCCAATTCCGTTTCCTCCCGCTACATTTCCTGCAATATTTTCTTTCTCTACCGCATATAATTCACCATCGAAATAGATGCTTCCGATGACGAGTGGACTGGGAAGTTCTTGGTCATATGGCGAATCCACGAATCTCACCTGCAATGGGACTTTCGCAGCAGGACCCGTCACATAATCATGAAGATAGTCTGCGTAGGATTTCTTGGCAGCGGACTTCGCGGAATAGACTTTTGAAATGATGTCTCCCAGAATATAGTAACCTACATTAGAATAATGGTAAACCGTGTTTGGAACACCATAAGTTAGATTTTTTTCCTTCAAAATTCTAAGACATTCCTCGGTAGTAATCTTGTGAAGCGGATCTTTTTCCAGAATAAAGTCGGTATAAGTTTTGCCGCCTATATTCAATTGCGAGGTGTCATTTGAAAGGTCATAAACACCCGCATTATGTTGCAGCAGCTCCTTGATGGTAATCAGATCACGGTGCGGGAACTGCAGTTCAGGTTCATCAGAAGTGTAAGAAATATTCGTTCCCGGTATATTCTGCGTAATTTTATCGTCGATGTTGAGCCAGCCATCCTGCATCATTTTTAGAATCGCGGTGGCGGTGAGGTTTTTGGTGTTACTCGCAATTCTGAACCAGTCATTTTTAGTGACGGGTTTCCCGTTTTTCCCTACTGCACTGTAGAAAAATTCTCCTTTTGGCGTTTTCATCAGCACATTAAAGGAAGGAACGTCTTTTTTTACCAAATCTTCCAACCTGGAGTGCATTTGGGTTACCGCATTCTCGAAATTTTTTTGGTCGGTCACGGATTTTTGGGTGGCACAGGAAGTTGCAGTACATGCGAAAATTACAGACAGGATTAACGGTTTTAACGATTTCATGCGGGGGAAAATTGGTTTCGTCAAAGTTAATGTTTTTCGAGAAAACATATTTAATCTTTAATTTTTATTTTAAATTCTCATTTTTTGAATGGTCTTTTTGAATTTTATTTAAGAATAATGAGCGATTCGGCTGAAAATCAATTTTAGTTAAAAAAAAATTCGCATCTTTAACGAGGAAAATTAAGTAGGAAGGACGATCAAATTGTTCATGATTAGAAAAATGACCAGTATATGAAAATGCTTTTTTGTGCAATGACTGCAGCGGCGGCATCCGTATTTTTTTTGTCTTGTTCAAGGACTGATTCTGTGGATGAGAATTCTCAAATTCGTCAAAAACTTGATTTTATAGCGGATTCTATCCTGCAAAAAACCGGATTACCGGGAATGGTGATAGGAGTTTGGGCGCCTCAGAAAAAATTTGAATATATAGAAGGAAAAGGGGTTGCCGATATTATTGCCCAAAATCCTGTGCAATCAGATTTTAACTTTCGTGCCGGAAGTTTGACGAAAACTTTTACCGTTTCCCTTCTTTTACAGCTGGTTGATGAAAAAAAATTATTGCTGGAAGATAAAATTTCGAAATTTTTCCCGGATTTTCCTAATGGTGCAATGATATCGGTCAGAAATCTCGCCAATATGACGAGTGGAATTCCCGAATATACCGCTACGCCGGAGTTTGGCAGTATTCTGACCAGCGATCCACTTCATCAGTGGCATCCGGAAGAATTGATTGGTCTGGTGAAAGACAGGCCGTTGCTGTTTAACCCCGGAACAAAGGGAAATTACAGCAACAGCAACACGGTTTTGCTTGGAATGATCATCACCAAGATCACTGGAAAAACCTTGGCTGAAAATTACAATTCCCGAATTCTGAATCCCTTAAAACTGACCCGAACCGTCTTTCCAAATAATAATTTTATGCCTTTTAATTATATGAAAGGGTATGAAACAGATCTCACGCCGGGAGTTTATGATTTCGAGGTTTCGGAATATTTTGATCCGTCTTATGCGGGCGCAGCAGGCGCGATGATTTCCAATGCAGGAAACTTAAAAACATGGGTTGAAAGTTTGGTGGAAGGCAAAATGATCAGCGCAGAATTGCACAGCCAGATATTCATGGGTTTGCCGATTCCGGACAAACATGCCGCCACTTATGGTTTAGGATTGTTGACATTCGGCGACGGTTATTGGGGACATACCGGGGAGCTCTTTGGTTACAGCACAATAATGATGCACCATCGGGAAACGGGTGCAACCATCGTCATTGCTTACAACTATCAAAATCCGCAAAATCTTCCGGATGATTTTTACCGAAAAATTGTCAGGATTTTGAAATAGAGCAATAGATTCAGCGATCATTTAAAGTATTTATTTAAAGTAAAAGCTGCATTTGCACGTTATTTAATTTTAAGTTGAACAAAACTTAACTAAAAAACTTGGAAACTTTTTTGGTTTTTTAGTTTCCCTTCGTATCTTTGCAACCGAAATTTTTGTCATGGCAGATCAAGTTTTTTTACAGAAGGCTACCAAATTGTTTTTGAAAAATGGTGCGAAAACCCTTACCATGGATGATGTTGCGAAAGAATTCGGTATTTCCAAGAAGACTTTGTACCAAATGTACAGAAATAAAGAGGAATTGATTGAAGATGTACTGGCTTATAAACTTCAGGATATTATCAAAAGAATGAAGGAGCTGGACCAGGAATTCGACAATGCGGTAGAGCGTATGTTTTGCAAGGATACAGAGGTTGAAAGCGCAATCAATTCCAATAACTCAGTATTCATCAGGCAATTGCGTAAATATTATCCTGCGATTTTCAATAAACATATGGTGAATTTTTCATCCAAGTTTTCCGACGTTTTGATAGGAAACATCGAAAAAGGAAGAAAACAGGGATATTATCGAGATGGTTTCAATGCAGAACTCTATGCCAAATTTATTTTTCAAATCATGCTGTCCTATGACAGCACTCCTTTTTTTGCTGAAGAGGAGGTAGATTATGAAGAATTTCATGATGAAGCTTTGATGATGTATATGCATGCCATCACCACCGAAAAAGGAAAAGAAATATTAAAAAAAATAAACAGTTAACAATGAAGAAAGTTATTCAATTCTTCGCAGTCACGGCAATTTCGTCGCTGGCTTTCGGGCAGCAGTCTTTTACCATCGACGAATCCTGGCAATATGCAATTGACCATAATGTAGCGGTGCAAAAGGCAAAAATTGACCGAACGATTGCGGACCAAAAGGTAAAGGAAACTATTGGAATTGGTTTGCCACAAATCAGCGGTCAGGCGAAATACAATTATTACCTCAAAATTCCGGTGACACTTATCGATGCGAGTCAGTTTCCGGGTAGTGACGCTCCTCCCGGAACGGTAACAGAGTTTCCCATGGGATTGAAACACAATGCCAATGCGGGTTTGACTTTGACACAATTGATTTTCAATGGTTCCTATTTGGTGGGATTGCAATCTTCAAAGGCTTTTAAAGAAACGATGGCTTTGGCGGAGGAAAAGACGCAGATTTCAATAAAAGAAGGAATTTTGATGTCTTATACCGCTGTTTTGGTCGTGGATGAAAACATCAAGACACTTGAAGAAAACAGAAAAGTAGCGGAAAAAGCACTGAATGATACCCGGGAAACCTACCAATTAGGCCTTATCGAGTTTCAAAATGTGGAACAACAGGAGTATAGCTACAAAAGTCTTTTAGCCAATCAGCAAAATTTGACGAGAGACCGAAAGAAACTGATGATGACCCTGAAATATCTGATGGGATATCCGCTTGATCAGCCTATTTCGCTGAGCTCGTCCTTGGATGAATTAATTCAGAAAAATGAAGGATTGGTTGATCTTGAAAATCAATTGGATTTGAATAATCATATTGACTATCGCTTAAAACAGAACCAGCTGAAGCTCAATGAACTGAAACTCAGATTACAGAAATCCTACGCTTTGCCTAGTCTTTCCGGTTTTGCGAATACTGCCTATAATACCGGGAATAACCAATTCAAGATTTTTGACACCAACAACAGATGGTTCAATTCCACTATTTTGGGACTGCAGCTGGATGTCCCTATTTTTAGTGGATTTCAGCGCCATTGGCAAACTGAGCAAGCCAAACTAGACTTGAAAAAATCACAACTTGATTTGCAAGATATGGAAAAGACTTTGAAAAACAATGCCTATTCTGCGTCGGTAGATTATGACAATGCTTATAATTCTTACAAAAATGCACTGGAGTTAATTAAGCTTTCTTCAAGTATCTACAATAAGCAGCAAATTAAATTCAAGGAAGGAATGGGTTCGAGTTTCGATCTGCAACAGGCAGAAACGCAACTGTATAATTCGCAGGCACAATATTACCAATCTGCCTTAAATCTAATTCAGGCCAAAACAAAACTTGACGAAGCCCTCGGAAAATTATAATCAAAAACTGATACGAAAAAATAAACATTATGAAAAAATTCTTGATCCCTATCATAGTCCTTTCGGCTTCTACCGCCTGTAAAAAGGAAACCATCACAAAAGACGCACAACTCGAAACTTTGATCAAAAACAAAGATGTGGCAGGACTTCAGAAATACAAGGAAAGACAAAAATTCAAGCTAGACAGCATCAACCAGGTGATGACAAGCATAGACACCAAACTTACTTCTCTCGGTGCAACGCCAACCGCGAGCGGAGTGGTGTCCATTCAGAAATTGGAACTGACGAATTTCGTACAGCATTTCGATATCCAAGGAAATGTGACCACTGATCAGGATGTGATGGTGCAACCAAATTTTTCGGGATTGCTAAGTCTTTACGTAAAAAAAGGTCAAAATGTAAGTAAAGGTCAAGTGATTGGTAGAGTAGCAGACGGAGGTTTGAATGATCAGCACAAGCAGGCTTTAATCCAAGTTTCGGCTGCCAATGCACAGCTGCAACAAATCAAGGCCAATGCAAATTTGGCAAAAATTGCCTACGAAAAACAAGCTGCACTCTGGAAGCAGAAAATTGGTTCTGAGTTCCAGTATTTGCAGGCAAAGACCAATTATGAAGCTATTCAGAGCCAAATTACAGCCGCACAGAATCAGGTTTCTGCTACCCAAAAAGCAGCGGATGCTATTAAGGCAAATCTGGCAAAAACTGCCATTGTAGCACCTTTCAGCGGAGTGATTGACGAAGTGGTGACCCAAAACGGGCAGGTTGTTTCGCCGGGATCAAACATCGTGAAATTGATTTCACTGGATCTGATGAGGATTCAGGCAAATGTTCCGGAAAATTATCTGGCAAAAATCAGAGTAGGAACTCCGGTGAAGGTCTTCCTGCCTGCCATTAATCAAAATATCAGTTCCCGCATCAGATTGGTTGGAAACTATATCGATCCGGCAAACAGAACTTTTAAGATCGAGATTCCGGTTTCAAGTTATGGTGGAATTGTGAAGCCAAATCTTTTGGCACAAGTAAGTATCGAATCTTATGTTAATCCCAGCGCGATTCAGATTCCTCAAAATTATGTTTATGATGATGCTGCCTACAAAAGTTATGTTTTCGTGGCGACCAAGATGAACGGAAATGAGGCAGTGGCGAAAAAAGTCTATGTGAATTTGGGCGAAAAATCCTCAAACATGGTGGAAGTAACCAGCGGATTAAGTGTGGGAGACCAGCTCATCACAGACGGTTCCAAAAACCTGACTAACGGACAAAAAGTAAAACTTGCCCAATAATCATTGAACATTAATTTGAATTAAAGCAAAATTATGAGCGAAAATACACACCATCATAAGGAATCGTTTATTTCGAGTTGGGCGGTAGATAACAGAACCACGGTTTACGTGTTGACTTTTATCATCGTAATCCTTGGAATCTATTCATTTTTTTCCATGCCGCGTGAAAGTTTTCCGGAGGTGGTTCAGAATAATATCTATATTTCCTCCATCTATCCAGGAAACTCGGCAGAAGATGTGGAGAAAATGATCACCAAGAAACTGGAAGACAAATACAAAAACGTTTCCGGGATTACGAAAGTGACTTCCAACTCTTTTCAGGATTACAGTTTGATCACCGTGGAATTTGATCCAAAAGTAAAGATTGCAGAAGCTAAACAAAGAATCAAGGATAAGACCGACGAAGCGAAAGGCGATCAGGAATGGCCGAATCTGGATACCGGATCCAAAGTGGAACCCAACGTCTTCGACCTGAATATTTCCGAGGAGTTCCCGATTCTGAACATCAATGTGAAAGGTGATTACCCGAAATTCAATTTAAGGCAATACGCAAGATTGATTAAGGATGATCTGGAGAATATTCCCGAAGTGAAAGAAGCCACTATTTTGGGTGTTGATAATAACGAAGTGGAAGTGGCGATAGATATCTTCAAGATGAATGCAGCAGGAGTGAGTTTTGACCAGGTCATTAACGCCATCAAAAATGAAAACATCACCATTTCGGGAGGAAATCTGATTACCATTGGAAACCGGGAGAATGTCCGTATCAAAGGACAGATTTCAAAACCATCGGATATTGAGTCGTTTATGGTGAAACCTGGAGTGAGGATCCGGGATATTGCCAACGTAAGTTTCCAGGAAAAAGAAAAAACCACCTATGCACGGGAATCCGGAAAAGACGTGGTGATGATCAACCTTAAAAAACGGGCAGGAACCAACATGATTTCTGCGATTGACCAGGCGAAAGAGAAAATTGAAAAAGCAAAAGAGACCTACATTCCAAAAGATGTAGAAATCTCGCTTACCTCCGATCAGTCTTCGGCCGTGGAACACCAGGTGAATGAACTGGCAAACCATATTTTGATCGGGATTCTTTTGGTAATGGGAGTTTTGAGCTTTTCAATGGGAATGAAAAATGCCCTTTTTGTAGGAACCGCAATTCCATTGTCGATGTTGATTGCGTTTGCCATTCTTCAAAATGCGGGAATTACTTTAAATACCATGGTGCTTTTCGCAATGGTAATGGGACTCGGAATGTTGGTGGATGACGGAATCGTAGTGGTGGACAATGTTTACGCCAATATGGAGAAAGGACTTCCGAGGCGATTGGCTTCCAAATTCGGGATTGGCGAGATTGCTTTCCCGGTTATTACTTCCACTTTGACAACGGTTTTTGCATTCCTTCCAATGCTTTTATGGCCGGGAATTATGGGCCAGTTTATGAAATATTTCCCGATTACCATTTCAGTGACTTTGATGGCTTCACTTTTCGTGGCATTGGTCATCAACGCTTCCATGACGGCTGGATCCATGAGTTTGGAAAACAGGAATATTACCAGTAAACAAGCGAAAAAATATACGATGATCTTTGGAATTCTGATCGTTGTTTTTGGAATACTCAGAATTGTGACCGGCGTAAAATACTTCTTAGGAGTGGTGACTGTTTCGGTGTTGGGGATTCTCGCAATTTGGCTCTACAAAGGATTTTTCCATGATAAAATCGAACACTTCCAGTTCACTTTTTTCCCAAGATTGGCAGAAAGATATCAGAAATTCATTGAGAAACTTTTGGTGGGCAAAAAACCCCGTAATGCATTTTTCCTGGTTGTTGGGATTTTAGTATTTTCATTTATTTTGTATGGCGCAATGATGGGAATCGGACGGTCTAAAGTACTTTTCTTTCCGGAAAATATCCCCAGACAAACTATAGTGTATATGGAATATCCGCAGGGAACAGATATCGGGAAAACCAATCATGCGACCAAACAAGTGGAAGGAAAGATTCTGAATGTCTTAAATCAGTATAAAGACGAGAATACCGGCAAAAATTACCTGGTGGAATCTATGGTGACCACGGTGGGAAAAGGAGCGATCAATCCGCAAGTGGATGCCGGTTCCCAAGCAGACACGCCATTTAAATCTAAAATTGTGGTGACTTATGTAGAATTTGCAAAAAGAAGAGGAGTAAATACGGCAGAGGTCATGGAACAAATTCGAAAAGCAATTCCAAATATTCCGGGATTTATCTACACGGTGGAAAAAGATGCGAACGGTCCACCTGTTGGATTTCCGATTTCTATTGAATTGAAAGGTGACGATTACGACCAGCTTCTCGGTGAATCCAAAAAAATGATCAAGTTCATCAATGAGCAGGGGATTTCCGGAATTGAAAAGCTGCAATCTGATATCAATAAAGAAAGTCCTGAACTGATTATCGATATTGATCGGGAAACTGCTGGAAACCTCGGTATTTCCACTGCCTACACTGGAATTTCAATCAGGAGAGCCCTGTTCGGACAAAATATCTCCACCTTTAAAGACCTGAAGGAAGATTACGACATTGCAGTGAGGATGCAGCAGGACCAGAGAAGAAATCTCAATCTGCTGTTCAGTCAGCCGATCGTGTTGCAGGGTCCGCAAGGAGTGGTGCAGGTACCAATTTCTACTTTTGCAAAAACCAAAGAAGAAAGTACCTTTAATAAGATTAAAAGAAAAGACAACACCAGAACCATCATGATTTATTCCGGTGTTCTGAAAGGCTATAATGCTAATGAGATTGTACAGAAAATTCAGGCTGCGCTAAAGAATTACCAGGCTCCAGAGGGAATTACCTACCGTTTTGGTGGGGAGCAGGAAGAGCAGGGAAAAAACATGAACTTCCTGTTGTTTGCCCTTTTCTTGGCAATGGCAATGGTGACTTCAATTATCGTATTCCAGTTCAACTCACTTTCAAAAACGCTGATCATCATGACCACCATATTGCTGAGTTTTGCGGGAGTTTTCCTGGGATTGTCGATTTTCGGAATGGATTTCGTAATCTTGATGACCATGATGGGAATTATCTCGCTTGCGGGAGTTGTAGTAAAAAACGGTATAGTACTGATGGACTTTTTTGTCTTGAAACTCGATGAAAAGGTTCACGAAAAAGGGGTGGAAACCCATGATGACCTGGAACTTGAAGAAGTGAAGGCAATCATTGTACAATCCGGAAAAGAACGTTTGAGACCCGTTCTGCTCACTGCAACCACTGCGATCTTGGGGCTGATTCCACTGGCAATCGGACTGAATTTCGATGTGGCTTCGTTCTTGACCGAGCTTAATCCGCATTTCTCGTTGGGTGGTGATAATGTTGCGTTTTGGGGACCATTGGCATGGACCATTATTTTCGGTCTTTCATTCGCTACTTTCCTCACTTTGATTATCGTTCCGGTGATGTTCTACATTGTTTCGAAACGAAAAATCAACGCGAGAAGAAAATATATGAAACGACATGAGCATGATGCCGAAGATGAAGCAGCAGAGATTGAAAGATTGAAAACGCTATATCCAGAGCAGTTTCATTTGGATCATCCGACACCGGAAGCTTAAACCCGAAATATTTTATCTAAAAAATCCCTGAAAGATTTCTTTCGGGGATTTTATTTTGACTGGCAGCATGAGTCAAGTACTCATTTTCCTTTTAATTCAATCATTTTCAAGAACTGGATTTTTCAGGGGCTTTAGTCTAAACAGATTTCAGCAAAAAGAAAGAATTACGGCTTTTTTCTTTTAGCCAGGCTTAAATAATTTATTCAAAAAAAGATGCTCCGCGAAATTTTCAAAAATACAGCCGATTTGCTTGATCAATTTTCCTTTGAGAGAGCTTTAGGAAACGGTAAACGAGTAATACTGCAGAAATTGTCAATCCCAGTCCAAGCGCTATCCACATACCGAATGCCCCCATTTTTAAAGGCACAGTCAAGAAGTAACCTAAAGGGATAGATATCAACCAATATGCGACAAAGGTAATCATCGACGGGATTTTCACGTCCTGGATTCCTCGTAGGCTCCCTAAAGCAACGACCTGGATTCCATCCGAAAGTTGAAAAAGCGCCGCGATAATCAGTAATTTCGATGCCAAGACAATCACATCTACATCTTCTTTTTTGGTGAAGAAAGTGGGTAAAATGTGTCGCCCGAAAATGAACAGAGCACCACATAACAACATGAAAATCAGCACGATTTTTAGATTGTTGATTCCCACTTGCTTTAATTCTGTGTAGTTTTGCTCACCGAGTTTTCGGCCAATCATCACGGTGGATGCCACGCTGAAACCGATACAGAGGTTAAAAGTGAAAGACGCCATGGAAAGTGCAATCTGATGAGAGGCGATGTCTCTCGCTGAAACCAGTCCGCAAATAAATGCAGCTCCAGCAAAAGCAGTGACTTCAAAAAACATCTGCAGTGCCGTGGGAAAACCGATTTTTAACATTTTGTCAAACATTGATTTGGAGAATTCAGAAATTTTCAGCGAAAAATCTTTAATGTATCTCCTCGTCTTTTCCTCCTTCAGCAAGACGAAATACAGGAAAACGGCCATGAAAATTCTGGCGATTAAACTTGCCAAAGCGGAGCCGCGGACTCCCATGGGATCAAGGCCAAACATTCCTTTAATGAACACGTAATTTAAAGCAATATTGATTACATTAGCGATGATGGTGGCCTTTGTGACACCGATGGTATATGAAAGCCCTTCTGATACTTCACGAAAAGTCTGGAACACCATAAAAGGAAGCATACTCAAAGTCATGATTCCCAAAAAGCCAATCGTATCGGGTATGATTTCTTTTGGCTGATCCATGTGATAAAGCAGGGGCAGAGCGAGATAAAGAATCACCATGAGCAAGAGCCCAATTCCAATATTGATGACAAAACCGTGGCGGAATACGGAATTGATGGTTTCATGTTTTTGCTGGGAATGTGCCTCCGAAACCAAAGGTGGAATGGCAAATGAAAAACCCAGTGCAAAAACGAAAATCGAAAAAAAAACAGCGTTTCCCAATGAAACGGAAGCTAAAGCCTGCGCACCAAGCAATTTTCCCACGATGATGTTATCGAACAGATTCACGGAGACTTGCCCGACCTGAGTCAGCATTACGGGAAGCGCTAATTTTAGACAGGATCTGGTGTATTGAGGATTGAGAAATGCCATGAATTCAGAAAAAAAATTTGCAGCAAAAATACTGCAAACTTTTCCTAGTTTATTGATTTTAATGTTAATTATTTTCTCACGAAACTTGCAACATCTTCCGCGGTCACTGGATTTGCTCCTAAGATGATCAATCTTTCGACCACGTTTCTCAGTTCGCGGATATTTCCTGTCCAGGAAAAATCTTCAAGTGCCTTAACCGCTTTGTCATCAAACTGCTTTGGTGCCGTTCCATGTTCATCGGCAATGGTTTTCGCGAAATGTTCGATGAGCATTTTAATGTCTTCTTTTCGCTCATCCAATGGTGGAACGTAAATTTCAATAACAGAAAGCCTGTGGTAAAGGTCTTCTCGGAATTTTCCTGCCTCGATTTCTTTCGCCATATTCTTATTTGTCGCGGCCAAAACCCTTACATCGACTTTGATTTCCTTGTCGCTTCCAACAGGCGAAACCTTGTTTTCCTGAAGTGCGCGTAGAACTTTTGCTTGTGCAATGAGTGACATGTCTCCGATTTCATCCAGGAAAATGGTACCGTTATTGGCGAGCTCAAATTTTCCCTGTTTGTCTTTGATGGCACCGGTAAAACTTCCTTTTACGTGTCCAAATAATTCGGATTCAATGAGTTCCGATGGAATAGCGGCACAATTTACTTCAATCATAGGACCTTTGCTGCGGTCGCTTTGTGCGTGAATGGCGTGTGCCACCAATTCTTTCCCGGCGCCGTTTGGACCGGTAATCAAGACTCGGGCATCAGATGGCGCTACCTTTTCGATCATATTCTGAATTTTTTTCAAAGCTGCCGATGCGCCGATCATTTGGTATTTTTTGTTGACTTTCTTTTTTAAAGTCGTATTCTCGCTTTTCAGATTCTGATTGGTTTTCTGAAGATTTCCTTTGTCCAAAGCGTTTTTTACACTGGTAATCAGCCGGTTGATGTCGATTGGTTTCGAGATAAAGTCGTAGGCACCATTCTTAAGGCAATCTACCGCAGTATCGATGTCTGCGTGTCCGGAAATCATGACGAAAGTGGTATCTGGTTTTAGCTGCAGTGCTTGTTTCAAGAGATCAGAACCAGAAAGTTTTGGCATTTTGATATCTGAAATGACCAATGCGAAATCTTCTTTTTCTAAGCGTTTGTATGCTTCCAAACCGTCTTCGGCGACAATGAATTCGTAGTCTGAAAGTTCGTCGGAAAGAATACTGACTAAAACACCTGAAATGGCTTTTTCGTCCTCGACAATCAAAATTTTTTGCATTAAATCAAATTTAAAGAATTAGTAAATGGTTGCATCTAATATCGCAAAGCATGTAGCAATAATCATACCTAAAGCCAATTATAATATATAATCTCTGTTGCCAAAAATTGCCGACCCAATCCTTACGGAATTTGCGCCACATGCGATTGCCAGTTGATAATCGCCGCTCATTCCCATGGATAAAGTTTTGAGGTTTTTCTTTAGTGAAAGCTGGTCATAGAGCTGCTTGAGGAAGTTGAATTCTTTTTTAATCTGGTTTTCGTTTTCTGTAAATGTTGCCATTCCCATCAATCCGGTAATCTCTATATTTGGGTATTTTCCATTGAGCCAGTCTGTGAAAATTTCTTTTGCCTCATGAAGTTCGAGTCCGAATTTGGATTCTTCCTCCGCAATTTTAACCTGAAGCAGTACTTTCACCTGTCTGTTGCAATTTTTTGCCTGCCTGTCTATTTCCAGCAGAAGTTTTTCGGAATCCACACTTTGGATGGTGTCAATAAATTCAATGATGTATTTTACCTTGTTTCTTTGGAGGTGGCCGATGAGATGCCAGCTGATGTCCTTTGGAAGTAGCGGATATTTTTCGGCAAGTTCCTGCACCTTGTTTTCGCCAAAAACTTTTTGTCCCAAATCGTAAACCGTGCGGATGACTTCCACAGGATGTGTTTTGGAAACCGCCACCAGTTCTACATTTTCTGGTAATAATTCAATAATCTGACGATAATTTTGCTCTATTTTTTTCGGGTCTTCCATCTTAAGGATTGATGTGGTTTTTTCTAAGGTCGAACGAAAACTTGATGTTCTTGCAGAAACAAAATTAAAAGAAATCGTTCAGCAAATTGCTTATTTCTGCAAAGATATCACTTTTGGGTGTTTTCACCCTGATGTTGGTATTATTATAAAAATTATATTTGTTTAAGAAAAAAAATCAAATTATGGGCAATTTAGAAAAGCATCTGATCAGTGCCGAATCATGCAAAGTTTTGGCGAAACAGTATGAAAATAGCAACTACGCTGAAATTAATGGCAGCCGACCTGCTGGAAAGCCAGACTCAAAGGAATATACTTACCAATTAGAGGTCCTCAAGGAATACATCATGATGATCGAAGGGGAAATGGAAAAGCGGGGAGTGAAAAATAAGGGGATCAGAGTCTCCATGGGAAAATATCCGGATGATTATGCTTCGCCAAACTTTGACCCTAAATACCGTGGTTACCAAACGGTCTTTTTTTCGGCCGTAGATTTGGATAGCGTTTCTTCAGAGCGTGCGATTTCAGAGGAGAGTGGGGTGGATTCATCTGTTTCTGGCGTTCTCGGTGATATTCCCAATATGGACTATGGTCAGATTTGTCCGCCATTCTGTTAATTTAAAGATATTTAGTATGAGTTGGAATCGAGATATTACATCTTTAGTGATTACATCCTTAATGCTCTTGACATTCATTTTGTTAGTGATTTTCCGGAGGAAATTAGGCAAAAAAATCATTTATTTCATAATGGCAATAGGGATCGGTACTTTTATCGAAATTTTCATCAGTATCTCAAGGTGGGTTTTTCATATTGAGAATTCGATTAAATTGTATGTAGTCGGAACCAATCTTTTCGTCTTCCTGTTGTTTTTTATATATTTCCACAATCTCCTGGAAGTGAGAACGCTCAAGGCCATAAGTTCGGTTATTATCGGGTTATTTCTTTTGGAATATGGTTTGTCTGCGATTTTTATAGAGAATTTTTTCACTCACTTTCCATTTTTTAGCTACTTCATACAAGTGGTCTTGCTCAGCGGAAGTATTTATCTGGTGATTTCACAGGCCTTTAACTCGGATATTATTCTGAATTTGCGTGGATATTATCCAATTTGGATTTGCTCGGGATTGATGGTGATTTATTTAGGAATCATGCCTTTACTGATCATGAGCAATACCTCACAAAAATTGTTTAATATGAATGTGTTTTTTGGCATCCTTTTTTTGGTGAATGTTATTGGCTATTCCATACTGATTACAGGAATCCTGTTCGCTGACGCTAAACTTGGGCATAAAAAATGAATCTTTCTGCAAACGATTTTTTGATTGTTGCAACTACCTTTATTATTCTGGTTGTCGTTTTAATGATGGTGATGATTTATGGAATCTTTATCAAAAAGAAGTCCAAATTACTCATGGAACATCAGAAAAAAGACGCACTGTTCGAACAGGAGCTGGCCATTTCTCAAATCGAAATTAAGGAACAAACTTTAAATTATATTGGGCAGGAGCTCCATGACGATTTGGGCCAAAAATTATCCGTGGCAAGATTGATGACCAACAAGATCACTTTGACAGGTTGTGCAGAAAACGTGCAAATTGCCAAGGAACTCAATATGCTTGTTGGTGAATGTATACAGGATATCAGGAATCTTTCAAAGGTTTTTATTACCGGCCAGATTGAACAATTTGGCCTGGTTGATTCTATAGAAAGGGAAGTTCGACGAATAAAAAGATTGGACCTCCTAGAAGTTGATTATCAAATAAATAATGGTAACTTTGAATTGGATTCTGATCATTCATTAATTCTGTTTAGGATTGTGCAGGAATGCATCACCAATGTAATCAAGCACTCGAAATCAAATGTGCTGAGAATCACCCTTGAAAATGAGCCTGATCTTATCAGGATTATTGTGGAGGATAAAGGCATAGGAATGATTATGAAGGAAATTAAGCGTGGAACAGGTTTAATTAATATGGAGAATCGAGCCAAATTAATTGGTGCAGGGTTGAAAATAAATTCTTTGGAAAATGTGGGGACAAAAGTGACCTTGGTCTATAATAAATAATTGATGAATATGATAAAACTCGCTATTGTAGATGATCATAAGTTGGTATCCAAAGCACTGGAAAACATGATTTCCTTTAATTCCAATTTTACAGTAATTAATACAAGTTTTAATGGCGAAGAGTTCCTACAGTATTTAAGGTCAAGTAATGATCTGCCTGATGTAGCATTGATGGACGTAAATATGCCGATTAAGAACGGTATTGAGACCACCGAAATTCTCTCGGAAGAATTCCCACACATCAAGGTCATCGCACTTACCATGGAGGACAATGAAAGCACCATCATCAAAATGCTGAAGGCTGGAGCAAAAGGATATCTTCTAAAAGACATGTCACCGGAAATCCTGTTCAATGCAATCGATATCGTGCACGAAAAAGGGGTGTTCTATACTGATATCATCTCAGAATCCTTACTGAAAATCAGAATTGAAGACCAAGAAATCACAGATCTTTTAAAAGAAGTAAGGGACAAGGAATTGGAATTTATTAAGCTCGCATGCTCAGAACTTACTTATAAAGAAATTGCGGATCAAATGTGTGTAAGTCCCAGAACCATAGATGGATATCGCGATTCAGTGTTTGCGAAGTTACACGTCAAAAGTAGGGTGGGAATTGTGCTGTATGCCATCAAGCACAATTTGCTTTGAAAAATGGGTGATTTCACCCTTTTATTATGTTCTTATGTTTTCTACCTTTGTAGCATGAAAAAAGAAAAACACAAATGATGAAGATTTTAGGAAGAAGACTCAAAACATTATGATTTAGGTGGAGAGTCTTCTAAGCAAAACACTCACCCTAATTAGGGATCGAGGAACATCACAAAAAAGCCGTCTTTCACTATTGGAGAGACGGCTTCTTTTTTTATTATTCGAAAACTGAATTTTTAAGTCCAAATTCTCGCTGTTCTTCGAAAAATTCATTCAGCGGTATCTATCCATAAGAATTTCCTTTAATCTAGTCATTCCTTGAGTGGCAGAAGTTTTGAGGAAGTTTTCGTTCTTCACGAAACTATTTTCCAGATGGGGATCAATCGCGAAAACTTCACAGCCATTTGGGATGTAATGAATCAAACTTGCCGCTGGATAAACCTGCAGCGAAGTACCTATTACCAAAAGAAGATCCGCCTTTTCAGCAATGGATGCGGCCTTATTCATGTTCGGAACCATCTCGCCAAACCAAACAATATGAGGTCGAAGCTGGATCCCTTCATGATTCAGATCACCCAAATTCAAGTCCCCTTCCCAGGGAATTTCATTTTTGCCTGAGTTAACGGGGCGAGCTTTTTTCAGTTCACCATGTAAATGCGTCACTTTTGTGGAGCCGGCTCTCTCATGCAGATCATCCACATTTTGGGTAATGATTTCCACATCAAAATACCGTTCCAATTCCGCCAAGATTTCATGTGCCTTGTTGGGGAAAACACTTTTGAGTTGTCTTCGTCTTTCATTATAAAAATCGAAAACCAATTGTGGATTGCGCTCAAAACCTTCCGGACTCGCTACATCTTCGATCCTGTGATTTTCCCATAGTCCATCGGCATCACGAAAAGTTTTTACACCGCTTTCCGCCGAAATTCCGGCTCCGGATAAAACCACCAGCTTTTTCTTCATCTTAATTTTTTCCTAAAAATACGAATCTATTTGATCATATTCAAACTTACGAAAATGACTGTACAAGAAATGCAGATTAGCGCAAACAAAAACAGGTAATCACCAAATTTTTCATACCTTTTTTCTAAAACGTCACTTTCTGTCCTGATGGCCAGGAAGGAGAGGATGCAACTTACAACTAGCGAGAGGCTCGCAATGGCCGCAATGTCATCCACATATGTGGCGCCACTGATTTTTGATATTTTCAAAGAGGTGATGATCAGTAAACAAAACCCCAGCAAATTAGAGGAAGCATTCAGCACATGTGGTGATTTCTTTTCCATTTTTCGGATATATTTTTTTTCGAGTCAAAAATAACGCTGAAATCATCTACTGGATAGAAATTTAAAAAACTTTAGCAGTCCTTAAAAAATCATTAACCCAAATTTAGCGTAGAAAATCAGCGTAAATCACTAAATTTGTTGTTTACTAAAAAAATCAAAAATGTCAAAAAAAGCCATTTTAGCCATACTCGACGGATGGGGATTGGGAAAAGACCCAAAAGTTTCAGCCATCGCACAAGCTAATACACCATTTATCGATTCGTGTTATCAGAAATTTCCACACACCACCCTCGAAGCGAGTGGAATTGCGGTTGGATTGCCGGCTGGACAAATGGGAAATTCCGAAGTGGGGCACATGAATTTGGGGGCTGGAAGAGTGGTTTACCAAAATTTGGTGAAACTCAACATGGCCGTTGAAAACGCAACTTTAGGGAAGGAAAATGTCATCACGGAAGCATTCCAGTATGCCCAGGAAAACAAAAAGAAAGTTCACTTCATTGGTTTGGTTTCAGATGGTGGTGTTCATTCCCATATTAACCATTTGAAAGGACTTTTGACTGCAGCGCATGAATATGGTTTAAACAAAAACGTTTTTGTGCATGCATTTACAGATGGGCGCGATTGTGATCCCCATTCGGGTAAAGGGTTTATAGAAGATATAATGCATCACATGAAATCCAGCACCGGAAAATTGGCCACTGTTGTCGGAAGATATTATGCGATGGATCGGGACAAAAGATGGGAAAGGGTGAAATTGGCTTATGATGCGATGGTGCACGGAATCGGCCAGGAAACGATGGAGCCTGTTCACGCCATCCAAAAATCTTATGATGAAGGAATTACCGATGAATTCTTAAAACCGATTGTCTGCACCGGCACCAACACCAACAAACTTCCTGTGGCCCAGATTGCAGAGGGCGACGTTGTTTTTTGCTTTAATTTCAGGACAGACAGAGGCCGGGAAATCACGCAGGTTCTCTCTCAGCAGGATTTTCAGGATTATGGAATGAAACATTTAAATCTTTATTATGTTACATTGACCAATTATGACAAGGATTTCAAAAATGTAAAAGTAGTTTTTGACGAGGAAGTTTTGCGGGAAACCATGGGCGAAATTTTAGAGAAAAACGGAAAAACCCAAATCCGTGTTGCCGAAACCGAAAAATATCCACACGTCACCTTTTTCTTTTCAGGTGGGAGAGAACAACCTTATCATGGCGAGAAAAGAATCCTTTGTCCAAGTCCGAAAGATGTTCCGACCTACGATTTTAAACCGGAAATGTCTGCTTACGACATCACTGAAAAAATTCTTCCCGAAATCAAAAATGAAACCGCAGATTTTATTTGTTTAAACTTTGCAAACACCGACATGGTAGGTCATACCGGAGTTTTTTCCGCAGCGGTAAAAGCCGCTGAAACCGTTGATGAATGCATCCAAAAAGTCGCCACTGCTGCTTATGAACACGGATATGCCGTCTTCATACTTGCAGACCACGGAAACTCTGATGTAATGATCAATCCGGACGGAAGTCCAAACACGCAACACTCTACCAATCTTGTTCCACTGATTGTGATGGATAAAGACCGAACATGGAATCTGAAACCGGGAAAATTGGGAGATGTCGCACCTTCTATTTTAAAAGTAATGGGTATTGATATTCCGGAATTAATGACTGGAGAGGTTTTGGTGAGTTAAAAGAATGGGAATAAATAAAATTGAAGGCAAAGAAATTCGCAGCACTACTAAACGGTCAAAAAAAACAGGCGAGTCTAAAACAGATCGGCGAATCGAAATCGAAAATGACCAAATTGTCCCCCAAAGATCGAAATCCAGCGGTAAGCATTGGTTATTTATTATTTTAATTTAATTATGGTACAAATAATATTTTTTAAATTATCTTTGCCGAAAACGTAAAAGCAGAATGTACAACAAATTAGTGAGGACTGAGGTCATGCGGAATCTGGGTAAAGAAGTGGGCAAATTCATTTCCTCATACTTGACCCCAGTGGAAAAAATATGGCAACCTACAGATTTCCTGCCGGATCCATCTGGCGAAAATTTTAAATATGAAGTGGAGGAACTCCAAAGCTATGCTCAGGAAATGGGGTATGACTTATTTGTTACCTTAATTGGGGACTGTATCACTGAAGAGGCATTGCCAAGTTACGAATCCTGGATCATGGGAATCGACGGCATAGACCAGGAAAACAGAAGCGGTTGGTCACAATGGGTGAGAAGTTGGACCGCCGAAGAAAACAGACACGGAGATCTGCTTAACAAATACCTCTACCTTTGTGGAAGAGTGAATATGCGTGAAATCGAGATTACCACTCAATATCTGATTCAAGATGGATTTGATTTGGGAACCTCCATGGATCCTTACCGAAACTTTGTCTATACCAGCTTTCAGGAAACTGCAACCAACATTTCCCATAGGAGAGTGGGAACCTTAGCTAAACAAAGCGGCAATACCAAACTTGCAAAAATGTGTGCAGTAATTGCTGCAGATGAAGCAAGACACGCAAAAGCCTATAAGCATTTTGTGACTAGGATTTTCGAACTGGATCCTTCTGAAATGATGCTCGCTTTTGAAGATATGATGAAGAAAAAAATCGTGATGCCTGCACATCTCATGAGGGAATCCGGACAGAAAGCGGGCGAGCTTTGGTCTCATTTTTCAGATGCGGCACAAAGGGCGATGGTTTATACCGGTCAGGATTATATCAATATTCTCAGCGAATTATTGAATGACTGGAAAATTGAACACATCGACGGATTAACTGAGCAGGCGCAAAAAGCACAGGAATACCTGATGAAACTTCCGACAAGATTGCAACGAATCACAGATCGGCTTGCCACGCCGGATCTGCAATACCAATTCAAGTGGGTGAAATCATAGAACCAAATCATATCAAACTATATTTTCGAAGAGCGGCTGGATTTTTCACCCGCTCTTTAATTTTATTATCTTTGCCTTGCCAAAATTTATTTTGATGAAAAGCACAAAAAAACTAGCCATTGATTTCGATGGAACAATTGTAGAGGATGCTTATCCAGGAATTGGAAAGCCAAAAACTTTCGCCTTTGAAACCCTGAAGAAACTGCAATCCGAAGGCTATAGGTTAATTCTCTGGACTTATAGACATGGGAAAACTTTGGAAGAAGCAGTGGAATTCTGCCGAAAAAATGGGGTGGAATTCTATGCAGTGAACTCAAGTTTTGAGGGAGAGATTTTTGATGCTGCAGGGGCTTCCCGAAAAATCGATGCAGACCTTTTCATTGACGACCGAAATCTGGGCGGTTTCCCTGGATGGGGCGAAATCTACAACATCATCAACGAAAGAATTGAATTCCGTGTAGAAGGAAATGAGGTTTTGCCCTATTCAAAAATGAAAAAAGAAAGAAAAAAAGGATTGTTCTGGTAAAAGAAAATTAACGAGACTAAAGGCGCTTAAGGAACAAGACTACTTGAGAATGAGTTGCTTGAAAGAACTTTTCGTTTTGGCGTCGATACCGCACAGTTTTTGCGAAATTGGTCAAATTTCCTTACTAAAGAACTTTTCGATTTCAATGATGCAAAAACAGTATTTCTGTGGGAGCAAATGATGAGGAATCAGAAGCTGGTTTTTTTGCAAGAAAGTTTCAATTTTAGAGGAATTTTAGGAGCAATCCTTAGTAATTCCAAAGACAACAATAACGACAATAATGAAAATTAAGAGGTACAAAATAAAATTTTATCTTTTGCCTTGTATCCTGTATCTGAATAAATAATGATTATTTTAAAAACTCTGGACGAACTTCGTCTCATGCGCGAAAGCGCACAACTGGTGTCCAAAACACTTGGCGTCCTTGCCAAAGAAATAAAACCCGGCGCTACCACCAATCATCTGGACAAACTTGGTGGCGAATTTATCCGCGACCACGGTGGTGAACCGGCATTTTTGGGAATGTACGGCTTTCCTAAAAATCTTTGCATATCTCCCAATGCAGAAGTTGTTCACGGTATTCCCAACGACAAACCTCTGCTTGAAGGCGACATTCTTTCGGTTGACTGCGGAGTTTATATGAACGGTTTCTATGGTGACCACGCTTACTCATTCGAAGTTGGAGAAGTGGCACCGGAAACGAAAAAACTCCTGAAAGTTACCAAAGAGTCTTTATACAAAGGAATCGAGCAATGCGTCCGTGGAAAAAGGGTGGGAGATATTTCCTATGCAATCCAGTCTCATTGTGAAAGTCATGGTTATGGGGTGGTGCGAGAATTAGTCGGTCACGGTTTGGGAAGAAAAATGCATGAAGATCCACAAGTTCCGAATTATGGAAGAAAAGGAAGCGGAAAAGTACTGAAAGACGGCATCGTACTCGCTATAGAACCTATGATTAATTTAGGAACCCATGAAGTTATTTTCCATAATGATGGTTGGACGGTCACATCAAGGGACAATTCGCCTTCTGCACATTTCGAACATGATGTTTGCATCATCAACGGAAAACCGGTTTTGCTTTCTACTTTTAAATATATTTATGAAGCATTGGGCATTGTCAGTGACGAAGAGGATCCATTTACGATGGATTTCTAAATTTCGGCTCAAAATATTTGTAAATTCGGCTCAGAATCTTGCAGATTGAGTCGTTTTTCTTTCATAAATCAGATGAACCTATTTTTAGTGAATTTTGATAAAGAATCTTTCAAAGAAAAAATTATTCGAGAATTCGTGGTGAAAACACTATTTTCGCACTTTGAGAATGAAAAGTTTAGCCAAATTCCTGCTCAATAAAATTCCGCGACCTATGCTCATCAATCTGAGCATTTTTCTTCGTCCGCTGATTTATCAATTTTTCAAAGGCAATCAATTTCTAGATCCCATCGACGGGAAATCTTACCGCACATTTCTGCCTTATGGATATGGAAAACAACGTGAGCATGCGCTTTCTCCCGGAACTTTAAGTTTGGAGAGACACCGGCAGATGTGGCTTTATCTTCAGAATGAAACCGATTTCTTTAGCAAAAAATATAAAGTCTTACACATCGCGCCGGAACAGGAATTTTTGCGAAAATTCAAGAAGATGGGTAATCTGGAGTACACTTCTGCAGATCTGTTCTCGCCGATTGTGGACGTGAAAGCGGATATTTTGGATCTGCCTTTTGAAAACGAATCTTTTGACGTGATTTTTTGCAACCATGTATTGGAACACATTGAAGATGACCGCAAAGCGATGAGCGAACTGTTCCGGGTGATGAAAAAAGGAGGTTGGGGAATTTTTCAGGTTCCGATGAAAAACTCTTTGGAAAAATCCTATGAAGATTTCACCATCAAGGATCCCAAGGAAAGACAAAAACATTTCGGACAATACGACCACGTTCGCTGGTATGGAATGGATTATTTCGATCGATTGAAATCTGCTGGTTTTGAAGTGGATATCAATTTCTATTCAAGGAAATTCTCACGTGAGGAAATTAAAAAATTTGGTTTGTTAGAGAATGAAATCTTACCGCTGGTTCGTAAGAAATAGCATCACCTTTTCTCGGTAATTTCTGAAAATGAACCGTGTCTTATCAATTTCATTGATTCCATTTTATTTGATAAATTGGTTCAAAAAGGGAAATGTTTTAAATTAACCAACCCAGTATTCCTGCTTCCTGTGAATCCTATTTGGGCATTTCGATGTCGTGATTTACTCTAAAGTATAATAAATATCCTGCATCAAATTGGATTATGGATTCCAAAGCTTTCCGAACACATTCAAATATGTTAGGATTCAGGTGTGAACCGGACTTTCATTCCATAAAATGAAGAAAATATCAGACTTTGCCCGGTCTAAATCCAAAATTCCTACCTTTGCAAAACTTTGAATTTTAAACTTTGAGTCTTGAACAATCATAAAGCAGGTTTTGTAAATATAGTAGGTAAACCGAATGCGGGAAAATCTACATTGCTCAATCAGTTGATGGGCGAAAAATTAGCCATTGTCACCCAAAAGGCGCAAACCACGCGTCACCGGATATTTGGAATTTATAATGAAGATGATCTGCAGATCGTTTTCAGCGACACACCGGGAGTTTTGGACCCGAAATATGGGTTGCAGGAAAAGATGATGGATTTTGTGAAGGATTCTTTGCAGGATGCCGATGTTTTCCTTTTTATAGTGGACATTTTAGACAAAACGGAACCATTTGAATTTCTGGTGGAAAAGTTGAATAAAATTCCGGTTCCGGTTTTGATTTTAGTCAATAAAATAGATGAGTCCAACCAGGAGGAATTGGAAAAAACCATGGAATTGTGGCATGAAAGAATCCCAAAAGCTGAAATTCTACCGATTTCTGCATTGAAAGGCTTTAACACGGATGTGATTTTGCCAAAACTGAAATCGCTTCTTCCGGAAAATCCACCCTATTACGACAAAGACCAGTTTACCGATAAATCCGAAAGGTTTTTTGTGAATGAGGCCATCCGCGAAAAAATTCTTTTGAACTATGAGAAGGAAATTCCCTATTCTGTGGAAGTGGTTACCGAACAGTTCAAAGAAAAAGAGGGAATTATCTTCATTGATTCCATTATTTATGTGGAAAGAGACACTCAGAAAGGAATCATCATCGGGCACAAAGGCGAGGCGCTCAAAAAAGTGGGAACTGAGGCCAGGATTGATTTGGAAAAGTTTTTCAATAAGAAAATTCACCTTAATATTTTTGTCAAAGTGAAAAGAGACTGGAGAAAAAATGAAAGGGATCTAAAAAATTTCGGTTATCGATAAAAACTTTTGGTGTAAAACGGGATTAGTATTGGGATTTTTGTTATTTTTGGCTGAAAATTTTAAAAATGAGCTATTTCACTTCTGTTAAAAGCAATGTTTACATCGTAGATCTTGTTTTGCTTTTGGTTAGGATTTTTGTGGGTTTCGCCATGCTTTCACATGGTTACCCGAAACTCCAGCAATTACTTTCCGGGGAAGAAATTCAGTTTTACGATTTTATGGGAATCGGTGAGAAAGCGTCTTTATTTTGCGCGGTTTTTGCAGAATTTGTATGCTCCATTTTCCTTATTCTGGGGCTTTTTTCCAGAATTGCACTCTTCTTTTTAGCCTTCACCATGGTGGTGGCTGGATTTATCATTCACTCGTCGGATCCTTTCAATAAAATGGAAATGAGTTTGCTCTACCTCTCTATTTTCCTGCTGCTGTTCGCTTTTGGTCCGGGCAAATATTCTGTGGATGCCATGATCAGCCGGAAAAGGAATTCAGAAAACTGGTAGAATTCGTCGGTTTTCTGTTCTCGTTTCATCTTTCTGATGTTTCCCGAAATCCACTAAAATATTTTTTTTGAATTCAATTGGCAAAGAAATTGAAGCGAAAATAGAGTAATGAAAAAAAACTGGCTTTTCTTTTTATTTCTGTTCTCTATCGCTGTTTCTGCGCAATATTCTGAAAATGATGTACTTGGAAAATGGATCGCGGAAGATCACTCTGTGGCGGTTGAAGTTTATAAAGTCAATCAAAATTTTCATGCAAAAGTAGTGTGGTTCGATGACAGATTGGGCAGCGGAATTCCTATGCATGAAAGAAAAGATACAGATAATCCAAATCCTAAACTGAGGCACAGAAAAATCATTGGCATGGAAGTTCTAGAAGGATTAAGATACAAACCAAGCAGCCAAAGTTGGGAAAACGGTAAAATCTACGATGCAACCTCTGGAAGATATTGGGATTCGTCGGCAAGGATAACTAAGACGGGATCGATGAAAGTGCGCGGATACTGGAAATTCAAATGGATTGGGAAAACCATGAATTTCATGAAAATCAATGAATCAGCTTTTACAAAAAAATAAATTATGAATTTGATTATTAGACTTCTGATCACAGCAGTGGTGGCTTATACAATTCCATATGTGCTACCTGGAATCCATTTTGACGGATTTTCCACGGCAGTGGTTTTTGCCATCGTTTTGGCGATTTTAAACTTGATTGTCAAACCGGTTCTTTCGATCCTCGGCTTACCTTTGACTATCATTACATTCGGTTTGTTTGCATTGGTCATCAATGCGGTGATTATTTTGCTCGCAGAGAAATTCGTTTCCGGGATGCATGTTGACGGATTTTGGTGGGCGTTTATTTTCAGCATTGCACTTTCACTGAGTACCTCCCTACTCAACGGGATTTTCGCTTCGAAAGACTAAATCAAAAATAGAAAACTGTTCATGATCAAACCGCTTTTCTTTATTTTTTAATGAATCTGATAAAGTGCTCATTTTTCTAATCATCAGAAAATAATTTCAAGAAATACACTCCGTTTGGAGGTTGGGTAACATTGACTCTTTTTTGGCTGATCATGTTCTGGGATAAGACTTTTCCCGAATCATCCAAAATTTCGTACGAATCAAATTTCAAGGCACTTTCAAAATTTAGGATTTCTGCCACCGGATTTGCCATCCAGCCTTCGTAAGGCGAGAAAAGGGTTCCCTGTGCAAAGAAAACGGTGGCGAATAAAATGAAATTAGGGATAAAGTTGATTTTATAGTTCTTCATAATGGCACATAAAGGCAAACAAATTATTTATGGAAGAAGCAAGCGAATGTGCATTTCCATCTGAACACCTGTACAATCCCGCAATTTTCTAAACCGGAAGTGAAACTGTTCATTCCGAAATGATTAATTTTGACTTCAGTATTCAATAACCATAACACTTTTTTTAATGAAAGAATTCCCGACCGCAAAAATGGATAAGATCATGTTAATGATGACATTTTTTTTTGGCGGAATTTGTATAGCGGTAATTTTCACCGCTGTTTATCAGATATGGATTGGCGAGTATTTTACGATTTTTCCGGGAATACTTGTCTTGGCGGCGCTCATCACCTCCTATTTGCTGATTCCGAAAATCAGCGTAAACCAAGGAGAAATCCGGGTGAAAAACAGTTTTGTGGATTTCCCAATCCGGTTTTCCGAGGTGGCTGAAATCACGAGGATCGAAAAATTAAGATTCGTCATCCGAACTTTCGGTGTGGGTGGACTTTTTGGGAATTTCGGATATTTCAATGGAAACGATGTGTGGTACGTAACAAATCGAAGAAAAAAAGTACAGATTAAGATGAAATCAGGAAAAGTCTATATGCTTTCGCCGGAAAATCCTGATGAATTTATCAACTATATCCAAACGCAAACTGATTTTCCCGGAAATTGAGTATTTTCGTGAACTTTAATCTTAATTTTAACCTCAATCTAAATGAACCTCAAACATACCTTAATTGCAGTTGCAGCCCCGTTTCTTATGAACGCACAAAACGTGATGACGCCTGAAATCCTTTGGACCCTAAATAAAATCAGTGTTACCGCAGTTTCGCCGGACCAGTCATCGTTGATTTATTCCGTTGGAAAAGTGGATTTAAAAACCGAGAAAACCAACAAGAAGAATTACTTTTTCAATGTTAAAGACGGTTCCTCCACGAACCTTGACTTAGGAAAGAAATCGCTTGTTCAGTGGGACAAAAATGGAATTTATGCAACCGAAGATGATAAAATCTACCTTTCGAAAGACGCGGGAAATACGTGGACAGAATTTTACACCATCGGTGAAGTTGACAACATCGTGATTTCTCCGGATGGAAAGAAAATCGCCTTTAGCAAAGAAGTGTCGGTGGAGAAAAATTTAGGAAAAGACAAATATTCAGATGTTCCCAAATCGACTGCACATATCTACACAGATTTGAACCACCGTCATTGGGATTATTTCAATGAAGGAAAATACAACCATATTTTCGTGGTCAATGCTTCCGACTCTGTGGATAAAGCCAAAGATCTTTTAGATGGAAAAACCTGGGATTCGCCACAAAGACCTTTTGGGGGAACTGAGGATTTTGTTTGGAGCCCGGATTCCTCGCAACTGCTTTATGTGATGAAACCATTGAGCGGTAAAGAATATGCACTTTCCACCAATACCGATATTTTTGCCTACGAATTGGCAACAGGAAATGTTCGAAACCTTACTGCATCGAACAAAGGTTATGATACCCATCCGAAATTCTCTCCCGACGGCAAAATACTGACCTGGATGTCCATGGAAAGAGACGGATATGAAGCCGATAAAAACGAGATCAAAGTGATGGACTGGAAAACCGGAATAACCACGAATCTTACCAAAAACTGGGACGAAAGTGTTGTGGGCGATGTTTTCTTTTCCCACGATTCCAAAACGATGTATTTTACCACTGCACTTCGAGGGACGAAACAGCTTTTCAGCCTCGATCCGAAAAACTCGAAAATCACCCAGATTACCAAAGGCGATTTCGATGTGAACGAGATTTATGCACAGGGAAAAAATACACTTCTGGTTTCCAGAAATGATATGAACCACAATCCGGACCTTTTTTCAGTGGATTTGAAAAGCGGAGCAATGAAGCAGTTGACAGATATCAACAAATCCACTTATGCAAAACTTTCCCCCGCAAAAACCGAGCTTAAAATGGTGAAAACCACCGATGGGAAAGAGATGGGAGTTTGGTTTATTTATCCGCCGGATTTTGATCCCGCCAAAAAATATCCAACCCTTTTGTATTGTCAAGGAGGACCTCAATCCGCATTGACCCAATTCTTTTCCACCAGATGGAATTTAGGTTTGATGGCGGCAAACGGGTACATTGTGGTAGCACCAAACCGGAGAGGAATGCCGGGATGGGGAACCAAATGGAATGAAGATATTTCCAAAGATTGGGGCGGACAAGTAATGAAGGATTATTTGGCTGCAACAGATTTCGCAAAAACTTTGCCTTATGTAGATGGCGACAGGTTCGGTGCAGTTGGCGCAAGTTACGGCGGATACAGCGTTTTCATGTTGGCGGGAATCCACGAAAACCGTTTCAAAACCTTTATCGCACATGATGGACTTTTCGACATGAAATCTTGGTATTTGACGACCGAGGAACTTTGGTTCGCGAACTGGGATTTGGGCGGATCGCCTTATGATAACCCGGTTCCGAAATCTTACACCGAATTTAATCCTTCAAATTTTGTGAATAAGTGGAACAAACCGATTATGATCATCCAGGGCGGAATCGATTTCCGGGTTCCATATGAACAGGGACAGGAAGCTTTTCAGGCGGCAAGACTTCACGGTTTGAAATCCAAATTCCTTTATTTTCCCAATGAAAATCACTGGGTTCTTCACGCGCACAATGGTTTGGTTTGGCAAAGGGAATTTTTTGAGTGGTTGAAAGAAACGCTTTAGAAAACAATTTCCAATTGAATCGGACCACCATTCAGAATTTTTTGTGAAAAAAGATAACCTCTTTTGATGGAGGCCTGAAGAAGATGATTGGAACTCTCAAAAAAAAATATCAAAAACGGACGTTCAGCTGTCCGTTTTTTGTTTTCTCTAATCCTCGAAACCGCTAAAATCATTATATTTATCGCAAAAATAAATTATGGCCGAATTAGAAGTTGTAAAATCTACCAAAAAAATTTTCAGCACAGCAAAATCAAAGGACGAATCTTTCTGGAGCAAATTCAAGAAAATTTCCTCGGAAATCCTGATCATCATGTTTGCGGTTTCTCTGTCGATTGGGCTTCACACATGGAGTGAGGAGAGACATCAGCAACACGAAGTAAAAATCTTTCTTACAGGTCTTAGAAATGATTTGAAGAAAGACAGGGAGGAAATGAATCATGACATCAATAGTTATGAAAATCAAAGAAAAGCCTTCAGATACCTTGCGAACTTACAAAAGGGACAGTCTGCCAATTCCGACAGCATGAAGATATATGCTGATGACCTAAAAACTTTTACCGGATTTATGGGGAATACCGGTCGGTATGAAGGGTTTAAATCTTCGGGAAAGATTTTATTTATAGAAGATGATGAACTCCAGAACAATATTTTGGATTTCTATGAAGAAAGTATTCCCGTTCTTACTCAGGGAACCAATTTTTACAAGAATGAAAAATTGAAACTGAATGACTTTATCATTGAAAAAACCACTGATTTTCCCAAAGGAAACCTGCCTGTGGTTTTGGGTTCGGATCCGGTGAAAAACCGAAGCAATATGTATCTGGCTTCAGTGGCTCATATCATTGTCTATTATAAAGATTGCCTCTCAAAAATAGATGCAATCATCACGGGAATAGACAAACATTATCCCGAGCACAAGTAATAGCAACAGCTGGAAATTTCTCCAGCTTTTTTTCAGAGTTGCACTTTCACCTTAAATCCGGTATTCAGCTTCATCCGAATGATATCGGTAGAGGGATAGCTCGCCATGATTTCCATGATGAGCGAGTTTTGATTGGTCCTGAAGTAATCCAGCAGTTCCGCATCGTTGGATGAGAATGTGATGGAGTTTGGGTTGGTGTTATTTTGTACACTGGCAATCAATTTTTCCGGCAGATTGGGCGATTTGATGTAAAGATTTGCGTTTTTGATGACATCAAGTTTGTTGCCCAGCTGAGAACTCACATATTCCACCGTAATAGCATTAAGCTTAACTGATTTCAAATTATTGATTGAAAAATTTGAATTTTGAGCTTTAATCTGCGCATCAAGGTCAATGTTCATATTCATTTCCGGAGAACGCGTATAAGAAGTGGTGCTTACCGCAGCAAACGGAACCTCAATAGTGGTTGAAAAAGGTGCGTCAAATGGTGGCAGCACATCTAAAACAGCATTTACAATATCTCTGCAGCTACCCATTAACAATAGGAAAATTATTCCGGTGATGAGTGATAATTTTTTCATTTTTCAATATTTTACTTTTTTAGCATTGCATTAATTGTTCCAAATTAGAAAATCGATGTATTTTATTTCAATCAATATTTCCGTTGATTCTAAGAAAAACCTTGCTATTTTAATTTGGTTTTTGGTCTTCTCTCTTCTGAATTTCCCACTTTATTCCTTCGGTTTTTTGACCAAATACGAATCAAAAAAAATCGGATCCGCATAGGATGACCTATTTCAATACAGACGATTTCAGTAATGATCACACGATTAGAAATACCCGAACTGCCTTCTTTAATGACAAGACAGCTCTTGACAAAGCCTTTTTTAAGTTGTATATTTGCATTCCGAAAATTTTCATGATTTCCGGGCTAAATTTTTAAACCGTAATTTAAAAAAATGAAGACATCCGATTTTAATTTTCATTTGCCAGAACACCTTTTGGCAGAGCATCCAAGCGAACACCGAGACGAAGCAAAACTGATGGTTCTGAACCGAAAAGATCAGACCATCGAGCATAAGCTTTTCAAAGACGTGGTGGATTATTTTGATGAACACGACCTTTTTATCTTTAACAATACCAAAGTTTTCCCAGCTAGATTATATGGAAACAAAGAAAAAACTGGAGCTAAGATCGAAGTTTTCCTGTTAAGGGAACTCGATAAAGAAACAAGAGTATGGGACGTTTTGGTGGATCCCGCAAGAAAAATCCGTATTGGGAACAAATTATTCTTTACTGAAGATGAATCTTTGGTGGCAGAAGTTATTGACAACACCACTTCCAGAGGAAGAACATTGAGGTTTTTGTATGACGGATCCTATGAAGAATTCCGCGCGAAGTTGAAAGAATTGGGAGAAACGCCACTTCCCAAATACATCAAAAGGGAAGTAGAGCCTGAAGATGCGGAACGCTACCAGACGATTTATGCGAAAATTGAAGGTGCAGTTGCTGCTCCCACTGCAGGTCTGCATTTCTCCAAACATTTGATGAAAAGATTGGAAATCAAAGGAATCGACTTTGCGGAAATCACTTTGCATGTTGGTTTGGGAACTTTCAACCCGATCGAGGTGGAGGATTTGAGCAAACACAAAATGGAATCCGAAGAAGCCATCATCGACCAAAAGAATGCAGATATCATCAACAAAGCCGTGGAGGAACAAAGGAGAGTTTGCGCAGTTGGAACTACGACGATGAGAGCGCTGGAAACTTCGGTTTCATCCAATAGAAAAATCGGGCCTTATCACGGTTGGACCAACAAATTCATTTTCCCGCCGCATGATTTTGGAGTCGCAAATTCAATGATTACCAACTTCCACACGCCAAAATCAACATTATTAATGATGATCGCCGCATTTGCCGGAAAAGATTTCGTGATGCATGCATATGAAGAAGCCATCAAGAATGAATACAAATTCTATTCTTATGGTGATGCAATGCTGATTCTATAAAGTGGAAGCAGGATATTGGATGCTGGAAGATTTTGCAGCATCCATTTTTCTTCCCTCTTCCATTTCCCCACTTTTTTTATGAAAGATATCCGAACATTATCACTGGACGAACTAAAGGATTACTTCGTAACTCTTGGTGAAAAACCATTTCGTGCGAAACAGGTTTACGACTGGTTGTGGAGCAAGAATCTCCACTCCTTAGACGAGATGACGAACCTTTCAAAAAGTTTGAGAGAAAGGATTTCGCAGGAGTTCACCATCAATCCAATCGCAGTTGATCTGCTTCAAAAATCGTCAGATGGAACCATCAAAAACGGTGTGAAACTTCATGACGGGTTATTGGTGGAATCGGTACTCATTCCCACCGAAACCAGAACCACAGCGTGTGTTTCTTCCCAGGTTGGCTGTTCGCTCAATTGCGAATTCTGCGCAACCGCCAAACTAAAAAGAATGCGCAATCTGGAAGTTGCAGAGATCGTCGATCAGGTTGCGCTCATCGACAGACAGAGCAAACTTTACTTTGACAGACCTCTTTCAAACATCGTGTTCATGGGAATGGGCGAACCAATGATGAACTACAAAAACGTGGTGGAAGCTATCCGGAAAATTACGAAACCTGAAGGTTTGGGAATGTCGCCACGAAGAATCACCGTTTCTACCTCCGGAATTCCCAAAATGATTAAAATGCTTGCCGATGAGAATTTGAAGGTGAAACTGGCACTCTCTCTTCACACTGCGATAGAAGAAAAACGCAACGAGATCATGCCGTTTTCGGAGAATTTTCCTTTGACTGACATTATGGATTCCCTGAAATACTGGTATGAAAAAACGGGAAATGTGGTCACTTTCGAATATTGTGTTTGGGGCGGAATCAATGATAAAGATGAAGATATAAAGGCATTAATTAAATATTGCCGACAAGTTCCCAGTAAAGTCAACCTCATTCAATACAATCCGATTGGTGAAGGTAAATTTGATCACCGGAGTATTGCCGCCGAAGAAAAATATGTTCGGGAACTCACCAAAGCGGGAATCACCGTGATGGTCCGAAGAAGCCGAGGTGGCGACATTGATGCTGCATGCGGACAATTAGCGAATAAATCTGCAGAAGAATAATTTATTTCTGCACCACAAAAATTCTATATATCTTTCGTCAAAAATAAAGTATGCTTGATTTTTCCAACATTCTGACTGAACACGGACAAACGATCCTCTATTTTTATACCATTCCTTTTTTTACAGTCGTGATTTTTGCGGAAATGCTTTTCAGTTATTTCGGTAACAGACAGCTCTATAAGGGAAAAGATTTAGCGATGAACGTTTTTCTTGCACTAATCAACTTCGGGCTGGATTTGGTGATGAAGACATTCGCAATGTTGGTCATGTTTTTCTTTTTCACGCATCGGATTTTTGATTTTGACCTGAATGTTTGGTATTTCATCGCCTGTTTTGTGGTGACCGATTTCGCCTATTTTGTGCATCATTATGTCGATCATCACTCCCGGTTTTTCTGGGCAGTGCATATCACGCATCACAATTCGGAGCATTTCAATATCACTACAGGGTTCAGAAGTCCTGTTTTGCAGCCGCTCTACAGGTATTTGTTTTTCTCACCCCTCGCTTTATTGGGATTCAATCCGTGGCATGTTATGGTGATGTATTCTTTAGGACAGATCTACGGAACTTTGGTTCACACTCAAACGGTTAAAAAAATGGGTTTTTTGGAATATTTCATGGTTACACCTTCACATCACCGTGTTCATCATGCATGCAACATCAAATATCTGGATCGAAATATGGGGATGGTTTTTATCATTTGGGACAGGATTTTCGGAACTTTTGAAGCTGAAGATCCAAAAGTTCCCGTGAAATACGGAATTTATCCAAAGATGCCCGACAATGGCGCAGTCACCACGATTTTCTACGAATGGCGAAAGATCTGGAAAGACTTAAAACAACCGAAACTGAAGTTAACCGACCGGATCAATTATCTTTTCAATTCACCCGGCTGGAGACATGATGGAACCGGAAAAACCGTCCGAAATTTCCAAAAGGAATATTGGGCGAAAAAACGAAAATCGGTCAAGAAAAAAGTGGCATAATTTTACTGATTGATCAGCAATGAAGAACCTTCTTTTCCTTTTCGTTTTTTTCTTTTTTCAAAATGGATTCTCGCAGCAAACCGAATTTCTGAAAATCCGTCAATATAAAGTGGCTGAACTTTCGGATTCGATCCGGGAAACTTCAGGTCTGCATTTTTTCAAAAACAAACTCTATACCTTCAACGATAGCGGAAATACTTCCGAAATTTTCGAGATCGATAAGAACTCGGGAAAGATTTTAAATGTTATTAAAACAAATCTTCAAAACAAGGATTGGGAGGCGATGACCAGCGATTCTGGAACAATCTATATCGGTGATTTTGGGAATAATGCAGGCGCCAGGAAAGATTTGAAGATTTATCGGATTAATTTGGATAGCCTTGTCGGCACTTCAAACGCTAACCACGATGCCCAAGTTATTTCATTTTATTATCCTGAGCAAACCGATTTCAAGCCCAAAAACATCAACAATGATTTCGATGCGGAAGCGATGGTCTTTCTGAATGGGAAAATCCACCTTTTTACTAAGGAATGGGTTTCTAGAAAAACCACTCATTATATCATAGACCCGGAAGTTTCAGATCAGCAGCCGGCTCGAAAAATCGAAAACTTTCAAATAGATTTCGCAGTCACTGATGCTTCGTATTTTGACGGAAAACTTTATTTGGTAGGATATACCAAGAAAACGGAAGTCTTCCTATCCATTTTCACGGAAACCGAAACTGGAATTTTCTTTACAGAAAAACCGAAAAAATATTATTTAGGATCTTCCATGTCTATCGGACAAATCGAGGGAATTGCAGTGAACGGAGATGGGATCTATATTTCCGGAGAGGAGTTCAGAACTCCTTTTGGGAAAATTAAACAGTGTTTTTACTTTGTCCCGAACGATGATATTCGCCCATGATAAAATTCCCATAGATTCCTCCTTTTTGACTATATTTGTCGATCAAATCACTGCTGAATCATTGCTCATAACTAATTACCGATTACTTATAACAAAGTGGCGAATATCGTAGAAGAAATCAAGAAACCGATTGCACAGGAAATGAAGCTTTTCGAGCAAAAGTTTTATGAATCGATGCAGAGCAATGTACCGCTGCTTGACAAAGTCACCCGGTTCATCGTGACCACAAAGGGAAAGCAAATGCGACCTATGTTTGTTTTCCTGTGTTCTAAAATGGTGGGAGAAGTGAATGAAAAATCTTTCCGTGGCGCTTCTATGATTGAGCTGATTCACACCGCTACTTTGGTGCACGACGATGTGGTGGATGAAAGTTTCAAACGAAGGAATTTCTTCTCGATCAATGCACTTTGGAAGAACAAGATCGCTGTATTGGTGGGCGATTACTTATTATCAAAAGCGGTCTTGCTTTCTACGGACCACAAAGAATATGATTTGCTCGCAGTGATTTCCAGAACCATTAAAGAAATGGCGGAAGGAGAACTGCTGCAACTTGAAAAAGCCCGAAAACTAGACATTACAGAAGATGTTTATTACGAAATCATCCGCCAAAAAACTGCCACATTAATTGCAGCTTGTTGTGAAATCGGTGTGCTTTCCAATAATGCTGATGAAAATATGGCAAAGAAACTGAAGGAATTTGGGACTTTGACTGGGATGGCTTTTCAAATCAAAGACGATCTCTTTGATTACCTTACTTCCAACATCATCGGGAAACCAGTGGGAATCGACATTAAGGAGCAAAAAATGACTTTGCCGCTGATTTATTCCTTAAAGACCGCGAGTGAGACCGACCGTAAATATTTCTTCGACACGATCAAGCGCTATAACAACAACACGAAACGAGTGAAAGAACTTATCGAATTTGTGAAAAGATCCGGAGGTCTTGATTATGCAATTGGCGTGATGAAGCATTTCCAGCAAAAGGCGAAGGACATTCTGAACGAGTTTCCAGATTCTGATGCTAAGAATTCGCTTCACCTGATGCTGGATTATGTGATTGAAAGGAAGTTCTAATCCAGTTTTAAATCCGCTCCATTCAACCTCAATGAATTTAAGATGACCGAAACCGAAGAAAAACTCATCGCGGCCGCCGCAATCATCGGAGACAGTAAAATTCCGAAGAAAGGGTAGAGCAAACCTGCTGCGATGGGAATTCCCAAAGTATTGTAGATAAAGGCAAAGAAGAGGTTTTGTCGGATGTTTTTCAGCAGTTTTTCGCTAAGGATTTTTGCTTTCGCTACTCCCAAAATATCGCCTTTGATCAAAGTAATTCCGGCACTTTCAATTGCGGCATCACTTCCGGTTCCCATTGCGATTCCCACATTGGATTGTGCCAAAGCAGGAGCATCATTGATTCCGTCGCCGGTCATTGCTACAATTTTTCCTTCGGATTGCAGTCTTTTCACCTCATTCATTTTGTCCTCCGGAAGACAACCGGACCAATAGGAATTGATGCCTAATTCCTGAGAAACGGATTTCGCCGAGTGCTCATTATCACCGGTCATCATTACGATTTCAATTCCCTGGTTTTGAAGATATTGAATGGCTTGTTTTGAAGTGGATTTTAATGGGTCTGAAAACGTGATGAAACCAAGGACTTGTCCACTTTGTACCAGATAAGAAATGGTGTTTGCTTTCTCCTGGTTTTGTTTCACTTGATTTTTCAGCGGATTCGGGATTTCAATTTTGGCCTCATTCAGCATGGCTTCATTTCCAAGGAAAACCTCTTCGCCATTGATTTTTCCCTTAATTCCTTTTCCGGTTATGTTTTCGAAATTTTCGACTTTTTGAATCTGAAATTCCTTCGAAGCACTTTCAGGAGTATCTGTGATGATAAATTCCATTTTACGGAACTCATATAAAACTGCTTTTGACAAAGGATGTTCTGAGTTCTGATTTAAAGATGCAGCCAGTTTTAACACTTCAAATTTATCGGAATCAATAATGGTTTCCACACTTTCCACGCTTGGTTTTCCTTCCGTTAAAGTTCCTGTTTTATCGGTAATCAGCACATTTATTCGATGCATTTCTTCCAGAGATTCCGCATTCTTAATGAGGATTCCGTTTTTCGCACCTTTGCCAATTCCTACCATCAGACTCATTGGTGTTGCCAAACCTAAAGCACAAGGACAAGCAACAATCAGCACTGCAACGGCATTTACGAACGCATAAATCATTTTGTTTTCTCCGCCTAAAACCATCCATCCAACAAAAGTCAGAATGGAAACTGCGATCACCACCGGAACAAAGATGGCAGAGATTTTATCTACCAATTTTTGAATCGGAGCGCGGCTTCTGCTCGCTTCGAAAACCATTTTGATAATTTGCGAAAGCAATGTTTGATCGCCCACTTTTTCGGCAATCATAGTGAATACGCCGTTTCCATTAATGGTTCCGGAAGTCACCTTGTCATTAAGACTTTTCTCCACCGGAATAGGTTCGCCGGTAATCATGCTTTCATCTACATTTGAGTTTCCTTCCGTAATTTTCCCGTCAACCGGAATTTTCTCCCCGGGTTTTACCCGCAAGAAATCACCAATTTTCACTTCTGAGAGCGGAACTTTCTTTTCAGTGCCTTCTACGACTAAAGTGGCTTCATCGGGGGAAAGGTTCATCAGTTCCTCAATAGCTTTTCCGGTTCGTTGATGAGCGCCTGCTTCCAACATTTGTCCCATAATCACCAAGGTGAGAATCACAGAAACCGATTCAAAGTAATAAGGATTTTTTCCGTCATGGATCAATTCATGAGGTAAAATATTGGGGATGAACAGCACAATCAAACTGAATATAAACGCTGCAGCCACTCCCAATGCAATCAATGAGAACATATTGAGATTCCAGGTTTTAAAGGAAATCCAACCGCGTTTCAACAAAAACCAACCCGCATAAAATATAACCGGCGCAGATAAAATCAGTTCCAAATATCCCTGAACCTGGTTGGAGAAAGGAAAATCAAACCACATTCCTCCCATCGACAGTATAAAAACCGGAATGGTGAAAACGACCGCGATCCAAAATTTTCTCTTTAAGATCTTGTAGGTTTCATCCTCATTCGCCTCATTCTTTGAGGGGATGGGAACCAGATCCATCCCGCAAATCGGGCAACTTCCGCGTTCATCGCGAATGATCTCCGGATGCATCGGACAGGTGTATTGAATCACTTTCTTTTTTTCCGGAATTTTCACTAAATCCATTCCACACACTGGGCAACCGACATTCGAATCATAGACTTTGTCGCCTTCGCAGAACATCGGGCAATAGTAGCCGCTGCTTGCGGAGGGCTGTATATTGACTTTCGAACTGTGTTGATGCGTTGCAGCTTTGTGGGTCTTCATGTGAGCAATCAACTTCTCTTCAATTTGTTCTAAATGCATATGACAAACTGGACATCCCACATCTGAGCTGTAGGTTTTATCACCTTCACAAAACATCGGGCAAAAATACTGACCAAGTTTACCCTGAAAAGTTTCGGGGAGATTTGTTTTAGTGAATTGTTGCGGCTTGTTCTTGTATTCCTCTTTTTCCTCAATGGGAACAAGATACATATTGCAGACCGGGCACCTTTTTCCCTGCTGAAAATAGACTTTTTCTCCTTCACATTCCATCGGGCAATAATAGACGGAACTTGGCGAAACTCGGTCTTTAGGCAGAATATCTTGATTTTGATGATGGTGGTGATGTTCGTGATTGTGATGGTTTTGTTCCATTGTCATTGAATTTGGTGATACAAATTTCGTCAATACAAACCGGACTCAGTTATAGATTTCGGGAAAAGAGTTACAGAATTTAGAGCAAATCCAAAGGCAGACGGTTTTTGTCTTTCTTTTGCTTGAATTCGGTTGGCGTAAACCCCGTACTGTTTCTGAACTGGCTTGAAAGGTGCTGAACGCTTTTGTAGCCAAGTTTTCCGGCAATTTCCGTCAAAGAGAATTCGTTATAAAAAAGCAGTTCCTTTACTTTTTCGATTTTTTGGAGAATGAAAAACTGCTCGAGCGTAATTTCATGATTTTGGGAAAAAAGCCTGGAAACAGCGCCGTAATCTTTGTGCAGATTTTCAGTGATAAATTTAGAGAGCAGGAAATCTTCTGCGATATCGAGTTCCGCAATTTTTTGGATGATGAGTTTCCTGATTTTTTCAAGAAATTTTTGAGTGGAGTCTTCCAAAATTGCAAATCCTTTCTGCTTTAATTTTTCAGAAATTTCCTGAAGTTGTTTTTTTGATAGGTCTTGTCTGGTCTCCACTTCTCCAAGCAAGATCGATTTTATTTCAGTTTCTGAATCCTCAAAAATCATATTTACCGCATCAATACAGCGGTTGCAAACCATATTTTTGATGAAGATTTTCACTCTTCCTGATTTAACCGGTCCTTGATAAATTCAATTTTGGTTTTTCCGTGACGGGTCGGCTTTCCGCTTTCATCCACCCCTACAAAAATAATTTTGTCAATGGTAATGATGGTTTGACGGGTCATCATGTTTCTAACTTCACACTGAAGTGTGATCGAGGTATTCCCAAAATTGGTTGCCTCAATCCCGATTTCAATGATGTCGCCCTGCTTTGCCGAGCTCACGAAATTGATTTCTGAAATATATTTAGTCACGCAGCGCGGTGTTTCCAGTTGCACGATCGCATAAAGTGCGGCTTCTTCATCAATCCATTGCAGCAGTCGTCCGCCGAATAAGGTATGGTTTGGATTGAGGTCTTCTGGTTTGATCCATTTTCTGGTATGGTAATTCATATGCCTTTGTTTTTTTAGCTTTGAAGTCTGTCTGCAGACAGGTGGGTTTAAACTGTAAATTGGGTCACATTCAAAATTCTGAGCATTAAATTATCGGGTGAAAACGAGTTTTGTTTTCGTAGACAAAGATTCGTTGATTCTATAATTTTCCAGGTTGAATGCTTTCACGTCGTTCAGCGTTTTGGCTTTGCTCATTGCACAGAACCTTACGACTAAACCTCTTGCATGTTTCGTGTAAACCACGATGGTTTTTGGTTTTCCGCTTTTCATTTCGTAGAACTCAAAATCAATGACGGTAGCATTCAGTTTCTTTTGATCCACCACTTTGAAGTATTCGGTACTTGCAAGATTTAGGATGATATCTTTTGATTTGAGTTCTGCATTGATTTGCGCGGTGACTTTTTCCCGCCAAAATTCATATAAATTTTTGTACTGGTCAAATTTGAAATTTCTCCCCATTTCTAGACGGTAAAGCATGACTTTATCCGAAGGTTTCAGCAATCCGTATAATCCCGAAAGTATCCTGTAATTTTTCTGCAAATAAGCAATGGATTCTTTGTCTAAGCTACGTGCATCCAAACCGCGGTAAACCTCACCGGTAAATGCAAAAAGAGCGGGAGCGGACATTTTTGATGACGGATTGGGTTTCCATTTTTGGTTTCTTGCCCAGTTTTCATCCGCCAGTTTGGGCGAAATTTCCATCAGATCTGATAAGTATTGTGGAGATTTTTCTTTTAGATAGGATTGGATGAATGCCGCATCTTCAATGAATTTTGGGTTTGTGGATTTCAACAAAGTACTTGAATTCTCAATATTCATTAGTTTTGCTGGAGAGGTGAGGATTTTCATTTATTTCTTTGGATATAATTTGATGTTGTTTGAAGTTGTTTGAACCAGCCCTTCTTCGATTAGTGTGGAAGCTACCCTTTAGGAACTGACTTTCGGGAGATAGAAGAGGGGAATCAGTGTCCCTTAAAATTTACTTTAAGAAATTGGTGCAAAAACTAGTTTTTTTAAATTGCTTCTTTCACAAAATCCCCTTTCCTTCCCGAATGATTTCAGGTTCACTACCCGTTAAATCAACAATTGTGGAGGCCACATTATCTCCATAACCAGAATCAATGACGATTTCGACAAGATGGTCGTATTTTTCGGCGATCAGTTCAGGATCCGTGGAGTATTCGATGATTTCGTCGTCATCTTTAATAGAGGTGGACGCAATCGGATGTCCCAGTTTTTCCACGATCAACATTGGAACCGCATGGTCTGGAACTCGGATTCCGACTGTTTTTTTTCCTTTATAAGCCAAAGGCAGGCTTTTGTTGGCCTCCAAAATAAAGGTAAAAGGTCCGGGAACCCGGTTTTTCAGAAAACGAAAAGTGGTGGAATCAATGGGTCTGGTAAATTCAGATAGGTGGCTTAAATCATTACAGATAATGGAAAACTGGGCTTTTTCAAGTTTGGTTTTTTTTAGATGAGCCAGTTTTTCCATCGCCCGAATGTCAAAAATATTACAACCCAAAGCATAAACCGTATCGGAAGGATAGATGATCAACCCGCCACTTTTCAGCGTTTTTACCACTTCTTCGATCAGGTTTTCCTGCGGATTATCAGGATATATTTTTAGGATTTTAGCCATACACAAATTTAGGAAAAATCGGTGAAAAAAGAATTTTCATAAAAGATTTGCAGTTCTGAATGAAATTTGTATCTTTGCAGCACAATACCGCGGGGTAGAGCAGTAGGTAGCTCGTCGGGCTCATAACCCGGAGGTCGCACGTTCGAGTCGTGTCCCCGCTACTAGGCAAAGAGAATTCTGAAAAGAGTTCTCTTTTTTTTATTTGAAGTTCGTAGATTTTAGAATATAGTTTTCAAAAGTGAATGAAAAAGACCGGTCAAAAAACCAGTCTTTATTTGTATCCTAATGAATTTAAAGGTTCTAACTACTAATAAATTCATCTTTGGTCTTTAAAACAAATGGAATATTTTCTGATTTTGCCTTATCCTCAATTTTCTTCCGGTTTTTAGCATTGAGCTGATCCAGTTCTTCCAATGAATTATCGTAACGTTCCTTTACGTTTTCAAAATTCTGGAGCTGTGAATTGGTAGGAGCCGCGAACTGTGTAACGACCGAAGAATAGAGCTCGCCCAGTTTTTCCCGCAATTGTGGTTCTGCCGTACCTACATAATTGTCTCCTGTGGTGATCACCATTTTTTCTTTCTGTTTCTGGAAAGCGTCTTTTAATTTGGTGAAGGATTTGTCCTTTTTTTCCAGTTCGTTCAGTACTTTTAAGGTTTCATCCAGTTCGTAAACTTTGTAGGCTAAATTTTCATTCATGTCAAAAAGGATTTGAGACAATTCTGACTGTTTTTTTCGGTCCTCAGCACTGATTTTGCTTTTCGGATCGTTTTTGACTACGATGTTTTTGGTATAGACCTCTTTGCCTTTGGTCATTACTATTTTATAGGTTCCCGCACTCACCTTCGGTGAATTGAACCCCGCAAATGAAATGGTTTTTGCTGCAGCGATTTTCGGAAATTTCGTGCTGTAGTTCCAGTTGACCACATTGATTCCCTTTTGTTTTCCGGGAGATAATGAAACCACTTTTTGGCCGTTCATGTCCTGCACTTCCAGATCCATTTTGCCCATAACATGTCGTTTCTTCAGATAGTAGGTGATTTTTGCATCGGTAGAAGGGTTTTCACCTACAAATTCCAGTTCGGAAGCATTCCCGCCATAACTGGATTTTTCCTCTATAATGGCATCTGGTGTTTCAAAAAAATAGACCTCTTTAGCTAAAACTTCGGGCGTAATTTCCCTTAAAACTGAAATGTCATCCAGGATGATGATTCCTCGCCCGTGAGTTGCCATCACCAAATCGTTGGTTTTTGGGTGCAGATCGATGTAGTGAACCGCCACATTCGGCATGTTGTTGGTAAAATGTGACCAGTTTTTTCCACCGTCCACTGTAATGAAAAGTCCTTTTTCTGTTCCCAGGAAAAGCAGATCTTCGTTCTGGAAATCTTCCTGCAAATTCCTTACAAATCCTTTAATATCCGGAGTTGTAATAGAAGTCCATGTTTTACCAAAGTCTTTCGTTTTATAAACATATGGATTGTAATCGCCAGTGGTGTGTCCATCAAAAACAGCATAGGCAGTACCTTCCGCAAATGAACTCGCCTCAATATGGTACACCCAGGTATTTTTTGGGAGATTCGGAATATTCGCCGTTACATTGCTCCAACTCTGGCCGCCATCTTTGGTGACCTGCACATTTCCGTCATCAGTTCCCACCCAGATTACTTTTTCATTTTTCGGAGATTCGGCGACGGTGAAAATGGTGCAATGGTTTTCCGCTCCGGAATTGTCTTTAGATAATCCTCCGGAATTTTCCTGGTTCTGCTTCACCTTATTGTTCGTGGTTAAATCCGGAGAAATCTTTACCCAGGTTTTTCCCATGTCTTCGGACTTATGCAGAAATTGACTTCCCACAAAAAATCGGTCCGGCTGATGCAAACTTGTCAAGATGGGAGCATTCCAATTGAAACGCAGTTTCGGGTCGCCTTTTACCGGCAATGGTTGCACGGTGACGATTTCTTTGGTATCGATATTATAGCGCCAAACATTTTCCGCACCCTGCATTTCGCTGTAGATGATGTTTTTGGTCGGGTGTTTTACCACACGAAAACCGTCGCCGAATCCCACTCGATGCCAATCGCGGGATTCTATGCCACCATCACCCTTTGAAGGTCCGTACCAAGAGCCATTGTCTTGCAGGCCTCCATATATATTATAAGGTTCATTTTGATCCAAACTGACATGATAATATTGGGAAACCGGCAAACTTTTTACAATATCCATGGTGTTTCCACCATCCCAGGAACGGTAAACACCGCCATCAGTTCCTACATAAATCCTTTCGCTATCCAAATTGTCAAAAGTAATATCGTGGATATCGCCATGCATTGCACCTAGGTTTTTGAAGGTCTTTCCACCGTCTCTGCTGATGGAACCGTAAAGTCCGCCTTTCACCACCACATCCGGATTCTTTGGATCTACCACAATTCTAGAAAAATAAAAAGGTCTTACCACTAAACCAAAATCGCTGTTCAGGTGTTTCCAGGAGTTTCCGCCGTCATCGGAGCGATAAAGACCGCTGGTTTCGGGTTTCTCAGTTTCCAGCACGGAATAAAGTATATTCGGACTGGAAGGAGCTACTGCCACTGCAATTCTGCCTAATTTTCCTACCGGAAATCCATGATGTATTTTGTTCCAAGTTTTTCCGCCGTCTATGGATTTGTAGAGCGCAGATTTTTCTCCACCTGAACTGAAGGACCATGCCGTACGTCTGAATTCCCAAAAACTCGCATACATTGTATTTGGATTTTTGGGATCGATGGTCAAATCCGAGCATCCCGTTTTTTGGTCTATGCCAAATATTTTTTGCCAGGTTGTTCCGCCATCTGTGGTCTTGTATATTCCTCGTTCATCACTGTCTGACCAAAGTGATCCCAAAACGCCGACCCAAACTTCATCGCTGTTTTTTGGATTAATGATAATGGAGGAAATGCGGTCTGATTTTTCAAGTCCCATATTTTTCCAGGTTTGGCCGCCATCTACTGATTTGTATATTCCGTCACCTACAGAAACGCTGTTTCTGGTCCATGTTTCGCCTGAACCTACCCAAATATTCTGGTCAGGTTTTGCCGGGTCTATCGCCACTGTTCCAATGGATTGGATGTGGTCTTCATCGAAAACGGGAGTAAAGGAAGCGCCGCCATTGCTGGATTTCCAAACGCCGCCACCTGCAGTTCCCACGTAAATAATTTTGTTATTGGTTGGGTGCATTTCCAGGTCGGTAATCCTTCCGCTCATCAAAGCCGGTCCGATATGTCTTGCTTTGATATCGCCAAACAGTTCCTTTCCTTTCAAGGTGATTCCTGCTTCTCCCTGGGAAAAATAGGAGATCGGGAACGTCAGCGAAAACGCTAATGCTAATCTGATCATTTTCATTTTGTGAAGTTTTAGTTTAAAAAGAAGCCACAGCGATTGCTATGGCATGAGGTAATGAGGTTAGAAATTATGGTGCAGGAAATGCGAACATTTTCTTATCAATAATCGGGTTCACCGTGATCTTATTGACCTTGAGCTCCTGTCCCATCATCTGAAGTGAGAAAGGGAAATAAATGCCGTCCACTTCCTGATAATCACTCATCTTCGAGGTGGATTTTTGTCCTTTCATGGGTCCCTCGTGGATTTCTGCTTCAGTCACAATCGGTAAATTGCTATCGGCATCAAAATAGTAAAAAGAAATATTTTCCTGCGGTTGTCCCTGCACTTTGATTGGTTTTTTTGTCAGTTTGATTTTGTAGGTATCGGCTCCGTCTTTGGTTTCTTTACCTAAATATTCAATTTTGTACCCTTTAGCCTTATAATTTAAGAAAGGATCTGGGAAATCTATATTCTGCTTCATGTTGTCGGTAGTTTCTGCATCTGCTTTTTCCGCTTTCATGGTCATGAAATTGGTTGACCACATTTCTTTACCGTCAAAAGCCATTTGGGTAATTTCTTTTCCCTGAAGGTTGATATTCATAAGAATTTCTCCATTTTTAGCAGAGAATAGGGACACCGGGATTTCCATTCCCTGTGCTTTTGCCACCATATCCATTTTTAAGCCTTCCAGATTGCTCAGTTTTTTTCCTGGATCGATGGTTTCCAGATACTTATTCACGATTTCATCAGCAGTTTGACCATAACTGCATACTGATGCGGTGGAAATCATTGCGATGCTTAAAATTGTTTTGAAAGTTTTCATGTTCTTTTTTTAATATTATGGGACTAAAGATATAAAAAAATCAAATTTGTCAAAAAAAAACATTCTATTCACCAAATTGGATTGCATCAAGAATGGATAAACATGGAAAGATCCCAAAAAAAAAGACCGTCGGCAAACGGTCTTTAAAAAAATTGAAATCAGTTTAGCATATTATTCTACCATAAATTTAGCAGCGGATGTTCCTGCTTTCAGTACATAAACTCCCTTCGGCAAATTGTTCAAGTAAATTTTACCGGAATTTTTGAAAGGTTGCGCAATGGTCTGTACCAGTTTTCCACTGAAATCGAAAATATAGGCGATTTGCACCTGGTTTAGATCTTTACCGGAAACGTTGAGTTCACCGTTCTTCACTGGATTTGGATAAACAGAAAAAGAGTTTTTGGAAGCTGCATTTTCGTTGGTTCCCAATGCCATATAGCAGGTCCAGCTGATGTCGTCAATGGCAACCCTGTTTGTAGGAGCACCATTTTGCTGCAGACGGATTTCCACCGTTCCCGAAATATTGATTCCGGTGAGGGTAGTGGTGATTGGTGCAGAAGCTGTTCCTCCATAAGGGATTGTTTTTCCCGTATCCACATCATTCACAAACAATTTCAGTGTTCCGGCGCTTCCGGAATATTTCAATTGGGTAGTAACTTTCAGGTCACCGATTCCATTAGGTACAGAAAGTGCAGTAAGCGATCCGTTTCTGATAGTCAATGCTTTTCCGTTGATGGTTTCGTCGGTTCTGGAATCTTCAGAAGTCCAAGAAATTCCGTTGCTCACCCAGTTGTAGGTGGAGTATTGGTTTGTAACGACTATAAGATTGTCAAAATGTTCATCACCACACGTAGTTCCTACAGCGAGAGTGGTTGCCGACACCAAGTTACTTTGTGGGGAGATATTTCCCACCGCATCTTTTGCTACTACATATATCGAGTAGTTTGTGACAGGATTCAAATTGGCAATATTGGTTGAAATGGCGCTTGTAGAACCCATTAAAACACCATTGGCATAAACATCATAAGAATCTACGCCCACGTTGTCTGTTGCTGCCGTCCATTGCACTTCAATATTATTTGTTCCCACTGAAACTACTGAAAGATTGGTAGGTGCAGTTGGTGCAATGCTGTCCGTCAAAGTCGTTCCCACTGCATTATTACTTTGAGGCGAAAGGTTTCCGGCTGCATCGGATGCCACCACATAAAAAGTATAGGTTGTTCCCTGGTTCAACCCTGAAACGGTCACTGAAGTAGAACTGGAGCTGGTTTTGAATATTCCATTCACATAGATTTTGTAGGATGTCACCGCTACGTTGTCTGTGGAAGCATTCCATGTTAAATTTGCAGAGGCTGTGGAAGTGGAAATTACTGCCAAATTGGTTGGAGCAGTAGGAGCTTGGGTATCAGTGATTACCGTTCCCCAAATAGCCTGAACCCATTCCGGATGGTCAATGAAAGGGTTTCTGTTTTTTTGGAAAACGAAGGCTGCATTATTTCGCTCGATTTCTGATGGCGAAACCGGATCTTGCTCAGACCATTGCAAAAGCACATCTCTTTCCCAGGTCTGAAGTCCAGGATATGCTGAACCTCCCAACATATTTCCGGTAGAAAATCCCGCAAGTTGTGTTTCATAACGGGTCACGAAGTAGAAAATCATTCTGGCGATATCTCCTTTGAATTCATCGATGGGTTCACAAACCGTTCCACTATACCCTGGGGAAACACTGGGTCCCACCTTAGTTCCATTTTTTGAAAGGAAAGCTGGGTTTGCCACTGCTCCATAAGGATAGTTGCTCCTCATTCCGTTTACTTTTCCGTCCGTTGGCCGAATATGATGAATATCGGAAACCATTGGTGCCTTTGAATTGAAAAAACTTTGCGGAACCACGTGCTCTCTGTTGTAGCAATCGCCTTCCACGCTGTAATTTCCACATTTTTTTTGTCCATGGATATATTTGTAAGGATCAGCGGCATTCGGTCTTTCAGAATACATATCCAGTACGGAGCCGTCATTTTCGTAAAAATGATCGGAATCTGTGGTCGGATATCCGTTGTATAACCCATCATAACCGTTGTCTTTGTGACCTGCAGTAATGATGGAGTTAAGTTTTGTTTTTAGGGCTGCTCCCGTCAAACCAGCGGTTCCGTTGTAATATCCTGCAGGTTCCTGGGCAAATCCCAGAGAAAAGAGCAATGCCAAAATAAGTGTAGTAAGGTTCTTCATATCTAAATAAAATTGGGAGGGCAAAGTTACTCAAAAAATGAAATCCACAAATTTGTTTTCTATGTTTTGAATAAAATTTAACATAATTGCTTTGTCAATTAAATGTCATTAGAAAAAAATCCATTAAAAATATTGAATTGTAATAAAGATTTTGAGCATTATTTCCAGTAAATAAAATATAAAAACCACCGGTGGACGATGGTTTTTGAGTATCTGAATAAAAATAATTCTATTGCACAATCAACTTTAGAGATTGATTGCTGTCTGTTCGTAAAATATAGGTTCCTTTCGCGAGATTATTCAGAACAATCGTTTTTGAGGTTTTGAAATCTTGATAAATGGTCTGCACCAGCTTTCCATCCAATGAGTAGATTTGTACCGCTTTCACCTCATCCAAGCCATAACCTGCAAGATGCGCTGTTTGGTTTCTAACCGGATTAGGATAAATGGATATCGTCCGGTCCAATGCAGCAGTTTCGCTTGTGGACATGGTAGAAGTCCAGATCATATTGATCCATTCTGGATGGTCGATAAAAGGATTTCTATTTTTTTGTCGGGCATAAACTGCATTGTTCCTAGCAATTTCTCTTGGTGAAACGGGATCTTGTGCCGCCCATTTCAGAAGCAGGTTAATGTACCATTGCTTAAAGCCTCTATCCACCGTGCCATCCAATGGACTTGATGCAGTTTGGTAAGGCACAAAAGAGGCGAGTCTGTCTTCATATCGGGTCACGAAGAAAAGCTGCATTCTCGCGATGTCTCCCTTGAATTCATTGATCGGCTCGAAAACCGTGCCGCCGTATCCCGGAAATGAACAGCTTCCAATTTTAGTTCCGTTGGTTGAGGTCCACGTTGGATTGGAAATCTCACCATACGGATAATTGGAACGCATGCTGTTCACATAATAATCACTTGGAATTACAAAATGAGCGTCATTCGCCATTGGAACTGCATTCTGACCTCCGAAATAGGTTTTCGGCAAAGTATGTTCCCTGTTGTAGCAAGAATTCTCGTGGTTTGCACCGTTTCCGCATTGGTTGCCGCCCACTGAAGCCTGTCCCCAAATGTATTCATAGGCATCCGGTCCACTTGGGATTTCAGAATACATATCCAAAATGGTTCCATTATTTTCGTAGAAATAGTCTCGGTCAGAAGTCTGGTAAGTTAGCCACAAACCACCTGTTCCGCTTCCGTAACCCAAATCCAGCGCTCCGTTTGAAATGATTTCGTTGAGCTTAGACTTAAGGGCATAACCAGTTAATCCCGAAGTCCCATCATAATAACCTGGTGGGATCTGGCCAAAAGTAATTCCTGCGGTTAAAATACCGATTATTAAGGTAATTTTCTTTTTCATTGATAAAGAATTATTTATGCCGCAAATTTAGAGAAAAAAGAATTGGTGGAAATTTGGATTCCGGTTAAAATTTCCTTAAATATTCGTAAGGAAAGACTTATTAACCCTTGAAAAAATCCAGGAAATTCCCACGCCAAATAATGCGGCGGTAAAAGTCACCACAAAGTAATTCACAAGCCTGATCCTCACCGGAAAAGGAAGGTCTGTGTTTGCTCCCGCCTTGAAAATTCCGGTTTGAAATTGGAAGTAACTGATAGCAGTACCCAAAACCAATCCGCAGATAATCCCGAAAGTCACGATTAAGATTCCGGTATAAAAGTAGATGTTTCTCAGCGATTTCAAGCTCATTCCTAAAGAGACCAGCGATTTAGCCTGCTCTTTCTTGTCTAGCTGCAGAATAATGATTGCTCCTGCCAAATTAAATGTGGTAATGAAGATCACCAACGCGAAAATGAGGTAGATGAAAAGTTTCTCGGTATTGATCATCTTCCAAAATGCAGCGTTTTCTTCACTTTTTGTCTTCAAATCATATTTGTTTCCAAGTTGAGAAGAAAGGTTTGATCTTACTAGATCTGCATTTTCTGGATTTTTCAGTTTAATGACAATCTGGTACGCTGAATTTTTCGGCAGGCTCAAAAGTTCCTGAGCCAGTTCCAGCGGCGAAATGATGGTATTGTCGAGTTGGTCATTTCCGGGAAATACCCCAGAAACAAAAATCTCCTTCTTATTAAAAATGTCATCTTCCTTGTTGATAATTCCGATTCCCGGTTTCGGCATCATCAATACTGCGGAAGTTTGACCGTCTCCTCCGATCGGAATGGCAAGCCGGTTATCGAGCTTGTTTTCCATCAAGACTTCGTTGGAATATTTATAAGACGGATAAACTCCATAAAAAATGCTTTTTTGGATGGGATTTACAAAAATATAAGCAGAATCCACACTTCGAAGGTTTGCAATATCACCATTTTCCTGGAAGTTTACGTACACCTTCTCTTCAATTACTTTTGAATAATGGGCAATATCCGGATTTTTGTTTAAAACGCTGCTTACATGATCTATATCAGGAAGTGTTTTTCCCTGTTTGCTTTTGATAGTAAGGTCTGCGTGAAGATTTGCGATCAGATCCTGATTGAGATCTTCCAATCCAGAAAAAACAGAAATAATAATGAACATAGCAGTGACCGCCACCATCATAGCCAAAGCAGCAAGCCACGTGATAAACGTAACTGCGGTGCTTCCTTTTTTGGCAACCAAATAACGGGTAGCGATGTAAAATGCGGTGTTCTTCAAATCAATCTATGAATTTGGAATAGGAAGTTTAGCTTTTTGCGAAGCGATTTTTTAAACGATTACAAAACGGGATTGTCTCCTTCGCCGCGCAATTCCTTCTCAATTCTTTCCACATCATCGAGCGAAGTGTCCAGATAAAACTGCAGTTCCGGAATAATCCGCACCTGCTTCGCCATTTTCTGGCCAATAAAATTTCGATAATGAGATTTGTTCTCCTCAATTTCGGTCATGATCTGCTTTCGGAAATCCTGCGGAAAAATACTCAGGTAAATTTTCGCAATACTCAGATCTGCAGTCACTTTCACGTCCGAAACGCTCACCAAAAAACTCTGTTTGCTTTCGGCTGCCTGTTTCCGGAAGAGTTCCGCAAAATCTTCTTGTATAATCTGTGCTACTTTTCTTTGTCTGTTGCTTTCGTTCATTCCGCAAATTTAGTATTTTTGTGTGAAAGTTGGAAGTTTGACAATCATTGTCGGAACTCCCAAATTTTAACATTATCAATCATCAGAAACCGTTTATGAAAATAGAACACCTGGGAATCGCCGTGAAATCGCTTCAGGATTCAGACAATCTCTTCCAAAAGCTTTTGTCAAAACAAAATTACAAGCACGAATCCGTGGAAAGGGAAGGAGTGACCACCTCATTTTATAATGTTGGCGAAAGCAAGATCGAACTTTTGGAGGCCACCAATCCTGAAAGCCCAATTGCGAAGTTCATTGAGAAACGAGGCGAAGGAATCCATCACATCGCCTTTGGTGTGGAAGATATCTACGAAGAAATCTCCCGTCTTAAAGCATTAGGATTCATCTTTATTTCTGAAGAACCGAAAGACGGTGCTGACGACAAACTGGTGGTTTTCCTGCATCCCAAATCTACCAACGGAGTTTTGGTGGAACTTTGTCAGGAAAAAGCGTGATAATTTTTGCAGAACACGCAAAAAAGTTTATTTTTGCAAACCTAAAGAAAAGGCGTATTCAAATACCATTTTTCAGGCCTTGTAACTCAGTTGGTTAGAGTAACTGACTCATAATCAGTAAGTCCTTGGTTCGAGCCCAAGCTGGGCCACAATTATTCCCTGGAAAACATTGATTTTCTGGGGAATTTTTTTAGTATAAGCCGTAAAATTTTCCTGATTTTCTACATCATCTCCAATTTGTCTTGGTCAGCAATCCATTGTAGGTCATTTTTTCAAGGCGGTCTGCCAAAGTGTTGGTAGCGGATTTTTCCGGTATCTGAGACAGCTCCTTGTAAGTGGTTTTTCAGAATGCAGTGATATGACGAAGTATCAAAAAGATCCATTTATCTCTCAAAATATCCAGACTTCTTGCCAATGCACATGTGAAGCGAAAATGTTTAAGATTTTTCATTTCTTGCGCATTAATCCTTTCTTCCTAAAAATATCTGTTAAACTCCTCTTCAACTAAAATAATATATTACAAAACGACCGAATTCATGATTCCTCTTGAAAGCAAGCTCAAATCAAAGTGCGGCATTCTCCAAAATAACGGCATAGCCTTGTCCAACTCCAATACACATCGTCGCTAAAGCATATTTTTTTCCGGTTTTCTGCAATTCGAGTGCTGCAGAATAAGTAATCCTGGTTCCGCTCATTCCCAGTGGATGACCAAGTGCGATTGCGCCGCCATTGATGTTGACTCTCGGATCGTCATTCGCGATTCCAAGTTCTTTTAAAACTGCGATACTTTGAGCAGCAAAAGCTTCATTCAATTCAATGATGTCTATTTGGTCTAAAGTAATATTCGCTCTTTTTAAAGCAAGTTTTGTGGCTTCAACCGGGCCGATTCCCATGATTCTTGGCTCGGTTCCAGTAACTCCCGAACTCACCATTTTTGCCAAAGGTTTTAATCCGTATTTTTCAATAGCTTCATCAGACGCGATTATTACTGCAGCGGCACCATCATTCAGACCGGAAGAGTTTCCCGCAGTGACGGTTCCATTTTCTTTCACGAAGGCGGCTCGAAGCTTTCCTAAAACTTCCATAGAACTCTGCGGTTTAATGAATTCATCTTTGTTGATGATGATTGGATCTCCTTTTTTTTGCGGAATGACGAGGTCTGAGATTTCCTCGGCTAACCTTCCGGTTTGTTGCGCTTTTGTAGCTTTTTGCTGGGATCTTAAAGCGAATTCGTCCTGTTCCTCTCTTGAGATTTTATACATTTCTGCGAGGTTTTCAGCGGTTTTTCCCATGGCTTCTGTTCCGTACATTTTCTCCATTTCTGGATTGATGAAACGCCATCCGAAAGAGGAATCATACATTTTTTGGGTAGTATCGAAAGCGTTTTCAGATTTTGAAAGGACATAGGGACCTCTGGACATTCCTTCCACACCACCTGCGATGAACAGGTCGCCTTCGTTTGATTTGATGGCTCTCGATGCCTGCACAATGGCGCTCATTCCGGATGCGCAAAGTCGGTTCACTGTTTCTCCCGGAACGGTTACGGGCAATCCAGCAAGCAATAGTGCCATTCTCGCTACATTCCGGTTGTCTTCTCCGGCTTGATTGGCACATCCGATAATTACATCGTCAAATTTATCTAAAGGTAATTCCTGATTTTTGGCCAATAAACTTTTAATCACAGAAGCCATCAAGTCGTCTGTTCTCACTGCTGCGAGTTGACCTTTAAAGTTTCCGATTGCGGAACGGGTTCCATCGATAAGGTATGCGTTTTTACTCATTTTCTTAATTTGTTTTAAAAATAGGTTATTTCTTTGGTGAGAAAAAATGTTAATCTCTTAACTTATGTTCAATTTGAAGAGTTTTCTTGTGAAAATAGCGGATTGGATATGCCGTGATCAAAACTACCAAAAGTCCAATGAGGCATCCGAGTAAAACGGAAATAAACCGTTCAATTGGCGCAATGAAACCTTCGTCTGGCTTTTCAATCAAGATGATGATCATTGCAACGATGGTGGTTCTCACCACATTCAACAGGTTGAAAGTTTTGCAGATTACGGCTCCGAGTATGATTCCAATCATCACCTTCAAATAAGTGTCGATAGGAAAAAATACTACTGCAAAACCAGACAGCGCACCGATGAAATTGGCTTTTACCCGATCTATGGATAGTTTCCAACTGTCTTTCGCTTCGGGGGAAATCACCAGCAAAACCGATATCAGCGCCCAAAACAAATCGTATTGTGGGATGGTCTTCATCAGCACATAACCGATGCTGAAACCGATCAACGACCTACAGATATAGATGAAGAGTGGCGAGAAAATGAATCCCCGAAATCCCGAAAGGGTTGCAGATTTATCCATTTGATGAATGTTTTCTTCTGCAAAAATAACCTTTGCTATTTTAATGATGAAGTTTTAGCCCAAATCTTCCTCTAATTTCGCGGAAGTTTTGTTCAGTCATTCTGTATTGCAGATTTCCTGTGGTGTCGGCTTTCCATGCGCGAACAAAAGCCCCATTTCCAGGGATTCCCGGTACGAAACCCCTTTCCTTTCCACTGATTATTTTGGTTGTGCGTGAGATTTCACGGAGTAGCCTGATTTTCTGAACACTTCATCCAATGCAAGGACATTGATGATGTCGCATTCTGCTGCTCGTAAACACCGTTGAAATAGGTTTTCTGCATCATTGTCTAAATTACGTAAAAAGTAGATTACATGAAACGTTTCAGCTAAAATCAGAGATTAAACCAGAAAATCAGTTTTTTACAAATTCCAAAAGCGGTGAGATAAACCTGTCGAAAACCTCAATATGCGGAGAATGCCCCACATTGTCTAGTTCAACCAGTTTGGAATTCTTGATTTTCTTTTGGGTTTCTTTTCCCAGATTTTGGTAAAGTCCCATTAAAGGCTGCAGCTCCTGTGGTGCAAAACCTTTACCAATCGCAGTTCTGTCGCGGGTTCCGATGATCAGAAGAGTAGGAGCAGTAATTTTTTCGAAATCATAAATGACAGGTTGCGTGTAAATCATGTCAGTGGTGAGTGCTGCATTCCATGCAATGATGGGGTAATCCTTGTGAATGGTCCAACCGGCAAGAAGGTTCAGCCATTGGTTGTATTCCTGTTTCCATTTTCCGTCATAATAGAATTTCAACTGGTAATTCTTGTAGGAATCGAAGGTGTTTTTCAGTTCTGAAGCATAGAGCTTATCAATATTCTGGTAAGGCGAAAAACGTTTGTAATCTTCCAGCCCGATTGGATTTTCGAGGATGAGTTTTTCCACATTTTCGGGATACATCACCGCCATTCTGGAAGCCAACATTCCGCCCATGGAATGTCCCAAAACCATGAATTTATCGATTCCCAAATCATCCATAATCGATTTGGTGTTTTCTGCGAGTTGATGAAAACTAAATTGGTACTGTTTGGGTTTTGAAGATTTCCCAAAGCCAATCTGATCAGGCATCACCACCTGGAAACCCTCTTTTAAAAGTACTTTCGCAGTTTGCTCGAAATAATAGCCATTAAAGTTTTTTCCATGGAGCAGAAGGATGGTTTTCCCGTTTGGTTTCTTGGGTTTTACATTCATATATGCCATTTTCAAATCCTGTCCCTGGTTTTTGATGTTTTTAAATGTCACCGGAAAAGGATAGGTCACCGTGGAAAGTTCGGCATCTAATGGCTCAAGTCTGGATAAATTTTGCGCTTTGCCAGACATGATGAAGAAAACGGAAAACAGAAATGGAAGGATTTTTTTGGGGTTCATATTCTTGAGATTTGCGTAAAATTAAGGAAATTTTAAGAAGCGGTGAGGCGATACTTTTGAAAAGTTACGCGTCCATGTTAGAACGTATAGAAGAATGCAGTGCAATTCGCCTTAAAATATTAATAGAAATAAAGTAGATTTTTTTTGAATTTTATTGTTAAGTTTTGAAAAAGGTTCAACATAAAGGACAATCGTGCATGATTTTTTCACATTGCTATTGTGCTATTACTCATAAGTTTCCCACCACTTTCCAAATAATTGCTCATCATTCATCCAATCGATCTTTTCGCCAATTTTTGGGTAAAGAATCCTAAGATTTTCAGAATTCAACTCCGCCATTTTTTGAAGGGGCTCAAACCAGGAATGAGGCGCCAAAGAAAATTTGGAATTGTGCACGGGAATCATCCGTTTTGCGTTCAGATCCTTCATCGCCTGAATATTCTGCCCGGGAAGAAAGTGAATGTATTTCCAGTCTTTGTTGTACTGACCGTTTTCTAGGATGGCCAAGTCTAAACTGCCGTATTTCTCGCCAATTTTTTTGAAATGGGAATCGTAACCGCTGTCGCCGCCGATATAGATCCGCTGGTTCGGCGTCTCTAAAACAAAACTCGACCAAAGCGACTGGTTGGCCTTCAATCCGCGTCCGGAAAAATGCCGTGCCGGTTCTGCGGTAACCTTAAAACCTTCTCCCAAATCAGAACTTTCGTGCCAATCTAGTTCGATGATGTTTTTCGGGTCAAATCCCCAAAACTCCAGATGTTCAGCTGTTCCCAATCCGGTGATGATTTTCTTGATTCGCGGGAAAAGTCTGGTGACGGTTCCGTAATCCAGGTGATCCCAATGATCATGCGTAATCACCAGAAAATCCAGTTCGGGAATATCTTGAGGTTTGTAGAGATCACTTCCTTTAAAAGCTTTTGTAGTAAAGGAAAACGGCGATGCATAACCACTCAGTACGGGATCCACCAAGATGCTCTTGCCATCAATTTGCAGGAAATAAGACGAATGTCCCATCCAAACGTACACATTTTCGTGGGGGGACAAGTTTTTCAAATCACTTTTCTCAAAATGAAAGACTTTCGCAGGAAATCTGTTCGGGGTTTTCCCGAAAATTAAGCGAAATATTGCTTCAGGCATCGAAGTTCCTTCCGCGAGTTGGGGCGTGTAACTTAGATTTTGAAATTTCCCATCTTTATAATTCGGGGATTTCAGGATTCTTTCCAAACGTGCTCCCGAAGGAAGTTTTCCAAATTTTTTCTGTTTCATGACAAAGCAGGCAGAAACCAAAAGGATTCCAACAGGTATTAAAATTAATAATGCGGTTCGCTTCAGTATTTTCATTGTTGGCAAGGACGGATTGCCGGCAAAATTACCTTAAAAATTTTTAGTCCGTTCAAATAATGCCGAATCTGATTGATAAAAATCATTTATGAAGTTAATTTTAAATAAAAAATTTTTTCTCTCGGTTATTTTATTTAATTTTAATCAACCTTAAAAATTTACAGCTATGCACGATAATGTAGTCGTTAAACAAAGAGTTAACGCACCTGTAGACAAAGTTTGGAGCGCTATTACCGATAAAGCGCAAATGAAAAAATGGTATTTCGATATTCCTGATTTTGAAGTTGGCATTCACAAACAGTTCAATTTTTACGAACCCGGAAACGAGAAGAAATTCCATCACCACGCAGAGATCCTGGAAGTAATACCGAACGCAAAATTGAAGCACACCTGGACTTATCCGGAATTTTCTAAGGAAAAAACCATCGTGCGATGGGAACTGGAACCAGACGGAGACGGAACCATGGTGACTTTGACGCACAAAGGACTTGAAAACTTTGAACATTTGGGCAAAGATTTCGAAAAAAAGAGTTTCGAGCAAGGATGGAACGGAATCATAGGCAAAAGCCTAAAAGAGTTTGTAGAAAATTGACGACATATTTTTTCAGAGCGGGTTTTTTTTAAGCCCGCTTTTTTTTTAACTTTATCCAACAAAAACTTTGATGATTGTCTAATTTTATGATGAACTCACCCATTTTAAAATGGAAGTCAAAGAGAAGTTAACCGCTCACTTTCTTAATGGGCAAATATTTTATGGCTCGAAACAAATATTCGTAAAAAATTATGATGGAAAACCAAAATTTTGCAGAAGCAGGAATGTTGATCAGAAAGCCGGTTTCGGAAGTTTTCAACGCGTTCCTAGATCCCGCAGTTACCACTAATTTCTGGTTCACCAAGTCAACCGGAAAATTGGAGGAAGGGGAGGAAGTGATCTGGACCTGGGAAATGTATGACCTCCATGTTCCGGTAAAAGTAGCGCAGATTGTTCCCAACGAACTGATTGAGGTGGAATGGGGAAATTATAACGAAATGACCAGAGTGGTTTTCAATTTCCGGAAGATTTCTGAGAACGAGACTTTTGTCACTGTGGTCAATGACTTATTCAAAGGAAATGCCGACGAAATGAAAAAACAGATCCGTGATTCTACCGGAGGTTTCAATCTGGTGATGGCGGGCTGCAAAGCGTGGCTGGAACACGGGATTCATTTGAATTTGATTGGGGATCGGTTTCCACTGGGAAAGTGATTTAGCGAGGTATATTTGCTTTTCTAAGTTGGCAGTTTAACACTTAAACCTTGCGTGCCCAATATTCGAATTCAGATTGTTCGAGGTAAAATCCCTGTGCAGAAGCGACTGCTTTGGTATTTAGCCCCGATCGCAACGGCATCCTTTTTTGGTGATTTGCGCGCCTTGAAGGTCTCATTCTCTTCCCATCACCAAAAAAGATATAGTGGAGAGCGGGACCCATCTTGGGACGGTTCCAAATCTTGTTGCTCCTGATCAATTATTTTGTTTTTGCCTCCAGTTGGTTTCTTTTCTCCAGTTTTTTGAAGGTGTAGGAACTCATGATGATGCTGAATTCGTACAGCAGCAGTAATGGGAATGCTGCCATGAGCATGCTTAAAACATCGGCAGGAGTGACGATTGCGGCTACTACCATAATCAATACGATTGCATGGCGCCGGTATGTTTTCATGAAAGTTGGTGTGAGAATTCCGATATTGGTAAGGAAATAAACGATAACGGGGAAAAGGAAAATGACCCCCATTCCCAAAACGACCTGTAAGAACAGGGTGGTGTAGTCGCTCAGATCGTAAAGAGGAACGATGATGTCTGAAATTTTGAAAATGACGCCAAAATTGATCGCGAAAGGCAAAATTAGGAAGTATCCACATAAAATTCCGGCAAGAAAAAGGATCCACACAAAATTGATCATGAAGACCGAATTTTTTCTTTCTTTGGGATGCAGAGCAGGACTGATAAACCGCCAAAGTTCCCAAATAATGTACGGAAATGCCAAAACCATTCCGCCAAACATGGAAACAGCCATCATCACATTGAATTGCTGGTAAAGTTTCTGCACACGGACCGGGAAATCGTGCGGAAGCGTAATGCTGTCATGACCAAGAAGCAGATTTGAAAAGTGGTTGACAACGCGAAAAGTTGGGAATTCATTTCTGGTAGGTCCAAAGAATACGTGATCCATAATCCAGTTGATATTGAAACCGACCACAACGGCACCTACCACAATGGCTAGAATAGAACGGATGAGATGTCCGCGCAGTTCGCCAATGTGCCCCCAAAATGACATTTCTTTTCCTTCGCTCACGAAAATTGATTTAATAATTGAGGTTGCGAAATTACAAAAAAGATGCGAGGTTCGAGTTTCTGGAATCTATTTGAAAAAAAGTCCGACACGGATTCGCTCAAAAAAATTGACTTTCGCAGGAAAATTGGCTTCGTGGAATCTGCGGTTTCACCACAAAGCAAATAAACTTGTTTCTTATATTTTAATTTATCCCTTCGTCCAAAAGTCTGTGAATATCAATAATTCCGAAGTATTTTCCGTTTTCGGTCACGATGAGTTGTCCGATATTTTTCTCTTTTAAAATTGCCATCGCTTCTTTTGCGAGACGGTCTTTTTCGATGCTTTTCGGGTTCCTGGACATGATGTCTTTTGCGGAAAGCTTTGTGAGGTCCTGTTCACTCATTAACATCCTCCTTAAATCGCCATCGGTAATGACTCCTGTGATTTCTTCGCCATTGGTAACTACTGTAATTCCGTGCTTGGAACCGCTAATGGAGATGATAATCTCGCGGATTTCGGCATCTTCAGAAACCAATGGTTTTTGTGAAGAAAGGTATTGTTCCACTTTCGCGGTGAGGTTTTTTCCCAGACTTCCGCCTGGATGGAATTTGGCGAAATCTTTTTGCTGGAAATCATTGATCTCCATTAAACAAACCGCCAAAGCGTCTCCCAAAGCCATTTGAACGGTAGTAGAGCTTGTAGGAGCGAGTTTGATCGGACAAGCTTCTTTCTCCACATAGGTGTTTAAAACGATATCTGAAAATTCTGCGAGTTTGGAATTTGGGTTTCCGGTCATGGCGATTAATGCGGAAGAATAATCCTTTAAAAATGGTGCGAGATTGACGATTTCCGGCGAGTTTCCCGAGTTGGAAATACATAGAACAACATCTCGTTTTTGGATCACCCCCAAATCTCCGTGAATCGCTTCCGAAGCGTGCAGAAACTGAGACGGTGTTCCGGTGGAATTCAGCGTTGCCACGATTTTGTTTCCAACATGAGCCGATTTCCCGATTCCCACGATAATGAGTTTTCCTTTTGCGGAATTTATGATTTCAACAGCTTTCAGAAAGTTTTCGTCAAGTCGGTTTTTCAGCTTTTCGAGTTCTGAGATTTCTATGGAAAGAGATTCTTTCGCGATTTTTAGGATATTTTCGTTATTCATTTTCGAATTTCAGGTTTTAGACTGTTGAGCCTTAAAGATATAGGTGAAAACGGCCCGGGTTTTTTATGAACTGATTCCTCAATTTTAACAAAAATTTAAGCAAAGAAAAGTTTCATTTTTTTCTAATCTGATTTTTATTTTCTAACTTTGGGTAAAATGCAAATTTAGCAAACAATATTCAATGAAGACAAAAATCGCCGAATTATCGAAGGAATTGAAGAAGTTATTCGGCTTCTCTACATTTAAGGGACAACAGGAAGAAATCATACAAACGCTGCTCGATGGAAAGGATGTTTTCGTATTAATGCCGACCGGAGGTGGGAAATCGCTTTGTTATCAGTTACCTGCACTCATTTCTGAAGGAACCGCAATCGTGGTTTCGCCATTAATCGCACTGATGAAAAACCAAGTGGATGCGGTCAATGGACTTTCCGAAGCGGAAGGAGTCGCCCACGTTTTAAATTCATCCTTAAATAAAACCCAGACCAAACAGGTTTTCGACGACATCAAATCCGGAAAAACCAAACTTTTATATGTGGCTCCAGAATCGTTGATTAAGGAAGAATATCTTGAATTTTTAAAGGAGGTGAAAATCTCTTTCGTGGCGATTGATGAGGCGCACTGTATTTCTGAATGGGGACATGATTTCCGCCCGGAATACAGAAACCTGAAACTCATCATCGACAAGATTGCGGATGTTCCAGTAATCGCATTGACCGCCACTGCAACTCCAAAAGTTCAGGACGATATCCAGAAAACTTTGGGAATGACGAATGCGGTGGTGTTCAAGGAAAGTTTCAACAGACCGAATCTGTTCTACGAAATCCGCCCTAAAATCAATGTGGACAAAGAAATCGTGAAATTTATCCACAAAAATAAGGGGAAATCAGGAATCGTCTATTGTCTGAGCCGAAGAAAAGTGGAGGAATTCGCACAACTTCTGCAGGTGAATGGAATCAATGCGCTTCCTTACCACGCTGGTTTAGATCAAAAAACAAGAGTCGCCAATCAGGACAAATTCCTGATGGAGGAATGTGACGTGATCGTGGCCACTATTGCTTTTGGAATGGGAATCGACAAGCCGGATGTGCGGTTTGTGATTCACTACGATATCCCAAAATCACTGGAAAGTTATTATCAGGAAACAGGAAGAGCCGGAAGAGACGGCGGTGAAGGACATTGCCTCGCTTTCTATGATCCGAAAGATATCGAAAAACTCGAAAAGTTTTTGGCGCAAAAACCGGTTTCTGAAAGGGAAATTGGTTTACAGTTGCTGAACGAAGTGGTGGGTTATGTAGAAACTTCCATGAGTAGAAGACAGTACATCCTTTATTATTTTGGGGAACAATTTGACCCTGTCCATGGTGATGGAGCACAGATGTGCGACAATTCCGTGAATCCGCCAAAACTGAAAGATGTGACCAAAGAATTGAAACTGGTGTTGACTTTGGTCAAAGATTTAGAGGAAAAATTTAAAACAAAAGATCTGATTGCAGTTATCGTAGGCAAAGAAAATTCAGTGACCAAGTCCTATAAACTGGAATCCACAAAACATTTCGGAATCGGCAAGAACCAATCCGAAAACTTCTGGAAATCCATTATCAGACAAGCGACGGTTCAGAATTTTTTGGCGAAAGACATTGAAACGTACGGGGTGTTGAAAATAACCGAAAAAGGTCAGAAAGTCATTGACGGAAAGTACAAAAATGCTTTCCTGATCGCAGAAGACAGAGAATATAACCTGGAACAGCAGAAAGCAGATTCCGAGAAAATCCAGGTGCAACAAAGCGGTGGGTTAGATCAAAAACTTTTCAACCAATTGAAAGATTTAAGGAAAACTGTTGCCAAAAAACACGGAATTCCGCCTTACACCGTTTTTATGGATCCAAGTCTGGAAGATATGACGGTGCAATATCCGATCACTGTGGAAGAAATTGGTAAAGTTTACGGTGTTGGCGAAGGAAAAGCGAAAAAATACGGAAAAGAATTCGCCGAGTTCATTAAAAAGTATGTGGAGGAAAATGATATCGAACGCACTCAGGACATGGTGCTGAAAGGGGTCGCGAATAAATCCAGCCACAAGGTTTTCATCATTCAAAGTACCGACAAGAAAATCGATCTGGAAGACATCGCCAAAGCGAAAAACCTCTCCATTCAGGAACTGCTGAAGGAAATGGAGCAGATCGTTTATCAGGGAACCAAACTCAATATTGATTACTATATCGACGAAAACTTTGACGAAGACATCGTCGAAGAGTTCATGGAATTTATGCGGGAAAGCGAGAGTGACAGCATGAAGATTTTGCTGAAGGAATTCGGCGACGATTTGACCGATGAAGAAGTGAGAATGTTGAGGATCAAATTCATCTCGGATGTCGCGAACTAGTATGAGAAATAAATAATGGGCGGCACGATTCTACCACAAAAAATGAAATCCTGCAATGGATTATTGGTTTGGAGAGTCGGGCGATGATGCAGCGGCGGTTTGATTTGAAAAATAATTATGAGCAGTAAAATGTAGTTTCTAAGCCTCAAATTAAATGCAGGTGAAGCTTAATTTTGAAAAAAAGAGGATTGAATTGAAATCATTTGAGCACAATCAAAACGGAGAATTCGTGAATGGTTCGGGAAATAATAAAAAATTGTTTCTGCAAATCTTGTCGCTGTTTTCTGGGCAACCATATCATAGCAAAGCAGTCAACAAACTTCTCACAATTATTGTAAATTTGGAATTCCAGAATCTTTTTGATGAATCACCCACGAAAAACCATCCTTTTCATCCTGCCGGATTTGGAAGCAGGCGGTGCTGAAAGAATCGTGACAACGATTGCAAACCACCTTCCAAGGGAAAAATTCGAGCCGAAAATCCTTTTACTCAGAAAAGAGGGTACTTATCTGGAAATCCTTAAGGATGATGTAGAAGTTATCGACCTAAAAACGCGGCGAATCCGAAACTCGCTTTTACCCATTTTAAATGAGATCAGGAAAAGGAAACCGGAAATTGTATTCAGCGGTTTTGGTGAGGTGAATGCATATCTTTCCTTTTTTATCAAAATGTTTCCGAAAATAAAATTCATTGCGCGCGAAACCAACGTGGTCTCCAAACACGTCACCCGGAAAGACATCCGCTTTTTCTATAAGTTCTACAATAATTTCCACAGAATCATCTGCCAAAGTGACGACATGCAGAAGGATTTGGTTGAGAACTTTAATATTAAAAAAGACAAAATTGCTAAGATCAACAATCCGGTTGATTTTGACTTTATTGTTGAAAAATTAGCCGAATCCGTCAAACCGGAAAGCTTTAAAAGTGATTTCAAAAATATCGTCGCCATAGGAAACCTTTCTTCCAGAAAAGGTTTCGATAATCTGCTGAAAGTTTTCACCCACCTGAAAGAGGAAAAAATCCTACTCCATATTTTAGGTGACGGAAGAGACCGCGAACTGCTTCACCAAATGAAAAATGAATTGGAACTCAAGAATGTCATCTTTCACGGACCACAGAAAAATCCCTATCCCTACTTAAAGTTTGCTGATTTGTTCATTCTTTCCTCGCGGTATGAGGGGTTTCCTAATGTATTGCTGGAAGCCGGAGCATGTGGAACATATTCTCTGGCAAACACCTGTCCAGGAGGAATTTCCGAAATTATCCAGCCAGGAATCAACGGTGAGCTATTTGGTATTGAAAATATCGAAGCATTTGCGCTGAAAATCCAGGAAATTTTAGAAAAACCTCACAATTCTGAAGTCATAAAAAACTCGATTCAGTCAAGATTTTCTAAGGAGATTATTTTGGAAAGGTATGAAGAATTGCTTTCGCAACTTTGACAACCATTCTAATTTGCAAAAGTTTTTTTTAAATTAAATTTAAATTTCACATAAGAATATTATGATTGCAATCATATTCTTATTATAAAAATTTGCAAACTTTTCATTTGATTGTAATTTTTATTGTATTGAAAATCAAACTTTTAATATTTATTTTTTGTAAACTTTTTGTAAAACCGATTATCTTTTGTAGTTTTATTTCGACAAAAAAATAAAATTATGGAGACGAAAGCTGCGACAAAAAAGAAAACGATTTATACCTATGATGACGCATACCGCGCAACTTTGGATTATTTCGAAGGCGACGATTTGGCGGCAAAAGTCTGGGTAAGTAAATATGCATTAAAGGATTCCGACGGAAATATCTATGAACAAACTCCTGACGATATGCACCGAAGAATCTCATCCGAGATTTCAAGAATCGAAGCAAAATATCCGAATCCACTTTCTGAGCGGGAAGTTTTCGATCTGATCAAAAACTTTAAATACATCATTCCGCAAGGAAGTCCGATGACGGGTATTGGAAACCATTTCCAGATTGCGTCGCTTTCCAACTGTTTTGTGATTGGAAGCATAACGGATGGCGATTCCTATGGTTCCATCATGAAAATTGACGAGGAGCAGGTTCAGCTCATGAAAAGGCGGGGCGGAGTGGGTCACGATTTGTCAAACATTCGTCCGAAAGGTTCGGCGGTGAAAAACTCTGCATTGACTTCAACAGGTTTGGTGCCATTTATGGAGCGTTATTCCAATTCCACGCGGGAAGTGGCACAGGATGGAAGACGCGGTGCTTTGATGCTGTCAGTTTCCATCAATCACCCGGATTCAGAGGATTTCGTGGATGCGAAAATGGAGCAGGGAAAAATCACCGGCGCTAATATTTCGGTAAGAATCGACGACGATTTTATGAAAGCAGTGGTGAAAGATAAAGATTACGTTCAAAAATATCCAATTTTCAGCGATCACCCGAAATTCAAAAAAGAAATCAAGGCCACCGATCTTTGGAAGAAAATCATCCACAATGCATGGAAATCCGCAGAACCAGGCGTGCTTTTCTGGGATACCATTATTCGGGAATCGCTTCCGGATTGCTATGCGGATCTCGGCTACGAAACGGTTTCCACAAATCCTTGCGGAGAAATCCCGCTTTGTCCTTATGATTCCTGCCGACTTTTGGCAATCAATCTCTTCTCTTATGTGGAAAATCCATTCACCCAAAAAGCGAAATTCAATTTTGATTTATTTAAAGAACATGTCGGTTACGCTCAACGGATGATGGACGATATCATTGATCTGGAAATCGAGAAGATTGATGCAATTCTTGACAAAATAGAGAAAGACCCGGAAACTGAAGAAATCAAGTACACCGAGAAAAATCTTTGGATCAAGATCCGCAAAAAAACCATCGAGGGAAGAAGAACTGGAGTTGGAATCACCGCAGAAGGCGATATGTTGGCTGCTTTGGGAATCCGATATGGAAGCAGGGAAGGAAATGAATTTTCGACTTTGGTGCATAAGACATTGGCTTTAGCCGCTTACCGTTCGTCAGTGGAAATGGCGAAGGAAAGAGGAGCATTCGCGATTTATGATTCAAAGAGGGAGACCAAAAATCCGTTCATCTTAAGAATAAAGGAAGCCGATCCGAAATTGTATAAAGATTTACAAAAGCACGGACGAAGAAATATCGCATTGCTCACCATTGCTCCTACCGGAAGTACTTCGCTGATGTCGCAAACCACCTCCGGAATCGAACCAGTTTTCTTGCCGGTGTACAAAAGGAGAAGAAAGGTAAATCCGAATGACAAGGAGGTTCGTGTGGATTTCGTGGATGAAGTTGGCGATTCCTGGGAAGAATATCTGGTTTTCCACCACCGTTTCAAGCAATGGATGGAAGCGAATGATATAGATACTGATAGAAAATACACTCAGGAAGAAATCAACAAAATCATCGAGATTTCTCCCTACTACAAAGCCACTTCCAACGATGTGGATTGGCTCAGCAAAGTGGAGATGCAGGGTGCGATCCAAAAATGGGTAGATCACTCAATTTCCGTAACCATTAATATTCCGAACGAAGCGACCGAAGAATTGGTGAACAAACTTTACATCAAAGCGTGGGAAGTCGGCTGCAAAGGAGTTACTGTTTACAGAGATGGTTCACGTTCCGGTGTTTTGATTTCTACAGAAGACAAAAAAGAGGAAGGTGCTGAAGCTCAGAAAACCATTTTCCCGACAAAACGTCCGCAAATTCTGGAAGCAGATGTGGTGCGTTTCCAAAACAACAAAGACAAATGGATCGCGTTCGTGGGACTGATCGACGGAAAACCTTATGAAATTTTCACCGGTTTGGCGGATGATGAGGAAGGAATCATGCTTCCACGTTGGGTAAACGACGGACTGATTATTAAAAACCGCGACGAAGACGGAAAATCCCGGTACGATTTCCAGTTCAAGAATTTACGCGGATATAAAACAACTATCGAAGGACTTTCTCATAAGTTCAATCCCGAATTCTGGAATTACGCGAAACTCATTTCCGGAACTTTGAGACACGGAATGCCTTTGGAAAGCGTGGTAGAGCTGGTCAATAGAATGGAATTGAACTTGGAATCCATCAATAACTGGAAAGCGGGAGTTGCTCGCGCGCTGAAACGCTATATCGCAGATGGAACGCAGGCTGCAGGAAAATGCTCAAGTTGCGGATCAGACCAGGTGATGTATCAGGAAGGCTGTTTGACCTGTAAGAATTGTGGCAGCTCAAAGTGCGGATAAGATAGAAGATGGAAGCTCAAACAAGATTGCTGATTATTTTGAAAATAGTTTTGATTCAAAATAAGCTTTCCAGCAGTTGAAAAATTCCGTAATTTTGTAGTTATTCTAAATTCTATTTAAATAACAATAAAAAAATAAAAATGAGTCAATTCGATGTTACCGTCATCGGTTCCGGTCCAGGTGGTTATGTGGCGGCAATCAGAGCAGCGCAGTTGGGCTTCAAAACTGCCATTATCGAGAAATATCCTACTATGGGAGGAACTTGTCTTAATGTGGGATGCATCCCTTCAAAAGCACTTTTGGACAGTTCCGAGCATTTCGAGAATGCCAAACACAATTTTGCCAACCACGGAATCATCATCAACGAGCCGAAAGCTGATTTGGGCAGAATGGTGGAGCGAAAAAATGAAGTCGTGGACCAAACCACCAAAGGAATCAAATTCCTGATGGACAAAAACAAGATTACCGTTTTCGAAGGAGTGGGAAGTTTTGAATCTCCAACTCAGGTAAAAGTGACAAAGAATGAAGGTTCCACCGAAGTTCTTGATTCCAAATACATCATCATCGCAACGGGTTCCAAACCATCCAATTTGCCGTTCATAACTTTAGATAAAGAAAGAGTAATCACTTCTACAGAAGCGTTAAACTTAAAGGAAATCCCGAAAAAGCTTCTGGTAATCGGAGGTGGCGTCATCGGATTGGAACTGGGTTCCGTTTATTTGAGATTGGGTGCAGAAGTAACGGTGATCGAATTTATGGACAAAATCATTCCCGGAATGGATGGCGCGTTGTCTAAAGAATTGCAGAAAGTCCTGAGAAAACAGGGAATGAAATTCGAACTTTCTACCGCAGTTTCGGCTGTGGAGAGAAATGGAGACACCGTGAAAGTGACCGCTAAGAACAAAAAAGGAGAAGAAGTTACATTTGAAGGAGATTATTGCTTGGTTTCTGTAGGAAGAAAACCTTATACAGATGGACTTTCCCTTGAAAAAGCAGGAGTGGATATGGACGAAAGAGGTAGAGTGAAAGTAAACGAGCACCTTCAAACCAATGTTTCCAATATTTACGCAATCGGTGATGTAATTCAAGGCGCGATGCTGGCTCACAAAGCTTCAGAAGAAGGAATTTTGGTCGCTGAACAACTGGCAGGTCAGAAACCACACATCAATTACAACCTAATTCCGGGAGTAGTTTATACTTGGCCAGAAGTTGCCGGAGTGGGAAAAACCGAAGAGCAACTGAAAGCTGAAGGAATAGCGATAAAAGTTGGAAATTTCCCGATGAGAGCTTTGGGAAGGAGCCGTGCTTCAGGTGATTTGGATGGTTTCATCAAAATCATTGCGGACGAAAAAACCGACGAAATCCTGGGAATGCACATGATTGGAGCAAGAGCGGCGGATTTGATCGCAGAAGCCGTGGTAGCAATGGAATACAGAGCAAGTGCAGAAGATCTCGCGAGAATGTCTCACGCACACCCAACCTATGCAGAAGCGGTGAAAGAAGCAGCTTTGGATGCGACTGGTAAAATTGCCATTCACTTTTAGGAAGATACAATTAGAGACAGGTTGCAACTTGTCCATGTCTATCGATTTTATAAATAAAGAGAAGTTTCGGCTTCTCTTTTTATTTCAAAATCATTAACTTAGCACAAATAAAGAAGCATGCCGGAAATAAGTCGATTTTACGGAATCATTATTCAGATGTTTTTCAAAGATCATAATCCGCCGCATTTCCATATAACTTATGGAGAATATCGTGCGGTGATGACGATCGAAAATGGAATAGTGGAGGGAAATATGACTTCGAAGGCATTAAAATTGGTGTTTGAATGGATGGAACTTCATCAAGATGAATTAATGAAAAATTGGGAGCTTGCCCAAAAAGGAGAGTTACCAAAAGCTATAGAACCTCTAAAATAATTATGATGAGTTTAATTTGGGTTACAAAAGCAGAATACATTTCAGAATACAAGATTAGTCTTACCTTTAACACAGGCGAAGAAATAATTGTAAATCTGGAGAAATATCTGGATAAAGGGATTTTTTTAGAACTGAAAAACAAAGATTATTTCAAAAGTTTTAAGCTCAATTCCTGGACAATAGAATGGGAAAACGGGGCAGATTTTTCCCCGGAGTTCTTATATTCGTTAAAATCTGACAAAGAATTGATTTTATAAATAAAGAGAAGTTTCGGCTTCTCTTTGTTTTTCCCGGAATTCGGTCTTTTTATGGCTAACTTTGAATACCTAAAAAGTAAAAGACATGAATAATATTAAAGTAACTAAAGCCAGCTATATTTCTGACTACACTGTAAATCTGGTATTTAGCACCAACGAAAAAATGACCGTAAACCTTCAACGATTTATTGAAAAACCAGAATTTTCTGCATTAAAAGGCCAAGAAGTTTTCAAAGACTTTAGGATTGAAGATGGGAATTTGGTCTGGGAAAACGGAGCTCATTTCGCGGCGGAATTCCTCTACGGATTGCCGAATGAAACTGAGTTGAGTTGTTCGTGATTTCTGCGAAAACCATCTTTTGGTAATATTCAAAATTTTTCGTCAAACAATGAGCCGCTCTTTATACCTGAATTTTCCCTTAATAAATCGATTGAGGAAACTTCCTTTTGAAAACGCTGACCTGAAATTTTCAAAAGTATAGAGCGGAACCTGGAAATAGTCGTAAACTTTCCCTGAAACAAACATGATCGTGAGAATCATTTGTTCCGTGTTGTAAGAATATTTTTTGACAACATTTGATGGCATGTTTATCTTTTTGCAATTTCCATTCCATTCATTTAGCGTATTTTTGCAGGATGAATATAGGCAGAACCCAAACATTAAAGATTCACGAGCACAATTCTTCAGGTTTTATCCTGGTTGACGAAAATGAGGAAAAGGCATTTCTTCCAAAAATTTTCGCTTCCGAAAACTCATTGATCGGTGATGAAATTGAAGTTTTTGTTTATCAGGACGATGACAAATTAAAGGCGACCACCGAAAAACCTAATGCCGAAGTAGGGGAGTTTGCGGTGATGAGCTGCGTTCAGACTTTGCCGAGCGGAGCATTTATGGATTGGGGAATCATCAAAGATCTGTTTATTCCATATACCCAACAGAAACTGAAAATCCAGGAAGGGAAAAGATATCTGGTCTATGTTTATGTGGACGAAAAAACAGGACTGATTACCGGAACCACCAAATTTAAGCGGAATCCGCAATACACTGATCTGCCTTTTAAAAGTGGTGATAAAGTAGATTTGATTTTGATGGGCGAAAGCGAACTCGGCTGGAATGTGGTCATCAACAAAGAATATATCGGACTGATTTATGCGTCAGACGTTTACAAGAAACTTTATCCATTGTCCCAAGAAATCGGCTATATCAAAACCATCCGCGAAGATGGTAAAATTGATGTGACTTTGCAGCCGGAAGGATTTGCCCATATTGACGAATTCCAAAAAATCATTCTGGAAAAACTAAATGAAAATTATGGTTTGCTTTATCTTTCAGATAAATCTTCGCCGGAGGAAATCAAGGACGAATTGCAGATGAGCAAAAAGAACTTCAAGAAAGCAATCGGCGGACTTTATAAGGACAAAAAGATTGAAATTCTGGAGGATAAGATCAGGTTATTATAAATCAGAAATATCAATAGGAACGGACTTTGGTCCGTTTATTTTTGAAGTTCTTAATGGCTTTAGTTAAAACTAATCCCTATTTTTCAGCAGCAACCAACCGGTAAGAATCCTTCCGTCAGAAATCTTCACTTGGTACCAGTAACTTCCCGTCGGTAAATTTCTGGAATTGGATTTTCCATCCCACTCAAAAATGCCGTTTGTGGTTACTTCCAAAACGGTTGTTCCATATCGGTCAATAATCTTAATTTCAGATCCCGGATAGTTTTCTATGCCTTCAATTTTCCAGGTATCGTTTATTCCGTCTTGATTCGGCGTAATTACATTGGAAACATTGAAAATGGTGAATGTGATTGATCCGATGAGACAACCGCCCGTGGTTTTCACCATTACGGTGTGGTTTCCATTGGAGAGATCTTGGAAAATATTGGAAGACTGAAAAATACCATGGTCTAAGGAGAAAAGAAAATCTCCACTTCCAGAAAGGATCACCGTTGCGGTATTGTTGATAATATCAACTCGGAGAATCGTAGCGGTAATCGATGTTTTGACCACTGTACTTGCCGAATTGCTGCAGCCAAAAGGATTCACGACTTTTGCAGTATATGTTCCAACAGCGGAAACGTTTAAAACTTGTTGATTCCAAATAATCGCAGAACCACCATCTTTTGTCCACTCAAAAGTACAACTGGTGCAGTTTCCCGCATCGAGATTGACAGATTGACCTTCGCAGAATTCATGTGTTGCGGGAAGTGTAATGGCAGGTTTTGGATTTAAAGTCAAATTCAGTTTTACCCATACAAAACAGCCGAGATTGTTGGAAATCTTTACATTAAACACATTCAAACCGATATCTAAACTGACTTTTGCAGGGTCCGAAACCAATTGATTGCCTGCAGTATAAAACTCAAATTGGTACTGAGACGGATTTGTAGCAAGATCTGCTTTGTAATTATTGAGGTTCTCTGTTTTTATATTTGAAGTGGTGTCGTTGCAAAAAGTTATGGAATAGTTATTTGCAGGGATTCCACCATTTTTTACCGAGACCGTCACTGCAAACTTTTGCGAACTTTCGCAACCGTTCACCGTTTGGGAAGCGTAATAAGTGGTATTATCAATCAAAAGAGTAGATGGAGACAAGAAATTCCCCGTGCTGTCATACCATTTGATATTTTGTCCGGCGGCGACGATGTCTGATATTTTCGGGATTTGGGCTGAACAGAAATCTTGTATTGCGTTTCCGGTTGGTGAGTTGGGATCATTGATGCTTACAGTGATTTCTAATTTGGCACTTTCGCATCCATTCAAAGTTTGGGTTGCGTAATACTTCAATCCATTTTGCAGCAAAGTGTTTGAAGGTAAAATATTTCCCGTGGAATCGTACCATTTGATCAAAGTTCCCGTGATTTGGATATCGGAGATTTTTGGATTCGTAATCTTGCAGAAACTCTGGGTTTGAGCAGCGGTAGGAAGCGGTTCACTTGTAATCGTTATATTCTGCGTTTGCGAGGAAATGTTCCCATTTCCATCATCGTATTTCCAGGTAATCACATAATTCCCCGGAAGTTGATATTGAAGTGGATCAGTGGTAGTTCCGGTGATTTTCCCTTTGCAAGCGTCAGTCGCAGTGGGAATTGTGGTGATGATTGTTTTGCAGTTTCCCGTAATTTTAGGCAAAGACGGAAGATCTGGAACTGGTGCGGTTTTGTCTTCCACTTTCACTTCTACGGTAAAGGTTCCATCACATGTTCCTGTCCCTGTAATGGCGCAGGAGTAAATTCCAGCATTAGCAGCAGTTGCATTGGGAATGGTTGGGTTTTGCAGGTTGGAGGTAAATCCATTCGGGCCGGTCCATGAATAGTTTGCACCATTGGAAGCATATAACTTTATGTCGGAACCAGGACAAACAGGAGAATTTGAATTTAGATCTGAATATGATGTGCAATCCAAGAATTTCGCAATAAAAATATCATTCGATGGATGACCGCCAGTTTGCTGAAAAGTTCCTGGGGTTGCAATACCGGTGGTGTTATTGCTGGACATTCCCCATAAATAAAGATGATCATTGTAATCTTTCATCATCATTCCACTTTGAGTTCCTCCATTTCCTTGGTAAAAAGTTGACCAAATTTTTGTGAGATTAGAATCATACTTTGTGAGAAAAATTGAGATTTTTGATCCAATTGTAGTTTGATATGCGTTTGGCGTTGTCACTTGATTAACCCAAGGATCATTCGGACTAGCAATGCCTGCAGAAAAAATATTTCTTTGAGAATCTACGTAAACATGTCCCCAATTGTCAAATACGTTTACGTCCTTATAATCAAGAATTGTATTCAAGATGGTGTCAACACGATAAAAGCAAATCTTATTTTTTGACTGCATTCTGCCTGCAAAAATAACTTCATTTCCAAAGCGTCTTGTACTCGTGAAAACATAGTTTTCATTGCCGCCGAAGTAGCTGGATTTTACTAGATTTCCATTTGTTGAGAATTTTATATACAATCCATTATTGTTGTAAGAACCGGTAGGATTCGGATTCACAGGCTGGAATGGGTCGATCATTGGAAAATCATTTGCACGAGTAGTGCCCGTCATTTCAACTCCGGTAGCATCAATATTGAAGATGTTGTAAATTGATGTTCCATTATTTCCACCGACATAAGTAAAGAAATCAGTATTACCAGTAGTGCCGTCAAACCTTGTGAAAAATCCCGAATAAGCACTTGGCTTGTTTACTTGGAAAGCACCGGGTGTTCCAAATCCATTAATTGCGGTTTGTCCCGCAACGTATGCAATTCCATTGTCGAATCTTAAGTCATAAATATTGATTAGATCGGTGGATGAATACCAAGGATTACCAATTTCCGGCCCGATTTCGTTATTGAACAGCATCGTTCCATTTACAGTAAGTTTTAGGAATATTATTTTTGGATAAAAATAAAGTTTGTTTCCTGGATAAAGTGGATTCGGTTTTTCCGAATATATTGCTGCATAGACATTAAGATTGTCATCAGTATCTAATGAGCCAGTTTCATCGTAATACAATCTACCATAGTAAGTTCCCCAATACCTTTGTCCATCTTTGTCTACTTTTACGATAAAGGCATCATAACCTCCGAATAAAAAAGTTTGATACGTGCCGCTGGTAGCGATATTATTAGGACTTGCAGTAGTGCCAAATATATAAACATTGTTATTCTTGTCAATTTTGACATCGCCATAATCCTCTCCACTGCCGCCAAGATAGCTTCCCCAAATCCGCGTAGGAACCGGATCAATCACCATCACTTTGTCTGAAATGTCCTTCTCTGCCTTAAATCCAAAAACCTGTCTTCCCAAATCCTGGAATTCCACATTGATGTTTTCTTTCATCTTTCCGTGCTCTTCCCAAGAATGTGGAATGTTTTCCTGCATTTCACCGAATCGAAGGTTCATTGATAGCTTTCCTCCTTTCAGTCTGGTTTTAGCACCGTTGAATTTTAACTGCATATCCGAAATTCTTCCGCCCGGATTGACTATGAAATTATATTCAACCGCTTTTGTGGAATCTTCTGGCTTAAAGAAAACAAGATCAATTTTTGGGTAAAGGTTTTTGTAGGTGATTTTTTCGTACCGATGAACCCGCTCAATTCCATTTGGTTTGTCTGGAATATTGTAGTAATTATCAAAATCCGGTGATTTCCCTTCGGCAATGATTTCAGGATTTTTGTTGGCATTCACAAAGTCAATATCTACACGATGGTACTTAAAATCGGTTTCTGTTCGGCTTTTTTTTAAATCAGAAATTGCTCGGTCTTCGGAATCCTTTCTTAATTTTCGGGCTCTTCTTTCAACTTGATAAACATCGTAAGAAAAGCCATCTTTCTTTATTTGGACATTCAACCCCGAAGAATGGAAAAGGTATTTCACGGCATGATTTTCTTTGCCTTTTTGGTCAATAATTTGGCCTTTGTTTTCAGCAAAAAAATATTGGGAACTCTTGGAAACTTTCTGTTGGCAGAAAGTGGTGATTCCAAAAAGAAGCAAAGTAAAAATATAGAATTTTTTCATAAAGAAAGTAAATATAAGTGATTAATTACTTTTCAAATCACTCCTTCCTCACCAGCAAAATCCAGTCGTCCTCTAAATATTTGTAGCCGATATCATAAACAAAACGGTATTCCGCACCATTTTTGTAAATGCGCATATTGGTGAAATAATCAAAGTTAAAGCCTTCGGAAGTGAGTTTGTTTTTGGTGGTTTTTGCTTTTCCATCCACATAATTCTGTTCGGATAGAACCCGGTGATTTTTGCGTAACTTGTTGTTGATGTTGCGCATCAGATTGGTGGAATCCTTGTTGTGTTTGTTGTTGTAGGCGTTTCTGCACCCGTCGTTGCAGAATTTCTTATCACTTCTCCCGATGATTTGGTCGCCACATTCCAGACAGTTATTCATTGTATTCGATTTTTTCAGCAAATGCGATGATGTGTCCGTCCAGATCCGAGAAATAAAAAGAGTAATCTCCCCAATTTCGCTTTTCTAACGGACTGATAATTTTGATGTTGAATGATCTGATTTCCATGTAAACTTTATCTACATCCGCTACATACAGATACAGTTCACAGCGCGGAATTCCTTTTCCCGAAGACGGATTTGGTGTTTCATCTCCTAATATTTTGGCAATTCCCGAATTGGGCATCAAACCCAAAACAAAGTCGTCTGAAATCCTGAATTCGGTCATTCCGGGTACATTCAAATCCGCCTTTCTTCCCAAGATTCTTTCATAGAATTCGGTACTCTGCTGCTTATTTTCGACATAAAAAATAGTATGAACTCCTTTTATTTTCAAAATGATTGAATTTGTCTTCCCTCAAATATAGAAAAAATATCCGTTTGTAAGCGGATATTTTTCTGAAAATCTTATGGTTGAATTTTACTCTTCGTGACCATACATTTTGTTATACAGTTTGATGTATTTTTCTTTCACCGCTTTTCGCTTCAATTTAAGCGTAGGCGTCAGTTGTCCCGATTCAATGGACCACACATCCGGAGTGAGCTCAAATCTTTTGATCTGTTCCCAGCTTCCAAGTTTGGTATTCAGGTAATCGATTTCTTTTCCGATTCTGGCGATCAATTCTGGGCTTTTTACTACCTGTTCCGGCTGGTCACCCAGTTGATAACCTTTTCTTTCCGCCCAGTTTTTCGCGAAGTTGAAATCGGGCTGGATCAAAGCGCACGGCATTTTTTCGCCTTCGCCAACCACCATGATTTGCTCGATGAATTTAGACGCTTTAGCCAGGTTTTCAATTACTTGCGGCGCAACATATTTTCCGCCGGAAGTCTTGAACATTTCTTTTTTCCTGTCCGTAATATGCAGATATCCTTCGTCGTCTATATGTCCGATATCGCCTGTTTTAAAGTAACCATCTTCTGTAAATGCTTCTCGGGTCATTTGCTCATTATTGAAGTAACCCACAAAAACGGAGGGTCCTTTCACGGTGATTTCTCCATCTTCCTGGATTTTCACATCCAGATTTTCCAAAACGTGACCTACCGTTCCGATCTTAATTTTCCCGAAACTGTTCACGGAAATTACCGGGGATGTTTCCGTCAAACCATAACCTTCCAAAATAGGTATTCCAGCGTTTTGAAACATTTTATTCAGCCTGGCCGAAAGTGCTGCAGAGCCTGAAACCAAAGTGATGATGTTTCCTCCCAAACCTTCTCTCCATTTCGAGAAAACCAGTTTGTCGGCTATGATTTCTTTGATACCGGATGGTTTGCCTATTTCCTTTTTTGCCTTGTTTACGCCCAATGCCCAAAGGAAAATCTTTGATTTCAAGCCGCCTGCTGAAGTTCCTTTGTCATAAATTTTGTCATAAACTTTTTCAATCAGACGTGGAACTACCGACATCAGATGTGGTTTCACTTCCTTGATATTGTCACCCATTTTTTCAATGCTTTCCGCAAAATGGATGGAGTAGCCGTTGTACTGATACAGATAAAACAACATTCTTTCGAAAATGTGGCAGATCGGCAAAAAGCTCAGAACTTTAATTTCTTTAAAATCCATGCCCTTAACTCTTGGAATCCTTGGATCAGAAGCCAAAACATTAGAAACAATGTTTTTGTGCGTGAGCATCACGCCTTTTGGTTTTCCGGTGGTTCCAGAAGTATAGATAATGGTTGCCAAATCGTCCGAAACGATGCTTTTCGAAATATCTTCTACTTCTCCTTGGGTTTCTTCGTCTTTTCCTAAATCCAAAATTTCCCTCCAATTTGCCGCACCGTCAATCTGATCGAAAGTGAAAACCCCCTGCAATGAGCTTACATTGGGCTTGATCTGCATCACTTTGTCTAGCAGTTCACGATCCGACACGAAACAGTATTTCACTTCCGCATCGTTAAAGATAAAATCATAATCCTCCGGAGAGATGGATGGATAAACCGGAACCGAAACTGCGCCGATCTGGGAAATTCCCAAGTCCATCACCGCCCATTCGGTGCGGGTTGCAGTGGTGATCAGCGAAATCTTGTCACCAGGTTTGATGCCTAGTTTCAACAACCCCCGGGAAATTTGATTGCCCATATTGATGTATTCCTGAGTGGAAGTTTTCTCCCATTCTCCGTGATATTTGGTCACAAACATGTCTTCTCTGGAATATTTCTCCAATGCATTGTGAGCAAAATCAAAAATCCTTTTTATCGTCATAGCTTAATGATTGATTATTTCTAAATTGAAAACAGAGTTTATTAATATTGAGTTAATGTAAAAATATCATTTTTATTTCACCCGGCAAAACCTAATACTCGCCTCAGTTCAATTAAATTTTTTCATTTTTGGAAAAGTTGTAAATTTACCCTCAAATAAACAGTAAATTTTATGAATTTTAATTTAACGGAAGAGCAGTTGATGATTCAGCAAGCAGCGAGAGATTTTGCTCAGACTGAGCTTCTGCCGGGAGTGATCGAGAGAGATAATCTGCAACAATTCCCACACGAGCAGGTAAAGAAAATGGGAGAATTGGGCTTCCTAGGAATGATGGTGGATCCGAAATATGGCGGTGCCGGAATGGACAGCATTTCCTACGTCTTGGCGATGGAAGAAATTGCAAAAATCGACGCATCTGCAGCCGTGGTGATGTCTGTGAACAATTCACTGGTTTGTGCAGGATTAGAAAAATTCTGCAATGAGGAACAAAAAATGAAATACCTGAAACCGCTTGCAAGTGGTGAAGTGATCGGGGCATTCGCTCTTTCTGAACCGGAAGCTGGTTCTGATGCAACCTCGCAAAAAACTACTGCCGAAGATAAGGGAGATTACTACCTTCTGAACGGAATCAAAAACTGGATTACCAATGGCGGAAACGCAAGTTACTACATTGTCATTGCACAAACAGATCCGGAAAAAAAACATAAGGGAATCAATGCGTTCATCGTGGAAAGAGGATGGGAAGGTTTCGAAATCGGACCGAAAGAAGACAAACTGGGAATCCGCGGAAGTGATACCCATTCCCTTATTTTTAATAATGTGAAAATCCCGAAAGAAAACAGAATCGGTGAAGACGGTTTTGGATTTAATTTCGCGATGGCTGTTTTGAACGGCGGTAGAATCGGTATTGCTTCTCAAGCATTGGGAATCGCAGCCGGTGCCTACGAATTGGCATTGAAATATGCTAAAACCAGAAAAGCATTTAAAACTGAAATCATCAATCACCAAGCAATTGCCTTTAAATTGGCAGATATGGCAACGCAGATCACGGCGGCAAGAATGCTTTGCTATAAAGCCGCAGCGGAAAAAGATGAAGGAAAAGACATTTCCGAAAGTGGTGCGATGGCAAAACTGTATGCATCCCAAGTTGCGATGGACACCACCATAGAGGCTGTTCAAATTCACGGTGGATATGGTTATGTGAAGGAATACCACGTGGAAAGAATGATGCGTGACGCTAAAATCACCCAGATTTATGAAGGAACCTCTGAGATCCAGAAAATTGTGATTTCACGTTCGATTTCAAAATAAGTCAAAAATCTGAATACCATGAAATACCTTTGGATTACTTTGATCGCAGTACTTTTCCTTTTGGGCGGATTGATCTGGTACAAGTATTATTTCATTTTCGGTGAAGGCGTGAAATCCGGCGTCTTAAATTATGCCGTAAAAAAAGGAAATATCTTCAAGACTTATGAAGGTAAACTGATCCAGGAAGGTTTCGGAAGGGGCAAAACAGGAGCATTGACCAGCTATGAATTCGAGTTTTCGATTGAAAACGAAGCGGTTTATAAACAGCTGGAAATGAACAGCGGGAAAACTTTTGATCTGCACTACAAAGAATACCACGGAATCTTACCCTGGAGAGGAAATACGCAGTATGTGGTAGATCAGGTAATTGACATGAAATAGTATTCAGAAAGAAGTTCTTAATCCCTTCAATTTTGGTTGAGGGGATTTCTTGTTTTTAGGCACGGAAAGAATTTTTGCTCTTTTAGCCGTTTCGAAAGTACAGCCGGAAAATCATGATCCGAAATAACAGTTCACAATAAGTTTCAAAAGTTTTTTGACGAATGCATCACTGTTTTTATTTTACAGAATTAGGGCGGCGATTAGGGGTTGCCAATTTCTGCTTTTTATGATTTGAACGAGAACTAAACCGCCCGAAAAAATGAACCATCTGTCCAGAAAATAATTCTTTGAGGTTTAATAAATTCTGGTTTTCAAAAGTTTTAGCTTCGGTCATTAATTATTTCTTCGGCATATATTTCGAATAATCGGTTTCTTCATCATCATGATCTTCATTATTTTCCGATTGAGCGACCGGTTCAGTGGAGCTTTGTTTTTCTTTCGGATCCTGGATTTCTTGTTGATTTAAAGCTTGTTGGCTTTCAAATTCCTCTTTGGCTTTTCTCTTTTTGTTTCTCGCAAAGAAATACCAAACCAGAATCCCAATCAGCAAAATGGGCCAGAACGGAAGTAGAAACAGCAATCCGTCTCCCAAAATTCTGAATCCCTGCATAAAAGCATCAGAGGATTTGTCACCGAAAGTATCAGTTTTCAGGGAATCAGAATCTTTCTGAGCGAAAGAATTGTTCTGGAGATTTTCATTTTGGAAAAGCGATATTTCTACGTCACAAAGCTGCTTTGCATCATAATCAATTCCCTGGGAAATCGTTGATTTCATGCGGATTTCACCTAGCGTTGAAGCAGAATTGACCAACTGGTCAAAATATAGAACTGGAACCTTTGCAGAAAAAGATTCTTTTGAAATGCCCTCCGTTTGCGAAAAATTCTCACTGGCTAAATCAGCATGATGTTCCTTCAATTTCTGTTTCAAAAGCGCTTTCGCTTCGGTGAGGTTGACCACCTCAATTTCAAGTCGGGCGGTTTTTACCAATGGATCTAAAGGAACAGTTGATGGCGAATGCTGGCTTTGAATTTCAGCTTTAGTCGGCGTTTGAGTATTTTCTTTTTGAGTTTCTGTCTGTTTCAGGATTTTGTCAGCCGTCTTCGACAAAACCTCCAAAGGATTGCTTCCTTTTTTTAAGGCTTCATTGGCGGAATCTAAAGTTTTCACCACATGAGTTCCGGTCTTCACATTTTTGGTGATCTCCTGAAGCTGTCGATTGATCGAGTCAATCCGCCAACTTCCAGATTTTATGGTGGAATCGATTGCCTTTTTCTGTTTTTCTATTTCGGGAATGATAATTTTTCTGGTAATTCCGTCTTTGCTGTTGATGGATTTGGAAATGGAATCCAGTGTCTTCATGCCCTCATTCGCTTGGGAGAACAGGGAATCTGCTCTTTTGAAATGGTCGGTAGTTTGCTGAATGGTGGATTTCTCGCAGGAAATGATTGCAGTTCCAATCAGGATGGATAAAAAGAATTTCTTCATTTTTAAATAAAGTTAAAGCGACGAATCAGAATCAAAATGTGTTCCTAAATTAATCAGAACCAGCCCCGTCTGAAATAATTGGTAATCGCTGAAAAATTCAGGGTCAAAGTAAAGCGGATGCGTGTTCCATAATCTTTGAAAGAAGGCTCAAAACCTAGGGAACTTTGAATCGGGAAATAGACCTCCAGGAAATCGGGAACCACTTTCAGCTTCACGCCGGAATCCCAAATGAATTTCGGGCTGAATTGATGATTTTTATACATTCCTGCATCGGCATAGAGGTTAAACATCTTCCAAAGATGAGAATCCACATTCACCGCAGTAATCCACTGATTGGTGGTTTGTCCGAGATAGGATTTAAAACCGCCATCGGCAATAATGAGCTGTTGCGAAAAAATCCCCGAAGTAGCGCTTTGACCCAAAAGTCCATAGGAAAACGCAAAATTCGAAACACGGGAAATCCCATAATCAAACAAATTATTTCGGGTGTGGTTGTTCAAAAACAGTCCGCCAAAAAACCGGAAACTGATCTTCTTGCTTTTCTGGAATTCCCAGCGGTAAAATGCTTCAGCAGAAATCCGCTGAAAATCTTCCATAAAAAGGAAATTCCCGCTGAAATACTTTTCATGGATCATTCGCCGGTCGGAATAGGCATATCCCACGCTCCAAAGGTTATACCGCGAATAATCATTTGGATCATTTTTCTTGGGGTCCAAATCCTTGTCGAAAAAATTGTAGGAAATACCTAGACTTCTACCAATGTCGCTTCTGGGATTTTTACTGAAACTCAGGTTCCCGAATGCCGTTAATTTCCGGTAACTTAAATCGAAATCATAATGAAAGTAGGAACCGGCGATCCCAAAATCCAAACTCCGGTAAAAACTTTCGGCTGGCTGGAAAGAGTAGGAGATTCCACCCGAACCGGTCATTGTTCCGGTTCCGGAACTGAAATAGGGCGTGAAGGTATAATTGAATTTTTGCTCAAAAAAAGAGGTATTCCTGAAATTCAAACCCACCAAAACATTGTCATAGGCATTGAAACTTAATCTGGGATTCAGATAAATTTCATTGAATTCAGGATTCGGAATATCCTTGAACAACTTCAGCTTCACTTTTTTTACATTGGTATAAATTCCTTTGGTGTAAAGGTAATTGTCGCGGAAATTATTCTCCGGGAAAATATATTCACTGTTGACCACAATTTTTTCTGCGTTCGCTTGCGGAATATTGTAGGTAATCGCTTTTTGGGACTGATCGGTATCAAACCAAAATTCGGATTTTTCACCTTTTTTGTTAATGGTTTCCAGTTTGAAAGGAATTGCTTGGTTTGTATTTTTGGAGATCTTCACCTGAAATTCGTCGCCATTTTTCTTGAATTTTTTCAGATCGAAATTCACCCGGTTTTTTCTTTCGATGAATTGCTCCAAAAACTCCGAAGAATATCCTGTAGCTAAAGTGAAGCGATCCAGAAAATCTTTGCGGTCCACTTTTTTCAGGTGATTTTGTTTCAGGTAATCTACGATGAAATCGTCAAATTTTTCGTTTCCCATTTTTTCTGCAAGGAATGAAAACAAGCTTCCCATTTCGAAGTGGCTTATTGCGGAAGCATTAAAATTGCTGAGCTGGTAAAAAGGTTCAGAAATTCTCTGGTCCAGATTCTGACTCCTGATGTACTGATAAGCCAATCCGTACCGCTCAGAAATTTTCAATTCCGATGCATGAAAAATCTTCAGAGGCTTCAAACCAAACAGCTTCAGATTGTCCGGCAATGCGCCCAATAGTTTTTCATCCCGATAATAGCGCTCGAGATACTGGATTTCCAGATAAGTTTTCAGTCCGTTGATAAGCCAGTGATCGTCATTTTTGTCAAAAATCACAGATTGCTGAATGATGTTTTTTGAAAGGGCGCTGAAATAATTCAAATCCGTGCGCATCCGTTCCGGAAAAAGCGGGTAGCGGAATTTCCAGAATTTCACATCTTCAAGTCCCGTGAAATTCTGTTCTTTCTTAAACTTATCAGAAATAAATATTTTCTCGGGCAATGTTCCTATTTTGCTTTTAATGAATGAAAGCTGAAGCGGGAGATAGAATTCCAAATGCTGTTTTTCTTCGGGGCTCAGTGGATAACCAAATTCCACAGAAGTTACTTTCTCATCTATATTTGCATAGATCTGATCAAACCGTTTTTCCGAAATCAAAAATTCCGGATCGTTATTCAAAACTCCCTGGAAATAGTTGGTTTGTATTTCTTTGAGGTTACTTTTAGCATACCAATTTGCCGGAATGTCCAACAGAACGGTCCATTCATTTCCCGGACTTTGGTTTTCGTCAATATCTAAAAATTCTCTTTTTACAACAGTTTCAGGACGGTCCGGAACAATAAAAAAATACTTTAGGTAAAAACCATTACCATCTGTGCCATAAGCAGTAAACTTTGACGATGGTATTTTTAAAGTATAATTTAAAGTGATTTTCAATACTTCTCCGGGCTGCAAACTTTTATTCAAAGGCAAGAAAATATTTTCTTCAGTAGAACTGCCCTGATCAATACTTTGGTTCTCAACCTTGATCTGCAGATTTTCTAAACCGCCCAGTTCATTGGGTTTTGCAAAATACAACTCACTTTTCCGGTCCTCTAATTTCCGACCCAAAAGTGCGGTGTTCCTTGATTGGTACGCGGCAATCCAGTTGAGAAGTTTGAGTTGGTTCAAAGGCTGATCGGTGGAATTGGTAAAGTCAATTTCTTGGGAAACGGCAATTCTAGGATTATTTTCGGTGATTTTTGCCTGGATAAAAATTCGATTTTGCTGTGCGAAACCAACAGCAAAACAGAAAAATAAAACAAAACCGCAAAGAAATCTTTTCATCTTAAACCAATTTCCAAATATAACGATGTTTTTTAAAAACAAGTACCCTTTTAAGCATATTCCAAATAATGATTAAATTTGGTTAAACTTTGATAATGGCCAAAAATTATCAGATTGTCTTTTTCTTTTTCATCCTGGGTTTTCACCACGCTTTTTGCCAAGTCGTGGAAACCACCGTTCCCATGAACATCGATGAAAGCAAGGCCGCGATTCGAACCCGATTTATCCCGCCGAAAGGTTATGCGTGGGAAAAGGAAGAACGAGGGAGTTTCAGTGAATATTTGGTCAGTTTCCCGCTTTATCCGCCCAGTTTTCCGATCCGTGATTTCCAGGATATGCCTATTGAAAAGCAAAACCATCATGTAGCAGTTTTAAAGATTGATGTGGGCCACAAGGATTTGCAGCAATGTGCAGATGCCTGGATTCGGCTTTATTCCGAATTTCTTTGGTCCCAAAAACGATTTGACGAGATTGGCTTCCATTTCACCAGCGGACAGTTTCTTTCCTGGAATGATTTCCGTGACGGAGTTCGCACGATTGAAACCGGTCGTACTGTACGTTTTGTGAATCGGGGTTCATTTGACGATTCTTATACCAATTTCAGGAAATACCTCAGATTGGTTTTTCAGTATGCGGGAACGATTTCTCTCGATCGGGAAGGAGTACCTGTAAAAAGCAATTCCGACATCAAACCGGGGGATTTTGTGATTGTTCCGGGAAGTCCTGGCCATTGTGTAATTGTGGTGGGACGTATCCGAAATTCTGCAGGAAAGTACCTATATTTACTGGCGGAAAGCTTCATGCCTGCTCAGGATATCCATATTTTAAGGAATCCCGCCAATTCAAAGATTTCCCCTTGGTATGAACTGGATATAAATTCCCCGGAAACCGTAACAGCGAAATACATTTTCAAACCGACTTCAATTAAGAGGTTTCATGGGATCAAGTGAAACTGGAACAGGTCGAAATTAAAAAAGGATACCGTTCTAATCTGGTTTTTGAGCGAAACCAAACCTTTAAGGTTGAAATAACTTATTTCCCCAAAAATTTATTGAAAAATAAAGGTTGTACCAAAGTTGGCCGCGAAAAAAGCCGGGTTTCAGACCGGCAAGTTATCTTGATTTTTTTCCAGGTTTGATATCTTATTCCTGCCGTTAAATTTTTTCTGTTTCAAAATTTTCCAAATTAGAATCGCAAAAGCAAAAGTCAAAACGGCGAAAAACTTCTCAAAGTTGCTGTTTGCGAAAAGGTTACCAAACGTATTGAGAACAAATAGGATAAGAAAAATCCATAATATGATGTTTATTGTTTTTTCCTTCCATTTAATTTTGATGTAGTCTGCTTTCATCAACAAAACAAGTCCTAAAAACATATTGATAAGAATGGAAAGGGCTTCAAATACGAGCATTTCCGAATCATCCTGAAGACGGCCGCCCCAAACGATCTCATTTGGAACTGCTTTAAAAAGTACAGCAACATGAAAGAGGATAACCACAAATAAAAGTCCTAACAAAATATGGATGGGTGTTTTATCATTCATTTCTTTTCTTTTAATTCCGGATTCGTCCATTTCAAAACAATTTTAAATTTTTTGTTAAGCAGCGATCTGACTGTTATTTTGACAAGTCTGCGAAGAACTCTATCAAGCTGTATATTTTACAAAAAATACATTCCGTCGTTTGGTATGATCACTTCGAGGTAAATATACACCATCCAACCATTCCGCTCAAGTTTTTTATTTTTCAATTAAATGATTGCCCATCAATGGAAAAAACCTGCATCCATTCTGCCTTTATAAATGATGTAAGACAAAAAATAGCTTCAGTTAGCAGAAAGAGGTAACCCAATACCAATAAATACCTTACAAAGAAAAAGCGGAAGCTGGTTTCCCAAACTTCCGCCTTCCACTATGAAAACACAATTTTTTATTCTGCAGTCAATTCAAAATCTCCTTTGATTCTGATCAGGTCGCTGATCATAGGAATCGGGAATTTTGGTCCGATCCCGAAATCTGATCGGTTGAGCGTTCCGGAAACCTGGTAACCGTAAGTCGCTTTCTTGTTCATCGCATTCACGGTGGAACCTCTATACACCAAAGTCAGGGATACCGGTTTGGTAACTCCATGCATGGTCAAATTTCCGTTCAGCGTATAATAATTATTTGCCGTTTTTGTAAGTGAAGTACTCACAAAATCCATGGTCGGATATTTTGCTACTTCAAAGAAATCTGCGCTTTTCAAGTGGTTGTCTCTCGCATCAATGTGGGTGTTGATGGAGTTCACATCCACTGAGAAAGTCAGCTTGGAGTTCACGAAATTCTTCTCGTCTGCATTGATCGTTAGGTTTGCTTTGTCGAAGTTTCCGGTGATATCGTTGATTCCAAGATGAATGACTTCAAACTGGATTCTGGAGTGAGCCGGATCGCTCTTTAGCACAAGTTGTCCGTAAGCGGCTACTGAAAACACCAGTGCAGTTAAAATTGAAAATAATTTTTTCATAAGATTTTACTATTTGTTTGTTTAAAATTCTTTGTCAAAGATATAGCGTTTAAAAAATTTGCTCATTGATGTAGGATAAGAAAATTGAATCCGCTGTGCGGTGAAATCAGAGATTCGATGGAGCCAATTTTATTCAGAATGGATTTTGGTGTGCAAGCGGATTTCTTCGAATGAAAAAACCCATTACTTCTTCTCCAAAATCCTGTAACTCGAATCCCGGATTTCAGTCACAATTCCCGTCCACATCGCAGCTTTCACCGGAATTGATGATCTGTAAACCTTGATCGCCTTGCGAAAATTCACCGAATGATTTTTCCAGAACTTCCAGAAAAAGTTCCGGTTGTTGCGCGCCAGAAACTCCGTATTTGTCATTAAACACGAAAAACGGAACCGCGTTGATTCCCAAATGTCTAGCCATCTGCAAATCTTCCTGAACTTTATAGCCTAAATCATCAGAAGTTAAAGCGTTCCTGATTTCACCATCTTCCAAACCGATTGATTTTCCAATCTCTACCAAAGTGTCTTCATCATCGATATTCTTGGCATCGATGAATTGTGCTTTGAAGAGTGCTTCTTCAATTTCGTTGGCAAGATTTTTCGTTTTAGCCAACTGAATCAAAAGATGTCCTCGGAAAGAGTTCGCGATTTTTTGGTTTTCGAAATTAAATTCGATTCCCGCTTCTTTACCTGCATTTTTTGCATGGTCATGCATTATTTTCGCCTGCGAAATCGGAATTCTTTTCGCTTCAGAGAAAAACTCAAACGGATCTCTTTCCGGTTGGGTTTGCAAGTCGGGATCAAGCTGGAAACTGTGCCAATTGACCTGAATATCTTTTGAATCAGGGAATTTCTCCAAGGCTTTTTCAAACTTCCTTTTTCCCACGAAACAGAACGGGCAACGAATGTCACTCCAGATATCTACCTTCATTTTTTTCATAACTCAATTTTTTGATTGAACAAATATACCTCGTTGAAATCTAGTGAACATTGACCTAGGTTAAGAAAGGAGCATTTACTTTTTTGAATGTTTTGGTGATCAATCAAAATCGTGAATCACTTCAAATAAAATAATGCATCACGAAATACCAAAAAGCAAGCGTTACAAATGAAATGGGAATCCCGATTCCAATGATCAGGTTGGTCAGTTTAGGATGAAGATGATGGGTGTTCGCAATAATTCCTGCGGTGATCATCGGTGCCATTCCTGCTTCCAGAAAGGAGATTTCAATCATTTCACCTCTCTGATTGAAAACAAAAAAGTAGAGCAGGAAAATGATGAGCGGAAAAAAAAGTAACTTAAACGAAAGTGCCAAAATCAACGGTTTGGTTTCAGAGTTTAATTTCTGCCATCTTAACTGGCTTCCGACAGAAACCAAAGCGAGCGGAACCGTTGTAGCACCCAATTTTTCAAAAACCTGGTCCAGATCGGTCGGAATTCGAAAGGAAAAAACATTTAGTAAAACCGCAATGGTAAAGGCAATGAATGGCGGATATTTCACGATTTTCAGAACCATTTGACTTGCAGAACTTTTGCTTCCCGAAAAATAGTTCGCCACGGCTATTCCCACTGTAAAAAGTGCGACAAATCCACCGGGTTGATCTACAAGCATCACTGTTTTCATTCCGCTTTCGCCGTAAAGTGCATGAATCACCGGAATTCCGATGAATGAAGAGTTTCCCAATCCTGCCCCCATAATCACTGCGCCTATCATTCCTTTGCTCCACTTTAATTTTCGGCCAATCAGCACGAAAAAAGGAATCGCCAGCAAAATGTTCAGCCATTGAACGGCCACTGGAAAAAGTACCTGAAAATTCATCGCAATTTTCGGAATATAATATAATGACAACGATGACAGTGAAATATTGACCACGAAAGAATTCAAGGCCGAATGTCCGTTTTCAGGAAAAAGTTTTGCCTTTCGCAGAAAAATTCCAAGAAAAAGGCAAAGAAATAGAAGAATAAGGTTGCTCATTGATCAGCTTTCATCAGCTTTTTTAACCTTTCAAAGTGAGTTTTCATAGGCATTCCAACCCGCAATCTTGTAATTCAATGCCGCTTTTTCCACATCATCAGATTTGTAAATTCCGCGTCCTACGATTATGAAGTCGGTTTCCAGCTTTTTGAAGACATATTCCGGCGTGTTGTATTGCTGCCCTTTTCCGTCACCGGAATCGGCTAAATTTACACCTGGAGTAAAAAGTAAAAGTTCATTGGGAATCTTGTTTTGGGCAACTCCGCCAAAAACGTTCGGATGTGAAACTGCGATATTCACAGCTTGTTCACGGTATTCCATATCAGTTAAGGTTCCGGTGGAAGACATGCTGAGAATGGCCACCACACCCACATTCCTAAAACAGTCCAGGGAATCGTAACCTGCGATGACTTGTGCGGTGACCAAATCTGCCCAGTTCGAAATTTTAAACACACCCATCGAAAATTGTAATTCCTGAGTGTTTCCGATATCCGCAAATTTTCTGTCCTCCATCAACAGGAAGTTGTATTTCGAAGCCAAATCTTTCAAGGGCAGAATCGTTTTGTCGGCATCAAAATCGGAAATAATGTCGATATGCGTTTTTAGCGCCACGATGTGCGGACCAACCAATTCCACCAGATTGAGTAATTCAGCGGTGGTGGTCACATCGGCGGAAACAATCAGATTCGATTTTTTTTCGATGGCGATTTTCAGCAGTTTTTGGGCAACTGAATGTTCGCAGATTTTTAATTTTTCCTCGTAAGAAATTCGCTTTTCTTCTTTAAATTGCACAACGTTTCCACGTAAGAAATCGTTGATTCTTTCTACATCTTCACTCATTAAAAGACCTTCTTCCTGCAATATTTCGCAGACTTCTGAAATGGTGAAAAGCGTGTGGACATGGTACCCTTTGCTTTCCAGCATTTCCCTTCCGCCTTGCTGTCTGTCTAAAACCACCACGATATCTGAAACTGAAATTCCCTCGTTTTCAATTTCCGGAATGGTTTCCAATAGAGATTTTCCGGAGGTGATCACATCTTCCACCAAAAGACAGTTCTGGCCTTTCGAAAAGATTCCCTCGATCAGTTTTTTGGTGCCGTGTGTTTTTGCTTCTTTCCGTTTCATAATCAGCGGAATATAGCTTTCCAGAGACATCGCGGTTGCCATCGGAAGTGCAGCATACGGAACCCCGCAAATCAAATCGAAATTATCAAGCGGAAGCATATCCAAAAGATAATTGGCGAGGTCTTTCAGAATTTTAGGATCAGAAGCGAGCGGCCTTAAATCCACATAAAACGGACTTTCAATCCCGCTTTTCAGGGTAAACCTGCCAAATTTGACGATGCCGAGTTTGTAGCACTCCAGGAAAAATTTTCTTTTAGTATCCATGCACTGTTTTTTTTTCATTTTTACTTTCTACAAAGTTAATAGAAATGTGGGAAGACCAAAAATGCAGGGCGGAAGTTTAACAGTTTTTGTGTCAATTATCTTTATCTTTGGGGAAATCAAAAATTAGTTATGAAACGAAAACTGTCTATGCTCTTCATTCTTTTTTCTTTTTTCTGTTTTTCCCAGATCGAAGAAAAAAAACTGGATGACCTCATTCAAAATACCCTGAAAACTTTCGATGTTCCCGGAATTTCTGTTGGAATCGTTAAAGACGGCAAAACCATCTATTCAAAAGGTTTCGGCGTTCGTTCGCTGAATACCAAACAACCGATGGATGACAACACTTTGGTAGGAATTGCCTCAAATTCCAAAGGATTTACCGCGGTGGCTTTGGCGATTTTGGCCGATGAGGGAAAATTGAATTTCGATGATAAAGTCACCCAATATATTCCCGAATTTCAAATGTATGATCCGTATGTTTCTCAACAAGTGACTGTTAAAGATTTGATTACTCACCGAGCCGGGCTTGGTTTGGGACAGGGGGATCTGATGTTTTTTCCGGAAGGTGGAAATTTGTCGGTGAACGATATCGTGCACAATGTGAGATATTTAAAACCTGAAAATCCGTTCCGAACTACTCTGGATTATAACAACATCATGTTCATTGTAGCGGGAGAAGTGATTCACAGGGTTTCCGGGCTTTCCTGGGCAGAATTCATCGAACAAAAAATCATGAAACCGGTTGGGATGAATTCCAGTTTTGGAAGTTACAACCGCGCAAAAGCTGCGAATGTTGCCAATATGATCGAAGCACATGCTCCGGTTGACGGAAAAGCGATTCCGGTTCCACATGACTGGAATGAGACCGCGAATGCAGCGGGCGGAATCATCAGCAATATCAAAGACATGACGACCTGGGCCGAATTCCTGATAAATGGTTTTACAACAAAAGACGGCAGGAAGCTGGTTTCTGACAAACAAATTCAGCAACTGTGGAATCTTCAAATTTCCACTCCGGTTGCTTTAAAAAACGCTTATGATTCCAATTTCGGGGGATATGGTTTGGGTTGGTTTTTGACGGATGTGAAAGGTCACAAACAAGTTTATCATACCGGTGGATTAATCGGAACTGTGACTCAGTTCACCCTCATTCCAGACATGAAATTGGGCATCGTGGTTTTAACCAACCAACAAAGCGGAGCGGCTTTCAGCACAATTACCAACACCGTGAAAGATTCTTATCTGGGAATTGCCGATAGAAACTGGCTGAAAACTTACAGCGAAAGAATGGCAAAAATCAACGCAGATTACGACAAAGGTAAAAAAGAGATTTTCGCAAAATCTGAAATTTTTAAAAAAGACAAAACCAGCCAAATCAAAGCAGAACAAATCGTGGGAACCTATAATGATCCTTGGTTTGGAGACGTGATTATTTCCAATGATGGAAAGGCTTTCAGAATTTTCTGCAAGAATTCTCCAAGACTTAAAGGCGAACTTCTGCCTTTTTCACCAAACGTGATGATCGCAAAATGGGACGACAGAAGCTATGATGCAGATGCTTTCATCAACTTTAACATGGATGAAAACGGGAAAGCGACTTCTGCTAAAATGAAACCGATTTCTGATGTAACCGATTTTTCCTTTGATTTCGAAGATTTGGATCTGACCAGGAAAAACTGATAAAATCATCCTTAAATTTGCATGAGAATCATTTCGACTTAAAAAATGAAGTTAAAATTTTTAGGTACCGGTACTTCGCAGGGAATTCCTGTAATTGGCTGCAATTGCGAAGTCTGCAATTCAACAAATTCTAAAGACAGGCGTTTTCGTTCGTCAGTGATGATTACGACCGATTCTGGGAAAAAAATCCTGATTGATTGCGGTCCGGATTTCCGAATGCAGATGCTCGAAAACCATGAAACAGAAGTGCATGCCGTTTTGATTACGCATGAACACAACGATCATGTAATTGGTTTGGACGATTTGCGGCCATTGATTTTCAGGCAGAAAGGAGATATGCCGATTTACTGCAACAAAAGGGTAGGAGCCGAAATCATGAACAGGTTTCCCTATGCTTTTGCCGATGTGAAATATCCGGGAGCTCCGTCTTTTGAACTTCACGAAATGGAGAACAAAGCATTTCATTTATTCGATGCAGAAATTACTCCCATTGAAGTGATGCATTTCAAGATTCCCATTTTTGGCTTTAAGTCTAAGAAATTAGCCTATATCACTGATGCAAGCGCAATCAGCGAAACGGAAAAAGGCAAATTAAAGGGATTGGATTACCTGATTCTCAACTGCATCCGGAAAGAAAATCCACATCCTGCCCATTTTATATTGCCGGATATTTTGAAACTTAATGAAGAACTTAATCCCAAGAAACTTTTTCTGACTCACCTTTCGCATTATATGGGACTTCATGACGAGACCAACTCTGAACTTCCTGAAAATGTGCAGCTTGCTTTTGACGGTTTGGAACTGGATTTTTGACCTTCAAAATTTTTAAAAATTTATTTTTCCAAAACAAAAAATAATTCTATATTTGCACACCAATTTAGCAGCCCAGGTGGCGGAATTGGTAGACGCGCTAGACTCAAACTCTAGTATCGCAAGATGTACCGGTTCGATTCCGGTCCTGGGTACCAAAAATCCTCTGTGACGATTGTTAACAGAGGGTTTTTATTTTGTGCTCCGTCGTGCTGGATCAAGATTCGGGTACCGTTACCGATAGTCCGTAGAAATTCTGTAATTTTAAGTCCAATTTGATTTCGCTTAAATTAATTCCCTCATGATGCCAATTCTTGAACCCCGCAGAACTTTTACGCTTTCACAAGTCACCGCGAGCATCAAAAAGACTTTGGAAGCAAGGTACCATTCTGAATATTGGATTTCCGCGGAAATGAACAAACTGAATTATTACAGCCATTCCGGACATTGCTATCCGGAATTGCTGGAGAAAAAAGACGGGAAGGTGGTCGCAGAAATGAGGTCGATGCTGTGGAAAAGTAATTATGACCGAATCAACAAGCGGTTTGAGGAAGTTTTGAAAACGCCTCTTTCCGACGGATTAAAAATATTATTTCTTGCCAAAATCACCTTTCACCCGACATCCGGAGTTCAACTGCAAATAATGGATATAGATCCGAGTTATACTCTGGGCGACCTGCAAAGGGAAAAAAATGAAACGATCGACCGACTGAAATCCGAACAGGTTTTCGACTTGAACCGCAGAAAAGTATTACCAATTTTGCCTCAAAGAATTGCGATCATTTCCGCGAACACCAGCAAAGGTTTAGGTGATTTTCTTAAGATTATCGATGAAAATCCTTGGAATTACCGCTTCTTCCACATGCTTTTTCCGGCATATCTGCAGGGAGAAAAGGCAATCACCTCGATCGTGGAAAAGCTTCAAACGATCCGAAAAGTCATCCATCATTTTGATGCAGTGGCGATTATTCGCGGCGGAGGAGGTGATGTGGGTCTGACGACTTTTAACCATTATGACATTTCACAAGCGATCGCAAATTTTCCCATTCCCGTCATTACCGGAATCGGTCATTCCACCAATGAAACTGTGGCGGAATTGGTGGCCTATTATAATGCGATTACGCCTACAAAAACCGGAGAATTCCTTTTGCAGAAATTCAGGGATTTTGATGCCGTGGTGTCCGGGTCGCAAAATTCAATGGTAGATTTCTCCAGGATGTTGTTGAATAATCAAAATGAAAAACTTCAGATTTCCGGAAGGTTTTTAAAAAGCGGAACCGGCAAACTGGTAGAGAAAAACAAAGGAAAAATCATTTCTGTTTCGCAAAAAGTTTCCCACCAAACCAGAACAAACCTGACCATTCATCATAACAGTTTAAATGCAACTGTGAGTAAAATGCAGTCAGTTTCAAATTCCGTTTTATCCCGAAACAACTGGATGATGACAGACTTTTCCGGAAAAATAATTTCCTCAACCAAAAGATTTTTGGGGAATGAAGACCAAAAGGTTGAACAGATTCAAAAAAACATCAATATCTTGGATCCCATCAACACTTTGAAACGGGGTTTCAGCATTACGAGATTTGATGGAGCCGCAATCACCAGTTCTGGCACGGTTTCGATTGGTGATGATGTGGAAATCAATTTATTTAGAGGAAAAATCAATGCTAAAATAAATTCAAAAGAATAATGTCCGAACAAGAAATCAAATACACTGCCGCATTCGAAGAATTGCAGCAAATCGTGAAAGAAATCGAAGATGGAAGTATTTCCGTCGATCAACTTTCTGAAAAAGTGAAAAGAGCTGCAGAGCTTATCAAGATCTGCAAGAAAAAGCTGACCACCACTGAGGAAGATGTGAACAAAATCCTTAAAGAACTAGAAGAATAATTGCTAATTTAAAAAATACAATGACCGACCTTCCCGGAAAAGCCATCCACGATTTTCATTTCTTGAAAAGTAAACATAAACTTTTTGTCCGCGATACTTTTGGGCCAAAAGTGGAAATGCCGATTTCCTATTATTTTCGGAAACTTGAGTCAATGCCCGAACTGGAGCGGCGAGCACTTGAATTATGCCGCGGAAAAGTACTGGATATCGGCGCGGCGGCCGGATCGCACGCACTGGAACTTCAAAAAAATGGATTGGATGTCACTGCCCTTGAAATCTCACCTTCCGCATGTGAAGTCATGAAAGACCGGGGTTTGCAAAAAATCGTCTGTGAGGATTTCTTCAAATTTAAAGTTGAAAAGTACGATACACTATTGTTGATGATGAACGGGATTGGACTTTCGTCAACACTCGATGGATTCGTGGAATTTTTAGAAAAAGCTGAAGAATTATTGACCGAAAACGGACAGATTATTTTCGATTCCTGTGACGTCTCCTATATGTATGAGCATCTTCAAAAGCCTGATCAATATTTCGGTCAGGTACAATGTAGATATGAGTATCAAGACGTTTTCACCGACTGGTTTCATTGGCTTTATCTGGACCGGAAAACCATGAGAAATCTCTCCAACAAAGCAGGATGGAATGTGAAAATCGATCTGGAAGACCGAAGTGATCAGTATTTGGCGGTTTTGACTAAGAAATTTTAATGGATTTCCACGGCCACATAATCGCTTTCATTTCCCAATCGGTCAACTGCTTTCAAAGCCAACTCGGTCAAGTGAATTCCGGATTTTTCCATCGCGATAAATTTCGTGTGTTCATCACCATTCAGGATTTCTGTTTCCCATTTGTTGCCATATTTGGCGTACAGAATGAAGTGTTTCGCCTGTCGCGGATTTCTAGAAAACCAGTGGATTTCTGCATCGGTTCCATTTTTTCTCGCAGTAAGTTCAGGTTTCAAAACAGGTTCTGCCTTGATCCACGGTGATAAAGGAACTAAAGCTTTTTCTTTGTAAAGGTTTTTTACCGCGTTCAGCATTGCCGGATTTTTAGTCAGTCCATCAGAACTGTAATGGATTTCTCCTGCGGCATTTTTCGCTAAGATTTTTCGGATGGTATTCATTTGACCTGCGATTTCTGAAGGCTTATCTGCCGCTTTTATTCCTACCGTATTTAATCCCGGCCACAAATGGATGTTCTTGATGTTTTCATCCTTCCACCATTTCAGCAGTGCGGAAAAACTCTGAGGTCCACCTTCTTTCCAGTAAAGTTGCGGAGCATAGTAGTCGCACCAACCCTCATTAAGCCAAAGTTTGGCATCGGCATAAAGTTCGTCATATTGCGAAGATCCGGTTATTCCAGCAGGAAATCCTGGTTTCCAAATTCCGAATGGGGAAATTCCAAATTTTACATAAGGTTTCTCTTTTTTGATTTCGTCATGGATGTTCTTGATGATTTTATTGACGTTGGCTCGTCGCCAATCTCCTTTGGAAAGGGTTCCACCCGAATTCTTGTATCTGCTCCATGTTTTATCGTCCGGGAAATCCTTTCCGCCATTGTATTCTTTGTAAGGATAAAAATAATCGTCAATATGGATGGCGTCGATATCGTAGCGTTTCACCAAATCCTTGATGACTTTTGAAACATGGTTTTGCACCTTCTCATCCGAAGGATCCATCCAGAACATACCGTTTCGGAGTCGGTAAGTTTGATCGGACATTTTCGAAGCCAGACTTTCCGATGTCACATTTCCGCCTGTGGTGTGATGCGCACGATACGGATTCAGCCACACGTGGAGTTCCATTCCCCGTTGATGTGCTTCGTCAATCCAAAACTCCAGCGGATCGTAAAATGGGGAAGGAGCTTTCCCTATTTGACCGGTAAGGAAATACGACCATGGTTCCAAATCGCTTTTATATAAAGCATCCGCAGAAGGTCTAGCCTGAAAAATCACCGCGTTGAAGTTGGCATCTTTCAATATATCTAAAATCCGGATGGCTTCGTCCTTTTGTTGCTGCGTGGTCAGATTATTCTTTGATGGCCAGTTGATATTGGCGACTGTGGCGATCCATGCGGCACGAAATTCACGTTTGACTTCGGGAAGATCGAGTTTCTTTGCAGTAGAAAATTCTGATTTCGGTGTGATTGCTGTTGGTTTGGTTGTTACTGATTTTGTACTTTGGCTGGGCTTTTTCGGCTTCTGTGTGGAACAGGATGCAACTAAAAATAGAGCAAGAAGTAGTACGGTATTTTTTATATGGCGAATGTTCATGGAGGCAAAAATATAAAAAGAATCCGTCTCACAACTGAGGCGGATTTTTTTTGGTTATTATTTAGGATTTTTGTATCTTTATGCTTGATAATCAGATAGTTGTTTATGAATTTCAAGCATTATAATCAAAATCAG
>NZ_JACBFP010000006.1 GCF_021401085.1 Chryseobacterium sp. R2A-55
TCGTTCTTAATTCCTCCGGAGATTTTTTTTTGTAGCCATTTTATGGGTTTTTAAAAGGTTAATGAAAACAAAGTTAATGAAACGGCGAATGGGAAAAGCTACCGGAGGTTTAGTTCAACATAATATCACTAATAATAACCCAAATATAGCACAATATTTTTAACATATTCTCATCCGCTTTCGCTGCAGATCATAGCATGATGCCGCATCAAGTTCCAAAATCAAAGAAACCAATACCAGAGCGAGTTGACACAAGGTATTTAGGGGGTACGATTTATAAATTTTTACGTAAAAATTTATAAATCGTACCAACAAACTCTTGCACGAGTGTTCACTTTCACTCTAACTTCGTTCCCGAATTCAAATCATATCCGGCCGGAATGTCTAACCTCTTAAACCTACCATCATGAAAAAATTAAATGGGTATTTATGGGTGACATTCCTTTTGGGAATATTACTCTCCGCTTGCAGAGAGCAGGAAAGACACCCCGTCAACGAATTTACAGTCAATAGTACCGAAACCATGGAAACCAACAACACCAGCGGTCCCACTAATCCCCCGCCACCAAAAGACAAACCGAAGGACCGCGACAATTGGAGACCGGCCCCGGCAAAGTGACATGGAAATGAAAGAAATCACCGCAACTTCCGGGCAGAAATGCCCGGAGAGCGGTATCTGGAAAGTAAAAGGCGCATGGTCCACCACCATGCCCATCGCCAAGGGACAGGTGATGCCCCTCTACGGAGAAAGAAAAGCAACCTGGACCCTACTGTACTCAGGTTAACGACAAAAAGTAAACTCATGAAAACAATCTTATTTTGGTTTCCAAAAATGACGACCTACTTTTTCGCACTACTCTTCACCTACGCAGCGGTAAGCAAAATACTGGATTTCGAAAACTTCCAGGTGCAGATTGCGCAATCGCCTTTGCTCAGCGCCTATGCGGGAACCATATCTTATGGGGTTATCATTATCGAACTTGCAATCGTAATATTGTTACTCATCCAAAAAACCAATCGATTGGGTTTATATGGCTCGCTTTCCCTGATGACCGCTTTCACCGTCTATATTTACCTGATTCTCAATTACAGCGACTTCGTACCGTGCTCTTGTGGTGGAATCTTAGAGAAAATGGGATGGACGGAGCATTTGGTCTTTAATATAGGTTGCGTTTTGCTAGCAGCTTTAGCAATTGCCTGTGTAGAAACCTACAGCAACAGAAAAATTGTAAAATATGGAATTGTAATTGGTTCCGTGATCTGCATTTGCTCAATTTTAGTACTATCTTTATTTTATTCATCAGAATATATTATCAAGAAAGAAAACAATTTTACAAGAAGATTCTTGATACATCCGGTCATAGAAGAAAAGGTATTTGACTTAAAAGTAAATTCATTTTATTTTGCAGGTCAAAATGATGAGAAACTCTATTTGGGAAATGTTACCGCACCTCTTGTGTTCACAACGATAGATCAAAATCTGTCTGCAATAAATCAAAAGAGAATTAAGCTTCCACGCACTGATTTTCCATTTAGAAATTTGCAGGTGCAAACTTGGAGAAATTATTTTTTTATTTCTGACGGCAGTGTACCTGTGATTTTTAAAGGAAGCATCAGCAAAGATTCCGTTAAAATCATCAGTTACCGTGATGCTTATTTCACCCAAATGGCTGTTTTAGATTCGACAAGATTTGCATTAAGGACTCAGAGCAAATATACGCAACAATATACCTTAGCCAGCCTATACCTTAACAGAAAGCCAAAAACCATTTTATACCCCAACTTATTGCAGAAACAGGTCGACGGTGTTTTTGATAGTGACGGAAAGTTAATTTTAAGCCACAGTGAAAAGAAGTTTGCATATGTGTACAGTTATCGAAACCAGTATCTACTTGCCGATTCGAACTTTAATCTCTTTGGACGGTTTAAAACAATCGACACAGTGAATCAAACTAAAATTACTGTGAAAGCAATGGAAGACGGGAGACATAAAATGACGGTTCCTGCAATTAAGGGAAATATAAATTCTGTTGCCAATCAAAATTTATTATTTGTGGAATCAGGATTAATGGGGAAATATGAGCCTGCTAAATCCTGGAAATTCAATTCTGTTATAGATATCTACCGTATAGATAAACAAGAGTATGTCGGCAGCTTTTATATTAAGAAAAGAAATGATAAATCAATTTCGGATATGTATGCCACGGATACCAACCTGTTTGTTATCATCGGTAGTGAAATAGTAAAATACAAATTTACCAGACCAATCATTAACCTTTATAAAGGGAAAGCCGAAAACCTTAAATAGAGTAGGCACTCATTCAAATTTTTTTAATATGAAAAAATTAATTCTACCTGTTGTTACAGTTTTACTTGGCACAGGTGCTGCTTTCGGTACTCAGGCAGCAAAAAGTACATCAGCAAGAGTTGCTGTTAATGCGTACAGAATCGACGCTCTTACAGGAGCATGTGTTGACGCTCAGCAACAATGTGAGACATCAGGCACGGCTCCGTGTGTATGGAGCGGTGATGGAGGCACACACTTAGTGGAGAAAATCTCGGATAATCCTACAATGTGTGGACAAGAATTATTCTTTAAACCGTAACAAAAAAAGGAAGCCGTCTCACAACTCGTGAAAGACGGCTTTTTTTGTTATTTTTCCTGTACCCCTATATGAGAATGTATTTCGTTTCGCGGATTCTCAACCCACATCATTTAGTTGTGAGACGGACTCTTTTCATTTGTTTATCAATCCATAATGCATTCTTTTTATCCTTCAGAAAATAATCCCACCATTCCAGAACTTTGTAATACAGGTCTTTTCTTTCAGCAGAACTAAAATCTAAATTATGCCCATGCGAAGAATAGAACAAAGCAATTACATCTTTGTTATTTCTTCTTAATCCTATGTAGAACTCCATTACCTGATCCCAAGCAATATTTTCATCCTTTTTCCCTGCCCATAACAGCATAGGTGCAATAACATTTTCACAGTAATTAATCGGACTGTTCGAAAAATACAATTTCTTATTTTCACTGAAGGGGATCTTCATTTCATACTGTCCATTTTCATACTGCCAGTAAAACGGACTATGGAAATTGTAATTATAGGAAAAATAAGAACGAACCAAATCACTATTCCCAGCTCCGGAAATATAGGCAGCAAAACGATTGGAGTGCGTTGCAATAAAATTGGTTTCGTAACCACCATGTGAGTGACCTGTTAATCCAATTTTTTCTTTGTTGATATAACTTCTGTTTTCAATAGCATCCAAAGCTTTGTTAACGCAGTCTAAAGCCGAAAGTCCGGTTCCCATCTTTCCATAAACTATATCCGGTAAATAAACAAAATATCCACTTTCAACAAGGGCACGGATATCAAACGCAATATCATTATTGTATCCCAATATGAGATGCTGGTTATAGGTATCGCTTTGAATCTGGTAGATCCTTACAACAACAGGATATTTCTTTTCAGGGTTGAAATTTTTCGGATAATACAATATTCCCTTTAACTCCTTATGATCGGAATTTTTGTAATATATCATTTCACGTTTTAAAGTCTTATCAACATTATTACCGACAGCTTTATAGATTTTAACCTCTTTTTTTCTTTCGATATCGCGGAATGCAAGCTGTATCGGGTCATTGTAACTTTCCTCGGTATAGACAAATCTGTTTTTATCAGCAGTATAATAAAATTCCCGAATAAATTTAGGAGTGCTTTTGATGATTGGTTTCTGAATTTTATCCCTAACAGAAAAATAAGCCGACGAATCCGTGAAAGTATTTTTAGCCTGTACCAGCAATGGTTCATTCTTGTTCAAAGTTGAACGGTATATATGAAAATAGCTAGCCATCAATCCTGTTCGTGCCTTATTCAATATTCGTGTCGAGTTTTCTTTTCCACACAATTGAGCGTTAAATTCATTTGCTAGCACGTCATATACTAAAAGACCATTATCGCTCTCAAAATAAATCAGACGGCAATCGAAATTAAAAACAGGGTTTTTAAGAAAATCCTTTGCAATGACTCTTTTTTTTGAAGATACCATATCACACAAAACCCATTCGCTGTTCATATTAAGATACAAAAGATATTCTCCTTTCATTGAGAGATAAAGCGATGAATCTTTCACAATATCGAATTCCTCGCATTTTAAAGAATAAAGGTTGAGAAGAGATATCTTTATGTCTTGCGTCCGTGTGACATAATTTTGCAGTTCACCATCAGTAAATGCCAGAACATACCTATCATTTCCGGTACACAAAAGAGTATGGAATTTAGCTGTCGGCAATAGAGTAGCTTTTCCTGAAGCATCAACAAGCCAATAGGTATTGACCGCATCAAATTCCAGCTGGTGATTAATAAGGTTCCCGTCATTCCCGTACCATATCTCAACATTTTTACTTCTCTTAATTTTAGATTGTGCTTTAATCAGATAGCTTCCTTTATCGCCAATTTCATTAACCGAAAGGTAATCTTCTTTGTTAATCGGATGAATAATCGGCTTTAAAACCACACCCGAAACAATATTGATAATCACTGCCTGCTCTGCCAAATCATCTTGCTTTTCTTCGATCACATAGAGCAATTTCCCAGACTGGCTCAGCTCGAATCTTTTAATTTTAAGAGTGCCTGCATATAGTTTTCTTGGGCCGGCTCCCGAAACATCATCAACTTCATATAGGCTTCCTGTTTTTCTCAGAACATACATCTTATTTTGATTATCCGTTTGGGGAAAACCCTGAATACTGTCGAGCCTGTATAGTTCATTTCCGGATATATCATACACTGTAAATGTACTGTTGTTGTTCAGAATGGAATACCTGCCGGACTGTTCGAGAGTCGTTACTTTTTTTATGTCATTATAGATGATGTTCCTGTCGCTTTTTAAATTCCGATATACTGCCTTATTAAGAGAAGCTGCAATTATGGCTTCCTCTTTTAAAAACCCCTGCGACATATTAAACCCAACCAGAGATATTGGTTTGAGTACAGATTTTTTCGTACTTAAGATCAAGAGTGAATCCCTGTTAAGATCATAGTACTTAGCAGCAAGTACCCATTCACCTTTACCCGACAGGCTAAGAATTTTTAGCCTGTATTGATGATTCATCTGGTATTCAAGGCTATCCCTCCTTGTCTGGCTATTGAACATCTGTAAAAAGCATAAGGTAAAGAGCGCCAAATATGCGATTGCTTTCATATTTAATATCCGGGATTTTGAGGATTTAAGTTGCTGTTGAGTTGCAGGTCTTTCTGCGGGATAGGCCATAATTGGTGAAATGATTGCCAATTCGGTTTAGCAGAAACAAGGTTGCTTAAATTTCCGTTTCGTTTCAGATCAAAAAAACGATGCCCCATTTCCGTAAAAAATTCTCGTCGGTTCTCATTACTAATCTCAGATAATAGTATTGCCTGTGAAGTACCGACAGGTAAAGCCAAAAGCCCTGCCCGTTGTCTCGTGGAATTAATATAAGGTAGTGCCTGACCAAGCTTGCCCTGCTTTGCCAATGTTTCCGCCAGTAGGAGATAAACTTCTTCCAAACGGAATACGATCGAATATTCAGAAGTATTATTGGATCGGTTCTTATACTTATCAGCACGATACCAAGTATTCCCTCCTACAGTTACAGTTGCCATCCAATTCTGTTTTCTGAGATCAGAAGAAGCAAAGGAGTTTACCAAATTTGTTGATAATGCATAGTTTGATGGCGCTACATTTGTAAAATAGTAAATACCGGCTTCCTTTGTCGCATCCCCTGAATTTTTTGGCTTTAGCTGCCATAAGATATGTTTACCTGATTTTTGAAATACCTTAGTAATATCATTTTCAAAAGTATATAAAGGACTTTGAACGATGCTTTTTAGTTTTGTTTCTGCATCACCGTACCGAAGCTCAGCCATATATACTTTTGCAAGCATCAGTTCCGCTACTTTACGATTTACAAAAATCCTTTCAACATTACTATAATCATCATTGAGCAATGTAATGCAGGTACCCAAGTCGCTTTCTAGCTTTGCCAACACGTCCGAATACGAAGTTTTTCCTATAAAACTGTTTGTTTGATAATCCGTGCTATTTACATAGGGAATATCGCCGTAGATCTGTTGAAGGTAAAAATGCAGTATTGAGCGTACTAACAATGCTTCACCTGTTATCCTGTTTTTGTCAGCAGTTGCTAATGAGGAATTCTGTACACCCTCCAAAATGGAATTGGCAAGATAGATTTGCTGGTATGTATTAGCCCAGACTGCATAGATGCTCAGATTACTTGATATCAGCTGATTTTTGTAAAGCTCATAGACTCCATTTGTAGCCGTTGTCGCATAGCAATCAACATCATCTGTGTAAATACTCATAAATACACCGATTTCGTCTCCAGCTACTAATGAATTATCTCTGACTCCCGAATATAAAGCCGCTAAAGCTGCATTAGCGGTCTGTGTATCGGTAAAAACAAGATTCCTGTCAATCTGATTTTGAGGAATATCAACCTCCAGCATTTTTTCGCAGGAAATTATACTTGTGATGCTTAAAAAAAGGATAGTTCTTATATAGTTTCGTATGTTTTTCATTTTCTATTTTTTACAGATTAAACTGAACTCCAAATGAGTATGTTTTTAAAGTTGGCAAAAAGCCAAGGGCTGCAAATTCAGGATCAACACCAAAATATTTGGTGAATGTCAACAGATTTTGTCCCTGGAAATAAATCTTTACATTTTTGAAAGTACTGTTTTGTAAAGGTATCTTGTATTCAAGCTGCACGTTTTTCAATCTGACAAAGGACGCATCAGAAACGGCTGCTGTGCTGTTCTGAAATAATATATGTGATGGATTAGCTCCTGTTTTATATGGCATATATACCCCGTTTGAATTTTCAGCAGACCATACATTCATTACTTCAACAGGTTGATTGTTCATACTGCCCGGTATTGGCATTATACTATTGTAATTACGGTTTCTTTGTTTGACAAACTGCAATAAAAATGAAAGATCCCAGTTTTTATATCTGAAACTGTTGCTCCATCCTCCATAATATTTGACACTTATATCTTCAATTACTTTATTATCATCGGGCGAAGATATCTTTCCATCACCATTGTAATCAGTGAACTGATATAATCCGGTCTGTGGATTAACACCTTCAAGTTGGTAAACCTTGATAATCGAAGTAGATTGACCAACCACAAATTGGTTAGCATAGGTTGAACCTTCCAGACCTGGAAATGAGACCAGTTTGTTCTTTGGAAAGCTAATATTGAAACCTGTTTCCCATTTGAATGAGCCACTGGAGAATAGCTTGGCATTGGCGTCAAATTCCCAGCCCTTATTTTCTACTATGGCATCGAGATTCGCGATAACACTTGTAAAGCCTGTAGTGGATGGCAGTTGATAACCCACAAGTTGATTGCTCGAACGGTTACGGTACCAAGCTGCATTTACATTGAAACGGTTCTTAAATAACCCCAACTCCAATGCAACTTCCAGTTTTTTAGTTTTTTCCCAGCTGTAATCTTTATTATAGAGCTTCGATGGTATCAGACCTGTGATTGAATTGTAGATATACGCAGAAGATACCGTATAAGTATCCAAATACTGATAATCACCAATATTATCACTTCCAGCGGTTCCAAAGCTTCCTCTAAGCTTTCCAAAACTCAACCAGCTAACATCTTTAGTAAAGCTTTCATTTGAAAAAAGCCACGCACCGCCAATTGCAGCGAAGTTGGCAAACTTTTTATTGGGACCAAAACGGCTGCTACCATCTCGTCTACCTGTAATATTAATAATATAACGATCTGCATATTGGTAATTGATTCTTCCGAAGAAGGCTGCATATCTATATTCCGTTTCTACCTGATCTGATACCGTTTTTGTTCTTGCAGCTCCGATATTAGTGATGAATGCATTACTTTCAAATCCTATTCCCACAATAGACCCTTGCTTATTGGTATCCCTTTGAAATGTTCCACCTGCAAGCACATCGATTTTATGCCTATCTTTTTGAAAGCTCCAGTTTACCTGTGGCTCTATCAAAAAAGAGAACCTTTCCTGATTGTTTTTAGAAGCCATAGATGTTGCACTCGATTGCCCGGCGGCATAGGCAGGATTATAAATCGTATTTGGCTGCAAAGAGAGCTCTTCAAAAGTCTGATAATTAAACCCGCCGTTAAGTTTCAGGTAAAATTTGTTGAACACTTCATACTGAGCATTGATACTATTAAGAAACTGCTTGTTTTCGTTCCTATACGTGCTGTTGAAGGCGGCTACAGGATTGGCATAAGTATTATTTGCCCAGTTCAAGCTTCCATCTGAGTTATACAACTCAGGTGAATTGGGACTGATGAAATATGCTTGTCTTGTGATATCTGTTCGTAAGACATTATTCTTTTGTATTGAAAAGCTATTGGCTATGTTTATCAGAAGTTTTTTGTCCACAGACCTATGCGAAATGTGACTGGATATACTTTTGTTAACATACCTGAAATTTTTGCCAAAAACTGTTGTCTGCTCGTTATTAGACAAGCTTAATAAAAAACTAGTGGTTTCACTCCCGCCGTTCAAAGATAGTTGTGTATTAGACGTTGTTGCCGAATTACCAATTAAGGTCTTTGCCCAATCGGTATATTTGTCCTGCTGCCAAGTACCGTTCACATCATAGGCTGTTGCGGGGTAATTGCTGATTCCGTCATTGACAAATGCTTGCTTACGCATCGCAAGATATTGCCCTGTGTTCATCATTGTAAGATTGGAAATTACATTGCTTATACCGTAAGAAGTATTAAAATCAAGGCTTAATTTCTTATTTTTTCCCTGTTTGGTTGTAATAAGCACTACGCCATTGGCTCCTTTGGAACCATAAATTGCGGTTGCATCTGCATCTTTAAGGATCTCGATCTTCTCTATATCATTAGGATTGATGCTGTTTAGTGGATTAATACTCCTTCCCGGCAAAACTACCTGTGAATACAGTGATGTCATTTCTCCACCTATTATCATTCCGTCAATAATATAGAGCGGTTGGTTGCCATCAATTGTGCTACCAGTATCACGCGTCCTGAGACTGTTCTTTCCTCGGATCTGAATATCAAACCCTCCGCCGGGAACACCGGAATTTTGGGTTATGTTCACGCCGGAAACTCGTCCCTGTACAGCAGAAAGGACATTCGTAACCGGCTGATTCTCAATATCCTTCGCGGTCACTTTCGATATGCTTCCGGTACTCTCCCGCTCCTTCACCTTGTAGTATCCTGCATTCAGCACCACCTCCTCTATCTTATGCATCCTTTCGCCCAGGGAGATATTGATTTGCTTTCTTTGGTTCACCTTGGTTTTCTCTTCCGCGTAATCCGGATGTCGGAACACCAGCACGGGATCTGCTCCCTCGGTCTTGATCTGGTAATTTCCGTTCTTGTCGGTTTGTGTCTCCGTGTTTGTTCCCTCCTGGGAAACATACACCTCGCTTATGGGCTCTCCATTCTGCTGCACCCGTCCGGTGACGGTGTTTTGGGCGGAAAGGAGGCAGCCCGTGAGCAGCATCGTAAAAAATGCCCCTACCCTTAGAAAGGGTGAAATTTTTTCCATAGTTTTGTTTAGGTTTTAGTTAAAGATTTTTAATTAGCACTCGCTCTTCCGTGCAGGTCTGCAAACTTCGCCGGAAGAGTTTTTTTGTAGAATTTTATGTTACATAGGCATTTATGGTTATTGCGAGGAACATAGCGGAGGAAAATGAGGTGGCAATCTTTTTATAGGTGTCCAGTCTTTGGTTTCGTGATCCGGCCTTCGTTCTTCGGGCATCTTGCACCGGGAGGCAGCGCTATACCAGACGCCGCCCTGCCCAAATGCAAAACTGTTGATATGAAAAAAAAAAAAAAAATAGTGGTCACGTGAGCGCTTAGGCCGCAGTAGCTGTGCACGCTACTGTAGAGGTCGTCGTCTTTGAAACTTTTGCTTAGGAAATGGTGAGTGCTGAACACAAAACAGCGTGGAACTCAACAAATCCGATTCGGGGTACTGGCATACCTTACATGCAGATAAGTGAGCCCACGCCTAGGTCGTGAGCTACTTTACTTATCCTCCCGCATGTTAAAAATTACCAGTTTTCGAATCGGGATTCTAAGCAATAGCTTCTAATTAATTCTTTGAAGTATCGCAAAATTACGCATTGCATAATTTATTGGTCAAATATATAAATACTTTTTCAATGTGACAAATATGTCAATGAATATTTTGACATAAATGTCACTTTTAACAAATGAAAGTAATCGAAGATAAATATTTTACGGCACTAGCCGATCACATCAAGACCATACTTGACGCCAAAGAAATAGATGTTGCAGACCTAGCGGCAGCAGCTAATCTTGATCGAAGGCAAGTCTATCGATTACTAAATAAAGAGCACATCCCGAAATTGTCGACCTTGGTTCGAATATCTTTAGCAGCAGGAATCGAGCCGCAACAACTGTTTGCCTTAAAGTTTGATTTTGAAACTTATATGAAGGAAAACAATATCCTTAAAGTTAGCAGGAAAAAGAAAAAATAATGCTGATTTGGTTTCGATCTTTCGCTACGCTCCTGCGAGATTCCAGACGTGGTCAATCCTCCGTTAGCTCCCGCTCTCCGAAATATTCCCAAAGCAGGGTCCAATTATGAAAAAAGACACCCTTACGCCGCATAAAATATCGTGAAGCTGAGCTAGATACATTTTCTTACATGTTTACTCCTTGCGGAGTCAATCGATTAGACCACGCGATAAAATCACGCAGCAGCTTTGTTAGAATTAGGCGGTAGCGAAGCTTTTCCCATACGATAAAATCGGGCGGTAGCGGCGTTTTTAGATGTTTACTACTTGTTGGGCCAAAACGTACATATCAAAGTATGAAAATTTGCTTATTTTTGTAAGGTGGAGAAAAATGGTCAAATAGAAATAAGAGTTTCTGGAAAAATTGGAAACGTTGATATAAATCCTGATAACTTTGATATCAGGGAAGTTATTTCTATTCTGGAAAATGTAGATGACCTTTTATATAATGGCGATAAAAAAAACAGGCCATTAATTTCGTATGATATTCAAGAAGGTTCAGTAAGAAATATTTTTAAAACCGGAATCCAATATATCGTTAGTTTTAATGCAGTTTTAGGACTTGTTTCTACGACAAACTCAATTGATTATTTAGATTTAGGAACAGCGAAAGCAATCGAAAATCTACAAGAATTAGCAAAGAAAAAAGATTTTATATTTGATATTAATACATCCGTTAATGGAACAAATTCTATACGAATAGATAAAAACTCTGACTTTAGACGAAGTGAAGCAATTTGGGCAGAAGCAGAATTCTATTTTTACGGAAAAATAACAAATGCCGGCGGAAAAGATAAAGCGAATATTCATTTGCTTACTGATGAGTATGGAACTGTGAGAATACAAACTCCTATTGCTTTTCTTGAACAACAAGAAGAAAATATTTTATATAAGCATTTAGGAATACGTGCGAAAGGGAAACAACATTCAGAAAATGGAGATATTGATTTTTCTAATTTGGATTTTATAGAATTGATAGATTACAATCCAATGTATGATGAAAATTATTTGAAAAACTTGAGAAGCAAAGCAAAAAAATCATGGCTTTCAAATTTAAATGCAGATGAATGGCTGAAACAGATAAGAGGAAGTTATGAAAGTTAATGGCGTCCTTTTAGATACAAGTTTTTTCATACGTTTTCTTAATGATGATGATCCATTATTTGAAAACGCATTAGAATATTATAAATATTTTCTGCGGGAAGAAATGAAAATGTATATTTCCACAATTTCAGTCGCTGAATATTGTGTGGGCGGTTCCATTACAGAATTACCCTTGAGAAATTTAGCAATATTACCATTTAATTTGAATCACTCTGTCAAAACTGGTGAAATTGCAAGAATTGTTTTTACAAATAAAGGAAAACTTCAATTAAGAGAAAGAAAACTTATACCAAATGATTCAAAATTATTTTCTCAAGCAGATGTAGAAAATACAATCTCTTTCTATTTATCTTCTGATTCAGAAAGTAATAAGATTTATAAATTATTGGAAGATGAAAAACATAAATTAAACTTCAGATTCATCGATTTAAAAGTTCCACCAAATGAATTTTTTGGATTTTTAGACCTCAAATAAAAATTTCCGCCCTCCCTCCCAAGCAACCCCACGTCGGAGCCACTTTTTGAAATTAACAACGATGCCATTATAATTAAATCACCGGGCGAAGCTGTAAAACCATTAAAACTGGAGCAAATAAAGAGATTCAATGCTCCTTCATTAAGTAGAAATCCAAAAATTATGTATGCTTTTGACCAATTAGGTTTGGTTGAACAAAGAGGTCTTGGATTTCAAACTCTCAAAGAGCTACCCGAAAAACATAATTTACCCCTTCCATTAGTTTCTTATGAAGAACCTTATATGGTAATTAAATTTCCAAGAAGTAATGAATCTCTTAGAACTGTGTCAGATAATAAAGCTATTGAAGAACTTAATCCTGATGAGTTAAGAGGTTATAATTGGATAAGAACACAACAAGACGTATCTGCTAAATATTATTCTGAAGAGTTAGGTATTGTACAACGTACTGCCAGCAGACATCTTGCTAAGATGTTAGATTTAGGACTTATTAAAACTAATAATGAAAATCCAAAATCACCTAAACTTAGGTACTTACCTATTGATTAACATAGACACATAGACAATGGTAATGTCTATGTTGATGATAACTCAAAGAGAAAATTAATAAAACATAGACAGATAGACAATACTGATGTCTATGCTAAAGAATAAGAGGAGTAATAATTATTTCTACTACTCTTAAAAGAATAGATAAATTTACTGAAAGAGTTGATAGATGTGCTTGGTTTACAAATAGGCTGTATTATCAAATTAGAAAGGCTAAAGAAGAATCTTTCCCAAGAGGATATTGGATTAACGATAGGTTCAAATGGAATGATGGTTGGACGAATTGAACGTGCTGAAATTTCAACTAGTTGGCAAAACTTGTTGAAAATTTGTCAAGCAGTAGGACTAAAGTATGAATCCCTATTTCAGTTAAAATCATTGGAAGAGAATTTAAAAATAGCAGAATCATGTTTAAAACTTGAAAAGAAATTAACAAAAGAAAACAAAATTATTATAAATCTCTGAAAAATATTCTAAAACGACACTATCCCGCCAAGTGTGTAAGTTCAAAAGTTATTCTGGGAAATTTTAGGAACTGTAAAACCTCGCTCTCCGAAGTATCCGCCCACCCTCCCAAGTAACCTCAATTCGGAGCCACTTTTTGAAATCCCACCGCACCCACAAAATACTCTACCACTAACGCGTTACCAGCGCTCCAAAACAGCCCCACTTTAGAGCCCACTTTGCGAAGTTTGTAATTTCGCAACTGACAAATAAGCACGCACTCATTTTTTTGCCAATCCATTTACCACAGGCTATCAGAAGCCCCACTAAACCACTTTTTGCCCCTATATTACCCAAAACCCATGACATCACCAACAGAAGATTAGTTTGCACATACGGAGCATGGTACAGGCTTCATTTGTCAGAAATTCTCTAAATTAGCTAAAACTTAAGTGATGTGCTACTACATTTCATTATTATCCGAAGCGCAGGAGCTGGAAGAGTTCTTCGATGCGGAATATCATGGAGAACCTTACCACAAGGAATTTAGAATCAATGGTTTTGCAAACCCAAAAATACCGGTGATTCTGGATCGCGAACCCAGCCAAATTGTTCCCGCGCAGTGGGGATTCTTACCGTCCTGGGCAAAGGATCAGGAATTCGCCAAAAAAACATTGAATGCCAGAATGGAGGAAGTCCACGAAAAACCCACCTTCAAAAATTCGGTAAGCAACCGTTGCCTGATCCCCGTAAATGGATTCCACGAATGGAAACATCTGGACTCTAAAGGAAAACAGAAAGATAATTATTTGATCAAAATCAAAAACCAGAAAATCTTCACCATCGGGGGACTCTACAATATCTGGACAGACCCCTCAACAGACGAAGAATTGTTGACCGTGACCATCGGTACCACGGACGCCAATCCGCTGATGGCGGAAATTCACAATACCAAAAAGAGGATGCCCATCCTCTTATCGAAACAAAACCAATACACCTGGCTCGATGACATTCCCGTCGAATACTTCCTTTACCCCGAATACGATCCGCCATTGGAAGCCGAAAACCTCACCAACATCGAAGGAACCGCAACCTTATTTTAAGTCCGCTTTCCGAAGCATCCACCCGATCCCGCGCGATTGTATCGCGTGGTCAATCCTCTGTTAGCTACGATGGAAAGAACGATTCCCCGATCCCGCTCGATTGCATCGCATAGTCAATCGAAAAAAAATCTTTCGGTACTACCGAGCCACTACCGAAATCCTTCCAGATAATTTCCCAATATTTGTAATGCCAACCAAAAAACCGACACCATGAAACCGCGGACCCTCCGGCTGTGCATCTACCCCAAGGACATCCAGCTCATCACCGGAAAAAGTGAGCGATACAGCCGCGAGCTCATCCACAAAATCAAAAAGCACCTCAACAAACCCGAACACCAGGTACTCACCTTCCAAGAGTTCTGCACCTACATGGGCATCCCCCACGAATCCGTCAAAGAAATCATCCGCGACTAAAAAACCCTCCTCCCGATCGCTATCGGGACCCCTCCCGGTAGGCGGACAAGCACAATTACTCACTCTCCCGACTCAATCACTCCCCACTCTCCACCCCTCCTCCCGATAGCTATCGGGATCCCCACCAATCCAACTCTCCCCCTCCTCAACTACTCACTCACCCGTCCACCCATCCAACTCCTCACCCCACCAATCCAACTCTCCAACTCCCAACTCAACCACTCCCCAATCAACTACTCAATCACCCTCCAACTCTCCACCTCCCCACTCAACCACTCCCCAACCCTCCTCCACTCCCCTTTCCGCCCCCAAAAAAAATCCTCACCACTTCGGAACCTTATTTAAACTCATTCCAAATTTTGGGAAAATTTAACATAATTATCGGCCAATTGAATTTCGACTCTTAAAATATGTTAACTTGGTAGGGAATTAAAAACCACCCCCTCCATGAAGAAGCTTTTGATCTACGCGGTATCCGCAACCCCCGGAATGCACCTCTCAGCACAGGGATCCAAGACAAAGCACTTTCCGAAGTCTCACCGCCCCTGCTCTGTGAGAAACTGGGATTTCGTTCCTCATTTCGCAGAAGGGGTCAGGCCTGGGTCTTTCTGGAGGGGATTCTCCGGCATATGGGATGCGAAACTATTTTGGATGGCGTCTGAACGCCCATAAATATTAGGCCTTAATCTTCATCTATGAAAAGCTTGTTTATATCATCAAAACAAAATGTTAATATTTCATCACAAAAAAAATAGACAATGAGAAGAACATTATTATTTGCAGCCGTAATTTTCACGACGCTATTACGGGCACAAAGTATAGCCTTTGATATGCTTTATGGGAACTCCGGACCCGAATATTATTCCATAGGCCACTATCCTATCCCCGGCAACGATGGCCTGCTTATCAAATGGGATGGGGGCATACGGCTTACCACGACCAGCTCGACGGCATTGCAGGTGTTGCGAAACAACAATATCGGGATCGGGACCGAGACCCCGCAGGAAAAGCTTACCGTTTTCGGGAACCATGAGAACAGCAGGATCTTATTGAGCTCCGAGGGAAACGGTTCAGACCAGCCCGCCAATCTTGTGCTGTGGGCATCCGAACCATCGGCGTCCTATACCGGTGTGGGAGTCGGTAACAACATTACCAATTATGCAAACGGAACGGCGTTCACCCGCGTCAATAATTCACGGGGAGGCTCCTACATGAGGTTGCTGGAAAACGAGGTTAATTTCAATCTTGTTTCCAATACCGGGGAAAAAAGACAGAGGCTTACGGTATCATCTTCCGGGATTGCAACAGATGGAGTAGTAGTGGCAAACGGCGGGGGGCTGATTAGTTCAGAATCGAGCGCCGCGGGAGGGAGCATCAGCCTAGCCAATCCATCGAAGACTGGTACCCTGATCAATAATTGGAAGATCTATAACATGACCGGAGGATACGGCAACTCGCTGCAATTCTGGAGCTATTCGGCAGACGGCAGCACCGTGGCGCCGCGCCTCAAACTGTCGGATGACGGCAACATGGCGCTACTTGGAAAATTCGAGGCCAGGGAGGTCAAGGTCACCACCACCCCGACGGCGGACTTCGTCTTCGATGAAGACTATAAGCTGCCCAAGCTCGAGGAGGTGGAGAGGCATATCAGGGAGAAGAGGCACCTGCCGGAGATCGCCTCCGCGAAGGAGATGGAGACGGACGGCGTGAATGTCGGCGAATTCCAGATCAGGCTTTTACAGAAAATTGAAGAACTAACCCTCTACATCATCGCGCAGGACAAGACGATCAAGGCGCAGCAGGACAGGCTGGAGCAGCTGGAGAACAGGGTAAACAAAAACGACAAGCCATAAGCCATGAAGAGACCACTCCTGCTTTTCCCGCTAATGATCTTTTCCCTGTGCCTGGATGCGCAGTTCGGCACCACCGCGGTGCCGCAGCCCACGGGGTCCATCATCTTCCAGTATGACGATGCGGGCAACCAGGTTTTCAGGGGGTATTTCTGCCCCACCTGCGTCGGCAGGCCCGCTCCCGAAACCAATGAGGGGCCCGCCACGGCGGCCACCGGGACCGAGGACGAGCTTTCCGGGGAGATCCATATCTACCCCGTGCCGGTGAGGGATGTGCTGACGGTGGCATGGACGGAGAAGGTGGACGACCTGGTCGCCGAGGTGAGCCTCTACGAGCAGAACACGGTCCACTGGAAGTTCAGGCAGAAGAACCTCCCGAATCTGAACCGGGAGATCCGGATCGATATGCACGGCTATTATATGGGCGTATATGTACTGACGTTCCGGCTGAGGGACGGCAGGACGATCTCCAGGAACATCACCAGGCTGTAGGGACAGGCCACCGCCCGCCCCGAACAACAGGCAGAAAGCAAAGAAACCACAAGAGCAAAGTTTTACACACCCCATTTTTTATGTAATGACAAAGATCTATTCCCTTCTGTATATCCTTATTACAGGATCCCTATTTTCCCAAACGATCCTCAACCAGCAGGAAGGCGCGAGCCGCACGGTGCAGGACCCCAACGTGGTGGTCCTTGCGCCGGGATTCCGTGCCACCTCCTCCATCTCCGACCCGTTTGTGGCGAAGATCGGCGCGGCCACCGAGGACGGTGGCGGCGGCCCGACCGGCCCGTCAACGGCGGGATCGGGGAACCCGAGCGGCACCACGTCGCCGCAGGGTACAAGCTTCCACGACACCCGGGGGAACATCGAGGTGAACGGCGGCGGGCAGCTGCAGTTCACCCTCCCCATCGCCTTACCGCCGGGTGTAAAATCCGTAGCCCCGCAGATCAACCTGGTCTATACGAGCGGCTCGGGGAACGGGATTGCGGGTTATGGGTGGAATATTTCTGGGATCACCGCCATATCGAGGGTCGGCAGGAATATCGATAAGGACGGCGAGGCCCGCGGCGTCCAGCTGGACTACTCGGACTACTACAGCTTCAACGGGCAGCGGCTGATCCTTAAATCCGGCGAGTACGGGAAGGACGGCGCCGAGTACGTGACGGAGAAGTTCTCTAACGTTAAAATCAGGAGCATGGGCGCCATCACGGGCCAGCAGTGGAAAGGCCCGGAATATTGGGAGGTGACCTTCGAGGACGGATCGCAGGCGTGGTATGGGGCGACTCCTGAGGGCGGGTATATCTCAGCAAGGACACCCGTGGAGTACAACATCGTAAAATGGAGGGACGCGCAGGGGAATTATATTAACTACAGTTACACACAGGCCAATAATGTGGCGGTTATTTCCTCCATCCAGTGGGGTGGGAATGAGACGTTAGGAAAGGTGCATTTTAATGAGATTGTATTTTCATACTATGGAGGAGGTTTAAAAGAAACATCATATTTAAGAGGAGCATATTTTGAACAAAATAATGTACTTAATTATATTATGGTTAAGGCAAACGGATCAACATTTAAAAGATACCAAATTACATATACGAATGCTAACATTAATGGTGATACCTCAAATACTATAGCCTATCGATTCCCAAGTAAAATAACAGAATATAATTCTGAAGGAAATGCTGCGAATGCCATCGATTTCGCTTCCAAAAGCCTTACAACCAAGACAGAAGAAAAGCCATTTTTTAATTTTGAAGATGTTATCATGTCAGGTGATTATAATGGGGATGGCTTGATAGATTTTATGGTAAGCCAGCCGGCACAAAACGGGAGACCCGAAGGATATTATATCTACTTTGATGCAGTAAATAATTCGGCACCTTCCTTTGTATATCTTGGTCCTACTTCGAGCTATTTCCCGAGTTCTCTTATTTATACCTTTAATATAAAGCCGGCAGATAATATTATTAAACCCAGGCAAGGAATACTTGTAGCAAAACACTTGACGGGGTATGTCCCCCCTGAAACCGGAGATATCGAACTACACTACTATTCCATCAAATCAGACAGCTCCATACTTAATACCTTTAATAATCCGCTGGTTTTGGAATACTCTAAAATAATACCGGCAGCAAACTATGAGTACTCTCCCTCGACCTACCCACCACTTCCCGATCCAACTTACAATTATATTGGTGAGGCAAGCCGGTCGGCACTGCAAGGGACAAAGGAAATCGATATAGATTCCGACGGACTCTCGGAGACAGTACTTGCTATTCAGGATTCTAAATGTTTTAATCAGGTAATTGTTGAAGATCCTTTAAAGACAAGATGGGACTGCAGGACTCTTGGATACCGCTATTTGGTAATCGATAGTGGCGACCTGGTGACAGGCGGCGTCCACACTATTAGTCCACCTCTGCAGATGAATATCCTTAGCAAGACTACCGTCATGGATTTTGATAATGACGGGAATCAGGATATTATGTATATAAAGGAAACAGGAACTAACGTCAATGTAAGTTTTTATACAAGACCATCCGAATATGGACAAATTGAAAGCACATTACCTCCTATCATAAGATCCCATTCTACCCCGCTTAATAATATTTATCAATATGAGATCAAGAAAGTTGGTGACCAATATACAATAACCTATAAAAATTTACACCAAGTTAAGGGACTTACTGAACGTATTATGTTTGGAGACTTGAATGGAGATGGAAATATTGAAATTTTAGCACCAATAAATTATCGTGATCCAAGTTCCGGAGATTATTATAATGATGGATGGTCTTTCTATCTTAATAAAGGAAACTCTTTAACAGAGGATATACAAGGCTTTACATGGAACTATAAAAATGGGCCTGATTTCTGGGGGTACACATTTCACTATCCGGTTATGCTGGATCTGGATAATGATGGGAAATCTGAATTTGTAAGTATGCTCAATTATTATGGACCAGCAAATGAAAATTCAAATACATATATTAACTTAATTAAAGAGTTTAAATACGACCCAACCAATTCACAAATTAAGTGGAGTTATAATCATAAACAAATATACAATGAGGAGCGCCAAAAGTATATTTTATATCCGATATATGGAGATTTCAGAATTAACACATCAAATTCAAAAATTCTAATTATTTGTAAACCTGTTGATCAGAATTCATCGGACAGAAGAATAATTTCCTTCACAAACTATAATTTGGGTTTCGATAAAAATATTACTTCCATAACGCAGGGGGGTGTCACTACACAGATTGACTATAGGGAACTTGATCCGTCTGTTTCTCCGGGTGTATATGCTCCGGTGAAATCTGAGCTGTTCCCTTATATGGAACTAGATAAAATACCACAATCCTATGCCGTTTCCCAGCTTAGCCAGGTTATCCCTGTAAACAGCGTGAACAAAATCCGCAAGCAGGATTTCAGGTACCGCGGTTTGATTACCCATCTCCAGGGTCGGGGAATGGTGGGCTTCCGGCAGACCGCGCGCTCATCCTGGTATTCGGACGGATTCGAGAATACCAAGATATGGAGCGGCGCGGAGATCGACCCGCTGAACGATGGTGTCCCGATAAAGGAATGGAGCATTAAGACCAATACAGAATCACAGATTTTCCCGGCGGATATCTCGGAGAGCAACACCCAGCTGCTTTCCTTCAAATCCACCGCCTACCGGTTTGATAAGTTGCTGAACGGAAGCACTGTGGATATCAACACGGTTTCTGCCGCGGATAAGCCGAAGATGGTGAGTGCCACGGTTCCTACGCTGTCTGTTAGCAAAGACTTTTTGAAGGATGTGCGTACAGAAAGTTCAATTATTTACGATGTGGATGTTTCGGGCGGCACAAAATACTATCTGCCGGTTCAGACGGCCAGCAACATCAATAACGGCTTTGCCGTTTCCACCACTGAGCTGTCCTATATCCACAACCCATCCGGAACCGGCAAGGACTACTATATCGGGCGACCCGCCTTCAAAACCGAAACCATGAACGTTTACGGCGATAGCAAGGGAGCAAGGGAGGAATACGAATACGAGGGAAACCTGCTCAAATACAAAATGTCAATGAACCGCGACAACAGCGGATGGTTTCTGGAAACCTACGACCATGACGGCTTCGGGAATATTACGGAGAAAACGGTCACCACCAGCATTGACCTGAACTACAGCAAAACCGACAAGGCGCAGTACGACCCGAAAGGCAGGTTCGTCATTAAAAAAACAGACAATCTGGGCCTGGAAACCCAAATCACCTACAACGACTGGGGACAGTTGCTGACCCAGACCGACCCCCTGGGAAATACGCTCACCAACGAGTACGACGGCTGGGGCAAGCTGCTGAAAGCCAAAACCAACCTGGGGGGAACCATCACCTACCAGTACAGGAAGGAATCCAACGGCGATGCCATAATTACCGAGTATGCGCCGGATGGCGGGATAAAAATCTCTTATACCAACAAGGTCGGGCAGAACTACAGGACTACCGTGAAGAAGTTCGGGCAGGGGGAATATTCATCGGTGGCTACGGTTTATGATGAATTAGGAAGGAAAACCAAAGAATCGGAACCCTATTCCAATTATGCTACCCGTTGGAATACCATAGAGTATGACGACTATTCCCGCCCGGTGAAGGCAACCTCATTTACCGGAAAGGAAGTAGTGACCACCTATAACGGCAGAACGGTAACCACCACCGAAACCAACGCCAACAACCGCTTCAGGAAGCAGACTGCGGACCCTTTGGGGAACATCATCTCTTCGGAGGATTTGGGCGGGATCATCAACTTCAAGTTCAATGCGGCGGGCGAGAATACCGAGGCCAATTACGAAGGAAACATCGTAAAGACCGACTACGACGTGTGGGGCAACAAGGTAAGGTTCGAGGATCCTTCCAACGGGGTTTACGAATACCAGTACAGCGGCTTTATGGGCGCGCTGTCCAAGGTGAAAAGCCCGAAAGGCGAGAAGACCTACGAGTACAACAGCAAGGGGCAGCTGATCACCCAGAAGGAAAAGACGACCACCGGGAACGTTACGGACAAAACCATCCACTTCGAGTACAATGATAAGGGAGCGGTCACTAAAAAATACGGCACCTCCCTGGGGAAACCGTACAGCAGCGGCATCACCTACGACGGTTTCGGCAGGGTGCTGAGCTCGTACGAGGACAGCAACGGCAAGTACTTCATGAAGAAGGGCATCACGTACGACGAGATGATGCGGGTGACCTCCTACGAGAAGTCGCTGTACTCGTCCGGGGTGCTGACCAAAGTATCTATTGAGAATATATATGACGATGCATGGAGCGGCGAGCTCTATCAGGTGAAAGAAAAAGGGACCGGAAAGATCCTGTGGCAGCTGAACGAGGTGAATGACAAAGGGCAGGTGACCAATGCCATGCTGGGGAATGTAAACATCCTGAATACCTATGCCGCGAGCGGTTTTCTGAGCAACACCAACCATGCCGCCAACGGCACCGGAAATACAGTATTACAGATCGGCTACAGCTTCAACGCCATAAAGAACGAGCTGAACAGCAGAACAACCGGCGGCGACTTCAACATCATAGAGCAGTTCCAGTACGACGACAACAACCGGCTTTATAACTGGACCGACCCCGTGACGGGGATATTTACGCAAAACCAGAAACGGAACCTCTACGACAACAAGGGGCGGATCACCGAGAATGACGAGGTGGGGACGATCAAGTTCGACAACGCCGCCAAAAAGTACCGCCCGAGCGGGATGGTGCTGAACACGGTGGGGACCACGAACTACGACGGCGACCTGCTGCAGAAGATCAGCTACAACGAGAACAACGACCCTGTTTTCATCGACGGGCTGAAAGGCGATGTGGCTTTTGAGTACGGATTAACCTCAATGCGGCAGAGGGTGACTTACGGAGGTAACTTTATAGAGGGAAGCGAAGGGAAGTTTACGAAGTATTACAGCGAAGATGGAAGTTTTGAAATAATTAAAGATAATATTTCTGGGCAGGAGAAGCACCTGATCTATATCGGCGGTACGCCGTATGAATCAAATATTGTATATTTGAAGAACTATACGGAGAGCAGCGGTTCTTTTAAATTTCTGCACAAGGACTATTTAGGAAGTATATTGGCGATAACCGATGAAGCGGGAACCAAATTGGAGCAGCGACACTTTGATGCATGGGGAAATGTTACCCATTTAAAGATTGGCAGCAACGCTATTGTTACGGATAAAGAGCAGATAAGAAACTATCTTTCTAATGGAAATCTTATTGTAGACAGAGGCTACACCAGCCATGAGCATTTTGCGGAGGTCGGGCTGATCCATATGAATGGAAGGCTGTACGATCCTCTTTTAAGACGTTTCTTAAATGCAGACGAGAATATACAGGATCCTCACAATACGCAGAACTACAACAAGTACGGGTACGTGCTGAACAATCCGCTGATGTATAATGACCCGAGTGGGGAGTTTTTACAGTTTTTGGCTCTGGCTATTTTCTGGAAAGCGGTGGGAATAGGAATAGCGGTTGGTTTGGCATCTGCCGTAATAACCGCAGGTCTTACGGGACAGCAGATTGGTATCGGTGGCATTCTGAAATCTGCATTTATTGGAGGGATAAGTGCTGCGGTTACCTTTGGTATAGGGAGTGTATTTAGTGTGGCAGGTGAAGCGGGTAAGCTTACCCAGTTTGCATCAGGTTTGAAAGAATCTATAGGAGGAGTTGGGTTGGAATTTGTACGCGCAGGAATGCACGCCGTATCGCAAGGAGTAATGAGTCTGGTGCAGGGAAATGGTTTTCTAAGCGGAGCAACAGGAGGGTTTTTTGGAAGCTTGGGAGCAGCAGGATTTGGAGCGGTTGCAGGAGATTGGGCAGGAAAGGCAGGAGGACAAATTTTCTTTGGAGCGTTGAGTGGCGGTATTGGTGCTGAACTTACTGGCGGAAACTTCTGGCAGGGTGCTGTGATTGGGGGGATTGTCGCAGGGTTGAATCATACCATGCATGAAATGGATTCGTCTTTTGATGATGGAGGTGATGATCCAAAACCAAAGAAAAATGACGACAAACAAAAAGCAAAATCAAATCCTCAGATTGAAAAACTTAAAGTCAAATTAAGATCGTTATTTGATACAAGTGAAGAAGTTGGAGGTTGGATGGAAATAACAGGTATTCTTTTCGCTCCTGTTACGGAAGGAGGGTCTTTTGTACTTACTGATGTTGGTGCTCGTTTTTCTGCTGCTGGGACATTAGGAAATATGGTTTTAGATGGAATTGATGGAAACTGGAGGATGGTAGTATATAGGGGTACAAAATATGTAGTTTTTGTAGGTATGGGTAAAGCAATAGATCGAATACCTGGGGGGCAATATGTAACTGATAAAGTAGTTTTAAAAATACATTCATTTTTATATGATAAAATTGTTGCTCCTAAAATTGAACAACGAATTATAATTCCGAATAATAAGAAATAATAAGATGGATGTATTTTTTGATCAAGCAAATAGGTTTTTGCTTTTTGGATTAGTGTTTGTTATTATAGGATATTTCTTAAATAGAAAAAATAGAAAACCAAATTATGGCGTAAAGCGAAAAAAAATCCAAGATTATTTTAAAGATGGCTTTAAAATCATTTTTTATGTTCAGATTAAATTTATTCTAATTACTGGAATTGTTTTTATAATTGTTGCAGTTATTTATTATTTTAAATATTATTCTGGGTAATGTCCCTAAGTTAGTGATAGGACTGTTTTGAAAATGTATATCACTGATAGTCAATAAAAAATAAATTATAAAAATTGATAAATAAAAGCAGGGTACTCCTGCTTTTGTTATTTTTAACAGAAAAACATACTTTAAATGATTGTGAATCGTCCCTCGTGTATCAAAGTTAGTGACGTACAACGCGAACGGCAAAATGACCGTCATGCCCGACAAGGGGATCTCTGGAATTACCTACAACCACCTGCATTTGCCGCGGCAGATCCTGCAGAACGGGAACACGACCGAGTATGTTTACCGTGCAGACGGCATGAAGCTGAAGAAGAAGTTTACTCTGGTTGTAACCTCCCTTGAAAACAGTACAATTTTAAAGTATAAAATTATTAGTTTTAAATTATCAGCTCCCAAAAAAGCCCCCTTCCGGAGGCCTTCTCTACTGGTTAAACTTTTTCTTGTAATAGTGAATCAGGTACTTCAAACCGATCGTGAACAGGTAGCTGGAAACTCCGCCAACCCCCGCCAAAACCACGGTCTTCAAAACCTCCTCACTGCCAAGCTGCAACTGCATCAGCACGGTAAGCGCCATCCCGCTGAACGTACTGAGGCGAAGCGTGGAATCGAACGGCATCATAGCCCGTCCTCATTCTCCACGGCGGTCTGGCTCACCACACTTGCGATGGCTCCCGCAATCATCGCATATCCGGCGATGGTCGTCAGCACTGCCGGCAGCACAATCGGTGCGGTGGTGATGGCACCTGCAATTCCGGTGAGCAGCAGCCCGAAATTTCTGATTTTGCGGAAAAACCGCGGGGTGGGTTCCTGCACCCTTCGGATAATCTTATTCATAATCTCTTTTTTTATATGGTTAACAATAATTCGCCACGCTCCCGCGCGATTTTATAGCGTGGCCTCCCGGAAGCGCTATCGTTTCACACCGTTCCTTACCGTGCAGCAGGAGAGTAATTTTTACTCCCCCGCTGTGGTAAGTCCTGATCAGCTCAAGAACCATGCTTTATGGCGTTCCTGAGATTTTCACGATTTGCAGTGCATTGAATGCTCCGTTCTTCAGCTCGTAAAACGTGCCGTTGACTTCCTGGTAGAAGTTGATCCCCAAAATAAGGAACTGTGGATGGGTCGAACCCGTCGGCAGACCGTTTTCCAGTTCCAGCAAAGTGGTGGGCACGTTGCTCAGCGGCAGCGTATCCGATTCTGCGACTTCAGAGGTGTACACTCCTGTTTGGAAATCTAGGTCGGAACTTCCGCAGACCAGCTTAAAGTGGGTGCTTCCGGCCGGTGCAGCAATGCTGTCTGTCGGAACAAACGGGTCAATGCTCACCCCTGCGGTATTCGACTCTCGGTCCAGCGTGCTTACATACGGTGCGTAGAAAGTCGTGCCCAGTTTCGCGTTGATGTTGAATTCGAAACCGGCGAGCCGTTCCATATCCCCGTCGACGACGGTGCGCTGACCTCTCGGGTTGATCGGATCCAGCTGGATCACCTTCACCATTTCCTTCGTCAGCCTGCCCACCATCCTTGGATCTGCAGCGGTCCGCAGCAGCGCCTGGAAGGAGGCCCTCAGCATCTTACCGGCCTTGCCGGCCCTTCCGAACTCCGCCATATTCTCTCTGGTTCTCTGGAATGCGGGATCGTTTCGCATTCGTTCGGCGGTAATGCCGCCTTTCTCTCTGGCCATGTAGCCATCTCTCGTACGGTAGAACGTGATGTCGCCCATCGTACCTTTCAGTTTAACAATACCTTTTTGTCTTGCCATTGTTTTTAAGTTTTAAAATGAACATTCGGATGTTGAGGCACACCCGTTCAAGCCCTTGTGATCACAGAGCAAAATTTGTCATTAAAACCCAGCAAAGCAAGTGTCCGTGCCGCTCACAGCCGTTTTTTCCGCCAACGAGAACTTATTCCGGAACCTGCCGTTTCCGTCCATTTTTGCCGAATAAAACCATATCGCCTCCAAAATCCCACGAAGGATGCTTAAGGGATACTTCATGGATACTTCATGGATACTTCATGGATAGTTCATGGATAGTTCATGGATACTTCATGGATACTTCATGGATAGTTCATGGAAACCGCACGGTTTTATCGCGTGGGAATAATACCGCTACTTATCGTCTTCGCAAATTTTGCAGTTAAATAAGGAAATAAGGTTTATGATATGCCTTTTTAATAAAATCATCGCAAATCGCGGCTCACGCTCAACGGTATCACTGGAAAAACAAATTCTTCCCACCCCAACCTTATTCCCTTATTTCCTTATTGTCTTTGGGTTTACTAAGGCAATAAGGTTTTCATTTTCACCGCTACCACAATATTATCGAGTGGGAAATGCACAGCTCTCTACCCCATTACCTCCACACTCCGCAGCGCACTCACTTCAGACCTGCTTTTTGCTCCCCGCTGCCGCGAATCTATCGTGTGGCATTTTGTTTTGTCACCGCGGTCGCTCGACTTACCGAGAGTGCCTAGAAAATGCGTGTCCCTTAAAAAAGTTAAAATATGATAATTCTGCACTCTTTTAACTCTTTTTCTCTACATTTGCATTGCAAGCAGGGTATGCTGCATATCTTCAGGATACAGCGTTACCTCTTTCATCCATGGTAGAAGCCCGGAACTTTCTCAGGGTCTGCTGGGCTTCTTTTTCCTGTATTGGGTGATGACTCTTTTGATCAGCAGCTCAATATTTTCCTCCTGCAATTCTTTCAAGTCTCAAAATGGTGGCATCCACCGAAAAATCATCCATATAAAGCTCTTCCAAAAGGCTTTTTGTATGGTAATATCCGGCTTTACCGACAGGATCACTCTCCCCATCTCCTACACTGAAAAGCAGCATCAAGAATTCGTCTTCACCGCTAACGCGCGATTTTATCGCGTGGGAATAATACCGCTACTTATCGTCTTCGCAAATTTTGCAGTTAAATAAGGAAATAAGGTTTATGATATGCCTCGTTTCATAAAATCGTGGTAAATAACGGCTCATGCACGATGACATCACTGAAAAAACAAATTCTTCCCACCGCTACCGAGCGATTTTATCGCGTGGAAATTATACCGCTACTATCGTCTTCGCAAATTTTGTTAATAAGGAAATAAGGTTTATGGTATGCCTTTTTTCATAAAATCATAGCAAAACGCGGCTCATGCACGATGACATCACTGGTAAAACAAATTCTTCCCACCCCAACCTTATTCCCTTAGTAACAAAACTTCCAACACCCCGGTCTTAAACCTTATTCCCTTATTTCCGTAGGAGAATTAACTTGCGTCTTCAATAATTCCCGATAAAGTTGAACCGTCTTTTCAATCATCAGAGTAATATCAAACTGCTTCGCTCTTTCCAATCCTTTTTTAGCAGTTTCTTCATCATACTCCCGGTCAATCATCCAACGGGAAACTTCGTTGGCTAAAAGGCTTGCGTCTCCCTTCGGGAACAGGATCCCCTACCTTTTGACAGACAAACTGCTACGCCATCCCTCTTCCCGATCGCTATCAGGACCTCCGTCCCTCCCACTGCCATCTCAGCGATCCAAAAGCGCAAAAAAACTTTGCGCCAACTCATCCAGGATGCACAGCTCTTCTTCCTCGAGGCGGCAGAAATTCTTAAACAGATTTTTAGAGGGATTCAGAAACTCAAAGAAATCGAAGGGCAGTTTTTGGATGAGGAAATCCAGGAGTTTCACCTTGGGTTCGGCATATTGGCAAAGCTTCCAGAGAATACGGATGTTAATAGGGTTTGGACGGTAGTGAAGCGAGGAATGGATCAGCATGGTACAGGCGCGGTAGAATAGACCGCTGATCATCAGACCCAATCCTTCATGGGTCCCCTGCCCTTCCCGGGAACGGAATGCCCTGTAATTTTCATACAGTTGTAGGCAGCTTCTATCGTAGATGGTCTCGGCAACAATTATCATGGCCTCGGTATGCCAATGGATTACCGACGGAACATCAGCCAAAAAGATGGCATTTTGCGGAGTCATTATTTTTTGGAAGAACCGCTGGTACTCGCAGAGATGCTCCTGAATCCAGGTTTTGGAGTGGGCAATAGGCACGATGCTGAATCGTCCCTCGGTTTGTTGCAAAACCATCTGCATCATGTTGCAAAGATCTTGATGGCTGATTCTGTTGCTGATGAGCAGAAGATACAGAACGGTGGTTCCACGGTCGGATTCAGAGATTTCCTCCTGATGAAATAGGAAAATCTCATCTATTGCGTAGTGTTGGGTCAAGATGCTGATCACTGGTTCGCAGGGAGAAGCCGGCACCTTTTCTGGGATCCCCGTTTCACTGCCAATCATTGGCTTCACCGCTTTTTTGGTCTCGTTAAACGTACGCTGTACCAAGCCATAAAGCTGTTCTTCAAAAGTGGAGATCGCACCTTCAAACTCCTCTTCCAGCATCATGGGTTCTTGCTCTTCATCCGCTTTTATTGCAGAAAACAGCGCCTCGATCAGGTAGTAGCGGGTTCCGGTCTTCTTCAGCATCATCCTTTTGATCTCCGGCAAATACTTTTCGAGTCTCAGGAAACGCTCATTGAGATGATCCTGATAAAAATATCTGCCTGTGCACAGAAGTTCCAGATGAAGCAGATGGTGTTCAAAGAGCGATATGTACAGGTGATAGGCCATCGTCAGAGCATTATTGTTTTTTGCCCTTTGGATCTCTGTACTGAGCAGATCGCGTTGGCGGAAATAATCTTCCCGGAATCGCTGGTGCTTTTTGAGTTGCTTATCCAGGTTGGGATAAGTCCACTCATGTCCCTCTTTTTTAAAGATGAAAGAGGACCCATTGCAGTGCCGATTGATCCACAGGCTTCCCAGCTTCAGATGTCGGCGGATATCCACGCTTCCCAGGATGATGACCTGGGTGTGGTAATGCTCCAATGCTTTTCTGATCCATTTACTTTCTGAAAGCGTTTCAGGGACGCGCAGGTTGCCGATATGGATGATGAGCAGGTGTTTTTGCGAAGCTTGCGAATAGCTCAGGAACACCCGCAGCACATCGTACTGGGCTGCAAAAGAATTAAGGGTCTCCGTCAGTTGCTGATGATGCGGATGATGGTTGGGGAGGTTGATTCGGTGTGGCATAATTATAAAATTTTACCGCAAGTTCAGCTTCCCCATCCGGGTACCGAACCACCGACGGATGTATTTTACCACGCATAAAATGTAAAAAACAAGGGGGCGGAGTATCTAATAATTTCTTATCTTTGGTTTCATAAACTAGAATCAATGAGCACTACCACCAAGAAAAACATCGGCAGAAATATCGCGAGGATCCGGGAAATGCGTGGAATGAAGCAGGAAACCCTGGCCGAACTGCTGGGGGTGAGCCAGCAGAAAATTTCCCTTTATGAAAATGCGGAGGATCTGGAGGACACCAAACTGGAACCCATTGCCAAAGCGTTGGAAATCTCGGTGGATGCGCTGAAAAATTTTTCGGAAGAAGCGGTTTTCAATATTATCAGCAATACATTTACCAGTAATGATGAATCAACCTTGAATGCAATCAACCCAAATTGCACCTTCAATCCACTTGACAAATTACTCGAATCCTTTGAGGAGAACAAAAAGCTTTATGAGCGTTTATTGGAAACAGAAAAAGAGAAAAGCAGGCTCATCGAAGAATTGATCCATAAAATAACCAAAGCTTGACCTGTTCGGTTAAGCTTTTGCTTTTGCAGTTGATGGAGGACACTGCTAACGCGCGATTTTATCGCGTGGAAAAAGCACCGCTACTTATCGTCTCAGCAGATTTTGCCGCTTAATAAGGAAATAAGGTCAAAACGATCCTGCTATGGTTTTCTACTAAGGGAATAAGGTTAAAAATGACCCTATCGTTTTTTTTACTAAGGGAATAAGGTTTTTAGGTGTATTTTCATGAAAACGTGGTAAATAACGGCTCATGCCCGATGACATGACTGGAAAAACAAATTCTTCCCTCCCAACCTTATCCCTTTAGTAACAGGGCTTCAAGCACCCAGGTTTTGAACCTTATTTCCTTATTTCCTTAGCAGACGAATATTCAAAAAAACAATCGCCTCTCGGTAAAAAACATCAACAATTGTTATGGTGAAAAGATTCATGATGACGTGAAACCTTCCAGATGAAATTTTTTGCGATTATTTTCGCTCTAACTTTCGAAGTGGGTTCCCAACATAAATCCCCTCTTCCAAAATATCCTTAGTTACCACTGCACCCATTCCTACGGTAACATTATCACAAACGGTGATGCCGTTTTTCACAGAAGCATTGGTTCCGAAATATACTCCGTTGCCAATTTTACAGTAACCGCTGATATTTACCCCTGGAGCTGTGGTAAAAAAATCGCCAATTACACAGTCATGACCAATCGTTGTATTGAGGTTGATATGCGCGTGTTTTCCCACGGTAATATTTGTTGTCAAAATACTTCCAGAAGTAATCACGCTTCCTTCACCTACTGAAGTCAAATCCATAACGGTTGCGTTAGAATGAGTCAAAGAACTATAAACGGTGTTGGCCGGTAATCTTTCCACTATTCTTTTTCTGGTTTCCGGCTCACCCACCGCGATGACGACCTGATAAACAGCCGGGTCAAAATCCTCAAACATGATGACAGGAACCCCCAAGATTTGACTCCCTCTCAGCTCAATATTTTCATCCATAAACACGATTTCATTAACAGCCACACCGGTAGCCAGGAAATCATTCTTAAACCCGCAGAACACCTCTCTTCCAAAGCCGCCCGCACCCACAATACATATTTTTCTATGATTCATAATTTTATAAATGTAGATAACAAAGATATAAATTCTCACTAGAGATTTGTAAACCGATTATTAATTGATTGCATGCAAATGAAAAAACCATAACCGCTAGTATTTTTTAAATAAAATTAATAAAGTCCAATTCTAACAACAATATTTCTACCCCGCATTTGTATCCCGAGGTTTTTTATCAACACTATATTTTAAAAAATGTAATGGCATAGATGTAGAGAAATTACCGGAGATTCGAGCTCCATTAAAAACAGGGCAGTTCCGAAGAATTATGAGCCGAGAGGTATCTTTATTTTCCGGTAACATTCAAACTTTGTGGTGCCGCACTGTTCAAGAATACCACAAGTCAATAAATTCTTCGTACCAACCTTATTCCCTTAGTAACAAAACTTCAATCACCCCGGTCTTAAACCTTATTCCCTTATTTCCGTTGGAGAATTAACTTGCATCTTCAATAATTCCCGATAAAGCTGAACCGTCTTTTCAACCATCAGAGTAATATCAAACTGCTTCGCTCTTTCCAATCCTTCTTTAGCAGTTTCTTCATAATACGCCCGGTCATTCATCAAACGGGAAACTTCGTTGGCTAACACGCTTGCGTCTCCCTTCGGGAACAGAATCCCGTACCCTTCAACAACTTCCGCCAAACCGGGGACTTCGGACGCAATAGAAGGCCTGCCACTCGCCATGCCCTCCACGATAGCAAGCCCAAATCCTTCGTAGTTTGAAGACAGCACTACCGCATCTGCGGTCTTTAAAAGTGACGGCACATCAGACCGATTCCCCAAAAAAAACACTCTATTTCCAAGGTTTAATTCGGCAGCCAGTTCCATCTGTTCCTTCTTTAAATCACCGTCACCTACCAACATCAGTTTCACATGTTCAGGCAATAGCTCTAGCGATCTGATCACGGTGGCCTGGTCTTTTTGCGGACGAAATGAAGATACCTGCACGAGCAGGAAGTCGGAATCTTTTAATCCCGGGTCCACATTCGCTCTATCCATGGGCAATGCCTGATCAAATTTTTCAATGTTAATCCCGTTGTGGATGACTTCAAGCTTTTCATCGGATATTCCCACATGATTTTGAACCGCACTTTTTACTTCTTCGGTGATGCAGATGATTTTCTGAAATATCTGATAAAACCCTTTGTTCAACCATTTCAACCGTTTATTTCTAAATCGACGGTTACTGGTACTGTGTTCTGTAAAAATGATTGGAATCGGCGAAAACGATATTCTCTTGGCTAAGGCCAGAAAATAAGTCGAGGGGAACAGATGGGCGTGAACCACATCATAATTTTTGAGGTGACGCATAATCCAGGTTACATTCCGAAGTGAATACACACTTTTGGCGTCCGTTTGAAAAATCTTACAGCAGTTTAATTCTCGCAGTTCATGGAGTAATGGAGTTTCTTCCTGATGAAGCAACAGCAGATCCACCATGATTCCTGCCTTCGCCAATTTTGGAAAGGTTTCGGCGATGAGTTTCTCTGCACCGCCCATCCTCAAACTGTTGATGACATGCAGTACCCTCATGGATTTTTCTGGGTTTTAAGCCTTACATAAAGGTTCAATAAAATGCCGGCAGGAACTGCACTAAGCACCAACATGGTATATCGGGTTTTGAACCATGAAGCAAAATCGCCGGTAAAAAAGGAGGATGAAACCAAGTGCATGGCATTTTGGAATTTATCCTTAAAACTGCTCTCCAAATTGATCCTAGCAATTCTGGCATAGGCGAAACCCCTGGGATGTCGCCGGTATTGTTTCAGCATGTTTTTCGTAGAGCCATCTTCCTGGTATTCCACGAGGCAAAGAATCTTATTGACGGTTTTCAACTGAAAATGCTGGTCCGCAAGCAGGTATTTATGACTGAGCGGGACCAATTTCTCGTTTTTAAACAGCGGGTATTCTTCGATGCTTTGCATCACTTGGGTTTTGTACACCAATTTTTTGTCACCTTTCAGATGGTATTTTTTGTAGAAATCGTTGAGGGTGGTGTATTTCAAATCATCCGGGAATCGATCGCCCAAAATTTTTCCGTCAAAGTCTGCGTCAAGTCCTATGATACCGGCGATATCATCACGCTTTTCAATATCTTCAATTTCGCTGTAGATGATGGCAACCGCATCATTCGCCAGTTGATCATCTGAATCAATGCAGGTATTAAATGGGGTTTGAATGTTTTTGTAGGCGGTGTTGTGCGCACCACTCATTCCCTGGTTTTCTTGAAAGATATATTGAATAGGTACAAAACCTTCTTTCTGCCATTTGCCAACCAACGCTCCAGTGCCGTCTTTTGAACCATCATCAATGACCAACCAAATAAACGATTTGCAAGACTGGTTTTTCAGACTTTCATAAAGCCGCGGCAAAAGATGGGCGCGGTTGAAGGTGGGCGTGAAGATGGTGAGTTTTTTCATTAGTAAAAAAAGACATATTACTATTTTTTAAAAATATCGAAAGTATTTGATGATGCGGACTTCACATAAGCATATTTATTTTTCAGCCGTAAAAATCTTAATTCAAAAAAATTATAACTGATATGTGCCAAAAATAGCGTGAGGACAATTACAGTAAAATAAATAGCAAATATTTTAAATATTTCATTTTCTATTACTGACCAGTCAATATACTCGGAAACCAAATGCAGGATTAAAACATGAATAATATAAATACCATAGGACAACTTCCCAATATAATCCATTGTTCGATTATTAAAGTTTACAAGACGATTTTTTACATTTATTTGGCCAATAATAATCGCGAGTGTTAAGAGTTCAACAACAAAAACTTCAATGATAGAGTTAAAAAAAACAAATCTATTGATAAGCATTAAGAACAAAATACCTAAAGCAATAAATTGCGTCAGCTTATTATCTACAACTTTTAAAAAAGCGCTGCTTTTCTTGTAATATAATACAGCGCCGCTGGCACCAATAAGCATACAGTCGAATCTATTAACGACAGATAATAAAGCCGGAACGGAAAACGGCATATAATACCATAGGACTACCCTAGTAATTGATAATACCACTATAAATACGAGAATTATTTTTAGCAATAGCTGGTTTGATATTTTGAAAAACAATGGCCAAAAAATATAAAACTGCTCCTCCACAGCAATAGACCAAAGATGTGCTAACGACGGAATAGCTTTCTCAAGTATGAAAGGGATATTCGCCAAAAAAAACAAGTAAAAGTAAGGTCCTGAACTTGTTATATTAGCAGGAGCTCCTACTATATAGAGATAGAGCAAAACCACGAAAAGATATAAATAATAAAGTGGCCAAATACGGAGAATCCGCCTCTTATAAAACGATGCAATATGTATCTTGCCACTTGTATGCCGTTCTTTTAATAATAGGTAAGTGATCAAGAATCCACTAAGTACAAAAAACATAGTAACACCATGCTCTCCAAGTACCCAAGATTTAGGCTTGCCATCCTTCGAGCCAAACAGATAAAATCCAACGTCAGTGTTTTTAAATGACAACGCAATATGCGATAACATAACCCCGATCGCTGCAAGTGCTCTAATACCATTTAGACCGGGAAAAAAAACTATTTTTTTGTCTATCATCCTCTTATAAACATTAGATAGGTAAATAAATAATACACAAATAAGATCCCACCAATAATTTTATATTGATCATTCCACAATTTATAGCGCATCGTCGGATAGGCTATGATCGGCGCGATGAGGAACCATGAAAGGTAGGCAAATCGGTTCGAAAAATTCGCACGGATGACCAAAATCCAGAAGGCGTTGGCGATCATGTAAATTCCCCAAAGATGAATATAGAATTGGTCTGTGATATTTTTCTTAAAAATAAAATACCATCCTGCGAATACTGCAAAAGAAGAATACAACAGGAAGTCCCATCGGAAGCCGGTATAGGCAAACACATCATTGTTGACATTCCCCTTCGTCAGATAATCTTCAGCACGGGTATCGTCACCAAATCCCAAGCCTCCGAAAAAGCCCTCCCAAAAACCTCCGCCTATCAACGACAATGGAATGGCCGCCAACCAAATAGACAGATAGACTTTTGGATTTTTGTAGATACCGGAAACCACAAACGCAGCAATTGGAATAACCAACGAACTGTGGATCCCGAATGACAAAGCCATGAGTGCATACGTCACAATTTTACGCTCGTAGAAAAACAACCCTAGTACAAAAAGTGAGGTAGCCATCCCGTTTCGAATCCCATTGGTGCCGAACGGCCAAAACATATACGAACTGACAAATATGAAGAAAACGAAATACCAATAAGTCCCGCAATATTTCTTGGAAAACAAGTACAATGGCAGGATATAAATCAATGCGACCACAAAGAAGAAAACCCGGTCGCTTATTATCTTTGTGCAAAAAACCATAAAGTAATTAAACAAGAAATCTTTCTTAATAATGACTTGACCTCCAGAAACGATCTGGTTATAGGTTTTGCCATAAGTCCCCATATCCCCGAATACATAGCTTATCGGTCTCGTTCCAAGATACAGCAATATCCAGATTAGCAAAAGGTAACCGAATACTGAGGAAAAGGTCTTCGTGGAATTATCAAAAAGGTTATTGGTATAACTGTGCACTAAAGTGATGAGCAAGAAAAGCATCATCAGGTGATAATATACCGGCGTATAACTATATATGGGAATCCAGTCGAACAAGGGCGGGGGGTGAGGTTGAGGTTAAGGTTAAGGTTGAGGTTAAGGTTGAGGTTGAGGTTGAGGTTGAGGTTAAGGTTAAGGTTGAGTGAGGTGATGAAAAAGCTTTTTCCATTGATTCATCACCTTTGAAATTTCAAAACGTCTTGCATTTTCTCTGGCATTTTCACCCATTTTTTGGCGCAAATTTTCATTGGACATCAGGAGTTTTAATTTTTCTGTAAAAATATCCAAATTTTTGTAAGGAACCATCATGCCGTCCTCACCATCGGTCACAATATGTTTTGGACCGGTTGGTGAATTATAGCTAATTACCGGTAACCCAACCGACAGGGACTCCAACAAAACCATTGGAAAACATTCCGTCTCAGAAGTCATGGCGTAGATGCTATAAGTCTGCATTTCTTTCTTTAAATCATCAGTTACCCCCATGAATTTTATTTGGTGTGACAGACCCAGTTCGTCTGTTCGGGACTGCAATTTGGCCTGAATACCCAAGTAATCTTCACCAAAAAAATGAAGTTCCCAATCTGGAATCTCCTTCGCCGCTTTTGCAAACGATTCTATTAAATCGCCAAAATTTTTGACTGGGGAAATCCGGCCGGCCGCCAAAATTTTTTTAGAAGTACCATCTGCGCGGTATTCTGAAAGTTCGGTAGGGTTCGGAATGACAGCAACTTTGTCTCCAGTGTAAAAAGATCTTTCGTCTTCATTTAGAACTACGATGCATTCAAACTTCTTTTCAATGATACTACTGAGGCGGTGAAGTATTCTATCCTTAATAGATCTATTTTTCCGGTAAAAAAATCTGGAAGAATGAAATTCTTTAATTTTAGGAATACTTTTTCCAATAAATGGCAAAAAATAAAAATCCGGACCAAAGCTGCAGCTTACCACCAGATCCGGCTGAATTTCATTGAATAATGCTTGCAATTTTCTCCGGTGCTTTGGTATTTTGGAGAGGTTGATGGAATCGAAGTAGCTTTTCCCTATTTCATAATTCACCCCCATATCCAACATTCTGATATTTGGACTAAATGGATAAACCGGTTGATTACCATTTTGGTTATAGGTGGCAATGATTACCTCATCATCACTGCGATTGGCAAGCCAGTTCGCTTTTTGCGAAAGTACTTTCTCCACTCCACCATGCAAGTAGGTTTGATCTGTAAGATATAGGACTTTCATTAGCTAAAACTTTTCAATTTCTTAAGTTTTAGAAAATCAATAACCGTCTCAATTCTTCTTACACCAAAGGTCTTCATCAAAAATCTTTTAAAATCTGAAATCCTTTTTTTATTTTTTGGGACCCAAGACATGGCAAAATGATGAACGGTATAGGTGTTTTTTGTTTTTTGAATTTCGCCAGTTCCCATATCCTTCGCACAAAAAAAATCTTTTGGAAAGAGACCAATTAGGTGCCGATCTTCACTTAGTATCTTTTGACAGTCTTCGTCCAAGGTTATTTTCCGAGTCTTATAGTTCGTCGCTGTAACCATTCGCAAGACTCGTGGTAACGTGATCATATCATAGCTGCCGTCTGATTTTATGAAACTTCTGTTTTCAAAATAGGCTAAAACTTCGCCAATCCATTGGTTGCTTTTTTGAGAACCTATCACTGCCGCCTCGATATACTCATCACCTTCTGTGCCAATAAAATATGGCAAATGTAAAAGATCATCAAAAGATTTTACCACTTCCACATCGGTGTCAAGATAAATACCTCCATGATGATATAACGCATATAAACGTAAATAATCTGCCGCATAGGCATATTTTCTTTCTTCAAAAGCTTCGCGCACCCATCTGCTTTTCTCGATAGGGAATCGTTCAAAATTCCAATTAATAAACTCGTAATCCGGAAGTTTTTCTCGCCATCCGTCTATATAACTTTTAATTTTTTTTGGAAAAGCATCATTGCTTAGCCAACAAAAATGAATGATCTTTGGAATATTACTGTTCATAATTTCATGTTTTAAAAGAACCAAGAAAACAACCGTCTGTATTTTTATAATAAAAAATACCAGACCATCTAAAAATATTCGATTTAGAAAAGCCAAATTTATTTATTTTTTGATCAATTTCTCCTTTATCTCTGCGATTATTCATCCAGACTATTTATTTTCTTTGCCAAATTTGGGCTGGTTTTGAAGATTTTTTTTACACATGATCTGAAATTCTCACCAATAAATTATCTTAGCTCTATGCCCCTTAATCATCAAATTTTCAGGAAAGGATTTTCTTGAAAAGCTTCCAGTTCACATGGTAGAATTCGAACCAATTGTGAAGCCCGCTCTTTTCTTAGCGCTCCTTTCCTGATTTGTTCAAGGTAAGGACATGTACCTCATAATCATCCTCCGCACGCATGGATGCTTTCACCCAACGTTCCCTTTCGAGTCCGCCCGCTCCGGTGATACTGTTGGTGATGTAGTGGAGTTTCATAAACTAAAAGTAGGACTTTTTTGACCATTCATTTTTTAATACAGGAAACCCAATAACCATAACGGAATGGTTTTGATCCCTTCCGATTTCAATGTCATCTTTGATCACAAAAGAATTGAGTTTTCCTAAAAGTTGTTTTGCAGATTTGTTTTTGCCTCCAATTTCAAAAGCATATTTCCCATTGACCAAAAAATCGGTATTCGAAATATAGTTAAGCCTGTTTTGATATCCGACCTGATTCGCAAAAAAGCTTTCGCGTATATTTCCCTTGCTTACCTCATTTTCCGCAAGTAAATACATCAAATTGGTATTCTCCAAATAGATTTTCATGGGTTTTTGAAGAAGATTGATTCCGGTGTTTTCTTTGAATATATTTTTGGTTAAATGAACTTCGTCCATTGTTTTGATTGTTGCAATAAGCAAAAATAAGCGATATTGTTTAATTAAATAAACAAATGAGGTTGAGGTTTAGAATCTTGTCTAATTTGGAACTTGACTATATTGGTGATGTAGGGGAGTTTCAATATCTTTTTTAAATTATTATACAAAGGCAGAATTAAATAGATCACTAAAGTCAATTAAGCACATGAGAATCAATTAACATTCTAGAAAAAAGGACGGCACCATTTTTATTTAAATGACTTCCATCAGCAAAATCTTTCGTTTGTAATTGATAATTACTGAAATCCACATAATTTGCATTTGGTAGATTTTCATGCCAATAGAGATCAGCTCTTTTTTTATAAGGACGAAGTTCATCAATATTATGTGCCTTTTTTTGCAATGTATTTTCAAATTGAGGAAGCGAAATTAATTCTAAAGAAATCTTTTTGCTTTGGCATAATGCATAGATTTTCAGCAAATATTTTGAATCTAAAGAACTGGGCTGTAAAGTTTTTTGCACATTCCGATTCTGAATCTTTTGTTCTTCCTTCTTTGCCTCCTTACTAAGCGCGAGAAATCCCCCTATTCCAAATTTTTCTATTTTTTCATGTCTGTAAATTCTTAATAAATGGGAGAAATTCCGTTTCAATATTGTATGGGAATGGACAATGATCTGTGCCTTATTTATTTTTGCAAAATCAAATAAATCATTTTTGTCAAACATGAAGAAATAAATCGGCAGTTTAAAACTGTTTATTTCATTATCATGGAGCCAACGATCCTGATTCTCGGTTAAGTTATGGTCTGCAAATCCAAGGACAACTTTCTTGATTTGCGAATTATGCTCAAGCATTCTTTTCAGCTTTACATAAGAATAGAAATAGGTATCGGCACTTTCAGATAAATTCAGAGTATGAGGTAGTATTTTATCATCAAGACCACATTGAGTTTGGGAATCTCCCAAAATAACCGTTTCAATCATGGGCTGATGAAAGTTAAAAAGCCGTAATGCGATGGCTTTTGATGCAAAAATGACCACAAGCACTGTTACCAGCGTTATGGATAAGAATAATCCCGTCTTTTTCAAGAATAGCTTCATCATCAAAATTGGAAATAGATAAATTCCTGCTCTTTGCCAGCAAAAATATAAATTAGGATGATCAAAATAAAATAAAATATATACCTCATTATTCGCTTAGATTTGAAAAACAGCTTTTCGATTGCAAAGTTATCTTCCCTACCAAACCATTCAACCACAAAGAAAAATAAAGATAACCCTATGATTGCGACAGGAAAAACGGTAGGAAAACTCAAAGTGGACTTATTAAATATTCCTTTGATAAATGAAAAAGCATGCGTTAAATCTTCAGCTCTAAAAAAAATCCATGCGAAAGCTGTTAAAGTAAAGGTAATTAATATTTTAAAAGCATCTTTTAGCGAAGGTATTAATTTACCCATTGCGACCACTTGCAGATTATTTCTGTTTTTATTAGTTAACATTAAAGGTAGGAAGTATAGCGCATTCAAAAATCCCCAAACAATAAAAGTCCAGTTCGCGCCATGCCAGAAACCACTTACGATAAATATAACAAACGTATTTCTTATTTTCATCCACGTGCCTCCTTTACTTCCACCTAAAGGAATGTAAAGGTAATCCCTGAACCACGTTGAAAGAGAGATGTGCCAGCGACGCCAGAATTCCGCTATATCCCTAGAGAAATAAGGGAAGGAAAAGTTTTTCAAGAGTTCGATTCCTAGCAGTCGCGCAGTTCCCAAGGCAATATCTGAGTAGCCTGAAAAATCGCAATAGATTTGAACCGTGAAAAATAATGCACCCATCACCAAATTACTGCCGGACTGATGGGCAGAATCATTAAAAATCATATTGGCATATTCTGCGCAATTATCGGCAATGACGATTTTTTTAAAGAGTCCCCATAAGATTTGCCGCAAACCGTCAACCGCTTTGGTATAATTAAAAGTTCTAGCTTTTTGAATCTGAGGGAGTAAATGAGTTGCCCTTTCAATTGGACCCGCTACCAAAAGCGGAAAAAAACTTACAAAAACGCTGTAATCAACAAAATTGTGCTCGGCTTTTATTTTACGGTTATAAATATCCAAAACATAAGACAGACCGTGGAAAGTATAAAATGAAATCCCAACAGGAAGTATAATTTTCAGAGTCCAAATATTTACGCTTAAGCCAATGCTTTGAAAAAAGGTGGCGAATGATTCTATAAAAAAATTATAATATTTGAAAAAGCCTAAGAAACCCAGATTAATTCCGATGCTGAGCCACAGCCAAAACTTTCTCCAGTGTTGGCTTTCTGCATTTTCTATTTTTAATCCCGAAACATAATCCAGTACCGTGGAGAAGATCAGAAGGAACATAAAACGCCAGTCCCAGTTTGCATAAAAATAATAACTGGCCACTAACAGCAATAAATTTTGATATTTATAATTTTTGCTGCAGAAAAACCAATAGAGCACAAACACTATTGGAAAAAATATGGCAAAGCTTATGGAATTAAAAAGCATCTAGGGAATAGTTTAATGTCCGCAATACAAAACCTTGGGTAAAAGGCAGGATGTCAAAATTCTGGGAATACAACCCGATTGCTTTCGTGTCACCTAGGGAAAAATCTACCGCAAGCATTGATAGCTTTACTGAAAGTGCCCTTTCGAGCCTGCCTGCACCAGTAATGCCATTGGTAATATAGAGGAGTTTCATTGTTTATTTTTTCATAATTTTTGCAAACAGTATCGTTCGGACTTGTTTAAGTTTTTCCAATGATGCAATGAATTCTGGGGAGTTCTTGAAAACCAGGATGATAAATAAATTTACCAACGTAAAACAAATGGTCGCTTTTAAAACAAAATTAACCAGTCCACTGAAGGATAAAAATGAGCTGGCAAAAAAAGTCACCACGGCTGCAATGCCCAAAACCAAAAGATACTTCACAAATTTTAGTAGATACCTCATTGGATTTTCATTCAATCCTAATTTCAAGACCACATAAGGATCGTACCAAAAATTGGTCACCAGCCGCGCGATGGCAGTGGCTCCAATAATTCCTAAAATACCAAAATGCAGCCCACCATAATAAGACAGAACCAAATTAATTAAAGCCGTTCCCAGAACAGCATACCTTCCCTGTTTGAAAAAACCGTATGCTCCTTTAAATGTCCAAAATCCGCTCTGCATTCCGACCATAAAAAAATTAACCGCCAGCAGTATCGAAATTTCGCGGCCGAGCAAAAATTGTTCGCCAATCCAGAGTTTGATGAAATCATTCACAAGGAAAACAATCATTAATGCGCAAACTCCGAAAATCCAAAAGTTGAGAAAATTAAGCGAATAAAATATCTTCCGTTGCTGCTCTTTCCTTTCTGTCACAATCAAATGGGCGATGCTTGAACTTAAATTTGCGAATATGATCGCCGTGAAATTTGAGACCAGCGCAACCAGCATCAGATAGTTTGAAAATTTTCCCAATATCGCTAGTCCCACAAAATAGCTAATAAAAACATTGTCAGTTCCGTTTACCATTACCCCGCCAACTTTAATCAAAAATGTTGATTTAGTATTTGAAATAATAGTTTTTTTTAAGTTCCGGTCAATAATCCCTGTTTTGAACTTCCGTAGGAAAGAATATCTTTTATCAACCAAATGAGAAACATAATAATTAGAGGCAAATTGTGTCAAAGTCTGTACCAACAAGTATGCGATGAAATTCGTTTTAAACACAAGTACAAGAATCTGCAAGATATTTTGCAAAATAAGGAACTTCATTTGATTGATGGTAACAACCGAATTTTGTTGGTCAGCATTAAGAAGCGAAATCTTGTAAGAGAAGAAATACGAAGACGACGTGTTAAATAGAAAAATAAAATAAATTATACGGATATCTTCATTGATTGCAGCCGGTTTCTGAGCGATGAAGTGGTCTAAGAAAGGAATTAAGATAAGTCCAGAAAAGAAAATAAATAGCCCAATAATCCAATAAACTTTCTTATAAAACTTTAGGATTACAGAAATAGTGAACTCATCTTTGTCTGCTAAAGGTTTGTAAAGCGAATAGACAAAAGCCGCACTCACACCTAGTTCTGCCAGTGAAAGCATCATCAGGATATTACTGAATAAACTATTAATTCCTAAATATTCAATGGCCAAATATTTGATGAAAACCGTACGTGCGACAAAACTCAGCACAATCTGCAGCACCTGCGAAGTAATCCCAAATAAAATATTTTTCAATGAATTAGATGTTCGACTCCCCGTATTCATTTAGTCCCAGTTTACATCTTTTCTGATAATTTTTGCTGGTACCCCTCCAGCAAGGCAACCGGCCGGAACATCTCTGGTCACAACAGAACCAGCCGCAATGATGGCTCCGTCTCCTATTGTTACTCCTTTTAAAATAACACTGTTGGTTCCAATCCAAACTTTGTTCCCAATTCGCACTGGTTGAGTCATTTCATCTTCTTTCCCGATAATAGCATGGGCATCCGAGTCCCAAATGGTTACATTTTCAGATATCGCCACCTGCTCACCGATGCTGATTTCTTTGAAACAGCGGATTTTTACACCTCTATTGATATAACCGCTCCCAAGATTCAATTTGGCATTTTCCATTAAAATAATATGACTTCCTTCAAAAATACTAAACCCTTTCGTTACATTTATCTGGGAATTTTCAAGCATTTTCAATAATCCTTCTGACAATTCCGGATGCGAAAAAATTTGATTAAATGTTAACTGCCCACCTTGGATATTGATTTTTGCCCCTTTATAAAACTTATATTTAAATTTTCCAAAAGCAACAATTACAGAATCAGAATTGCGTCTTCCACCAATTCTATTTAGCATTAATGACCTTAATGAAATATATGGAAAATTCCTGATGAAAATTTTTAAAAGTAATATTGACATCATCTTATCAATTTAGTATAGTTCTTAGTACAAATCCCTGCGTAAAAGGCAGAATATCAAAACTGTGTGAATACACCCCGATCGCTTTGGTGTCGCCTTGGGAAAAGTCCACCGCACCATTTCTTCGGGTCACTGACTGCAAATAATCCAGGCCTTTTTCTTTCGCCAAAAGACAGGCTTCTGAAATTTCCGGGATTTGGTACGCCAAAGTGAAAAACCAGCACAAAGTGGCCACCGTGGAAGAATCTATTCTTGATTCCTTCACAAAAACAAGCCAGTTGAATCCTCCATTTCCCCGCTGAAACCTCAAAACCGATTTTGCAGTCTTCACGATGATTTCCTCTAAAGTTTTTTTCTGCGGATGATCATTTGGAAGTATATTCCAGGAATCAATCAATCCGATGACGAACCATCCGATTCCTCTCCCCCAACCGAAAAGCCCGGTCGGGATTTTGGTGTGAACGTTGTAGGTGTGGCAGGGAATATTCTCCTCATTCATCATCCCGTATTTCTGGTATTCCGTAATTTGACTTACTGCCAAATCAACCGCTTCGGGAATATTGAATAGTAAGCCATAGTTCACCAGGAACGGGCAGATAAAACCGATAGTATCTACAAACCGGTAATCGCGGTTATGGTTTTTATACGCCACTGTTCCGTCTTCCCCCTTCAAGGAAAGAATCATTTGATACGTTTCATCCAGCGCAGTCTTATATTTGGAATGGTCGATGAAATCTGCATGGAGTAAAGCATATCCCAAAATGGCGTGGTCACTTTCGGTAGGTTTCACTTTCCATCCTGTTTGATTTATTTTAGAATCGAAAAAATTCTGGATGGCATTTCTTACAGCAGCATCTCCTGTTTTGGAAACATATTCATATAAACCCAGAACCAACGCGGCTTCCTGCCAAGACTGGATGGTACTTCGCTTATAATTACCCTTTACCATATCCAAGATGATGAGCCGGGAATGATCCGTCAGTTTAATGGTAGGGGTGGATTTAAGCCATTTCCCTGCGACCTTCAAAACCTTCTCACTCCACGATTGGCGGTCCTGGAATCTGCCGATTTTGATGCGGGATTGCCAGGTGTTGAATTGGGGAATCGCATCTATGAGGAAGATGATGACGAAGAAAAAAATAATTATGAAAAGTACAGCGCTCATTAATCTTCAATTAGTTGATAAAGTTTTTCGATTTCGTTTTCCGTTCCCCAATTGGATTTCGACAATTCTTTAGAAAACGCCATTCGTTTATCATAATTCACAATTAAATCCTCAATTGAATCAGCCAATTCTTCTGCATTGCATTTTACAATGATGCCATTAACATTACTTTCAACATGTGCAGAAGCGGTATTAAAGTTCGTTAATATAATTGGCTTATTCAAGATTTTCGCTTCCCGAACCACAATTCCATCGCCTTCAAAAAGTGAAGTAAGTAAAAAAATCTCGGACTTTAAAATATAGGGATACGGATTCTCTTTCGCACCCAAAAAAAACACTCTGTCAATTAAGCCGGCTCTTTTGACACTTTCTTCCAACTGACTTCTTAAGACTCCATCACCTAAAACATACCAGAAAAAGGGAATATTTCTTTTATTTAGAATTTCAAAGGCATCAATTGCTAACTGATGATTTTTCACCTTCGTTAACCGTCCAACTGTCAATATTGAATTTTGAAACGCCTCATCATCAATTGCCGCAAGCGCTAAATCACGAATGGTTTTCTGCGATGAAATATTCTTAATAACTGCAAACTTTTGTTTCATATATGGAAACAATTTATTTAATACTTCCCGGGAATCATCTGAAACCGTGATTACTTTGTCTAAATATTCGAAATATTTTTGGTCAAATTTAGTATCGATTTTTAGAGCTTCATAATTTGTATGAATGTATCCAATTTTTTTGTCTGCATTTACTTTGTCCACAACAAAATAGTTTGGATTGTTTTGTAAAAAACCAATTGCAACATCATATTTTTTAGACAACGAAATCATAGTTTTTGCCACCGCATTCCATCCAAATTGCTCCTTTTCTGATGTATTCTTTGCTTTTATTTGTACCAACTTGAAAATAATACGCTGGATGATTACATTCCATTTTCCTCTAAAAAAATTTTCTTTAACTACCTGTGAAAAAGGCATGTCGAAATATTTCCAATTTTCCGGTTCAGGAAGCAGGGTTACTTCTTCCGGAAGCTGTTTCAGGAAAAGTCCTTCCTGCTTAAAGAGTAACAAATCTACTTCGTACCTGGAAAAATCAAACACCTGAAGCATAGAAACCAATGCCTTTTCTGCACCACCAACTCCCAGATTATTCATCACGAAAAGTATGTTTTTCTTTGGCTTCATTACTTAATTAATAAGTTGTAAAAAAACATGGAGTGAACTCTCTACCGTTTTCATTTCTTCCTTGAGATTTCTTACCAGCAAATTTCGAACTTCAACATCTTTTGCAATACTTGTTATTTGGTCTGCAAGTTCCTTCGCGTTTCTTTCACAAATGAAACCGTTGGTACCGTTTTCAATAAGTTCTGATGCTGATTCAAAATTAGTAACTATAATAGGTTTGCAAAGAAGCTTGGCTTCAATAAGTGTATTGCTTCTGCCCTCATATAGAGAACTTTGCACAAAAATATCACATTGTCTTATATAGGAATAGGGATTATCTTTCGCCCCTAACAAAATAAAATTTTCTTGCACGCTCGACTCTACTATTTTTTTTTCGAGTGTACTCCTCTGTGACCCTTCTCCCAAAACATACCATTTAAAATCAAAATTTCTTTCTTTCAGAATTTTTGAAGTTTCAATTGACAAATCATATCCTTTTTGAGGATGTAACCTGCCCACTGAAATAATATCAATTTCAGATTTTTCAAAACCAGTTTGTTCCTTGCTCATTTCCATGATTTTTTTAACCGGAGTTATATTATAGACGAGCTGGATGTTAATATTATGAGAAGCAAAATTCTTCTTAAGAATTTCCAGGGATTTAAGTCCATTGGCACATAACGCATCTAGCTTTGCAAAGTATTTGCTGTCAAAAGTCTTATCCAAATTGAAAAACTCATAATTTGCACGTATAAAACCAATTTTCTTTTTAGCGCATACAGAATCTACAACGAGGTAAATAGATGTTTTTTCCAGATAACCAATAGCCGCTTCATAGATTTTGTTTTCTAACCCTATACTTTTCCGTAGAAACTTCCAACTGTACTGCTCCGCTTTATTTTTGTTCTTAGCGTAAACCTTGAGATATATAGAGTAGAGTAGCCGGTAAGATAATAACCCGAAGTTTCCTTTAAATAAGAACTTCATCATTGCTGAAAAAATACCGGATGTGAAAATAAAATAATTTTCACCAGGAAAGATCACGTTCACATTCTTGGGGATATCTTTTAGCAGCTCATTCTGCCTTGAAAGCAGGAGTAAATCTATTTCATAAAGTTGGTAGTCCAAAGCAGTGAGTAAATTAACGAGGCTTTTTTCCGCTCCGCCAATTTCAAGACTTGGGATTACAAAAAGTAGTTTTTTCTTCATTTCATTTGGACAACAAAACCTTTTGCTTTTTCTGCCATCTTTTTTATGTCGGGAATTTTTTCAACTAAAATTTTTCTAAGCTGCTCCTCTTCCGCCTTCATTTCCTCAAACTTCGCAATCAGTTTTTCAGCATCTGAAATTTCATCCAAGGACAAAACCAGTTTCTCCTCGCCAAACAGATCTTTGGCAATCCCTCTCGATTTCACGCTGTAGCCTAAAACCAGAGTGGGAACTAAGGTGGAATACGCCGCAATTGTAGCATGAGTTCGCGCTCCGATGAAAAACCTCATCCTGGAAATATATCCTTTGTATTCGGTGGCATTCAAATGATCTGGAAGGAGAATCATTCGACCTGTGTCTTTAAATTTTTGGTAAAACTCAAGCAAAATATCATGATCATTGTTTCCGTTGATGATCACGTGCGGAGTGAGGCAAATATTAAAATCCGTCGTATTCAGGATATGTTCCACCAAATCGAATGCAGCTTTCTTGGAACCTGGATTTTTCTTGAAGACCAAAGGTGAGAAGTTGAACCCAACCGTTCTTCCATCTTTCCAGTTTTCCGGTAAAGGCAATTCTGTCTTTTTCATGAGGAAAGCGCCGTCTGCCACCGGTTTCACATGGGGAATTCCGGCATCGTTCAGGATTTTCTCGGTCAGTGATTCCCTCACCAAAACCAGGTCAAAAGTTTTCAAGTCTTTGATTTTGGCGTCGGTCAAATCCTCCTCGCCTATCGAAGCTCCCCAGAAAACCAGTTTCTTTCCTGTGGATTTGATGACCCTGTCCAATTCATAATAATCCGGTAATTCCCCATAACAGTAATTGTCGCCGCCAATTGACAAAAAAACATCATAATCCTCCAATTTCGAAATAATGTCCTGATGCATCCATCGGTAAGTTGACGTGCGACGGTTAAGGAATTTCTGCTCGATCAAGTTGCGAAACCAAATGGGTGAAAATCTGGAAAAGCTTCTTTCCTGATTGTGATAAATAATCTCATCGATACCTAAAATGTGTTGATCTGAATTGGGCTGCATGGAAGCCAATCCTATTTTGGAAATCTTTGTTTCATTCCTTAAAAGACCTACAGCGGTTCTAACAATCGCTTCACAACCTCTATTTTGGCTTCCACCATGGAAAAATAATAAAACTCTCATCTGTTTCTGTAGTAGCTATATTGAGTAAGCAAATATAACATTAAAACATTTTGTTTTCGGAGGTGGTGGAAAATGGTCGCGGGATATTTTCCCAGCTTCAGTTCACGTAAAATTTGGTGATCCGAAAAAACTTTCTTTACGGTCGGATGCTGCACAATCTCCCTTAGTTTAGAAAACCGCTGTGCATCTGTAAAATCATTTCCCCGATTACCGTAAATATAAACCAGCGAAATTACCGCATTTATAAAGCGTATCCTTTTTAGATTTCCCAGTGTATTTTGATCAATAGCATTTCCTATAATGGTGGTCCAGTCTGTTTCATATACTTCCACGATCCTTTGCAGATAGTCGTATTTAACTATATTTCTGGTCGCGCTACCTTCCACTTCCCGGTAATGATAGCCACAGTAATCCAGAATGGAAATTCGTTGTGCTTTCATTAAAAATTCGATGTTGAACTGTGCGTCTTCACCATGTTGGGTTCCCGAAGGAAATCTGATTTGATGTTCACGAATAATTTCTAAGCGGAAAATTTTGATACATACTGAATTAAAATTATCCTGCCAAAAAAACAGAGGTAGTAAATCATCTACAATTTCTTGACGGTCTATCACGTTAGTGAACCTACCAAAATGATGATTACGGGTGAGTCTTGTGTACACTGCATCTGCTTCGCTTTCTTCTGCTTTTTGAAAAAGTTTTAGAATAAAATCCTTTTCAATGGTATCATCACCATCCACAAAGCCCACATATTTTCCCGTCGCCATTTCCAATCCGGCATTTCTTGCGGCGGAGACACCTTGATTATTCTGGTCAATAACTACAATTCGGGGGTCTTTTTCGGCGAAATCTTTTAGAACTTGCAATGACATATCAGTTGAACCGTCATTGATGCAAATAATTTCGAAATCATGGAAACTTTGTGCCAAAATACTTTCGAGACAGTCACGAAGATAAATCGCGGTGTTGAAAACAGGTATTATTACAGACATTGCTATCATTGAAAACTATTAATATTTCTTATAGATTGATGTCTGCAGTTTGCAGAAGAATTTTTGTGACAAAGTCCCAAGAATCTCCGGATAAGCATCACAAAACTGTCTAAATATTGATAATTCAGGTGCAGAAATATTCTTCAGACCTTTCTTGGACAATTCAGTTGCCAGCTTCTCTACTAATTGTTCCCCATATTGTGCACGGTTCTCTCCACCCAGTTCATAGTCGTTAATGTAAAAGCCAATCAGATAATTCCTTGTGGTCAATCCAATATTAATCGCTTTCACTGCATAATGCTGCAAAACATTATGGGTCTCTTTAATATAATATGTTAACTGTTCAAATAACAAGTTGAGTTTTTTTATTAGGAATTAAGACTTTACAAATATCAAGTTTAATTTTCAGATCGTTTTGAACAACTATAGCGATTGATCTGAATGTTGTAATATCCCCTTCACGTCGTACACCACCGAATTTTCATTCAGATAGTGGTTCAAGTCCAGATCCAGGAATTCCTGGTGGGCAACTCCGAGGATGACGGCGTCGTATTTTTGAGACGAAAGTTCCTTTGTGCTTTCTAGTCCGTATTCATGTTTCACCTCATCCGGGTTGGCCCATGGATCGAAGGTAGTGACCTTCACCGAATAATCCTGCAGCGCTTTCACCACATCCACGATCTTCGTGTTGCGCACGTCCGGACAGTTTTCCTTAAAGGTGAAGCCGAGCATCAGAATTTCCGCACCATTGACCTTGATGTTTTTTTTGATCATGGTCTTGATCACCTGTGAAGCCACATATTCCCCCATGGAATCGTTCACTTTCCGGCCCGCCAAAATAATTTCCGGATGGTAGCCGAATTCCTGCGCCTTCTGGGCGAGATAGTAGGGATCCACCCCGATGCAGTGGCCGCCAACCAATCCGGGTTTGAAGTTGAGGAAATTCCATTTCGTTCCGGCAGCCGCTAAAACGTCGTGGGTATCAATATTCATTAAATTAAAGATTTTCGCCAGCTCATTGACAAACGCGATATTGATGTCGCGCTGCGAGTTTTCGATGACCTTCGCCGCTTCCGCCACCTTGATGCTGGGTGCCAGATGGGTCCCCGCCGTAATCACCGATCGGTAAAGATCGTTGACCAACGCTCCTGTTTCTGGATTGGAACCGGAGGTAACCTTTAATATTTTTTCTACGGTATGTTCTTTGTCTCCCGGATTGATGCGCTCCGGCGAATACCCGGCAAAGAAATCCTGATTGAACTTCAACCCGGAAATCTGCTCCACCACGGGAATGCAGTCTTCCTCGGTAGCTCCCGGATACACGGTGGATTCGTAGATCACCACATCTCCTTTCCTGATGACTTTTCCCACCGTTTCACTGGCCTTGATCAAAGGCGTGAGCACCGGCCGCTGATTTTTATCTACCGGAGTGGGCACCGTGACGATGTAGATATTGGCATCTGCGATGTCCTGAAGGTTGGAAGAGCAGTATAAGCCTGAAGGGTGAGGGTGAGGGTGAGGTTGAGGTTCAGGTTCAGGTTGAGGTTGAGGTTCAGGTTGAGGTTCAGGTTGAGGTTGAGGGTTGGTCAACGGATTTTCTGTAAGGAGGACGGATTGGAGCAGTTCGGTGGAGACTTCCAAGGTGGAGTCTTCGCCGCGGCGCAGTTCGGCAATCCGGCTCTCGTTAATGTCGAATCCAACCACCGGATATTGGGTCGCAAACAGTCTTGCCAAAGGCAATCCCACATATCCCAAACCGATTATTGCTATTTTATGTTGCTTCATGTTCTGCTGCTTTTGCCGTCGTAATTTTTATCGTGTAAAGATATTCTATTTTTTGTTTTTGGTTTTTAACTCCAGATGAATTCTGCACCGTGACTTCGACTGCGCTCATTCACCGGAGTCTAAGTCACAGATGCTCCCAATACCACTTCACCGCCTCTTTCAGGCCTTCCTCAAAACGGTGCGTCGGCGAGTATCCCAATAATTTTTTCGCCTTTTCGATGCTCGCCTTGGAATGGGGCACGTCTCCCGTCCGAAGCGGCCCGTGTTTGATGGCTACCGAAGTGATTTCCGGGTCATATGCTGAGAGCAGGCTTCGCAGGAGTTCCGCCATCTGCTGGATGGTCGTCTGGTCTCCCACGGCGGTATTGTAAACCTGGTTGATGGCTTCCGGGTTTTCAGTGAGCATCGCCCTTTCGTTCATCTGGATCACATTGTCGATATAGGTGAAATCCCGGGAGTAATCTCCGGCACCGTTGATCACCGGACTTTCGTGATTCATCAGCTGGATCACGAACTTGGGAATCACCGCGGCATAGGCTCCGTTAGGATTCTGCCTCCTTCCAAATACATTGAAATAGCGGAGTCCGATACATTCCAAACCATAAACCTTGCTGAAAACATCGGCATAGAGCTCGTTCACGTATTTGGTGACGGCATAAGGCGACAGCGGTTTCCCGATCACCTCTTCCACTTTGGGCAAGATCTCGGAATCCCCGTAAGTGGAAGAACTTGCCGCGTAGATGAAACGCTTTACTCCGGAGTCCCTAGTGGCAATCAGCATATTGAGGAATCCGTCCACATTGACCGCATTGGTGGTGACTGGATCATGGATGGATCTCGGAACCGAACCCAATGCCGCCTGATGCAGGATGAAATCCTGACCTTCGCAGGCTTTTCGGCAGATTTCCAGATCGCGGATATCGCCTTCGATCAGCGTAAAATGGGGCAGCGGTAAAAGGGGTTCAATATGGTGCCGGAATCCGGTAGAGAAATTATCGAGACAGGTGACTTCATATCCTTTCCGGATAAAGTAGTCACACAGATTGGAACCGATGAAACCCGCTCCTCCTGTTATTAAAATCTTTTTCATTGATATTTACTTTTGGTTCCCGGTGGCAATCGGCATGGTTTTTTTCAGATCAGGGTAATGAAATATTTACCTAAGCATGAATTCATCATGATTTCTGCTACGCAGCCGGACAGATCGCGATCTGTCCCTACAAAGATGGGATTAAATTGAACAAAATTGAACTATTGGAACACTATTGAACCATTAAATCCTAAACCGTTCCCACCACTTCATATTCCCCTCATCATGCGTATAGGAATAGTATCCGTAACCGTATTTTTTTCCGTACCGGGTATTTTCCGGCTTTACCCCGTTCAGGACAAAGGCCATATTTTTGATCAAATTTTCCTTTTGGAATCCTGCGGCGAAATCAATCATTTCCTTCTCGGTAAAATCAGATTTGACCACATACAGCACTGCATCTGAATTTTCCACCAGATGAAGCGTGTCACTGACGAGCATGACTGGGGCACTATCGATCACAATATAGTCATATCGGGTTTTGAGGTATGCGATCATGTCGTCAAACTTCTTCATATCCAGCAAGTCATTCGGATTGGGGGCGATCTGTCCGCTGAAGAGCACATCCAGGTTTTCAAGGACACCGGATTTCACGACATACCGGTCCGGATGATGATCCTCCGAAACCAAATAGTCGGTTAACCCAACATTTTTTCCCTCTACAAACCGGTGCAGTTGCGGATTACGGATATCTGCTCCCACAATGATCACTTTGCTTTTTCCGCCTAAAGTGAGTGCGGTGTTCATGGCGATGGTAGTTTTCCCCTCCCCTTTCACCGAGGACGTGACCAAAATAACGCCTCCTTTTTCCACGCCTTTCGCCTTCAGTACAAATTTCAGATTAGAGCCCAGAATCCGGAACGATTCGGCAAATACTGAAAAATCATTGGGATGAACCATGGCATTTTCAGTCTTATTCACAGGAATTTCTGCAATAACGGAGGCATCCGGAATGACGGAAAGGATATGCTGTTTGGTATGCACTTTCGTGTCCATCAAATCCAAGCCTACAAAAAGCAGGAGCGGCAGTAAAAAACCGGCCGCTACTGATCCGTAAATAATTTGGCGGTACAGCGGTTTCACGATTCCGGTAGTAAATGCGGGATTTACTACTTTCGCTTTCGGAGCAGTGACCGCCAAGGTGATGGCGTTTTCTTCTCTTTTTTGCAGCAGGTAGAGGTAGAGCTGTTCCTTCAGGGTCTGCTGCCGGTCTATACCCCGGAAAATTTTTTCCTGCGAAGGGTATTTGCTGATATTTCCTTTGGCCAAATTAAGCTGCGCATTGGCCTGTGCAATCTGAAGCTGAAGGGTTTCCCTGGATTCTAGAAGATTCTTTTTAATGAGACCCCGCAGTACGGTGATCTGCTTATTCATTTCAATGACCGATGGATTCTCGTAGGTCGCCTGCTTCAATACCCGGTTTCTGGTCAGCAGTAAAGCGTTGTACTCTGAAATATTATTTTCCGCAGCGCTGTTTAGACCCATTCCGGTGGGAATCAGTTGCTCGCCGGTGGTCATGTTCAAAAGGGAGTTCACCAGATCAAGCTGCATAGAATTGCTGACAATGGATTTGGTGTTGTCGTCGGCTTTGCTCAAAGCCATATTGGCCTGGGTCTGTAAATCAACGATATGATTGGACCGTTTGAATCTTTCTTTTTCGCCTTCGATGTCCGAGAGGTCATCGCTGATGATCGCGAGACGGTCATTAATGAAATTATGCGTGTTCTGTGCCTCTTCGTTTTTATCATTGACCCCTTCAATCAAATATTGCTTGGTGAGTTCATTGAGAATATCTTCAGATTTTTTGGGCACCGGACCCACCATGGAAAGCTCCATCAGAAGTCCTTTGTTTTCAGGCAGGTTCACGTTGATGGCCCCTTCCAATCCGGAGACCACTGATTTCAGATTCCGAAACTGCACCTTGAGCGGATAAGTGAGCCGGCTTCCGGGCTTGGTACTGATTTGAACCAAACCGAAGCTGAGCATGACCGGGGTATTAAGAGGATAGACCGTTTTACCGTTAGCAAGTCGGAATGCGTTTTTTCCCGCCGGAATGATTTCCAAGGTTTGGCCCCAAAAACGGTCTGGCTGATTTAATTTGATGATTTTTCCGGTGAGCGGTGAGTCCTCATAAAGTTCCACCTCCTTAATCGTTCCCATACTGAAAAAACTCACTTCCAAATTCAGGTTTTTAGCCACCGTCCCTAAAATGGGTTTGGAAACAATGACGGTAGTTTCGCCCTGCAGTTCATTATCACCGCTCACTCCCATTCCCAGGTTTTTCAGGTCGCTTAATGCGGTGGTCTTGCCTTTGGTTTCCTGAAGTTTCAGGGTAGTTTTGGAATAATATTGCGGAACGGAATATCTTAAATAAATCTTGGCACCGGTATAAAAGAGAATCATGCTGAGCAAAAAGTACGGCCACTTCCTAAGATACCTTACGATTTCCTTTTTGATATTGATGGGCCGGGTTCGCTGCTGAGGCAACGAATTTTCTAGAAGTTCCATTTCTATTTAATGCGCAAGATCGTGATAAAAAGCGCCAAAACCCCTGATACCACCCCTACATACTTTAGGGCTTTGTCAAGTTTCGCACTGTTATTCACGGCAATCTGCTGATTTTTGTCGGGTTCTACATATATGATATCATTCTGCTGAATATAGTAATAAGGCGAGTTCACAATCCCGGCATCGGTCAAATCAAGCGAAATAGCATTGTCCTTTCCTTCCTTTTCAGAATACCGGATCAGTTTCACGTTGGTTTTATTGCCGCCTACATTAATATCCCCCGCAATCGCGAGTGCCTGCAAAATATTCACTTTTTCCGTGGCCGCAGTTTTTAAACCTTTTGAACCGACTTCCCCCAAGACAAAAAAGTTGAAATTGGCAAGGTTCACCGTCACCAATGGATCGGTGAGGTATCTTTTCAGCCGGAGCTCGAGGTCATCTTTGAGCTGCTGCTTGGTCATCCCTTTACAGTAAATGCTTCCCAATACCGGAAAAATAATCGTGCCGTCTGAATTGACGGTGTAAAGGCTCCCGGCGACAGCCGTCATATTCGGATTGGCAGTACTATTGCCGGTAGCGGCAGAACTGGTGCGCGACATGGTATTCATATTGAAAGGCCGCACCGCGATTTCATCAAATGCAGAAACCAGAATATTGAGCTGATCTCCTTCCTGAATGTGCAAACCGGTATATCTGGCTTCGGAAACCTCCTGCTCAAAGTTGTAGTTCGACAGGTAAACGATGTTCTTCTTCGGACTGCATGAAAAGAGTACAATTAAAGTGAATATCGTAATAAATACCTTGAAGTATTTTCTCATTTCTTAATATTAAGATTACATGTGTAAAGATATTTTGACCAAAAGGTAATCTTAAGGTGGGAGGTTAGATGGTTTCTACCACCAGTTTTCGTTCAGGTAATAGTTGATCCCTATCCCCAAAAGTCGGTTGTAGGTAAAGTGCGACTTGTTATTCGGATACACTTTGCTGAAACCCCAATCGTATCTCATGAAAACCTCCACCTGGTGGGAAACCGCCATCCCGATCCCGAAAGACGCTCCATAGCCAAATTTGTTGATCACATCATCTTGGTTATATTTAAAGTAATCAAGGTCATATTGAGGGGAAACACTCTTTTCCTGTCTTACCAGATACTCAATTCTGGGTCCGGCGAATGCATACACGTCACGCTTCATATTCCCCTTGTGGAAGAAATACTTCAGGTAAACCTGAAACGCCACGTAGTCATGAAAATATTTCTGCTTACCATAGAGATCTGTATCCACCTCCGCAAACTCTCCCTGCATACTGTATTCCAACTGTCCCTGAAGATAAAGCCAAGCGGAGTCAAAAATATCGTTTTCCACCAATGGAATCTGTGCCAAAAAACCCAAACCTCCTCCGTAACTTCCTTTGGATACATCATGCACCCCCACGATCGATCCTTTGTGAAAATTCCCGGTGATACCATATTTGAAATCCTGGGCGTTCATGGTGAACAGAAGAAAAACCGCAATAAGCGTGATCAATTTTTTCATATAGTATATAATGATGGTATTAAATCTACTGGTTTTCCCAATTGATGGCTTCAATCCATAAATAATTAGGTATCCATAAAATACGGTGCAAATTAATTAAAATTATTTTAATTAATCACCCTTTTTTCAAGATTGGATTTGAATTTTATATTAACAGGTGCTTTTTGATGTGAATGGGGATTGTCCACCTGCGGCTCAAGCAAGCCAAAAAAGGCTTATTTTGCATCCCATCTATTATTCTGAACTGCAACAATTTCCACCTGGCGCAGTTCGCCCATGATCATCATCGCAAATTCCAAATGCTCTGCCATTCTAAAGACGGATGGTAAGCATTCTCAATTCTTAAAATTCAACTTTCAGCAATCCCGTCGAGGTGATTCCCACTCACTGATCGTCCGGAGGACGACATCTGATTAACCATAAGATTCATCTTATGGCCATAGCTCGGAGAGCGGAATCCTGTATCCTCAAGCCCCATCTTAGGGCGAGCACGTGGAGGCAAGAACACGTGATGTCCTACGGACATGGGGTGCGTGCATTCACCTGCAACCACAGGTTGCACCCGTGGTTATTCACATTTTGTCCTCCGGACAAGCCGTTCCCGATTTTTGCAGACTGCTTCAGCCATATCCAGATATGGGCACCATAACCGGCATCCTTACCAGATCATGCTCAGCCAAGAAGCCTTCCGGAGGACCGAATGTGCTATCCTTAAGATTCATTTTGATGATCCCGGGGACATGATCACTGCGCCGGTGGACGACATGTGATTAAGTAGCAACTAGAAGCACTCATCGTCCGGAGGACGACATCTGATTAACCATAAGATTCATCTTATGGCCATAGCTCGGAGAGCGGAACAAGATCATCTCTTCATTCCTCTGAACTTCCCAAAACCTCCAAAACCTCCTCATATTCATAACCCCGACTAAGGAGATACTTGATGGTTTTCGACTTCTTCTGGTATTCCTTCAAGCCTTTTTGTTTTTGAAAGTAGTCCTTATATATATGGTGTAACTTTTTCTGATAATCCGCTTCATCAATCTCATCAAAACAGCGGTTGATCAATTTCTCCGGGACCCCTTTGAATTTCAGCTGCATCCTGATTTTGTTTCTCCCCCAGGATTTGATATAGAACTTCCCACGGATATAGCTTCTGGTGAACCGCTCCTCATTGAGGTAGTTTTCCCTCATTAGGAAGAGCAGCAGCTCATCTTTGGCTTCCGGGATCAGCAGGAACTCCCGCATCTTTTGCTCCACTTCGCTGTGGCAACGATCCTGATAACTGCAGTAGTTCATCAGTTTCTGCTTGATTTCGGCGAAGGTGTAGGATTTTTTTTCCATTCCGGGAAAAGATTTTCAGGCTGCAAGATACGACAGTTCTGGAATTAAGATCAACCGATATTTTTTCATTAAGGTCCATTTCATTGTCGTTACCTGTAAACAATCCCCTTTCAAGGGCGGAATTTCTTTCACCCAAATCATTTCTAATAGTTTCAAACAAACTCAAAACCTCCCAAACAATCTCAAACAATATCTCTATTTTTGCTAAAATCTTTTTTTATGAAGCGCGCTTTGATCTACTTTTTGTTAGGGACCGTCATCAGTTTCCTCCTGAATTATTTTTTCTTCGGAAGCCAGGGCTGGAAACTCGATCTTTATTACGGGTTCTCATTCGGTGCGGCTTGGGGAATCGCCTACTTTTTGGATGACGAACGGTTTTCATTGGCAAAAAAATTCATGATTTCATTTGCCGCGATGGCGGTATTGGTCGGAATAGGGACATTGATTTTCAGTTTGGAGCTTGCGGTTCCTTCAATCCTCAAATTCTCCACTGTTTTCGTCGCCTATTATCTGATCGCGAGTTTCCGGGCCACTAAATCCTTGCGGAAATAATTTCCGTATCATCACCAATAGATGAAATTTTTAGGGAAAACGGTCTATTAACCTGTCTGCCGACATGCATACTGTTCACTCCTACGGAGTGATTTACCCACTTGTACCCATTTGCCACAAACCTGTCACTCCTACGGAGTGATTTTCGTGCGACAACTATTTATCCACAAACCTGACTGTAGACAAGCAGGCTGGTTACTCCTGCGGAGGTCTATTAACCATTCTCACTCCTTACCCACTCGTAAACATTTGCTACAAAGCTGACTGCAGACAGGTTTGTAGAAAAAAACATTAAACAAGGTAAAAGCACTTCGCAGAAGTGCACCGTTAATCCTATGATTTCAAAAACAAAGGGAATAGAAGAATAGGATCGTAACAACACCCCTCCACTCACACTAATTTATGAATCATCATTATTGGTCTTCATTAAATTGATGGTTTTCAGGCGCCGGATGAAACTTCAAAAACAATCAACCTCCCACTTTAATGAGCACGTTGTTCGCGCCAAAAAAAGCCAAAAACCACCAAACAAAGATTGGAAATCCCAAAACCAAAACACCTAAAAAATAAAGGGCGAACAATTTTCTCCGTTTAAAAAAAATCCCTACCTTTGCACACCCTTATTGGGAAAATTATGTTTAACCGTAAACGAAAAAGTGTGAATACATTAAGTTACAAAACTATTTCAGCGAACAAAGCTACTGCGAATAAAGAATGGGTCGTGGTGGACGCTGAAGGACAACCTTTGGGAAGATTGGCTTCTCAGGTTGCCAAGATTTTGAGAGGAAAGCACAAGACGAACTACACCCCACACGTTGACTGTGGCGACAATGTAATCGTTTTGAATGCTGGGAAAGTGACCCTTTCCGGAAACAAGTGGGCCGACAAAACTTACATTTGGCACACCGGATATCCTGGTGGACAAAAGTCGATGACTGCTCTTGAACTTCAAAAGAAAGATCCATTGAAAGTATTGGAAAAATCCGTAAAAGGAATGCTTCCAAAAACCAAACTGGGTTCTACTTTGTTCAAAAACCTTTATCTCTATGAAGGAACTGAGCACAAACACGAAGCGCAACAGCCAAAAGTAATCAATATTAACGAATTCAAATAATTAATATGTCAATAGTTCACAAAATCGGAAGAAGAAAAACTTCTGTTGCCAGAGTTTACGTGAAACCAGGAACTGGAAACATCACCATCAACAAAAAAGACTCTAAAGAGTACTTTGGAACTGATGTGTTGGTTTACAAAATCAACCAACCCTTCATCCTTACCGAAACAGTAGGTCAGTATGATGTGACGGTTAACGTTTTCGGCGGTGGAATCACAGGACAGGCAGAGGCAATCAGAATGGGACTTTCCAGAGCACTATGCGAAATCAACGAAGAATTCAGAGGAATGTTGAAACCTCACGGTCTTCTTACCAGAGACGCCAGAATGGTGGAAAGAAAGAAACCAGGACAGAAAAAAGCGAGAAAGAGATTCCAATTCTCGAAACGTTAATCTCGAGATTCGAGATGTTCAGACAAGAGCGTGGAGACTATGATCTCATGCCTCATGTCTATTAATCTATTATCTAACAAAATAGCCCCGTTTAGTTTAGCATCCAAACTCTTCTCCCATCTAAAGACGAGTTGATTGCAAAAAAGCGGAACGTAAACTAAAAACAAAAAAGAGACATGGCTAAAGCAAATGTTAAAGACCTTTTAGAGGCAGGTGTACACTTCGGTCACATGACCAGAAAGTGGAATCCAAATATGGCTCCATACATCTTCATGGAGAAAAACGGTATTCACATCATAGACTTACATAAAACAGCTGTGAAATTAGACGAAGCTTGTAACGCTTTGGAAAAAATCACTTCTGCGGGCAAAAAAGTCCTTTTCGTAGCAACTAAGAAACAAGCTAAAGAGGTTGTTGCAAAACACGCTACCGAACTGAACATGCCTTATATCACTGAAAGATGGCCGGGAGGAATGTTGACCAACTTCGTCACCATCCGTAAAGCAGTGAAAAAAATGAACCACATCGACAAAATGAAGAAAGACGGTACTTTCGAAACTTTGTCGAAAAAAGAAAGATTGCAAGTGGACCGTCAAAGAGCGAACCTGGAGAAAAACTTGGGTTCCATCGCAGACATGGTTCGTCTTCCTTCTGCCCTTTTCGTAGTGGACATCATGAGCGAGCACATCGCGGTAACTGAAGCCAAAAAATTAGGCATCCCAGTTTTCGCCATCGTGGACACCAACTCTGATCCAAGAAAAGTAGACTTCGTAATCCCAGGAAACGACGATGCTTCCAAAGCAATCGACATGATCCTGAACGTGGTTTCTGATTCCATCAAAGAAGGACTTTCTCAAAGAAAAGCTGACAAAGAAAAATCCAAAGAAGAAGGCGAAAAAGTATCAGCAGATGCTGATGCAGATTTCGATAACGCTGCTGAATAAGGGTTTACTCTTAGCAATAATAAAAGGCTCAGATATTTTCTGGGCCTTTTTTTGTGGATGCAACTTCCGAAATCCAACTACGTGCAAATTAATTTTATGGTAACTTTACGAAATCACTTTCGGAAAAACAACATCCGATTAATGATAAGTTTTACCTTTTTGAATCGCGAACCCATCTCGAGGACGATAGGTGATTAACCATAAGATTTATCTTATGTCATCAAACCTACTGATAACCTCCGCCCAGAAAGTGGAACAAAAATAAAACCATGAGCTACATCCAATCACTTCATCACCTTATCATTCGCACGAAACACAGCAAAAACGTTTTGTCAAACGAACATTCGGAGGAATTATACCGCTACATCGCCGGATACATCAAAAACAAAAAATCATTTTTATACAGAATTAATGGGATGCCAGATCACATCCATATTCTGGTCGGAATTCACTCCACCATTTCGCTAGCTGACTTCGTCAAAGAATTAAAAACCTCCGCAAATCCTTGGATAAAAAGCAGCGGCAAATTTCCTAAATTCACTTCTTGGGGAGCAAAGTATGGAGCTTTCACGATTCGTTACCAAGAGAAGGATTCATTGATCGAATATATCAAGAACCAAAGAGAGCACCACAAAACCGAATCCTTTGAAGACGAATATCGCAGACTTATTGAGGAAAATGGAATTGAGATCGATGAGCAGTACTTCCTGAAGGATTGAATTGATCTGATGTCCGACGGACATCGTGGAGTCTGCGTCGATGGTCACCATATGCTTGCGCATATGGCTAATCACATCTTGTCCTCCGGACAAGCCGTTCCCGGTTTTTGCAGACCGCTTCAGCCATATCCGGATATGGGCACCACGACCAGCATCCTTGCAAGATTATGCTCTGCCAAGAAGCCTTCCGGAGGACCGAATGTGAAATCCATAAGATTCATTTTGATGATCTCGCGGACGAGATAACCCACCAATCGTCCGGGAGGAGCAGATCTGCTTAACCATAAGATTAGTCCTATACAGGAACAGCTACCACACTCACTCATCGTCCGGAGGACGATATGTGATTAACCATAAGATTCATCTTATGGAGGAACAGCTACAACGCACTCATCGTCCGGACGACGATAGGTGATTAACCATAAGATTCATCTTATGGAGGAACAGCGACAACGTACTCATCGTCCGGAGGATGACATATGATTAACGATAAGATTCATCTTATGGAGGAACAGCGACAACGTACTCATCGTCCGGAGGACGATATGTGATTAACCATAAGATCTATCTTATGGTCATAATGCGACAGGGGGAATCCGCTCGGAGAGCGGAATGTGGTATCAGCAAGATACATCTTATGGACCACCCACTCGGAGAGCGGCACCAGACTCCAATCCAAATGAAAATCATTTGGAATTACCTTGCGACCATTCTTTTAACCCAATTCTTTATTTTGAATTTTCTAAATTTGCTTAAACCCATTTATTCATGAAGGAGGTCCGACTAAATTCAATACTCGACAACGATTTCTATAAAATCACCATGCAGAACGCGGTGATCAAGCAGTTTCCCAACGAAAAGGTAAAATACCAGTTCATCAACCGTGGCGAACACCATTTCCCCGATGGCTTTGCAGACGAACTACGGAGAGCTGTCAACGCGATGGCCGAACTGAAACTCACGAAAGCTGAAAAACAGTTCCTAAAAGAAACCTGCCCTTATCTGGATATGCCGTACCTGGATTTCCTGGCCGGCTATCACTACGATCCCGCAGAAGTGCACATCTCACAATCCGGAAATCACCTGGAAGTAACCGTGGAAGGAGAATGGTATCGAGCCATTTTGTGGGAAGTTCCACTCTTGGCATTGATTTCCGAACTTCATTATGAGATGAAACACCTGGAAAGAGATTCCAATGAAGTAATCATCCAAAGGACCATGGAAAAAGCAGAACAACTCAACCGACTAGGGGTAACTTTCGCGGAATTCGGGACGCGCCGCAGACACTCCTATCATGTCCACGATATCGTGGTGGAAGCATTGGTGAAAACCAAAAACTCTAAATTTATCGGAAGCTCTAATATGCACTTCGCCATGAAATATGGAGTGAAACCCATCGGAACCCATGCCCACGAATGGTTCATGTTCCATGCCGCCGAATATGGATTCAAAATGGCGAACGCACTTTCACTGGAACACTGGGTGGATGTGTACCGCGGTGATCTGGGTGTGGCGCTTTCGGATACCTATACCACCGATGTCTTCTTTCAGCAGTTTGATAAGAAATTTGCCAAACTCTTCGATGGAGTCCGGCATGACAGTGGTGATCCGATAGAATTTGCCAACAAAACCATCAGACACTACCAGGAAAATGGAATCAACCCTTTGTTTAAATACATCATCTTTTCAGACGCCCTGAATCTGGAGAAAGTGGAAGAAATCACCAATGCCTGCAGAGACCGGATTGGAATTTCCTTCGGCATTGGAACGAACCTGACCAATGACGTCGGTCTTCAACCCATGAACATCGTCATGAAGCTTGTTGCTGCCAAATCAGCCCACGGTGACTGGACTCCCACCGTGAAACTTTCTGACGAAAAAGGAAAATATACCGGCGATCCGGAAATGATTGAACTCGCAAAAAGATTTTTAAGGATTAAAGACTGAAATCATTATCTTTAAGGACAAAAGTTCACCACCCCATCACTTTTCTGTTCCATTTTAAACCCAAAATAAACATTACTTCTTTATTCCATGAAAAAGACCGGCACGTATTTCATCTTATTCATTGCACTGCTCTTTATGCAAAGCTGCAGCACCACTTCATCCATCATCACACAGGCAGGATTTCCGGACTGGAAAGACCAACCAAAATCGCTGCATACCAGGAATTTCACCCCGACCATTCTGAGCGACGGAAAAACAGAGGCCAGGAAACTGAATTACCATATTGCGACCTACTATTTTCCACACAAAAAAGAGATCAGAAAAATATTCTTTGACCACGAAGATAAAAAAACAGGTTCATCGCTGATCAGGCAAACTTCGCCGAACACCCTTGAAAATTTGGATTTCAATAAAGACTCTCTCCAGATCAGCCACTTCACTGCAACCTATAAAAAGAATAAAGACCTCTTCGAAACCGAAGCGAAAACCAATCAGAAATTATCTTCTAAAAAAATAGAGTTCATCGACAAAAATCATTATTATGAAACCGTAACCGATCCCGAAAAAGGAAGAACGAAATCTTTAATCACCCGCGATGACCAGGGAAATATTACCAATATTGTGGGATTCGACGAAAATGACGCCATTCAATATACCGTGGAACAAAAATTCAACAGCCAGAATAAAATCACGGAATCTTTCACCTACAGAGGCCTGGACAAAATACCACACAGTCTGGTGACGAATTTTAAATATGATGAAAACGGAAACCTCCTCTCGCGCGATGCCTATACTTTCGACCCCGAAACCGGCGAAAAAAAATTCAAGGACAGCAACTCGGTTTCCTATATTTATGATGACCGGAAAAACGTGATCAAAGAAACCTTCATGGTCAACGGAGCCCCCATTTTCATTACCGAAATGGTGTATCAATATTAAACGGAAAAACCGTAAATGATTGCCAAAAAATTGTAATTAATTCCATAATAAACTACTTTTGGGAAATGGAAACCATCTACCTGATTACCGGATTTATTTCCGGCGCCGTACTGGGCGCTGTGATGCTCTATTTTATGCTGAAATCCGGAAATGTTTCAAGAAAGGATTTTGAAGAACTCAATAATAATTTCATCCGCACCAGTTCCGAGTTAGAGAACTCAAATCTGAAAATCAACGAGTTGAATAAGTATTTTGATCAGGAAAAAAATCTTACCAAAGAGCTTTCTGAGCTGAAGTCTGAACTCGAAAAAGAAATCGCACAGATCAACGCGGTGAATGATTCCCAAAACCGGAAAATCACCGAACAACAGGAAATCAACAGAATACAGGAAGAAAAAATCGAAGCCATCAATGCGGAAAAGCAAAATCTGATCGCCATCAAATCTGAACTTTCTGCCCAAAACGAAAATCTTCAAAAACGGTTTGAAGAACAAAAAGAGGAAATCATCAAACTTCAGGAAGCCGCGAAAAATGAGTTTAAAAACCTGGCCAATGAAATCCTGGACGAAAAGACGAAGAAATTTACAGAAACCAATAAGGAAAATCTGGATCTGTTGCTGAAACCTCTTGGAGAAAACCTGGAAAGTTTTAAGAAAAGGGTCAACGAAGTCTATGAACAGGATACCCGGGAAAGAAGTTCGCTGAATACCGTCATCAAAATGATGATGGAACAAACCAACAAAATCAGTCAGGAAGCCAATAATCTGGCCACTGCGCTGAAAGGTCAGACCAAAACACAGGGCGATTGGGGCGAAATGATTTTAGAAAGAATTCTGGAAGATTCCGGATTGACCAAAGACCGCGAATATTTTACGCAATACAACATTAAAAACGAGGACGGAGAAAATCAAAGACCGGATTTTGTACTGAAACTTCCCGGAAACCAATTGGTGATCATCGATTCCAAGGTTTCACTCAACGCTTATGAACGGATGGTTTCTGCTGAAAATGAAGACGACCGGAAATCAAATCTTCAGCTGCACATTGCCGCGGTGAAAAAACACATAGACACCCTTGCCCAGAAAAGGTATGATAACCTGAAGGACGCACTGGATTTCACCATCATGTTTGTTCCCGTGGAACCGGCCTTCCTGACCGCAGTTCAGTACGATCAGAATCTTTGGAACTATGCATACCAGAAGCATATTATTTTACTGAGTCCCACCAATCTGATCGCTTACCTCAAACTTATTTCCGACGTTTGGAAAAGGGCAGACCAAAACCGGAATGCCGAAGAAATCGCCAGACAGGCGGGAGCTTTGTTTGACAAGTTTGAAGGATTTGTCTCCGATTTGCTGAAAATTGGAAGGAAAATGGACGATGCAAAAGGCGATTACGAGAACGCCATGAAAAAACTTTCGACAGGAAGAGGAAATCTGGTGGGAAGCGTGCAGCGAATAAAGCAATTGGGTGCATCCACCAAAAAGCACCTTCCGGAATCGCTCCTGGAACGCGCGAATGACCAGTCTGAAATCAGCCTGCTCGATGAAGAAACCGAAAATTCACCATCCGGATCATGATGATTGAGAGCCCCCAAAACGACAGGATCAAATACCTTTCGAGATTAGTCGCAGACAACCGGTTCCGGAAAAAATCCGGAGTTTTCGTCGTGGAAGGAAGGCAGGAAAACGATCGGGCGCTTCAGTTCGGTTTTGAGGCCAGGGAATTTTTCATTTGTGAAAGCATCTTTGACGAGGATTTCCCTAAAGGAAAAATCAGTCTGGTTTCCGAAAATGTTTATCAAAAAATAGCATACCGGGGAACTTCCGAAGGAATCATCGGAATATACCAAACGAAAACGGCCGAATTAAAAGATTTTGTACCCCAATCCGATTCGTCGGTAATTATTCTGGAAAGTGTTGAAAAACCGGGAAATCTGGGCGCCATCCTGCGGAGCTGCGAAGCTTTTGGCATAGACGCCGTAATGATCACCGACACCAAAGCGGACTTTTTTAATCCCAATGTAATCCGCTCAAGCGTGGGATGCTTATTCGGAATGAATGTCTTTCAAACCTCCAATGAAGAGCTTCACCAATTTTTGCTGGCCCACCAATACTCCATATTCACCACTCTGATGGATGAGCGTGCAGAAGATCTTGACAAAAGGGATCTTAAAAAGAAATCAGCAGTTCTTTTCGGGACGGAACATTCGGGACTGAGCGATTTTTGGATCGGCAGAGGTGAGAATACCCTGATTCCAATGGCGGGAACCATAGATTCCCTGAATCTGAGTAATGCCGTGGCAATCACCTGCTATGAGATCTTGCGGCAAAAAAGGGCATAAAAAAAACCGCTTCTCAGGGAGAAACGGTTTATTATTCAAAGCGGTTACTAATTATTTAGTAGCTTCTTTAGCATCTTTTGCAGCTTCTTTAGCATCGGTAGCAGCACCTTTAACAGCTTCAGTAGTAGCAGCAGCAGCGTCAGTAGCAGCACCAGCAGTAGCAGTAGCAGCAGAATCAACTACAGCAGCAGCAGAATCAACTACAGTTGCAGCAGAATCAACCACAGCAGCAGCTGCAGAATCAGTTGTTGAAGCGTTTTCTACAGACTCAGATTTGTTACAAGCTACAAGAGCTACAGCAGCGATAGCAGCTACGAAGAATGACTTTTTCATAATAAATTAAATTTAATTGTTTTGTTTGTTTTCAATTTCGATTGTTCTGTTCATTCATTTGAACGGGACAAAGGTAGAGCAGCAAATAAATTTGTTTCCGAAAATTAATTGTAATATATTTGTAAAATTGTTTTACAAAAAAACATTATTGATAATCAAACGATTATATAAACCTGGCAATTGAGCGATTTAGATTTATTACACTTCGAACAGCTAAAAAATGAGGTCCAAACTCAGTATTTAGAAAATTATACCCCTTCAGACGACGATATTTCGAAGTGGAAGGGTATCGATATTATCTATTTTCAGGAAGATCTGCGAAAAAGAGCAAAAGGAAATATCTCTGAAAAATCCTTTTACACCTATTTCAAAACTTCCCCCGTCACCAAACTGCCCCGCATCGATATGCTGAACATTCTCAGTGCTTATGCGGGCTACATGTCCTGGTACGACTTTAAGAAAAATCATTTGTTCGCCAATGAAATCCTGTCAGAAACCGACGAACCCGACGGGGAACAGATCGGGGAATTGGAAAGGATTGCGGAAAAATCACCACCTGCAGATCCGCAGGAAAAAAATTCCGAAACCCGTGCTGCCGAAACAAAAAAAAGCACTGAACATCTGCCTGAAAAATCTGATTTACAAATTTCAACTACTGACAATCAGCAGATTAATAAAACAGGTTCATCATTTTCAACCTACGACACCACAGAGCAAAAGCCCACTTTTTCCATTCTGAAAAAATACCTTTGGTTGGGAATTTCTGCCATTCTGGCGGTTTCGGTTGGCCTTCTGGGTTTTAAAGATGAACTCTTCAGCAGGAAATTCTACTACAGTTTCATTGATGCGGACCGAAATTCCAAGATCAATGCAGAGCTGCAGGTTCAAATTTTGAAGGACAACGAGTCCCCCATACTTTATGTGGCGAAACCCAATGAACCTTTCGTTTATACCACGAAATCAAAAAAACTGACCATGGTGGTTTCGTCGCCTTACTACCGCACAGACACCATTTACCGAAACCTGGAAACCGCTCCGGAAGCTGAAAATATAGAACTGAAACCCAACGATTATGCGATTATGCTGTTCTATTATTCGAAATCCCTTAAAGATCTGAAGAAAAAACGGGAAAGCCTCAATTACCTGATCAGTGATAACGCCCTGATTTACCAGGTTTACGACAATGAGACTTATGGAGTGGAAACCATGGACAAACAAAGGTACATCAACCTGGTTACTTTGCCGTCAACATCGCTGGAAAACCTGCAGGTCATTGAAACAAAAGATGATAAAGCAGGAAAAATCAACATGATCAAATTTAAAATCGCGACCGATGAGAAGAAATAATTTATTGCTGATGCTGCTTTCTCTCCTGTTCTCTGCAGCAGCCTGCAACAAGGAATCCACCGAATTATCTGACCTTCAGAAAGTCAGAAATAACAATAACAGGAAAACCTACCCCGTCACCAAAATGGACAGCGCGCAGGCGATTTCGTTCATCACCAAGCAGAAAATTCAGGAACTACTGGATCTTTCCACGCTTTATACCGCCGGAAACCGGGACACAGAAATTGATTCCGTAATTTATGCTCAGATGAGGAGCTATTTTGCTGAAAAAGACTCAGACAGACTGAAACCGATTCTGAAACAGCTTGACAGTTTCAAAGTGAAAACCGCCAAAGTAGGAAATATAGAGGTGAAAAAGGAAATCATAGGACATGATACGCTGGATTTTGCAAAATTCAACGTGGAATATTATGACAGCCGGGACAGACTCATCGGGAATTTTCAAAAGAATGTGCAATACACCCTGAAACTTTCCCCTGTGAAATTCAAGAAAGAATTCACGTTCTACTTCGTAGATTTTGATGTGAAACCGCCAAAAGACAGCACTTCGGTGGGAGTCACCAAATAGCGGAGCGGCACATCCCGTGCAATCAAATCTTCAATTTCTTCCTCCGGATTGAAAAATCCGACACCTATTCTGAGCGAAGCTGCACTGATGGCGGAAAAAAAACCATCGTAATATCCTTTTCCATAGCCTACCCGGTTTCCATTCTGATCGCAATAAAGCAGGGGCGTGACCACGAAATCAAAATCCTTTTCACCGGAATCCTCGTTGCTTTCCGGTTCGTCAATTCCCCATGAACTCCTAATCAGCGGAGTTTCCTCAGTAATTTCCACCGAAATCATTTTCTTATGCACAATCTTTGGCACAAATACCCGGATCCCGCTCTCAAAAAAGTAATCCAGGAATAATTTCGTATCCACCTCGCCTTTTTCAGGAATCGACAGAAAAATATGAACTTTCTGATTTTCAACAGGCTTAAATCGGGAAATGAAATTCTGAAAGATTTTTTTCGAAAAATCAATCACTTCACTTTGAGAAAGCGTTTCCCGCTTTTGAAGGTATTTTTTTCTGATTTCTGATTTTGTCATGGCGATCAAATGGTCTATGGAGGAATGTTCAAATGGGAGGTCCGCAAATTCGTGGCTACAATTTACAAAAAAAAGCACTCCCGGAGAATGCCCTTTTTATTTAAAACCTTCGCTGCAAAAATGTCTTTGATGTTTATAATCAAACATCTTATACCTCCTTCACCGAAATAATCTTCACCGGACAGGCTTTCGCCGCCTTTTCGCAGGATTCAGCCGCCTGGTGATGGGGAGTTTTCAAAGTATGGAATCCTTTCTTATCAAGGGATTTCAGCAAGACCGACTTCCCGTCCTTTTTTGACATCCGGAAATATTCCGGCGCAAATTCTGCACAGTAATTACAGCCGATGCACTTGTCCCGCTGAAGCGTTACAATCACCATCAGCTGTTTGCTACTAATTTATAGAGTTTATCGCTCGGTCTCACCCGGAAATCAGTTTTGAAGGTGATCACATCTGCTTTGGTTGCCGTTTCGGCTTCGGGTTTTTGATCCACCCGCATTGCTTCCACCACCATTTCCTGAGAACCGGTGGTAGGACCTTGAATCAAAACTTTGTCACCCACATTCAGATCGTAGGCTTCGATCAGAAATTCCGCGATACCTGATTGGGGATAAAAATGCCGTCCTTTTCCGATATAGACTTTTCTCTGAGTTGCAGCGGAACCATTGGCTGAAGACCATTCCCCCAGTTCCTGCCCGAGATAATAACCTGCCCAAAAACCTCTGTTGTAAACGGTTTCGAGCTGTTTCATCCACGCCTCCACTTTTTCTTCGGAGAAAGTTCCATCTTCGATAGAGTCTATGGCTTCCCGATAACATTTCGTCACGGTTGCCACATATTCCGGGGCTCTGCCGCGCCCTTCTATTTTTAAGACTTTCACACCTGCATCCACGATTTGGTCCAGAAATCCTATGGTGCACAAATCTTTCGGTGACATCATGTACTCATTATCCAATTCGATCTCGAAACCGGTTTCCTGATCAATCACCGTGTACTTTTTTCTGCAGTTCTGTTTGCAGGCACCCCGGTTTGCAGATGAATTATGGGCATGTAAACTCAGATAGCATTTCCCCGAAACCGCCATGCAAAGCGCGCCGTGACCGAAAATTTCGACCTCAACCAAATTACCGGAAGGTCCGCGGACATCATCCTTAACGATCTGGTCACAGATTTTTTTGATTTGAGTCATTGAAAGTTCACGGCTCATCACCATCGTATCGGCAAAAAGCGCATAGAATTTCACGGTTTCAATGTTCGTGATATTGATCTGGGTGGAGATATGGACTTCCAACCCGATTTGTCTTGCGTAGGCGATTACCGCCTGATCCATCGCAATCACCGCCGTCAGATTCGCCGCTTTTGCTTTATCCAAAAGGGTTTTAATGAGGGATAAATCGTGGTCGTAAATTATGGTGTTTAAGGTAAGATAGGTTCTCACCCCTTTTTCAGAACATCTTCTGGAGATTTCCGGCAAATCATCGATGGTGAAGTTCATGGAAGCTCTCGCTCTCATATTCAGCTGTTCCACGCCAAAATAAATGGAATCTGCGCCGTTGTCCAAAGCCGCCTGCATTGAGGTAAAATCACCTGCAGGTGACATTAATTCTATTTTTCCTGATGCGGTCATGATGCCAAAATTTTATATAACTGATCACTGAGACGAATTCTGAATGGAGTCGGGAAAGTGATCTGATCTCCCGGTTTTGCGTTTTCACATGAATTTCCGTTGGCGAATATTTCAGTGATGGTCATTTCCTGCTCACCGGTTGTGGGTCCGGAAATCAGAACTTTATCGCCGATCGAAAGTTCTCCGTTTTCCATTAAAAACTGGGCAATCTTCGATTTGGTATAATAATGTTCAGCTTTGCCCACCAAAACTTTTTTTACCGCAATTTTCTGGCGGATATTTTTGGCTTCAGCTTTTGCCAATGGCTGTTTGGGCAGCTCCCCTGAATTTTTGAATTTCAGTGCCGGGGATTTTCCTTTTCTGAAAATCTTGTTTCCCACCTGAACTCCCCTTCTTAATTTGATCTGCTCATCCAAAGGCAAATGAATGACATTTAAACATTCTTCGGAACAGCAGTTTTCCATCGCCGCCTTACATTCGTCACACTGAATAAAAAGCAAATGACAACCGTCGTTTGCACAATTGGTGTGATCATCACAAGGTTTTCCGCATTGGTGACACTGCGAAACGATATCGTCGGTAATCCGCTCTCCCAAACGGTGATCGAAGACAAAGTTTTTTCCGATAAATTTACTTTTGATATTTTCTTCTTTGATCTGACGCGTATATTCTATGATTCCGCCTTCGAGCTGATACACATTTTTGAAACCCTGATGTTTAAAATAAGCGCTCGCTTTTTCGCAACGGATTCCACCGGTGCAATACATCAAAAGATTTTTATCTTCTTTGAAATCCTGTAGTTTTTCATTGATAATCGGCAAACTCTCTCTGAACGTTTCCACATCAGGAGTAATTGCTCCTTCGAAATGCCCGACTTCACTTTCGTAATGATTTCTGAAATCAACTACAATCGTATTTGGATCTTCAAGCAAAGCATTGAATTCTTTGGCCTTTAAGTGAATTCCTTTGTTGGTTACATCAAAAGTCTCGTCGTTTAAACCATCGGCAACAATCTTATTCCGGACTTTGATGGTCAGTTTCAGGAAAGAATGATCATCATGTTCCACGGCTTCATTCAAACGGATTCCCTTCATGAAATCGTAAACTTCCAGTGTTTCGCGGAAAGCTCCCAGATTTTCTTCCGGAATACTCATCTGTGCATTAATTCCTTCGTGGGCCACGTAAATTCTACCCAGTGCATCGAGTGCGTTCCAGGCTATGAATAATTCGTCGCGAAATTTTTTGGGATCTGAGATTTTGGCGTACGCATAGAAAGACAAAGTAAGGCGCTGCTTACCGGCTTCATCAATTAACCGAGCTCTTTCTTCTGCGCTTAAGGTGTTGTACAGTTGCATGCTATAAACGGTTTAAGTGAGAAAATTTTTGCAAAGATAAGAATTTTCGGCGTCATTGCGATCCCGCTTTTTCTTTTGCCAACGCTCAATCCTTTCAGCGTTTGTTAAATTGAAAACTTATTTTTCTAAAGGTGAAACGCTGAAAGGGTTCAGAAAATCAAGGTTTTTTTGTGAACAAGCTAATAAGAAGTCCTATTCCGACAATTACATCTACCATATTCCAGATTTCTCTTCCGAGAGCGATTTTGAAAAATGGCTGAAACAGCAAAGCCAGAGCAATAAAAACGAACATTTCCGTTTGTTTGTTTTGTTGATTCGCTTGAAATGCCAAAATCCCAAATCCTGTCAAAGCCAGAAACCGAACCAATTGAAAATATCCATAAGGCATTTTTAGAAGGCAGAGGAAAAATAAAATAGCGAGGATGAGTTTGATGAGCTTTTCCATAATTTAAGGTTGATGTTGGAAACAATAACCATTTCCAATACTTGTTCTGTGTTGGCAACGAGTACCTTTTTTGGTATTGCCATTGCATTGTTGAGTATTAGATTGTCCTTGCGTTCGTTTACCTACTGGGTTTTGCGAAGTTATTATTGCAGGTTTACAAATTTTACAAGCTTGCAATCCTTCATTTACAGCATTTGTTACACTTAGTTTTTGTGATACATTTTTAACCATTCGACAAGAAGCCAGGTGATATTTTTTACCCGACGGCGTTTTGTAAACCATTTGTGAATGTAAACTCTCACTTAGAAAAAAGCAAAATAATATCGTTAAAAAGTGTTTCATTTAAAGAACTTCAATTATTCGTATTTAGAATAGTCAATTATTTATAATGCTTCTTCAGGATTACTTGGCGAGGTACTGAAATTTCCGTTGGGTTGTAAAATTAGTTCATAAGACAAAATATTATTATATAAAGACTGTTCATCATCTTTACCGAAACTTTCGTCGGCTACAAAACCGCCTTTTATTGCTCCGTTTTTCATTTCTTTTTCAGGATTCCAGCCTTTTCCGTAATAGAAAAATGCCTGATAATTTCCGTTTGGAAAAGAAAATGTAAAACTGTCGTTTGCCTTAATATAAGCATGTCTTACCACTTCATTATTCTTTTTTATGGTAACCAAAACATCGGAATTGTAGGGTGTTTTTACTTTTATCTGGGAACAACCATTATCATCGCAAGAAGAGTTTTTACCATAATATTTGGAATAAGGAGTTGCACCAGTTTGCAAAGAATTATCGAGATATTTGTTGTTTTGCGGTTCGGCAACTTCAATAGGTTCTGCTATTGCAGAATCATTATTTATCTGATAATTATCTGCAACTGCTGCGGCAGAATCAATAACTGCAGCCGCGGAATCAAAAGCCCAGCCGTTATTATTGTAATCGGTTTCTGTTTTTTTGCAAGACAATACGAGTACAAAAATCCCTAAACAAAAAGCGTATTTTGTTTTTTTCATTCTTTTACTTTAAAAATTTTTCAATTCTCGATTTTGTATTTACTGGCAAATCCGAATTGTAAATCTCGAATTTTTTGATTCCCATTTCTTTAAACCATTTTGAAAGATAGGCTTTAATAATATCTTCATCTTTTAAATTATTCCCTTCAGGATTAATTTCCAAAACCAAAACTTCCAGATTTCCCAAATCTTTTCTTGTGGTCATAAATCCATAATCATTATTATCAAATTTATCTTTCCATTTTCCGAATCTTAGCTTCTCTTTCGTTATCAATTCGGGAGTTAAGAAGGTTGTTCTATTATTTGATCGTGAATTGGAATCTTTATGATAAATATAACCGTCAGTTATAATCACCAAAACATTTTTGTAATTCGGATCATCTGTTATTGCATAATCTTTAACATCATTTTTAAAAAAACGCCAAATATCAGAACCTATATAGTTTTTCTGTGCAAGTGTTAAATCATAAATTTTTGAAAGGTTTCCGGAAAACTTACTCTCCAAATTATCAAAAACATTTTTCTTTTGAGAGGTTTGCATTGCAGAAAGATCAATATTCAATTCAGAAGCAATTTTGTTGATATTTGGATCTTGCGGTTGTGGACTGAAAATCACTTTCATTTTTCCTTTTGCTTTGTATCCGCCTTTTTTATTCATATCATTTTTAAAAATATCCACAAAGGTTTTTACAATTGCTTCATCTCTTTGATAATGTTCGGGCGAAGCAGGATATTTTGAGGGTTCAATTCTGTCGGATAAATCCAAGAGAAAAGTAATATTGAGTTGTTTTTCTTGAGTTGGCGGTGGTGTGTTTGTTCCTTTTCCTTCCTTCTTACATTGAACCAAAATTAGGCACAAAATCGCCGTTCCTATAATTGTAATTATTTTTTTCATTTTATTTATTTTAGGTTTTCAGTTTTTTTGTCTTTATTTAAAAATTCTTGTGCCAAATCGTGAATTTGATCTATCTTATTTTGCCATTGTCCTCTTGCTGACATCCAATGTGTCCAACCCGAGGTAAATTCAAAAATACTATGCTCATAGCCTTCCCAATTAATAATAATGGTATTTCCACTAATGATTTTTTCATAATCTTTACATTCCAAACGCAATTCCGCAATTTCTTTATTTAAAGAGTCTATTGCATTCTGGTTTTTTACAATATCTTCTTCATATAATTTAATTTCGGTTTCTTTGGCTTTTATTGCTTGTTTCACAATATCTAATTTGTCATAAGATTCCATCACGAAATCAAAAACAAAACCCCAAATCAGATACACCACAAATCCCGCAAAAATGATAAGCCAAAAATTCACTGCTTGAAAAGCTAACGAAACAGAATAATCTGGCATATCCTGAAAGGATCCCCCTTTTTTAATATTGTAGATTTTCTCGGTAATTTCATACGCCAAAATAAAATCGAAAATAAATGTAACCACGATTAACCCGAAAATTTTAAAGTAATTTTTAAAGTTTTTCTTCTCTTGAAACCTATGAATTAAATAACCTAATCCCAAAAACACAAACGGAATGGTAAGAATCAGAATCAATTCTGTAATATGTTCAGATGCAACTTCTATTGCTTTCGGATCGAAAATAGAACTCGCCATTCCCAAATTACTATTAATGGTAAATTGTTTAAAAAAGGCAGAATAGCTTGCCGAACTGTAAAAAACAAACAAATAAACCGTAAGTGCTGAAAGAATTAAAATTCCGATTATTAAACCCGCTTTTCCCAATTTATCTTTCAATAATTCTTCGGGATTTTCTTTAATACGGATAATATCTTTTTTCAGATTTTCAATTTTCTCTTTTAAAACCGATATTTTCTTTTGGTTGATATTACCGATTTCATTTTCTTTATTTGAAATCTGCAACTCCCTTTTATCCAACTCGATTTGAGCATCGTTAATTATTTTTTTTGTCTCATTTTCATCTTCTAAAACTTCTTTTCGAAAACGTTGCCTTACCAGATTCAACATTCCACCAAAAGGAATTTCTCTTCCGTTATGGTTTCCAGCTGACTGAAATCCCCAATTTTTATATGTTATTCTTTGGCTGTTGTTTTCTGAATTATTTTGAGTTTCATTCAATGAAACTTCCTGAGCTTCTTTGCTTGGTTTCATATTATTATTAACCAAAGCTTTTAATTTTGCGAGTGCCATAGTTTTAGTTTATTAAAGTTTGTAATTCTTCATCAATGCGGTTGGTTGGCAAATCTTTCTTGGCTAAATCAATCAGCCAGTCAAAAAGTTCTTCGCTTTCTTCATGGTCAAAATTATAGTTACCACACAATCTCATAAAGACTTTTTTCTCATCGTCTTCAATTTTTCCGTCAGCCAGAATTACTCTTGTAAAATCGTAAAGCAATTTGATTTTTGATAGAAAATCTTCTGGAATTTCCATCGTTACATTGGTAGGATCAGTAATAAATTCTTTAAATTCTTCCTCACTGATCCCTTTTTCGGAAGCAATTTTCAGAATAACTTCCAATTCTTCTTTATCAAAACTCCCGTCGCTCAATGCAATAAGATAAAGATTAATAAAATGATGTTTGAGTTGATTTTTTTCCATATAAAATTTTGTTTATTATTTATTTTCGATGCCAAGTTATAACCATCTTTTTATTCCAAAATACGGTTTTCCGTAAAACGCAAAAAAAACAATGCAAAAAACAAACGTCTGCACTTATAGCACAGACGTTTGTAATTTTTAAAATTCGTAAATCTTTTTAATACTCCAAATAAATATATTTCAGAATATTCCTGTCCACTTCGGTAAAGGGAATTTTTCTCCTCGCCATCGCTTTTTCCGCAACTTCGCAGGCTTTTTCAAGTTTGAATTTTTCGTCGCCCTTCATTCCGCCCCAGGAAAAACTTTCGATCAGGTTCGGCGGAAATCCGCTTTTGAAAATATTCGCGGCAACTCCAACAACCGTTCCAGTATTAAACTGAGTATTAATCGCTGTTTTGGAATGGTCGCCCATTATTAATCCGGCGAATTGAAGTCCGGTATCTGCAAATCTTTTGCTCCGGTAGTTCCAAAGTTTTACGGTGGCATAATTATTTTTGAGGTTGGAAGAATTGGTATCTGCACCGAGATTACACCATTCGCCGATCACGGAATTTCCCAAAAATCCATCATGAGCTTTATTGGAATACCCAAAAATCACAATATTATTGACTTCACCGCCTACTTTGGAATGGGGACCAATCGTGGTGGCTCCATAAATTTTCGCACCGAGATTAAATTTCGATTCTTCGCAAAGTGCAATCGGACCGCGGAGATTGCAGCCTTCCATCACTTCCGCATTTTTACCGATATAGATTTTTCCGGTTCTTGTGTTCAAGGTTGAAAATTCTACTGATGCACCTTCCTCAATAAACAAATCATCCGCATTTCCTAAAAAACCGTTGGTCTCCGATAATTCCTGGGATCTTCTTCCTTTGGTCAGCAATTCAAAATCGAAATCAATCGCCTTTTCATTATAGGAAAATAAGTCAGTCGGTTGTTTAAAAAACAGAAGTTCTTCATGAATGTCCGTCATTTTCCCGATTTGGTTCAAAGAAAAACGGTCCATATTCACTTTGGCGGCGAGCAATTCATTTTCGTAAACCAGGGCTTCACCGGCTTTTAAATCTTTGATTTGAACCAAAACATTTTCAGTCGGCAAAAAATTCGGAACAATAAACAGACTTTCCACAGGTTCAGGTTTCCTGAATTTTTCCTGCAGGAAATCCTCGGTAATGAAAGAGATTTCCGAAGTATCCAGAAGTTTCTGCCATCTTTCCGAGAAGGTCAGCATTCCGCAACGCATCTCAGCGACTGGTCTTGTAAATGTTAGAGGCAAAAAATCTTCCCAGAATTGGGCGTCAGAAAAAACGAGTTGCATCGAAATTGATTTTATGTTGGAAGGTCAAATTTACAATAAAAAAAGTCTTTCAGAAATCCGAAAGACTTTAAATATCATTTAAATTCAGCAATTATTTTGCGAATTTCTTGTACTTGTTCATGAATTTGTCAACTCTACCTGCAGTATCCACCAATTTCACTTTTCCGGTGTAGAAAGGGTGAGAAGTTGAAGAGATCTCCATTTTGATCAATGGGTAAGTAGCTCCTTCAAATTCAATGGTATCTTTGGTTTCTGCAGTAGATTTGCAAAGAAACATCTCGTCGTTACTCATGTCTTTGAACACGACCAATCTATAATTTTCTGGGTGAATTCCGTTTTTCATAATAAATTCTTTTTAAATTTTTTATACAAAATTCGCTTTGAAAGTAGTAATGGATTTTTCTCTGCTGAATTTTAGGTTGCAAAAGTACAATTAATTTTTCAATCCGCAAATACTCAAATACATAATTTTAAAATTTTCCCGTTCCATAATTTTAGTTAAATTTGAAATCTCTATATCTATTCCGATGAAAAATTTCAAACTCCTACTTGGTGTTTCTTTTTGGTTTCTTTTGACCGCTATTGCGTGTAACCGTGACGAGATCAGTTTTGATGCACCGTCACAGCTGTTGCGCTTCTCTACGGACACCGTTTTTTGCGATACGGTTTACAACCAGGTCCGCTCCGAGACTTATGCCGTGAAAATTTACAATGATGAAGACAAAGACATAATGATTCCAAAAATATCGCTCGAAAGCGGCGCAGCGTCTCTTTACCGGATCAATGTGGACGGAAAAGCGGGGACAGAATTCGCGAATGTGGCATTGAGGAAAAAAGACTCCCTTTATATTTTTGTGGAAATTGCACCGGTGGCGAATGCTCCCGAAGCAATTGCTGAAGACCGCGTGATCTTTCAGTCTCCGGCGGGAACACAGCATGTGACGCTGTTCTCCGTGGTTCAGGATGCTGAGTTTTTCATCAAAACCGAAACCAATCCCAATATTTTGACCGAAAATACGACCTGGTCCAATGATAAAGCCAAAATTATCTTTGGCGACCTGAGTTTGGCTGAAGGAAAAACCTTGAACATACAGCCGGGAACAAAAGTGTATTTCCATAAAAACAGCGGTTTGAAAATCCTGAAAAATTCAGTTTTGAATGTGAACGGCAATTTAGGGAACGAAGTGACTTTCCGGGGCGACCGGAACGATACCCGCTATGATACCATCCCCAAGAACTGGAACGGGATTTCATTTGAACCCAACTCCTCTTTAACCATGAATTATGCCAAAGTTTTCGGCGGTACACGTGGTCTGGAAATGACTCAAACCAATGCAACGATTGACAACACGATGATCCACACCCATCAGGAATATGGTATCTACGCAGTAAATTCCACCGTGGTGGCCAGAAACCTGGTGATGAACAATTGCGGTGAAGCAGATTTTGGAATATTTAAAGGCGGAAATATCAAGATCCTCCATTCTACGCTCGCTAATTACTGGTCGATGGACGGCTCGCTTCCGGGACTTGGAATTTATGCGGCCAATGCCTACCAAAACGGCACCAACACAGAACAGGGAGCTTTGACTTTAACCATTGGAAATTCCATTATTTACGGTGAAAAAGAGAATTCCATCCAGTTCAAACCAACTCAGGGACAGCCTTTTACCTATACTTTCCAAAACTGCCTCGTGAAACAGGGAACAAATCCCGGCTATAATCTGGATGCGAATTCCATCAAAAACCAGGATCCAAAATTCCAGAATTACTTCACACATAAGATGAACTTGCGGGTAAAAGCCGATTCGCCGGCGAAAGGAAAAGGAAATAACGCAGTGGCAGCGTCTGTTCCGGCAGACATTGTGGGGGTTTCACGATTGGTTTCACCTACGATTGGAGCTTATCAGTGAAAAGAATAATGAGTAATCAATCATTGTAAGCCGGAAAAAATGAAAAACTTATCATATTGTTTACTGCTGATTTTCCTGATATCGGGTGGAAATGGTTTTGCTCAAAAAAAAGATCCTGTTCCACCTCATGAATCCTTTCCTGTTTTTTCTAAAAATGTGGCGGAAAAAAGAACCATCAATGTGTGGACACCGCCAGAATATGCGCAAAGCAAAGATTCTCTCGCTGTACTGTATATGCCGGATGGCGGAATCCAGGAAGATTTCCCACACCTTGCAAATACCGTTGCGGAACTCATCAAGTCGAAAAAAATTTCGCCCCTCATTTTAGTAGGTATTGAAAATACGCAGCGAAGACGGGATTTAACCGGTTATACAGCAGTGGAATCAGATAAAAAAACAGCACCGGTTGTGGGAGGTTCAGAAAAATTTCTGGCATTTATCAAGGACGAATTGATTCCGCACATCAACAAACATTACCGGACCACAAAGCAGAAAGCGATTATCGGTGAATCTGCTGCCGGACTTTTCGTGGTGGAAACTTTTCTCACCAGACCAGATATTTTCGACGACTATATCGCGATCGATCCTTCCTTGTGGTGGAACAACCAATTTCTGGTGAAAAATGCAAAGGAACTTTTGATAAAACTTCCGGAAACCGAGCGAAAATTTTGGTTTGCCGGTTCCGGCACCACAGATATCTTGCCCTATACTGAGGAACTCGCCGATATCCTGAAATCAGAAAATCTGCCGAACTTAAAATGGAATTATTCCCCCGAGAAAAATGAAAAACACAACACCATTTTCCGGGCAACGAAGGAAAAAGCGTTGATTTGGACTTTTGCCTTAAATAATGCGCAATGAATCATGAAATAAACAATTTGCAGAAAGAAGTGGATGATTGGATCAAAACCGTCGGAGTCCGCTATTTCAATGAACTGACCAATATGGCGATGCTGACCGAAGAAGTGGGAGAAGTCGCTAGAATTATTGCCAGAAGATATGGCGAACAAAGCGAAAAAGAATCCGATAAGTCGAAAGATTTAGGTGAAGAATTAGCTGATGTACTTTTTGTAACTTTATGTTTAGCCAACCAAACCGGAACCGATCTGCAGGCAGCTTTCGATAAAAAAATGAAGAAGAAAACGGAGCGGGATTCTGAACGGCATCAGAATAATGAAAAATTAAAATAGCTGCACACCATAAATAAGATTAAAATATTTTCCATTTGAAGCTAAAAAAATCCACTTTAAAACCCAACGAAACCATCCAGATCAACGGTTCGAAGAGCATTTCGAACCGGCTTTTGATTTTGGAGCAACTCTTCGGAAACCTGCTGATTGAAAACCTGTCGGATTCCGAGGACACTTTCGTGATGCGGAAAGCGCTGGAAAGCGATTCTGAAATCATCAACATCCATCATGCGGGAACAGCAATGCGTTTCCTGACTTCCTACTTCGCAATCCAGGAAGGGAAAACAATTATTTTAACGGGTTCCGAACGGATGAAACAGCGACCGATAAAACCTTTGGTCGATGCATTGAAAACATTGGGGGCAGAGATTACCTATGTGGAAAAAGAAGGATTTCCACCTTTAAAAATTGTTGGAAAAAAACTCGAAAAAAACTCATTGACGATTCCGGCAAATATTTCAAGCCAGTTTATCTCTTCGCTCATGCTCATCGGCGGAAAGCTGGAACATGGTCTGGAAATAAATCTGCTGGGCGAAATCACTTCGCGGCCCTACCTGGAAATGACGCTGAAAATCCTGAGAAACGCAGGGATTTCAAACAGCTGGGAAGGAAACCTCATCAAAATATTTCCCGACGTACAAACCGAAAAAAGCTCTCAGCTGATCAAATTTGCGGTAGAAAGCGACTGGAGTTCCGCTTCCTATTTTTACTCTTTAGCCGCCATTGGTCGCGAAGCCATAAATCTGAAAACTTTCCGGCAATATTCTTTGCAGGGCGATTCCATTTTGAAGGAAATTTATTGGAAATTCTTCGGCCTAGATACCATTTCGGAGGCGATCGAAAACAAAATCTCACTTTTGCCCGATCATTTTTTCCGTTTCCCCGAAAAGGTTTCCCTGAATATGAATGATTGCCCGGATTTGGCGCAAACTGTTTGTGTAACTGCAACGGCATTGAAAATTCCATTTGAAATTACCGGTTTGAAAACCTTGAAATTAAAAGAAACCGACCGGCTTTCAGCCTTGAAAAACGAGCTCTTCAAAATTGGATGCATCTGCGAAATCACAGAAGATACTATCCGTTCAATAAAATTCTTCAAGCCCAATGACCACATTTCGATCAAGACTTATGATGATCACAGAATGGCCATGAGCTTTGCTCCTTTTTGTCTGATCGAGGAACTGAATATCGAAAATGAGGAGGTGGTCAAAAAATCATACCCGGAATTTTGGAATGACTTGCAGAAAGTACTGTATTAAATCTTTAGCTTTGCTTCCAAATGCAAATTTCAATTAAATAGAAAATGACCGTAATCATCACTGGATCATCAACCGGAATCGGTTTTGCACTGGCTGAATTCTTCGGAAAAAAAGGACACCGGGTTTTCGGATTGAGCAGAAAAAATGCAGATTCCAAATTTTTCACCACAATTCCGACCGACATTACCGATCGTTTCCAAGTTCAAAACGCCGTTTCGGAAATTTTAAAAACCGAAAAAAGAATCGATCTGCTGATCAACAATGCCGGAATGGGAATGGTGGGTTCAGTGGAAGATTCCTCGCAGGAGGAAATCTTAAGCTTATTTAACCTGAATGTAGTGGGTGCTGTGCAAATGATGAGCGCCGTTTTACCGATGATGCGCGAACAAAGATCCGGAAGAATCATCAATATTTCAAGTATCGGTTCAGAGATGGGACTTCCTTTCCGCGGCTTTTATTCAGCATCGAAATCGGCCTTGGACAAAGTCACGGAAGCGATACGGTATGAAGTTTCACCCTGGAATATTGAGGTTTGCGCGCTTCATTTGGGCGACATCAGAACCAATATCGCAGAAAACCGAGTGCAGACCGCCGTTTCGCAGCCTTATCAGAGAATATTCGAAAAAATACACCAGGTCATGAACTCCCATGTTGACCAAGGCACGGAACCCTCGGAAGTTGCGGCCTACATTGAAAAACTTTTAGCTAAAAAATCGTGGAAAGCCCACTATTACTTTGGGAAATTCGGACAGAAAATCGGAGTTCCGTTAAAATGGATCTTGCCTCAGAATTTGTATGAGCATTTAATGAGAAAGTACAGTAAGTTAGATGAGTAGATGTCTAAATTTTAACATTTTATCAAAAATATTATTGAAGCAGGAAACACAAAAAAACCTACATTTGTAGAAATAGAATATCATTATGAAAATCATCACCTGTTCCGTTCTTTTATTCATCGGAAGCCATTTTTTCCAGGCGCAACAGATCACATTGGGAGACCTTGCCAGACAAGCCCGGTTCAGTAAGGTTATTGACGAAGTGAACAACGGAAAAACCAAGATCAAGTACTCTGATATCAGTGGAATTCCCTATTATACGCCAGGTTTTGTGAATGCAAGAGTCGGTGACACTTCCAGCTTTGTCCCCATTCGTTACAATTCGTTTTTGGATACGATTGAAATCATGGACAAAAATGAAGTTTACGAAATTCCAAGGGAAGAATCCTATCCTAAATTCACCTTTGACAAATCTAATCTGAAACTCGTTCTGGTAAACACATACGACGAATTTGCAGGTTATTTCTTTGAAATCGCAGGCGGAAAAAACCGCATCCTCAAGAAAATACAGACCAAATACTACGATGCAGTTCCTGCTCCGAACAGTCTGATTTCTGCAATTCCTGCAAGGTTTGAAACCCAGAAACCGATTTATTTTCTAAAGACCGATGATGAATTCATCAGATTACCGAAAAACGCAAAAGACCTTCCGGCACTGCTTCCTGCAAGAAAAGCAGAACTGGAATCTTTCATCAAATCCAATAAAATAAAAATTAATGACGAAGCGGATCTGATCAAACTGGCCGCTTTTCTGAACAGTTAAAAATCTGATTTCAATTAAATAAATCCTCCCCATCCTGATGACCGGATGGGGAGTTACTTTTGCAATGGAGCACCCGAAAAAACCATTTAAAAACAAATGCTTCTTTGGGTTCACCTTACTATTTTAATTGACGTAAATCCATTCTGAATTTTCAGATACCTCATTGGAACAGGCTTTACCATATACCGGAAAATGAAGCAATATCCGATATTTTAATTCTTTACTGTTTTCAAAAAAACCCCCGAAAAGCATCATGTCTAAATCAGATTTCAAATTCAATATAAAAGATGTTGATTTCCCACTTTTCAGTTTTTGAGTTTTTTCCCGATTTGCAAAGCAGTCAATGTCTTTTTTTTGGGATTTCCAATGCTCATACTGTCCTTTTTCATTGTTCCATAATTCAACCTTAGCGATGTATAAGTTACAGAAGGAAAAACTTTCCGGTAAGATCAAAACCTCAGCGGCGGTGTTCTTAATGCGGGCAATGACTTTGCCGGTTTCGAAAATATTTCCTGTATCATAAGTTATGGAGAAGGCACATCTGGGCGAACTCTGCGCGAGTATCATTTGGGAAAACAAAAGAAAAACAATTGTTTTTTCATGTAGTACAGCTAAAGAATTAAAATATTTCCTCCGCCACTTTTCTGATATTGTCGCTCTTCCCCATCGAATAAAAATGCAGTACCGGAACACCGAACTCCAAAAGTTCCCGGCATTGATTGATCGCCCACTCCACACCGATCTGTTTCACTGCGGTATTATCTTTTGCCTTCGCGATTTCTCCGACCAATTCTTCCGGCAAATCTATTTTGAAAGTTTTCGGCAACATAGAGAGATGACCTTTGGTGGCAATCGGTTTGATTCCCGGAATAATCGGAACATCAATTCCGATTTTTCTGGCTTCTTTCACAAACTCAAAATATTTCCGGTTGTCAAAAAACATCTGCGTCACCACATAATCTGCTCCTGCTGCCACTTTTTCCTTCAAACGCTGCAAATCATATTTCATAGACGGTGCTTCGATGTGTTTTTCAGGATAACCGGCGACACCGATGCAGAATTTGTTCTCCTGATTGCATCTTTTTTCGTCGGTCAAATATTTTCCCCGCCCGATATCGTTGATGTGTTCCACCAAATGAATCGCAAATTCGTGACCGCCTTCCGTTGGGACATAGTGGTTCTGACCTTTCATCGCATCGCCGCGGAGCGCCATGATATTGTCGATTCCCAGATAGAGACAATCCACCAGAAGATACTCCGTTTCTTCTTTGGTAAATCCGCCGCAAAGCACATGCGGAACGGTATCTACATCATATTTATGCTGAATCGACGCACAGATTCCCAAAGTTCCTGGCCGCATTCTGGTGATTTTCCTTTCCATCAATCCGTTTCCTTTTTCGATGTACACGTATTCTTCCCTGGAAGTAGTCACATCAATAAATGGCGGTTTGAATTCCATCAGAGGATCAATGTTTTTGTATAAATCCTCGATTCCGGTTCCTTTCGTGGGTGGAATTACCTCGATGGAAAAAAGTGTTTTGCCATTGGCATTTTTCAGGTGGTCAATAATTTTCATATTTCATTTCGAGCAGAGCAATTCTCCAACTCCGTTTTTTTGTTATTGCCAGCAAAGTGAAGCTAACTTTGCAAACAACTTCGTTTAATTTTACTTTAAAATGGGTGCGTCTCTCTCCAATGCACATCCTGTAACCCGGTTCGCTACGTCCGCTGCAAGTCCTCTCGACAAAGCTTTTTCCAACGTATGTTCCCGGATTTTCTCTTTCATCGTTCAGGCGGGGATTCACTGCGGTACATTCGCGATGCTGCCGTTCAGCGGTTTTCTTTGAATTTTGCTTTTATCAGGCCAAATTCGGAGCCAGCCATTTTTTTGCAAACTCCACATCCACATTCTTTCTTTGGGCATAATCGTTCAACTGATCTTCCGAGATTTTCCCGACGCCGAAATATTTTGCTTTTGGATTTCCAAAATAATATCCAGAAACTGCAGCTGTGGGGAACATTGCCAATCCCGGAGTGAGTTCCAAACCGATACGTTCATAAACGTTCAATAATTCCCAGATCGTTTTTTTCTCCAAATGGTCCGGACAAGCCGGATAACCGGGAGCGGGACGAATTCCCAAATATTTTTCGGCAATTAACTGCTCATTGTCCAAATTTTCGTCTTCTGCATAACCCCAGAATTCGGTTCTTACCTGATAGTGAAGATATTCCGCGAAAGCTTCCGCCAAACGATCCGATAACGCTTTTGCCAAAATGGCATTATAGTCGTCATGGTCCTCTTTGTATTTATTTACCAGTTCATCAGTTCCGAAACCGGTCGTTACTGCGAAACATCCTATATAATCCTGTTTTCCGCTTTCTTTTGGAGCCACGAAATCGGCGAGTGCGAGGTAATCTTTTCCGGCTGATCTTTTCAGTTGCTGACGAAGCGTGTGGAAAGTGGAAATCACCTTTCCGTTTTCGTCATAAACTTCCACATCATCGTGATTTACGGAATTTGCCGGGAATAATCCGAAAATGGCTTTTGCAGTCAGTAATTTTTCGGCAATGATTTTTTTGAGCATTTTCTGGGCGTCTTTGAAAACCTCCCGTGCCTGTTCGCCCACGATTTCATCCTGCAGGATCTCAGGAAATTTGCCATGGAGTTCCCAACTTCTGAAGAAGGGCGACCAATCCACAAACGGTAAAAGTTCATTCAAATCCAGGTCCTCAATAATATGGATTCCCAATTTTTTGGGTTTAAAGATTTCCTCATTTTCCCAGTCGATTTGGAATTTCTGATTTCTCGCTTCCCCGATGGGAATATATTCTTTGTCGATTTGCCGGCTCAAAAACTTTTCCCGGAACTCGTCATACTCTTCTTTCAACTCTTTCTTGAAATCTTCAGCATTCCGGTCCAAAAGTTGCGAAACCACTCCCACCGCTCTGGACGCATCGTTAATATGAACAACCGTATTCGAATATTTCGGCGCAATTTTCACCGCCGTATGCGCTTTTGAGGTCGTGGCGCCGCCAATCAATAGCGGGAAATGCAGATTTTTCCTTTCCAGTTCATCTGCAACATGCACCATTTCGTCCAAACTTGGGGTAATCAGTCCGCTTAAACCAATCGCATCTGCATTTTCTTCAATTGCGGTCTGAATGATTTTTTCCGCCGGAACCATCACACCCAAATCAACGATTTCGTAATTATTGCAGCCCAAAACCACTGAAACAATATTTTTTCCGATATCATGCACATCGCCTTTTACGGTGGCCATTACAATTTTGCCGGCCCTCTCTCTCCCGGAGGAAGGAGCATCGCTGATATGAACTGCTTCTCCTGGAGTTTTCAGTTCTTCCATGATCCTGTTTAAAACAGAGTCAAGATGGTGTAAGACTTCCTTATTCTGAAAACTTATGACTTTGAAGCCTTCTGAATTTAAGATTTCTGTTCGGATTTTATCTTTTTCGGCTTGTTCCTGTTCATGAGGCAATTTGCCATCCAGTTCAACAATAAGTTTCTGTTTCAGACAAACAAAATCCACAATAAACCGGTCAACTATATGCTTTCTTTGGAATTCATATCCTTCAAATTTCTTCCCGCTCAGAACATTCCACAGGAGCGTCTCCGCTTCGGTCATCTGATCCCGTAATTCTTCTGCGCGAACTTTTAATTCAGAAAAAAGGACGGGATTTGCAGTTTCCCAGGATTTTTCCCGAGTTTGGTTCCCCGGTTCATTGGTAGAGATTTGCTCGCCTTTGGAGGAACCGGGGCGAATAAATGGCTCAATATAGGCAACTGCTTTTTTCATCACCCTTGCAGATTTCACCACTTGTGGCAAAAACATTTTTCCACTTCCGAATAAATCGCCCACTACGCCCATTCCGGTCATTAAATTGACTTCAATGACATCTAAAGGTCTTTCGGAAACCTGTCTCGCTTCTTCCACATCTTCAATGATAAACCGGTCGATTCCCTTCACCAAAGCATGAGTAATGCGGTCCTGAAGCGGGTTTTTTCGCCATTCCAGATCCTGGACGATTTCCTTTTTTGAGCCTTTGTTCCGTTCAGAATAATCAAGCAGTCTTTCGGTGGCATCGTCTCTTCGGTTGAGCATTACATCTTCCACCAACTCCAACAAATCTTTCGGGATTTCATCGTAAACTTCAAGCATTGCGGGATTTACAATCCCCATATTCATTCCATTTTTAATGGCATGATACAGAAAAACCGAGTGCATCGCTTCGCGCACAGAATCATTCCCACGGAACGAAAACGAAACATTGGAAACACCGCCGCTCACCGAAACATTCGGTAAATTTTCACGCACCCATTTTGTGGCTTCGATGAAATCCAGGGCGTTTCTGCGGTGCTCTTCCATTCCGGTCGCCACCGGGAAGATATTCAAATCGAAAATAATATCTTCTGAAGGAAAACCGACTTTGTTCACCAAAATATCATAGGAACGTTTACAGATTTCAATTCTTCGGTCGTAATTATCGGCTTGTCCCTCTTCATCAAACGCCATCACAATCACTGCTGCTCCATACCTTTTAATGGTTTTGGCATGTTGAATAAATTCCTCTTCTCCTTCTTTTAAGCTGATGGAATTCACCACACATTTTCCCTGAACGATCTGTAATCCCGCTTCCAAAATCTCCCATTTCGAGGAATCGATCATGATCGGAATTCTGGCAATATCCGGTTCGGAAGCGATCAGGTTTAAGAATTTTACCATCGCAGCTTTACCGTCGAGCAAACCGTCGTCAAAATTCACATCCAGGATTTGCGCGCCACCTTCCACTTGATGTCGGGCAATATCTAATGCTTCCGAATATTTTTCCTCCTTAATCAATCGAAGGAATTTCTTGGAACCGGCCACGTTGGTTCTTTCCCCAATGTTAATAAAGTTGGATTCCGGGGTGATGATTAACGGTTCAAGACCGGAGAGTTTAAGTATTTTTTGATTCGATTTCATAATTCAATTTTTTTTGCAGGCCTGAAAGACCTTAAACATTAGCCAAAGATAGAGCCCCTGAAAAAACAGGTGGCGGAATTGTGGAGCGTTGAAGGCACGACATCCTGATCCCGGATATTTCTTTCATCATATTCCACCTTATATTTCTTTTAAAATGCTCTAAACTCTTGCTGAAAAGTCAGTTTTTCATGCTGTTCTTTCTGATTCAAAAGGTAAGTTTCAACACCATTTATTTCCCTTGGATACACAGAAAGTGCACATAGATTTTTGTTACTGACTGTCCACATTGGGATTTGTTTTTGGGTGATTTTTTCAAATTTCCTAAGGGTCATCTTATATTAATTGATATTGGCACTTCGTGGCTTTGTCGTTTTGGGTCCCTTTTTCCAAGGACTTCACCTCTGCCTGTTGATTTCGCCGCTTCGGTTCTTGATTGACCGGGTTCAATTTCACCTCAACCAATCAATTGCTACCTTGATAGATTTCTGGATTGTTCACTTAATTTTCCTGGGTTGAAAATCCTTGACCAAATCGGCAATGGCTTTAATATGTGGAGGGGTCGTTCCGCAGCAGCCGCCGATGATATTGACCAAACCTTTCTCTACATATTCCCGGATCTGTTCCGCCATAAACTCGGGAGTTTCGTCGTATTGTCCAAATGCATTGGGCAATCCGGCGTTTGGATATGCGGAAACATAAAAATCCGAATTGTTGGCAAGTGTTTCCAGATATGGAGTGAGCTGCTGTGCTCCCAAAGCGCAATTGAATCCGACACTCAATAAATTCAAATGCGAAATCGAAATCAGAAAGGCTTCTGCGGTTTGTCCGCTCAGAGTCCTTCCAGAAGCATCAGTAATCGTTCCCGAAACCATGATTGGAATCTGGATTTTTCTTTCTTCCTGGATTTCGTCAATTGCGAATAATGCGGCTTTCGCATTAAGTGTGTCAAAGATTGTTTCCACCAAAAGAATATCTGCACCACCATCCAAAAGTGCTACCGCCTGTTGTTTATAGGCGATTCTCAACTCATCAAAAGTGATTGCCCGAAATCCCGGATCATTCACGTCTGGCGAGAGTGAGGCTGTCTTGTTGGTGGGTCCGATGGAACCCGCCACAAATCGCGGTTTGGCCGGATTCTTCGCAGTGAATTCGTCGCAGATCTTTCTGGCAATTTTTGCGGATTCAAAATTGAGTTCCGAAACCAATTCTTCCATGTGGTAATCAGCCATTGCAATGGTTGTTCCGGAAAACGTGTTGGTTTCAATGATGTCTGCTCCCGCTTCCAGATATTTCCGGTGGACTTCCTCAATCGCCTGTGGTTGTGTTAAAGAAAGCAAATCATTGTTTCCTTTCAGGGGATGTTCCCAGTTTTTAAACCGTTCGCCGCGATAATCTTCCTCGGTGAAATGGTAACGTTGCAGCATGGTTCCCATAGCTCCGTCCAGGACCAGGATTCGGGAACTTAATTGATCGTAAAGCTTGAGTGTATTTTGAAGCATTTCAATTAATCATAAAATTAAAATTGAAAATGCTACCAAAGAATTGGTGATTGAGTCCGTGTTATCTGTTCCCTAAAATTCGGGATAGAACGTAGCACCTTCTCCGTTTCCGAAGGGTTGCCAAGGTTTCATAGAGTCTAATCTCTCCACCTTTCCTGATAACATTTTCAATATGTAAAAGAACAAATCAAGATGCAAATATAGTCTATTTTTTGAATCTTCAGGAATTTGGAAAGAATATTAATTTCATAATTTCGCATCAGAATTTTAAATTATGATGCCGGAAAAAGAAAGACTGCGGGATGAAAAGTGGAAAAACTGGGGACCGTATGTGAGCAACAGACAGTGGGGAACCGTGCGAGAAGATTACAGCCACAACGGAAATGCGTGGGGGCACACCACCTATGACGACGCGATGAGCAGAGCATACCGATGGAGCGAGGACGGAATTGCCGGAATCAGCGACAGCAAGCAGCGGCTGTGTTTTTCATTTGCCTTTTGGAACAAAAAGGATAAAATGATCAAGGAACGCTTTTTCGGATTGAGCAACTATGAAGGAAACCATGGCGAAGACCTCAAAGAGATTTATTATTATCTGGACAACACGCCCTCTCATTCCTATATGAAGATGGTTTACAAATACCCGATCAATGCGTTTCCGTATGACGAACTGATTCATGAAAATAGACGGCGGTCAAAAACGCAGCCGGAATTTGAAATTACTGATACCGGAATTTTTAGCAGAAATCAGTATTTCGACATCTTCATCGAATATGCAAAAATCAACCATGACGATCTACTGATTCGGGTGACGGCGTGTAACAGAAGCGACCGGAAAGCACCACTGGTCATACTCCCCACGATTTGGTACCGGAACAACTGGAAATGGGGATATGGAACCTATCAACCCAAATTAAAATCTTCGGCAAATGGGATCATCAACATCGATCATGATTCCATCGCCATGAAAAAACTTTACTCGAGAAATCCGGATACGGAAACACTTTTCTGCAATAACGAAAGTAATCCGGAAGTGGTTTCCAATGGAGAGTCGGACGCAAAATATTTCAAAGACGGAATCAATAATTTTTTGGTCAAAGGGGATAAAGATGCTGTCAACCCAGAAAAATTCGGCACAAAAGCGAGTTTCTTCATCGACATTGAAATTGAGGCCGGAGAAAGCAAAACTTTTGACTTCCGGCTGAGTCCGCATGAGATGGATAATGCATTTTTTGATTTCGACGAAGTTCTTAGTTTAAGGAAAAAGGAAGCAGATGAATTCTATGATGAATTACAGCGCGAAATTGAAACGGAGGAAGAAAAAAAAATCCAAAGGCAGGCCTTTGCCGGACTTTTGTGGAACAAGCAGTTCTACCATTATGCAGTTTCAAAATGGCTTAAAGGTGACCCGAAACATGAAGCCCCACGAAACTTTCACCATTATGTGAGAAACACGGAATGGGAACACATGCAGAATAAGGATGTGATTTCCATGCCCGACAAATGGGAATATCCGTGGTTTGCGACTTGGGATTTGGCGTTTCACTGTGTCCCGTTTGCATTGATTGATGCGGGATTTGCGAAACACCAATTGAGATTGCTCACCAAAGAATGGTACATCCATCCGAACGGACAGCTTCCTGCTTATGAGTGGGATTTCAGCGATGTGAATCCTCCGGTGCACGCATGGTCCACTTTCCGGGTTTTCAAAATTGATGAAAAAGTCAATGGAAAAGCAGATATCCCTTTCCTGGAAAGCGTTTTCCAAAAATTATTGCTGAATTTCACCTGGTGGGTCAACCGAAAAGATAAAAGAGGGAACAATGTTTTTGGCGGCGGATTCTTGGGGCTTGACAATATAGGTGCTTTTGACCGGAATATGCAGTTCAAAAACGGAGACCATCTGGAACAGGCAGATGGAACCAGCTGGATGGCGATGTTTGCCTTAAATATGATGCGGATTTCTATGGAACTGGCTTTGTATAATCCGGTCTATGAAGACATGGCGATCAAATTCTTTGAACATTACCTCTATATCGCCGAAGCGATGGAAAATCTGGGCGATGGAATCAACGGACTTTGGAACGAGGAAGACGGCTTTTTCTATGATGTCCTTCAGTTGAATAACGGCGAATCGATCTCGTTAAAATTAAGAAGCATTGTAGGTTTGATTCCAATGTTTGCGGTAGAAATCATTGAACACGATATTTTGGAGAAACTGCCCAATTTCACCGCGAGAATGGAGTGGGTTTTGAAAAACCGGCCTGAATTGGCCAACTTGGTTTCCCATTGGGAAGTAGAGGGAAAAGGTAGAAAACATTTGATGAGCATCCTTCGAAAAACGCGTCTCAAAAGGGTTTTAAAAAGAATGAGTGATCCCAATGAATTTCTTTCTGATTATGGCATCCGTTCGATGTCAAAATATTATGAGGAAAAACCGTTCCATTTCTCTACCGATGACCAAGAATTCGTGGTGAAATATATGCCTGCAGAAAGTGACAGCAGCATGTTTGGCGGCAACAGCAATTGGCGCGGACCGATTTGGTTTCCGATCAATTTTCTGATTGTGGAAAGTTTGCAGCGCTACCATTTTTATTATGGCGAAAGCATGCAGATTGAATATCCGACAGGAAGCGGTGAAATGAGAAACCTTGATTTTGTGGCGGAAGATTTAAGCCAGAGACTGAAGTCTATTTTCATTAAAGATAAAAACGGAAACCGACCTTTCAATGGCGGAAACGACCTTTTAAACCACAACGAATTCTTCAAGGACTACATCATGTTCCATGAATATTTCAATGGGGATACGGGACAGGGAATCGGCGCATCCCACCAATGCGGATGGACCGCCACGGTGGCGAAACTGATTCAGCCAAGATGGAAGTAGCTGATTGAGTGCTTTGGTGCAGAAACGCTACTAAACCCGGATTCCGTTCACAAAAACCTGATAATCCACCTGAACGTTGGGCTCCAAAGTTTTGGAAACAGAGCAATATTTTTCAAATGATAATTCCGCTGCTTTCAATGCTTTCTTCGGGTCGATTTCTCCTTCCAAAAGGAATTTCACGGTGATTGATTTGAAAGGTTTTGCTTCATCTACCTGAACTCTTTCGCCTTCCACTTCGGCAGAGAATCCGGTGATTTCCTGTCTTTGTTTTTTTAGAATGGAGACCACGTCAATTCCGCTGCATCCAGCGACTGCCATTAAGACGCTTTCCATTGGTGAGACGCCTTTCGCGCCAGGTTCAGAGGTATTATCAAGCAAAATCGAATTTCCAGCGCTGTTCGTACACTCGAATAAATAATCGTCGTTAATTCTGTTTAATGTTATTTTCATAAAATGGGTTTGTTTAACGGTAGATTAAAAAGTACACAGATCTAAAGGATTCCTCTTGCCTTTATTTCCAAATACTTATTGATCACCTCAATATTCAGATTCTCAGGCGAAGTATAAATGGTAAAAATCCCGTACTTTCTTAATTCCTGAATGATCAACTTCTTCTCGAATTCAAATTTTTCTGCCACAATCTCGTCATAAACGTCCTGCATATTTTCCGGATTTTTTTTAATCAATTCCTCAAGTTCTGAATTTTTAAAGAAAACCACCACCAGCAAATGGTTTTTCGCGATTCCGCGGAGGTATTTCAATTGTCTTTTCACCGCATCCAATGTTTCAAAATTGGTAAACATCAAAATCAGGCTTCTTTGGCCTATACTGAACTTCACATCCTGATAAAGTCGGTTGAAATCACTCTCGTAGAAATTGGTTTGGACATTGTACAGTGCTTCTGAAATTTTTTTCAGCTGGCCGGATTTATTCTCTGCAGCCACTTTGTTTTCGGTCTTTTTAGAAAAAGTCATGATTCCCGCCCGGTCAGATTTCTTTAGGATGATATGGCTCAAAGCCATCGTTGCATTAATAGAGTAATCCAGCAGACTCAGTCCATTAAAAGGCATCTGCATGGTTCTTCCTTTATCGATCAACATATAGATCCGCTGAGATTTTTCATCCTGATACTGATTCACCATCAATTGGTTTCGTTTGGAAGTTGCTTTCCAATTGATGGTCCGAAGATCGTCTCCCTGCACATATTCCCGGATCTGCTCAAATTCCATCGTGTGACCCAACTTTCTGATTTTTTTGATCCCACCAATTAAAAACTCATTTTGGAGCGCCATCAGCTCATATTTCCGAAGGTGGATAAAGGATGGATAACACGGCAACATGGCGTCTTTCTGGAAGGTGAACCTGCGCGAAACCAATCCAATCGGCGACTGAGCAAAAATATTCAGACTTCCAAAACTGTATTCACCACGTCCTTTCGGTTCCAAAACGTATTGCAGGAAAACATTTTTTCCGGGCTGGATTATTTTTTCGATGAGGAAATCCCGCTTCTGAAACTGAAATGGAATTTCGTCAATAATTTGAGTTTTAACCTTAAAAAAATAATTATTGACCAGATCAACTTTCACCTGGTTTTCATCTCCGTTTGATAATTTTTCAGGCAAAATCCGCTGTGCTTTTATCGCATTTTTCTCATTGAATAAAAGGAGAAAATCGATGATAAAAACAATGAAAACCAAAATCAAACTTCCATGTGCAATGCGCATGAAACCAGGAAAGAAGAACGACAGCACATAGACAAAACCTACCCCAAAAAGAGCGAAGAAAAATCGGTTATTGATGTACAGGTTTCTCAAAATAAAAGTTAATATTAAAAAATTATGGATTGAACGAGGCGCAAAAAATTATGAATGGATCATCTTTAGTTTTCCTTAAAATTTATCTGGGGATTTCAATGGTTTCTAAAATTTGTCTGATGATTTCATCGGCGGTTAAACCTTCCATTTCCCGTTCCGGCGAAACCATGACCCGGTGACGAAGCACGGCAAAACTCGCCTCTTTGATATCTTCCGGCGTCACAAAATCCCTACCTCGGATTGCTGCAAAAGCTTTTGACGCAGTTAATAGAGCCAAGCTCGCTCTGGGCGAAGCACCCAGATAAAGGAACTGATTTTCTCTGGTATTGACAATGATTTTTGCGATATATTCCAGAAGTTGCGGCTCTACGAAAATTTCTTTGACTACCTGCTGATAATTTTTCAGCTGACTCCCGGTGATGACGCGCTGAACCGCATCTGTTTTATCCTCCAGTTTGCTTTCGTGCTGGTTTTTAATGATTTCCAGTTCTTGCTGTAGATTTGGATAGCCCACGTTGATCTTAAACAAAAACCGGTCAAGCTGAGCTTCCGGAAGTCGGTAAGTTCCTTCATGTTCGATCGGATTCTGTGTGGCGACGACCAAAAATGGTTCCTCCAACTGATAACTGTTTCCGTCTAATGTAATCTGTCTTTCTTCCATCACTTCAAACAGTGCAGCCTGGGTTTTTGCCGGCGAGCGGTTGATTTCGTCAATCAGGATGAAGTTGGAAAAAATCGGTCCGTTTTTGAATTCGAATTCGGAATTTTTAACATTAAAAACCGAGGTTCCCAAAATATCAGAAGGCATCAAATCCGGCGTGAACTGAATTCTGCTGAAACCCACATCGATGGTTTTCGCCAAAAGTTTTGCGGTGATGGTTTTTGCTACTCCGGGAACACCTTCAATCAGAACGTGCCCGTTTGAAAGAAGCGCCGCCAAAAGGTGCTCGATCATGGATTCCTGACCCACGATCACTCTGCCCATTTCGGATTTCACTTTTTCCAAACTTTGCTGCAATTCATTCAGATCAATTCTTGAACTGAATTCAGTTCCAGGATTTTCTTTTGGCTGGTCATCACTGAAGTGGTTTTCCGGATGCTGATTTTCCATAATTTTTTTCGTTTATTTTATCTAAATAATTCATCTAACAGTCGGTTCATTCTAATCAAATCCTCTTTCATAACCGATGAATAAGGATTTTGTCCTCTCTTGATCAAGTCGATTGCTTCATTAATTTTCTCGATGGGCTGCCCCGTTTTCAATTGAAGTTTCTGTGCGAAATTTTCATCTAAGCTACCGGTATCAATCATCAAATCTATCCGGACTTTATTTAGGAAATACTGCGCTTTTTTCGACATCATATCATGAAAATCGCCTTCCTGCAAATAAAGATTGCCAATGCTTTTCACAAATTCTACCGATTTGTTCCTCAGCGGCTCCATAATTGGAACAACGCGCTGTTTTCTTTTCACATTGAAAATTACAAATAATAAAAGTCCGCCCAAAAACAAATACCACGCGTAGCGCAAAGCAGGTTTGGACAGAATGAAGCGCAACGGTGAATGGGACGATATTTCTGAGTTGGACATCAACCAAACCGTTTCCCGGTCGGGAAGATAAGAAAATACGTCCTGCAAATATTTTTCGGAACCTTCTGTAAGCAGGTAATAATTAGTCAGAAAAAGCGGTTCGGAATGCAGGTAGATATGACCTTTTCCGTAATTGATCCTTACGAAATTATAGTTTTCTTCGTTCTGTATATCATAGGAACTTCCCAAAATTTCAAAATCCTCCTGTTCGTCGTAAAATCCAAATCCTCCCGGATATTTGTTCAGAAGTAAGGTGTCCGCCGCAAAATTTTCATTTTCAAGGTAGAGTATTTGTCTGGGATTAAAATTAAATCGATCTGTCACAATTCCCAAACTGTCTGAAATCAGCGCAGGCAATTTTTCAGAAATCAGCATAAAGTCGGCACCTTTCTCTACCTGCTGCAAAATTTTTTTTGAAGATTCCTCATCGATTTCCGTGGCAATGACCAGGATATTCTGTGGTTTATATTTTTTCCCTGAATAATAATTATAAGGCGAATCTTCGGTTCTGGAAAGTTTATTTTTAAACAGAGAATCGGCTTCCTGATCGAATATATAAAGTCCAAACGCGGACTTTTCCTTCCTATCGAAATTTTTTTGCCAGTCGGTCTCATCGGGTTTGCTGAGCTGGAACAACACCAAAATCACCAAAATGAGGGCGAAGAGGATTCCATAGATTTTGAGGTTCTTATTCATGCCGGAAATTAATTTTTAAGATCAAGAAATTTCTTTTTAAAAATCTGATAAGCAGCCTCATCAATGAAAAACTCGCCATACCAAACATAGTCAAAAATATAGACCAACTCGCGGAAATGTTCTTTCATGCGCGGGTTCTTCAGCTCAGAAATATAGTCTTTATTGGTTTTTTCCGGGTTCCATTCCAGTATTTTCTGATCGTTCAATTTTTTTAAGACGGAAAGGAACTGGTAACGCACCGCGGAACGGTAATCTTTCTGCAATTCGAAATCAGCAATGCGCTCTATAAAATTAATTTCGTGGATGTTTTCATGCAATTCATCGGAATCGATATCCAAAGTCGTATTTTTCTTGCTGAAAAATAGATTTCCATTTTTCCGGGTCAGAAAACGGATGACCAGATAAATCACAAAACCCGCAATCAGGATCGCCAAAAAACGTATGAAATTTGCTGCAAAACTGCCTGCGGAATTGGGATCCATCTTGCCAAAAATGGATTGAATCAACTGAATCAATCTCTTTTGCAGCCTTTCCCCAAACGATTCACTGGGTTTCACGGTATGATAATGAAATTCGGGACCTTTGTACTTTTCCCGAAAATTCTGCTGCAGAGATCTCGGGTAAAAAATTTCGGTATCTTCAGGATGTTTTGCTTGTGAGCTGTCTTTTGGTTCCGTGGTCACCACCTCTTGCAATTCATGGCTCGGAAGATTGAAATCCACACGATGATTGCTTTGGCAAAACCCAAAAAGGAAATGCAACAAGACCAATATGGCAAAAGTTCTCTTGATCATAGCTTTTTTCAGGTCTGTGACTTTATTCTGTTTGATTTTTTCGCCAAAATAAAAGGATAAATCAAATAGTAATAGACGATCATGGAAAGTGTTCCCAATATAATCATGAGATTAATCAAAATCGGCATTTTAAGGGCGTATCTGGTCACGAAACCTTCAATGATTCCCGCCATGATGGTAAAAGGAACCGTGCTGAGAAAAATCTTGAAACTGTCTTTAAAACCAATTTTGAAAGAATTCAATCTGGAAAAGCTTTTGGGAAGCAGGATGGATGCGCCTAAGATCAATCCCGCCATGGCTTCAATACCCATTGCAAAAATCTCGAAAACTCCATGAAGCCAAATCCCCTTCAAACTGTCTTTCAAAGCACCATGCTCATGAAAAAAATATTGAAAAGCACCCAACATAATGCTGTTCTGCAGCAGCACGAAAAGCGTTCCCAAACCGCCAAAAACACCATAAATATAGAGTTTGGCGCCCACCAGCAGATTATTGAACACAATAGAAATGGTAGAGCCCCAATTGGAACCTTCCTGGTAAACACCGACGGCGTTCCTGTTCTTTATGTTTTCAAGGGTCTTGTTGACATATTCATCACCGAAGAACATGCTCACAAATCCCTTGTCATAGTAAGACGAAACAAATCCGATGATGGTGAACAGCGTAAAAAATAAGAAAGAATAAAGCAAAAAATTCCGATACTGATATATCAGGAGCGGAACCTCGCTTTTGAAAAACGCCATCAGCCGGTTCTGTTCCAACCTTCTGGTTTTATAAATTTTCTGAAAAATACGGCTTGCCAAATGATTAAGAAAGACTGTCACCTTACTTTTGGGATAATACGTTTGCGCAAAAGACAAATCATTGATCAGATCAATATAAAGCGACGACAGTTCATCTGGATTTTTTTTTATTTTTCCATCGATCACGCGCTCTACTTCCAACCATTTTTCTTTATTTTGCTTAATAAATGCAACTTCCCTCATACCAAGCGAAAGTAATAAAAAAATGTCTCAAATTGCTATCAATACCTCACAAAATGTGGAAATAAATTTCACAATTGCCAATATCGGTGAGCGGATTCTCGCATTCTTAGTGGACCGTTTGCTTCAGATTGCTTATTTGGTCGCTGTTTTCTATGTTCTGTTTAAAGTAATCAATATGCAGCAGGTTTTTGGAACTTGGGACAGTTGGTCCAAAGGCGCATTCCTGATCGTGGTAACATTTCCGGTTTATGTTTATACTCTGGTTTGCGAAAGTCTGATGGAGGGACAGACTTTTGGAAAGAAACTGCTCAAAATAAAGGTGGTAAAAATTGACGGTTACCAAGCAAGCTTTGGTGACTATTTAATACGCTGGCTTTTCCGGCTGGTCGATATTTATATCACTTTTCTCATTGGCCTCATCACGGTGATGATCTCCAAAAATCATCAGAGATTTGGTGACATGGCTTCCGGAACCGCCGTGATATCGCTTAAAAACAAAGTCAATATTTCCCACACCATAATTGAAAACCTGAACCAGGATTACGTTCCCCTTTTTCCACAAGTCATTTTGCTGACCGATAATGATATGCGAATTATCAAAGAGAATTATTTGAAAGCCATCAAGAGTGGTGACCGACAAATCATCAGCCGCCTCGCGAGTAAAATCAAGGAAATTATCAAAGCGGAAACAGATCCGACCAAAATTACCGAAAAACAGTTCATAGGCCGGGTTATTAAAGATTATAATTATTTTACCGGCAGAGAACAATAATCGAAATTCGATGGTGCATGATATGGATTTTTTTCAGTATATTTAATATCCTTAAAAAGTACTATAATGAAATTCGAAAACAATAAATCAGGAAATGGCGGCGTGATCACATTGAATAACGAGAGTGAGGAAATTGGCCGGTTAACCTACACGATTTTTCCCGAGGATCACAAGCTTATTATATCATTTGTATTAGTGCACCCAAAATTTGAGGGGCGAGGAATGGGGAAATTTTTGGTTGAAGAAGGAATCAGGTTTGCCAGAGAAAACCACTGGAAGATCTATCCGCATTGCTCCTATGCTCGCTCCGTAATGCACCGGATGGAAGACGCTAAAGACATCTTGCTGCAAAGCTAAATGAAAAAACTCAGGAGCATTTCCTGAGTTTTTTTTCTAGATGGACTCCATCAACTCGTCGGTGATTTCCATATTATGATAGACGTTCTGCACATCGTCATCTTCTTCAAATCTTTCCAACATTTTCATATTGATTCTGAATTGGTCTGTGGAGACTTCCTTCGTAATGTTTGGAATTCTTTGGAGCTCTGCGCTTTTTACTTCTATGCCTAATTCATCCAGTTTGTGCGAAAGATGGCCGAAATCCTCAAATGCTGTCGTAATAAGTACTTCCTCGTCGTCACTGTCTATTTCTTCGGCTCCGCCATCGATCATTTCCATTTCGAAATCGTCCCAATCCATGGTAATCAAGGATTTGTCTATCGAAAAAATCCCCTTTCTGTCAAAGATAAAGGCTAATTCCCCATTCTTTCCCAGGTTTCCATCAAACTTGTTGAAAACCGCACGTACATTTGCCACGGTTCTCGTTGGGTTATTGGTAGTACACTCCACAAAGAAAGCCACACCTCCTTGTCCATAACCTTCATAGGTAATTTCCTCAAAGTTGTCTGCATCTGCTCCACTCGCCTTCTTGATTGCTCTTTCCACATTGTCTTTTGGCATGTTTGCTCCTTTCGCATTCTGGATGCACCTTCTGAGTGCAGGATTGGATTCGGGATCAGAACCTCCTGCTTTAACCGCGAGTGCGATGTCTTTTCCAATTTTGGAGAATGTTTTGGCCATTTTATCCCAACGAGCCATTTTTGTTGCCTTCCTGTATTCGAATGCGCGTCCCATAATGTTATGCTAATTTGTGTATGCAAAAATACGAATTTGCGCATAAAAAAAACACCTCCAAAACCGGAGGTGTTCAATATTTAGAAAAACTTTTTAATTATTTTTTCTTTTTAGCTGGAGCTTTTTTCTTAGCTGGAGCTTTTTTCGCCGGAGCTTTTTTCACAGGCTCTACAACGTCAGTTTTCTTATAAGTAGCCCAAACTGAAGCATCTTCGATAGCAGTTACAACAACTTTTCTATCTTTTTGTCTTTCAGCATCACTTGCTTTTTCATCAACTACAGCTTTAGACTCACCAACACCGATTGATTTCAATGCAGTTGGATCTACTCCTCTAGCATCTAGAGCATCTACTACAGCTTTTGCTCTTCTTTGTGACAAGTTCAAGTTGTAAGCTTCAGTACCTTTTTTGTCAGTTTGACCTTCAAGTAGGTAGTTACCACCATCAGTTTTGATGATTTTAGCAGCTTCGTCTAATTTTTCAGAAGATTCTTTAGTGATCGTTGCTTTGTTGAAATCGAAATAGATATTTTTCAATACTCCTTCCACTTCAGAGGCAGTTACAGATTTAGGTTTTGGACATCCGTTGTATTCTTTCAATCCGAAAACTGTAGGACAAGCATCGTCTTTGTCAAGGATTCCGTCTCCGTCAGTATCTGGCCAAGGACAACCTTTATTTTCAGCTGGACCAGGAACTGTAGGACAAGCGTCATCTTTATCGATTACACCGTCACCGTCTGTATCTGGCCAAGGACAACCATTGTTTTCTTTTGGACCGGCAACATCTGGACATTGATCATCGATATCTGGGATTCCATCTCCGTCCGTATCAGGACATCCTTGGAACTCTGCCAAACCTGGGGTATCAGGACATCTGTCATCTTTATCAGGAATTCCGTCTTTGTCTCTATCCGTATTTCCGAATCTAAACAAGATCGATGCAGAAGCTTGCCAGAAGTTAGCAACATCTGACTTGTCGATTGGAGTTGCTACATAATCCCCCTGGATTCCCAAACCGAAGTTTTTAGTAAACCAGAAGTTAGACCCTAAACCAGTTGCAACTGTGAAGTGGTCTTTTTTTCTTTGCGTAAAAGCTTGACCATCTGAAAAACCTGGATAATTAACATTATGATAATGATCAGTAACTGGGAAAGTAACGCCAGAATAATCATGTCTCAAGTAGTTTGCCCCAACTCTTACGTATGGATCAAACCAAGATTCTTCGTTCCAAAGTCCGTTGAATTTGAACTGCAAACCTAAACCTGTTTGCAGGAAGAATTGCTTATCCATTCCGATTCTCTTGTTGTCAATATTTCCAACAGTAGTCTGCCAGTCAAGAACCAAATACTTGTTGATGTTTCTTGCAACAGTTAATTTAGATAATGGTGGAGTAATTGTAAAGTTGTTAATACTATACAATCTGTTAGCGTCATCACCACCGAATGCACTGGAAGCAACTTTGAATGCGTTACCACCTCCTACAGCAACGTGATTTACTCCATGCGCACCAACTCCGATTAACCACGGATTGCTGGTCGTTTGAGCGAAAACAGTAGAGGCTACAGTGAGTGCCAATGCTGAAATTCCTAATTTTAGATTTTTCATAGAATTAAATGATTAAATAATTGATAATGCAAAATAAATATAATTTTTCTTTATAAACAAAGATTTTCCGAGTTTTTTTAACTTTTCTTTAATATTCTGTCGAGATTTCTTTTGGTATCTCTCTCTTTTATGCTCTCCCGCTTATCAAAGAGTTTTTTGCCACGACCAAGTGCAATGAGAATTTTGGCTTTCCCCTTATCGTTAATATAAAGTTTCAGAGGGATGATTGTATTGCCGACATCTTTAAGTTTCTTTTCAAACTTTTGCAATTCTCTTTTGTGCAAGAGCAATTTCCGTTCCCTTTTAGTTTTATGGTTATAAAATGTCCCTAATTTGTATTCGTCTATCATCATGTTAATGAGGTATAATTCTCCATCAATAAACTGACAGAAAGATTCCGTAATACTTGCTTTGGAAGAACGAAGTGACTTGATCTCGGTGCCTGTCAAAACCATTCCAGCTTCAATTTCGTCCAAAATTTCATACTCAAATCTTGCACGTTTGTTGAGGATGTTGATTGATTTTTCAAACTTCATGGGCTGCCTTTAAACAAATGATTATTTTATTGTTAAAAATTATTAAATTTTAACTTTTTCGTCACAATTTTTCTGGTACACAAATTTGATGCCGTTTTTTAAAACCGCAAAAAATAGAGCTGATCTTCTGAACAGAAAAACCCGATTTCTTTTCGTATTTTTGCCGCAAATTTACAAAACTATATGTTAACAGTATCTAATCTATCCCTACAATTCGGGAAAAGAGTGCTTTTCGATGAAGTAAACATCATGTTTACCAAAGGAAACTGCTACGGAATTATCGGGGCAAATGGTGCCGGAAAATCCACTTTCCTCAAAATATTAACCGGCAAACAAGAAGCCACCTCCGGAAACGTCTCTTTAGAACCCGGAAAAAGAATGTCGGTTTTGGAGCAGGACCACTTTGCTTATGACAATTTCACCGTCTTAGAAACCGTTTTGCGCGGAAACAAAAAACTTTTCGAAATCAAAGAGGAAATGGATGCACTCTACGCAAAGGAGGACTTCTCAGATGCAGACGGAATCAAAGCTGGAGAACTGGGCGTAATCTATGACGAAATGGGTGGATGGAACTCCGAATCCGATGCCATGACCATGCTTTCAAATGTAGGCATAAAAGACAGCATGCATTACCAAATGATGGGCGAGCTGGAAAACAAAGACAAGGTAAAAGTCCTATTGGCTCAAGCATTGTTCGGAAATCCCGATGTACTTATTTTGGACGAACCTACGAACGACCTCGATATAGAAACCATTTCCTGGCTAGAAGACTTCCTGGCCGATTACGAAAACACGGTCATTGTGGTTTCCCACGACCGTCACTTTCTGGATGCCGTTTGTACCCATATCGGCGACCTCGATTATTCGAAACTGAACCTTTATACTGGAAACTATTCGTTCTGGTATCAAGCTTCCCAATTGGCAACAAGACAAAGACAGCAACAGAATAAAAAAGCCGAGGAAAAGAAAAAGGAACTTCAAGAATTCATCGCAAGATTCTCTTCAAACGTGGCAAAGGCAAAACAGGCAACCGCACGTAAAAAGATGATCGACAAACTTAATATTGAAGATATCAAACCAACTTCCAGAAGATACCCGGCCATTATTTTCGATACCGAAAGAGAAGCTGGTGACCAGATTTTGGAAGTCAAAGGACTTGAAAAAACAAAAGATGGCGAACTTCTTTTTTCGAACATAGATTTGAATTTGAAGAAGGGAGACAAGGTGGCCGTACTTTCAAAAAACTCTTTGGCAGTCACTGAGTTTTTCCAAATCCTCTCCGGAAATTCAAACGCAGACCAAGGAACTTTTAACTGGGGTGTTACCACCACACAATCCTATATGCCACTCGACAACTCCGATTTCTTCAAAGAAGACATCAATTTGGTGGATTGGCTCAGACAGTTTACAAAAAACGACGAAGAAAGACATGAAGAGTTCATGCGTGGATTCTTGGGAAGAATGCTCTTTTCAGGTGATGAGGCTTTAAAATCCTGCACCGTGCTTTCCGGAGGTGAAAAAATGCGTTGCATGTTTTCCAGAATGATGCTTCAAAAAGCAAATATTCTTTTGATGGATGAACCGACCAACCACTTAGACCTGGAGAGCATCACCACCTTGAACAACTCACTTTCCAGTTTCAAAGGCACGATCCTGCTCGCTTCCCATGACCACGAAATGCTGGAAACAGTCTGTAATAGAGTGATCGAACTGACCCCGAAAGGAATTATAGACCGGGAAATGACCTATGACGAATACCTGCAGGACAAAAAAATCAAAGAACTGCAGCAGCAAATGTATTCTTAAGTCCCAAATTGGAAGAACCAAGAAAAGAACCGCTCCAGAAATTGGGCGGTTTTTTGATTCCCCTTTTATTCTGCCGAAATCGGACTTCGGACTTTTTTCATTAAATTTGTAAACTATGAACCAAAAATGGATTTACAAACCGGAACCTGATGAAGACGTAGTAGACGCGCTCAGTTCGTCACTTGGATTTGGAACGTTCGAATCAAAAATCCTCGTTCTGCGCGGAATCGACAATTATCAGAAGGCCAGAGAATTCTTCAAACCAAAAATCGAAGACATTCACAGTCCATTTCTGATGAAAGACATGCAGATTGCGGTCGACCGGATTGCAACCGCTATCGAAAACGGCGAGAAAATTTTGGTGTATGGCGATTATGACGTAGATGGAACTACCGCAGTCGCTTTGATGTACCTGTACCTCAGCAAAATTGTTGATAAAAAGTATCTCGATTTTTACATACCCGACAGAAATTCAGAAGGTTACGGAATCTCCACGGAAGGGATAGACTTTGCCAAAGAAAATGATTTTTCGCTGATTATCGCTTTGGACTGCGGAATTAAGGCCTTAGACAAGATTGACTATGCCACTCGGCTGGGAATCGATTTCATCATTTGTGACCACCATTTACCTGGCGAAGAAATTCCGAAAGCTGTAGCCGTCTTGGATCCGAAAAGAGTTGACTGCAGATATCCTTTCAAAGAACTTTCCGGCTGTGGAGTCGGTTTTAAACTTTGTCAAGGTCTCAATACCATCTACAAAATCCCGGAGTCTGAACTCTTTGAGCTTACCGATTTACTCGCGATTTCCATTGCGGCAGACATTGTTTCGATGACCGGTGAAAACAGGGTTTTAGCAAAAATGGGATTGAAGATTTTAAGAAAAACCAGAAACCTCGGATTGCGATTACTGATTCCCGAAGACAAATTGGCCACCTTCGAAATTTCCAATATCGTTTTTGAAATCGCCCCTAAAATTAATGCGGCAGGAAGAATCTCGCACGGAAAGGCGGCAGTGGAATTGATGGTTTCCGACAATCTGAAGCAGGCGCACCAAATTGTAGACGAGATCGTGAACCTGAACGATTCGCGCAGAGAAATGGATATGAGCTCTACCACAGAAGCTTTGGAACAAATCATTTCCACAAATCAAATCTCCAATTTCACTACTGTGGTTTATGGGCCTGACTGGAATAAAGGAGTGATTGGAATTGTGGCGTCCAGATTGACAGAGACGTATTATAAACCTACCCTGGTTTTCACTGATGGGAACAACGGAGAACTGGTAGCTTCTGCCCGTTCAGTTTCAGATTTTGATGTGCATGATGCTTTGGAATACTGTTCGGACCTGTTCCTGAAATTTGGGGGTCACCCAGCTGCCGCAGGACTTTCCATGGAGAAAGACAAATTTGATCTTTTCAAGGAAAAGTTTGAAAAAGTAGTTGCCGAAAAAATTCAGGAACACCAAAAAGAACCGAGCGTAAAAATAGATTCAGATGTGCAGATTGACGAGCTGAATAAGGAGTTCTTCAATTTCCACAGAAAACTGGCACCATTCGGACCACACAATATGAAACCGATTTTGGTATTGAAAAACCAAAAAGTTTCAGGCTATGTAAAAACAATGGGAAAAGACGGTAGCCACTTGAAATTCTACATCAAACAGGAATCCACCGGAAGAAATATAGAATGTGTCGGTTTCAAATTGGGGAAATTTGCGGATGATTTCAGGGAAAAAACCTTCGATATTGCTTTTACTGCAGAAGAAAATCACTGGAAAGGCAATGTCACCTACTACCTGAACATTCGCGATGTGAGATTTCACGAAAAGGAAAGTGACCATGTAGATTTTAAAGAAATCACCAGTTAATTTGATTGGAGGTTCACGACCAATATTTTGGGGCGGATCACACTATTTTATGCCTTTCAAAAGTTTTAGTTCGGTCAAAAAGGTAGCGGTAAGTCGCTAATTTCCGCGTAACTTCCGTTTCAAGGTTTTCGGCAATCTTCAGCATTTTAGGGTTGAAATCGCCGATCCACTGCATTTCATAATCTTCGAAATCGGTGGTTTTTCTAAAATGTTTTGTTCCTTCCCAAATCATGTATCCGTCGATTCCCTTTTTTTGCCATTCCGGAACGATTCCGAAAACCAAACCCACCATTTTTTTGTTTTTTTTAAATTTTTTAGCCAAAACAAATTTCAGTTTTTCCCAAAATCCGAATTTCCCATCCAGATATTTAAACCATTGGTTCAGGTCGGGAATATTCATCCACATCGCAATTGGTTTTTCATTTTCATAAATAAACCAGGATATATGCTCATTGATAATTGGCTTTAAGGTATGGAACAGTTTCAAGGTTTGAGTTTCTGTCAACTGTTTTCCTTCGCCGTGATTTGCCCAGGCTTTGTTATAAATCTCGGTGAAATCTTTTGCGAATTTTTCCAGCTTTTTCACCTTCATCCTTTTTGCTGAAATATTTTTATTCTCTGAAACTCTTCGGTGCATTTCCAGGAAATTCTCTGCAACCGAGGCGTGAACTTTTCTCCCGAAACAGAGCTGATTAAAATAAACCTGAAAACCATAATTCTCAAAAAGCATTTTGTAGTATGGTGGATTGTAATTCATGCAGAACAGCGGTTCAAAAAATCCCTCGGTCAAAAGTCCCCAGAATTTGTCCCGCTCCCCAAAATTGATGGGTCCGTCCATCGCCTCCATTCCTCTCTGCTGAAGCCAATTTTTTGCAAAATCAAAAATGAAATCTGCCGTTTTCTGATCATCGACACAATCAAAAAAACCGATTCCGCCGGTTGGTTGTTTCTGCTTGTATTTTTTGTTAATGAAGACCGCTATCTTACCAACGGTCACATTTTGGTCATTGACAAAGAGAAAACGTGCACATTCGCCGTGCCGGAAATTCTTATTCTTACGTGGGTCAAAAACTGCTTCCACGTCTTTATCTAAAGGGCGGATATAATTTTTATCCCCCAAAAATATCCTCGCCGGAAAATCGAGAAATTCTTTCCTGTGCAGATCGGAAACAACATGTATAGCCCTCATTTTTCAAAAATAAAAAATATTTCTATGGGAATAAAAATGGAAACACATTTTTCATTAACTTTATTGAAACTTCAGACCCTTGAAAAAGACGCTAGTTATTTTTGCACACCCTTATTTTGAGTATTCCACCACCAATGTGGAACTGATAAAGGTTTACAAAGATTCTGCCGATTTTGAGTTCAAAGATTTATACGAAGAGTACCCCGATTTCCATATCGCCACCTTTCGGGAAAGAAAAAGGATCGTGAACTATGACCGTTTGATTTTTCACTTTCCATTGATTTGGTTCGGAATGCCACCACTTTTGCGGCTTTGGATTGATGAAGTTTTTGATATGAACTGGATCGCGAAAGAAAATGACCCATTATCCAACAAAGATGCCTTCATCATTGTAACCACCGGAGGAAAAGAACAGAACTACACGGAAAAAGGTCTTTACGGCGCCACGATTTCCCAACTGATGCTTCCGCTCCGACTTGCCCTGAAAGTGAACAACATTGAGGTAAAGGAGATCATCGCCGTTCACAACGCAGATGATTTAACGCAACATGCCCTACAAGAAATAACCGAACAAATAAGGAGAAAGCTAAACACAGGATGAATGATACCTCACTTGCATACACCACGCTGATTTTTTTGGGTGCCGCAATCATCATGGTTCCGCTGGTTCGCAGGTTGGGACTCAGCTCTGTTATTGGGTATATCATAGGTGGAATGATCATCGGTCCTTTTGGTCTGAAATTAACCGGTAAAGATACAGACGATATCATGCATGCTGCAGAATTCGGGGTAATCATGCTTCTTTTTTTGGTGGGTCTGGAAATTGCACCAAAAAAATTCTGGATGATCAGACAAAAAATTATCGGAATGGGACTGAGCCAAATGGTGATCACATCCGCAGTTCTGTTCCTCATTTTCTATCTTGCCCAATGGCGGACTGACCAGGCTTTTGTAGCGGCACTGTGTTTTGCGCTTTCTTCCACGGCGATTGTTCTGCAGACTTTGAAGGAAAAAAACATTTTCAGAACAGATGCGGGAACTGCCTCCTTTTCAATTCTGCTGTTCCAGGATATTTCTGTGATTCCCATTCTGGCTTTGTTGCCGATTTTAGCCAAAAAGTCGCCAGAGGATGAGAATCAGATTTTACTGCAATATCTTCCCGACTGGCTGCAGCCATTTTCAATCATACTGGGTGTGGCGGTACTGATTTTCTTGGGGCGGTATATTTTCGTCCCCTTCTTACGCTACGTCTCGAAGTCGGGAATGCCGGAACTGCTCACCGCTTCATCTCTGTTTTTGGTCGTCGGCGTTTCTGAACTGATGTATGCGGTTGGTTTGAGCCCAGCTTTGGGGGCATTCATCGCCGGTGTAATGTTGGCAAACAGTGAGTTCCGCCATGAACTGGAAAGCCAAATCAATCCATTCAAAGGACTGCTTCTAGCGGTATTCTTCGTGAGTGTGGGCTCCACCATCAACTTTTCAGTAATCGGACAGGATCCGATGTTTATTTTCACCTTGGTACTGGTGGTTTTAGTTGTAAAATTTCTGGTACTCTTTGGAATTGGGAAATTTTCGAAACTGAGAATCGATCAGAATTTTTTGCTTGCATTTGCGCTTTCGCAGGTGGGAGAATTTTCCTTCGTTCTGGTGAACTATTCCACAAAGCTCTATCTTTTGAGTCCAAAATTAAATGCACAACTCATGGCGGTGACCGCAATCACCATGTGTATCACTCCCATTCTTCTGATCATCAATGAAAAATTCATTGAACCCAGGACTTTAAAGATAAATGATTTAAATGATTATCCTGAGCTTCACGTCGCTCAACAGAAAATCATACTCGTGGGTTTCGGGCATTTTGGCAGCACGGTGGGAAGATTGCTTAGAGTAAACGGAATCAAGCCAACCATTTTGGATAATGATCCTGAAAGGATAAATCTGTTACGGTCAAATGGATTCAAGGTCTATTACGGTGATGCGACAAAACCTGAAACCCTTCGTTCGGCAGGTGCTGAAACAGCAGATTTGCTGATTCTTTGTTTAGACGATATTGAAAGCAATAAGTTCATTACCGAATACGCCAAACAACATTTTCCGCAGCTGAAGATTTTCGTGCGCGCCAAAAACCGGCTCGACGCTTACGATTTCATCAACAACAATGTGGAAAACATCTACCGGGAAACTTTGGGAACGGCAGTTGATATGGCGGTAGACGTGTTAAAGGCAACAGGAATGCGTGCTTATGCTGCCCGAAGACTGGGAAGAAGATTCATGCTGATCGATAAAGCGATGGTGCGAAAACTGGCTAAAGAGCAACTTAAAGACAAAGTGACCTTTACCATGAAGAAATCCCTGGAAAAAGAAGCAGAACTCCTCGCAGAAGACAGCCATTCTTTTGACGAAACGCAATGGAATGATAATGAAGAGTATATGAATTGAGAAGAGACTCCCATTTCTTCATTTCCAACAAAATGGAATTATTTATATGAAAAAAGCTTTAGTAATCCGGGCAATCTTTTAGTTGAACGTTCGAAAGGATTAAGGTTTTATCTTTCAAGGTGACTTTCACATCAGGAAAAGTTCCTTCCATGCAATCTCCGGTTTGGTCGTTGAAATCACCGTTTGATGCTTCAATTTTCACCTCGTTCCCGGAAAGCTTGTAGTTATTTTCGTTGAAATCGTAACCGGTCAGCAGATAATTGCGCCCGTCAATTCTGATATTTCCCCTGTTTGAATTTTGGTCAAAATAAAACAAGGTCAATCCATCTTTGGTGAAAATGGAACGAGCTCTTCCCGCAGAAATATCCTGCGGATTGATCTCAAAAACCGCTGGTGAATCTGGATTTTCAATGGTGGGAATTTGCAAACGATCACTTTTTGTGATCATGGAGCTCTCTGAGGTGCTGTTTGCGGAACCAGCTTCATTATCTTTCGTACAGCAAACCACCATCGAGAAAATCAGCACAACTGCAAGTAAATTTTTCATTGTTCTTTTGTTAAAAGTCCTTGTGCAACAATTACTCTGCCTTCAAAATTTCTGTTTTACCAAAACCAAATAGGACCATGGTTTTAATTTCAGGTTGGTTTTTTCTTTAAGCTTAAGAACTTGGTCCGTAAAAAGCTCCCTGTAATTTCCCTGAAAATATTTGGTATCTAACTCCACATCCACTTCTTTATCGGAAAAATTCAAAATCGGAAAAACAGCGTCCTTATTTTGCTCGCGGTAAAAAGAAATGATTTTGCCTGGATCATTATTGACTACCCGAATCATTTCGCCGCCATATTTCCCGTTCCAAAGTGCCTGGTTTTCATGTTTGAGGTGGAAAAGTTTGGTGAAGAGGATTTCGTTTTCATCATGTCTCCACTCAATTGGATCTTTGTCGAAAAACTTTAGACTTCTGTTTAAGCCCGCCTCTTGACCACTGTAGCAAAGCATCATTCCATTCACCACTCCGGTCATCACGATTGCCGTTTTCAGTCCATCACCAAAATTGAGGTATGGATTTCCTTCCCAGGAATTTTTGTCATGATTATCGGTGAAAGTCATCCGGTACGCGTTTCTGGGGACCGAATTCACATCGTGTGCAAGATATTCCACCAATCCGCCCAATTTCTGATGATTGACCGCTTCGCGAAGGTGATCCCACAAAGTCCAGGAATAAGTCATGTCAAAAGATTTTTTGTAAAGGTCCCTGCTTTCCCATTCGGCAAGCATGAAAACGGGTTTGATTTGATCCATTTCGGCTCTTGCATTTTCCCAGAAATCAATGGGAATAAATCCGGCAACATCTGCTCTATAACCGTCGATATCGGTTTCTTTCAGCCAATACTTAAGTGATTCGGTCATGTATTTTCTGAAATCAGGATTGTCATAATCAAAGTCAATCACATCATCCCAATCGTACCACGGAGTCGGCTGGAAATTTCCAGAACGTGTCTTGGTGTACCAATCCGGATGTTCCTTCGCAAGCGGATTGTCCCATGCAGAGTGGTTTCCAACCCAATCGATGATCACATACATTCCCATCGAATGGATTTTTTGTACCAGATCTTTAAAATCCTGCATCGTCCCGAACTCCGGATTGATTCCCCTGAAATCCTTGACTGAATAATAACTTCCCAGACGGCCTTTTCGGTTTTTTTCGCCAATCGGATGAATCGGCATCAACCAAAGAATGTCCACACCCATTTTTTTGAGTCGGGGCAGATGATTTTCAAATGCTTTGAAAGTTCCCTCTTTGGTGTATTGGCGAATGTTTACTTCGTAGATTGTGGCATTTTTGCTCCATTCCGGATGCTTGATTTCCACATAATCCTTAGGTTGATAACGCGGATCTTTGGTTTGCGAAGAAAGCGTGACGAATCCGAACAGAAAAAAAACGATTAAAAAAAAGGAAGGTCTCATTCTTATTGTTTCCTCAAAATTAGGAAAAAAACGAGTTCATTCCACAGGAATCGACTTTAAAAATCTAAACTTTGAATCGCAAGCTGATAGCCATTTAAACCAAACCCGCTCAATACTCCATCCGTATTTGGAGCGGTGACCGACTTCTGTCTGAATTCTTCCCTTTTGTAAATATTCGAAATATGGACCTCTATTTTTGGTTTTAAAATATTTTTCAGGCAATCTGCAATTGCGTAAGAATAATGAGTAAAAGCACCAGGATTAATAATCAGTGCATCAAAATCATCTTCCTGTATTCTGTTGATGATTTCGCCTTCCACATTGGATTGGTAATGCCGGATTTCATGCTGTGGAAATTTGTTTTTCAAAGATTCCAAAAAGTTTTCCATGGAGATATTTCCATAGATTTCAGGTTCGCGTGTTCCGAGAAGGTTGAGATTGGGTCCGTTGAGGATAAGGATTTTCATAGCTTTTAAGAGTCATTAAAGGTACACATAAAAAAACTTCCGAAAAAATTCGGAAGTTTAAGTAGCCCGTAGGGGAATCGAACCCCTCTTACCAGAATGAAAATCTGAGGTCCTAACCGATAGACGAACGGGCCGGACGCTTTTTATCTAATTAAGCAAGTTTGTTCACGTGCTTAGCTAATTTGCTTTTAAGGTTTGCCGCCTTGTTTTTGTGGATGATGTTTTTCTTCACCAATTTGTCCAACAAAGAGATCACTTTTGGCAATTGCTCAGTCGCAACTTTTTTGTCTTCTTCATTTCTCAGTACTTTCACAGCTGTTCTAGCAGTTTTGTGATAGTATCTGTTACGCGCTCTTTTTACCGCGTTTTGTCTTATTCTTTTTAGTGCTGATTTATGATTTGCCATAACTGTTTCTGAAATGTGGGTGCAAAGATATAAATTATTTTTATTCCCACAAATATTTTTTAAAAATTTCTAAAAAAAGTTGTCACTGATTTTTCAAATGGCACCGCGTTCAAACTCATGAACTTCTGCTAAAGCATGGTATTACTCCATTAAAATCGCTTTTGCAAAATTATGGAAAAAATACCACTCTTAAGAATCTGCAAGCCACAATCGGAATATTAGTGCACTTCTGCAAAGTTGTATTCTCCATAAAATGTAGCCTATAAAGGAATCGAACCTCTGTTGCAAGAATGAAAATCTTGAGTCCTAACCACTAGACGAATAGGCCGTTTTTGGGACTGCAAAATTATCAATTATCTTTTATTCCACAAAACGATACTCTATTTTGTCACTTTTTGAATGACGGTATTTTTAACCCCTTTTTCCTCAAGCTCTTTCTGTGCCGCTACTGCTTCTTCAAGACTGGAAAACTTGCCATACGTGTAATAAAACTTACCATTCACTTTGTCTCGTTCCACATCCTTCAACGTATTCAGAATCGGCGAATTTGAACTTAATTTCTGATCGGTCACCGCAAGTTCGATATTGTAATAGCCAATTCCCAGTTTCTGGTTCGGGACGAAGGAAATCGAAGTTGCATTATTAAAACCTGCTTCTCTAGCCGTCTTGAGATTATTGTCACGAACGGACGCCATGTTGGTCACCGCATAATAATAGCGATAAAACCCGCCTTCCTTAATCGTGAGAATATAATTTAATCCCTTCAGAGCGGGATCTCCGGCTACATATTTTGAAGGAGACGACATCAGTAAAATCCTGAAATCATTTTTCAAAGGCTGCTCCACCGGTTTTTCGGGCTCCGCATTTTTCACAGCGTTTCGCTCCCGCGTTTTTTTGTAGCTGATGATTGCGTCGTAGATACTGTTTGCAATTTCGGACTGTCCTTTTTCGGAAGCCAGATACATCGCATCATCATAATTACTGATGAATCCTGTTTCAATCAACACTGAAGGCATTGCATTCAGTCTTAAAACGTGCAGGTTTTGCTGCTTCACCCCGCGTGAAAACCGTTTGTCTTTCTTTTCAAAATTTTCTTCCACAAAGCTTCCGAACAACAGACTGCTCTCCAAATATTTACTTTGCTGGATCTTTAAGGCAATCAGGGATTCAGGTGATTTGGGGTCATAAGACGCAAACATTTCCCGGTCTTTTTCGTCTAGAAAAATCACGTCGTTTTCAGCTTTGGCAACTTCAAGGTTGGTTTTATTTTGATCGGGTCCCTGCACGAAAGTTTCCGTTCCATAGGGAGCGGAACGGGTGTTGGCGTTGCAGTGCACAGAGATGAACAGATCGGCCTTGCTTCTGTTGGCAAGATTCGTTCTGTCTAATAGCGACGGGTACTCATCAATTTTTCTGGTATAAATAACTTTGAAGTCTTTGTCTTTTTCGAGCATTCTTCCAAGTTTGAGCACAATGGCAAGGGTAACATCTTTTTCATTGAGCCTTCCTGTTTCGCTGTAAAATCGGTTTGCCCCAAAATTGGAACCGCCATGACCCGCATCCAAAACCACGGTAAACTTCTTTTGAGCACCAGAAAAAACAAACAGAAAAAAGAAAATGAAGTGAAGATATTTTTTAAAAGAAAAACTTTGATTCATCTTTAAATTTTAAAAATTATAGTAATTTTGAGCCCAAATTACATACAATACTGTATTGCTCAAAACCGGCTTCAAAAATATAATACCTATTTTAATTATCCTAATTTTTAACAGTTTTTTAGCAGTTTTAAACGCTCAGAAATTGCCTGAAAATAAGAGGATTAATGAGGGTGTTCCCAAATCAGACACTATAGCGGTGAACAAGGAGCAACTGGAAGATGTGGTGCAAACCAAAGCCGACAACATCCGAAACGACATCCCGAAAAAGATGACCTTCCTGAACAAAAAGGCTCAAGTGAAATACCAGGACATGCAGATTGACGCAGACTATATCTCCATAGACTGGAGCAAGTCACTGATCTATGCAAGAGGCGAACTGGATTCTTTAGGGAAAATCAAAATTCCGGCGCTCGCCACTCAAGGTGGTAAAAAATACGAATACGACGAATTTACGTACAACATCAAAACCAGACAGGCCATCGCAATCAACGCCAGAACGGAAGAAAGCGAGGGAGTTATCGTGGCAGAAAAGACCAAAAAATACAACGACTCGGTTTTCTTTATGCGCCGCGGGAAATATACCACAGACGAATACTTCATCCAGAAAAAGGACACCATTGCCGATTATTATTTGTTGGCGCCAAACATTAAACTCATTAAAGGCAAAAACAAATCGCAGGTGATCACCGGACCAATTCAGATGTATATTGAGCAGGTTCCCACACCTTTGATCATGCCTTTTGCAATCCTGCCGTTTTCCGACAAAAGAAGTGCGGGAATCCTGATTCCAAGTTTCGGGGAAAGAGAAGATGTGGGATTTTTCCTTAACGGGTTAGGTTATTATCAACCCATCGGTGAACATTTTGACCTTAAGATACTTACTGACATTTACACCAAAGGCAGCTGGAATTTCAAACCTGAAGTCAATTACCGGAAACTATACCGGTATTCCGGGAATTTCTCGGCAGACATTGGTAATACGATTCGTGGAATTAAGGGTCTTTCAGATTATTCAAAAACGGCATCATACCGGATTGCTTGGAGGCATCAACAGGATTCCAAAGCAAATCCTTTCCTCACTTTTTCTGCTTCTGTAGATATGGTAAGTAATCAGTTTTACAGCAATACCGTTAATAACAACTATGCATTTAACCAAAATAACCTGAACGCTCAGCAAAACTCATCCATTAGTATCACGAAAAGGTTTTTGACCCTGCCAGTCACCATCACGGGTTCGGCGTCCTATTCCCAGAACTTCTCTACCGGACTCTCAGATATAAAACTTCCGATCATGAATGTGGCGATCAATCAGTTTTATCTTTTCAAACCAAAAACAGGAATCAGACAGGGACTTTTGGAAAACATCACCGTAAATACCGGTTTAAACCTCAATAATTATGTGCAAACCACTGCAGGCGAGCTCTTTACCAAACCCATGTTTGACAAGATGCAGACCGGACTGAAAAACAACATCAGTTTGGGAACAAATACTACGCTGGCGAAGTATTTCACCTTCTCGCTTTCTGCAAATATTGATAACGCACTGACCACTAAAACTTTAACCAGATTTTACGATCCAGTCAATAATAAGCTGGAAGATGTGCTCAATAAAAAAATTGCTGGATATTCCACTTTTTCTACAAGTGCTAGTTTGCAGACGGTACTTTACGGCATGATGAACTTTAAGAAGGGTTCCGCAGTTCAGGCAATCAGACACATGATGACTCCACAGATTGGATTCTCCTACGCTCCCGATTTTTCTGGAGCCAGTTTTGGATACTATAAGAATTATTACAATGAACGTGGAGAAATGACAATGTATTCCATCTTTGACCGGGGAATCATCGGAACTCCGAGTTCGCAGCTGGTTCAGGCGATGACTTTCAGTATCGGTAATAATTTGGAGATGAAGGTAAAGTCGAGAAAAGATTCCACCGGAGTAAGAAAATTGAAACTATTTGAAAGTCTGAACTTTAACACCAGTTACAATTTCGCCGCGCCAAGCCACAAGTGGGCAATGTTTCAGTTTAGCGGGCAAACCACCCTTTTTGAAAAGCTAAATCTGAACACCAGTTTGACTTTGGAGCCCTATCAAATTGTTTTCGAACCCGGATCAGATACAGGGATCAGAACGGAAAACTTTGGGCATTTCAGCATTCAGGGATTCAATGCACAGATTTCTTATCCATTGAGTGAGGCAATTTTCACAGGCAAGGAAAAAGTTGATCTTTCAAAAAAGTATTCTAAGAAAGGGGAAATCCGGAATGAGAACTACTATTTTGATGACGATAATTACGCCAGATTCCAGCAACCGTGGACATTAAACATCAACGCACAATACGGTTACAGCAAAAATTTATCGAAATTTGGAAACAAAGTGGCATCCGTAGGTTTAGACGCGAGCCTTAAACTGACACCTTACTGGAACCTCAACGGAAACCTCTATTATGATGTAGTCACGAAACAGATTGCCAACACCAGAATTGGCTTCGCTCGTGATCAAAGAAGTTTCACCATCAATTTCAACTGGATTCCTTATGGGCAATATAAAGTTTATGACTTCTTCATCGGAATCAAAGCCAATATTTTGCAGGATGCCCTGAAATACAAGGACAGAAGCTTCAATCAGCCGAACGCGCCATTTTAGGACCATGTTGGAATATTGAAATTTGCGAAGGAAGATCTCAAACTTTACAACTCCGATTAAACAATTTGAAAAAACTTTATATTTGCAGATTAAATCTAAGAGAAAAGTATTATGAAAAAAATAATCTCCACTGATAAAGCCCCCACTGCAATTGGTCCTTATTCGCAGGCAATTTTGGTCAATGGGAACTTATATATTTCCGGACAGATTCCAGTGAATGCTGAAACCGGAAAACTTGAAGAAGGCATCGAAAAAGCAACCCATCAGGTCATGAAAAATCTGGAAGCCATCTTAAATGAAGCGGGTATGACTTTCAAAAATGTGGTGAAAGCTACGATTTTTCTAAAAAACATGGACGATTTCACAGCAATGAATGAAGTTTATGCTTCTTACCTGGATCCGGAAAGTTTTCCTGCAAGAGAAACAGTTCAGGTTTCCTGCCTGCCAAAAAATGTGGATATTGAAATCTCGATGATCGCACACGAAAACTAAATGAATTTTCTTCGGAATACTTTGGCGGTACTTATTGGCCTCGCTGTTTCGGCACTTATTATCACGATCGGAATCCGTTTGAATCCGTCCTGGGTAAATTATGATGCCATGTCGCCCTTTCAGCAATGGGAAAAAGTTCTGAAAAGTGTGGAGCATAATCCATACTTCTTTGTAGTACTGCTGATTTCCTCAGGCATTGCGGCAACCGTGGGTGGGGTGGTGACGGCTATCATCGTGAAATACGCCAAAGTAGCTTATGCCATTCTAATAGGGTTTATCCTGCTTTTCATCGCGATGCTGGACATTATCATTTTTCCTTATCATCCGACCTTTTATAAGATTTTGATCTTTCTCACCTTTTTCCCTTTCGCATGGATCGGCGGAAAAATCACAGAAGTGATTTATGAAAGAAAGAAGAAACGAAGCCGAAGATTGAAGCAATAAAAAGCGCAACCTTTCAGTCGCGCTTTCATCCTTATATTTCTTGATAATTACGGCATTCTAAATCCTCTGGTTGTAATTCTTCCGAAATCATCCACATATTTCACCTGCACATTTCCTTGGTACTTGTCCAGAATTTTTTCAACATCTTTCTGTGAATTCACTGGTTTTCCGTTGATTTCGATCACGATATAATTATCCACGATTCCAATTTTCGCCATCTCACTTCCATCCAGCACATTTTTGGCGATCACACCGCTGTTCAAGCCATAATCGGTTTTGAATTTTTCACTTAATGGCTCAAATTCGGCTCCAATTTTTTCGGTCACGCTCAAATCCGCTTTACTTCGGAAAGTGGTATTCCCTTTTTCATCTTTCAGGGTCACATTGGCTGTGGCTTCTTTACCGTTTCTTAGGTAAGTCACCGCCACTTTATCTCCTGGTCTTTTACTTCCAACAGCAAATGAAAGGTCATAATAGTTTGAAATCACAGTATTGTCTACTTTCGTAATGATATCGCCAGATCTCAAACCTGCATCTTCCGCTCCACCTTTTGCAGTTACCTCTGTGATGTAAACACCTTCATTGGCTTTAATGTTGGTTTTGTTTTGTTGGTTGTATTGCGCAACTTGTCTCGTATCCGAAAGATCCAAGGATCTCACACCCAGGAATCCTCTCTGGACCATGCCAAATTTCTTGATATCTTCCACCACTTTCCTCGCAAGATTGGATGGCACCGCAAAACCATAACCTTCATAATATCCTGTTTTAGAGGAAATTGCAGAATTAATTCCGATCAGTTCGCCATTTGGATTAACCAAAGCTCCGCCAGAGTTTCCCGGGTTGATCGCCGCATCAGTCTGGATGAAGTTTTCTATCGGCGTTCTGGATTGCTGACTTAATAAGTCTATGCTTCTTCCTTTAGCAGAAACGATTCCTGCCGTCACAGTAGAATTTAGTCCCATAGGATTTCCCACCGCCAAAACCCACTGTCCCACTTCCACGTTGTCAGAATTGGCAAAAGAAAGATAAGGCAATCCTTTTTCTTCTATTTTTAAAAGTGCGATATCGGTGGTTGGATCGGTTCCAATAAGGTTTGCGATATAGGTTTTCTTGTTCGATAGCTGTACCTCAAGTTTTGTAGCACCGGCAATCACGTGGTTGTTTGAAATAATGTAGCCATCGGGAGAAATAATCACTCCGGAGCCCATTCCACGGGGCATTTCCTGCTGTGGCTGCTGCTGTCTCTGGCTATTCCCAAAAGGATTTCCAAAAAACAGGTCAAACAAATCCTGGTCACTTCGCTGCGAAGTCCGGTTCGAGAAATTCTTGATGCTCACCACTGCAGGCACCGTCATTTTTGCGGCCTTCACGAAATCATCGCCTACTCCCGCCATGTTAAATGATGCAAAACTGGCATCAGTATTTTTCTTCGGAGCGAAATAGGAAAATTCCGAGTCATGGTTTTTGACTCCGAAATAATTAATTGCTCCAAAAGTGGTTGCGCCGGAAATGACTCCGACAAAAGCATAAGGCAACAGTTTTTTCAAGTTGTTCTTCATCGTCATAAATTATTTATCTTTTACTTTTATTGAATTCTAATTAACAAATTTAGTGCTAAATAAGTATTGATGATCATGCGACTGTTTCAGTTTTAACTATAATTTAACACGAATTAGTATTTTTTAATGTATTCTTAAAGATATGACGGAAAAAATAAAATACAGCACCATTAAAAATCGGAAATATTGGCAGATTCCGGAATTTTAAAACACATGTCAATCATCAAACCCAACCAAACCAAATTTAAAAAGAAACAAATATTTTCCCAGCTCGGTTCCTTTGTTTAAATTTGTGAAAAGCCGATTTTTTATGAAATTGAATATCAAAAACGAAACTGGAAGATTAAAGTCCGTTGTTCTGGGACAACCTGGTTCTATGGGAAAAATTCCGACCCTTGAAGAAAGTTATGACGCCAAATCCTATGACACCATCCAAAAAGGAATTTATCCGAAGGAAGAAGACATTGTAGCTGAAATGACTGCATTCGAGAACGTTTTGAAAAAATATGGAGTAAAGGTTTTCCGCCCGGAAATCATCGAAGATTACAATCAGGTTTTCGCAAGAGACGTAGCTTTCGTGATTGATGACAAAATGATCATTTCCAATGTGATTTCCGACAGAGCCGATGAGCAAGACGCTTACCAGAAAATCTTCGAACAGGTAAAATGGAGAGACATTATCAATCTGCCAGAATCCGCACACATCGAAGGCGGCGATGTGATTGTCTGGAACGACTATCTTTTCATCGGGACTTGCTACAGCGAGGATTACAGAAGTTTCAAAACCGCAAGAACCAACGGTTACGCCATCGATATTTTAAAGGAATATTTTCCAAAAAAAAGAATCCTGGACTTTGAATTAAAGAAAAACGACCACGAACCTTTCAAGGGAATTCTCCATTTGGACTGCACTTTTAATCCGGTTGGCAAAGACAAGTGTATTATTTACAAAGACGGTTTCGTGGATGAAAGCGACTACAACTTGATCCTGGATATCTTCGGCGAGGAAAACTGTTTCCACGTCACTGCGGAAGAAATGTTTGAGATGAACCCCAATATTTTTTCAATTTCTCCTGAAATAGTGGTTTCCGACAGCGCTTTTACCAGAATGAACAACCACCTCCGAAACGAATGGGGAATGACCTTGGAGGAAATTCCTTACCGGGAAATCTCGAAAATGGGCGGTTTGCTGAGATGTTCCACTTTGCCTTTGGTTCGGGAATAGTTTTTTCTAAGGAATGTTATAATGCATTTTTCAGTTTTTTGATTTCGTCATCATCGGCAAAAGTCTCATAAGAAGGAATTGCAGAAGAGTGGAAATCTGATCCGCCGGTAAATTCTTTCAGCTCATGAATGTTCCCGGAGCGCACGCCGCCTCCGATCAGAATATTAATCTGATGAGCATATTTCTGGACAAGTTCTCTTAATTTCTCCTTCCCTTTCACAGCATTTTCGGCACCTCCGGAAGTAAGAACGGTTCGGAATCCAATGCTGATGAGCTTTTTGATGGCAAGATCCAAATCCGGAGTTCTGTCGAACGCACGGTGAAAAGTACACGGAATTTCTCCGGCCAGTTCCACCAGTTCCCGGTTTCTTTCTGAATCAATATTATTTCCTGCAGTTAAAATTCCGAAAACAAAACCGTCTGCTCCAGCTTTTTTGAATTCTTTAATGTCTTTTTTCATCTGCTCAAATTCCATGTCCGAATAAAGAAATTCGCCCCCTTTCGGTCTGATCATTACGAAAATAGGTTTTCGATAGACCGACTTCAAATATCTGAATTCTTCGATGTAGGGAGTTGTTCCGCCCAACTGCTGTTCGGCACAGAATTCAATCCGGTCCGCAACAGATTTCAGGGCAGTTTCGGCGGAGGTCATTTCAAAGCAAGCGATTTCTAACATATCATTTTTTATTCTGTATAAATTTAAGTATTTTTGAAACCATTTCAATATTAAAAACAACCATTAATGCAAGCTACAGATACCGTTCTGATGATTGAGCCGATTGCTTTCGGATATAATGCGCAAACTGCCGAAAACAACTATTTCCAAGTGGAACAAAAAGATTCCGACATTCAGGAAAAAGCACTTGCCGAATTTAATCATTTTGTGGGAAAATTACGCTCTAAAGGAATTAATGTCATCACCATCAAAGACACGTTGGAGCCACATTCGCCGGATTCCATTTTTCCCAATAACTGGGTGAGTTTCCACAGTGACGGGAAAGCGGTACTTTATCCGATGTTTGCACCCAACCGACGAGTGGAAAGGCGTGCAGATATTTTGGAAACATTGAAATCAAAAGGATTTGAAATTACGGAAGTGGACGACTTTTCGCACTTCGAGAATCAAGACCAATTTTTGGAGGGAACCGGAAGCATGATTTTCGACCATGACCATAAAATTGCTTATGGATCAGTTTCCCTGCGACTGCACGAAGAGCTTTTCAGAAAATTTTGCGCGAAATACGGTTTCACTGCGGTGATTTTTCATTCCTTTCAGAATGTAAATGGTGAGAGACTACCGATTTACCACACCAATGTGATGATGTGCGTTGCCGACCAATTTGTGGTGATTTGTCTGGACTGTATCGATGATGAACTGGAACGCGAGAAAGTACAGGAAGTCCTCAAATCCAGCGACAAAGAAATCATTGAAATCTCGGAAGACCAAATGCAGCAATTCGCCGGAAATATGCTCCAGGTAAGGAATTCCGAGGGAAAGACTTTCTTGGTGATGAGCGAAACCGCCTATAAATCGCTCACGCCCAAACAAATTTCTTCCATCGAAAAATATTCGGAAATCATTTATGCTGATCTGAACACCATCGAAACAAACGGCGGTGGAAGCGCTAGATGCATGTTGGCAGAAGTTTTCTTGCCCAGAAAATAATGGAGGCTTTTGCTTCAAAATCAATGAACACATCCTATAATTCTATTTTCCGGACAATAACAATTAGTTCCGGTCCAAATATATGTCTTTGAAGAGCATCATTTTGGTGATTTTGGATGAAGCCCCGTCGTAAAATCCCGTTTCTTTCGAGAATTCCTTCGGGTTTCTGAATGTTCCAAATATAAGATCAAACAAAGGCAGATCTGAATAATTGTAGGCGTGTATTCCTTTGGCGTGATGCAGGGAATGCGATTCCGGCCTTTGAAAAATATAGCCCATCCATTGCGGTGTCTTGATATTGGTATGCTGGATGACCGCTAAAAAGGTGGCACCATAGAGCGCATAGATACTTGCCTGCGGCGTGAAACCGGCGATCCAGACCATCGTGAGACTGCCTAAAACTGTAAATCCAATCATATCCATCGGGCTAAAAAAGAATGCCCCATAAGTATCCACCCTTTCGGCACTGTGGTGCATCTGGTGAAAAACCCGCCACAAAATGTTGTTTTTATGCATCGACCGGTGCCAAATATAGACTCCGAGCTCATAAATCAGCAAAGCAATCAGAGCTCCCCAATAATCACCGAGTAAAGTGAGGTCAAAGATCCGGTACTTATCCAAGGTTTCGCCCCAAATCAATGGCAAATATGTGGACAAAAAGAAATAGGCAATAAATGCAATAATGCCTTTGATCCGCCAAAATTTAACGGGAGGAAGCTGTCTGCCGGGAGCAAGTTCTTCCGCAATCATTAGAATAAGAAAAATGGAAATTACCACAATGGAAGCGGGATCCTTTAAGACCTCCCAAGCATTTGGGAGCTGTGAAAAAAAAGAGTTCATAATATTAGTTTTTAGGTGTACAAAAATTGGCGCTGCACGAAAGAATTTCGAAAGTCAACCATCCGCAATCAACTCCTTAAAACCAAACACCATCCTATCAAACCCATCTCCAATGTGGTTTCACATGCTTTTAAAATTCCCTGTTCTTCCTTCGAAAGGCTTTTTTATTGTAAGTGGGAAGTTACAAAGAAATCAAATGCAAAATAAAAAAATATTTATTTTTTGAACAAAATGAAGATTCATTTTACGCATACCACGTGAAAAGATATATATTTTCAAGCATTTCTAAAGAAATTGACTCCGAAGGAATTCCAGCCAGAGTTTGGCGAACATGATTCCCATTGTCGGGAAACCATTTGGAGTTTCAGCAAAAAAAATCTCCCGGAGATTTCGGAAGATTTTCTTAAGACTTCTATTTTCAAGTAGTTTTTCTCTACTAAAATGAGCTCTAATTTCTATAAACTAAAATAATATTTCTTGATCTTTTCGGCCATTAACTTTCTCCTTTCGAAAAGGAAATCTTCATAGTCCGAGAAACCGCTGTTTATTATATTTTCCGGAATACAGTTTATTTCTAAATTGTCAAATAAGTCTTTCATATTCTCAATTCCAGAAACTAAAGGTTTACCATTCTCAATATCTGAAATCACTCCGCCGAAATAGTCTTTCGGAGCCTTGTTTCCCACTTTGATATTAATTTCTGATTGCATATAAACATAGTTTGCAATCTGATTATACTTACCTCTTTCCAAACCATTCTTCTTTAAGAAATCCCTTGGAAACAAATGATGAATATCGCCTTTTATGGAAACCAAATCACTTACGGTAACATCTCTTGACAAAAATCCTTTGTCATTTGCTTTTACTTGAGAAGCAAGAAAAACGTTAAAATAAGGACTACTTGCAACAGAACTATCAAGACTTTGAACTAATGAAGCATTCCAGAAAGCATCGGATAATTCACCGTCTTCCTTTTCTTTTAAATATTCGTCAAAAGGTTTTTGTGAAATTTGTTTGATATCGAAATCAAAGAAACTTTCTGGTGAACTAGAATACCTTCCTGTAAGTATTGAATAAACAAACCATTTTCTCACATACTTTTCTATGTGGTTTGAATGATAGCCTAATTCCTTTAATTTTAAATAAACGATATACGCAAAATTAAGAGAGTTTTGAGACCGTATAAGTTTTGGCGAAATGAAACCCGCAGATTTAATAATTAAAAGGAAACGTTTGAAATTTGTTTCGTTCATGAAATTGTAAACTCCATTAGTTAACATTTCAAACGACTTTTCGGCGATTTCTTCCTCAAAAGTGCGAGTTTCAAAATTTCTTCCTGAAAGTAAACTAACTAAATCAGCAAGTCTTCCACGATTAAATTGTGAAGTAAATGCAACTCTAATCAGATCTGTGTATGTGGGATCATACAAATCTTCATTTTCTGATTTAAGCCACGACATTTTCTGGAAAAATTCTGTTTTTGAAAACTCAGGATCATGATCAGTAATGTGCTTATAAAATTCTGGAGAAATTGCAAGGTGACAGAAATAATCGATCGCTTTACGCAAAATGCTGCCATCATATTTCTCATTTGATGAAATCTTGCTCATAGCAAAATCCGCCTGACTTAATACAACTCCTTTAGAATTAATTCTGATAAAAATCTCAGTGACTGTTTCAATATCCAAATCGGAAGATAATTCAATAATTCCAATTTGTTTTTTCGGAATATTTACAAGATTAGTGAGCGTTCTTTCCACTAATTCTTCATCCACTTCAGGATTATGGGTTAAATAATCTCTAGTTAATTTGAGTAAACTGATGCTGCCATTGAAAACTGATGAAATATCGTGAATCCATGTTCTATCTTTCAGAATCGCAGGGTTTTGCACTTCAAATTTTTCATCTATAGGATTAAATGCAATTTTTATTTTTACTCTTTCATATTCTTTATTGATGACATATTTTCCCAAAATTGCGGCGGTAAGAGCAGTAACTCTTTGTTGTCCATCAATTAATATTTTCTTTCCATCACTAAAACTGCCGTCTTTTAGCCGCACATTCGGATTTTTCCAAGCGATTACATAACCAACCGGAAATCCCTGGTAAAGACTGTCCATTAAGTCCCTTACTTTTGAGGTGTCCCACACAAAAGGCCTTTGAATCTCAGGAATCGCGATTTCTCCTGAATTTACCCAAGCCAATAATGTTTCTATTAGTTGCTGGTTTACTGAATATTTCTGCATTTGATTTAGATGTTATTTCCATATTTCCGGAATCCTTCAACTCTTATATGGTAATTACCATTTTTCTTTTACGCAATTATCAGCAGAAAGCGGCATCACATATTCCTCCTATACTTCCCGCCCACCTCAAACAGCGCATTCGTAATCTGACCGAGTGAGCAATATTTTCCGGCTTCCATCATTACTTCAAAAAGATTTTGCTGGTTGATGGCGGCATGTTGGAGCTTTTCCAGCATTTCACCAGATTTGTCGGCATGGGATTTCTGGAAGTTTTCTAAATTCTGAATCTGCAACTGTTTTTCTTCTTCAGTCGAACGGATGACTTCGCCCGGCAAGACCGTTGGCGAACCGTCTTTCCCAAGAAAAGTATTCACACCGATGATGGGATATTCTCCAGTGTGTTTCAGCATTTCGTAATGCATACTTTCCTCCTGGATCTTTGAGCGCTGATACATCGTCTCCATCGCACCCAGAACGCCGCCTCTTTCGGTAATTCGGTCGAATTCGGCATAAACCGCCTCTTCCACCAAATCAGTCAATTCTTCAATAATAAACGAACCTTGAAGCGGATTTTCATTTTTCGCCAATCCCAATTCTTTGTTGATAATCAACTGAATAGCCATTGCCCTTCGCACGGATTCTTCAGTCGGAGTGGTAATCGCTTCGTCATAGGCATTCGTGTGAAGGGAGTTGCAGTTATCGTAAATGGCGTAAAGTGCCTGAAGAGTAGTTCTGATATCGTTAAAATCAATTTCCTGGGCGTGAAGCGACCTTCCGGAAGTCTGGATATGGTATTTCAACATTTGGCTTCGGTCGTTCGCATGGTATTTCTCGCGCATCGCTTTAGCCCAAATTCTTCTCGCCACTCTTCCTATTACGGCATATTCCGGATCAATTCCGTTGGAGAAAAAGAAGGAAAGATTCGGAGCGAAATCGTTGATATTCATCCCCCTTGACAAATAATACTCCACATAAGTGAAACCATTTGCCAAAGTAAATGCCAATTGCGAAATCGGATTCGCTCCCGCTTCCGCAATGTGGTACCCGGAAATAGAAACCGAATAGAAATTCCTCACCTTATTGTCGATGAAATATTCCTGAACGTCGCCCATTAATCTCAAAGCAAATTCAGTGGAGAAGATACACGTATTTTGAGCCTGGTCTTCTTTCAGGATATCTGCTTGAACGGTTCCGCGGACATTGGCGATGGTTTCTGCCTTGATTCTGCCGTAAACTTCTGCATCCAGAACCTCGTCACCGGTAATTCCCAAAAGTCTTAATCCCAAACCATTATTGGAAGGTGGAAGTTCGCCATGGTAGGAAGGTCTTTTCAAACCTTTGTCGTCGAATTTTTCTTTAAGTTTAGCCTCAACTTTTGCCTGAAGTCCATTTTCCTCAATATATTTTTCGCAGTTTTGGTCAATCGCCGCATTCATAAAAAACGAAAGCAACATCGGAGCGGGACCGTTAATCGTCATGGAAACCGAAGTCAGTGCGTTAATGAGGTCAAACCCGGAATAGAGTTTTTTGGCATCATCCAAAGTTGCTATCGAAACTCCGGCATTCCCGATTTTTCCATAAATATCTGGTGGTAAAGCGGGATCCTGTCCGTAAAGTGTTACTGAATCAAATGCGGTAGAAAGTCGTTTCGCAGGCATTTCTGCGGAAACATAATGAAATCTTCGGTTGGTTCTTTCCGGGCCGCCTTCTCCGGCAAACATTCTGGTTGGATCTTCCCCGGTTCGCTTGAAGGGATAAATTCCGGCGGTATATGGAAACTGCCCCGGAACGTTTTCCTGACCTTTCCATCTGATTAGATCTCCCCAATCCTGGAATTTAGGCAGAGAAATTTTCGGAATCTTCAAGCCAGAAAGTGATTCGGATTTGGTTTCCACTTTGATTTCCTTTCCACGAACGAGATAGGTGAAAGCATCCTCTTTCATTTCCTCCTTAAACTTCTTCCAGCCTTGAAGGAAAAGGGTATTTTCTTCCGTCAGTTCTTTTTTTGTCTTGATGAAGACTTTTTCCAGTTTGTCGTGGGTATGTTCATCATCGGCGATCAATGCTTTTGCACCGTCAATTAAGTACATTTTCTTTGCAATTAGAGCCTGTTCCTCCACTTCTTTGTCGTACTGCCTGTTGTTTTCCACAATTTCGGAAAGATAACGAACCCTTTTCGGCGGAATGATGGTGGAATCCTCCGCAACATGGTGTTCCACATATTCATTGAAATGGTGATTTTCAAACCTGGAGTTGACCTTTTTAATTAATGTATTGTACAATTCGGTCATTCCCCAATCATTGAACTGGCTTGCTTTGGTGGCGAAAACCGGCATTTCTTCCAGTGGCTGGTCAAAGAACAGATGATTTCTCTGATATTGTTTTCTAACGGCTTGAAGTGCGTCTAAAGCACCGCGTTTATCGGATTTATTTAAAGCGATCAAATCGGCATAATCCAACATGTCGATCTTTTCCAACTGCGTGGAAGCGCCATATTCCGGCGTCATCACATACATGGAAACATCGGCGATTTCTGTGATTTCTGAACCACTTTGACCAATCCCGGAGGTTTCCAGAATAATTATGTCCGGTTTTGCGATTTTCAAAATATTGATGGCGGAATGGATATATGGCGAAACTGAAACATTGTTCTCACGCGTCGCCATGGAACGCATATAGACCCGTGGATCGTTGATGGAATTCATTCTGATGCGATCTCCCAAGAGTGCGCCTCCCGTTTTCTTTTTGGAAGGATCCACGGAAATAATCGCCATTTTTTTATCCGGATTTGAACGCAGAAATCTGCGGACCAATTCGTCGGTTAATGAAGATTTTCCGGCACCGCCGGTTCCGGTAATTCCGATGATTGGAATACTTGAATTTTTCGCTTTTTCATCAATGGCCTTTACCAAATCTGCTTTTTCTTCAGAAAAATTTTCCACGGCGGAAATAACCTGTGCGATGGATTTTGAATCTTCAAAAGTGATTTTATCCAAATCTGAAACCGTCACATTTTCACCGGTGGCAAAATCGGATTTTTTCACCAAATCGTCGATCATTCCTTGTAAACCAAGTGCCCTTCCATCATCCGGTGAATAAATCCGGTCGATTCCATAATCCATCAACGCCTTGATTTCTTGAGGCAGAATCACACCTCCACCTCCACCGAAAATTTTGATTTGGGGAGCACCTTTCTCATGCAAAAGGTCGTAGATATATTTGAAATATTCATTGTGACCACCTTGATAAGAAGTGAGCGCAATTGCATTTGCATCCTCCTGGATCGCAGTGTTCACCACTTCTTCGGCCGATTTATCATGACCAAGATGGATGACTTCGCAACCCGTTCCCTGGATCACTCTGCGCATAATGTTGATGGCGGCGTCATGTCCGTCAAAAAGCGATGCTGCGGTTACAATTCTTACTTTATTTTTAGGTTCGTATTTTGTGGTTTCCATAAAGAAAATTAAGATTTTTGTGGATTTTTCAAAGATACGGTTTTTTGAAATTTTGGGAAAAGATAAACCCTTTCCGTTTTTTTTCAGAAAGGGCCTGAACTGTTTTTGAATTTTAAGACTGAATATTCTTTAATAATTAAATAGCGCTTTCCCGTCCATCAAATTATTAACTTTTTTGCGGACTTCAGAAATTACATGTTCATCTTTAATGTTCATCACCACCTCGTTGATTAACCCGGCGATGATTTCCATATGATTTTCTTTCAAACCTCTGGTGGTAATTGCAGCCGTTCCCAAGCGGATTCCTGAAGTGGTGAATGGCGATTTGTCGTCAAATGGAACCATGTTTTTGTTGCAAGTAATATCAGCTTTAACCAATGCTTTTTCGGTTTCCTTTCCGTTCACATTCTTATTTCTAAGGTCCACCAACATCAAATGGTTGTCTGTTCCACCGCTTACAATGTCAAAACCATTGTCCATCATTGCTTTTGCCAAAGCCTGTGCATTTGCAACCACCTGTTTTGCATATACTTCAAATCTGGAATCAATCGCTTCTGCAAAAGCCACAGCTTTACCTGCAATCACATGTTCCAGCGGACCACCTTGGATTCCCGGGAAAACCGCGCCATCCAGAACTTGGCTCATCATTTTGATTTCTCCTTTTGGAGTCTTATGTCCGTATGGATTTTCGAAATCTTTACCCATCATGATCATTCCGCCTCTCGGTCCACGAAGTGTTTTGTGAGTAGTTGTGCTCACGATATGGCAATGTTCGAATGGGGTACTCAGCAAACCTTTCGCCATCAAACCTGCTGGATGCGCAATATCTGCCCACAAAGTGGCACCTACTTCATCAGCAACTTCGCGGAATTTCTTGAAATCCAAATCTCGGGAATAGGCGGAATATCCTGCAATCAACATTTTGGGACGAACTTCCAGCGCTTTTTGACGCATTGCTTCGTAATCGATTCTGCCGGTTTCTCTTTCCACGCCGTAAAAATTTGCGTGGTACTGAATTCCGGAAAAGTTCACCGCTGCACCATGCGTCAAATGTCCTCCCATTGACAAATCCAGGCCTAAAATTTTATCGCCGGGTTTTAGAACCGCAAGATAAATCGCCGCATTTGCCTGCGAACCGGAATGTGGCTGCACATTCGCATACTCCACCCCAAAAAGCTCCTTCGCTCGGTTGACCGCCAAAGTTTCCACTTCATCCACCACTTCGCAACCTCCATAGTATCTTCTTCCCGGATAACCTTCCGCATATTTATTGGTGAGCACGCTTCCCATTGCCTTCATCACATTCTCTGAAACAAAATTTTCAGATGCGATGAGTTCAATTCCGTGTGTCTGTCTTTGTCTTTCCTTTTCGATAAGGTCAAAAATTGTTTCGTTGGCCATGATATATAACTGGAGTTTGATATTGATTATAGATAGCTCCAAATTTAGTGAATTTTCAGCACTAAAATCAAATTAAGAATCAGCAAGTTTCAGAATTGAATGATAGACTTTAACTTTGCACAAAAATTTGGAGCGATGAAAATTGGCGATAAAGTTTCTGTGGTTGATGACAATTTGAAGGGACTCGTGACTTCGGTACACGGTGAAACTGTAGTTTTCAGGGATGAATTTGGATTTACCCATCAGTACAAAATGAACGAACTGGTTTTACAAAATCCAAATATTTATGAAGGCTTAAAAACCATTCAAAAATCTGAATCCCCCAAACCGGTTTCCAGGAAACATCAGAGAAAGCACCTCATTCTTGATCTGCATTTTGAAAAACTGGTAGAAAATCCACAATTTTATGATTCCACGGAAAGAATTTTTATTCAAAAGGAAAAATTGATGGAAACTTTTGAATTCTGCCGGAAAAATCATTTGAAACAACTCGAAATTGTGCACGGGATCGGAGATGGCGTTGTTCAGAAAATGGTTCATGATTTCCTAATTGGTCAAACAAACATCGATTTCGAACAGGATGTGTTTTTCTATCATTCCGCCGGAAATGTGATGGTCTGGTTCCGGTAATTTGGGCGGATCATCAATTTTCGGATGGCGTTTCCAAAGTTTCAGCTTCTTGATTAGGTTTAAAAAACGAAAAACTCACATTTCCGTATTTTCGGGTATCGAGTAGATTGGGGTGGGAAAGCTTTATGCGGCTTTGATGCTCAAGCACAAAAACACCATCTTCTTTTAGAAATTTATTGTTTAAAACCAATCCAATCAGCTCATGATATTTTTCCACAGGAGTCTCAAAAGGTGGATCTGCAACCACCAAATCAAATTTTTTGTGGTTTCGGTTTTTCTTTAGATATTCAAAAACATCGGCTCTCTGCACAGAAATTTGCAAAGCCATATCCAAATCAGAAGCGGTGGAATTAATAAAGGCCGCATGTTTTGGATTCATTTCCATGGCAGTAACGTCTTTGCAACCTCTGGAGGCCAGTTCCAAAGCAATGGAGCCGATTCCCCCGAACAAATCCAGCGCAGAGATAAACTCGAACTCCAAATCAAAACGATTTTCGAGAATACTGAAAAGGGCCTCTTTCGCAAAATCCGTTGTTGGACGGACATCGAAATTTTTCGGTGCCGAAATCCTTTTGGACTTCCATCTTCCGCTGATTATTCTGTACATTTTTGGTTGATAAATTTATTGAATGATTGATAAGATCTGAAATCCTGGTGTCCACATTTCCTTCCGATTCAAGTAAAGATAAAATTCTTCTTCGGAATATTGTCAAAAACAATTTTTAGGTGCTTCACAAACTTCTGGAGCTCGGAAATGAATGTTTCGTTTTCAGTGGTTTCCCCATAGACAAAAAAGTTGGTTTCATCAGTTCCGAAACCGATTTTGCTTAAAGTAAACATCACAAAATAAAGAAAATCAACTTCTGAATTCACATCCAGATTATTATAAAGGATTACCTTTTTCTGCGCCAATGCAAAAAACTCACATTGATTGTGATACAGATTGATGTGGATTTCTTTTTGATTTTTCGCAGTTAAATTATTCAGGAATTGTTCGCCCGAAAAATTAAATCTCGTTGGTTTATTTAAACTTTTGATTGTTAAATAGTATTTTTTGGGAAGCGAAAAATAAAACTGGACACCAAATTTTTTGTTGACCGCAAGCATCAGCTCCTCGTGTTCACGATTAATCTCGGAGTTATAAGATATCAGATCGAATCCCAGTTCGTGCCTGGAAAAATCTGCAGGCATTAAGGTAAAATGATTCAATGCAGAAATGACTGAAATTTCATCAAACTCCTTTTGGGAAAAGATTTCGTCTAATTTTTGTTCGATAAAATCACCGGGAGCTTCACCGGAAACAAAAAAAACAGATTCTTCCAAAACAGATTTATTTTTGGAAATCCGGTATTGTAAACCGTCTTTGGTGAAAAGCAGGGAAAGTTTTCGCATGATTGTGGTGCAAATTTAGTCAAAAATAAGAAATTTCCAGCGGTGAAAAACAGAAGAGAAAAGGGAAAAGATTATCGATGAAAATTATTTGCAGATGACTTTATAGATGTGGACAGTCTGCAGAAAAATGGTGGATTAAGAAAAATTGCGCTCTAGGAGCAAACCATTAAAAATAACTATGCATTTTCTTCTGCTGAAATTTACTTCCGATCTGTTTGCACCTATGGTACGAAACCGCTTTTTTTTCAAGAGTTTATGCAGACCGTCCGTTTCTGCGGAGCAACTTGAAACATATTTCGCAAGATTATTTCGACTTCTAAAAAATTCAGAAAATTCTCCGATAAAAAATTCCTAAAGTACCTTCAATTCCAATTCAATGCTCTTGCCGAAGAATTTCTTGGAGATCTTTTCAAAGTTTTTGGTAATATCAGAAAGATAAAAGTGGGTCTTCGGTTTTGGATTGTCATTATTTAGCAAATGATGTTTCTCTAAAATCATCTTTAGCTGGTTTGCTACAATATTCGGGGAATCGATGACTCGAACTCGGTTTCCGTAATACTGTTTGATTTCGTCTATCAATAATGGATAATGCGTGCAACCCAAAATCAAGGTTTCAATATTCTTTAATTTATTATTGCTCAGATAATTATAGATAATCGCATGCGTAATCGGGTGATTTTTGAACCCTTCCTCAATTGCAGGAACCAAAAGCGGCGTCGCCAATTCATCCACTTTGATGAATTTGTTATGCTTTCGGATGGATTTTCGGTAAAGCCCAGAATTCACTGTGGCTTTCGTGGCGATCACACCCACGTTGTTGTGGATTTCATAGGAAACTTTTTCCGCAACCGGATTGATCACGTCGATCACCGGAACTTTTTCTGCCACCAAATCCAGAACTTCGGTCAAAGCATTTGCAGTGGCCGAATTACAGGCAATCACGATTACTTTGCAATTTTTTTCAAGCAGAAAATTGGTGATTTTTGACGAGTATTCCACGATCGCTTCTTTGGACTTGTCGCCATACGGAAGGTGTTTCGTATCACCGAAATAGATCAGATCTTCGTGTGGGAGCAATCTTTTAATTTCTTTAGCCACGGTCAATCCGCCCACACCGGAATCGAAAATCCCGATCGGTTGATTGGCAGAGAGATGGCTGAAATCTTGTTTTTTCTTTTTCAAAGGAAAATCTTTGTGCAAAAATAAGGATTTAGCTGCAAGTGGGAAGTGAGATGCGGTAAGAAATTTTCAAGCCTGCCCGCCGATTCAAGCTAAAGCATCAGACAAGGAACAGATCACTTGCAATTCCATCGGCCATAAACCAGTGTTTTTCGGGAATTTTCAAATGGTTGTGTTCCATAATCAAAATTCCGTCTTCCACTTTTTGTTGGATTTCATTCTGAAGATAATCAAATGTTTCTGCAGAGCATTTCTCCTTTAATGAAACTAAATCTACTCCCCAAGTGGTCCTTAAACCAATCATCAGCATTTCGTTGAACTGGTCTTTTTCGGACAGGATTTCGGTTTCTTTGGCGAGTTGGTTTTTATTCAAAAAATCGATATATCTTTTGTTGTTGGCGATGTTCCAGCTGCGCTCATTTCGCCCGTTGTAGGAGTGTGCGGAAGGTCCGATTCCCAAATATTCCCGATATTTCCAGTAAGCCGAATTGTGCTTGGAGTGAAATTCGGGTTTCCCGAAATTGGAAATTTCATAATGATTAAAACCGTGGTCTTTCAGGAATTGCGACATGTAATAAAATTCCTTGTTCTGTTCAGATTCATTGGGTGCTGCGATTTTTTTCTGCTTAATCCACTGGTTTAAGGCTGTTTTTGGCTCAATCGTCAAAGCATAGGAAGAAACATGCGGAACTTCAAGCTCTATCGTTTTGTTTAAATTCTGTTTCCAAATCCCGAAATTGGAAGTTGGCGAGCCGTAAATCAAGTCGATGCTGATGTTTTCGAAACCAAAATCCTGGGAACGTTTGATGGAGCTTTCTGCTTCCGAGGAATTGTGGGCGCGGTTCATCATTTTCAGATCATCATCAAAAAAACTCTGGGTTCCAATAGAAAGCCGGTTGATTTCGGTTCTCGATAAGTCTTTCAGAAAATTTTTGTCCAGGTCATCCGGGTTGGCTTCAATGGTAATTTCGATGTCTTTGTCAAAAGTGAAGTACTTTAAAACCTCATCAATAATGGACTTTAATTCATCTGCTTTTAGAATGGAAGGCGTTCCACCCCCAAAATAGAGGGATTGCAGATTATTGTCTTGAAGTTCATCTTTGCGTAAAAACAATTCCTTTTTTATGGCAGAGATCATCTCGTCCTTAAAATCCAGAGAAGTGGAAAAGTGGAAATTGCAGTAGCTGCATTTTTGCTTGCAGAAAGGGATATGGAAATAAAGCATTGGTTAAAAATACAAGAAACGAGGCAAAAGAAACAGGTGAGTTTCAATGTGTACCAAAATTCACCTATCGTAAAATTGACATTTTAGCGATTCGGCAGCACGATTTTCTTAATATCTAAATCCACGCTGATTGATGAAGTTTTCAATATTGTAACCTAAGCTCAACATGAAGCTGCTTCCCGCATATTGCTGGATATCTGAGAGTCCGAAATTGTAACTTGCGCCAAAAAAGAATCTGTTCACGGTTGCTTTCACAACGGGGGCGATTCCCAGACTTTGATTTCCGAATTTGTTACTCGCCGTCCGGAAACTTGCACCGGCAGAAAATGAACTGGATTCACCTCTTGCAGTTGCCATCAGATTCAGGTCGATCATTTTGGCGGCGTTGGTACTGAAGTTCATCAGGACTGATGGAGTGACAAAAAAATCTTCACCTAAATGCACATTGTATCCCGCATTAAACATCAGTTTTGTGGGTTCTGGCTCAATTCCCGCAACAATCGGGATGTCATTGGTCAAAGCTATATCATTTACTGAAAATCCGGCGAAGAATTTGCGAAAGCTAATCGCCATCCCAAGATTGGCATAAACAAGGAACAGACTGCTGTTTTCCGGTGCGATTGTGGGATCACCCGCCGTTTCCGGATTCAGCATTCCCAAGTCCACATGCATATTGTAAAAATTGACATTGGTTCCGAAAGAAAACTGACTTTGCCTTTCGCCATCGTCGTCTATTGGGATAAAGTAAGAGGCACCCGCAGAAATTCCGTTTGAGGAAACCGGTCCGTTTTGATCCCGGAAAAAATGAAGTCCCGCTCCCACCCGGTCAAAAACATTGGCGTGAATACCAATTGACTGTACATTGGGGGACTGATCAAATTTTGCAAACTGTTTCTGATAGTTCAAATTCACCACCACGTCATCCGTTTTCCCATAAAGTGCGGGATTAAAAAGAAAATCACCTTCCAGTAGGTATTGCTGATAATAAGGCAATGTTTCCTGACTTTTGAAAAAGCCGACAAAGGAAACAGCAATAATTAGTACTAATAATTTTCTCATAATTAACTTCAGGGGAATTCTTGCAAATATAAAAAACTTTTAAAAACAATCACTCCAAATATTTGCGCCACTTATTGATTGCTTCTTGCATATCTTTTGGCATTGGACTTTCAAAGTACATTTCCTTTTTGGTGGTAGGATGTATGAAACCCAAAGTATGCGCATGGAGTGCATGACGGGGCAAAACCTCGAAAACATTCTTCACGAACTGTTTATACTTCGGCAGATTGACTCCTTTCAGGATTTGGTTGCCTTCATATCTTTCGTCATTAAATAAAGTATGACCAATATGTTTGAAGTGGGCCCTGATCTGATGTGTCCTTCCCGTTTCCAGTTTACATTCTACCCAGGTCATGTATTTGAATCTTTCAATCACTCTATAATGAGTAACCGCGTGCTTTCCTAAACTTCCGTCCTCAAAAACCGCCATCTGCATTCGGTTTTTCAAATGTCTTCCGATATTCCCTCGAATGGTTCCCTCATCATCTGCAATATTTCCCCAGACGAAAGCCCAATATAGGCGCTTGGTTTTCCGGTCAAAAAACTGCTTTGCCAAAAAACTCAGGGCATATTCATTTTTTGCGATGACCAAAAGTCCGGAGGTATCTTTATCTATCCGATGAACCAGTCCTACCCGATCCAAATCGGATTTTTCACCATTTTTTTGGAAGTGGAAAGCCAGTGCATTGACCAAAGTTCCGTCCCAATTTCCAAATCCAGGATGCACTACCATTCCCGCTTCTTTGTCCACCACCACCACATCATCATCTTCATAAACGATATTGATGGGAATATCTTGTGGAATGATTACATTTTCTCTTGGAGGACGGGTGAGCAGAACCGAAATTTCGTCACCTGGTTTTACGCGGTAATTTTGTTTGACGACTTTACCGTTCACCACCACATTTCCCGCTCTACACGTTTGCGAGATCTTGTTCCGTGTAGAATTTTGGCGGATATTGTGCAGGTATTTATCAATCCGCATGATCTCCTGACCTTTGTCCACTTTAATGCTAAAGTGTTCATAAAGCCCATCAGATTCAGCGTCATTTGATTCCTGGCTGAGTAAATCTTCGTCTGAAAATTCTTCGTTTTCTTCCTTCATTTCATGTACAAAAAAACTCCAACTTTCCGTTGAAGTTTTATATCTATTTAGATTGAAAATTATTCAACAATCACTTTTTTGGCTTTTGGCTTTTCTTCGGGCTTTGGCGCAGCCGGCTTTGGTGCCGTAGTATTTGCTGTTTTCTGTTTGACTTCAGTCAGTTTGGGTTTTGGTTCAACTGTAGGTTTAGCGACTTCTGTCTTTGGAATTTCTGTCTTCGTTTGCTCGGTAACAGTTTGTTCGGGATTCGGTTCGCCCACTTTCTGCGGTGCCGGTTTTTGATAAACAGGGGTTCTATAGCTTGAAGACGATATGGTGGTATCGATTTTAATTCTGTAGATCGAATTCAGTTGCGAAATTTTTGCACCCAACTCGGCTGGTGTTTTCTTGCTTGCCCATAGATCGATCTGCATTCCCTGGTCGCGGACATCCATTGATGGCGGATCTTGGAAATAGACAATGTCAGATTCATCTTTGCCGCCGTCTTCATATTCTACTAATCCAACTTCAAATAAATTTTGTGTGATAATTGCTTTAGCTTGTTGCACAGTAAGTCCTACCAAATTAGGCACCGAAATATTTCGCCTCGGCCCCGCTCCGATGACCAAATCAATGGTGGAAAATCTGGGGAGAAGAGCACCTGGTTTTAAAGTGGATCCATTATAGAGCATCCTGATTACTGCATCCCGCTGAATGCTTGGTTCAAAAATGGTGTCACCCACTTTAAGGCCCACCTGCTCCAATTGCCTAAAAGCCAAACCCTTATATCTATCCAGAATATCCGGAACAGAAACTTGCGCATAAGTTCTTGGATTCACTTTCAAAATGACGGTTCGCCCATCTTTTACTCTGGAACCTGGAGACGGATAGATCTGCAGAACTTGGAACGGACGGTATTTTGGGTCGTATTTAAAACTGTCCACTTCATATTCAAGTCCAGAATCGTCCAGAATTTTGATGGCTTCCTGCACAGTCTTGTTCATCACATTCGGTACCGGGATTTCCTTGCCATGATTGGTATGAATCTCCAACCAACGGAAAGTAAGCCAGACCAGACCCACAAAAACAGCGGCTGCAACAAGTAAATTTACCAAAACCTTCCAGTGGAAAAGTGATTTAAGCATATTGCCAATACTTTAATTATATCTGCAAATATATAAAATAATCTTTTCGGTAATTAGGGAAATCTCTCCCCTTTTTCGAAAATATGACCATAGAAAACCGCAAATAGATTTTGAAATTTTTATCTTTGCTGATTAAACCCAGACTATGATTTTATCAATGACCGGCTTCGGAAGAAGTGAAGGTGTTTTCGACGGAAAAAAAATCACCATCGACCTGAAATCGCTCAACAGCAAATCGTTTGACCTGAATATCAAGATGCCTTTAAGGTATAAGGAAAAAGAATTCGATATCCGGAAAATACTGAACGATAAAATCCTGCGCGGAAAAGTAGACTGCTTCATCAACATGGAAAGCCTCACAGATTCCAGCGATGTGAGCATCAACAAAGACCTGGTAAAATCCTATATGGAAGAATTAAAGAAAATTTCTTCGGACGGACCCGATTTTGAATACCTAAAAATGGCGATCCGATTTCCAGAAGCCGTCTCCACAAGACCAGACGAACTGAATGAAAATGAATGGATCTTCCTTTCCGGACTATTAAATGAAGCTTTAGAAAAGTTCGACCAGTTTAGAAAAACAGAAGGCGACACGCTGCAAGAGGAACTGAAAAGAAACCTCAGAAGCATCGAATCAAGTCTTTCTCAAGTGATCCCATTTGAAAGCGAAAGAATGGATGGTGTAAAAGAACGCTACCGAAAAACCTTGAATGAGTTCGACAATATCGACGAGACCCGCTTCTATCAGGAAATGGCGTATTTCACGGAAAAATTAGATATTTCGGAAGAGAAAGTCAGACTTGCGCAACATCTAAAATATTATCTGGAAGTGATGAACGATGAAGATTTTAATGGCAAGAAACTCGGATTCATTTCGCAGGAAATCGGTCGGGAAATCAACACTTTAGGTTCAAAAGCAAACCACGCCGAAATTCAGAAACTCGTGGTAAAAATGAAGGATGATCTGGAAAAAATCAAGGAACAAACATTAAACGTATTATAGACGTGAGACTTAAAGATGAGCAATAAAGGAGTATAATCCTCTACGCTCATGTCTCAAAATCTAGAATTTCATGAATAAAGTCATCATATTTTCAGCCCCTTCAGGAAGTGGAAAAACTACTTTGGTAAAGCATTGCCTGGAACATTTTCCGGAGTTGGAGTTTTCCATTTCATGCACCACCAGAAAACCGCGCGGAGTAGAAAAAGACGGGGTGGATTACTATTTTATTTCTCCCGAAGAATTTCGGCAGAAAATTTGGAAAGCAGCATTCGTAGAATTTGAGGAAGTATACGAAGACAAATATTATGGTACACTGGAATCCGAAGTGGAGCGAATCTGGAAAAAAGGCAAAACCGTGATTTTCGATGTGGATGTAAAAGGTGGAATTTCCCTGAAAAAGTATTTCGGTGACAAAGCTCTTTCCATTTTCATCATGCCGCCATCCATTCAGGAATTGGAACGAAGACTGATTGCCAGAGGAACAGACGACCCAGAAACCATCCAAACCAGAGTGGAGAAAGCGGAGCTGGAAATGACCTTTCAGAATGAGTTCGACAAAACGGTGGTGAACGAAGATTTGGACAAAGCAAAATCGGATATTGAAAAATTGGTCGGAGCATTTATTAATTCTTAAATTTAGGGTCCGAATTGGAGAACCGGTTCCAAAACCTGAAACCAGCTACCAACTTATAACTTGAAATCTACCTGTCGGCAGACAGACTTTAAACCAAAACAAATGAGCACAGCAACTTTAGATAAGGCGATTTCAAACCTCCCAGTGAAGGGATTCTTAAAAATCGACGACCTTGTGATTCCGCAAGGTGAAGAATTGATCAAGGCCATCATGGACCTAAAAAAGGAAAAAAACGCCATCATTCTGGCACACTATTATCAACCGCCGGGAATTCAGGATATCGCAGATTATCTCGGGGATTCGCTGCAATTGGCTAGAGCGGCGAGAGACACCGATGCGGATATGATTGCGTTTTGCGGCGTTCACTTCATGGCGGAAGCCGCAAAAATTTTGAACCCGACCAAAAAAGTCGTCCTTCCAGATACACAGGCTGGTTGCTCGCTCGCCGATGGCTGCAGTGGCGAAGGTTTAAGAAAAATGCGAGAAAAGCATCCGAATGCATTAATCGCCACTTATATCAACTGTAATGCGGAAACCAAAGCCGAATCCGACATCATTGTGACCAGCTCCAATGCGGAGACCATCATCAAATCACTCCCGGAAGACCGGCCGATTATTTTTGCCCCAGATAAAAACCTCGGCAGATATTTGATGAAAAAAACCGGCCGCGACATGATTCTTTGGGATGGAAGCTGCATCGTGCACGAAGCGTTTTCCATGGAAAGAATTGCGAAACAGCTGGCTGAAAATCCGGATGCGAAACTCATTGCACACCCTGAAAGTGAAACTCCGGTTTTGGATTTGGCGGATTTTGTAGGCTCCACTTCTGCACTTTTGAACTTTGTAGAAAAGGATGATTCACAGAAATTCATCGTCGCAACCGAGGAAGGAATTTTACACGAAATGCAAAAACGCGCACCACACAAAACCCTGCTTCCCGCATTGGTTTTCGACGAAAGCTGCAATTGTTCGGAATGTTTCTACATGAAAAGAAACACGTTGGAAAAACTTTATCTGTGCATGAAATATGAACTCCCCGAAATCGTCATTGATGAGGAATTGAGGTTGAAAGCGCTGGTTCCGATCGAGAAAATGATGGAGTTGTCTAAGACGATTAAGTAGATAACATGCAGTAATTTCGTGCTGAATTCGCTGCACAATAATCTTAATTCAAAAATTCCTCTTTCAACTTTCTTAATTCGTATTTCAGATGACCAGTAAAATATTTTTTGAAAACCTAAAGATTTTCGCTTATCATGGCGTTTTACCAGAAGAGAAAATCATCGGGACTCACTTTATTTTGAACATAGAAATCCATGCGGATCTGTGGAAAGCAGTGGGAACAGACGACTTAAATGACACCATCAATTATGCGGAAGTCAACGATATCATCCACAAAGAAATGAAAATCCCTTCCGAACTGATGGAGCACGTTTGTGGAAGAATCCTGAAAAAAATCAAACTGAAATTTCCGCAAGTCACTTTCATCAAAGTAAAAATGACCAAAACCAATCCGCCGATGCAGGGCGAAATGGACGGAGTGAGCGTGGAGATCAAGAGTGATTTTCCTGTGCATTAACCTATCCAGAATTTTGAATCATTAAAGGTTTGTTTTAAATTTGGCATTTTGAAAAAGGATCTAAATCTCCTTTTTGCAAACCTTTTTCTATGAAATACATCATCCTCACGCTTTTATCAGCGGTACTTCTCAGCATTTCCTGGCCCACTTACGGAATCCCGTTCTTCCTCTTTTTCGCTCTGGTTCCTTTAATGATGATGGAACACGACCTCACCAAATTTTCTAAAATAAAAAGGAAAGGTTGGGCGATTTTCGGTCTTTCTTATCTGTGTTTTATGATTTGGAACATCGTGACAACGGGCTGGCTTTATGGCTCAAAAAATCCTGATGGCACACATTCTCTGATGGCGGTGGTGTTTCCGGTTTTGGTGAACTCTCTCCTGTATTCGCTGGTTTTCCAGCTTTATCACTGGTACAAAAAGGCGCAGGGAACGTATTGGGGACTCACTTTTTTGGTTGCGATCTGGATGGCTTTCGAAAAATTCCATATGAGTTGGGAGCTGACTTGGCCGTGGCTGAATCTGGGAAATGCTTTTTCAGAATATCCCAAACTGATCCAGTGGTACGACACCTTGGGTGCCACCGGCGGAAGTTTCTGGATTTTGCTGATTAATGTTTACGTTTTCTATACCGTAAGAATTTGGGATGCCGGAAAAAAACGAAAATCTCTGATGATCAACACTTCAGTTCTTGCGGTCTTGATTTTTGTTCCGATGTTGATTTCAATGGCAAAATACCATAGTTTCGATGAAAAGCCGATTGGCCAAATCAATGTCTTAATGCTCCAACCGGAACTGGACCCCTATCATGAAAAATATGCCAAAGACAGCTTGACGATTTTGAATGAATTGCTGACTTTGGCAGAACAAAATTCCAAAGGACCAATCGATTATTATATCGGCCCCGAAACTTCACTGCCCGGTTTCGGCTCGATTTCGGAGAAAGGTTTTGAACACAGTTTGCTTTTAAACAGCATCAAGGCATTTCTCTCTAAACACCCGAAATCCGTTTTTGCAACAGGAATTTCCTCGCACCGTTTTTTTCGGGGCGAAGAAGCGAAAAGCGATGCAGCATACGAAGTTTCAGAAGGTATTTTTGCAGAAAGCTATAATTCCGCTGTGCAAATTATCCCGGACAAAAAGGTGGAAGTTTACCATAAAGGAAAACTCGTTCCAGGTGTTGAAATTTTTCCCTATATGAACGTGCTGAAACCGATTCTCGGCGATGCGATGCTGAATCTGGGTGGAACGGTAGCTTCTTTGGGAATTGATCAGGAGCGCAAGGTTTTCACGAATCCTTTCAATAAAGGAAAACTGGCGCCTATCATCTGTTACGAAAGTATCTATGGCGAATTCACCACCGAATATGTGAAAAAGGGTGCGAACTTTTTAGCGATCATGACGAACGATTCGTGGTGGGGAGTCACGCAAGGTCACAAGCAGCTGATGTCTTATGCAAAACTCCGCGCAATTGAAACCCGCCGTGAAATTGCCCGTTCCGCAAACAGTGGAATTTCCGCACATATCGATGCAAAAGGAGAGGTACTGGCAGACACGCTTTATGGAGATAAAACCGCATTATTCGCCAAAGTGAATCTTTATGACGGAATGACTTTTTACACCAGAACCGGAGATTTGCTATCCCGAATTTCGATTTTTGTTTTGGGATTTTTGGTGTTTTATACACTGATCAAGAAAATACAGAATACTAAGAAATCTTAAATTTCAACAACATTACGAGCAGAGCATTGGAGCAAAACCAACCAATTTCAATTGCCAACTACGGTTGTTTTTTTTCGTATTTATGGACATAATGATTCATCAATATCCGAATCTCATTAAACTCAAATTCTTTTGGCAACGACCTTTTCCAATCATTTAAAGACTGGTGTTTTTCAAAATTTTGCCTGAACTCTTCTTCAAAGATTTTGATTTTTTCTTTGTCGAAAATCCGGTTGAGATCCAAAATTCCCTGCGAGGCGAATCTGGAGAGGTGACCAAAAATGGTTTCGGTGACCAAACCGCGTTCTCTAGCGATTTCGGGAATAGTCTTTCCCTCCTCAAATAGTTGGAAAGAGAGGATATGGGAGGGAACCTTCGAAATTTTGGTAGTGACTTTTACATCATTTTCCGCATCGAAAAGCAGGGTTTCCAAAAGATAAACTTTTTTCAAATCGTTCAGGTAATCTTCCAAATCATCCACAAAAACCCGGAAATCTTCATTGTATTGCTTCAATCCTTTCGAACCTTTGTTTTCAGCATAAAAATCGAGTAATGGCGAGAATACTTTTTCGTTCACGTTCTTAAAAAAGAAATTTACGGCGCCTTTAGATTTGATTTCCACCTCATTCCAGTCTTCAGTTCCCAAAATAAACCTCTGGGTTTTTTGCCTGATGACTTTCTCAAATTTTTCGAAAATACCAATCAGATGCTCAATTTCCGGCCGGATCGCAGAAAACAGAAAGTTCACCTTGTCTTTATCGATAGCTTTTGCGCTTCGTGCGGATCTATTCCACTGATCGAGAGAAAATATAAACCATTTGCAATCCAGTCGGTTCAGCACTTTCCCAATGGAATAATCATATTTTTCGGCGTTTAAGATTTCCTCGATTCGTTCATTTGCATGGGTTTCGTCTTGGAATTTGGAAACTCTTCTATCTGCGAAAATAACTTCGGGAGTGATCTTCGATTTTAGGACAATTCCTTCCAAAGTCCGACATCGGGAAAGCGCGACGTACACCTGTCCGGAAGCAAAAGATTTCCCCGCATCAATGATCAGCCGGTCAAAAGTGAGTCCCTGACTTTTATGGATCGTAACCGCCCAAGCCAAGCGGATCGGGTATTGTTTGAAACTTCCCAATACATCTTCGGTAATATTCTTTTCCGAATCCAGGGAATATTTCTTCTGCTCCCAAATTTCCTTCTTTAAAACATAGCTTTCCTCATCTCCATCGATGACCACCGTGATTTCCTTTTCATCCAAATCCACTACTTCTGCCAATTTTCCGTTGAAATATCTCCGTTCGCCGCTTGCATCATTGCGGATAAACATAATCTGTGCCCCGATTTTCAGTTCTAAAACTTCATCATTCGGATATTGATTTTCATTAAAGTTCCCCACAATTTCTGCGTCGAAGGAAAATGTTTTCCCGGGAAGTTCCGCCAATTTTTTCTGGTTGATTTCATCCGCCATTCTGTTATGCGAAGTCAGATAAACATATTGTTCATCGGTAGGCTCGAAATCCGGAATATATCTTTCGTTCAAGGCATCAAAATCGATGTCGCGGATTTCGCCATCCCGTATTTCATTAAGAATATCTAAGAATTTCTCGTCTTTTTGGCGGTAAACTGTGGTCAGTTCGATGGTAATTAATGGAATTTCTTTCAGCGCCAAACTTTCAAAGAAAAACGGCGATTGATAATATTGACTGAGAATATGCTCATCCCGAACAACTGGTGGAAGTTGGTACAAATCCCCAATGAAAAGCATTTGAACTCCGCCAAATTTCTGCTGATTTCGCCGGACGTGCCTCAAAGAAAAGTCCATCATGTCCAGAACGTCTGCTCGAAGCATAGAAACCTCATCGATGATGATGATTTCGATTTCACGAAGGAGTTTCAGTTTGTCTTTCCGGTATTTAAAATGGTGCATTAAATCGGCAATGTTCATCGCCAGATTGCCATCAATTCTCTCAGTTGTGGGAAGAAAAGTCCGCGGTGGAAGTCCAAACATCGAGTGAATCGTAACTCCTCCGGCATTGATCGCCGCAATTCCTGTAGGTGCGACCACAATATGTTTCTTCTTGGTTTTCAGCACGAAATCATTCAGAAAAGTGGTCTTCCCCGTTCCGGCTTTTCCAGTGAGAAAGATGCTTCTGTTGGTATGCTCTACTAAATTGAAGAGAGATTCGTTCATTCTTCAAAAATACTGAAAAAAGTCTGAGCATTTTGCAAGTGAAAACACCTAAAAAATTTTCTTCACAAAACAGCCAATCCAGAAAAAAGACATTATTTTTGCAAGACTTTAGAAATAGTTAAACATGAAGTATTTCCTCCTGATCTCCATATTTGTCTTAGCATTAAATTCCTGTAAATCGAAAAAAAACATGACCCAGGAAACGCTTCCGAAAGATGTGGCCCTGAAACCGGACAATAACCTTTTGCAACAAAGCGACCGAGAGAAATTATCGGCGATGATCAAAGAAATTGAATCGGAAATTGGGAAAGAAAAATGTACTGATGAAACATTATGGCGAATCTCCCCAATCGGTTCGAAACCTTGCGGCGGACCGAGTTCTTTCATTGCATATCCTGTAAAAATTGAAAACGAGATCTTGCTGAAAATCAAAAATTTCACCGATGCGCAATCCGCATTCAACAAAAAATACGGACTGGTTTCGGATTGTGCGGTAGTTCCGGCTCCTTCCGGAATTCGTTGTGAAGGCGGAAAATTGGTTTTGATTGGTAGTAATTCAAGCGTTTCAGAAGTACAATAATTCAAAAATAGAAACTCTTATTTTTTCATTTTGGCGGATTGTGAATCTAATTATTTTGAGGACTATTTTAAAATTGAATACCGGTAAACATCCATGAATTGGCCGTTTTTGAAATATTCCTTTTTCAAACAAGCTTCCATTTCCATTCCACATTTCATCATAATTTTTCCTGATGCCGGATTATGGGGAAAATGACTGGCGTATATTTTTTGGAGTTTTAATTCTTTAAAACCAAACTGGATGATTTGCTTTAAGGCTTCCGAAATATAGCCATTGTTCCAAAACTCTTTGGCGAGCCAATAACCGACTTCCGCTTTGTGGTGGTTTTTGTCTGGATGAATTCCTATGGCGCCAATTAATTTTGGATTTCCTTTTTTGCGGATGGCAAAAATAAAATTGTTTCCGTTTTCAAAACCTTTATCCACTAATTCGTTCAGGAAAAACTCGGCATCTTCTTTTTTGTAGGGAAAAGGAATGTTTAAGGTATTTTCCGAAAAAGCAGAATCAGCACCGAGATATTGCACCAAATCATCCGCATCGGTATGAAGCGGACGATTAAGCATTAACCGTTCGGTTTGTAATTCGGGAAAAGATTTCATTTTTTGTTTAATGACAGATCGTTTGACAACAAGTGATAACCTTGGTTTTGGTACTTACTTGTACCAACTGGAATACTTCACATAATTATTCGCAATCCGGTTCACTTCGCCTTCCAAAAGTTCAGCGGAAATGTCTTTAATTTTTCTTGCCGGAACGCCGCCCCAAACTTCACCGGATTTGATGTGAGTTCCTTGAGTGACCACCGAACCTGCACCGACTATGGAATTGCTTTCCACCAAACAATCATCCATCACGATGGCGCCCATTCCGATCAGTACATTGTCCTGAATCGTGCAACCGTGAACAATCGCATTGTGACCGATGGAGACATTATTGCCGATATTCAGGGGGAATTTTTCATAAGTGCAGTGCAGCATCGCATTATCCTGAACATTCACCTTATTTCCCATTTTGATGTAGTGTACATCTCCGCGAATGACCGCATTGTACCAAATGCTGCAGTTTTCGCCCATCACTACCTCTCCGATGACGGTTGCTGTTTCCGCCAAAAAAACTCCCTCTCCTATTTGTGGGGATTTTCCCAAAAGTTCTTTAATTATTGCCATAAATATTAGTTCAAGGTTTATTAATGTTAAGGTTTAAAACGAATTTCTATTTTCAAAATAAACCATTGACAAAGTCTAAAATCACAATCCCAAACTCCGTTATTTTATCCGTATTTTTGCATCTCAAATTTAATAAATAAAATGACAAAGATGATCATAGAGCCTACCGAGAATTCAAAAGTGATGAAGTTTGTGGCAAACTACAACCTGATTCCCGGTTCTTTGGAGCTTGACCGAAATTCAGATCTCTCAGAAATTCCTTTGGCTCAGGAACTTTTGAAGTACCCATTCGTGGAGCGGATCTTCATTACTGCCAATTTTGTGGCCGTTGCAAAACAGGATTCCGTGGAATGGGAACATATTGCCGAAAGTTTGAAGGATGTGATTGAAGATGAACTTTCAAAAAACCCTAGAGTTTATCTCCAGAAATCTAAGGAAGATACGCAGATTTTTGCGGAAATGACTCCCAATCCAAATGTGATGAAATTCGTTGCAAACCGGACTTTGCTAGATGGTTTTCTGGAATTGAAATCTCCTGAGGAGGCAGCAGAAGTACCTTTGGCAAAAGCAATTTTTGACCAGTTTGCATATGTCACGCAAGTTTTTATTTCGGATAATGTCGTGGCAGTGACCAAGGACGATTCTTTTCAGTGGCATGAAATCATGGTAGAAGTTCGTGATTTCATAGCGGATTATTTGCAAAATCATAAAGTGGTTTCCCATATTCCGGCTGCAAAACATGAAAATCCGGTAGAACAGCTGATAAACAGAGACTACACAGAAAAAGAGCAGAAAATCTCTGACATTCTGAATGAATACGTTGCTCCAGCTGTGGAAGGTGATGGCGGAAAAATTTCGCTGATTGGTTATGATGAAGAAACTAAAGTGGCGAAAATGCTCCTTCAAGGTGCATGTTCCGGCTGCCCAAGTTCTACCGCAACCCTGAAAGGCGGAATCGAAAATATTTTAAAACAGTTTGTCCCGGAACTGGTGGAAAAAGTGGAAGCCGTGAATGGGTGAAAAAATTGAACAGTGCGTATTATTAAATAATGGTAATCACCCAAGATTATTCATTGCTTTCCGCTAATTACTTATGAATAAAAAAGGAATTTTATTGGTCAATCTCGGTTCGCCGAAATCGACAAAAGTTGAAGATGTAAAAGAGTATCTCGACGAATTTTTAATGGACGAAAAAGTCATCGATTACCGCTGGTTTTTCCGTTCGCTTCTGGTTCGTGGAATCATTTTGAGAACGCGCCCCGCAAAATCTGCTGAAGCCTACAAAACGGTTTGGACCGAAGAAGGATCGCCTTTGATTGTCATCACCGAACACATTCAGAAAAAACTTCAGAAGTTGGTGGACGTTCCTGTGGAAATCGGGATGCGTTACGCAGAACCAAGCATTAAAACTGGAATTCAAAAGCTGGTTGACCAAGGTGTAAACGAAATAGCTTTGTTCCCACTTTACCCGCAATATGCGATGAGTACGACTGAAACCGTGGTTGATAAAGCAGAGGAAGTTCGGAAAGCATTTTTTCCAGATTTAAAAATCAATTACGTGCAACCTTTTTACGACCGCGACATCTACATCAACTGTTTGGCGGAAAGCATTAAAGAAAAACTTCCCGAAAACTTTGACGCTTTGCAGTTTTCTTATCACGGTGTTCCGGAAAGACATATTTACAAAACCGATCCCACCAAAACCTGTAACCTTAACGACTGCTGCCAAAGAGAAAATAATCCAAGCCACCAGTTTTGCTATCGTCATCAGTGTTTCAAAACCACCGAACTGGTTCTTGAAAAATTAGGTTTGCCGCGGGATAAAGCGATCATTTCCTTTCAGTCCAGATTAGGAAAAGACAAGTGGATTGAACCTTATACCGATGAAACATTGATGAGCCTGGGAAAAAAAGGAATCAAGAATTTGGCGGTTGTTTGTCCGGCATTTGTTTCCGATTGTCTGGAAACTCTGGAAGAAATTTCGGTAGAAGGAAAAGAGCAGTTTCTTCATGGAGGAGGCGAAAACTTCCACTACATCCCTTGTCTGAATGACGAAGACCGTTGGATTGAAGTGGTGAAAATACTATGCGAAGAGAAACTCAAGGAATTTTATTTGGTGTAGAGTCTTCACAAGATTGATGATCCGGAAAAACGCTTACTACCTCACTGGAGTCCGGAATTCTCCGTAACCAATCAGTCCATCATAATTTCTTCCAAAAGGTTGATAATAAAGAAACGCCTGGTAAAGATTTTCGGTCTGCCAAAAATTTCCGTTAATCTCGCCAAAATTCAAGGATCCATCGGGATTTTTTGTGGCGAGCATATAATTGTAGAATCCTTGTTTCAAATAAATCTTCGCGATGTATTTTTTGGAGTTTTGATCGAAAGTCATTTGATTTTCCTTTGATGGGATAAAATCATTGAACCCACCTAAAACAAAGATTTCCCTATCGGTTTTCTCAGAATCCAGGGCAAAATAAACCCAGGAATAATCTGCTTCCCGGTCAGCATTCCGCTCTATTCCCAAATCATTCCTTCTAAAATAAAACGCACCGTTTACATCTGGTTGATACTGATAATTTAGCGGATATGCCCAAACCGGATAGAGATAAGTATAATTCACGCCGTCAATAATTTCGCCATTCGCCACCATATCGAACGCGCCGATCATATTTTTGTTGTCAAAGTAATAAAACTCATTGTTTCCGGGAAAAACCAAGTTCATTTGCTGGAAAAGCAGTTTGCTCCCCAAAACGGTACTCGGCTTCTGATTGAGGACAGAAACGTTCCAGTTGTTATTTTGAACTACGTTTAATGAGACCGAATTCAGATTTGAATTCAAAACCGAATTATTTCCAATCGCCTGAACTTCTATCCTTTGATTGAAATTCGGCTTTCTGGCATCTGCCATTCTGGTCACCTTTACGCCCAGGTTTGCACCGTCTTCGACTACACAGAATCTCTTGGTGAAAAGAGGTTTGCTCGGCGAATCATAATAGACAATCAGCTCAAAATTTCCGGAGATTTTTGGCTGAATTTTATCGTTGGGGAATATCAAAGTGTAATTGGTATAGGCCTGCAACGTATTGAAAGAATATTGAAACTGGTCAATCAGACCATTCAAGCTTCCGTTTGCATATTCGGTGAAGAAAAGCCCGTCGTCATTCCAGTTTCGGTCATAATGTTTGATGGTATAGCGGTAAATTGTGCTGGAATTGGAAAGGTCGTCAAACCTTAAAATCAACTGTTCATTAAAGCCGATTACCGGCGTTTCATCGTTGGTTTGAGGATTAAATAACTGCACACTTCTGATCTGCTGACCAAAAAGAAAAGTGCTGAAAACGATCAGGAAAAAAGATAGCTGTTTCATCGATACGAAGATAACGAAAATTGAGGCAGAAAATTGCGGATGGTTTTTTGTTTTTGAGTCCCTCAAAAAATGAGTCAAAAAAAAATTAATACCGTAATTTTGCAAGTAATCAAAAATCATTACTCCTCAATCATGATTCAAATCAAATCTTTCGCATTCAATCCATTTTCAGAAAACACCTATGTGCTCTATAATGAAAATAAAGACGCATTCATCATCGATCCGGGAAATTTCGGAGAAGATGAAACGAAGATCCTGGTAGATTTTATTGCTGAAAATCAACTTGAAGTCAAAAATATTATTCTTACTCATGCACACATCGACCACGTTTTAGGTTTGCAGACCGTTTATGATCGATTTCAGATTCCGGTTTTGATGCATGAAACCGAAAAGGAAATCCTGGAGAGAAACCCGATGGATGCACAACGGTTCGGTTTTTTCTTCAGACCATTTTCCGGAGAAATCCACTTCCTGAAAGAAGGCGAAACGATCAATTTAGGTGAAGATTTTCTTAAAATCCTGCATGTTCCCGGACATTCGCCAGGACATATCGCTCTTCACCACGAAGCACAGAAATTCGTAATTTCAGGGGATGTACTTTTTGAAGAAAGTATTGGAAGAACGGATTTATACAAAGGGAATCACAAACAACTTTTGGAAAGCATAAGAACTAAACTTTTCGTTTTGGATGCGGAAACAAAAGTTTTCAACGGTCATGGAAATCCGACTAATATAGGGTTTGAGCGGCAACACAACCCTTTCTTTTAAGAACCGGCTCAAAAAAAGGGCTTTATTGATTTGATCTTTTGCCGGCTCTTTATTCTTTCCACTTGATATTGCAACCCATACTTGGTCTTTGCAATTCTTCCTGCGGTTCGCCTGCAAGAAGATTCTCGAAAGCAATAATTAAATCTTCGCCGGTAATTTCTTTATTGTTTCCCGGTCTGGAATCATCCATCTGTCCACGATAGACCAAATCCAGTTTATCATCGAAAAAATAAAAATCCGGTGTACATGCAGCGTCGTAAGCTTTTGCTATCGCCTGACTTTCATCGTATAAATACGGAAAATCAAATTTTTTGTCCACTTGAAATTCCACCATTTTTTCTGGAGAATCCGCGGGATATTTTTCCACGTCATTTGAATTGATGGCGATAAACTCAATTCCTCTTTCCTGATAATCTTCGTACAATTCAGAGAGTTTATCGATAATGTGGAGCACAAACGGACAATGGTTGCACATAAAAACCACCAAAGTTCCTTTTTCGCCTTTCAGGTCGTTCAAGGATTGGATTTCATTGCTGTGTGAAGGATTCGGAAGTTCAAAAAACGGAGCCTTGGTTCCGAGTTCCAGCATATTTGAAGGAGTATTTGCCATTTTCTTAATTTAACAATTTATCAATGAAGCAATTTACCAATTTTTATCCGGATCAGCGATTGAACCAGTGGTAAATCGTAGCATTTTCACATTAATTTCTTGAGCAAAGATAAGCATTCTTTGAGCGAATTTTCAAAATTGACCCAATTGATGTTTTCTTCTTTTCGGTACCAGGTGAGTTGCCTCTTCGCGAACCTCCGGGAGTTTTTCTTGATTTCCCCGATGGCGAAATCCAAAGTCCACTCTCCGGAAAAATATTTGAACAATTCGGTGTAGCCCACAGTTTGCAGCGGAACCAGATTTTTGAACGGGATCAGTCCTTCGGCTTCTTTCTCTAAACCTTCGGAAATCATTTGGTCCACCCGTTGATTGATTCTTTCGTAAATAACTTCTCGAGGCGCTTCAATTCCGATTCGGATCACTTGAAAATCACGTTTTTTTATTTGTGAACTAACGTTTTCGGTATAGGACTTACCGGTTTGCCAGATAATGTCGATGGCTCTCAATAATCTTCTTGGATTGTCTTTGTCAACGGTTTTGTAATATTCTGGATCAAGTTTTTCGAGCATTTTTTGCAGTTCCCCAATCCCGTTTTCGTCCCAGATTTGCTGAAGTTTTTTTTGGTTCTCCTCATCGGCTTCCGGCAAATCGTTTAGACCTTGTATAACAGCTTTTTCGTACATCATACTTCCACCTACCAGAACCACGACATCATGATTTTGGAAAAGTGCTGCCAATTTTTCTTCTGCTTCTTTTTCAAACTGGCCGATGGAATAATAATCGTTCACCGAAAGATTCCCAATAAAATGGTGTGGAACTTCAGCCAATTCTTCTTTAGACGGAGTTGCGGTCCCGATTTTCATCTCTCGGAAAAACTGTCGCGAATCGCAGGAAACAATTTCAGTGTTGAAATGTTTTGCAATTCCGATGGCGAGTTTGGTTTTCCCGATTCCGGTGGTTCCGATGACAGAGATTAAAGTTTTCACGGGTTAAATTTCCTGATTTATTTTTGATTGGGAAAGTTCTGGAACGCATTTGAATAATATTGAGGAATTCCCCGAACTGAAGCGAACCAAAAAATACCCAAAATTTAAACGGTTTCGCCTTAATTTCAGCAGATTAGCGTATCTTAAAGATATTTCAAACCGTCAGAAGCTGATCATGAAAATCCAGTTTCCCTTTAGCATCAAAACGGTCAGTAAATTTTTCAATTATTTATGAATTTCGTAATTTCAACTGATTTATCTTAATAATGACAACCTAATTTTGCCTTCACAAGATAATCAAATAGCATTTTATCAATCATAATTTATTAAATTTGTCTACATCTTAAATAATTATGAAAATCCTTTTATTAGAAGACGACCTAATTCTCTCGGCGGAGCTGGGAAAATTTTTGGAACAAAATGATTTCGAAGTCAAAAAAGTATATGATGGTGAACTTTTTTTGCGTGAAGTTCAACAAAAACAATATGACATTTACCTTCTCGACATCAATGTTCCAAAAATAAACGGATTGGAAGTGTGTGAAAAAATCCGGCTGGACGACAAAAACACGCCAATAATCATGATTTCCGCTTACGGAGACCTTTCAGACAAAAAGGATGCTTTTAACAGATTGGCGGACGATTATTTGGTAAAGCCATTCCAGTTTGAAGAATTGCTTATGAGGATCAATTCACTCACCCGAAGAAACAGTGCGGAAAACAAGTCCGGTGACGAAGTAATCTCGATCGACAACCTGACCATCAACAAAACAGAACAGAAAGTTTTCAGAAACGGCCAGGAAATCCCACTTACTGTAAAGGAATTTCAACTCCTTTTATTATTGGCGGAACATCCCGGCAGAACCTTTTCCAAACAACAGATTTCGGAGTTGGTATGGCAACACAATTTCAATACCAATACCAATACCGTTGAGGTTTACATCAACTTTTTGCGGAAGAAAATAGACAAGGATTTTGACACCAAATTAATCCACACCCGCTCTGGATTTGGTTATTACTTAAAAGTCCAGCAGTGAATATAAAGAATAAGATTGCACTGAACCTCAGTTTGCTCTTTTCCCTTTTTTTGGGATTTATCCTGATTTTCATTTACCTGTTTTTTGCCAAATTCCGGAAAGACGAATTCGTGGCCATTCTTAAAGACAGGATTTCCACCGTGGCCAATTATTTTGATGAAGACGGCGACAACATCAGGGATTTCTCCAAGATTTACAACACTCCTACCTACTCCATACAGCAGGAAGAAATTCTGGTTTTTAATGAACAGTTCGATTTGGTTTACAGCAGTATCAAAGACAAAACCGTGGATTGGGACCGAGAGGACTTGGTGACGATGAAGAATGAGCACAAAGTGTATCACAGTGAAAAAAATTCCGAGGTCTATGGAGAAAAAATCAAAAACCACTATTTCCTGATAGAATCTACCGACATCATGGGAAAGGAAAAACTTTCTTATTTAGGAACGCTGGTCTTGGTTTCTTTCTTTTTAGCTTCCGCACTGATGTGGGTTCTGAGCTTTTCGTTTGCAAAAAAAATGATGGCTCCCCTGGATGTTTTTCAGCAAAAAATCACGCGAATTTCTGCGAATAACCTGACTGAAAGACTTCCCGAAACCGAAAAGAAAGACGAAATCAACCTCCTCGCTAAAGTATTCAACACCATGCTCGGAAGAATTGACAAATCCTATTCTTCACAAAAAGAGTTTACAGCCAGTGCATCCCATGAAATCAAAACGCCGCTTACGAGAATTGCATTCCAGCTGGAGAATTTAACTAAACTGGAAAATCAAAATCCGGAGTTCGAAAAATACACCAAGGGAATTACCCATGAAGTTTACCACCTTTCAGACACCGTGAATTCGCTCCTGCTGCTTTCAAAACTCGAGGAAGAACATCTTAAAGAGGATTTTTCAGAAGTCCGTCTGGATGAAGTGATTTTTGATGCTTTTGAAAAAGTGAAAAAAAACAATGCTGATTTTGAGCTGAATTTCAATATCAATGAAGAAAATGAATTCGGAAATCTGACTGTTAAGGGAATCAAGCCACTTCTGGAAATCGTGTTCATCAACCTGTTCAAAAATGCCTGCCTATATTCTTTCAAACCGGAAGTAGAAGTGGAAATCCTTGAAAGTGAAACCGAACTGACCACAAAAGTGAAATCCCGCGGTGTCCTTATTTCAGAAGAAGATTCCAAGCGGATTTTCAATGCCTTCAAAAGGGGAACCAATTCCCAACAAATAGCCGGCTCGGGTTTGGGGCTCCGGATTTGCAAACGTATTTTGGATTTTCATGAGGCAACCATTTCCTACAAACAGGAACTGCCCGAAACCAATGTCTTCGAACTGAACTTCCGAGTAAAATAAGGCGGAAGAAGCCATTTTAAGCTTTTTTTAAGCTATTTTAAAGAAGCTTTTAAGTTAATTCCCGAACCTTTGCGCACGATTAATCCAATTCATTTAATCGTGATAAAAAATCTTGCAATCTTTCTTTTCATGCCGTTTCTTTGCTTTTCGCAGCAACCCAAAACGCTGCAGCAATGCGAAGAAGAATTCCTGAAAAACAACCTTCAACTGATTGCCGAGCAATATCATATCAGCTTTAATGATGCCGATATGATGCAGGCAAAAATCTGGGATCTGCCGCAGGTGAATTTTGAGGGCAATATGGTGGATCCAAACCAGCCCAGCTTCTTTAATCTGGGATCCTCCAAAAGTGCCGGGATTCAGCAACTCTTCCTACTTGGTGGTAAAAGAAAACTCGAAATAGAGTTTGCAAAATCAAATAAGGAACTTGCCCAACTTCAGTTCAACCAGCTTCTGGTGGATTTGAAGGCGCAGCTTCGCCAAACATTTTACTCCCTTTATTTCAACCAGAAAAAAATCAAAAATATAGATAACCAGCTCAGTTATATGAGCGATTTGCTAAAAGCATACCGCGTTCAAACTGCAAAAGGAAATATTTCTTTGAAAGACCAGGTTCGCCTGAATGCGATTGTGTTAAGCTTAAACAACGACAAAATCCAGATAAATAATGAGATTGTTTCATTGAACCAAACCATGATGACTTTGACTGGGAATTCGCAAATCATCATAGCCGAGCTTTCAGCAAATGAGTCGAATGAACTGTTGAAATCCGCACCGCTTCAAGATTTGGAGGAACTTCAGCGGCAAGCGCTCCAAAATAATGCAGATTATCTTTTTAGTCTAAAGGCCATTGAAAACAATAAAGTTAATTACAATCTTCAAAAATCGATGAATATTCCAGACCTGACCGCAGGTTTGCAGTGGAATCAATCTAGCGGTCTCTACCAAAACGAAGTCAACTTCAATGTAAGCATCCCAATTCCACTTTGGAAAAGAAACGGAGGAAATGTGAAAAAAGCGCAAATGCAGATAGAGCAATCCCAAAAAAATACCGATTTTAAGAAATTGAGTTTACTGAATGCAGTGGCATCTGCTTATCAAACCTGGTCCAACCAATATCACATGTATCAGGAAATGCCGCAAAAAGACGTGCACGATTTGGAAACCGTATATAAAGGAATGACCGAAAATTTCAGGCGCGGAAATGTGACACTCATTGAGTTTACTGATTTCATGGACAGTTACAAGCAAACCACGCTTCAACTGCTGGAAATCCAAAAACAAATCCTTATTTCTGCAGAAGAACTCAGCCGACTCACCCAAACCAAAATCTTTAACTAAGGAAAAAATGAAATCGAATATAGTATTGATAATTACGGCTTTCATCCTGATGGGATGCGGAAAGAACGAAATAAAAAAAGAGCAGGAGCAAAGTGAAAAAGCTTTCGTGATCAGCAATACCATGATGAAAACCATGACCCTTGCGGAAGTTCAGAAAGAATACATCAGTGATGAAACCCGATTCTTCGGGAAAATAGGTGCCGACAGAAATCAATATATCGACATTTATCCTTTGGTGGGAGGAAACGTGATTTCCGTCAACGCTGAATTAGGGGATTATGTGAAAAAGGGACAAGTCTTGGCAACCATTCGCTCTACCGAAGTTGCCGGGTTCCAAAGAGATTTGAGCACCGCAAAGACCGAACTCGCTGTTGCTGAAAACAATCTCCGTGTGGCAAAGGAAATGTACGAAGGAAAGCTCAGCACAGAAAAAGAGGTGATCGAGGCGAAAAGCCAGGTTTCGAAAGCACAGGACGAACTAAGAAGATCACAGCAGGTAAGCCAAATTTACAATGTGAAAAACGGGAACATCTATTCTGTCACTTCACCGATCAACGGGTATATCGTGCAGAAAAACATCAACAAAGACATGCAGCTGAGAAGTGACAAAAGTGATAACATCTTCGATGTAGCCGATACATCAAATGTGTGGGCAATCGTGAATGTAAATGAAAGTGACATCAATAAAATTGCAATCGGAATGAAGGCAGAAGTTTCCACCCTCATCAATCCGGAAAAAGTCTATTACGGAAAAATAGATAAAATCTTTAGAATCATCGATCCGGAAACCAATTCGATGCAGGCAAGAGTAGTTTTGAATAATACTGATGGGAGCTTGATTCCAGAAAGCAAGGCGACCATCAAAGTGGTGAGTACCGAAAACAATACCGCCGTATCTATCCCGACAAAAGCATTGATTTTCGACGATAACAAATATTTCGTGGTAGTTTTTAAATCCCAAAGCAACATCAGGGTTCAGGAAGTAAAAATTTTGAAACAAAATGATAGCAAAACATATATCTCAGAAGGTTTAAGTGAAGGAGATAAAATTGTCACCACCAATCAGTTGCTTTTGTACAGAAGCCTAAGCGAATAGAAAATTCGAATTCTGAAGAAGTAGAACATCTGAAGTCGAAAACCTGAACAATCTCAGGCACAAACCATTCAAAGGAAATTCAATGAACAAGTTCATCAAAAATATCATCACATTTTCCCTTAAGAACAAGGCGTTTACCTTCGTTTGGGTAGGAATTTTGGCGATTGCCGGTTTCATCAGTTTTAAAAATATGCCAATCGAGGCATTTCCTGATGTCACCAATACCCAAATTGTGATTATCACCCAGTGGAACGGAAGGAGTGCCGAAGAAGTGGAGCGGTTTGTGACCACACCGGTTGAGCTTTCGATGAGTTCGGTGCAGAAAAAAACCAGCGTGCGAAGCACCACGATGTTCGGACTTTCCATCATCAAAATCATCTTCGAAGACGGCGTGGACGATGCATTTGCAAGACAGCAGGTGAACAATCAGTTACGAACCGTCACACTACCGGATGGAACTTCGCCAGAAGTGCAGCCACCATATGGACCCACTGGAGAAATCTACCGATACATTCTGAAAAGTCCGAAAAAGGATTCCCGGGAGCTGCTTACTTTGCAAACCTGGGTGGTTGATCGCGCCCTGCGTGGAATTCCGGGAGTTGCAGACATCAATGTTTTTGGGGGGCAGCAAAAAATTTATGAACTTAGTATTGATCCCAGAAAACTTGACCAATATGGTTTGACGACTTCCCAGGTTTACGATGCCGTTTCAAAAAGCAACTTAAATGTGGGCGGTGATGTGATTGAAAAAAGCGGTCAAAGTTATGTGGTTCGAGGAATTGGTTTGCTGAAATCCATTGAAGATATAGAAAATGTCACCATCCGAAACGATCATGGGAATCCGATCTTGGTTAAAAACGTGGCATCAGTTCGGGAAGGTTCCCTGCCAAGAGTAGGACAAGCCGGCTATAATGACAAAGACGATGTGGTAGCCGGAACCATCGTCATGAGGAAAGGTGAAAATCCGGTAGAAGTCTTGGAGTTAGTAAAGGCAAAAATTGACGAACTCAACAATAAGATTCTACCAAAAGACGTGAAACTGGAAACGTTCTATGACCGTGAAACCCTGATGGATTTCACCACGCACACAATCATGCACAACCTGATCGAAGGAATTATTTTTGTGACGGTGATTGTATTCCTTTTCATGGCAGATTGGCGCACCACGCTCATCGTTTCGATAATCATTCCGCTTTCGCTGCTTTTTGCTTTTTTAAGTTTAAAAATGATGGGAATGAGCGCAAATTTGCTTTCCCTCGGTGCGGTGGATTTCGGTATTATCATTGACGGAGCCGTGGTCATGGTGGAGGGAATTTTCGTAATGCTCGATCACAAGGCAAAAAAATATGGAATGGAGCGCTTCAACAAACTGGCGAAAGGAGGTTGGATAAAAACCACAGGAACCGGCTTGGGAAAAGCAATTTTCTTTTCGAAATTAATCATTATCACCTCGCTGATCCCAATATTTTCTTTCCAAAAAGTGGAAGGGAAAATGTTTTCGCCGCTTGCTTACACCTTGGGATTTGCGCTTTTGGGAGCGTTGCTGTTCACCCTCACTTTGGTTCCTGTTCTCACGCATATTTTGTTGAACAAAAATGTTCGGGAAAAACACAACCCTTTTGTCATATTTTGCGAGAGAATCGTGGAAAAAGGTTTCACCATAACCTTTAAACATAAAAAATTGAGTTTAATTATCGCAGCTGCTTTTTTGGGCATCACGTTGTTTTCCGGTAAATTTTTAGGGACGGAGTTCCTTCCGCCGCTGAATGAGGGCGCGCTTTGGGTCACCGCCGAAATGCCTATGAGCACAAGTTTAGATCAATCGCTGCAAACTACAGATAAGCTGAAGAAAACGATTCTGTCTTTTCCGGAAGTAACCGGAGTATTGGCTCAAACCGGCCGAAGCAACGATGGAACTGATCCCAATGGATTTGGTTTCGTGCAGTTTGGCGTGAATTTAAAACCTAAAGATCAATGGAGCAGAAAAATCAGCATGGACGAACTGATCGAAGAAATTGACAGCAAACTAAAAGAATATCAAGGAATTACCTATAATTATTCACAGCCCATTTCCGACAATGTGGCAGAAGCGGTAGCGGGTTTCAAGGCTGAAAACGGAGTGAAAATTTACGGAGACAATCTGAATACCCTGGATAAATATGCGAAACAGGTTCTTCAAGTAATCAAGAATATAGATGGAGTCAAAGAACCGGGAATCATTAAAAACATCGGTCAACCTGAGGTGAGCGTAGTTTTGGATCGGAATAAAATGGCGATGTACGGCGTTGCACTTTCTGATGCGCAATCTGTTCTGGAAACAGCTTTCGGTGGAGTAACCGCCTCGGAACTTTTTGATGGTGAAAGGAAATTCGACATCAGAATCCGATATGCCAAAGAATACCGAAAAGACGAAACCGATATTGCCCAACTGATGGTTCCGACCCAGGCTGGAACATTGATTCCACTAAAGGAAATTTCGGAAATCCATTCAGACAATGGTGCGGCGTTTATCTATCGAGACAATATTAAAAGGTACATCGGAATCAAGTTTTCAATCAGAGACCGGGATTTGGGAAGCACGATTGCCGAAGCCCAGAAAAAGGTCGCCCAAATCAAACTTCCAGAAGGTTACAGCATTGGCTGGACCGGGCAGTTTGAAAATCAGGAACGGGCAACAAAACGCCTGGGACAAGTGGTTCCGATCAGTTTGTTGATGATTTTCTTCCTGTTATTTATCCTTTTCGGTAATTTGAGGGATTCACTTTTGGTTTTGGCCAACGTGCCTTTCGCCTTGATTGGTGGAATTATAGCACTGCATCTCACTCGAATCAATTTCGGGATTTCCGCGGGAGTCGGCTTCATTGCGCTTTTTGGGATCTGTATCCAGAACGGGGTAATTCTGATTTCCGAATTTCACCAAAACATAAGATCCGGAATGGATGTTGCCGCCGGAATCCTGGAAGGCGTAAAAGTGAGAACGCGACCAGTGGTGATGACTGCGTTGATGGCTTCCATTGGTTTGTTGCCTGCCGCGCTTTCCACCGGAATCGGTTCGGAATCACAGAAACCTTTGGCAATCGTCATCATAGGAGGTTTGGTTACTGCAACCGTTTTAACATTATTGATATTCCCGATTATTTTCTGGATTTTCAACAGAACCAAAAAGACGGAGATTATTTAATAGATTGCGATTTTTTATGATTTTTTCGCTAGATGCCTTTTGGGCTTTGGCGTTCCCTATTTCAACAAATCTTCGGCAGCCTGCATGGTGATTTCTTCCGGATATTTTTGATAGAGAAATTCCCAGGAGTATTTCAAGGCGGTTTTCTTAAAACTTTGAGGAAAATGGTCGTTTCTTTTTTACAGATAATTTTGGATAAGGCGCTCCTTTTTGGAGACGATCTTCTGGTTTCGCAAAACTTTCCCTTACTGAATTTCCTGTTTTTTTTTGATTTCCGCAATATCTTTCAGGAAGCCCGCAATTTCGTCAATGTATTTCTTAAGGTCACTTTCACAGAAACTCAGAACCTACCAACCTTTGCTTCTAAGTTTTTAACTCACTTTAAAATCTCATTCGATGTTTCTCTCCATTTTTTCAAACCGTAAAGCGGCATTTTCACCGGGTTTTTCCCTGCTGGTTTCCCCATCTTTTTTGCGCCAGAATTCGCCATCTGCGAAGAGGGCAATCTTTAATTCAGTCATGCTAACCAGGAATTTTCCTGTTGTTTTTCCGGCACCTCAAACCTTTCGCAAAAAGCGCCTTGCCCAAAAGAACTTTAATCGTGGTTCCTTTGGATCTGTTTGCCTGCAAGCTTTTTCGGCGCAGTTCCTGAGTGAGGTTGTCCACAACATGCCTTTTTTACAGATATAAAGATAATGTAATCTGGAGGAAAACGGAAGACTTGGCACGGAATAACTGTTATTTAAAATTTTCATAAAAGATATCACCGCAGCATAATTTACAATAAATTTCCATAAATTTGCAGTCCGGTTTTTGCACAACGGATTGTGCTGTAACATAATGAGATTGAATATTAAAAACTTTTTTTAATGAAATGGTTTTTGATTTTCAAAAATTCACTATATTTGCAAACCGAAAAAATAAATAATTAATTAAATAAATAATTTGAATCATGGCAAAGGAAACGTTTAATCGTAACAAACCGCACTTGAACATTGGTACCATCGGTCACGTTGACCATGGTAAAACTACACTTACTGCTGCTATCAGTAAAGTATTATCTGATAAAGGTCTTGCTGAAAAGAGAGATTTCTCTGCAATTGACTCTGCACCAGAAGAAAAAGAAAGAGGTATTACCATTAATACTTCACACATTGAATACGAAACAGAAAAAAGACACTATGCTCACGTTGACTGTCCTGGTCACGCCGACTATGTGAAGAACATGGTAACTGGTGCTGCGCAGATGGACGGAGCAATCCTTGTGTGCGCTGCAACTGACGGACCAATGCCTCAAACAAGAGAGCACATCCTTCTTTGCCGTCAGGTAAACGTACCAAGAATCGTTGTTTTCATGAACAAAGTTGACATGGTAGATGACCCTGAATTGCTAGAGCTTGTAGAGCTTGAATTGAGAGATCTTCTTTCTTCTTATGAATATGACGGTGACAACTCTCCAGTGATCCAAGGTTCAGCTCTTGGAGCGCTGAACGGTGAACCAAAATGGGTTGCTACAGTTGAACAATTGATGGATGCTGTTGACACTTGGATCGAGCAGCCGGTAAGAGAGCAAGATAAACCATTCTTGATGCCAATCGAAGACGTATTCTCTATTACAGGTAGAGGTACTGTGGCTACAGGTAGAATCGAGGCAGGGGTAATCAACTCTGGAGATCCTGTAGACATCGTAGGTATGGGTGATGAAAAATTGACTTCTACCGTAACTGGTGTTGAAATGTTCCGTAAAATCCTTGACAGAGGTGAAGCTGGTGACAACGTAGGTCTATTGTTGAGAGGTATTGAAAAAACCGACATCAAGAGAGGTATGGTTATCGCTAAACAAGGTTCTGTGAAGCCACACAAAAAATTCAAAGCAGAGGTTTATATCCTTTCTAAAGAAGAAGGTGGTCGTCACACTCCATTCCACAACAAATATCGTCCTCAGTTCTATGTAAGAACTACTGACGTAACTGGTGAAATCTTCTTACCAGAAGGCGTAGAAATGGTAATGCCTGGTGACAACTTGACAATCACTGTAGAATTGCTTCAGCCAATCGCTCTTAACGTAGGTCTTAGATTTGCAATCAGAGAAGGAGGTAGAACAGTTGGTGCAGGTCAGGTAACTGAAATCATCGACTAATTTATACATACTGCATACTAGCGTTGTTAGCGCTTAATGCGCTAACAACGTTTTTTAATCTACGGGCATCGTCCAATGGTAGGATACCGGTCTCCAAAACCGTTGATCAGGGTTCGAATCCTTGTGCCCGTGCAAAATTGAGATAATGAACAATTTAATTAACTATTTAAAAGGTTCTTACCACGAATTTATAGATAAGGTGGAGTGGCCAAAATGGTCAGACCTGCAATCCTCAACAATCGTAACCGCTGTGGCCACTGTAATATTGGCGCTCTTTACTTTTGGGGTGGATTCTGCGTTCAGCGAGATCATCAATAATATTTTGACACTCTTCATCAACCTATTTAATTAAAAGTATTTTCCAAAATGAGTGACTTGAAGTGGTACGTGCTGAAATCCATCAGCGGACAGGAGAATAAGGTGAAAACTTATATTGAGAACGAAATGAAGCGTCTTGGCTTCGAAAATTTCGTCACTCAGGTAGTCATTCCTATGGAAAAAGTAATCCAGATGAGAAACGGGAAAAAGGTGCCAAAAGAAAAACCTTATTACCCCGGTTACTTAATGGTGGAAGCGAACTTGGTCGGTGAAATCCCACATATCATCAAAAATATTCCAGGAGTTATCTCATTCCTTAGTTTGACAAAAGGAGGAGATCCGGTTCCCATGAGAAAATCTGAAGTAAACAGAATGCTGGGAAGAATGGATGAACTCTCAGAATTCGCTGTAGAAACCGCAATTCCATTTGTGGTGGGTGAAAATGTGAAAGTGATAGACGGACCTTTCAACGGATTCAACGGAACTATTGAAAAACTACATGAAGACAAAAAGAAAATTGAAGTCTCTGTAATGATTTTCGGAAGAAAAACACCTATGGAATTGAGCTATATGCAGGTAGAAAAAGTTTAAAAAGCTTCATCCTATAAATTAAAGACTGTTCGAAAGAGCAGTCTTTTTTTTGCACTCTAAATTACAAATGTTCTACTTTTTGAAATTATATTCAAAGAATGTATATATTTGATAAAAATAATTAAGATGAAAATCAAATTTACATTCCTTTTCTTGTGGATATTCTGTGTCCATCTATTTGCCCAGGATCAAACATTTGATCTTTTGAAAGACCATACCAAAACCAAAATTCTCTACGACCGAGTTTTCGCCGTTTCAAAAGCAACAGAGCTGCAACCCCAGAAGACTTCTACACAGATTTTCTTGCAGGTCTATCATGAAATGCAACGTGCGGATTATTTGCAAAGACTGCCAAAATTAGAAATCATCAAAACGAAGGCTGATCATGGCTTCAGCAATAATTATATCCCACTTTCACTACTCATTACTGAATTTGAAAACATTAAAGCAACTTCGTTAGAATCTAAGCAGGTTACCCTCAATTCTGAAAATCAGTATGTGATCACTAATCATTCACCAAATGTTTTTGAGGAAAATCAGGTCAATCTTTTAGCACCGATTTTGGGAAAAACAAAATCAAACCTTCCTGAATTCATTTTAAAAACTGATCTGATTTTTCACACCTCGAAAAGAACAGTTTCTCACATAGAAATTAAAGACGGAAAAACCTGGAAAATCATCAGTGAAGATCAGCCTTTTAAACTTAGTTTTCCGAATAATGGATGGAATGAAGTTCTCTACAAAATCCACTTTACAGATGGAAAAATACTGACGCAATCTTTCATCATCGATGTTCAGTATCAAAAAAGGGCAGCCAAAATCACGCAAAAAAAAAGTTTCGAACCTAATTTGGTCACTCCCATTTCTTCCACCATTCCATATCAGGGATTTGGTGAAAACGCAGCTTTCGTCGGAAATGGCGAATATGAAGTGTATATGGGTAATGACGGTGTCTTAGACAAACCAATAATTTTGGTTGACGGTTTTGATCCTGGCGATACCCGAAATACCGCAGCAATCTATCAACTCCTCAATTACGGAACCAACCAGAATCTGGGAGACTTAGTCCGAGCGCAAGGATTTGACATTATTGTCCTAAACTTTCCAACATACACCAGACCCGGAACTACTACGATTATTGATGGCGGCGTGGATTATATTCAAAGAAATGCAATGATTCTGGTAGAATTACTCAATCAGCTCAACCTTGCCAAAGTGGGAAATGCCAAAAATGTGGTGATCGGTCCAAGTATGGGCGGTCTGATCTCCCGGTATGCACTTCGATATATGGAGCAGAACAGCTTAAATCCCGATACCAGACTTTATGTTTCATTTGACTCGCCGCATTTGGGAGCCAATGTCCCTCTAGGATTTCAGCATCTTTTTAACTATATGGGATTTGGACCGGTTGGCGATACCACCATGCAGGGCGTGGTCAATGGAATGTTGAAGAGTCCTGCTGCAAGACAGATGCTTCTTGATCATTTTGAAGGTCACCTGAAAGTGGGAAGCATCACTGATTTTGATCCTGCGATCCTTCTTCCAGTTGGAGCACCCAATTATAGAACATCTTTTCAAAATGAGCTGAATGCGATGGGATTCCCACAAAACATAAGAAATATCGCCATAAGCAACGGTGCCGGCAACGGAACCATGACCGGAACACCGGGAATGGTGGTAATGGATCACACTTTCAATTCCTCTTCCACACAACGGGCGATTATAAAAACCAATTTCACTCCAGCAAAAAATGCAACCGCACAGATCAGCAGTTTCCAAGGTCAGCAATGGATTATCGTCTGGTTTTCAGTTTACACCAGTACGGCCAGCGCAAAATCACCTGCCACCTCTGACGGACTGGATTCCGCACCAGGCGGCAGATTCGATATGTCCAATTTAGCCGATACTTCCACCGGAAACCTCATGCTTACAGAATTTATGAATAATTTGAAAATTATGCATTTCGACTTTATTCCCGCAGTAAGTTCTCTGGCGGTAAGCAATAATCAGGGAAATTATTACGCCACCATCAATTCTTCCTCCACAACTCCTTTTGCCGCTTATCATGTCCCTTCCACGAACCAAAATCACGTGACTTTAGATGATCAAAACGTGCCGTTTGTTTTAAATGAAATATTAATTGACCAAACTTTGGCCGCATCAGACCACGAACTGCTGAATGGTATCTCCATTGAAAATCCTGTGAAAAATTCTTTGAAGATCAAAACTACAACTCCTATAAAAAAATCAAATTTAATTATTACCGATGCGTCCGGAAGAATCGTTTACACACAAATTCAAGATTTAAATGGCATGACTGAAATTCCCGTAAAATTGACCAATGGAGTTTATTTCCTTACCATAGACTCGGGCAAACAAAAAATAACAAGAAAAATCATCGTCAGTTTATAATTGATCAATCAAATACAAATAAGCCGCTTCCATTTTTGGAGCGGCTTTTTTCATTGGTGAAAATCAATTCAAAGGGTAAAACTGACACTGCACCTGGTGCATTGTAACTCAATTCAAATCATTAACTTTGTCATATGTTCAATTTCGGAAATTTCCTCACACTTTCTACTTTTGGCGAAAGCCACGGAATCGCTTTTGGTGGTATTATCAATAATTTTCCAGCCGGTCTGGAAATTGATTTTGAGGCTGTTCAATACCAACTCGACCGCCGAAAACCTGGTCAAAGTGCTATCGTCACCCAAAGAAAAGAAAGTGATACCGTGAAGTTTCTTTCCGGAATTTTTGAAGGAAAAACCACTGGAACTCCGATCGGTTTCCTCATTGAAAACGAAAACCAGAAATCCAAAGACTATGATCATATTTCAACAGCATATCGGCCAAGCCATGCTGATTTCACCTATGATCAAAAATTCGGCATCAGAGATTATCGGGGAGGCGGTAAATCATCTGCTCGCGAAACCGTGAATTGGGTCGTAGCAGGAAGTTTGGCAAAACAACTTCTGCCCAAAAAGGTTGAAATTACCGCATATGTTTCTTCAGTTGGCGACATTTTTTGCGAAAAACCCTATCAGGAATTAGATTTCTCCAAGATAGATTCTAATAATGTGCGATGCCCAGATTCAGCAACCGCGGAAAAAATGATTTCAAAAATCAAGGAAATTAAGAAGGAAGGAAACACGATTGGCGGCACCATTACGTGCGTCATAAAAAATCTTCCGGCTGGAATTGGCGAACCGGTATTTGGGAAGCTGCAGGCAGAATTGGCGAAGGCAATGCTCAGCATTAATGCAGCTAAAGGTTTTGAGTACGGAAGTGGTTTCTGTGGCGCAACTATGACTGGCAAAGACCATAATGATTTATTTAATGAAAATTTCACCACACAGACAAATCTCTCAGGTGGAGTTCAAGGCGGAATTTCAAATGGAATGGATGTTTACTTTCGAGTGGCTTTTAAACCGGTCGCAACTATTTTAAGACCACAAAAAAGCGTAGACAAGGATGGAAATTCTATCATTGTGGAAGGAAAAGGGAGACATGATCCCTGTGTTTTACCCAGAGCAGTTCCCATTGTGGAAAGTCTGGCAAGTTTTGTCTTGGCAGATCTATTCTTAATTAATCGGATGAGGCGGATTTAATAAGAATGTGATTTCGATTACATTTTATCAGGTACAAATAAACGAAATTTGTGTAAAATTTTAAAAATGAAAGAATATTGGCAAAAAGCACTGACTTTTGATCAGTACATGAACGTAGCGAAAATTCGGGCAACCAACAATCCCGACAAAACAGACGAAAAGCAAGAATTTTACGAGCTCGGCCTCCAAAGAATGGAACGAACTTTAAAAACTTTTAAAGTGGATGAAACCCAGATGGAAAAAGTAAAATCAAAGAAATTTGATGGTAAGGTTCTGATCATCTCCGAACCATGGTGTGGCGATGCGAGTGCAACTGTTCCTGCTGTTGCAAAATTTTTCGAGTCAGCAGGTAATGAAGCAAAAGTTTTTCTGCGCGATACCGACCATTCGTTGATCGATCAGTTTTTGGTAAATGGAACTCAGTCTATTCCAATTGTGATTCTTCTCGATAAGGATTTCGAAGTCATCAACCATTGGGGACCACGCCCAAAATATGGCACCGAACTTCTGGCCAAATTCAAAGCCAATCCCGAAACCTACCCAAGAGAAGAATTCTACAACGATTTGCAGGTATATTACTCCAAGAACCGTGGCAAAGACGCTATCGAGGAAATTCTGGAATTAATTTAGAATAGTTGGACATCAATTAAAAATAGGTTTCTGATCCTAGATTCCATCATGCATTATCATCGAATAGAATACTAAATGAAGATCATGACTTTTATTAAAAAAAATATTTTCTACTTAATTTCATCCGCAATCCTGGTCGTAATTCTTGCATTTCCATCAATTCGGTTGAAATTGACAGACCTGTTTTTTCCGATTGCAGCTGTGGAAAATGCAGTTACACTGAACGATTACGATTACGACATCCAGCTGAAAGGAATCAATACCACTTCCACCAATCTAAAAAACCTTAAAGGCAAAAAACTGGTTTTGCTTAATTTTTGGGGAACTTGGTGTGCGCCCTGTCGTGAAGAATGGCCAACCATTCAAAAACTTTACGATAGCAAAAAGGATAAAGTGGATTTTGTGCTCATAGCAATGCAGGAAAAAGAAGAGGATGTAAGAAAGTTTTTGCAGCAAAACAACTACACGGTTCCCGTATATATCGCAGAAAGTCCAGTAACCACCAATGTTTTGCCTAAAGCGTTTCCCACTACATTCCTTCTGGACAAAAACGGCAGGATACTAGTAAAGGAGGATGCAGCGAAGGACTGGAATTCCAAATCTGTACATGATATGATTGACAATATATCGACACAATGATGGACTCCAAATAAGAAGATATTGGTACGTAATTTGTGGGCTCAATAGCATTTCAAACCAACACAAAAATGAAATTATCAAAAATACAACTTGCAAAGGAAGCTTTCAAACATAAAGGTTTGATCCAAAAATTACCCGTCATCCTTAGAATGATCAAATCGACCATGAAAAAAAATGGGTACAAACCAGAAATCAAGAATGTGATCCTCCCTGGATTGATGCTGCTATACGTGTTTTCGCCAATTGACCTCATTCCAGAGTGGATTCCAGTGATTGGAGTTTTGGATGATTTAGCGGTACTGGCTTTGGCAATACCGATGCTTACTTCAGAGGCCGAAAGATTCGTGGCTTGGGAAGCTAAAAAAAGGCAAGACGACAAAATTGTAGAAGCTGAAATCGTAGAATAAACGCAAAAAAATATTAAAGCCGTTCAAGAAATTGGGCGGTTTCTTCGTAGAACCCATGAAGCTCCTTGATTGTCAATGAACCGACCCGCTCTCTGTCTCCTCCGAGAGAAAAGGATATCTTTATTTAGTAGAATAATTTGACGGAGGATCTAGAACTCGCAATCAGCGATCAAAAAAGGATATAGCTCCAATCCGTGTATTCTACTAATACAAGGAGTCCTTCTCCGCCCATTAGAGTGCTCTTTTCGCAGTGCTCGCCACAAAATCGAAAAGATATTCCCTAGGTAAAAACACTAAAAAATTAATCGAGACGTCCCCCCTCCAATCTTAACTCCTTCACCTTTCCTAATTACAATAAATAAAAAATCCCCAACCACTTTGTGGTTGGGGATTTTGAAAAAAAACTGGCGGCGGCCTACTCTCCCGCTTGTCGCAGTACCATCGGCGCTGGAGGGCTTAACTTCCGTGTTCGGAATGGGAA
>NZ_JACBFP010000007.1 GCF_021401085.1 Chryseobacterium sp. R2A-55
CTTAGTTCGGGTTTCCATTTTTGCGGCATAAAGCAAACACGGTATCCAAAGGACTGTGCGGTTTCTGATCCGACAGCTGACAGACATGCAAATATTCCATGGTCGATTCAATTCTTTCATGACCCAGAAGTTTTTGTACCATGATGATCGGAATGCCGTCTTCCAGCAGATGTGTGGCGTAGCTGTGTCGCAAAGTATGGGTGTGAACGTCTTTGGTGATGCCGGCTTTTTTGGAAATGGTTTTGATGACCCACTGAACGCCGCGCTGGCTGTAGCGGGAATCGAAATCCGGTCTTCCAGCACCCGGCTGGTCAATTTCTTCAATATTCCTGTTTTGATTTCCGTTGAATAAATACTGAACCGGATTTTCAACTTTAATAAAGGTTTTTAAGCCTCTGATTAAATGCTCCGACAAAGGTACATAGCGGTCCTTGCTACCTTTACCCTGAACGATATGCAGCATCTTCCGGTCAAAATCCAGGTGCTGAAGTTTGATATTCCGGACTTCCATGCAGCGCAGTCCGCAGCCGTAGATCAGTCCGATGAGCAGTTTATGTTTCAGGAGTTCGGCGGTTTGAAGCATGCGCCAGATCTCTTCGCGGCTCAGGATCACAGGAAGTTTGTTCACTTTAGCAATGGAGGGAAGATGCAGAAAACTATAGGGCAGACCTTCTGTTTTCAGCAGAAAGCGGAGTCCGTAAACGGTATGTTTGAAGTACGACTGGGAAGGTGTTTTGGAACGCTGCTGGAGTTCAAAAAGGTAATCTTTGACCTGTTCGGGATCCAGTTCGGTGGGCAGCGTTTTGAAGTGCAGCGCCATGGCTGCGACATGCCGCGAGTAATTATCAAAGGTGCGTTTGCTTCTGCCCAGGATGGAAATATTTCTTTCAAAGCGTTGCAGGAGTTCGGCAAAACCGTTAACTTCGCTCGAAGCACGGTTGAGGAATTTGTTCGTTCTTAAATCCTCAGTAGATTTTTTTTTGTAGCCATAGTAATGTTTTGATTGTTAAAAAAAACAAAATTACTAAAACGGCGAATGGGAAAAGCTACCGGAGGTTTAGTTCAACAAATCTTTATTCATTGCTGTCTTTTGAGGCTCAATCTCTTTAGCAAAAAAAACAACCATATTAGCCAACTTTTCATAATCAGGTATTTTAAAACCTGAAAAACTATCCGGCTTGCTTTCTCCCATTAAATAATCCTCAAGAATATCCCAAGGGTCAAAAGACATTTCCTGCATGACCTTAGCATGAAGATTTAAATATTCTTTATCTTTGAACAAGTCTTTGTTTTCCTCCAGCATTTTCTTAAACACAAGCGGATCCAAAGCAAGATTTAAGGCCTTTGCATTCGACGAACTAGGTATTTCCCCATTTTCATACAATGTATATTGGTTGGGACCAAAACCAAAAAGATCGCTCATTTTGGCAGCAGAAATACCATATTTTGATCTTAAATTTCTAATCTCATCAGGAAAAGGAATATTATTCAATTCCCTGTACACATTTTGAATCTGCTTAAGATTCAACTCATCCAATTCGGTAGTGGTAAATTTCTCACCAGATTCTTCGCATAAAAAAGTTCGATGTACGTACTCGATTTGCTGTTTTTTGAAACTTACTGTTTGTATCTCACTGATAAGTTTCATTTCTTTTCCTGTAAAAGAACTTTTCATAATTTTCTCACTTAAATGGATAATTCATAGGATATTGTGAGGTATGGAAAGAGATACATATTACATTCAATTCTGTGATTGTAATTTTTATGTATATTTCCTTTGCATTGATTATTTTACCGAAAACCCACATCGGTTCAGTACCGTACTGATCATTTTCAAGTGGACCTTCAGAATAATCCTCCAAAACAATTTTTCCAAGATATTCTTCTCTTTGTTTTGGCGTAATCTCCAAATCCACCAAAGTTTGAGTGTTTACGTTTCTGCTGACAATAACTAAACTTTCGTTTTGTGTGAAAGACAAGAATTTACTGAATTTGGATGCGAGAAAAAAGCCTTTTGAATCCCGCAGGAAACTCCGGAACTGGAGTTGGACCAAAATACCAGAACCTTCAATTGATGGGTGGATTTCCCAATCGCGGACATTCTACAAATATCCGCCCTCAAAGGCTTTTCCTATGAGTTCCGAAGAGTTTCTGCATTTGGTTTTTTGAAGAATGTTTTTCCGGTGGGTTCGCACGGTATGGATAGAAATACAAAGCCTCTCCGAGATTTGCATGGTGTTGAAACCCTTGGCCAAAAGTGCGATGATTTCTGTTTCACGTCTGGAAAGCCCATGCGGTTTTGAATGAAGTTCTAAATTTGGAGGCCACTGCATCTTGTGAAAATCATTTCTTTCACCGATGCCGGAAACCACCACATGGTAATTATTTTTGGGAGCCAGGTGATGGATATGGGTATGAATGTTTACGGCTTCCAAAAACTCCCCTTCTTCCGACCTCACGGTCGGTATTGACTGGTGGTGAAACATCTCATAAGCTCCGGAAGCCATCCGCATGCGGAAACAGTAACTGGATTTCAGATGCATCATGTGCTCGAAGCCTATTTCCTTCATCTTTTCCACGGTCATCAGTTCTGCTTCCTGCACAAAATTTATATCGTCAGGATGCACCAGCTCGATGATATCGCCCAGATTCTGCGGCGGAGCTTCAAATCCGTGCATTTTTCCGAGGTTCGGGTGATGATTGCTAAGGCTGCTGTCGGGCAGGTGAATCGTATAATGATAGTATTCGCCCACAGAAAAAATCTCTGCCATGATTTTGTCGATGGAAGGCGACCGATAAACTTGGCTTTCGCTCTTCAAGAATCCCGGATGGGTATTCCAAACTTTAATGAGCAGGTGTTGATTTTTTGACATAAAATATGAACTTTGTATCGGTTTTTAACATGAATGGGGTAAAAGTAATAAATTTTTCTTAACAAATACCTCAAAAAGGGTATTGTATGGTAACAAAATTTTAACAAAATTTACAGCCTGGAATTAACAGGAATTGGTCCGGGTTTCTAATCCCATCAATCCCTGTCTGCCTAAAAACACAAATGATTAAAAAAAGCTCGTTCCAGGAGCACGTTGATGCAACTTGCAGTTTATACCCAATGCAGCTGCTGCACAACTTTAAGTTCTTACCTCAGGTTTCCAAACTGTGTTGCTCCCGGATGACATTTTAAGCAGCATAGTACACCATACCTCACCAAAACCTTTAAAAACATCATCGAAAACTGCGTGGAAAAAAGAACTTACTTTTAATTCTTTTTTGTAAATTAGGGTATTGAAAACCAGTCAACAAGAATGATAGCAGATTTTTACATCCCAAAAAATGAGATCCTGCAAAAATACATGAACGGATATTATTTCATTGCCAAGAAACGGGACTCGGAACCTACCAAATACCTGACCTTCCCCAACAACTGGAGCATCCACTCTGTGAAAGAAGACAGTGATGTGGAATACCTGAATCATAAGTTACACATCAAACCCTCCGCAGAAAAAAAGATTAATTCGCGGCTTGTATTCAGCTACAACGTGCCACTTGAAATTTCTTATGAGCAACTTGTGAATGAAGTCACGGTGGTCTTCAAGCCGCTGGGAATCCATTATTTTATTCCAAACCTGAACTTTTCGCAAATGGAAAACGGTGAGTTTTGGCCGCAGGAAAATTATGCCGATTTTATGAGGTCGGTTTTCGCCGAAACCAATCGGGAAAAACAAAGGGATATGATCGAAGAATACTGGATTTCACAATTTGCAGATCCTGATCTGGGAATGATCTGCACGATTCTAAATGATGTGGAAAGCACCATGAAAATTGAGGAAATCGCACATAAAAACCAAATTACCAGACGATATCTAAACAAACTTTTTCATAAATATATGGGAAAATCAACTTCTGAATACCGCAAAATTTGCCGATTCAGAAAAGCACTGCAGGAATACAAAAAGGCCAGAAACCTCACCGATCTTACCTACATCAACGCTTATCACGACCAATCGCACTTCATCAAGGATTTCAAAGCATTAACAAAAATCAATCCTGCCACTTTTTTCAAAAAAGTAGATACCGAACAGGAAACCATCTGGCTATTCAAATAACCTGATTTCCTGCGGAACTCCAGTGCTTATCTTCTGTGGTGATTTTTTTATTATTCTGTTTTTCACTCATCCAACCGCAATCTATTCCCGAGTTCCCATTTTTACAATTTTAGAAATAATGTATGTTCTAATTTTGCTTTGCTAAAAATTCAAAAAATCAACAGCAAATTGGGTAAAAAACTATTAACGAGCAACTAAAAAAACCAGTATCCACGAATACTCCAATTGAGAAGGGACCTCGCCACGGCGGGGTTTTTTTCTTTGCAAATGCTTTCCATTTTTCATGGGATCACCTTACCTCCCAAAAATCGAAAAATCATACCCCGAGACACTGAAATCAACTGTGCATTACCGTAAACACCTAAATTTTCACTAAATTTGTCAACCATAATTCTGAATAAAAAATCTCAATAATGTCACAGGCAAAAATTTACTACACATTGACGGACGAAGCGCCAATGCTTGCTACCCATTCGTTTTTACCCATCGTGAAAGCGTTTACCCATTCCGCAGATATCGAAATCCAGGTTCCGGATATTTCACTGGCGGGAAGGATTTTGGCGAACTTCCCTGAATATTTAAGCGATGACCAAAAAGTTCCGGATGCATTAACGGAATTGGGTGAACTGGCCACGAAACCTGAAGCAAACATCATCAAATTGCCGAATATTTCAGCTTCTGTACCACAATTGGAAGAAGCCATTGCCGAGTTGCAATCCAAAGGTTACGCATTGCCGGATTATCCGGCAGAACCAAAAAATGAGGAGGAAAAAGCGATCAACCAAAAATATTCAAAAGTTCTGGGAAGCGCAGTGAATCCAGTATTGAGAGAAGGAAACTCAGATCGGCGCGCCCCGAAATCCGTGAAAGATTACGCAAAAGCAAATCCACACAAAATGGGAATTTGGAACGCAGACTCCAAAACTTCAGTGGCGCACATGGATCACGGTGATTTTTATGGTACCGAAAATTCAATGACGGTGGAACATGAAGGTAAATTCCGGATCGTTTTCTATGGAAATGACGGTTCTGAAAAAGTTCTGAAAGATTATGCTCCTTTGAAAGCAGGGGAAATCATCGACTCATCGGTGATGAACATGAAAGCGCTGAAGTCATTTGTACAAAGTGCAATAAATGAGGCGAAAGAGAAAAACGTACTTCTTTCCGCCCATTTAAAAGCAACGATGATGAAGATTTCTGACCCGATTATTTTCGGTGCAGTGGTGGAAACTTATTTCAAAGACGTTTTTGAAAAATATAAAGATACCTTCAAGGAACTGGACATCAATCCCAACTTCGGATTGGCCACTCTTTACGAAAAAATTGCAGGAACACCGAAAGAGGCAGAAATCAAAGCCGACCTGGAGCGTGCAATGGAAAACGGACCCAGAATCGCGATGGTGAATTCTGACCAGGGAATTACTAATTTCCACGTTTCTTCTGATGTGATCGTGGATGCCTCCATGGCTGCGCTCGTTCGTGGTGGCGGCAAAATGTGGAACAAAGAAGGAAAAGAGGAAGACACGGTTTGCATCATTCCGGACCGAACATATGCCGGTTTCTATGAAGCCATCGTGGATGATATGAAAAAAAACGGCGCCATCGATCCAAGAACTTTCGGCTCGGTTCCGAACGTTGGTTTAATGGCTCAAAAAGCCGAAGAATACGGTTCTCACGACAAGACTTTCCAGGTTTCTGCAGAAGGAACCGTGAAAGTGGAGAACGAAAACGGAGCAACCCTGCTTCAACAAAAAGTAGAGCGGGACGATATTTTCAGAATGTGCCAAGTGAAAGACGCTCCGATTCAGGATTGGGTGAAACTCGCAGTAAACAGGGCAAAACTTTCAGATACACCGGCTATTTTCTGGTTGGATAAAGGTAGAGCACACGATGCGCAAATCATTAAGAAAGTTGAAAAATATCTGAAAGATTATGATTTGACCGGACTCGACATCAGAATTATGGACGTGAAAGACGCAATGCTCGAAACCCTGAAAAGAGCACGCGAAGGAAAAGACACGATTTCGGTTTCCGGAAATGTGTTGCGGGATTATTTGACCGACATGTTCCCGATTCTGGAACTGGGAACCTCCGCGAAAATGCTTTCCATCGTACCTTTGATGAATGGCGGCGGATTGTTTGAAACCGGCGCGGGTGGTTCCGCACCGAAACATATCGAGCAATTCATCCATGAAGGATATCTGAGATGGGATTCCTTAGGTGAATTCCTTGCTTTGCAGGCCAGTTTGGAGCATTTGGCTCAAACGCAGCATAATCCAAAAGCGAAAGTGCTTTCCGATGCTTTGGACGAGGCGAATGCGAAATTCTTAGCGACTGACAAATCTCCGGCAAGAAAAGTGGGCGGCATCGACAACCGAGGTTCGCACTTCTATTTGGCGATGTATTGGGCAGATGCTTTGGCCAAGCAAACTGCAGATGCTGAAATTGCAGAAAAATTCAAACCCATCGCAGCAGCAATGCAGGAAAACGAAGAAAAAATCAATTCCGAGTTAATCGGTGCACAGGGAAAACCACAGGATATCGGCGGATATTACAAACCGGATTCCAACAAAACCTATGCAGCGATGCGCCCAAGTATTACTCTGGATACGATTATTAACGGGATTTAAAAATTACCCTAAATCCCTCTCCGATATATAAAATTTTACCGCTTCAATGCATTTTGAAGCGGTTTTTTTTGGCAGATTGATTTTCGGGCTCTTCCAGGTTCTCATGATTTTCACCACCCAAACTCCAGTAATTGTTTTCCTCATCCTCCTCACCAATCTGTTCCTGTTCATCGTCTAATTCGGAACCGGGAACATCCAATCCATCATCCAAATTTTTGGTAACTGGTGTTTCTGCGGTTTCCGGAACGCCGTCTCCATCGATGGAAACACGTTCTTCCTGGCTGAAAATATCTTCACCGGGAGGATAATTCATATTCTCGAGTTGTCTTTCCTGGGATTTATTTTTTTCCACTACCATCACATTAATTTTGATAAGAAACCATCAAAAAACATTCCTTTCATTCTGTCCATATCAAAAATAATTTCATCAAAATAAATTTGCCAATCAAAAATAATTTCTATTTTTGCAGAACAATCAAGCAATTCATGAAGCAATTCTCAAATAACAACTGGTGGTGGCAATCGTTTTCTACAGGCGATTTGCACCCTTATTGTATGATCTGATGAATTGAACTTTTAAAAGAATATTACAATATTTTGTACCAACCGTCTGTATTTGCAGGCGGTTTTTTTGTGTCTTTTCCGCAAATAAAATTTCAATAAATATAATTCCTTAACCATTAAAATCATTAAAAAAATGAAGATTAAAAAATTCATCCTTGAAGAAAAGGACCTCCCGAAATTCTGGTATAACATTGTGGCAGATATGGAAAACAAACCCCTTCCGCCACTTCATCCCGGAACCAAAGAACCCATCAGTCCAGAAATGCTTTCGCCACTTTTCCCCGATGAACTCATCAAACAGGAAGTTTCGCATGAACGATTCATTGAGATTCCGGAAGAAGTTCAGGAAAAGTACAAAATCTACCGTCCATCCCCTTTGATCAGGGCATTTGAACTGGAAAAGGCACTCGGAACAGACTGCAAAATCTACTACAAATACGAAGGCGGAAGTCCGAGCGGATCCCACAAACCCAACACCGCAATTCCTCAGGCGTATTATAACGCGAAAGCCGGGGTAAAGAAAATCACCACAGAAACAGGAGCCGGACAATGGGGAACGGCACTGAGTTTTGCGTGTGCACAATACGGAATCGAGTGCGATGTGTATATGGTGAAATCCAGTTTCAACCAGAAACCTTACCGCAAAATCATGATGAATACTTTTGGTGCGAATGTGTACCCATCACCGAGTGACAGAACTCAGGCGGGGAGAAATTTTCTCGCAGAAAATCCTGACAGCAACGGAAGTTTGGGAATGGCAATTTCTGAAGCGGTGGAAATGGCGGTGCAGGAGGAGAACACCAAATACTCTTTAGGATCCGTATTAAATCACGTTCTGCTCCATCAAACCATTATCGGCGAAGAAGCACTAAAGCAGTTTGAAATCGCGGAAGATTACCCAGATGTAATTGTTGCGCCTTTAGGAGGTGGTTCCAATTTCGCGGGAATTTCTTTTCCGTTCTTAAGGGAAAAACTTCAGGGAAGGAAGGAAGTGAGATGCGTTGCAGTGGAACCGAGTTCGTGCCCGAAACTGACGAAAGGGAAATTCATGTATGATTTCGGCGATACGCAAGGTTATACGCCGCTTTTACCGATGTTCACTTTAGGACATCATTTCGAACCGGCATCGATTCACGCAGGTGGATTGCGCTATCACGGCGCAAGTGTTTTGTGTTCGCGACTTTTGAAGGATGGAATTATTGAAGCGAGTGCGATTCCGCAAATCGAGTGTTTTGAGGCAGGAAGCCTGTTTGCAAAATACGAAGGAATTATTCCCGCTCCGGAAAGCAATCACGCCATAGCACAGGTTTTGCGGGAAGTGGAACTGGCAAAAAAGGAAGGAAAATCAAAAACCATTCTTTTTAATTTAAGCGGACATGGTTTTGTGGACATGATGGCTTATTCCGATTTCCAGAATGGGAATCTGGCAGAACATCAGCTGAGTTCAGAGGAAATAGAAGAAAGTATTTCCAAGATATCGGTATTGCAACCGGATGTTGCAGAGCTTGCATGAATGCGAGAGAAGTTTAATGATACTTCCCGAATCAGAGATGCTGAAATTCGGGAAGTTTTATTTATTTTAAATTTGTGGATATGAAAACGCTTTTTTCTCTCAGCCAACAAGAATCAATTGATTTTCAAAACGATTTCAGCGATGAGTTTTACCACATTTTTCTCTTTGAAGGAAAAGGAAAAATAAAAGTTGATTTTGTGGAATTTGCATTTGAAGGTAAAACGGTTTTCTTCACGTCCCCTTTTCAAAACATCCAGATTCTGCCGGATCATCATATTTCCATTCAGAACTTAAGTTTCCATGGCGACTTTTACTGCATCGAATACCATAAAAAGGAAGTTGCCTGTAACGGACTTCTTTTCAACAACATCTACCATTTCCCGCACCTTAATTTAAACACAAAAACGTATGATGAAATTTCGGAATATTTTTCCAAAATTAAAGAAACAGATCCTGCGGAAGAATTTTCGGGCGCCGTATTGAGATCATACCTCCAACTGATTTTAGCGATTTCGAGCAAAGAGAAAAGCAAATTATTGCCTAAAACCAATCTGGTTCAGCAGGATTTGGCTCAACTGAAAACCTTTCAAAGTTTAGTAGAAACGTATTACAGCAGAGAAAAAAGCCCAGCCTTTTATGCCGGTTTGCTTCATATTTCACCAAATACATTAAGCAAGAAAATAAAAGCGGAATTCCATAAAACTCCATCGCAAATCATTCAGGAACGGGTCATTCTGGAAGCAAAAAAACAGATTCATCTGACCAGAAAATCCATTAAGGAAATCGCAGCAGAACTCCATTTTGAAGATGAATTCTATTTCAGCAAATACTTTAAAAAATACACGGGAATTTCGCCAACCAAATTTCGCGAAGAGGGCGGAATTTCAATTGTTGCGGATCTTTGATGTTTTTTCCGAGATTACAATAAACATTTATCCATAAATCTGAACCCAGCTAAAAAATCCATTTCTGTCTATGAAACAGGAAGTTTTTTCCATTCTATTTGAGGCTGAACCGCATTACTTTTGCAAAGCAGTTTGAAGGAAAATCCAAAAAGTAAAAAAACTGCTTCCATTTGCAGAACAATTTTTTGCTGCAATGTTTTTTAAGTATTATGGAAAAAATCATTGATCTTTTAGCAGGTTTACAGAGACCATTCATCAATTTTTTAAGAATCGGAATATTCATCGTCATGGCGTGGATCGGCGGTTTAAAAGCCTTTCAATACGAAGCGGACGGCATTATTCCGTTTGTGGCCAACTCGCCGTTCATGAGCTTCATGCTCAAGAGTAAGGTAAGCGATGTAGACAATTACAAACTGCACAAAAACAAGGAAGGTGAAGTGATTCCCGAAAATATCCAATGGCATAAAGCCAACGGAACTTACGTTTTCTCTTATGGTTTGGGCACCGTGATTGTGGTTTTGGGAATTTTGGTTCTGCTCGGAATCTGGTTTCCGAAAATCGGTATATGGGGTGGAATTTTAACTTTTGGAATGTCCATCGTTACGCTGAGTTTCCTGATTACCACTCCGGAAACCTGGGTCCCGAATTTGGGTGGTCCTGATTTCGGATTCCCGTACTTATCGGCAGCAGGAAGACTGGTTGTGAAGGATGTGATTATGATGGGAGCAGGTCTTGTAGTGGCATCGGAATCAGCAAAAAGAATAAAGTTCAGAAGAGAAGTGGCTTAATAAGTGATTTCAAATTTTTCATAGTTTAGTTTTTTAGTATTAATTGAAATTTCCCGCTGCACAGGCGGGAAATTTTGTTTTTAAACTCAGCGATTTTTAGAGCATCTTCAAATTGTTCACTTCCAATTCGGTCAGAATTCTCCAATAGCCACGTTTTACGTTCTTTTTGGTCAATCCCGCGAACATCACCCGATCGAGCGCTTCCACTTCATAACCCAACTTCTGGAAAATTCTTCTCACCACACGATTCCAACCGATGTGGATTTCGATGCCCACTTCATTCTTAGGTTTCCCGTCGATATAGGAGATATGATCCACTTCGGCAACTCCCTCTTCAAGTCGGATACCTTCTGCAATAGCGTTGAGATCGGCTCTGTCGAGTTTTCTATCCAAAGTGACATGGTAGATTTTCTTCATATTAAACGATGGATGCGTCAACTTTTTGGTCAAATGTCCATCGTTGGTCAAAAGGATGACACCGGTGGTGGTTCTATCTAGTCTTCCCACTGGAAAAAGTCTGTATGGTGAAGCGTTTGCCACCAAGTCCATCACTGTTTTTCTGGCTTTTTCATCTTTCGTGGTAGAAATATAACCTTTCGGCTTATTCAGCAAAACGTAAACCGGTTTTTCGGGGGTAATTCCCTGTCCGTCAAAAACCACTTTATCTGTTTTCTGAACCTGGTACCCCATTTCGGTGATCACTACTCCATTCACCTGGACCAATCCCTGGGTGATTAACTCATCGGCTTCTCTTCTGGAACAGATTCCGGAATTGGCGATGTACTTGTTCAGACGAATCGTGTCTTTGTGCAAATCCTTGTCAATCTTATTCAGTTTTCTCCTTTGAACAAAAGATTTTGCGCGGTCCTCGTTTTTATCGTCAAATTTATTGAATGGTTTTTTCGGCCCGAATTTTCGGTCGCCTTTTTCGTATTTATCCCGGGTATCAAAAGATTTGCCGGTTCTTTTCCCGGCTGGTTTTCTTGCCGTTCTTTCAATTGATCTCTCGAAAGTCTTTGCTTCAGATTGGGACAACAGTCTTGGTTCTCTTTTGGATTTGGATGGCTTGGTTTCCTCTGAATCTTCAGATTTTTTTGGTCGAGAGGAAGCAGTTCGCGAACTTCCACCGGTTGGTCTTGCTGGTCTGGAAGAAGTTATTCTCGGTCTTTTAGGTTTTTCTTGGTCTCGGCTCATTTTCTGAAAATTTTTTGCAAAGATAGGGTTTTAGGAATTGCGAAGTACGAAATTGGAAACAGGTAATTTGACGTACGCATTGAAAATACCTGAAAGATGTTTTTCCAAAGAGTTCACCCGCCATTCAAAATTTAGCTCTTTCATTAATCATAGGTATTTCCCATCTTCCTTTCGGAAGTCAGATCTCGTAATTCCGTCCGATAGTTATCGGGATCGCAATTCGTAATTCGTATTTCTTAATTCATATTTCTGTTGGATTCCATCTGCTAACATCGCAAAAATTCCTACCAGCATCCAGATCCGCAAAATATTCAGATTAAAGAATTTGGAATATTTCGTTTGATGGAGAATCAGATACACTGAAAGAATCTGCACGAAAATACTGGCGGCAAAATAATAACTCAGGATACTGTGCAAACCCTTTTCGGTAACGATTAACGCCGAAATTATCTGCGCCAAAATGAGCAGCGAGATCACCATCAACCGAGTTACTTTCCTGCTAAAGAAATTGGGGATTGTGGTATAACCGAAGACCCTATCTACATTTTTTGTCAAAGTATCTTTGATGATGTCGATGATTAAAAGCATCAGAAACAGAAAAACTGCCATCAGAAAGACTTTCATGGAAAAAGTCTGGTAATAGACCAACATTCCGAAAAAAGGATAAAGCGTTAAACTCACAAAAGTGAAATTGTTTACCATCAAAATCTTACTCAGCTTATGGCTGTAAAACCACATCACAAACTGGTAGATCAGGAAAAAGAAGAAAACCCGGGTCGAAATCAAAAATGCTATAGTGAGTGAAACCGTATTCAGCAGCAGATAGGCGTAGAGGAAATATTTCTGCTGCAGGAAGGTTTGAAGTCTTGTTCGGAACGGTTTGGTGATCCGGTCTTTTTCCCTGTCGTAAAACTGGTTGATAATTCCGCCCGCCAAAATGCTAAGCACCGCACAAAAAATAATTCCATGAACCCGGAAATCAAACACAAAATTCCGGAGACTTTCCTCCTGGTTAAAAAGGAAAAACGTGGAAACATACAGCGCGAAAGTGAGCAGAACCGCCACAAAAACTCTGGCTCCCAACAGGAAACCAACAAATTGCGAAATTCTGTAAACCATGGGATTTTTCATTTTTAAGCCGAACAAATTAAATAATGAATAAAGTTGATTCGACTTAAATTGTTAGAATCGGTAAATCACTTCCTTGTTGAAACCTTCCAGCATTTTTTCGGCTTTCTGGTAATCTCTGGTGAAGCCCAAAATATAACCGCCGCCGCCGCTTCCGCAGAGTTTAAGGTAATAGGCGTTCGTATCGAGGCCATCTTTCCATATATTGACGATGCTTTCCGGGATCATCGGCTTGAAATGTTCGTATGCCCAAACCGAAAGGTTTTTCAGGTTTCTGAACAGCGGATTCATTTCTTTTTTCAGGAATGCGTCGATGCATGCGTTGTTATAACGGATGAATTCTTCTTTCAAGGTTTTTCTGAATCCTTCGGTCTTCATTTTTTCAAAGAAAATCTGCACCATGGGTCCGGTTTCACCAGTCATTCCGGAGTCGATCAAGAATATCGCGCCTTTTCCCTCCGCACTTGCCGGGATGGAAACTTTGTCCACATTCTCTTTATTTTCAATAAGAATCGGAAGGTTCATATAACAGATCAACGGATCAATTCCGGAACTTTTTCCATGGAAGAAGCTTTCCATCTCGCCGAAAACTTTTTTCAAATCTTTCAGCTCGTCTTTGGAAATGGTTTCCGGTTGAAGCTTGTTCACCGAATATTTCTCGAAAATGGCTGCCACCAAAGCACCGGAACTTCCAACTCCATAACCTTGCGGAATATTGGAATCGAAGAAAAGACCATTATTGATATCATTTTGGAACGCAGAAATATGGAGTTTGAATTTTTCGGTAAGTTCAAGATTTTTCAGATAATCCGCATATTTCTGCAAAGATGAGTTCGACTTCTTCTCGAAATCATTCGCCAAATCCGAAAACTTCAGCGTGCCTTTGTAGTAACTGTAAGGCAAGGTCAAACCCTGGGAATCTTCGATGATTCCGTATTCGCCGAACAGCAGGATTTTAGCGTAAAACAAAGGATTGGTCATATTTCGATTAACCTCTTGATTTTATGGGGCAAAGATACGGAAAAATTTGTTTGAACTAAGTTTCCGTATTCCGGAAAATCAATTACATCTTCAATATCTCTTTCCATTTATAAAACCCATACATTTTGATTTCATTTTTATGAAACATGAAAATTATTCGATAACCTTTCTATGGAAATTCCCGCCAAATTTCATGATGGATTCTGCTGAAATACCGTAATTCCCATATCCGCCATTCAGTTCTAACATTTTCCCGGAAAATTTCGCCCATGATTCAGATTTTCCCAATCGCATGTTCAGATGGGGAAAAAAGAGTCCTAAAATATCCGTCAATTTTTCCTTGAGGGACGAATCAGACGGGATGATTAAGGTTTCCATCAATTGGAATTCAGAACCAATTTAAAAAATAAATAAGGATCATTCTTAAATTCCTAATCCACCTCCTTCTCCTTGACCACTTTCAACTTGACAAACCGGATCAAAAGCAGTCCCACAAAGAAAAACACCGACATTGATAATGCTGAGTAACGCATATTGTGGTATTTCTCAATCATGGTGGCAAAGATGAAAGTTCCCAAGATAATGGCAATTTTTTCGAGGACGTCGTAGAAACTGAAGTACGTAGTATTGTCCATTCCGTCTTCAGGAAGCAGTTTGGAATAGGTGGAACGCGACATTGCCTGCAAGCCGCCCATCACCAAACCGATGATCCCGGCTATTCCGTAAAACTGGTACTCCACGTTCGGGTTTTCTTTCTTGAGATAATACGCAGACAAACACGCTACAATCCAAAGGATAACCGCGATTGAAATCACATTTTTGTTGCCGATCTTTCGGGAAAGCCTGGAGAAAATCACCGCACCTACAATTGCAATGATCTGGATGATTAAAAGTGTCATAATCAGTTTTTCCTGCGCCATATTGATCTCACTTTTCCCGAAAAGCGTCGCCATAAGGAAAATCGTCTGCATTCCCACACTGTAAAAGAAGAAACTGGAAAGGAAGAATTTCAGGTTTCTGTCTTTGAACAATTTATTTCCAACCTTGAACAATTCGCGGAAACTTTGCCTGGTAATGTCAATATAGAAAGCGACATTATCTTTCAACACTTCCCAGAATCCACCCTGTTCTTCATGTTTTTTGAAAATATTTTTATAGTTCAGCAAGACCAAGTCTTTCGGAAGCTGGTCCTTCACATTCCCGAATTGCGGCAAATGTTTGAATGTATATTGCGAAAAACCAAACCACCATGCCCCTGTCAACAGGAAAGAAATTCGGGTATAGATTTTTGCCTGTTCCGCATCTTTCGCCAGGACCTGGATCATGACCAGACATATAATCACCAAAATCACCGAACCGATATACCCGTAAACATAACCTTTTGCGGAAAGTGCATCCTGCTTGTCCGGTGTCGCAATGTCAGGTAAGAACGAGTTGTAAAACACCAAACTCCCCCAAAATCCCACACTTGCCGTAATACTGAACAACAATCCCAGGAAAACGTTCTGCATGCCCGTAAACATCGCTAATCCCATACAGGAAGTCGCGCCAAGATAGCAGAAAAACTGCAGAAAAGATTTCTTGTTCCCAATTGTATCTGCCAAAGATGACAAAATCGGTGACAATACCACCACAATCAGAAAAGAAATGGTGAGTGAATAGCCATAAACCGCATCCGGTTGATATTCCGTGCCAAAAATATTGATGGTGTAGCGTTCCGGAACCTTGATCCATTTTCCGGTTTCCTGCACGAATTCACTCTTCTCCCGAATGGTGGTGAGAATCGAGAAATAGATCGGGAAAATCGTGGAAGTGATTACTAATGAATAAACGGAATTTGCCCAATCATAAAGCGCCCACGCTTTCATTATTCTGGGGTTGTTCTTAATCGATGTTTCGGGTTTCATAATTCTGGTTTCAGGTTTCTGGTTTCAAGTTTCAAGTTGAGTCCAGCTCTTATTTGAAGTTGTTTCCTTTAATTTCGGAATTTTGCAAATAAACAATAAAGTTTTTGATTTTTCCACTGAGGCACTGATATTCTTCCAGCAGCTGATTAACATCTTTTTCAAGGATATATTCAAAATCAAAAGCACGGTACCATTGAGATTTTGTTTCTCCGCAAAAACCTTTTGCAATGGAAGGAAACTGCTCAAACTCACTGTTTCTATCTCTTTCGCAACCTTCTGCAATAGGGTCCATCACCAAACCTGAAGATGCAAATATTTGATTTCGAAATTTGAAATCATTATTAAAACTGCTCTTTTTGGAAGGTTTAAAAACATTAACACAAAGCTTTCCAGCGGTTTGCCCAATTTCCAAATCCTCAAACCTTTTAATGGTAGCCACATTCGTGCATTTTTAATGTATCAACTTGAAACATGAAAACTGAAACTACATATTTTCTATGACAATCGCACTTGCTCCTCCTCCACCATTGCAGATGGCGGCAGCACCGTATTTTCCGTTGTTTTGTTTGAGGACATTGATTAAGGTTACGATGATTCTGGAACCTGAACTTCCGAGTGGATGTCCCAGTGAAACAGCACCACCATTGACGTTTACTTTGGAGGCATCCAAACCGAGGATTTTGTTGTTGGCCAAACCTACCACTGCAAACGCTTCATTGAATTCAAAGAAATCGATGTCTGAAATCTGGAGATTTGCTTTTTCCAAAGCAATCGGAAGCGCTTTTGAAGGGGCGGTGGTAAACCATTCCGGCTCCTGTGCTGCGTCTGCGTAGGAAACGATTTTTGCCACAGGTTTCAAACCGAGTTCCTCCATTTTTTCCCCGGACATCAAGATTAACGCAGAAGCACCGTCATTTAAGGTGGAGGCGTTTGCAGCAGTTACGGTTCCATGGTCTTTCTGGAAAACGGTTGGCAAAGTTCCGATGCGGTCGAAGTTGACGGATTTGTATTCTTCGTCTTCGCTGAAAATGATTGGCTCGCCTTTTCTTTGTGGGATTTCCACGGGAACAACCTCTTCTTTGAACTTTCCTTCGCTCCAGGCTTTTGCGGAACGTTTATAAGATTCTATCGCGAAATTATCCTGGTCTTCTCTGGTGAGTCCGTATTCTGCTGCGCATTTTTCGGCGCAAACTCCCATATGGACTTTGTTGTAAACATCGGTCAAACCGTCGAGAACCATACCGTCCTGCATTTTCACATCCCCTAATTTTGTTGCATTTCTTGCGTTGTAGTAGTGAGGAACCGATGACATATTTTCCATTCCGCCTGCAACGACAATTTGCTGGTCGCCTGCTTTGATGGAATTGGCGGCCAACATCACGGATTTCATTCCCGATGCGCAAACCTTATTGATGGTTGTTGCTGGAACCTTATTGGACAAACCTGCTCCCAAAGCTGCTTGCCGCGCGGGCGCCTGTCCTTCTCCTGCCTGAAGAACGTTTCCCATAAAAACCTCCTGCACCAGATTCGGGTCGAGATTGATTTTATCTAATGCGCCTTTGATTGCGGTGGAACCTAATTTTGTGGCCGGAACTCCTGCCAAACTTCCAAGGAAACTTCCCATGGGTGTTCTTGCTGCAGATACGATGAATACTTCTTTCATTATGATTTTATTTAATTAGAAACTGTGGATTTTAACCTTGCCAAATTACGAAAAAAAACACACCCGATAAAAAGTGTGTTTTGCTTTATAAAAGTTAACTAGTGCTTGATTTCTGCCAATTCCTCAGGATTGTGCTTGTGTTTGAACATAATGGCGAATAGGATCGCAATCACTAATGCGTATGTTGCAAAAAACAGCCAGATTTCATGCCACATTTTGTCGCCGTTTGGAAGGGTGAAATACTTTTGAATCAGCCAACCACTCACCAAACTTCCCATCACCGCTCCGAAACCGTTGGTCATCATCATAAACAAACCCTGTGCAGATGATCGGATCTTGTAATCAGTAGTGGTTTCCACAAAAAGAGAACCTGAAATATTGAAGAAATCGAAGGCCATGCCATAGACGATGCAGGAAAGAATAATCAGTCCCAAACCGAATCCTACCGGAACGCCGAACGCGAACAGCCCAAACCTTAAAACCCACGCAAACATTGAAATCAGCATCACATTTTTGATTCCATATTTTTTTAAGAAGAAAGGAATCGCAAGAATAAACAGTGTTTCAGAAATCTGCGAAATGGACATGATGATCGTGGAGCGTTTCACCATGAAACTCTCGGCATACTCCGGGATTTTACCGAAATCGGAAAGGAAAACATCCCCATACATATTGGTCAGCTGAAGCGCAGCACCCAAAAACATGGAGAACAGGAAGAATAACGCCATCTTGTAGTCTTTAAATAAAGAAAAAGCGTTGAATCCGAGTTTTTCAGCTAAAGTTGCATCTTTTGGAATCAGGTTTTGCGGCGGGCATTTAGGCAAAGTAAATGCATAGATTCCCAAAACGATGGCAAAGACGGCCGCAATATCAAACTGAAAACCAGAGTCTTTGTTTCCGGTAAGGTTGGTAATCCACATCGCCACAATAAAGCCGATTGTTCCCCAAACCCTGATCGGTGGAAATTCTTTCACCACGTCAAAATTATTATTCTTCAGTACATAATACGCGATAGAGTTCGACAGGGAAATCGTTGGCATATAAAACAACATTGCGATGAGCATGACCCAAAAAAAATTTTCGGGAGAAGTCACCGAAGGAAGAAAAAACAAAGTAATCCCGTAAAGAATATGCAGAATTCCGTATAATCTTTCCGCATTCATCCATCGGTCCGCGATAATTCCGGTTAAAGCGGGCATAAAGATCGAGGCGATTCCCAAAGTTGCGAACACTTTCCCAAACTCTTCCCCGCCCCATTGCTTGGTTCCAAACCAGTAAACACCGATGGTGATCAGCCACGCTCCCCAAACGAAAAACTGGAGAAATGACAGTACTGTCAATCTAAATTTTAAATTCATATAGTTGCTAAAATATTATTCTATTTTTTTGTTTCTTCTTTTGATTTCCTTTTGAAGTTCAAGTGCGGCATCGAAATCTTCCTCACGAACAGCGTCATCCAGCATTTTTTGGATTTCCGCATTGGAAAGCGCAGACAAATCGCCTTCTTTTTCTTCCATTTCCAGGGCTTCTTCCTCTTTAGCCGCTTCTTCCAGTTCCAACAGAATCCCGGCTTCGCTCAAAACCTGCTGTGTGGTATAGATCGGAGCATCAAAACGCACTGCCATCGCAACCGCATCAGAGGTTCTGGCATCCAAAATCAGTTCGTTTTTGGTTTCTTTGTTTTGAAAATTGATGTTGGAGAAAAAAACACCATCCACAATCTGGTAAATGATTACGGAAGTAAGCTCATAGTTTGCGGAAACTACAAATTTGCTGAACAGATCATGGGTGAGCGGACGAGGCGGATGGATGTCTTTCTCCAGACCCAGAGAAATGGATTGTGCTTCGAAATTACCGATTACTATGCGAAGTTTCACCTGGGTTTCTTCATGTTCCAAAAGGAGTGCGTATGCACCGGATTGCGTTTGGCTATAGGAAATTCCACGTATGATTAATCTTTTATAATCCATAACTACAAATATACTTTAATTTTTAAATTCGGAATTTGAAATTTGTTTTTTTTTAACCGAATTAAGCAAAAACATCGGGAATAATACCCGTCCAAATTGGAATCCATTTTCTCCACGGTCTGTATCCTAGAAGAAGCTGTTGTGATCTGGGACCAGGTTGGTGTTGATCTCGATGATGAACCTGGTTCCAGCTTTGGTATTTTCTTTGACCAACCTCGCGTTCAGGAACCGGATCCTGGAATCGATATTGCTTAAGCCAATCCCTTTTGAAGTGGGATCCTGAGAAAAACCTTTACCATTATCCTCCAAAATAATCCTCATTTTTGGCTTTTCATAAAAGATATCCAAACTTCCTTCTGTTGCATGGGCATGTTTCAACATATTGTTCACCAGTTCCTGGATAATTCGGTAAATATGGATCTGAACCGCTTTACTTAAATCTGGTTTTTCACCCGAAAAATTAAACTTAAACCTAATTCGAAAATTCTTTTCTATCTTCTGGCAAAAACTTTCCAGGGTATAGATCAAACCATAATTGATGATGGAAGAAGGCGACAGGTTATGTGAAATTTCCCGGATTTGCTCATAGGAATTATCAATGATTTTGGACACTTCCTCGATGATATTCCGGTTTTTCGGGGAGGCTTCCTCTTTATTGAAAGTAGAAAGTTGAAACTTGATCGCAGTGAGATCACCGGCAATGCCATCATGCAGTTCTTCGGCCATTCTTTTCCGCTCCCTTTCCTCACCCTGCAGCAAGCCCTGGAACCGGCTGATCTGTTGCTGATGTTTGTGCCGGGTGATTTCTGCGCGGACTTTATCCCTTTCCTCATTGAAGACTTTCACTTTAAAAGCAAGTCCCAAACTGAAAAAAATAGTCTCCAGAATCGTTCCGATGTAGAAAAACATAATGGGATTTTTCATATTTAATGAAGAAATGCGGCTGCCCGCAAAAGCAATTAATGAAAAGACCACGAAAATACTGGCTCCAGTAAGGAAAAAATATTTATGTTCCGCAGAATATTTCATGGCCAGAAACACTGAAGGCATGAAAACGGCCAACATCACCGGAATATAGATGAATGTGAAAAGGCTTACATAAAATGAGTAATCTTTGATCAAATAAGAAAAAACCCCAAAAATAAAGAAGCCAATTGCCAGACTTTTTAAAATATTGATGACCGCAGCGAAAAATTTCTTTGTGTGCTTATGCAAATCCAGGAAGTAAAGTGCAAATACCGTGTAGAAATTACAAAAGCCGATCTGGATATACAGACAAAGTATGGCCACAAAAATCTCCGCATTTTTCCCGCCCAAAAAAGTGGCCACAAAATCTTCTGCTGCATAATAATTTGCGTCCAGTCTGCTTAAAACATACCCCAGCAAAAAAATGTTGTAAAACGAATAAAATTTGAAGCTTTTGAACTTTAAATATAGATAAAGAACGCCACTCACTATGATAAACAGCAATTGAAACGATATGGACATGCTCCAAATAAATTCCGACATCGATAGAACTGTTAGTTTTAAGACCTAGTAAAATTAGTGATTTTTCGAATCAGGAAATTTTTTTTGAATGATTTTTTGCATAAAAAAACACTGATTTTCCACCAGTGTTTTATGCCTGCATATGATTTTCTTCAGGGTTATCCTTTCAGTGCCTTGATTTTTTCGGTCAAAGCGGGGATGATCTGGAAGGCGTCTCCCACCACTCCATAATCTGCAGATTTGAAGAAAGGAGCTTCGGGATCACTGTTGATCACCACAATGGTTTTGGAGGAATTCACTCCTGCCAAATGCTGAATAGCGCCCGATATTCCCACTGCTACATAAAGGTTCGGCGAAATGGCTTTCCCGGTTTGTCCCACGTGTTCAGCGTGCGGTCTCCAACCGATATCCGAAACCGGTTTGGAACAAGCCGTTGCTGCTCCCAAAACATTGGCCAAATCTTCGATCATTCCCCAATTTTCTGGACCTTTCATGCCACGTCCCGCAGAAACCACGATTTCAGCTTCTTTAAGATCAAGTTTTCCGGAGCTTTGTTCGTGGGAAATCACTTTCGTATCATCATTGACCACCGAAAGATTTTTCACTTCCTCGGAACCGGAAACTGGATTTTCTTTTGCTCCAAATGCATTCTGAGAAACGGTAAGAATCACGTTTGCGGCATCAGCTTTTGCATGCATGAATCCTTTTCCTGAAAATGCTCTTCTTTTCACCTGGAAAGGAGAAAGGTTTTCGGGGGTTTCCAGCACATTGGTGATGAGCGAGGCTCCCGTAGAAATGGCAAGCATCGGCGCCACTGAAGACGCATCTGTTGTATGTGGAAAAACCACTATGTTTCCATTTGCTACCTCGCTGATTGCTTTTGCGTAAGCTTTCGCACTGAATTGTTTAAGGCCGTCATCCTTTATGTGGATAACGTTTGACGCTCCATACTTATACAATAAATCTGAAGAATCGGATGGGTTTACTGAAATGGCGGTCACGGTATCTCCCGCTTTATCTGCAATGGACTTTGCATAGGAAACAGCCTCGAAAGCTGCTTTTTTGTAAACTCCGTTGATATTTTCTGCGTATACGAATATCATAATTAAGGTTTTGTTTAAGGTTTTTAATCAGGACAGGAATGGATATGTCCCTACAAAATGAAAATACTGAAAATTCACTATGCACTGCGAAATCAATTGGCAGCGAAGCGAATTCACGATTTTATATAACTTTCGCCTCTTCGTGAAGCAATCTTACCAGTTCATCCAGATTATCTGCAGAGACCATCTTCACTGCGGCTCTGGCCGGAACGGAATCATAGGAAACACCTTCCACTTTAATTTCTGTGGAAGTAGGCTCCTGTACCTGAAGTGGTTTTGTTCTTGCAGACATGATTCCTCTCATATTCGGGATGATCAGATCTTTTTCATCTACCATTCCTTTTTGACCCGCAATCACAGCCGGAAGTCTTACAGAGATGGTTTCTTTTCCACCTTCGATTTCCCGCACTGCAGTGGCTTCATTTCCATTCACTTCCAACCCAACGCATGCATTGACAAAAGGTTGATCCAATAATTGTGCAACCATTCCCGGAACCGAACCGCCATTATAATCGATCGATTCTTTTCCGCAAAGAATTAATTCGTAACCGCCATTCTGAGCGATTGCCGCAATTTCCCTGGCGGTGGAATAACTGTCTTTGGGTTCAACATTTACCCTCACCGCATCATTTGCCCCGATTGCCAATGCTTTTCTGATCACAGGTTCTGTGGAAGCGTCTCCCACGTTCACCACGGTAACGGTAGCTCCTTGCGATTCCTGCAGTTTAATGGCTTTTGTCAAAGCAAATTCATCCAGCGGATTGATCACCCACTGAATTCCGTTTTTGTCGAAAGCAGATTTGTCTGCCGTGAAATTAATTTTGGAGGTAGTATCCGGAACACTACTGATGCAAACTAATATTTTCATTTATTTCTAATATTTAATAATGTTTATTTCCCCTAAAAACCAACGCAGCGCCAACTTCGTTAATGAATGTGGAAAAAAAATTTCCACTTCGTTTCATCATCAAACCCTTTTAAATAAAGATTTCTCATAATATTCGGCTCTTCTGTTTGGTTTTTGCTAAGATAAATAAAAAATATATTATGCATGCATAGTATATATATAAATTTCTATTTCACACATAATTAAGTCAAACGAATGCTTCCTCGGCGATTAAAATTTATTTGGCTCCGGTTTCAGCGGTCTCACTTCAATCTTGCTGGGTAAGCTTCTCGGATTCATTTTGATAATGTCCATCACCAGTTCCCCGATGTCTTCCGGTTGAATTTTCCAGGAATCATTTTCCGAAGGATCATTGTCATTAAAATGACTGGAGACGGAACCAGGCATAATGGTGGAAACCTTGATCCCGTATTTCCTTAAATCAATCATTGCCGCCTGTGTAAATCCTACCGCACCAAATTTCGAGGCGTTGTAACCGGAACCTCTTTCAAAGAAATTAGTCCCGGCAAGACTTGAAATTGAAATAAAATAGCCTTCGGATTTTTTCAGTTCCTCCACGGAGGCTTTCATTGTGTGAAACAGTCCTGAAAGGTTGGTTTCAATCATGCTGTTCCAGTCTTCCATGGTCAATTCATCAACCGGCCTGAAAATTCCGACCCCGGCATTGGCAATCACATAATCGAGTCTGCCAAATTTCTTGACGATTTCCGAAACTGCGTTTTTTTCATCTTCAAAATTTCTGACATCAGAAGAAATTCCAAAAACCTTGGAGTCTTCATTTGATAAGCGTCCTGCCGCTTTTTCGGCGTCTTTTTTATTTCTTCCCGAAACGGCGACCTTTATCCCATTTCTCAGTAAGACTTCTGCCACTCCAAAACCAATACCTTTGGTTCCGCCTGTAATGTATGCTACCTTGTTTTCCATTTTTAAAATTTTTAGTTCTAAATTTACAAAAAATGCCCCAAAACCGGGACATTTTCTAAAGTATTTATCTATTGTTATTTTGCATAATTCTCGAAAAACAGAGGAATACTTTCAATTCCTTTGTAGAAATTGAATAATCCATAATGTTCGTTTGGCGAATGGATCGCATCGGAATCCAAGCCAAATCCCATCAATACTGATTTTGCTCCCAAAACCTGCTCAAACATTGCTGTAATCGGAATGCTTCCGCCGCTTCTGTAAGGAAGAACCTCTTTTCCAAAAGCAGTTTCCATCGCTTTTTTCGCGGCCAAAAATTCTTTGGTGTCGCTCGGCAAAACATAGGGCATTCCCCCGTGATGCGGAGTTACTTTCACCTTCACGTTTGCAGGAGCAATTTTTTCGAAGTATTTGGTAAACTTCTCAGTGATTTCATCGGGTGTTTGATACGGAACCAGACGCATTGAAATCTTGGCAAATGCTTTTGAAGGAATTACGGTTTTTGCCCCTTCACCAGTGTATCCGCCCCAAATCCCGTTGCAATCCAAAGTTGGCCGGATCGAAGTTCTTTCCAAAGTTGTGTAGCCATTTTCGCCTTCCACTCCATTCAAACCGATTGAATTTCTGAAACCTTCCGGGTCGTCTTTCAGTTTGTTCATTTCCACTCTTTCTGCATCTGAAACCACCTCTACATGATCATAAAAACCATCAATGGTAATATGTCCGTCTTCGTCAATCAGTTTTGCGATCATCCTGCTCAAAACATGAATAGGATTAGGAACTGCACCACCATAAAGTCCGGAGTGAAGATCCCGGTTCGGACCCTCCACTTCCACTTCCACATAACTCAGTCCGCGCAAACCGGTAGTTACAGTAGGTTGATCATTGGAATAAATATGCGTATCGGAAATCAAGATTACGTCACAGGAAAGCTTTTCTTTATGCTCATTGACGAAAACGCCCAGATTTTCCGATCCCACTTCTTCTTCACCTTCGATGATGAATTTCACATTACAAGGCAATGCATTGGTTTTCATCATTGCTTCAAATGCCTTCAAATGCATGAAAAACTGGCCTTTGTCATCTGCGGAACCTCTGGCGAAAATCGCTCCTTCCGGATGCAGTTCCGTTTTCTTGATCACTGGTTCGAATGGTGGACTGGTCCACAATTCGAGCGGATCCGCCGGTTGCACATCGTAATGTCCGTAAACTAAAACCGTGGGTAAATCCTTATTGATGATTTTCTCGCCATAAACGATTGGGTTTCCTTTCGTGGGACAGACTTCCACCTGGTCAGCTCCCGCATTTTTCAGGTGTTTTGCTACTTCATCTGCACATTTCAACACTTCGTTTTTATAAGCCGGATCTGCAGAAATGGAAGCAATTTTAAGTAATTCAAAAAGTTCATCCACGAATCGTTGTTTATTTTCCTGGATGTAGTTTAGGGTTTCTTGCATTATTTATTGGTTTTTGAGAACATAGAGAAAAGAGAAAAGATCATTGCGCATAGACTTTACGCATTAATTTGCTTTTCTAAAAACGCTGGGGTTTTTCTTTTCTTCTTTTTCTAAGTTCTAATTAAGTACTATTTTTTTTTACAGAAATTGGTGAGTACTATCAAGACTACAAAAATCGGACTTTCCTAAGAAACTCATGCAGCAGGATATCTCTTTCCGCTCATCTTTGTAAAAATAAAAAAATGTCCCGCGAAAACAAGACATTTCATTTATTAATGAAACAAAGAAAACTTTGTTCGCTTGGTAATCTTGCTATTTCGCTTTTACCGTGTCGGCTTTGATGTTTGTTTCTTTGATCTCCACAGTAGCTGCGGAATCCTTCACCGCTCCGGAAGCTTCAGTTTCTGCTGCTTTGAATGCATCCGGATTGGAACCGATTTCAATATCGCTGTATCTTTCAGCGCCTTGCTCCATTTTGATTACACCTTTATTTGAACCGGCTTGGATTTTTTTGCAGCTGATGACCAAACCTGTCAAAGCGATTCCCAATACAATTTTCTTCATATTTAAATTTCGATTTTATTTGAATTTCAAAAGATTGCCCAAAAGTAAGAAATATTACGATTTATGCCAAAAGTTTAGCGCGATTTCAAAATAACTTTTCCCTTTTCAGATTGGGTAAAAATCAAATATCGATTCCCGCCGTCTGAAATCCTGTATTTTTTCTTGATTTCATCGGGACTTAATGGATGATTTTTTGAAATGATATTGTACTTCTCCCCTTTTTTGATTTCCCCGGAATCAACCGTTTCAATTTTCAAAACTCTGCCCGGAAAATTTTCGATGACCTGGTCCGAAGTGTAAAAATGCGTGTTTGGATGCAGTTTTTTTAACCCAAACCTTTCTGAAACCAAATTAAAAGCGCCAGATTTCAGCACGGAATTATTAGGAATAAAAAGAAAATCCGACACATCGGAATATGCTGCTACAGCATTTTTTCCTTCCTTAAATGTAAAGTTGAAAACAGAATCCCCACTTTCCAAATTGATGCAGAAAATTTCCACACTGTCTTTTCCATGGTCTTTCTCCATGAAGACCACTAATTCCTTCACCTCATTTTTCACGGCAATGATTTCGATTTTTGAAATATTTTTCAATGTCGAAATCAGGTAAGAAATATCGATCAAAGGCGAAAGTTTGATGATGATTTTATCTGATATTTCCAGAAGTTTTTCCTGGATTTCCAGCAAATCAGGCGACAAATCTTCCAGCAGGAATTTCTTGTTTTTATGCTCGTCGCGTCTCGCGGGATCCAGGTAAATCAAATCGAACTTTTCTTTATTTTGCGCTAAAAACGCTTCCAGATTCTCATTCACGAAACTCGCTTTTCTATTCAAAGTTCTCCAATTGTGTTCCACGATTTCCAGCAGTTCAGGATTTTTTTCGACCAAGGTAATTTCTTCAAAATTTCTTGAAAGAAAATAGGCATCGATTCCGAAACCCAAAGTTAAATCGAGGAACTTTTTTCCCTGTAGATTTTGGGCCTTAAATTCTGCTGTATTTTGCGACGAAGACTGTTCCAGATTGAGATTCGGCGGGAAAATGATTCCGTCTGTTAATAAAAACGGGAACTTTTTTTCTGCTACTTTTCTGCCTTTGATCTGCTGTACGATCTCCTGCATGGAAACTCCCGAAAACGGCGACTTCTTCAACAACAAAGCATGCAAATCGCTTTTTAGATTAACTTGAATGAAGTCCTGGATTTCTTTACTTAGTATGAACACAACTTTACTTCTTTGAGTAGAATTTTAATGAGCAAAATGCACGAATTTTTTATTGAATTTGGCATCAAGTTCTGAAATTGCGCACAACAAAATTAATGAAAAGCATTGGTGAATTCCCGGAAAATCACTCAAACATTTCGGCTAAACGAACTGGTTTGATTTCTTTTTCCGAATAGAGTTCATCCACCGATTTGGTCTGTTCCAATTTCGGGTAAAGGTTTACCCCAATCAGTTTCAGTTTTCCTTCTTCCACCCATTTTTGTTCCAGAATCGCATGCTCATAGATCTTCTTCTGTATCCAACCGGTTTTCAGCAGTTCGCAGTAACCTCCCCCTTCTTCGATTTCCAGGAAAAGCTTCCATGATTTTTCGGCGAACTGTTGCGTAATGTTTTCGATATAATAGCTTCCGTTTCCGGCATCATCAAAAACATTAATAATACTTTCATAAGCCAAAACGATTTGCTGTTTGAAGGAAATTTCTTCGGAAAGCGCATCCGAATGCTCAATTCTGAAATCATTGGTAAAGACGGCATCTGCACCGCCGATCATCGCGGCAGAAAGTTCGAGCGTAGAACGGATCAAATTGTTTTCGGCATCGTTTTTCGATTTGTTCCTCATTGAAGTTTCCGCAAAAATATATGGAATCTCATCCAATCCGAATTCCCTTGACAACTGGTTGAAAAGGAGTTTAAATGCGCGGATTTTGGCGATCTCAAAGAAGTAGTTTCCACCGACCGCAATTCTGAAAATCAATTTCTTTATTATTTCAGCACCGAAAACTTCAGTTAAGTCTTTGGTTTTCGCCAGTGCAATTCCCAACTGCTGACCGATTGCCGCGCCGGAATTTTGATGCAGCGAGACATCCACACAAATATATCTTGAAAAATCTTTCGCCAGCAGTTCTTTTCCGAGCTGCTCAAAGATGATCCCTTTTGAATCGTCTGAGAAAATATCAATTAATGAAAAATAACGGTTGCTTTCATCTGCCGAAATATGTTCCGCCAAATCCTTATTGTTCACGAAAATCACCTTCTCCTGGAGTCCTTCCACATTTTCATCCAGCAGAAAAGCGTAAACGTTTTCTTCCAAATCCCGGTGGTATTTCGCCACCAACTGGGTAGATTCCTCCACTTTCGGGAGATTTTTCAACGGTTTCGGAACCGAATCGTAATAAGGTTTCACCTCGATTCCTTCCAGATTTTCTTTTGAAAGTACGGAATAGATATCTTCGGTTTTCAGCTGCTTTTGCACTAAACTTTCCCAGTCGGAAAGCGAGGTCTTGGTAAACATGACAATAAGTTTGTTTGATTATTTTTAAACCGTTCTGAAAATAAATTGAATCTGTTCAGAGGTATGGAACCTAAACCACTAAAAAATTGCTCCAATCAACGATCTGCTTATTTCGCACCTTTCAAAGAGGTGGAATCCACCACCAAAATAAAAATCTCCTCGTTGGGTTTTTTCATGAAATAGTTTTCCCGGGCGAACTTTTCTTTTTCTGATTTGTTGTTCATCAACTTTTTATAGAAATCGTCGTTCTTTTTGTATTCTGACTGATAATACGCCAGTTGCGCCTCATATTTTTTGATTTCACCATTTAATTCGTTCACCACCAAAAAAGAGGTGCTGTCAAAAAAAATCATCCACACCAGGAACAAAAAGATTGTGACCGAATATTTGTTCAAAAGATAATTCTGGACGAACTTGAAAGAAGGCGACTTCGGCTTTATTTCCTTAATTAACGCTTTCATTTTTTGCAGGTTTCTTTAAAGTGTTATTGATCACAGTGGAAAGAAAATCAATGGCGACCGTATTTTGCCTCATGTTTGGAACAATCAGGTCTGCCTCATTTTTAGAGGGTTCAATGAATTCCTGGTGCATTGGTTTCAGCGTGGTTTGGTAACGGTGAAGAACCTCTTGCAGATCGCGACCTCTTTCCTGGGTATCTCTGCGAATCCTTCTGATCAATCTTTCGTCTGAATCCGCATGAACAAAGACTTTTAAATCATATTCATGGAGCAGCTCTTTATTGGTCAAAACCAAAATTCCTTCCACAATCAAAACGCTTCTAGGTTCCACCGTCACATGGTCTCCCGTTCTGGAATGGGTCACGAAAGAGTAAAGCGGCTGTTCGATACTTTCATTATTTTTCAACATTTTCACATGTTGGATTAAAAGGTCAAAGTCGATTGATTTTGGATGGTCATAATTCAACTGCTCTCTCTCGGATAATGTAAGATGTTGATTATCATGATAATAATTATCCTGTGAAAGAACATTCACCCCTTCCGCATTCAACTGCTGCAGAATTTTATTAACCACTGTGGTTTTTCCCGAGCCGGTACCGCCTGCAATTCCGATGACGAGCATAAATTTACTTTTTTACAAAGATAAGGTTTTGACGGTATTACTTGTATTTTTTACAGCCAATTATTGAGCAAAAATCACCCATGCTGTTCGATATTTAATACAAAATAAATCACCGCGACCACTCTGGCAAAAAATTCCCGCGACTGGTTCCGATAGTAACTTCGGTTGGTCAAAACATCCTGAGCATCAAAACCGAGCGCATTCATGTCATTGTTCCGGGCATAAAAAAGCGCACGCAAATTGTGAAATCCCTGCGAAACAATGATCACATCATTCTGCCTGAAAACCGTTTTACAATTCTTGATGCTGAGCTGCGTTTTGAATCCTTTCGGGTCTTCTGTGATGATTTCTTCCGGTACGCCCTCTTCATAAACCAAATAATTTTTCATGGCTTTGGGTTCGTCGTAACCGGAACTTTTTTCGCCGCTGACAATAATACGTTTCACTTTTCCGTGATGGTAAAGAAGAGCGGCGGCATCCATTCTTGAGACAAAATACGGATTGGAAATCCCAGACTTCATTTTGGGTGAAGTTCCCAATACAAGCGCAGTTTCACGCGGAGGAACTTTAGAAATTTTGGTATAAGTCCTTCCGTTGGTCAAAACAAAAACCCAGACATTTGCCAAAATCATCAGCAAAATCCCTATTTCAACCAGGTTGAAAAATGTTTTTAGGAGGTCCAGGATTTTTTTCATTTTTAGAATGCCATCAGTTCACCCATTTTTCAAATCTTCAATCTAACGCGTATTATTCCCAATTATCTGAAATGTAACAATACGTCTATTTTCTTTGCTCTATTCGCTATTTTTTAAAGTATATCAAAATTAACCTTTATTTTCTTACTCAAAACCACCGACATGCACGCCAAAATTTTACCGGATTTCTCTTCTTTTTGGGTAAGGTATTCATTTTCCAGCAGTTCCACTTCGCCTTCTTCCAAAATACATTCGCAGCTGCCGCAAATTCCGGATTTGCAGGAATACGGAACCGGATATTTCTGAATCAGCAGCTGCTGAAGCAGACGCATTCTGTTGTTTTTCAACGTGGTTTTGTACTCCTGATCAAAAAGTCTGAATTCCACCTCGATATCCTCCATGACGGGAAATTCCTTTTCTTGTGGATAGATATCCTCATTGTATTCTTCAAACAGTTCAAAATGGATGTTCTTTTTCGGAATCCCATGGTTGAAACAGGCGTTTGCAAGTGATCTGATCATTTCGCCTTTGCCACAAATCAAGACTTCATCCACAGAATCCCAAAGTCTGGATTCTTCGTCGGTATCGTCTATCATCATCAATTGGTTAATAATCAGTCCAACTTTTTTCTCATCCAGCCTACCTTCCAGGAATGCATTTCCCACCTTTTCACGAGAATAGAAATAATGGACATGGAAGCGCGATTTGTTTTGTTCTGCCAGTTCATCGATTTCTTTTTTAAAGGGAACTCCGTCGCGGGTTTTGTTTCCATAAAAAAGAAAAAGTCTGGTTCTGGGCTCATTGTGCAGAATATTTTTGAAATGGCTCAAGATGGGCGTAATTCCAATCCCGCCTGCAAAACCAATGATGGTGCGGAATTCATCGGGTTTGGAAACCAGTGTAAATCTTCCTTTCGGGGTGGAAACTTCCACAAAATCCCCCACCTCAAAATCATGGAATAAATCTTTTGTGGAGCTTTCTTCCTGATTAATCTTAATTCCTAAGGAGAGATTTTTTTCATAAGGAGCGGAGGTCATGGAAAAATCATTGTAGTACATTTTTCCTTTGGAAGGGTACTTCAAAGTAACATACTGCCCAGCTTCAAACTTAAATTGGGACTTCAGATTTTTTGGAATCTCAAATTCCAATGTAAAGGTGTTTTTGGTCAGTTCCTGCTTTTTCGCTAATTTTAGCAGATGAAATTCGGCCTGTTTTGCTTTAGGTAAAAGATTTTCCATATCAATTCAAATTCAAAAATAATAAAAAATAAATGAAAAAATTAATTCTGGGCATCTTGGTTTTCAGCCTGCTTACTGCCTGCAAAAAGGAAACAAATGTCACCGAAAATTCTGACACAACTCAAAATGACTCCATAGTCACTCCAGAATCCGATGAAGTTTCCGCAGAGATCATTCCATTCAAAGAAATTGAACTGACGCCAGAAGAGACTTCCAAAATGTTGGGTAAACAAGACAACGATACTTTGTATGTGACGAATTTCTTCGCCACCTGGTGCGGTCCATGTATGCGCGAAATGCCTCATTTCAAGGAAAAAATCCAGGAAATGAAATCAGAACCGGTAAAATTCACTTTTGTAAGTCTGGACGAAAAAGAGGTCTGGAATACTAAAGTAAAGGCGTTTGCAGAAGAAAACAACCTTTCCAAACACATTGTGCTTGTGGATGCAATGAACTTGAATCCCGAATTTTTTCACCAGAATTTCAAACAGTGGGACGGCGGATCCATTCCGTTTACCTTGATGAGAAAAGGCGACAAAACCGACGAAACCGTGGGAATGATGAGCGCGGAAATGCTGGATTCAAAAATAAAATCGTTTCAATAAAACGAGATTTCAAATCCAGAAAAAGTGGACTTCACGATACCAACAAACGAATTTTCCACGATTAAGAATAAATGTCCAAATTTTTCAAAGTCCTTTGCTTACTGCTTTTTATCGGAACTGTGATTTCGGTAATCATCAATCTAAACATTGGTTTTTTGAAATTAAATTTCGCCGACTTTTTCACTGAAAACCCAAATTCCCAGATTGCACAACTCCGCATTAACCGTGTTTGGGTAATGATTTTGGCAGGAATTTCCATTCCTACTTCCGGATTTCTCCTGCAGGAATATTTCCAGAATCCATTGGCAGGACCTTCGGTTTTGGGAATCACTTCCGTAGCAAGTCTGAGTGTAGCTTTCTACATCTTTTTCTCGCAAAACTGGTTGCTTCCTGAGTTTTTACAAAACAGTTTGCTGAGCATTTCCGCGATCATCGGAAGCTTATTGTTAATGCTGGTTTTGATTGGATTTTCGAACCGGTTTCAGGACAAGAGTTTTCTGATTATTTTCGGATTTCTGGTTTCGGCATTAGCGGGAGCAATTGTTTCCATGCTGCAGTTTTATGCGGATAACCAAAGTCTAAAAAACTATGTTTTATGGAGTTTTGGTGCAAACAATTCGGTTTCGGGAAACCAGATTTTTATTCTCTCGGTCATTGTTTTGATCGGACTGTTTTTTAGTTTTAAAACCATCAAACCGTTGATTGGAAATGCCTTGGGAACAGTTTACGCAAAGAGTTTGGGAGTGAATTTAAACGGCTTGAAAATATTGATCATCATAGCTTCCTCATTACTTTCTGCTTCTGTGACCGCATTTTTGGGCCCGATTTTGTTTATCGGAATTGTGGTCCCACATTTTTGCCGAATGATTTATAACCCTGCAAAACTTTGGCAACAGTGGATTTTAAATATGCTTCTGGGAATCTTAATTATGCTGGTTTTTTCATCGGTTTCAGAACTTACTCAATTTCCGCTGAATGTGATCACTTCGTTGTTTGGGATACCGGTAATTCTGACGATGATGCTAAAGAAAAATGGGCACTAATGTTCAGATAAAGTGAGCAAATTCGTGTATTAGTAGTATTAAAAATATGTTTTTAGAACTAAAAAATACAACCATCGGATACAAAACACCTTTAATTAAAGGTGTTGAAACTTCATTGGATTTAGGCGATATCTGTCTGCTCATCGGGAACAATGGTGTGGGGAAAACCACTTTAATTAAAACCATACTCCATCAAAATCCAGTTTTGGGCGGAGCAATTTATATCAATCAGAAAAACATAAAAACCCTTTCCAATAAGGAGATTGCCGAGCAAATCGCGGTGGTTTTTTCTAAAGCTCAGATTCCTGCGAATTACACGTTGACCGACTTGATTTCTTTGGGAAAATACATTCATTATCCCTATTATTTCGAGTTAAACGAAGCTGACAAAATCGAAGTACACGGAATTATTGAAAGTTTAAATCTGGCTCAATATAGGGATTTTCCACTGCAGAAACTATCCGACGGAAACCTTCAGAAAGCGATGATCGGCCGTGCTTTAGCGCAAAATTCACCCATGATTATTTTGGACGAACCCACCACACATCTGGATGAGGAAAATAAAATCGCCATTTTGAAACTGCTCAGAAATCTCGCTAAAAAACAAAAAAAATTAATTCTCTTTTCTTCACATGATTGGCGATTGGCAAAGGAATTCTCAGATAAAATCTGGTTTGTGAAAGACCAAAAACTATCCGGGGGAATCACTGAAGACATCTTGATGAACAACGACGAACTGACCAATCCACATCTTTTCAATTTCGATGAGCGATTTGTGGCGCCGCACATTCTGGCCCCGAATTTACCCAAAGAAATGCTCTACTCTTTTCTTCAAAAAAACTTCAGAAAAAATCTGGAAAACCTCCAGTTTAAGTTCAAGGATGGTTTTTGGGAGATTTCTTCTGATACCATTCAAGAAAAATGTACTTCCTTTACAGAAATTGCAGATTTAATTGAAAAGCTTCATTAATTCTGCATTTCGACGGATTGTTTAGTTTATTATGCATGCATAGTATTATGTAAATCATATTAATTAATATTCTGTATGTCAATCATTTACATTAATTATCAAAAATGCTATGCATGCATAGTATTTTTTGGTTACATTTGTCTTGACCACATTTACCAAAGTTATGAACAAAACAAAAACCGAAAAAGTTGAGAATGTTGATTTGATTCTGAAATCGACTTGGTTAGCGGTTTCTAAAATGTATTCGGAAATGGCGCAAGATCACGATGCTACTGCAGTGCAAGCACTTACGCTTCTGAAAATAGATCCGAAAGCAGGAACCAGGAGCACCAACCTCGGTCCTAAAATGGCTATAGAACCCACCTCTTTGACCAGAATCATCAAACTACTGGAAGACAACGGATATATCTATAAGGAAAAAACCACGAACGACAAACGTGAAGTCATCATCAAACTAACCGATAAAGGACTGAATTCCAGAAATATGTCAAAAGAAGTGGTGGTGAATTTCAATAAAACGATCATGGAAAAAATTCCACATGAGAAATTAGAGGTCTTCAAAGAAGTCATGACGGAAATCCAGAAAATTACCTCAGATCTAAATAAGAAAAAATAAATGAAAAGACGTATTAAACACGTAACCGTGCTTGGTTCGGGAATTATGGGAAGTGGAATTGCCGCGCATTTTGCAAATATCGGCGTTGAGGTTCTTCTTCTTGATATTGTGCCGTTCGAACTCACGGAAGCGGAACAGAAAAAAAGTCTTACCAAAGAAGACAAAGCAGTACGAAACAGAATAGCACAGGAAAATTTTGCGAAACTTCAAAAAGCAAGTCCTGCGCTACTCTACCACCCGAAATTTGCCGACAGAATCAAAGTTGGAAATTTCGATGACGATCTACCAAAAATCAAGAATACCGACTGGATCATCGAAGTTGTAGTTGAAAGACTGGACATCAAAAAATCGGTGTACGAAAAAATCGAGCAGTTCAGAAAACCGGGCACTTTGGTTTCCTCCAACACTTCCGGAATTCCGATCAATATGCTCATAGAAGGAAGAAGTGATGATTTCAAACATTATTTCGCGGGGACTCATTTCTTTAACCCGGTGAGGTATTTGCCGCTTTTGGAAATCATCCCAACAAAATACACCGATCCAGAAATCGTGAAATTCTATCTGGATTACGGTTCAAAATTCTTGGGCAAAACCACCGTTTTGGCTAAAGACACTCCTGCATTTATCGCCAACAGAATCGGGGTCTTCTCCATGATGAACCTGCTTCATGAGGTGAAAGGTTTAGGCCTGAATGTGACCGACATTGACAAATTAACCGGCCCCGTTATTGGTCGTCCGAAATCAGCGACCTTCAGAACCGCGGATGTTGTCGGACTGGATACTTTGGTTCACGTAGCAAACGGCGTTCGACAAAGCGGTGCCGAAACCAACAACTTCAACAATGTTTTCGCATTGCCGGACTATATCCAGAAAATGGTCGATAACAATTGGTTGGGCTCAAAATCCGGACAGGGGTTCTTCAAGAAAGTGACCAATGCCGACGGAAAATCCGAAATCCTGGGCTTGAATTTAGATACGATGGAGTACGAACTTCAGGCGAAAACCAACTTCCCTACTCTCGAACTCACGAAAAATATCGATAAACCTATTGACCGATTCAAAGTCTTAATCGGTGGAAAAGACAAAGCCGGAGCATTGTACAGAAAATCTCTGGGTGCATTGTTCGCTTACGTTTCTCATAAAGTGCCAGAAATCTCCGATGAACTCTACAAAATAGACGATGCGATGAGCGCAGGTTTTGGGTGGGAAAACGGACCGTTTGAAATTTGGGATGCCGTGGGAATCCAAAAAGGGATCGAATTGGTAGAAGAAGCCGGTTACCAAGTTTCCGATTGGGTGAAGAATGTGGAATCTTTCTACAAAGTAAATGAAAAAGGCCACAAAATTTTCTTCGACCAAACCAAATCGAATTACGAAAACATTCCGGGACAGGAATCGTTCATTATCCTTGATCATATCCGAAAAGATAAAACGCTTTGGAGCAACTCCGAATCCGCGATCCTGGATTTAGGCGATGGAATCATCAACTTTGAAATCCGTTCCAAAATGAATTCTCTCGGAGGTGGAGTTTTGGATGGATTGAACCGGGCCATCGACCTTGCCGAAAAAGAATACGACGGTTTGGTGATTGGAAATCAAGGCGCTAATTTCTCTGTTGGAGCCAATTTGGCGATGATCCTGATGATGGCAATTGATCAGGATTGGGACGATTTGAATATGGCCATTGCCTACTTCCAAAAATCGATGATGCGGGTTCGCTATTCCTCTATTCCTGTAGTGGTTGCACCTTTCGGAATGACTTTAGGTGGTGGTTGCGAAATGACAATGCACGCAGACCGGGTGGTTGCAGCAGCAGAAACCTACATCGGGCTCGTCGAAACCGGAGTCGGCGTAATTCCTGGCGGTGGTGGAACCAAAGAACTTACCTTGAGAACCTGCAAAGATTTTGAAAAAGACGACGTGAAAACCAACCGACTTCGTGATGCTTTCATGAATATTGCGATGGGTAAAGTAGCGACTTCCGCTTACGAAGCTTTTGACATGCACATTCTCCAGAACCACAAAGACATCGTGGTGGTAGATAAAAACCGTCAGATCGCTGAAGCCAAAAAAGTAACGAAAATGCTTGCCGAACAAGGTTACACGCAACCCATCGAACAGAAAGTTACCGTTTTGGGTAAAGACGCGCTCGGAATGTTCTATGTAGGAACCGACCAGATGCTCGCCGGAAAATACATCTCCGAACACGACAAGAAAATCGCCGACAAACTCGGTTATGTAATGGTAGGCGGAAATCTTTCCGAACCAACTTTGGTGACTGAACAATACTTATTGAATCTTGAGCGGGAAACTTTCCTATCCTTGACCGGCGAAAGAAAAACTTTGGAAAGAATTCAGTATATGTTACAGAATGGTAAACCGCTGAGAAACTAATCACTAATAATTTAGATAAAAATGTCAAAAACAGCATATATAGTAAAAGGCTACCGAACCGCCGTCGGCAAAGCACCGAAAGGTAGTTTGAGATTTACACGTCCTGATGTAATGGCGGCAACCGTCATCGAAAAACTGATGGCGGAAGTACCTCAACTGGACAAAAACAGAATAGATGACCTGATCGTGGGAAATGCCATGCCGGAAGCAGAACAGGGCCTGAATGTGGCAAGACTAATCTCGTTAATGGGACTCAATACGGATAAAGTTCCGGGAGTTACCGTGAACAGATATTGCGCATCCGGTTCGGAAGCGATTGCGATTGCCTCGGCAAAAATTCAGGCAGGAATGGCAGATTGCATCATTGCCGGTGGAACAGAATCCATGAGTTATATTCCGATGGGCGGTTATAAACCGGTTCCGGAAACCGATGTGGCGAAATCTAACCCCGATTATTATTGGGGAATGGGTTACACTGCAGAAGCCGTTGCAAATCAGTATAAAATTTCCCGCGAAGAGCAAGACGAATTTGCATTCAATTCCCATCAAAAAGCATTGAAAGCTATTGCAGAAGGAAAATTTGCCAATCAGACCATTCCAATTCCGGTAGAATATAATTTCCTGGATGAAAACCAAAAAATGCAGACCAAGAAATTCGATTTCACGGTGGATGAAGGTCCGAGAAAAGACACGTCTCTGGAAGGTTTGGCAAAACTTCGCCCGGTATTCGCAAACGGCGGTTCGGTAACTGCCGGAAACTCTTCTCAAATGAGTGATGGAGCGGCTTTCGTACTGGTGATGTCCGAAGAGATGGTGAAAGAATTGGGTCTGGAACCAGAAGCAAGATTGGTTGCTTATGCTGCTGCAGGTCTGGAACCGAGAATCATGGGAATGGGACCGATTTACGCGATTCCAAAAGCTTTGAAACAAGCCGGAATGGAATTAAAAGATATCGAGCTCATCGAACTCAACGAGGCTTTCGCTTCTCAATCTGTTGCCATTAAAAAAGAACTCAACCTGAATCCGGAAATCCTCAACGTAAACGGCGGCGCCATCGCATTGGGACATCCACTGGGATGTACAGGAACAAAATTGACCGTGCAGCTTATAGACGAAATGCGCAGACGCGGAAACAGGTACGGAATGGTGACCATGTGTGTAGGAACCGGACAGGGAGCGGCTTCAATCTTTGAACTTCTTTAAAAGAGAAAATAGAAAAGAACACAGATTTACAAAGTCTGCTTTCAGTAAATCTGAAAAAGCTGCAGCATAAGTAAAATCTGTAGCCAATCTATCCAGCATTAAAATCTAAAACAAAGGATAAAGGAAGATGAAATCTAAAAGAGCAATACAACTCCAATTTTAAGTCTGTTTTCTTTTCTCTTTGTTCTATTATCTAAAAGTTAAAATATTAAAACAATGTCAGATACAATTAAGAAAAATTTGGTCGGCGGAGCATTTCTGATTACAGATACCCCTGCTTCGGAAATCTTCACCCTTGAAGAAATCACCGAAGAGCAGAAAATGCTCCGGGATTCCATCAAAGAATTTATTGACAAAGAGGTCGTTCCGAAAAGGGAACGATTCGAGAACAAGGACTATGCATTAACTGAAGAAATGATGCGTAAACTCGGTGAAATGGGCGTACTCGGAATCGCTGTACCTGAAGAATACGGCGGGCTTGGAATGGATTTCGTGACTACCATGATGGCTTGCGATATGGCTTCCGGAGCAAACGGCTCACTGGCAACCGCTTATGGCGCACATACCGGAATTGGAACTTTGCCGATTTTGCTTTACGGAACCGAAGAGCAGAAGAAAAAATATCTTCCGGATCTGGCGGCAGGAACGAAATTCGGCGCATATTGCCTCACAGAACCAGATGCAGGTTCCGATGCTAATTCCGGCAAAACCAAAGCAAGACTTTCCGAAGACGGAAAACACTACATCATCAACGGACAAAAAATGTGGATTTCAAATGCCGGTTTTGCAGACACTTTCACCTTTTTCGCAAAAATTGATGATGATAAAAACATTACAGGTTTCGTCATCAACCGGAGTGAACTTGAAAATCCGGAAAGCATGACTTTCGGGGAAGAAGAGCATAAACTCGGAATCCGCTCATCATCTACCAGACAGGTTTTCTTCAACGACATGAAAGTTCCTGTGGAAAACCTTTTGGGAGAAAGGAACAATGGTTTTAAGATTGCTTTGAATGCGCTCAACGTGGGCAGAATTAAATTGGCTGCTGCAAATCTGGATGGACAGAGAAGAATTACTTCGCTTGCCATCAATTATGCCAACGAAAGAAAACAGTTCGGAGTTGCGATTTCCACTTTTGGGGCAATCCGTAAAAAAATTGCCGAGATGGCGACGGGAATTTTCGTTTCTGAAGCCGGATCCTACCGTGCGGCAAAAAATATTCAGGACAAAATTGAAGAACTGATTGCAGGTGGCATGAATCACCAAGAGGCAGAATTGAAAGGTGTGGAAGAATTTGCGGTGGAATGTTCCATTTTGAAAGTATTTGTTTCGGATCTGACCCAGCTTACAGCAGATGAGGGCATCCAAATCTACGGCGGAATGGGATTCAGCGAAGATGCACCTATGGAACAGGCTTGGAGAGATTCCAGAATTGCCAGAATTTACGAAGGGACCAATGAGATCAACCGACTTCTTGCCGTGGGAATGTTGATCAAGAAAGCCATGAAAGGCGAACTGGACTTGCTGAAACCGGCAATGGCTATCGGAAAAGAACTGATGGGAATCCCTTCTTTCGAAGTACCGGATTATTCAGAATTCATGTCTGAGGAAAAAGCAATCATCCATAATTTGAAGAAAGTCTTCCTGATGGTTTCCGGAGCTGCACTACAGAAATACATGATGGATATTGAAAAGCAGCAGCATCTGCTGTTGAATGCTTCCGAAATCCTGAATCAAATCTATCTGGCAGAATCTGCAATTTTAAGAGCAGAAAAACATTTCAATGCGGATTCACCAGAAGCGGCGATGGCTCAGCTGAATCTTTACAAAGCCGTGGAAAAAATCACTGTGGCGGCAAAAGAAGGAATCGTTTCCTTTGCAGAAGGTGACGAGCAGCGAATGATGCTTTCCGGATTGCGAAGATTCACGAAATACACCAACATGCCGAATGTGGTAGCGCTCACCGAAAAAATAGCGGCACATTTCATAGAGAAAAACGCTTACTGAAAATAGTTTCGGTATCATAGTGAAGCGCCTCGGGAAACCGGGGCGTTTCTTTTAATAAAATCTAAACCATCAGACGGTTAACAAGAAATAAGTTTATGCTTTAAACATCATTGTCGATGCTTTAACCATCTTTTTTTATACTTTAACCATATTTTTTTATGCTTTAAACATATTTTTTTATACTTTAAACGTAATTTTTTATGGTTTAAACGTCATTTATTATGCTTTAAACGTCATTTTTTGTGCTTAAACTATATTTTTTTATACTTAAACTATATTTTCTTATGCTTTAGCCATATAAATTACAGCTTTAAACATATAAAATATAGCCTAAGACTGATATTTATAAGTGCTGAACTTCTGTTCAAATCCGGGTCAGTCTATTCACAGGCTTTTATATCTTTTGTTACGGATAAATCCGTGGCAGTATTCAGCTGAATGACGGTCTTCTGAACTTTTAAGATATTTTTTTCGCTTTAAAGCTAAGACCAAAAAAAGAGGGAAATTAGCGAATAGGGATGGAAGGTTACAGCAAAATACATAGAAGCTCCTTTCCTTTTAGGTATGGAATTCCGGAGGTATTCTTCGTTTAATTTTTAAAAAAAATCATCAGGCACGAAAGCGGTGAAGCCATAGAAGAGGTATTTTATCCGAACCGGGTCCGAAACCGCGGCGAACTTTTCAGTTCAAAAAGAAATGTGTGAAAAAATTCACCACACGGTTCATGTCCTGCCGCATCGAGAAAGCGAGCAGGTATTTTATTTGAAGGAGAAGAGGTTCAAAACTGTTGGCCAATTTCAGAAACTCTCTTTCGGGAATAATGCCGTATAATTTTCCCTGGTGCATGATATTCAGGGCCTGATCACCCAATGAAACGGTGATATTCCCCAAACGTTTGTAGAAGGTATTTTCACTGATCCGCTCGAAGCCGTCGTCCAGCATTTCGGCAATCAGAAGGTTGAATAATTTTTGTCCTTCGGGAGAGAGATTCATTTTATTTGATCATTGTCTTTGCGAAAATACTGATTTTCTATAAAAATATCCTTTTCAGATTTCAAAAAAAAAGGACAAAACTCCTAATTCTTAAATTGTTTTTACCTGATTTTCCGTAACTTGTGCTTGAATTAAGTGATCATGGCCTGCCAAATTTTAATCAAAATTTAATTGACACCGTGTTGCTTGGAGTGTTTATTGATGAACTTTGCAAAAAAAATTCAGTTTTATGCCCGATAAATCTCGACAGATTTTCCAGACCGAAAACGCAAAACGATACAAAGCCACCCAATGGACATTCCGTATTGTAGGAGCAATCCTGATCTTCATCACTGCAGTAGTAGTAATCACCGTGTGGAGGGGAAAAAACCCAACAATGCCCCTGATGAAAACAATCGGGAATTCCTATAAATCCAAAATCGACCCTTCCAATGCCTTCACTTTAAGCACGCCATTAAACAAAAAATTCAAAGGGTTCAAAGATTTCCTCAACAAAAGAATCGCTTACGAAGAAAGCAACAAACAGCATGTTGACGCAAAACTGATCCGAGCAGCATTCTATACGCCGTGGAGTCCACTTTCGCTACTGGATTTGCGATCCAATGGCGGAAAACTGAACACCATTTATCCCGAATGGTTTTTCATCAATCCAAAAACCTTTCAACTCGATTCCAGAATTGACAGGGATGCACTTTCCGTGATGAAACATTATGGTTTGAGTGTTCAACCGATTCTCAACAATTTCATCAGCATTCCCGGAAAACAGGGGAATTTCAGCGGAGACCTGCTTCATACCGTACTGCATGACCAGAAGATTCAGAACAACCTGATTGCGCAGATTATCTCTACCTTAAAACAAAACCAGCTCCAGGGAATTAATATTGATTTCGAGGAAATGAAGGAAAATTCAGACGAGTTCCTGAATGCCTTTATGAAAAATCTTTATACCCAGTTCAGGCAAAACGGACTCACCGTCACCATAGATATTATGGCCGATAACGCTGACTACAATGTGAAGTTTCTGAAAGATTATACAGACTATTTCATCGTGATGGCTTATGACCAGTTTAATGATCCATCTCAAGCAGGCCCGATTGCAGACCAGAAATGGATTGAAAAACAAATGGATGCCATCGCAAAAGATGTGCCTTCGGAAAAATTGATTTTAGGAATCGGAGCCTATGGAAGACAGTGGATCCAGGATGAAAATGGCACCAGAACTGAAGACATCACCTATAGCCAGGCCATTGACCGCGCGAAAATTTCAAAAGCGGAAATCAGTTTTGATAATAATTCCTACAACCTGCATTATGCATACGATTTTGCGGGAAGCGCCTATGATTTTGCTTCCAAAAACGACGTGTGGTTTACCGATGCCGCAACCGCTTTCAACATCGTGAGATTTTCCGACGACTACCGAAACGCCGGAACAGCACTGTGGAGATTAGGAAGTGAAGACCCCAGAATATGGACTTTTTATGGCAGGGATTTAAGTTCCGATGCCCTGAAAAAACAGCCATTTAATTACACTTTGCTTGAGATGATGCCGCCAAACTTCAATACCAAACCCACTGCAATTGGAAGCGGCGAGCTCATCAATATCCTTTATTCCCCGGAACAGGGACGCACCAAAATCACCCTGGACAAAAACGAAAACCTGATTGCAGAACAGCGCTACAATCAACTTCCATCAGGATTTTTGTACGAGAAATTCGCTGAAGACAGCACGAAAATAGGTCCGGGTCACAAAATCATTCTTACTTTTGATGACGGGCCGAATGCGAAATACACCCCGAAAATTCTAGACATTTTAGAAAAGGAGAAAGTCCCGGCAACTTTTTTCCTCATCGGGGAAAATGCGGAAGCCAATATTCCGATTGTTCAGCGCATCAACCGTCTGGGTTTCGAAATAGGAAACCATACTTTCACCCACGGAAATCTGGCGAAAATGTCTCCGGAAAGAGCGGCTTTGGAACTGAAAACCACGCGATCATTAATCGAAGCCATCACCGGGAAATCCACGGTTTTGTTCCGGGCTCCATACAATGCGGATTCCGAACCCCAAACTTATGAAGAACTGGAACCTTTGGCGCAAAGCAAAAAGGACAACTATATCGCAGTAGGAGAAAGCATTGACCCCAATGATTGGGACCCCAAAATGAATGCCGATTCCATCATCAACCGAACCATTCGGTTTGCAAACCAAAATAATGCGAGCATCATTTTGCTGCACGATTCCGGTGGAGATACCCGGCAACCGACTGTGGACGCGCTTCCCGCAATCATCAAATATTTTAAGGAAAAGGGCTGCAAATTCACCACAGTTGCCGATTTAATGAAAGTTCCCGAATCCCAGTTAATGCCGCCGGTAAAACGAAGTTGGAAAAACGACGTGAACTTTTTCTTCGCTTCGGCGAGTTATTGGTTGGGTCAAATCATTTACTCGCTGTTTTTAATCGGAATTGTGCTGTCGATTGGCAGAATGTTTTTCATGGCAGTTCTCGCTTGGTTTCAGACCAAAAGAGAGAAGAGATTGTGGTCAGCGTTTAGGGGAATTCCAGCTGGATTGACGGTTTCCGTAATTGTTCCGGCATACAACGAGGAAGTGAATGCGGTGAGAACCGTGGAATCCCTGTTGCAGCAGGATTACAAATATTTAGACATCATATTTGTGGATGATGGAAGCAAAGATTCCACTTTTGAAACCGTGAAAAATTCGTTTGAAGGGAACCCGAAAGTGAAAGTTTTCACGAAACCAAACGGCGGAAAAGCGTCTGCATTAAATTTCGGAATCCAGAAAAGCGATGCTGAGTTTGTGGTGTGCATTGATGCTGATACCCAACTAAAAACGGATGCCGTCACCAAATTGATCGAGACATTTTACCTTCAGGGAAAACCGGCAGAAGTGGGTGCAGTTGCCGGAAATGTGAAGGTGGGAAACGAAATCAACATGATCACCAAGTGGCAAAGCATTGAATACATCACCTCTCAGAATTTTGACCGGCGGGCATTTTCGCTGCTGAACTGTATTACCGTGGTTCCGGGTGCAATTGGCGGTTTCCGGAGAAAGGCAATTTTGGAGGCGGGCGGATTTACCACCGATACTTTGGCGGAAGACTGCGATTTAACGATGCGGCTCCACAAAGAAGGTTACATCATTGAAAACTGCAATGCCGCAATTTCTTATACCGAAGCGCCGGAAACCATCGGGCAATTTCTGAAACAGCGATTCAGATGGAGTTTCGGAATTCTGCAGAGTTTCTGGAAACACCGGGATGCGATTTTCAGAAAACGGTACAAAAATTTTGGAAGGGTTGCTTTGCCCAATATTCTGCTGTACCAAATTCTCTTGCCGTTTTTGGCTCCGCTTGCAGATTTGCTTTTGGTACTGAGCTTGATTTTGTCTGGATTAGGATTAATTGTGGCAGATCCAGTCCACATCATCGCGTATTATATCATTTTTTCTTTGATAGATATTGCTGGAGCCGCCCTGGCTTTCGCATTCGAAAAAGAAGATTTCAGGAAATTGGTCTGGATGATTCCACAGCGGTTGGTTTACCGGCAGCTGATGTACTATATTTTGTTCAAATCCATCAGAAAAGCCGTGAAAGGTGAAATCCAAAGCTGGGGTGTCCTGAAACGAACGGGAAATGTGACGACGGCGTAGAAATTTGGGATTCTGGATTTGAAATATTTGTAAACCACGTCATAAAATGTTGAAGAACTTGAAAAAATACCTTCCACTTCTCCCACTTTTCCTGGTGCAGTTTTTCACCTGGCTCGGTTTGTTTTCGCTTTGGATTTATGCAACTCCGGTAATTTCAACTTATTTTTTTGTGGCCAAAACACCCGGAATAATAGATTATGAATCAGGCACCACCTGGGTTGGAATCTGTTTTGCGCTGTACAGCTTTTTGGGAGCAACTTTCACTTTCACTTTACATAAAATCCTGAAGAAGAATCCAAAATATGGTGTTCATGCATTGGCGCTGCTCTTTGGCGGAATTGGAATGATTTCCATGGAATTCATTCACTCAAAATGGCTATTGCTTTTGTCTTTTGTATTCATCGGAATTGCCTGGAGCAGTATTTCCACGACACCATATTTGTTGGTCGGTGAAATGGCACCCGATGAGGAAAGCGAAAAATTCTACTCGGTTTTCAATTTCTCCACGGTGATTCCGCAAGCATTTTCCGCATTCTTTTTGGCGTTTATCACTAAAAACCTTTTTCATGGAGCAATGATGAAAACCCTTTTCACAGGGGGAATATATATGATTTTGGCGGCAGTGATTTCATTAATCATTTCAATAAAAAAGAAGAAAATTGGATAGGCTAAAAAACATCATTTCCAAAATCCGCTGGAAAGAGATTCTCGCGGTACTCATCCTTTTTCTCGCTTTCGTCTTTTTCCGAAGTGAGCAAAAAGAGATGGCATCCATCATTCCTCAAATCAAACAAGCGAATTCTCTCTGGATCGTCATCGGGATTTTGCTCACGTTTTTGTATGTAGTTTTGCAGGCGTTGATGTATGTGGCAAGCTTCAACACGGTGGGAACGAAACTTTCGCTCCTTGACGGAATCGAACTTTTCCTGAAAAGAAACTTCCTGAGCGTTTTTCTTCCGGCAGGTGGAATTTCATCACTGGCATTCACACCTAAACCGATACAAAGGAAAATTTTCGACAAAAAAAATATCCATAAAGCGAGTGCAATTTATGGCTTCATCGGAATTTTCACCGTTTTTTTGGTAGGAATTCCAGTGATCGGTTACGCAGCGGTGATGAAAAAAAATTTTGGCGAATCCTGGTTTTGGCTGATCTTCGTCGGGATTTTTGTCGCACTGGTTTTTTTGCTCGTTAATTCATTAAGGACAAAGGGAATTCTTTATCAACTCACCGAAAAATATTTCCCAAAAAAAATTGACGATATCGATGAGATTTTCGGCAGTGAAATCAATCCACAAGGTTTTTATGTGACTATTTTTATTTCAGTCCTCATAGAATTTTGCGGAATCTTCCATTTGCTGATTGCCATGTATGCGTTTGGCGGTGAAGGATCGTTTTCTGCTGCCGCAGTAGGATACACGATTTCGGTCTTGCTGATGTTGGTTTCGCCCTTTTTGCGCGGTTTAGGCGCAGTGGAATTTTCGCTGATCTATATTCTCGCCAATTTCGGCTTTTCGCACAGTCAGGGATTGGGAATCACTTTGCTGTATCGAATTTTCGAGTTTTGGCTTCCGCTGGTTTTAGGGATTTTTGCATTTCTTTGGCACGGCAGAAAATTGATTGCCAGAATTTTGCCGGCAGTGGCAATTTTCCTTTTGGGGCTCATCAACGTTATTTCCGTGATTACTCCGCCTTTAAAGGAAAGGTTGCATTTTTCGCAACTGTATTTTTCGGAAGGGATTCTGCATTTTTCAAAAATCCTCACCCTGATTGCCGGAATCTCGCTCATCGTCACCTCAGCATATCTAATCCGTGGATTGAAACGGGGATGGTATTTCGCATTCTTCCTTGCCATTGTTTCACTTGCCGGGAACCTATTGAAGGCACTTGATTATGAGGAAGCCACAGTAGCGTTAATCATTATTTTAATTTTGGTTTTCACCCGAAAGGATTATGTGCTGAAAACCAGCAGAAAAGTTTTCAGAACAGGGTTTTCATGGATTATGGGGATTTTGGTAGCACTTGTGGCTTTCAATTTCCTGAGTTTTTATTTTATTGACCAACGCCATTTCGGTATTGATTTCACCTGGAAACAGGCACTTTATTACACTTTCCAAAATTTTCTGCTCTTTAAGGAAAATAATCTTTTGCCCAAGACAGGATTTGCACGTGATTTTGAATACCTGAACTATTTTCTAGGGCTCTCATTTTGGATATTGCTGATATTTTCCCTTTTCAATGTCAGAAAAATTCCTGGTTCGAGGGAAGATTCCGACGATTTTGAGCAAGCCAGAAACCTGGTGCATCTTTTTGGAAATTCGCCTCTTGATTTTTTTAAAATTTCCAGCGAGAAACAGCTTTTCTTCTCTGAAGTTGAGGATGGCTTCATTTCTTTCCGTATTGCGAACAATTTCGCTGTGGTGCTGGAAGAACCGGTTTGTGCTCCACCCCACAAAATATTACTGATTAAGGAATTTGAGGATTACTGCAAAAAAATTGGAATAAAACCCATCTATTATAGAATTGACGAAGGAAGTCTCTATCTTTTTAACGGCCTAAAAAAACAGAGACTCTTTGTAGGGCAGGAAGCGTTGATGCAAGTGGATGCTTTCAAACTTGAAGGAAAGGATAGAAAATCACTGCGAAACGGACTGAGTTCGCTGAGCAAAAAAGGTTACAAAACAGAGATACTCAGTGCACCGCAAAATGAAACACTTTTAGACCAAATCCAAAAAATTTCTGATGAATGGTTAAACGAATTCCAAAAATCGGAAATGGTTTTCTCCCAAGGAATGTTCAATAGGGAAGAAATCAGGAACCAAGACCTTATCGTACTGAAAAACAATCATGATGAAATTGAAGCATTTTTGAACATCATTCCGGATTTCGCGCCACAAGAATGTACCTACGATTTGATTCGCCGAACTACCGCAACACCCAACGGAAGTATGGACGCAATGATCGTGAAACTGGTGGAATATGCAAAATCAAAGGATTTCAAATACATCAATCTGGGACTTACTCCTTTAGGGGGTGATAAAATGCCGGACAATACTGCGGAAGAAATCCTGAAATTTGTCTATAACAGGATCGGGAGTTTCAAACATTATCAAAGCTTGCGGGACTTCAAACAAAAATACGCAGACACCTGGGAAAACAAATACCTAATTTATGGCAGCGATTTTGATTTAGTGGGTATTCCGGCGGCTTTGAACAAAGTGATGAAACCGGCTCCATAAAGAAAAGGAAGTATGAAAAATGACTTTGCACCAGATAAATCAGGAAAGTCTTCATTTGAATAGCCACTGGCAAAACCTGCTGAAAACTGATAAACAATGAAAAATCCAATTAAAATTTTATCACTCCTTTCCTTTTTTTTCCTCATTTCCTGTGGGAATAAGAACGAATTTCCGGTGGCAGAATGGAATAGTAATAATAACGCAAAACCTGTGTTATTCTACATCAGCGGAGATGCCGGATTCAACTCCTTCTCGAAAAATTTCGGGCAAAATATGCATCGGTTTGGATATGACGTTTTCGCCTTGAACACCCGGAAATATTTCTGGACCAAACGAACTCCCGAAAGTGCCGCAGAAGATACCGAGAAATTTTTGAAGGAAATTACTGCCAAGCGCACCAATAAAAAAATCATTATCGTTGGGTTTTCTTACGGCGCTGATGTGGCACCATTTATCTATAACCGATTTGATGCAGGTTTTAAGAAAAATATTCAAAACCTGGTCATCATCGGACCTTCCAAAGTGAATGATTTTGAAATTCACCTCGCCGAATATGTAACCGGCGAAAAAGAATACGGATTCAGCGTTTTGAATGAAATCAACAATGTGCGAAACGTTCCATTTACTTTGATTGTGAGTGATTTTGAGTTTTACCACTTCCCTATTTCGCAAATCATGCTGAAAAATTACAGTTTGCTTCACCTTCACGGCGACCATCATTACGGTGGCGACACCAAAAGACTTGCAGCGTTCGTGAATGCTAATTTGAATAAAAAAGTGAAGATGGAGCATGGTGGAAATTGAGTAAAACAGGTCATTTAAAACTGAATCCACAATTTTTTCCGAACATGGCCGTATCACTAAAAAAAACGTTTTTCACAAAATAACTAGTACAAAAACCCTCCGCAATGAAATACTTAGTTCTAACTTCGATCATGCTTTTATGCTCCTGCAGCAAGCAAAATAGTGAAACAGAACATCTGCAAAACCAAATCGACAGTCTTCAGGCAAATGCCTACAAACCTGGATTTGGCGATTTTATGAGCAGCATCCAGGTTCATCATAATAAACTGTGGTTCGCCGGAAAAAATGAAAACTGGAAATTGGCAGATTTTGAAATTACGGAAATTGAGGAAAATATAACCGACCTCAAAAAATTCTGCAAAGACCGGCCGGAAACGAAATCTATCGGAATGATTGACGTGCCTCTGGAAAACCTGAAAACCGCCATCAAAAAACAAAGTACCAAAGATTTCGGAGACGAATACTTGATTCTGACCAATACCTGCAATAGTTGCCATCAGAAAACAAAACATGAATATAATGTGATCACCATTCCTACCGCTCCACCATATTCTAACCAAGATTTTAAACCTCAAAATGGAAAATAGATTGCATCACGGTTTACAATGAGCAATCCTTTTAGCTTTGATTTTTTTGATTGAAAAAACAATCGTTTTTTCAGAAATCACCCTTGGAAAACTGTAATTTTGTATATTCTTCGTATCCAAACACTTGAGGACACCAACTGATGAAACTCTTCTTCAAAACCAAAATCATCCAACCGAAAATCAGTTCGGGTGACCATGTAATGCTGTTACAAAAAATTTCTTCAGTTTCGCCCGAAGAAGCTATTTTGAAGATGGAAACCAGTCCCGACGGACTTTCGGCCGAAGCTGTACAAATCCGTTTACAAGAGTATGGTCCCAACGAATCCAATTACCAGAAAGCCCCGAAATGGTACCGACAGCTGCTCAATGCTTTTCTGAATCCGTTCACCTTTATCCTTATGGTAATCGCGGTGATCTCCTATTTTGTGGATAATGTAATGGCTGCAGCCAATGAAAAGGATCCAAGCACGGTGATCATTATTTCCATCATGGTGGTATTCAGTGGATTGCTTCGGTTTTGGCAGGAATTCAGAAGCAATCGTGCAGCGGAACAGCTGAAGAAAATGGTCACCACTTCCACCACGGTGAAAAGGAAAAATAAGCAACCTGAAGAAATCTCGGTGACGCAGATTGTGCCGGGAGATATCATCAAACTTTCCGCCGGAGACATGGTTCCTGCAGATTGCCGAATCATCCACAGCAAGGACTTATTCTGCAGTGAAGCAATGCTGACCGGTGAAGCAATGCCCAATGAAAAATCTTTTCAGGCCATTCCAAATGCGACCACACAAATTCCCTTGATGCTGGAAAACCTTTGTTTCATGGGAACGAACATTGTAAGCGGATCAGCAACTGCTTTGGTTTTGAAAACGGCGGCTCAAACTTATTTCGGGCAAATCAGTGAAAAAATCAGTGAAAAAGGTTCTGAAACTGAATTCGAAAAAGGAGTAAACAAGGTGAGTTACCTTCTGATCCGTTTTATGCTGGTTATGGTTCCGCTCATTTTTTTGACCAATGGTCTGATCAAAGGAAATTGGATGGAAGCTTTACTTTTTGCAATAGCAGTAGCCGTGGGGATTATTCCCGAAATGTTGCCCATGATTGTGACCGCCAATCTTTCCAAGGGGTCTATCGCAATGAGCAAAAAGAAAGTCATCGTGAAACATTTGGATGCCATCCAAAACATTGGTGCCATGAATATTTTGTGCTGTGACAAAACGGGCACCATCACCAAAAATGAAATCGAGCTCGAAAAGCATCTCAATGCCGACGGAAATGATGACAAAGAAGTTCTAAAATGGGCTTATCTCAACAGTTATTTTCAAACCGGGCTCCGGAATTTGATGGACGAAGCTGTGCTAAAGCACACTGAAGTGCAAGACCTCATTAACCTGGAGTCCGATTTTCAGAAAGTGGACGAAATTCCCTTTGATTTCGAGCGAAGAAGGATGTCTGTCATTCTGAAAATGAAGAACGGAAAACAACTGCTCATCTGCAAAGGCGCAGTAGAGGAAACCATCGGTTTATGTACCAAATCATTTGATCCCGGTCCGGACAAAGAACTTCATATTGAACAGGACGCGCAGATTCCGTTAGATGAAAATGTGAAAAAGAAAATACTCAATATTTCAAAAGAAATGAATGAGGAAGGATTAAGGGTTTTACTCATCGCCATTCGTGAATTCGGAGAAGATCACCCGGCAAATTATTCCAAAAAAGAGGAATCAGAACTCACTCTGACCGGATTCATAGGATTCCTGGATCCTGCCAAACCTTCTGCAGGTCCCAGTATTGATGCTTTGAACCAACTGGGAGTAGAAGTGAAAATAATTACGGGTGACAATGATTTGGTTGCAAAAAAAGTGGGGAAAGACGTGGGATTACCAACTGATAAAATAATGCTCGGTGAAGAGTTGGAAAACCATGCGGATGAAGAACTTCAGAAAAAACTCATCGAAACCGTGATTTTCGCAAAAATCAACCCGATGCAGAAATTGCGCATTGTAAATCTTCTCCGACAAGCTGGAAATACTGTCGGTTTTATAGGTGATGGCATCAATGACGCAGCCGCACTGAAGGAAGCTGATGTGGGGATCTCTGTGGATTCGGCGGTTGATATTTCTAAGGAAAGTGCAGATATTATTCTGCTCGAGAAAGATTTGATGGTGTTGCACGAAGGTGTTCTGGCAGGAAGGCAGACTTTTGGAAACATTGTCAAATACATTAAAATGGCGGCAAGTTCTAATTTTGGAAATATGTTCAGCATGTTAGGAGCAAGTGCGCTTCTGCCATTTTTGCCCATGCTTCCATTGCAAATTATCACCCAAAACCTGCTCTATGATTTTTCGCAATCGGCAATTCCGTGGGATACCATGGACGAAGAATTTCTGGAGCAACCGAAAAAATGGGAAGCCGGAAGTATTCAGCGGTTTATGTTGTGGATTGGTCCCATCAGTTCGGTTTTCGATTATGTGACCTTTGCTGTGATGTTTTTCATCTTTAAAGCCAACAGTCCGGAACATCAGTCTTTGTTTCAAACCGGATGGTTTGTGGAAGGACTTCTTTCTCAAACACTGATTGTGCACATGATCCGGACGCGGAAAATCCCGTTTATTCAAAGCTGGGCTTCAGCACCGCTAACTGCGGTCACCTCACTGATCATGCTGATTGCAATCGCACTTCCCTTTACCCCTATTGCGGAATCGCTTAAAATGCAGGCACTTCCTATCGCCTATTTTCCATGGTTGGCGGGAATTTTGCTTACGTATTGTTTGCTTACACAACTGGTGAAAAATTGGTACATCAAGAAATATAAGGAGTGGCTATAAGCTTCTGATCAACGAATATTTATAGACCAAAAAAATGAAAACAACAAATGTATACACCGTTTTTGCAGCGGTCGGTTTACTGACCTTCCAGGCATGCAAACAGAGTAAAGAAAACGAACAGCATGAAATGACCGAACAAACTTCGGAGCAGCAATCATCTGATGAAGCACTCAGCGTAAAACAAGGTGCAGAAGCCGCAGAATATCCAGGCGAGAACATTAACCTGGACACCTTGCCGGCAAGCATACAGGAATTTATTTCTACCAATTATCCCGGATACAAAATGATCAGCGCAGTAAAAGACCCCCTTTGTTCCGGATTGGAAGCCATAGACGTCACCGTGGAAAAGCCCGACTCTCCCTCATTTTCCCTCATTTTTAAGATAGATGGGCAATTTCTGCAGCAGGAAAGCGATATCAGTTTAAGTGAACTTCCAAAAGCTGTATCCAATCAACTCACTACACGTTTTAAAGATTCTACGCCAGATCAAAATGCCGAAAAACTCATCCTGGCCGATCAATCCATAAACTATCAAGTAGATTTAACTAAAGGACAGCAAAAAAAAGAAGTCGTATTCAAGGAAGATGGAACCGTGGTCTGTTCTGAGGAATAAAATTTTTGAAATCCAAGAAACAGGAGTGATTTCGCTTCTGTTTTTTTATTGAAAAGCCCCAGAAAATATTTGAAATTGAAGATGTCCCTACATCCAATGAATTTCATGATCCTTAATTCCTAATCCATAGAATTTCTGGCTGAAGACTTTATTTCGAAAGCACCCAAATCATTTAAAAATAAAAAAAATGGAAAACCAAACCTTCAACAAAGTCGCAAAAATCACCTTGATTTTCTGGCTGATGAAAATTGTTGCCACAACTTTGGGGGAAACCTTGGGCGATTTCATTTCGCAAACGCTGAACCTGGGTTATTATGTCGGAATCAGTGTGACGGCAATTCTTTTCCTGATTTTCTTGGCAATGCAACTTTCCGTTAAAAAATATGTTCCGGCAGTTTTTTGGCTGGTTATTATCGGAACCACGACTTTCGGAACAGAGATTTCAGATTTCATCGATAGAACCTTGAAAATAGGATATGCAGGAGGAAGCTCAATATTGGTCACCTGTTTGGCTGTCACGCTTTTTCTCTGGTACAGAAAACACAGAAACCTTGAGGTTTATCCCATTTTCGAACGTTCAAAAGAGATGTATTTCTGGATCGCCGTTCTCTTTTCAAATTCTTTGGGAACCGCATTTGGAGATTTCTTAGGTGACAATCTGGGATTCTCCTACTTTAACGGTGCGGTGATTTGCGGTGCAATCATCCTGGTCGTGGTATTGATGCACTACTATACGAAAATCAACCACATTTTATTATTTTGGATCGCATTTATTTTCACCCGTCCATTTGGTGCCACCTTTGGGGATTTCCTTACAAAACCTTTGGCGAAAGGTGGGCTGGATTTAGGAACGCTGAACGCTTCAGTGGTTTCAATCATCATCATTTCTGTATTGATTTTTATAGCCCATAGAAAACATTTACAAGAAGGTGCATAATGCGATTTTAATGAATTTTTAAATCTTTCAATCTATCATTTTATGGCTTAAGAAGCTAACTTTGTACTTTAAATCACAGATGAAAAAGTTAATCTTTCCGATCTTTACACTGATTTTTTCAGCAGCATTTTCCCAGCAAAAACCAATAGATTCCACCCAGGAGAAAAAGATCGACGAAGTCGTAATCGTTGCTTCTTCACGAACCGAACAAAAAATAGAACACTCGCCACAGAAAGTGGAAGTTTTGGGAAAAGAGGACATGCAGGAAGAAAGCGGCATCAAACCGATGGGAATCGCAAGTATTTTGGGCGATGTTTCGGGAGTTCAGATTCAACAGACTTCGGCAGTTTCAGGGAATTCTAATGTTCGAATTCAAGGTTTGGACGGAAGATATACCCAGATTTTAAGAGACGGGATGCCTTTGTTCGACGGGTTTTCGGGCGGATTGGGCGTTCTCAATATTCCACCTCTGGATTTACAGCAGATTGAATTGATCAAAGGTTCGGCTTCCACACTTTACGGAGGAGGTGCAATTGGTGGATTGGTGAATATTATTTCAAGGAAACCTATTTCCAAACAGGAATTCACGGCATTGGCGAACTACTCCACATTAGATGAAAAAAACCTAAACATCTTTGCTGCAAAGAAATTCACAAATTTCGGATATACTTTCTTTGTCGGAGGAACTTCGCAAAATGCACAGGATGTGAACAAAGACGGTTTTTCTGACGTTCCGAAACAGAATTCAGTTGTACTTCATCCAAGACTATTTCTTTATCCTTCGCAAAATTCAACCATTACGATCGGATGGAGCGGCAGTTTCGATAAAAATATTGGTGGCGATATGAATGTCATTCATGGAAACCCGGACCAAAACCACCAATATTTCGAGGAAAACAAAACCCGCCGCAATACCTACGAATTGCTTTTCCAACAAAAATTTTCGGATAAATCCAAGCTGGATTTTAAAAACAGTTGGAGCGACTTCAACCGGAAATTGAGCTCGAATGAAAACGATCTCAGTGCCCGTCAACAAAATTATTTTTCGGAATTATCTTTCGTAAAACCGATGGATAAAATGATTTGGGTTTTGGGAGCGGATTTTCAGGGAAATCAATTCACGCCAGAAAGTTTCAAACATTTCCAGATTCCGAAATTTGAGAATAACAGCTTCGGACTTTTCCTTCAAAACACCTTAAAACTTCAAAAAACCACCATTGAAAGCGGCATCCGAAATGACTTTACCAAAAATTACGGAAGTTTTTTCCTTCCACAGGTTGCGGTAATTCATCGGTTTAATGAAAACTGGGCTACAAGAGCAGGAGTTGGTTTCGGTTATAAAGTCCCGAATTCCTTAGCTCCGCAAATCACCGATTATCCTTTAGAAAAACTTTTGCCCATCAATATCCAGACGACGAAAGCGGAAAAATCGGCAGGCTGCAATTTCGAAATTAATTACAGGAAGACTTTTGCAGAAGATGAAAGCGGCGAAAAAAATTCGATCTTTATTAATCAGGCTTTCTTTTTAACGCAGATCAACAATCCAGTTGTTGCGAATTATGATTCCAATGGAAATGTGTATTTCCGGAATGAAACGGAACCTGTAGTCTCAAAAGGTTTCGACACTTACATGAGGGCGACTTTGGACGAATGGGAACTTTATCTTGGATACACTTTCACGATTGCTGAAAATAAATATTTAAGTCAAAACCAATTCATTCCGTTAACTCCGAAAAACCGTTTTGCCATGACTGCGCTGAAAGAATTCAAAACCTGGAAAGCGGGAATCGAAGCCAGCTACACCGGAAAACAACGCCGACTGGATTATACTGAAACTCCGGGATATCTTTTCGCTGCCGCGATGGTTTCCAAAGAATTGGGAGAACATTTTACGGTGGTTTTAAATTGCGAAAACCTGTTCGATTTTAGACAGAGCAGAAAGGAGACGCTTTATACAGGAAGTATTTTGAACCCTACTTTCAATCCGCTTTGGGCACCGATTGACGGACGAGTGGTGAACTTTTCGGTAAAATTTAAACTATGAATCTAAACGGCGGGAATGTCAAAGTCGGTTTCAGCAAATAAAAAAAAGAAATCGAAAACGGCTATGAATCCATGAAAAACATGGAAGCAGGTCAGGTGCTTTTGGAAGAAGCGGACCAAATCTTCCACTGAAATTGAAAGAAATGCTTTGATTTGTCACGGCATTTTTTTATTTTTGGAGAAATCGAGATTTTTAGGAAGTATGGGACATTTACCGAAGTTGATTGAAGACTTGGCATTGATTTTAATTGTAGCGGCTTTTGTCGTTTTAATTTTCAGGAGGATCAAGCAACCGCTGGTTTTGGGATATATTATCGCCGGATTTCTGGTAAGTCCCAATTTTAAGATTTTCCCCTCTGTAGTAGATAACGAAAACATCAAGACGCTTGCAGAAATCGGTGTGATTTTCCTGCTTTTCAGTTTAGGTTTGGAGTTCAGTTTCAAGAAACTGATGAATGTGGGCGGTTCCGCATCCATCACTGCTTTTGTGGAAATTATTTTTATCACCATCGCCGGATATTTCACTGGGAAAATGCTTGGCTGGAGTACGATGGACTCTATGTTTCTGGGCGGAATGCTTGCAAGTTCCTCCACCACGATTATCATTCGGGCATTCGATGAACTGGGAGTGAAGACCAAAAATTTTGCGAAAACTGTTTTCGGTGTGCTTGTTGTGGAAGATATTGTGGTAATTTTATTGATGGTTTTGCTTTCTACCATAGCGGTTACCAAAGAATTTGAAGGAACACAGATCCTTTACACGGTTGCCAAGCTGCTCTTCTTCCTGATTTTGTGGTTTCTTTTGGGAATATTTCTTTTGCCCACTTTTTTAAAGCGAATCAAAAATCTGGTGGATGAAGAAATACTGATGATTCTATCGATTGGACTTTGCCTGGGAATGGTATTGATTGCTACTTCTGTGGGATTTTCCGCAGAATTGGGAGCATTTGTGATGGGTTCCATCATTGCGGAAACTACCGTTGCCGAAAAAATAGAACACACCTTAAAATCTGTGAAAGACCTTTTCGGTGCAGTTTTCTTCGTTTCTGTGGGAATGATGATCAACTACAGCGATATGATCACTTATGCAGTTCCGATTTTGGCGGTCACTTTTTTGACCTTGTTTGGAAAACTTTTCAGCTCGGCTTTGGGTGCGTTGATTTCCGGGCAGCCTTTAAAACAATCTGTTCAGGTGGGGATGAGCATGGCTCAAATTGGGGAATTCGCATTCATTGTGGCCACTTTGGGACTTAGCTTGGGTGTGATTTCACCATTCCTTTTTCCTGTGGCAGTTGGCGTTTCAGCGATAACCACTTTCACCACGCCCTATATGATAAAGCTTTCGGAGCCGCTCTATAATTGGCTTGTGAAAATCATTCCCCCGAAATACATTGAGAGGATCAACAAATATTCCTCAAACATCCAGAATATCCAGGCCGAAAACAGCTGGCAAACGTTGCTCAAGAATTACGGCAGAATTCTGATGATCAACGGAATTGTGATTATTGCGATTTATCTTTTATTTTCAAAATTCATCATTCCGAAAATCAATGAAAACCTGGAGTCCAATGACATTAAGAACATTATTGGCAATGCCATTCCGATTCTTTTCATTTTGCCTTTTTTATGGGCATTGATGATGAAAAGGCCAAAATCCGGTGCCTACCATGATTTATGGACCAAAAAGAAATACAACAGAGGCCCTTTGCTCATCATCGAAATTTGCAGAATTGGTTTCGGAATTGCAATCCTCGGCTTTTTCCTGGACCGTTTTGCTTCCACACAGGTTTCGTTCTTTATCACGATTCCAGTGGCGGTGATCATTATTGTGCTTTTCAACAAAAGGATTAACCGCTTCTATAATCGGCTGGAGAAAAGATTTATCAGAAATCTCAATGACCGAACGGACGGAAATGCGCAGTCTGAAGCAGTCACGCGACTTGCCGGCAACAGCGAAATCAAGAAAAATCTCGCTGCTTGGGATGTCCATATTTTGGAGTTGGAAGTGAATCCTCTTGCAAACTATATTGGAAAACCGCTGATTGAGCTGCAGTGGCGTGAAAAATACGGCATCAATATCGGCTACATCAAACGGGGTGAAAAACTCATCCATACACCGGAGCGAAACGAAGTTCTGATGCCTTATGATAAAGTGGGAATTATCACTACAGATGATGATTTCCAGGTATTCAAGCCGATATTCGAAAATTTTGAAAGTGCGGAGGAGACCGACGCCAATGACGTGAAACTGGGAAAAATCCTGATCAATCATCATTCACCCGCCAAAAATATCTCCATCCGTGAATCTGGAATCCGCGACAAGACTGATGGCTTAGTTGTAGCGATCAGGCGCGGAGAAGAAAGGATACTTAATCCCAAATCCACAGAAATTTTACTGGAAGACGATATCATTTTCGTAGTAGGTGACCGGAAGAAGATTGAAAAATTGAACCAGGAGATCTAAAAATCTACTTCACATTCCTTTCACACGAAAATCAAAAAATATAAATTTGTCTTTTGAAAATGACCATGACCAAGGAGGAACTTTTAAATAAGGCCATAAAAATCGCTGACCGGGCGCACAAAGGACAAACCGACAAATTTGGAACACCATATATCGGTCATGTAATCCGTGTGATGAATTATGGAAAAACTTATGATGAAAAAATAGTGGGGGTTTTGCATGACGTGATCGAGGATTGCCCGAAAATAACTTTGGAGTACCTTTTGCAGGAGGGATTTCCGCAAGATATCGTTTTTGCGATTGAATGTCTCACGAAGAATCCGCCTGATCAGGATTACACAGAATTTGTGAAGCAAACCGAGAAATCACCACTCGCAGTTGCCGTTAAAATGAATGATTTGCGGGATAATATGGATTTGACCAGATTCACCAAACCTTTGACCGATAGGGATTACAAGCGTTTGAATAAATATCTGACGGCGTATCTTTATCTGAAGGAGAAATACTAAAGGTAAAAATCCAAAATAATCTTAAATATGCTTTCCCGCTATCGAAAGGGAACTCAATTTGATTTTTTCAAAAGAAATTTTATCCTTTTTACGCTAAACAAAAAAACTGATGAATCACTCCATCAGTTTTGTCAGTATTGATTTCAAGAAATTCTAATTCAGAAAACTGGTGACAAAAGCAACAATTTTCAGTACGATTTCAAAAAAGAGCTGTGCCATGATTTTGGTTTTTATTTAGTTAAAGAATGAACAAGCGAAAAGCGAATAACTTTTTTGGTAAGGAATCCGCTTTTGCTCATCCACTCTCATTATTTGGTTTTGATGATGATTTCTTTTTTACCGTCTTTCACGGTGATGTCGATATCTTTCAAATCCTTCTTATCAATTTTCTTCATGATGAGCTCACCTTCTTCCCTGCTGACTTTTTTCCCATTCACGATGATGGAGTCTTCGTCATTGGAATTGACCACGATGGAATTCTTGCCTGTTGATCCGTTAGTACTTCCCGAAGCAGCATCTTCGTTTTCCTCTGCATCATCTCTGACCGAAAATCCACGCTCACCGTTTAGGGAAATGACTTTCATGTTTTTCGGAACCACCAGTTCATAATCTACTCTGTAATCCCTGAAACGGTGTTCATACGGATAAGAGTAATAGTTGGGCAGCAAAATTTTGTTATCCACAATTTCTACCGGAACCTGCATTCTGAGCGGCAAATTATATCCGTCTGCATTTTTTTTGATTTCCAGATAAGGTGCTTTCACGTCCATTCTTTTCACATCCACATTGGGATAATCCTGTTTGTAGATGGTCTTTTTGTCTGAGTACACATCATCCCAATAAGCTTTAAAGGATGGTGGAATAACCACTCTTTTCACATCCACCAAAATGGAATCGGAAGTGGTGTTGATCGCTACATTTTCAGTCTCATCATTATTCCCGCTATACTGAGTTTTGAATTTGATGGCGCTGAAACCGGTTGCAGCAACCAATCCGATCCAGAGCAATACCAATCCGCCGATCACAAATCCTGTATTGTTTAGTTTTGTTTTTGGCGAAAACAGTTTCATGGCCAGGTAAGAAAAGATGAGTGCCGGTATAAACATGGTGAGAAAACCAACTGCGATCACCAGGAAACCCAGGTTGTTGTCTTGAAGGTAAAATCCAAGATTATCAAAGAAATGGATATTGTCTGATCCCGAAATTCCAAAGACCGCAAAAGATCCCAACAGCAGGGAAATGCCCATCAGCGAGAAGATTCCGCCCAATACAAACCTTACTACATTCCACAATCCGTTGCCGGCTTTGTTGATATAGGGTTTGTTTTCATGGTAAATTTCGCCCACTCTTTGTGTGGATTCATTGGCAAACTGCACAATCTTGTTGGATTCTTCTTTGATATTGTCAAAGTTGATCGGTTTTCCTTTCATCTTTAAAAAATCTGCTGCGGTTTCCGCTTTCGGCATGACGAGCCATAGAATGATGTATAAAAGCACCATCAGCATTGGCGAACCGGGAAGTGGAAAAAGCAACAGGAATAATCCCACCCAGATTGCGCGCATGGCGGCAATATCCATTCCCACATAATGGGCCAGTCCGGCGCAAACTCCGGCTATTTTCTGTCTTTCCGGATCTCTGAAAAGTTGTTTTTGTTCGGTGGAACTGCTGTAGGTTTTTCTGTTCTTCTGGTTTTTGGTTTTATCAGAAAAATAAGCTTCTTCCTGTTCTTCGATGACTTCGGGTTTACCGATTTGGGTGATTACTTTTTCCACGTCGTCATCGTTGATGACTTCACGTTTTCCTAGGGAGTCTTTAAAGATTTCCACCATTCTGATTTCAATGTCGTGCATCACTTCATCTGCTTCATTTGCATCCAATGAATTTCGCAGTGCAGCGAGGTAGTCACTTAATTTGATGTATGCGTGTTCCTCAATTGTGAAGGAGAAACCGGCGAGTCCTATTGAGAGTGTCTTGTTCATTTTATTTAGCTTATCGATTTTTGAGTAATTTGATTTACGGAATCTGTTAATTCGTTCCAGGTGTTTAGCAGTTCGGCGAGAAACAGTTTTCCTTGATCGGTAATCTGGTAATATTTTCTCGGTGGTCCGCCTGTGGATTCTTCCCAACGGTAGGATAAGAATTCGCCGTTTTTCAATCGGGTCAGCAAAGGATACAGAGTTCCTTCCACTACATCCAGTTTTCCTTTTTTCAGTTCGTCGATCAGGTCAGAAACATACATTTCTTTTTTTTCAATCAAACTCAAAATGCAGAATTCCAGAATGCCTTTTCGCATTTGCGCTTTGGTGTTTTCTGTGTTCATTTTTTATGAGGTTATTAATTGGAACTATTTCCATTTTTTGAGAAGTCGTCACTTCTTCAACTTTACAAAGCAAAGATATGGAAATAATTTAGTAATATGCAATACAAAGTAGTGAAATAATTTTAAATAAAACATTAAATGATTGATAATCAAGCATAATAATTTTAACCGGTATTCGAGAAAAAGTAAAATCTGAGAATTATTCAAAAAAAAACGCCCCAAATTTGGGGCGATTCATCAAAGTATCATTTAAGAAATTACTTCTTGATTGCTTTCACTGTTTTCACAGATCCGTCGTTCATGTGCAATGTTACCAGATATAATCCTGCATTCAATGAAGTAAGATTAAGTTCTGCAGCCGGAGCAAGTGTTTTCACCTGTCTTCCTGAAACATCGCTTACAGAGATCGATTTCACATTTTTCACATCAGAGATTCTCAGGATATCTGTGAACGGGTTCGGATAGATGGAAATTTCAGTCTTATTAGCATTGTTAACCGCAAGTGCAGCATCCGTTGTAAAAGAGATTTCCAGATTACCTGTGGAATCAGCTGATCCATCGTTGGAAACCACTTTAGCATAATAAGTAGTGCTTGGATTCAAATTAAGGTCATAAGTTGTAGATGAAGTAGAAGTTCCATTTACCACGTCATAATTTCCAGAAGCAGTTCCCACGAAAAGTTTGTAGTTCGTAGCGCCAGTTGCCGCACCCCATGTGATCGTAGCTGGACTTGTGGAAACCCCAGTTGCACCATTAGCAGGAGCTGTAATTAAAGCTACATCCGGAGCAACAATCTTAACGGTATAGTCTTCCACTTGTCCATAAGTATAGGTTTGACAAGGGGTATTGTCTGTTCCATCGACCAACTTAATTCTCATCCTTGTTGTACCAAATTTGGCGTCAGCAGGGATTACAATGGTTGCGATTCCCGGTGTAGTTGCTGAGGCACCTGTAAGCTGAACTCTCTCCGCGTCTTCAAAAACACCATTTTGATTATAATCGATCCACGCAAAATAACTATCACTTGCAAAGTAAGTAGATGCTTTTACTGAAAGCAAGTAAGTTCCTTTTCTATTTACATTTGTGGAAATAGCAGTGAAATCTTCATATCCTGCAGTAGAAGTAGAGTTATTGTTAATGGTTCCAAAAGTAACATTTGAGATCTTTTCAAATGAAGTAGAGGTTGCTCCTGCTGTGCAGTAAACAAATGATCCAGTAGTAATAGCGGTATAGACACAACCGGTGGCATCTCCGATATTATTAGTAGGTACAATTTTCACGTAATAAGTTGAATTACCGATAAGGTTTACTTGGGTGCTCAACGCTGTTGTCAATGTTCCGTTTACGATATCTGTTCCACCATCAGTGGTTCCAATATATACTTTATAACCTGTAGCTCCATTAGCCAATGCCCACGAAATAGTTGCAGGATTTGGTGCGAGACCAGTGAGATTTCCTGTGAGTGAAGTACATGAAGGAGCGGTTGTAGGGGCAACATAAGTAAACTCATACGCACCTATATCTGGAGTCGCAGCATCTCTAGTTGCGCCCGTGTAATCAGTCGTATAAGCAGCAATCGGTGTTCCTTTGTTATCAAGCAATTCTGTATTTTCAGAACTTGGATTCAATTTAAGGAAATCCGTAGAAGTTCCATTAGTGGAAAGAAAATCTGCACTAATATTCTGGGAATTGGTTTCTCTGACGCCTACATGAGTCTGGAACGCAGACATTGTAGAATAGGCAGTAGCACTGTTATAATAGATATTTTGGTTAGTTCCAGAACCTGTAAAAAAGTTGTTGTTATTTGATGTTACCGCATAATTATTAAGATTAGTAGATGCACTTCTTCTGAATGCAGATGCATATCCTGTTCCTTTAGGTGTGGAAGTGTTGATCACCATATTGTTTCGCATGTCCAACGTTGCAGTAGTTGAAGTAGTGTTAAATGTATGGTAAATACCTGTGGAATTAAAGTTAGCTCCCAAAGATGTACCATTCAAATAGATTGAATTGTAATATACTTTGAGATTTGAAGTGGCACCACTGGAAGCAAGGTAGATCCCTGCCAAACCAACTGAAGTAGTGCTGCTGTTTGGAACACGCAAATCACCAATTAAATTATTTACAATGTACGTATTGGCAGAAACTGTGGTTCCTACAATATAAACACCATAGAGCACACTTGCTCCGCCAGTAGCCTGCACGTTATATACTTTATTTTGCAAAATATTGGTGAGCGCTGTAGCATTGGCGTAAATCAAGTAGCCATTTGCTGCAATATTGATTCCGCTTACGGTGTTGTCGATAATATCCGTTTGAGGTCCAGAAGCGGTTGTATAAATTCCATAGTAGGTACCAAAAGAAGAACCGTTCAATTTATTTTTTGTGGCAGTGAGGGATCCAGTATTCGCAGTACCTGCATAGCCGTGCAAAATTCCATATACGGATTGGTAAGTTGTACCGGTATGATTTGCTATGGTTCCCAAATTAATCTCATTGTTATTTGCCGTTAAATTTACTGCTGTGGAAGCAGTTGTACTTAAACAATAAATACCCGCATAAGTTCCGCTGCTTGTGGAAGTATAATTCAAACGGTTTGGCGCATTCACTTTGTTATTATTTATTGTAAAAGACGTGTTGTCACCGTAGATATAGATTCCAGCCGCTCCTAAACCTCCGTCTGCAAAATTCATGGTATTGAAAGAAACATTGGAAGATGCCTGATAAGTGCCAAATAAGCCATATGCTGTAACATAACCTAATGCACCCAAATTATTGAATGTATTACCAGTGGCAACTGAAGTTCCTCCTACATCATTTCCGGTATCCCTCAATGTGTATGGAGCAGCAGCTGCATATCCGTTCAGCATTATACCGACTGACAAAGCGTTATTGATGGTGTTCCCGTAAATCTTGTTATTGCTGTTCAGTCCTGAAGTAGCGGTGGGTATAAGGGCAGTTCCAGATTCCGTGGTATGTGCAAAGTAAACACCGGAAGTAGGAGTAGCTGCGCCACCGTTGATAAAGTTCACCACGTTATTCTGAATGGTGTTATTGTTACAACCGTCCGTCGCATCCAAAGGATAAAAATAAAATCCTCTTTCTATTGCCGTAATTGCAGTACTATTACTTGGATTCTCTTGAAGTGTAAAACCATCAATGGTCATATAATCCACACCCACAAATTTAAAGAAAGCATCATAAGCTGTGGTTCCAACCTGCGCATTAATCACCGGATTTGGCCCGGATCCACTTTTTTGGATGACAAGTGGATTACTTGAAGAAAGCGATGCATTCAGAATCATAGATCCTAAAGTAAATCCTCCTGAAGGAGCAGTTTCCGCATATCCGGCTGGAACCTTGATTGTGGCGCCGCCAGGACCTACCCCACTTGCATTTAGCTCTGTGAACGCTTCAGCCAATGTTAAATAATCTACCCCGATCATTTTTGTCCCGGAGACTTGTGCAGAAACACAAATTCCGAAAACTACCCCGCATGCGAGTAAAAGTTTTTTCATGTATATTTTTTTAAATTGTCGCCAAATATAGTTTAATTTAGGGTATAAATTATGTGATTCACCAATAAAACAGATTTTTAACATTTTTTTAATCTTAAAACAAGACATCTTTTAATTCAATATTAAGTCATCATTCAAAATACCCAATTATTTACAATTTGAGCGCAATTCCAATGCATGAAAAAATCGCCCCAAAATTGGGGCGATTCGTAAAGGTATCATCTGAGTAATTACTGCTTGATTGCTTTCACTGTTTTCACAGATCCGTCGTTCATGTGCAATGTTACCAGATACAATCCTGCGTTCAATGAAGAAAGATTAAGTTCTGCAGCCGGAGCAAGTGTTTTCACCTGTCTTCCAGAAACATCGCTAATGGTGATCGATTTCACATTTTTCACATCAGAGATTCTCAGGATATCTGTGAACGGGTTTGGATAAACCGATACAGCATCTTTGTTTGCGTTTGAAACGGCTAATGTTTTGTCGATAATATTCAATGTGTAATCGTGTGTTCTACCTTGTGCAGAAATATTGCCGCAAGCTACGATAGATGCAATGCTGTTTTGTCTGGACATACGAACTCTCATTCTTGTATTTCCGATCGTGGCGTCTGCAGGGATGGCAATTGTACCTGTTCTTGGACCAGTTCCCGATCCAGTCAAATCGAATCTTTCCGAAGCATCAAACACTCCATTATTATTTAAATCGATCCAAACACTTACTTTATCATTGGTATTTGCACTAGCTAAAGTAATGGTCATTGGATAGCTTTGACCCTGAGTTACATTTCCTACTACTGCGGTAAAATCTTCATACCCGTTTGGAATTGTGGTAACAGTACTTGGATTGTTAATATCTGCGAAAGTGACATTAGACATTCTATCTGCGTTTACGGTTGAATGTGTTGCTGCACAATAAGTCCAATTTGCACCTGTGGTGAAAGAAATTTCTGAACAACCTGTTGCATCTCCAATTGGATTTGTTGGCACCACCTTCACAAAATAAGTGGTATTTAATGCAAGACCGTTTAAGTTAAAACTGTTTGTAGTTGCAATTGTTCCATTTACAACATTGTAATTGTTTGATGCAGTTCCAACATAAACTTTGTACCCACTAGCATTATCATCTTTAATCCAATTCAATATTGTGGAAGCTGCAGTTACATTTGTTGCCCCGTCCGCTGGAGAAGTAATTGCAGTACAGCTAGGCAGTACTAAATCCTGGATATCTACGGTATAATCTTGAACCTGTCCATAAGCATTATTACCGCAAGAAACTGGATCCGCAGAATAAGTCATACTGATTCTCATTCTTGTTGGCCCATTTAAAGCCGAAGCAGGTATAGTGATATTTCCCGTCGCTGCAGCTGCATTTGATAGTACTGTTTTTTCATTATCTGCAAAAATTCCGTCGTGATTATAATCGATCCAAACACTCGTTTTATCTGGGCCGGCAGAATCAAATCCCTTAATATTTACTGTAATTGGATAGGTGAGCTGTTTTTTCACATGGGCAGTTACCGAAGTATAATCTAAATATCCAGGGGTATTTGCCACAGTAGGGGTCACATTATTGACATCCGCAAAAACCACGCTGCTGATAATCTCATACGTCGTATTGGTATATGTTGGCGATGTAGCGTCACAATATCCTAACACGTTATTGGTACTGAAGCTGATTTCTTGACAACCCGTGGCATTGCCAACCAAATTGTAAGGTACAAGTTTCGCATAATAAGTTTTATTTGGACTCAATGGCACATATTGGTTGGTCAATCCTCCAACAATAGTATTATTAAATACATCATTTCCTCCTGGTGTTGTACCCACGCTTAACTGATATCCAACGGCTTTAGGAGTTGCATTCCATTTAAAATTATGTGCACCATAATTAAGAGTAGAACCATCTAGTGGACTAATAAAAGTGCTACATAATGGTACATCTGTTGCCACATCCTGAACTATTTTATAATCCGTCGTTGTAAAAGTTGCATTTCCAGAAGTCGCAGCATAGAAATATCCATAAGCATAATCTGTTGCTCCATCTGTTTTCATAATACCTGCTGGAATAGTTCCTGTAAGTGATGTACATGTGGTTACTGTAGCACTGGTTATGGCGACTTGCGCTATTGTATTAATATTCCACGTTGTGTCGCCGTGTGGAGCATCAAATAACACCAAATATAGTGTTCCTGATCCTGTTCCGCTTTTCTTAAAGTTGAGGGAAATAGTTGCCGCCTGTCCATTGTTGGTTTGTGGTACAGCAAGTTTATCAAGCTGGATTGCTACTCCAATCTGCGTAGTTAAAGCAGTAGTCGCCTGGCTAATACCGTTGCTGGTGCCACATGCGCCAGTCACATTGCTGGGTGTAGCAGCAAAAAAAATCCTTGCCGGATCATTAAATGGATCAGTAGAAGTGTAATTGTATTGGGCACTCATCCCAATTCCAATGGCCAAAAAGCACAATAATAAAAGTTTTTTCATTAAAAATAAATTAAATTAGTATTCCGGCGAACTTAGTAAATTCTAATGAACTGTCATAATTTCTTGTTAATCCCGAAATACAATTTAATTTTTTTTTAATAATTTATACAGATAGGGGCATTTGAAATCATAAATGAAAATACCCAGCAATATACTTCTTGAATCATTTCATTTACAAATCGATGACCATAATCTATTCCTCCATAAAATAAGTCGATAACCGCATCAGTCTCCGGTTTTCTTGACTGAGACGCTCCATTTTTTCCAGCAAATGATGAATGACTTCCAGTCCGGGCAGATTCACATCCAAATCATAATGCCAGTTTGCAAACCTTTCAAGTGCGGGCAGTTCTTCATACAAAAGATACTTCACATCATTTTCGGTCTCCGTTTTCAGCAATCCTGCTTCTTCCAGGGAATCAAAAAAAGTGATTTCAATATCATAGATTTTTACAAGTTCTTCTCTTGAAATTCGCTCGCTCATTTCTTTAAGTTTTTAAGTTCCTGAAAAAGTTCCTTTTCTCGCTCCGTCAGATGAGTCGGAAGCTTCACATGGTACGTCACAAACAAATCCCCAAACTCCCCTTCTTTTTTATACACCGGAAATCCTTTACCTTTCAATCTTACTTTGGTATTGTTTTGGGTTTCTGGCTTCACCATCAGTTTCACACTTCCGTCTAAAGTAGGGATCTTCACCTCTCCCCCCAAAACGGCGGTATATAAATCGATTTCAACTCTTGAATTCAAATCATCACCATTTCTTTTGAAATGTTGGTCTTCGGAAATATTAAAAGTGATGAATAGATCACCATTTGGACCTCCATTAAATCCAGGATTTCCATGGCCTTTAAGTTTGATTTTCTGTCCGTCTGCAATTCCTGCCGGAATCGTAATCCTCACCTTTTTACCGTTTATTTCAAAGGTTTTCTGATGTGTTTTGGCAGCGTCTCTCAAGTGCAGGTTAATTTCCGCCTCCACATCCTGACCCTTAAATTTTCCCGAAGCATTACCTCTGGAACTTCTGCCAAAGCCAGTTCCCGCACCACCAAACATGCTTTGGAAAAAATCAGAAAAATCTTCTCCTCCAGAGAAATCCTCTGCTGCAAATCCACCGTAGTTCTGGCTTTGCTGATATGATCTTTGCTGCTGCTTTGCTTTTTCAAATTCCTCACCTTGCTTCCAGTGCTCCCCGTATTTATCGTACTTTTCACGGTTTTCGGGATTGCTGAGAACTTCATTGGCTTCATTGATTTCTTTGAATTTCTTCTCAGCTCCTTTGTCGCCAGGATTCATATCTGGGTGATATTTTCGGGCAAGTTTCCGGTACGCCTTTTTTATTTGCTCGGCGCTCGCCTTTTTATCGACTTCCAGAATTTTGTAATAATCTATGTATGCCATCGAATAAAAGATTTATTCAAATTTAATCAAAAAACGGGCGAAATCATTTTATTTGTCCTTAAAAAAAAATTATCCGTACCCAATTATTGGAAAAGCTGATGAAAAGAGTGTTTTCCTGATTTCTAATAGAATAAAAACATCAACATAATAAGAAAGGGTGTTTTAACGCTCATATTTTTTCAAAAACCTTCTTAGCTTTGTTAAGTAAATCGCTGCAAAAATAAAATGCGGCGAACAACTTTTTATTGTTCTATTTCCTAATCTCCGCAACCCTAAAACACCTAAATCATGAAAAAAGTCACTTTAATTTGTATGAGCGCAGCATTCCAGCTCATCACCGCACAACAGTTCATTTATCCACCGACAAAAAAAGCACCGGTAACGGACGAAATTTGGGGCCAGAAAGTCCAAGATGATTACCGCTGGATGGAAGATGTAAAAAACCCCGAAATGGTTTCTTGGCTAAAATCACAAGCAGATTTCACCAATTCTCAGCTGTCTAAGATTCCTGGTCAAGATCAACTCATTAAGGAATTAAAGCAATACGAAAAAATGAACCCAGGAATGAATATTCCTGCCGGAAAATCAGGAAATCGATATTTCTACAATCGGAAAAATGCCGGCGAACAGGTAAGAAAGCTTTATTACCGGGATGGTGAAAACGGTGCTGAAAAACTGCTTTTTGATCCCCAAAAATTTATGGCAGGAAAAACGATGGATTATAACACTCAAATAAGTGATGATGGTTCAAGAATCATCTTTAACCTCAGTGAATCCGGATCGGAACTGGGAGACGTTCGAATTATGGAGGTTTCGACTGGCAAATTCCTGGCAGATGTAATTCCCCACAGCGAAGGATATTTTTTTGACACCAGTAAATCAGAAATTATTTACAGACAATATAAAAGCTATGACGTTCATGATCCTATGAACAACCTTAATTTAGCTTTAAAATTACACAAGATTGGAACTCCAATTTCCTCAGACATATTATTGGCGAGTGCCGAAAAATATCCAGAATTAGAAATCAAACCCATGGATTATCTGGGCATTTCATCCTATAAAAACTCCCCTTATGTTTTCTTGGGGATATTTACAGTAGATCCCAACGCAACTTATTACTATGCGTTAAAATCTGATTTCAAAAATAAAAAAACAGATTGGAAAAAACTGGTCGACCAAAGTGATGAAATCCATCAAATGTTTGTAGATGGCCACGATGTTTACTTTCAAACACCAAAAGGCAATTCAAACTTTAGACTGATCAAAACTTCACTGAAAAATCCAGACATCGCCAATGCGAAAGTAATATTAGACGGAAATAGTGACTGGAAAATTGACAGAGTTTTCCAGACCAAAGATTTCTTGGTCATTGATCAAGACCATAATGGTATTCAGACCAAAATCGTGACATACAACCTGCGTAATGGCAAGAATGAAAACTTAAATACAAACATTGAAGGAAACGTAATGTCTATGCCTTTCAACGAAAGACAGGACGACAATGAAATCGTGTTGATCAACACAGGTTGGACAAAACCCTTCAATGTCTTCCCATACGATTTGCCCACTAAGAAAAAATGGGAAAACTTTCTAACCGTGAAGTTCAACTTTCCTAATTTGGAAAATCTGGCCTATGAAGAAATTGAATATCCTTCTCATGATGGAACCATGGTTCCACTGAGTATCGTTTATGACAAAACAAAACTAAAAAAAGATGGCAGTAACACGGCATTGATGATGGGTTATGGTTCCTATGGCATGATTGCATATGCACCTGTATTTCAAAGAAATTATCTGCCACTGCTGAACCGGGGTGTGGTTCTCGCTTTCGCTCACGTGAGGGGCGGTGGCGAAAAAGGAAACGATTGGTACCTTGCCGGAAAAAAAACAACAAAACCCAACACCTGGAAAGATTTCAATGCAGCTGCAGAATATTTAATTACAAATAAATTCACTTCTCCAGAGAAACTGGGAATTACCGGAGCAAGTGCAGGTGGAATATTGATTGGAAGAGCCATCACCGAAAGACCAGATCTGTACAAAGTTGCCATTCCCAAAGTGGGATGCCTAAACACTTTAAGGATGGAATTTTCCGCAAACGGACCGGTAAACATACCCGAATTCGGAACCATCAAAGACGAAACCGAGTTTAAAGCACTCTACGAAATGGACGCGTTTCAGCACATCAAAAAAGGAACGAAATATCCTGCACAGCTGATTACAACCGGCTTCAATGATCCGCGAGTTGACAGTTTCATTCCTGCGAAATTTGCCGCAAAAATGCAGGATCAAACTGATTCCAAAAATCCGGTTTACCTTTATGTGGATTACAAAGCGGGCCATTTCGGCGGAAGCACTATGGATGAGCAATTTGCACAATTGTCTAAAGAGTTTGCTTTTCTGCTTAATGAAACTGGAAATCCAGAATTTCAGGTAAAGTAGAAATATTCAAAAAAAGCCACCTCAGTGCGGGTGGCTTTGTTTTTTTTTCCAGATATCAGATCATCTTATTTGTACGCCTCAATCGCCTTATTGATCAGATCAATCTGCGCATTGATCGTCGGACTTGATGGATTCGCCTTCAAAACCTGCATTTTTTTGCCAAGTCCTTCTTTCAGGATTTGAACGATCATCATTTTTGCCTGTGGATTTTGCCCGATCTGGCTTTTGACCTGGGTCAAAACCTTTGTCAGATTTTCAGTTGCCTTCAAATTGTCGGAACCCATAATCCAGTTGAAGGCCTCCTCTGCTGAGGCGCCCAACTCTGGGTTCTGGAATTTGATAAACGGATAAAACGCTGCTGTGGAAGCAATTGCCGGCATCTGCTTTTCAATCTTATTTTTTACGATGATCGGCAAAAGTTGTGAGATCAGTTCGTCACTTGCGCCTTCCAAATCTATTTTATCAGCTAAAACAGAGACTCTGGCTGGATCAATCAATGAAATCGCTCCCAAAGAAGCACCTTTTACCGCATTGGAAACCGCAGACATTCCCTTCTCGAAGACCGGCAGGTATTTTTTATCTTTCATTTTTGCCAAAGCTGTTATTGCAGCAGACTGCACCAAAGTTTTCGGATCGTTTGCCGCAATTTTCTCCACTTCGGCGAGCGCCGCTTTTTGATGATCCGGTTTTGAGAAATCCAATCCGCTCAGTGCCTTCATTCGGATTCTGAAATTACTGTCTTTCAACGCGGCTACCAATGTTTTCAGAGATGTAGCGTTTTTCGCAGCATTATCTACCGCATTTTCTACTGCTTTATACCGACTCAAAAATTCTTTGGATCCCGTATACTGCAGAAAATATTGGTCGGGAGTTTTGTTCTCTGTGATTTCGGAAAGCAGAATGCCATCTGCATCAATATTCAGCAGGTCCGGACTTTTTGAAACAGGAAACGTGAAATCATTCTTGCTTTTCGCTGCAACCCAAACATTTTGTCTTGAGGGTTTCCCATTCTCAAACACATCTATCGCCAAAGGAAACTGAAAGTATTGACCCTGATTTTGGATGATGGAAACTGTGACCATCTTTTTCACCGGATCAAAAGTGGAAGAGTAAGTGAGTTTAGGATTTCCGTTTCCGTAATACCATTGATTGAAGAACCAATTCAAATCTTTTCCTGAGACTTTTTCCAATGAAAGTCGAAGTTGCTGCGCTTCTCCGGTTCCGTACTCGTTGGTTTTCAGGTAATCCGTTAATCCTGCAAAAAATGCGTCGTCTCCCAAATAATTTCTCAACATGTGAAGAATTGAACCACCTTTATTATAAGAAACCCCATCGAAAACATCTTCCCTGGAATGATAATTAAACCGCACCAAATCCTTGGAAACATTTGACGGATCGCGGAAATACCCTTCCCGGGTTTTCATCAAAGTGTAATCCGCGAAATCTTTTCCATATTTATACTCATTCCACAGATATTCCGAATAATTGGCGAAAGACTCATTAACGGTGATGTTTGACCAGGATTCCGCGGTCACCAAATCTCCGAACCAGTGGTGGAACAACTCATGGGAAATCACATCCTCCCAACGGTTTTCATCGATCAGGTCGCCCGGTTTTTGCTGCGCCATAGCGGAATGAAGCGTGGAAGTGGTATTTTCCATTGCACCGGAAACATAATCAACACCGGTGATTTGAGCGTATTTTTGCCAAGGGTAATCGTAATTTAATCTTTTAGAAAAAAATTCCATCATTTCCGGCGTGTTTCCGAAAATCTGTTTTGCATAAGGTTCATATTCTTTTTCTACGTAATAATCCACCGGAATACTTCTCCATTTATCATTCACCACGGCATATTCACCAACTCCCATAAAGAAAAGGTAAGGCGCATGTTTTTTGTCCATCACCCAATGATCTGTGCGGAAATTGTTGCCTTCGTTTTTGGAATCCTTCAAAATTCCGTTGGACAAAGTGACGTACTTCTCCGGAACCGTCATGAAGATTTCCTGAGTGGTTTTTTGGTTGGGTTTATCAATAGTTGGGAACCAGACCGAGTTCGATTCGGTTTCTCCCTGAGTCCAAATCTGCGTAGCTTTTCCGCTCTCTTTTCCTTGTGGGTTGATGAAGTAAAGTCCTTTTGCATCGGTAATTGCTGCACTTCCAACCTGTTTTACTTCATTTGGACGGGCTGTATATTTGATGTAAACCGTGTAATCCTGATTTCTGCTGTAGGTTTTATCAAGATTAATTTTCAGCATATCGTTTTTGTAGTTATACTTCAGCGGTGATTTCGAACCGTTTTTTTCTAAAGCAACCTCATGAATCAGCATCGCTTTGGCATCTAAAACCAAGGAATCACTAGGATAAAAATGCGGCGAGGCAGAAATCCACGCTTCACCGTTCATCTGTTCTTTTTGGTAATCGAAATTCACCTTTAATTTGGTGTGTTTCAGCTCCGTGGTCTTGGTGTGGGTTGCTCTGTAAATTTCAGTTCTACCGGATGTATCGGTTTGCCCGAAAACGTTCTGGGATGGTAAGAATGCACTTAGAAAAAGTGCTGCAATTAGGATTTTTTTCATTTATGATTTAAAAATGAGTTTAAAAATTGAGAATAACGGATTTCAAGAAAAGAATATTTTATAAAATGTACTCAAAGTTAAAAATTATTTCGATTTGGGATCGTTGAGCAGGTCGAAAATATCGTTCACAATGCTTTCGTACTCTCCCTTCTTCAGCTGTTCCTTACTTTTGCGGAACGCCTTCTTCAATTCGCTTTCGGGATTTTCCTCATCAATAATTTCCACAGATTTCACACCTCTTATTTGCTCTAAAATGGTTTGGAGCATTTCCGGACTTGCGTTTTCTTCGATATTGATTTTAAGACTTTTCACCGCTTAATAAGTGTTAGGATTTAACGAAAAGTTACAAAAAAAGCGAAGTAATTTTACTTCACTTTTATTGATTTAAACCGCAACCGGTGCTTTAATTCCCGGATACGGATCATAATTTTCCAAAGTAAAATCTTCAAAATCAAAATTGAAAATATCTTTGATTTCAGGATTCAGCTTCATCGTCGGCAATGATTTCGGTGTGCGCGAAAGTTGCCTGTGAACCTGCTCAAAATGGTTATTGTAAATATGTACATCGCCAAAAGTATGCACATAATCACCCACTTCCAAACCACAGACCTGCGCAACCATCATACAAAGCAGTGCATAACTCGCAATATTGAACGGTACCCCCAGGAAAACATCTGCACTTCTTTGGTAAAGTTGCAAAGACAATTTTCCATCTGATACATAAAACTGAAACATTGCGTGACACGGCGCCAAAGCCATATTCGGAATTTCCGCCACATTCCAGGCAGAAACGATCAATCTTCTGGAATCCGGATTTTTCTTAATTTGATCGATCACTTCCGTGATTTGGTCAACCATTTTTCCGTTTGCACCACTCCAACTTCGCCACTGTGCACCGTAAACCGGACCGAGATCTCCTTTTTCATCCGCCCATTCATCCCAAATGGAAACGCCGTGATCATTCAGATATTTTACATTGGTGTCGCCTTTCAAAAACCAGAGTAATTCGTAAATAATGGATTTCAGATGCACTTTTTTGGTCGTCACCAAAGGAAACCCTTTTGACAAATCATACCGGAGTTGATATCCAAAAATGCTGCGTGTTCCGGTTCCTGTGCGGTCGGTTTTATCGGTTCCGTGGTCTAAAATATGTTGAAGTAAATCGAGATAGTTCTGCATTTTCTTAATTAAGGTTTGAAGTATAATATTTGAGGTTTGAGTTTGCCAATGCTCAAATTTACCAAATATTTTTAAGGGTTTGGGTTACGTCATTCACAATTAAGGTTTCTCCGGCCTTCTTTCCGTGCATTGCTTTTGCCAGTGGACTTTCTGTAGAGATGACAAATATTTTTTCACCATCAAGGCTGACTTCACCCAAAGAAACCGAAATGAAAAACTTCCCCTTTTCTGTTTCCACCAAACTCCCCAAACCGATGGATTGGTGTGGAACTGGATTGATGTTTTTCAGAATATTCAATGAACTTGAAAACCCATTCAGCTGAATCTGAAGATTATTGATTTCCTGCTGCAGCATTTCTCGGCCGGTTTCGTATTTGTCTCCCATTGAAGATTTGGTATCGTTGTTGGAAGTACGGGTTTCTTCAATTAAGGTTTGAAGGGTCTGGATTTTTTCAGATAATTTTTCGCTGATGATTTTGAGCAAAGATGTTTTATCCATTTAATTCTATGTTATTTTGCAACCAGATTTTGACAAAATGACTGCTAAAAATTTCTCACAGATCACACCGGTTTTCACAAAGTATTTATGCAGTTTTATCTGCTGAAAACCATGCAATCCGTTGGCAATAAAAAATCATTTCACAAACACTGCATAATCCCCTGCTTTCATCGAAAACGATTTGCCCGAAGAAAAGTCCCGCGAAGTCTTATCGAAAAGATTCTTAAAAGTACCACCCACATTTCCATCTTCGATCGAAAAATCTACCGCGTCTTTTGACATGTTCAAGACAACCAAAACTTCATCATTCCCATTTTTTCTGAGAAAAGCCAGGATTTTGTCGTTCGCCGAATTGTTCAAAAAATAGGTGGTCACATTCGGATCGCCACCTCGCAATGCAGGGTTAGAAGATTTTAAACTGAATAAAGTTCTGTAAAAATCTGCCAACTGGTAATTTCCGGTCCAGTTGATGGCATCTTTTTCAAAAAACTCCAGGCGTTTGAGATTCGGCAGTTCCTGACCGGAATAAATCAAAGGCACACCATTCCAGGTTGCTGAAAAGACCGCCAAAGGTTTTGCAATCACACCATACTTCTCGTATTCGGTTCCGTTCCAGGAATTTTCGTCATGGTTGGTCGTGAACCACGCCCTCATCGAATGGTCGCCGATCGCTGAATATTTCATCAGCAAATCTTTCAGTTCCTGCAGAGGCAGATTATTTTTGTAATAATTCTCGGTTTTGTGCATCCAGGTCCAGGAATAACTTGCATCGAAAACTTTTCCGTACTCCGGATTTTCGAGTTCGTCAAACTCACCAAGCCAGAAGAGTGGTTTCAGTGCTTCCACTTTCGGTCTTGCTTCCTGCCAGAAATCGACTTCCACCCAACTTGCGAGATCACATCTGAAACCGTCTATATTGGTTTCCCGAACCCAAAACTTCATGGCTTCAATCATGGCATTCCGCATATTTTGGTTGCTGTAGTCAAGCTCAATAATATCTTCCATTCCGGAAGCGATATGGAAATTTCCGTCTGGATCGTGCAAATAAAATTCCGGATTGGTCTTGGTCCATACATGGTTCCAACCAGTGTGATTTGCCACCCAATCGATAATGACTTTAAAGCCGAGTTGATGCGCTTCATCAACAAGATGTTTGAAATCCTCCATGGTTCCGAATTCAGGATTGATTGAAGTATAGTCCGCTGCTGCGTATGGACTTCCCAAAGTTCCTTTCATTTTTTCGGTGGCAATCGGCGTAATCGGCATGAACCAAAGCGTTTCCACTCCCATCGCTTTCAGCCGCGGCATTTCCTTTTCGAATGCGCGGAAAGTTCCCTCTTTCGTGTATTGTCTTATATTGACTTCATAAATATTCGTGTGGCGTTTCCATTCGCTGGGTGCTTCCATTTTTTTAGTGGCTTTTTGAGTAGTACAGGAAATAATTCCGAGTGCGATAATCGCTAAAATAACGAATTTTTTCATTGCGGAGATTTAAGGCAAATGTATTGAATTTTATTTCAAAACCGGCTTTGACTATAAGTTTAAAATTAGCTATTTTTAATGCAAATCGCCGTTTTAGTTCAAGACAAATTCCCTAATTTTGAGAAAATTAATTTTAATGAAAATAATCAGTTATAATGTGAATGGGATTCGTGCTGCATTCACCAAAGATTTTGTGGGTTGGCTAAATGCCGCACTTCCGGATGTGATCTGCATCCAGGAAAGCAAAGCTGGAAACGACCAAATCGACATTGAAGGGTTCGAAAAAATCGGTTATCACAGTTTTTGGCATTCTGCCCAGAAAAAAGGATATTCCGGCGTGGGAATCGCCTCTAAAATGAAACCGAAACATGTGGAATACGGTTGTGGAATTGAAAATTACGATTCCGAAGGAAGAATCATCCGTGCGGATTTTGAGGAGTTCTCGGTGATTTCGGTTTATGTTCCGTCTGCGTCGAATATTGACCGACTTGATTTTAAGATGCAGTTTTGCTATGATTTTTTGGAGTATATCAAGGAATTGAGGAAAACGATTCCGAACCTGATTATTTCCGGTGATTTTAATATTTGCCACAAACCGATCGACATCCACAATCCGGAAGGCCTGAAAAATGTTTCGGGTTTTTTACCCATCGAAAGGGAATGGCTGACCAAATTCATTGATGAGTGCGAACTGATCGACAGTTTCCGGTTTTTCAATGACCAACCCGACAATTACACTTGGTGGAGTTACCGGCAAAATTCACGGGCGCGAAACAAGGGATGGCGATTGGACTACAACTTTGTAAGCTATCCTTTAAAGGAAAAACTGTCCCGCGCCGCGATTCTGAGCGAGGCTTTTCATTCCGATCATTGTCCGGTTTTGGTGGAACTGCAATAGTTTTGACAGACCGAGATTAAGCACAAAAAAATCCGTCCTGAGCATTCAAGACGGATTCAAAATTTATTGCTGAAAAATTACTTTTTCAGCTCTTCCAAAAACTCATCATGAGAGATCGGAGTTTCTTTCTTCACTGCTTTTTCCAGAATTACATCTTTCAGTTTTGCCATTGCAACTTCAGAAGAAATCTGGCGAACCTGCTCTTGATCTTTCAACATTTCCACCGCATATTTCTGAACTTCCTCGTCACTTAAATGGTGGATTCCGTAAATTGCCAACTGATTTCTAACCAATTGTTCAGCCTGTGCCAAAACATCGGCATAGTCCAATTTGATGTCGTTGTCGTTCATCAGTTTCCCTTCCAGGATTTGGTATTTCAAGATGTTCTTTTCTGCTTCCAGGATTTCTTTCGCCTGCTCTTCAGAATTCACATTTTCATTGCTGTAAACCAACCATTTTGTCAGGAAAGTTTCCGGCAGTTTCACCTCTTCTTTTTCGTTGATTTGGGCCAAAATCTTATTGACGAAATGTACGTCTGCATTTTGCTGGAAGTATTCATCCAGTTCAGATTTTACTTTTGCTTTCAGTTCCTCTTCAGATTTGATGTTTCCTTCGCCATACACTTTGTCAAACAAATCCTGGTTCAGCTCAGCCAAATCCAATCCGTAGAAATCTTTCACTTTCACTTCCAGTTCTTCATGGTGAAGGTGCTCCACTTCTTCTTTTCCGAAACCTAGTTCTTTTGCCAAATCTTCATTGTTCTGCAAATCTGCTTTGGTCACTTTCACAGTTCCGTCCATCGCCAAATCTTTCACCAATTTGAAAGCTTCCTTTTTATCCGCGTTAACCACGGTTTGTTTTGGATGGTGGTGATGTTCACCTTCAGCATTTTCTTCAACAATCTGCGAAATTTCCAATGCCACATGGGAATCTTTTCCGATTTTATCTTGTGGAACCTGAGTTGCGAATCGTTTCTGCATGTTTTCTATGCTCTGTCCGATTTCCTTGTCAGAAGCTTCCACCTTAAAATGAGGCGCTTCATATTTCGACAAATCCACCGTGAAGTTTGGTTCGTACCCTACTTCAAAAGCCACAGAAAGCTGATCTGCATTGTGGTTGAAATCCTCTACCGGCTGTGGAACCGGTTGACCAACCAATCTCAGATTATTTTCGTTGATGTAATTATTGAGCGCATCAGAAACCTGTTTGTTGATTTCCTCAAAAGCGATCCCTGCTTCATATTGCTTTCTCACCATGCTCAAAGGCACTTTTCCCTTTCTGAATCCAGGAACCTGTGCGTTTTTCGCAAAATTGAGAAGTTGCTTTTCCACATTATCTTTGTAATCTGACTTATCTAAAGTAACTGTAAGCAATGCACTTACATCATCATGGTTTGTCGCTGTAACGTTCATTTTTCTATTAAAATTTTAGGTTGCAAAAATAGGATTTTTTTTTGACTTTTTGGCTTTGAAAAATTCGCTGCTAATTTGATATCCCGAAAGTTGCCACCGCATCGGTCTCTCCACCGGTTGCACTTCCAAAAGCGGTACCGTTTTGTGCCTCACTAACTGAAATGGCGTCATGGATCAAGGACAGTGTCAGTTCCGGTCCTGGAGCATTCACAGCTTTCACCACTTCCCATTTTGTGATTAATCCCAGCTTTTTTTCGTCCGTTCTCGTGGAGGAAGCATCGTCAATTCTCGTGAAATTGATGTGCGAACCTTGAAAATCAAAAATTAGAAAGTGTTCATCTTTTGCGGCTTTGATGCTTTCGGTTTCGTCTTCATTTCCGTTGAGAAAAATTGTTTTTACGGTATATGTTTTTCCGTCTGTAAGTTTAATGACGGGATTTGTCGCAGAATTCACTGTGTAATTATAAGTTTGGGTTATTCCAGTAGCATCATCGGTGACATTCAGGATGATATTGGAGATATCTTCCTGCGAAAGCACGTCTAAATCTTCATCTGATCTTGAGCAGGTTAAAGTGAAGGTTGAAGTGAAGATTAAGGTTGTGAAAAGTATGATATTTTTTAAATGTTTCATTTTATATTCTTTGTTTGATAAAGTTTGATTACTAAAAACCACCCCGTTTACTCCTTCGGCGAAGACACCTCTCCAAAGTAAGGCGATTCCCTGCTTCGAAGTAACGGAGGTGTGATTTAGAAACTGTATTTAATATTTAAAATAATATTTCTCCCCATCTCATAAGAGAAAAACCGCATCCGGTTCAGATAGTCTTTGTAATTCAGATTAAAAAGATTGGTGATTTTCACACCTGCTGAAAAATTTTTGCCAAAATCAATCCCGGTTTGGATGCTCCATAAAGAATAAGTCGGCGGTGGTGTGGATAAGTCTAATATTTTTTCCACTTCTACCCCATTTTCATAAATCTGGATGGACGGATTATAGTCGGGAAATCTTGATTGATGAAGGAAAGTCTGATTTTCCACCTTAAAATAGAAATTTTGCCATTCCGCTTTCGAAAACTCCAAACTATTGGCAAAATTCGGCGGAAGCATCAGAATCAACGGTTGGTCATTCGTCAAATCCTGACCATAAACATAAGAGAATCTTCCTTTATAAGAGAAGTTGGAACTTAATTTCAAATTTGCATCCACATCGAGTCCATACATTTTCGCGTCAATTTGCTGATAACTCCAAACCGGGTAAACGCCCCGAATCGTGTTCTGAATCCCAGTTGGCACCTCGGTGATGAAATTTTTCGTCAAAAACAGATAAGGATTTACAGAAATCTGCAGACCATCCAGCACATTGAGTTTTGAATCGATATACATATTGAATTGGTTTCCGTCCTCATTTTTCATGCCCAAATGTCCCACTTCGATAATGGCTGCAGAATGGTGAAGTCCATCTGCGAAAAGTTCAGCAATATTTGGAGTTCTACCCACTTTCGCATAATTAAATTTCAGATCAAATGCACTTGAAGGTTTATATTGAAATCCTGCATTGAACGAAAGATTTTTGTAGGTCAACACCGGATTGGTGAAAACTCGGTTTCCATCGGTCTTTACATAGAACTGGGAATAATTTTCTGAAAAAAGATTTTCCCAGGTATTTTGGTCATACCATTTTTTTACATTGTATCTGGTTGCATCATATCGAAGGCCTGCTTCAACACTAAATTTCGGAGTGAATTTATATTTCAGAACAGAATAAACTCCGCCAGAATATTTGGAATAATTCGGCACCAATCTTCTCGCCTGCGTTTCAGGGGTGGAATAATTGTATTGGTAAACCAAGTCAATCCCGGTTTCCAGATTCCAGAACTGCCTTTCAATTAAATCGTTGATATTGAATTGATTGGTAAACAATTCCAGATCAAGCGACGGAATGCGGGCAAGTTCGCCGCGGCGCACATCAAACTCCTTCCTGTGATTGTATTGGAAACTGTAATCCACCGAAATTTTCCCAAAATCTTTAAACCTCCTGAAAGCAGAAATCTTTGCCAAATGATGCTGCACATCCTGTTTCGGAGTATCTATCGAATAAGAGAAATCCCGCCGGTAAATAGGAATATCCATCGTCAAAGCTTTATAGAAATCCTCGAGATTTCCCAAATCCGAACCTCGGTAAATCCCAATTTGTTGATTGGTCAGGCTGTAATCAAAAGAAATTCCCTGAAGAAAAGTATTGTGCTGCAAAGTGAAATTAAATGAATTCGCCTGCAATCCGGTATTCATCAGATTGTAATCCGGCGTGTTCAGATCACCCCATTTTTTAAAACCTCCATTCGTTTTCACGGCCCATCCGTTTTCCCAGGTTTTCAAGAGATTCAAGTCGAAACCTATTCCGCGACCGTTTGAAATTCCGGAAAGATTCGCCGCACCTTTCAAGGTATCTTTTTTAGGAAAAAACTCGGGCTCCATCACCACTACTCCGCCAATTGCGTCGCTTCCGTATTTCAAAGCAGACGCTCCTTTGATCACGTCGATATGTTCAAAATTGTTGATATCCACATTCGGAGCATGTTCCACTCCCCATTCCTGTTCCGCCATTTTCACCCCGTTGTTGATGATGGGAACCCTACTTCCATAAAGTCCATGAATAATGGGTTTCGAAATATTATTTCCCGTTTTCAGTGCGCCGACTCCCGAAATATTAGACAGCACATTCCCTAAATTTTCGGTGAAATTTCTGGCGATCGTCTCCTGATCCAGAGTTTTCAGAATCATAGACGCATTGGTTTTATGCACGCGGTGAAAGGTGATGGTTTCGATTTCTTCAATATGGTGTTCCAAATTAATGGTGATTTCCAAATCTTTGTCCACTACCAAATTTTCTGTAAAAGTCGAGCAGTCTGGATGATTTGCAGTTAAAATATAGCTTCCTTTTTTTATATTTTTAAAAGAAAATTTTCCGTTTTCATCAGAAATTGCAGTGTTGTTTCCAATTTTTATGGAAGCTTGAGCCAAAGGAACTTTGTCATGAAAATCAATGATTTTTCCCTTGATATGATAATTGTTTTGGGCATTAAAGAAAGCGAGCCCGAAAAAGACCAGAATTATATTCAGATTAAATTTCATTAAGATTAAATTTTGAATTAATGATACACGAAATTGCAAAACCTTAAGAACCAAATATTAATGATTGGATTAAAAGGCTTATTACAACATTTTCATCAGAAATGTTTCGTCTTAAATGAAATTTGAAGGTGGACCGCGAAGCTGGAAATAGAATAGCTTAAATTTTGAAATCCACTGCTGATCATTGAAAATCCCTTCTTTTAAATCCAAAAACGTGGAGTACTCAAAACTGAAATTTTGTGGAACCAGCGTTTTGCCACCATGGAGAAAATGACAGGAAAGACAATCTGTAAAATCTTGAGAAAGATGACTTGTGGTGAAGGTTTTTTCGGTTTTTTGAAAATGAAAATCCTTAAAAACCTCACCACTTCCGTGATGGTGAAAATTTTGAGAAAACAGGGCCACAAAAAGATAAACCCCTGCAAAAAGGGTCGAAAGCACTTTTCGAAAAGCCTGATTTCTTAACACGCTGCGAAAATACTGAAATTCCTATAATTCAAACTGCCTTTTCAAGAATTTTAAAAATTTCATCTGCCAGTTTAATTTCTAGACCCCATCTAAATCTTCGGGTTTTTCGATTCTGTTAATTGGCGGAGTTTTCGTAAATTTGTGCTGAAATTTTCATATATGTCAGAAAGTTTGATCAGCAAGATTGGCGTATTGACTTCCGGTGGTGATTCACCCGGAATGAACGCTGCAATCCGAGCGGTAGTTAGAACCGCATGCCACTTCAATATAGAGTGTTACGGAATCCGGGAAGGTTACAACGGATTAATCCATGACGATTTCACAAGAATGGGAGCCAGATCGGTGAAAAACATCATTACCGCAGGTGGAACCATTTTGAAATCTGCCCGTTCATTGGAATTCAAAACCACAGAAGGTAGAAAAAAAGCATATGAAAACCTGGAAAAGCGGGGAATCGACGCTTTGGTCTGCATTGGTGGAGACGGTACTTTCAGAGGCGCCAATATTTTCAGCGATGAATACGGAATCAGGGTCATCGGTGTTCCGGGAACCATTGACAACGATATTTTCGGGACCGATAATACGATTGGTTATGATACCGCTCTGAATACTGCAATGGACGCGATCGACAAGATTCGTGATACCGCCACTTCCCACAACCGTGTTTTTTTCGTGGAGGTGATGGGAAGAGACGCCGGATTTATCGCCCTGAACAGCGGCATTGCAACCGGCGCTTTAGACATCCTGATTCCAGAAAAAAAAGACAGCATCGAAGAACTTTTCGCGACTTTTGAAAAAGCCGAAAAGGCAGGCAAATCATCGAGTATTGTAGTTGTTGCAGAAGGGGAACAGCTCGGAAGCATCTATGATTTGGCAAAAGCCACGAAAAATGGTTTTCCGGAATATGATATCCGTGTGGTGGTTTTGGGACACATTCAAAGAGGTGGTTCGCCGAGCTGCGCAGACCGCGTTTTGGCGAGTCAGCTTGGTTATGGTGCGGTAATCGGTTTGATGGAAGGTAAATCCAAAGTAATGGCGGGAATGCAATCCAATAAATTGGTGTACACTCCTATTCAGGAAGCCATCAAGAAACACAATGAAATAGACAAAAATCTTCTGACGATTGCGGAGATTTTGGCGATTTAATTTTCACAATGATTAAAAGAACTAACTATAAATTTAATTTAAAATAAAAATTATGTCAACAATCAAAGTAGGAATCAACGGATTCGGTAGAATTGGGCGTCTTGTTTTCAGAGCAATGTCCGAAAGAACAAACATCGAAGTGGTGGGAATCAACGACCTGATCAATGCCGAATATATGGCGTATATGCTGAAATATGATTCTGTACACGGACAGTTTCCGGGAGAAGTCTCCGTGGAAGGAAACGACCTCATCGTGAATGGAAAAAAAATCAGAGTAACCGCCGAAAAAGATCCTAACAACTTGAAATGGAACGAAGTGGGCGCAGAATATATCGTGGAATCTACAGGTTTGTTCCTGTCAAAAGAATTGGCTCAGGGACATATTAACGCAGGTGCGAAAAAAGTATTGCTTTCCGCTCCATCCAAAGATGACACGCCTATGTTCGTGATGGGTGTAAACCACAAAGAATTATCTCCGGATCAAACGATTTTCTCCAATGCGTCTTGCACCACCAACTGTCTTGCTCCATTGGCAAAAGTAATCCACGATAACTTTGGGATTGTGGAAGGATTGATGACCACGATCCACGCCACAACCGCTACCCAGAAAACAGTTGACGGACCTTCCATGAAAGACTGGAGAGGCGGCCGCTCTGCTTTGAACAACATTATCCCTTCCTCAACCGGTGCTGCAAAGGCAGTGGGAAAAGTGATTCCTTCGTTGAACGGAAAATTGACCGGAATGTCATTCAGAGTTCCAACTGCGGACGTTTCTGTAGTTGACTTAACCGTAAGATTGGAAAAAGCCACTTCTTACGACGAAATCTGTGCAGCAGTAAAAGCAGCTTCAGAAGGCGAACTGAAAGGTATTTTAGGATATACTGAAGATGCCGTAGTTTCTCAGGATTTCGTAGGTGAAAAAAGAACTTCCGTCTTCGATAAAGATGCGGGAATCATGCTTTCTCCAAATTTCGTGAAACTGGTTTCATGGTATGACAACGAAATGGGATACTCTAACAAACTGACCGATTTGCTGGTACACGCTGCTTCCATTTAATGGACTATAATTAATCAGCATAGAGCAATATGAAACCTTCCGATTGGGAGGTTTTTTTGTGGAATACATTTAGCTTCATTAAAATCATGAAAACCATTTTCACCATAGGTCACTCCACACATCCTTTTGAAGAATTTTTAGAAATGCTGAAATCCTTTGAAATAGAGCTTTTGGCAGATATCAGAAGACATCCTGGTTCCAAAAAATATCCGCAATTCAAAAAAGAATCTTTACAGATAACTTTACCCGAAAACGCAATTGAATACCTGCATTTTGAAGATTTGGGCGGAAGAAGAAAAGTGCAGCCACATTCGAAAAATACCGCTTGGAGACTCGATGCCTTCAAAGGTTATGCCGATTACATGGAAACCGCAAGTTTTAAAAAAGCAGTCAAAGAATTGGAAAAAATCGCCATCCAAAAAAGGGTTTGCTGCATGTGTTCAGAGGCGGTTTGGTGGAGTTGCCACCGTTCGCTGGTTTCCGATTACCTGAAAAACGAGGGTTGGAATGTGCAGCATATTATGGGAATTGGGAAAAGCACGGAACATCCTTTTACGAAACCGGCGCGAATCGAAGACGGAAAACTAGTTTATATTCAGATTTAACCCAAAAGAAAAACGGCCCGCAAACACGAGCCGTTCATGAGTTCAAATTCGAGAAAGAATTACTTCACGATCATTTTTGCTACGGCAACACCTTTGTCCGATTTCAGTTGAATCAGATAAGTCCCTGAAGTCAATCCGTTGACGGAGACTTCCTGGTCACCATTGGAATGCTTGGTTTTCACTGTTTTCACCTCCTTTCCGGAAAGGTCATAAATTGCCAAAGTTCCATGATCTGCATTGGTATAGCGAAGACTTGCGACTCCATTGATCACCGGGTTTTGAGTGACGGTTAAAGTCACTGCGTTTTTAACGGCCGCATTTTCGTTCGTGGACAAAGCAGCTCCATCACCAAAGATTCTGAAACCACCAGCTTCAATCGTGATCGGAGCAGCGGTGTCTGATACAAATATAGAGGTATTATCCATCAGATTAATCCAGTTGATGTTTCCCATCGGAAAATTCGGAACGATATTCTGCGTAGAGGTCGTGAAATTGGCCAAAATTACTACATTCTTCAATGCAGTTGGTGCAGAATTATTGGTAATGAAAATTCTCGGCATGAGGTTACCGGATTCCACAGTGAAGTTCTTAGTCCCGAAAACGGCAGGATTTGCCAAACGGATTTCCAGGATTTTCGCCCAGGTGTCGTAAACAGATTTTCTTGCGGCATCGGTATCGTAACTCAATGCAAATGCAGAAGGTTTTGGATCAAGTTTACAGTTAGGACTTACCGTAGTTCCATCTGAACAAAGGTTGATGCTCTTATCAAATCCCAGTTCTGCAAACTGCCAAATCATTTTCGGTCCCGGAACAGTGAGGGAAACTGCTGCGAGCGATTTCTGTCTTTGCAATGCAGCTGAAAGCGTGTTTGCGCCGGAAGCTCCGTAAGTCAGGTTTTTGTACATGATTCGTTCTTCATCATGACTTTCAGGATAACTTAAAGCCCTCAAATCAGTGAATCCGTGCGCACTGTATTTCACCCTGTTGAAATTGCTTCCTGTGGCGAATCCCATGGTATTCTGGTTATAAGGATCGGTTTCTTTATCCCACATCATCACGCCTTTTCCTTCTGAAACCCTGTAGTTGGCCCACTGTGCTTCCTCAGAATCCGTACCCAAATGTTCAAAAATAATGTAGGATGTAGGATCCCAATTCCATTGATAATCAGCATATCCTTTTAAAATATTCACCCGGTCCTGCTGATAAGCGTTGGTACAGGTTTCGTCGGTATTGGTGCAAGCTTGGGTAAATCCTTTGGTCAAATCCCACCGGAAACCATCTATTTTGTATTCCTTGATCCACTGTTCCAGAACACGGTTTACATAATATTTGGTATCTGGTGAAGAATGGTTAAAGTCATTAAAAACACTGTAGGTATGTTTTGCCACGGTATTAAAATAGGGGTTGCTCGGTGAAGGGTCGCCATATCCGTCACCATCCGGATCCACACACCACATTCTCTCGATCGGACTTCTTCCGGTGGCATGATTCAGTGCGATATCTAAAATCACTGCAATTCCATTTTGGTGGCAAGTATCGATAAATTCCTTGAATTTTTCTGGAGTTCCATAGGCTTTATCCAATGCATAATGAAAACCAGTATTGTATCCCCATGAACTGTTCCCATCAAATTCCATGACCGGCATTAATTCCACAGCATTGATTTTCAACGACTTTAAATAAGGTACCTTATCTATCATCGATTGCCAATTTTGCTGAGAGGTGAAATCCCTGACCAAAAGTTCATAGACCATCAAATTCTCTTTTGCCGGTTTTGTGAAGTTGGTCACCGTCCAGTTATAGGCTGGCTTAGCAGTCTGAATCATAGAAACTTCAAAATCTTGACCCACCGGATATGGAGGAAGATTCGGAAAGGTATTTGGTGAAATATACTGATCGTCATACGGCGACAAAACCATTGGCGAATACGGATCTGCTACTTTGATTCCATCTGCCGTTCTGTATTGGAAGGTATAAACTTGTTGCGGAGTGAGTCCTGTAATTTCAATCCAGTAAAGGTTGGTATTGGCGGTATCGCGGTTCATCAGATAATTTCCACTTACCGTCCAGTTGTTGAAACTTCCAATTACGTGCACATAAGGTTTTCCCGGAGCATAAAGCGCCAAACCAACTTTGGTGGGATCTGCAGGATCATAGCTGATTCCCTGTCTCATATAAGCCGGAATCGGTGCGCTTGGAACCGGCGCTGCTACATTCACGGTGAAAGATTTGGTCACCGTCGAGGCATCCACCGGATTCGTAGCCACCACATCCACAGTTGCATCCTGAGTCACCGTGTAGTTATAATTCAAACTTGTGGAAGGTGATGAACTTGTGTAAACAGGATTTCCGTTAGATTTCACCACATAGTTTGCAGCAAGTGAAGCCGTTCCCGTAATATTCAGCACGGTACCGGAACTCACCACATTCACACTTCCTGCAAGAGGATTGGTGAGCGTAAACTGAAATTTCCCAACATTGACAATGATGTCCTGAGATTGCACGGAACCGTTGAGCGTTTTAACCAAAAATCCAATTTTTGTCAAGGGATTCGGACGGTTTCCGTAGAATGATTTCACGGTGTTCATTGTGAAAGTATAAGTTCCGGTACCTCCTGAGCTAGAAACATAGGTCAGTTTGTTGGCCGGATTGGAAGCGTTCCAGGTTCCGTTCGTCGGACAATCCATACTGGTGTTTGTGGTATCAAAGGACCACGCCCAAAGATATAACGCATGAGAACTTGCAACGCCATAAGCATTTTCATTCAATGTGAAAGTGATGGTAATCGCTTCAGTTTCATCAAAACTTGGCGGGTTGATGGAAGAAGTAACCGTAGTCTGTCCAATTGCAAGAAAAGGAATCAACCAGGCCAAAACCAAAGTATAAAAATATTTCATAACATCTTAATTTATTATAAGACTGTAAAATTAGAAAAACTTAAGGACAAAATACGATTTGACCTGATTTATATCTGTCCAAAAAAAAAGGGTACATCCCCCATCATATGTTCTGTTTAAAATAAACCAAAACAACTGCCGATGAAAAAAAACAGAAATAAAACCAAAGCCAACTAAGAACTCATTATAAAAATCTTTAAATCAAACAGTTGAATCATTTAAAAAAATCTTAAATTTGAATAGAGTTAAAAACTAAACGATTATGGCAAAAAAATTAATTGCTGAATTTTTCGGCACGTTTTGGTTGGTATTTGGAGGTTGTGGCGCCGCCATATTTGCTTCCCAGATTGCACCTTCCGCAGATTCCGGACAGATCGGGATTTTGCTTCTCGGCGTTGCATTGGCGTTCGGGCTTACTGTTCTCACCATGGCGTATGCGGTGGGACACATTTCCGGCGGTCATTTTAATCCGGCGGTTTCTTTCGGATTAGCTGCAGGCGGCAGACTTCCGTGGAAAGATTTATTACCTTACGTGGTTGCCCAATGTGTCGGTGCGCTGGCTGCAGCGGCTTGTCTTTTCCTGATTCTAAAGGGCGCAAATAATGGAGAACTGGTGCAATTCCAGGGAAAAGGCGGCGAGTTTGCAACCAATTTTTACGGGGAAGCGGTTTACTTCGGAAGGAGTTATAGCATGTTTGCAGCTTTCTTGGCAGAGACTTTATTGACTATGTTCTTCATCATCGTCATCATGGGTGCCACAGATAAATTTGCTAACGGAAAATTTGCCGGAATCGCTATCGGGTTGTGTCTCACTTTGATCCACCTCATCTGCATCCCAATTACCAACACTTCTGTAAATCCTGCCCGTTCACTTTCTCAGGCGGTTTTCGTGGGAGGTGAGGCAATTTCTCAGCTTTGGCTGTTCTGGGTGGCCCCGATTTTAGGCGGAGTAATCGGCGGAGTAATTTACAGCAGACTTCTTCAGAGAACTCACGCAGAAGCTGCAGCAGCTTAATCTTAAATTAAAAATATCTGAAAGCCTTCAGAAAGATTTTTCTGGAGGTTTTTTCATGAAACCAGCAAAGAGCAACCGCGAATATCAGAATGGTCAATCCGCCCCAAAACCTGGAATGCATTTCCCAAAATGCCATTTGTATGGGGTTTTTTAAAGATTTTCCCTAAATCCTGGGTTGCAATAAATGAGCAGGAATGCCTGTTCGCCAAATCAATAATATTAACCGCGCCAGTTCTTCCTTCTTCCAAAAATGAAAACGGATCTTCGGTATTCCTGATCAAAACGCGCATCCAGTTTGGACTTTCATAAATATTTTTGCCTAAAGAATAAGCCTGCGAAAGCAATTCTGTCATAGAATATTCCGAAAAAATCCGCTCGGTACCAAAACCTTTCTTGAAAATTTCCAGCAACTCGTCCTTGGTCATTTCTGATTTTCTGCCCTTCATTCCACCCGTTTCAATTACTGTTAAAGTGGACAAGTGTTTTATTGGTTTAGTGCTCGATTTCAGAAAATCCAGAAAATCGAGCAATGCGAATGAAACACCGAACAGGATTACTTTCTTATCATTTAAAGTTTGCAGGAGTTCAAAAAGTTCAGAATGGTTGTACAGAAAATACCCATTCTCCGGCTTTCCTGATTTCTTCATCAGAAAATCAACCATATAAATCAATGAAGAATGTGAATTTTCTGAATAATTGGGCAATAAGCCCAGAAAAATAAAGTCCTCTGGATTTCCGATAAACTGTTCAAAACTCCGGTAAATACTTTCCTCATACAAAGAAAAATCTGCAATAAAATGTTTCGATCGAGTCTGAATCTGGGTTGTTCCCGAACTTTGAAAGAAATGTTCCGTTGTAGAATTTTGGTCTAAAACCAAATGATTTTTAAACACCTCAATCGGGAGAAATGGAATTTTCTCAACCTCATCAACTTCTTTAGGATTTTTTTTCAAATAGTCACAAAACCGTCGGTAAACTTCCACGTTTTCATATTGATAACGGAAAGTTTCCAAACATGCGGCGTGGAAATCAGTTTCGGTTTTGATGTTGAAAATTGAGTTGGTCATTTTTCAAATTCCTTCAAAAGAAATTCATCTTGAAACTCACCATACGTAAAATAGGAAATCCAGTCACCAAGATTGATGTACTGCGCTTTTCCCTCTAAATCCAGTACCATCGGAAGATGGCGGTGTCCGTAAATGAAATAGTCAATCTCTTCCGATTTCAGTTTTTCTTTGGAATAAATGATGAGATATTCTTTGTCTTCGCCTAAAAAAGCTTTGTCTTCTTCGCCCGAAATCATCTTGTTTTTAGTGGAAAGGTAAATCGCAACTTTCATCGCAATATCGGGATGAAGCCACTTGAAAGCCCATTGAGCGGCGGGATTCGTGAACAGCTTCTTCATGCGTTTATAACCTTTGTCTCCCGGACCAAGTCCGTCTCCGTGTGCAAGCAGAAACTTCTTCCCATTGATTTGGAAAAACTGCTTTTCGAAGAAAACCTGGCAACCAATTTCCTCCTCAAAATAATTTTTCATCCACAAATCGTGGTTCCCAACGAACATATACAAATCAATTCCGGAATCTTTCAGTTCGGCGAGTTTTCCCAAAACCCGCACATAGCCTTTTGGAATCACATGTTTCCATTCATGCCAAAAATCGAACAAGTCGCCCATCAAAAACAAAACTTGGGCATCGCTCTTGATCTCATCCAGCCAACGGATAAATTTCTCCTCACGCTTCCTGCTTTCTGCTGCAGTGGGCGCACCAAAATGCTGATCGGAGCAGAAATAGATTTTCTTACCGGGTTGTAATAGTATTTGTTTCAAGTTTTAAGTTTCAAGTTGATCAGTTTAAAAACTCGCTCGAAGAATTCACTGCGAAGCAAATTCACTCGAATTCATTTTTCTTCAATTTTCTTCCGCCACCCATTCTCCATAGGAGTTTTCAGTTTCATGAAGTTTTAAATAAGCCAGCTGCACATGATTCGGCAAACGGTTTTTTATTTTATCTGCAATTTCATAAAGCATATTTTCGCACGTTGGCTGAAAGTTGCAATAGATGACTTTATGTCCCTTTTGTTCCAAATCTTCACCGAGTTCTTTGTGCGGCGAAAGCGCATTAATCAAAACGGCATGGTCCCAAACATCAACGATTTCTTGCTTCACGATTTTCTTGATGTCTCCAAAATCTACCACCATTCCGTTCTTTGGGTTTTCCAAATCACGGATGGGATTACCTTTCACCGTGACAAAAAGTTTGTAGGAATGTCCGTGCATATTTTTGCATTTCCCATCATAATTATAGAGAACATGCGCCGTTTCAAAAGTGAAGATTTTGGTGATTCGTATCATGTGGCAAAGATAATTTATTTGCCGCGAAGTTGAAAAAAGTGGGAATTAACAAAAAATTGTACCTTTCAATAAATTTCAACCATGTTTCTTAATTTGCTTTTTCCCAACCGGTGCATTGAATGCAGCAAAATTATTTCTGCTGAGGATTTGGTTTGCGAATTGTGCTTTAGAAAAATTAATTTTACCCATCATCAATTCGGAGAAGAAAATCAATTGAAACAGGAATGTAAACTACTATTCCCCATTGAAAATGCTTTTGCGCTCATGCAGTTTGAAAAGGAAAGTTTAAGCCGAAAAATCGTTCATTCCTTAAAATATGGAAACCGTGAGAAGGTCGGGAAAATATTGGCTGACTGGACTAAAGAACGAATTTCATTTGGACAAGAACGACCCGATTTAATCACCACCGTTCCGCTCCACCCGAAAAAACTGAAAGAACGAGGTTACAACCAGCTTCATCTTTTCGCAGATGTGCTTTCCCAGAATTTTAAAATTCCTTGTGACCATCAGTTATTGAGAAGAAACCTTTACAAAAAGGCTCAGGCAAAAAAATCCAAATCTGAGAGAGTGGTTACAGACGACCTATTCTCTGTGAGGAAAGCAATTTCGGGAAAACACATTTTGATTATCGACGACGTTTTCACCACCGGTAACACCATGAGTTCCGTGGCTTGGGAAATCTTGAAAAATTCAGGAAATCGCGTGTCGATTCTGGTCATCGCGCTGGATGAATAAACGCAGATTATGCCTTCTTCACAAATTCAGATTTCAACGCCATAGAACCAAATCCATCGATTTTGCAGTCGATATTGTGATCAGAATCCGGACGAAGGCGGATGTTTTTTACTTTCGTTCCAGCTTTTACAGGTTTGGGAGCACCTTTTACCGGCAAATCTTTGATAACCACCACGGAGTCTCCATTCTGCAACTCATTTCCATTGGCATCCAGAATCTTATCAGATTGATCAATTTCATTAGGATCCCACTCGTGAAAACATTGCGAACAGACCATCATATGATCCTGTTCATAGGTGAATTCCGATTGGCATTTCGGGCAAAGTAGGGTGTCACTCATTTTATTTATTTGTGCAAAGATAGGGATTGATTTTGGCTTTTGAAACTGATCAGCGGCAGTCATCAAATGTGCAAAACCCAACAAATTCCATTAAAAACCCTATTTTTGCATCGCCAATAGCCAAATGCTATTCGCCAAAAACAAACAATGGAACTCATCCACAGAAACCTCCTCATCGGAATACACGATGCGCTTCAGGAAACTTTTTTCCAGGAAAAGAAATATGCAGATAAAGTGATCGAAAGACTTTTGAAGGCCCACAGAAAATGGGGAAGCGAAGACAGGAAAGTGGTTTCCGAGATTTTCTACAACATCATCCGCTGGAAAAAACGGCTGGAATATTATATGGGAGAAGGCGTGAAACCCAACAATGTTTACAAGCTCATTCTTGCTTATCTGCTATGGAGCAAGACCCATTACAAAAAATTTGAAGAGTTTGACGGGATCAAAATTGCTGATATCTTGACCAAACTGAAAAAAGGAACTGTACCCACAAAAGCGATTGAATACTCGATCCCCGAATGGTTGGCAGAAACTTTGGAAAAGGAATTGGGAAATACCTGGGAAAAGGAAATGCAGGCACTCAACGAACAGGCTCCGACGATTCTTCGTGCAAATACCTTGAAAACTACCGCCAAACATCTGATAGACGAACTTCATGAAGAAAATGTGGATTGTTTCCCAATCAGAAATTATCCAGACGCAGTACAATTGGAGGAAAAGAAAAACGTATTCCTTACTTCTGCCTTCAAGGAAGGTTTATTTGAAGTTCAGGATGCGTCTTCCCAAAAAATTGGAGAATTCCTGGATGTCCGTGAAGGAATGCGCGTGGTGGATGCGTGTGCAGGTGCCGGTGGAAAAACTTTGCATTTGGCTGCACTGATGAAAAATAAAGGTCAGATTATCGCACTAGATATTTTCGAATGGAAACTGGCTGAACTGAAACGACGTGCAAAAAGAGCTGGAGCCCACAATATTGAAACCAGATTCATTGAAGACAATAAAGTCATCAAACGGCTCCATGAAAAGGCGGACCGACTGTTGATCGATGCTCCTTGTTCCGGATTGGGAGTGCTGAAAAGAAATCCAGACTCCAAATGGAAAATCGATGCCGAATTCATTGAGAGAATCAAAAAGGAGCAACAGCAAATTCTGCAGGATTACTCTAGAATTTTGAAAAAAGGCGGAAAAATGATTTATGCAACGTGCTCTATTTTACCTTCTGAAAACAGCGAACAGGTAAAAATTTTCCTTGAAAACAACGCCGAATTTTCATTAATCAAAGACCAAAAAATAATGCCGAGCGAAGGATTTGACGGGTTTTATATGGCGCTGATCGAGCGGAAAAATTAAAAAAATCACCACGAAACTCGCGAAAAAAAATCATTCGGACATTCGTGGTGTTTTAATATTTAAAAAACCAATTCCGGGTTCAATTCAAAAAAAACCGGTCGGTTTAGAACCAAGCCTTTTTGTTCTGCACATAAGTTTGGTCAAACTGTTCATCGCTCATTGTCAAATAAATGATTCCTTCGATAAAGGGTATAATCGTTGCCATTCCACAAGTCACAATATTCAAAACAATCTGGATGATTCCTTCGTTGATGTATCCCAGGTAAAACTTGTTCGCACCGAATGCACCAACTAAAATACCCAAAAGTCCTGCTGCGAGCTTTTTCTGGGATTTGTAGTTTGGGTTTTGGGAATTTTGATTTTGCTGTGATTGCGGATGATTATAGCCGTAAGTTTCCATAGTTTATGCCAATTTTATTTAGAAATAAGTCGGCAAACTGCGAAGAACGTTACAGTTCCGGTTTCAGTTTTCCCATGTAGAAAAGTCCGTAGCATTTTTGGTTTTCTTTTAATCCGAGAAAACCTCCAAGATAGCGAATCATCGCCGGAGTACTCCAATAGCATCCTATTCCGTTCACCGCACAAGTCAAATACATATTTTCTACGGCAGCTGCGGTGGAGGCAATTTCTTCCCACTCTGGAACTTTTCCGCTGAAATCGATGCAGATTGCAATTACCGTATCCGCCATGGATATTTTGTGCGGAATATCTTCAAATTTTTTAGCGATGAAAGTTTCAGGAGCCGTGGTTTCCTGATAGATTTTTGCAAGCTGATTTCCGAGCTGAACTTTTTCCTCACCCCGGAAAACCTTAAAACGGGCGGGATAGGTTTTTTTGTGGCTCGGAACATACTTCGTGGATTCCAAAATCTCAGACAGCACAGAATCTTCAATTTTTTCCGTGGAGTAATTTTGGGGAAAAGTACTTTTTCTACTTTGTAGAATTTCTTTTAATATTTTAGATTTATCCATTTTCTTATATTCAAGAATCAGTTACATCACAGATTCGATGGTCTGACTGATATTATTAAGGACGAAGGAATCCCCTGTTTTTTTCCCAAACATGATTTTCGCCATCGGACTTTCCTCGGAAATGGCGTAGAAGCGGTCTCCTTCAAAGAAAAACTCACCCAAGGAAACTGAAATGTAAAATCTCGCCTTGTTGGTGAAAACCACCGAACCGAGCTGCACCGTGTCAGTGGGCGTGTTTAAAACTCTGGTTAAATTGCTACGCAAATCGTTTAATGCAGCAAGTTGCTTCTGCATCTGGTAAATCTCTTCCTGCATTTCTTCACGAATCGAGTCATATTTCGGGGTTTTCTTCACTTCCCTACTCGCTTCAATGGTGAATTCTATAAACTTTTCAAGTTTTTTTATCTTGGTAATGATCGTATCGCGAACAAAATTGCGCACTTCATTTTTAAGTAACATATTCTTCTGCATAAGCCAAATTTTAAATAAAGATAAAAATCTTTTTTAATTTCTGGTTCACGCAGTGATGAATCGGATTATGACATTTCCGTTGTGAGTGAAACCCGATTCATCCTTGAAATCGCTGACGAACCGCTTCATACAAAATCGCGCCACACGCCACGGAAACATTCAGTGATTGGGTTTTTCCCTTAATCGGCAATTTAATTTTTTCGTCGGAATGGTGCAGCACCTCCTTAGAAATCCCCGTTTCTTCATTTCCCAACACCAAAGCACAAGGTTGGGAAAAATCCACATCATACACTAATTTTTGGGCTTTTTCTGTTGCTGCAAAAACCTGAACTCCAGACTGTTGAAGGAAATCAACGGCGTGTGCCAAGTTTTTCTCCTTGCAGATCTTAATGTTGTAAATCGCACCTGCCGAAGTTTTTATCGCATCTGAATTAATGGGCGACGCTCCTTTTTCCGGAATGATCACGGCATCAATCCCCACACATTCGGCAGTTCTGCAAATCGCACCGAAATTTCGAACATCAGTCAAACGGTCCAGAATCAATAGAAACGGGGTATTTCCTGCTTCAAAAATCTCAGGTAAAATATTTTCAATAGAATGAAATGGAACATCCGAAATAAAGGCCACCACTCCCTGGTGATTTTTCCGGGTAAACCGGTTCAGCTTCTCGATAGGAACGTAATTTGGTCGGATTTTGTGTTTGCTCAAAAGCGCTTTCAACTCTGCATAAATCGGACCCTGAAGAGCATTCTGCAAAAATATTTTGTCGATGGTTTTACCTGCCTCAATAGCTTCGATGACCGGGCGCAAACCAAATATAAAGTCGTCTTTCATAATTTTAAATGAAATAGGAATAATTAGTAATGAATAACTTAAAACTGTTCGCCTAATATAGCTCGTTTCTGCGCCATTGCATAACCAAAATGCAGGCTTTCATGCATATTGTTGAAAATAATAGCATCCTGGATATTTTTTAAATCCAAACCAAAACTCGTGGTATAAGGCGTGTACTCTGAAAAGAAATCGGCATCATAATCTTTCAGTAAAATTTTTGAAGTTTCGATGAGGAGAAATGCCAAATCATCTACTTCAGACTGCTGCACATTCAGGTTAGGAAGGGTACCTTTTTTATAGGTTTCAATCCAATATTTGTCAATTCTAAAAGGGTTTCCGCTGAGATAGTAACAAAGAAGCTGCTGGGTGGCAACGGCATGCGCGATGTTCCAGTAAATATTATTATTGAAACCATCCGGAATCAGCATCAAATCCTGCATGGAACAATTCTGCAAAATTTCCAGAAGGTTTTTTCGAACCTGTCGGTGCGCCTGAAAATGATAGTTCATTCTGAATAAATTAGTTTCCAAAGGTACGGAAAAAGATGGAAGCGCCGAGCCAAATGACAGAAGAGGCATTTTTGCAAAATTCAAAAATAAATCACAACAAATGCGAGATGCTCCGGTGAAGAAGCTTGCCTTCATTTGATCCGTGCCCTTCTTTGATTTTAAGTCTTCCAGCGCTCGCCTTTTAACAAACTTTAACTCACTGTTGGCATTAATTGTGTTGATTGGTGTCGGTATTTATTAGAAATTTACCGATTAAATCCAGAAGAAACTATGGCGGAACTACATCAAGCAGAAGATATCAGACAATTGACAGAAAAAGTAAAGGAGCTGAATTACTTTTTTTCGCTTTTAAAACAGGAGATCAACAAAGCAATCATCGGTCAGGAATACATGGTGGATCGCCTGTTGATTGGACTTTTAGGGAACGGTCACGTCTTACTGGAAGGCGTGCCTGGATTAGCAAAAACATTAGCAATCAGAACTTTGGCAGATGCGGTACACGGCGATTTCTCCAGAATTCAGTTTACCCCCGATCTTCTTCCTGCCGATGTGGTGGGAACCATGATGTATAACATTAAAGACAATGATTTCTCCATTAAGCGAGGACCGATTTTTGCCAATTTTGTTTTAGCAGATGAAATCAATAGGGCTCCATCGAAAGTGCAGTCTGCACTATTGGAAGCAATGCAGGAAAAGCAAGTGACCATCGGTGACGAAACCATGCAGCTTCCTAAACCCTTCCTCGTTTTGGCGACGCAAAACCCGATCGACCAGGAAGGGACCTACCTTTTGCCAGAAGCACAAAGCGACCGTTTCATGCTGAAATGCACCATCACTTATCCCGAATTCGAGGACGAAAGAAAGATCATGCAAATGGTTGCCACCTCGCACCAACCGGAGATCCGCTCCGTCATTTCTATGCAGAATGTTTTGGATGCGAAGGAGCTCATCAACCAAATTTATGTGGACGAAAAAATTGAGAAATATATTCTAGATATGGTTTTCGCGACACGTTTCCCTGAAAAATACGGACTTTCTGAACTTAAAAATTATTTGAGTTTTGGTGCTTCGCCTAGAGCTTCTATTAATTTGGCGATCGCATCCAGAGCTTTAGCATTTTTGAAAAACCGTGCGTTTGTGATTCCGGAAGATGTGAAAGAAATCGCCAAAGATGTCCTTCGGCATAGAATCGGTCTGAGTTTCGAGGCAGAAGCGGAAGAAATCACCGCAGACGAAATCGTGAATAAAATTCTGGGGAAAATCCAGGCACCTTGATTAACGTAACAATGAGAAAATGTAAGAATAGACCCATTTTGTACTCCGAATCATTTTTCCCCAGAGATTTTTTTCTGGAATGATCAATCTGCAAAATCAAAAATTTTCGCATTTTCATATTGATAAATTGCTACCTTGATAAATTATTAAACTGCTGCATTAAAATTGGAAATTAAAGACATTATCAAAAAAGTCAAGCAGATTGAAATCCGTACTAAAAAAAAGACGGAATCCACTTTGATGGGGCAATATCACAGCGCCTTCAAAGGACAGGGAATGACTTTCTCAGAGGTTAGAAGGTATCAGTTTGGTGACGACATCCGTAGAATCGATTGGAACAAAACCGCCCGGTTCAGGGAACCTTTTGTGAAACTGATGGAAGAAGAGCGTGAACTGACACTGATGCTTCTGGTGGATATTTCCGCATCTATGGATTATGGCACAAAAAATCAGTTAAAAAGAGAATATGTAGCCGAAATCTGCGCAAGTCTGGGATTTTCCGCCACGGGAAATAACGATAAAGTAGGATTAATTCTTTTTGCGGACAAAGTCTATAAAGTGATTCCGCCCCAAAAAGGAAAAAAACATATCTTGGCGATGCTCAGCACCATTTTGAGTGCGGACTACATCCCTGCCGAATCAAATATAGATGAAGCTTTGCAATTGATGATGAGTGTCTTTAAGAGGAAATCAATGGTTTTTTTGTTTTCAGATTTTGAGGATGAATATGACTTGAAAATTTTGAGGGTTGCCTCTAAAAAGCACCAATTGCTGGGGATGAGAATTTTTGACGATAAAGACAACGAGATTCCGGATATCGGTTATGCACTTTTTCGGGACGCAGAAACCGGAAAACAAGTTTGGGCAAACACCTCCAGCGCAAGATGGCGCTATCATTTTGCTGAAAATCAAAAACAGAAAATTAGAAAAGTCACAGAAGATTTTGAGAATTCCTCGGCAACATTCATGAATGTGAATACCGCGGATGATTATTCCAAGCACCTTTACCAATATTTTAGAAAAAGATAGATGTTCAAAAAAACATTTTTAATCATAATAACTTTACTCAGTACTTTAGTTCAATCGCAAATACTGGGCTCCAGACTTGATAAGAAGACTTTGGCTTTGGGAGAAGTCGGAGTTTTCGAGATCAACATTACCAATCTTCAGGGAAAAGACGTGGTTTCTGCGCCGAAGAACGAATTGCTCCCATTCCACTTCGAAGAGGTGAAAGACAGCATCAGTAAACAGCAGAATTCATATGAAAGAATCATCGAATTTCAGGTATTTGAGGAAGGTAAATTTAAAATTCCCGCGCTGGATTTCAAAATTGGCGGACAGATTTACCACACCATTCCCTACGAAGTGGAGGTAGTGAACACCGCCCAAAAAGGTGATCAGATCAATGACATCATGAAAAACAAAGAGATCCCTCTTGATGTTCAGGATTATTGGCAACTTTACAAATGGTACATCCTGGGAATTTTAACATTATTCGCAATAATTTTCGTCATCTGGCAAATTCTGAAATATCTCAAGCGACGAAAAAACTCGCCCATTGTAATGACTAACCAGACTTTGCGAGAGTTAGAGGGTCTGAAAAAGAAAAAATATATCGAATCCGGAAATTACCGTTCGTTTTATGTGGAACTCATCGATATTTCGAGAAACTTTCTCGCCAAGCAGTACCGGATTCCGGCGGATGTTTTGCTCACTGATGATCTTATAGACGTATTGAAAACCAACAATACCATTTCCAAAGAAAACGAGAAAGTCGTGGAAGAAGTCTTTCTGCGAAGTGACTTGGTGAAATTTGCCAAAACATTTCCGGACGAGCCGACCATGTCAAAAGATTTCGAAGATATCCGTGCTTTCGTAAAAAGATCCTCTAAAGATTTGGAAGCCGAACATTTAAGAACAGGAGTATAAATTATGGAGACCGTCTTTCCCAATTTCGAGTTTTACAGTCCGTGGTTACTGATGCTGTTTTTGGCGTTTATTCCGCTTTTGATTTTCGATCTTAAAAATAAGAAACGAACCGGAATCAAAGTTCCTTCCACCAGTAACATGGGAGAAAGCAAAGGAATCCTGTTTGTTCTATTTCTGCTGAAAATATCGAAATACATTATCTTATCGGCATTGATCATCGCGATTGCGCGTCCCAGAACTTTCACGATTTCTCAAAACAGTGACGACTCAAAGGGAATAGACATCATGCTTTCTGTGGATGTTTCCCTCAGTATGTTGGCTAAAGATTTGGAACCGGATCGATTGACCGCATTGAAAAAAATTGCAAAAAATTTCGTGATGCAAAGACCCGCCGACAGAATTGGTCTTGTGGCTTATTCCGGCGAAGCTTTCACGAAAGTTCCCGTCACCTCCGATCATGCCGTTATTTTAGATGAACTCGATAACCTAAACACTTTGGAACTGCAACCCGGAACCGCAATCGGCGAAGGACTATCAGTGGCAGTGAGCCATTTGAAAAACTCAAAAGCAAAATCAAAAATCATTATTTTAATGACGGACGGCGTCAATACGATCGAAAATGCAATGCCACCTCAAGTCGGCGCACAACTCGCCAAGGCAAACGGAATAAAAGTGTACTCGATTGGAATTGGCACCAACGGATATGCGTTAATGCCTACAAATATTGATATTTTTGGAGATTTGATATTCAATGAGGTGGAAGTCAAAATTGACGAACCCGTTCTGAGAGAAATTGCACAAACTACAGGTGGAAAATACTTTAGGGCAACTTCGGTGCAAAGTCTGGAAGAAGTGTACAACGAAATCAATCAACTCGAAAAATCAGAGCTGAAAACTTCAAAATTATATAATTATCAGGAATATTTCAGAACGTTTTTGTGGATTGCGCTCGGTGTTTTGTTGCTGGATGCGCTTTTGAGATGGGTTTTTTATAAGTTCCTGAACTAATAAACGATGTCTGAGCGAAGACAGAGTGATTTGTTGATTTAAACTTGAAATCAAACAATCTCAAATAACTTTAAACTATAAACAAAATTTTGTGAATTGGTATTTAGGAAATAATTGGTATCTATTGCTGCTGTTGCTTTTGCCGCTGCTCGGATTGATCATGTTCGCTTATGCGAAGTGGAAAATCAAGAGGAAAAACGTTTTTGCCGAGTCCAAATTTCAGGAGCAACTTTTCGAGAAAAAATCTCGGTTTTCAAAAATTTTACCGATACTCTATTTAATCGCGACCTTATTCCTGATCCTTTCCATCGTAGATGTCCTGAGCGGATCCGAAGAAATAGAATCCAGACAAAAAATGAACAACGTGATTTTCTTGCTCGATGTTTCCAACTCCATGAATGCACAGGACATCAATCCCAACCGACTGGACATGGCAAAAAACATCATGGTTCAAACCATGGCCAAAATGAAGAACGACAAAGTCGGAATTGTGGTTTTCGCAGGTGAAGCATCTTCCATCATGCCTTTGACGACCGATTTCACCGCAGCCGAAACATATATTGGCGGAATTGAAACCAATGTGATGAAAATTCAGGGAACCGACTTTCTGAACGGGATAAAGACCGTAGCCGAAAAATTCAAAAACGTGGCAAAAGGTTCCAGAAAAGTCGTTTTACTGAGTGATGGTGAAGATAATGAAGGAAATGAAAAAGCAGCGATCCGACTGGCAAAGAAAGAAGGCATTTCGGTAGTAAGTGTGGGAATCGGAACCGAGGAAGGCGCACCAATTCCGGAATATGTTTTCGGTCAATTGATGGGCTATAAAACCGATCGGAACGGACAAACCGTGATCTCTAAAAGACAAATTAATGCGTTGCAAAATATCGCTCAGGAAACCGGCGGAACTTATGTGGACGGAAATAATCTGGACAGTGCAACCGCTCAAATCATCGAAGGATTAAAGAAAACTTCCACGTCTTCAGAAAGTGTGGTGAAATCCCAAAATTCCATTCATTATTACCAATATCTTCTGGGCATTTCCCTCTTTTTCTTTCTGTTAATTTTTTTGCTTAATCCAAAGAGGGAATTCAACCTTTAAATGCATATCAGCGTATTTTCACCCCCATTTTAACCGAAATTTAACAATTCCTCATTACCTCCTTAACAATTAAAGGAATAATTTTGCAGTAATGAACACGAATGTTATTTTTTCGGCAATTCTTGCAATTGCAGGTTTTATTTTTACATCAGCTCAGGAAAATTACAATACCCTTATTTATGAGGGAAACCAGCAGTTTGATAAAAAAAACTACGAATCTGCTTCCTCTAAATTTATGAATGCCGCAAAATTGAACGATAAGGATTTTACCGGACATTACAATCTAGGAAATTCGCTGTACAAAAGCGGCAAATTCGAAGAAGCCAGAGCAGAATTCGAAAAAGCTGAAAAACTTTCAACCACTATTGCGGACAAAAAAGCAGCCCTATATAATTTGGGGAATGCCTATATGCAGAAAAATGATTCCAAGAAAGCAGCTGAACTCTTCAAACAGGCTTTGAAGCAGGATCCATACAACGAAACCATCCGAAAAAATTACGAAATTGCGATGCTGAAAGAAAAAGAAAAACAGCAGCAAAAAGACCAAAAAAACAATTCCGGTGGAGGTGGTGGAAATGACCAGAATAAAGACCAGAACAAAGGAAATGACCAAGGAAATACTCCAAAGCAGGAACAGGGAAATGGTCAGCAGGGAAAAGAAAACGGTACGGGAAACGACCCGAACCGAAACCAGCCTAATAACGAAAACCAAATGCCAAAAGACCTGGAAAACTCCATCCTGAACCGGGTTGAAAATAAAGAACGTGAAACCGCAAAGCGGATACTCAACAAAAACTCCTATTCTATGCCCCAAAGCAATGAAAAGGATTGGTGATGAAAAAGAAAATTCCATTCATATTGTCTTTATTCTCCGTGCTTTTAGCTTACGGACAGGTCACACTGGCTGTTTCGGAAGTAAAAGAGGCCAAAATGAACCAACGGTTCAAACTGACGGTTTTGTTGGAAATCAGCGGTGAAAATATGATGCAGGAAACGCCGCTGAGAATGCCCGATTTATCTAAATTTGACATTATCGGAACTGCTTCAGATCAAAATACCGTGGTACTGGATGCAAAAAAAGGGGATGCGGTGAACCAAATGGTTTACCAACTGGTATTGAGTCCGAAACAAGCAGGGAAGATCAAATTCGGCTCCGTTTTGGTGACGGTCAACGGAAAAATATACAAAACCGAACCTTTCGACATCAACGTCCGTGAACAGGAAAAAAAATCTTCCATGGCGGTAAACACGGATACCGATGACATTTATCTGAATCTCGAAATCCAGGATCGCGAAGTTTATAAAAACGAATCCACTATTGCAGTTCTGCGAGCTTACAGCAAAGATTACGGAAGTTTCAGAAAAGTGGGCAACATACAGATTCCGCGGCAGCGAAATGCAAATTTCAGGACCGTAAGTTTTGCAAAGTCTGAAATCGAAACCTCGGCTGGTATGAATTCGCAGGTAATCGCGGTGTTCATGGTGTTCCCATCGGAATCCGGAAATGTAGAGATCAACCCTATTGCAGCATCTGTTTCCAATGCTGACAAAGTTGAAAAGATCAAATCCAATACTGTTCGCCTTAATGTAAAAAAACTACCCGGTGGAATGCCCGAGAACTTCAAAAATGCAGTCGGCAACTTTGAGGTATCTGTAGTCAACAAGAATGATTCGGAACACTCTGAAATTGACAAAGCTGTCATGGTTTCGTTAAAAGTTTCCGGAGTAGGTAATTTCGAGTCACTGCATTTGCCAAAAATCCAGGAATCAAACAATTATATTTCATATCCTCCCAAAATCAGCAGCAAAACCGTTGCAAGCCGCAATGGCTTACACGGATCTGTCACGGCGGATTATGTGGTGGTTCCAAAAAAAGCGGGTCCACTTTCGATTACATTTGAAGACTTTTCTTTTTTTGATCCTACGGAAGAAAAATATGTGGATTTAGGTGCAAAATCGATCACCCTGGATGTGAAAACCCCACAAGAAATAGCGAATGCGAAATCCACCTTGGAAAAAGTGAACGATTACACAAACACCGTTCTGGAAACCGTAAACACACCAGTTCTGCAAACCCAGAATCTGAAAATAAAAGACACCGAAAAAAACAAGATCAACTGGAATATTGTTTTTGCAAATATGGCTTTGCTTTTTGGGTTTGTTTCGCTGCTTTTCGTGGTCCTTAAAAAAAGAGGAAAACGAAAATTGCAACCTCAAATAGCCAGTAAAAATTTTGTTTCCATCGCAGAAACAGAAGATCTGATCAGAGAAAATTTAGGGAACCGCTTTGAGGAAAATATCGAATATCTAAAAAAATTAAAAGAAAATAATGATTTCGAAAAGTTCTTCACCGCATATGAAGACCTTAAAAATGAAACCAAAAAAGCGAATTCTCTCACAACGGAATCAGAATTCAATCAGTTCATCGAACAATCAAAAGGGCAATTGTTAGCTGAAAAATACAGGGCACTTTCGGAGCAAATCCAGTTTGAAAAATACGCCCCCGTTCCTTCTGAAGAAAGTTTGGATGAACTTCTCAATACCATTATTGCGGTTTATTCAGAGATTAACAAATAATCAATTATTTTTTATATTTTTGTCAAATTATTAATTTGAAAAAAATGTTTGAATTTTTCTCCATTAAAGAAACACTTACTACTGCGATGGTTTTGTTTGCGGTGATAGACATCGTGGGATCACTTCCTGTAATCGTCGGCTTAAAACAAAAGTTTGGAAAAATAGAGTCTGAAAGAGCAGCGATCGTAGCAGGTGCATTAATGCTTGCATTTCTTTTCATCGGAAACAAAATCCTGAAATTCATCGGGGTAGATGTATATTCATTTGCCATTGCCGGTGCTTTGGTCATCTTCATTATCGCTTTGGAAATGATTTTGGGAATTGAAATCCACAAACACACCGAGGCAAAAGCAGCATCCATAGTTCCCATCGCGTTTCCACTGGTGGCAGGTGCGGGAACTTTGACCACGTTACTTTCGCTTCGTGCCAATTATCATGATATCAATATTATTTCCGCTATACTTCTGAATACGCTATTTGTTTATCTGGTTTTAAAATCAGCAAACTGGCTCGAAAGGAAATTAGGTCCCACGACACTTCAGATATTACAAAAAGTTTTCGGAATTGTGCTTCTGGCGATTGCCATTAAATTATTTACCGCTAACTTTGCGCAGTTATTTACAACGTACGTGAAATTCTAAACCAGGCAAAAATGCAGCGATTTTATAAAATATTCCTAGCTCTTTTCATCATTTTCATCGGCTTTAACCTTTATGTAATCGAATGGGACTTAGGATTTTGGCATGAAGAAAACGCCAAATACATCCTTTCACTTTCTGCAGGAATTTTGGGAGTGGTCATTATTTTTGTGCTCCACTATATGAGCAAATTGGTGAGAAAGTAGAATGATTAGCTTAAGGTTTCAAAGGATCAGATACCCGCAAAGCAAATCCAGCTCTAAAACCTCATCTCATCCTTCACTACTCCTCCATTTTGGGTATGTTGCAACAATTCTTTCACAATAAATTCGCGGATTTTGTCCGCATCGGAATTTTCGGGAAAAAGCAAATGCACATTCGCACCTGCATCTAAAGTAAAGAACAAGTTCAGTCTGGTCTCCTTTCGGAAATTCCAGATTTTGTGGATGACATCCAAAGTGCCCGTTTTCATTAAGATAAACGCCGGTTCACTCATCATCATCATCGCGTGAAGCGTCAATGCTTCATGTTCAACGAGTCGGATGAACCTGGAAATTTCGCCGGTTTTCAGAATTTCTCTTAATGAAAAAAAGTTTTCATGTGCTTCCTGGAACCTTCTTTCCGCATACGGATTGGTTTTCATCAAACCATGTCCCACCGTGGAACTCACCGATTTTTCACCTTCGTGAATCAATAAAACCCAATCATTGAAATTCTTGAAAACAGAATGAATTTCATCAGTAGGATAAGGAACCGCAAAAAGGTCCGAACTTCCGGGAACTTCTTGGGTTTCGCCCCAAACAACAAGTCCGCCATACAGACTTCTGCATGCGCTTCCGCTTCCCAATCGAGCGAGGAAACTAGCTTTTTTTAACGTAAAGTCTTTCTCTAACTTTCCCGAAAACTCTTCATCCAGATTCATCAGACATTTTGCGATGGCGCCGAAACCTGATGCTGAACTGGCAATTCCCGAACTGTGCGGAAATGTATTTTCGGTTTTAATAACGTATCTGCCTTTTAAAATCCAGGGCAAAAATGGCTCAATGTCTTTAAAATATTTCTCGATTTTTTCGGCAAACTTCTTTTCTTCATTTCCGCCGAGAAAAGTCTGGACAGAAAATTTTTCATCTGCCACAAACTCCAGTGCAGTATTGGTTCTGCAGTGGTTTAAAGTGTAACTAATACTTGGATTTGCCGGGATCTGGCTTTCGTATTTTCCCCAATATTTGATGAGGGCGATGTTTGACGGACAACTCGCTGAAACGGTTTGCGCTGAAATATTGAAATTGGGATTTCCTAAAAATTCGTTTACCATAATTATTATTTAACACAGAGGAAAAAGAGTTTCATAATGTACTTGGAATTCGGTTCTAAAATGAATGCGGATAAATTGAGATTTGACTGCCTTCGACGGTCGGACCATTCTTGACCTGTACTTACGAATACATTTTATCAATTAAACCAACATATTTCGCCAAAACCACATTTCGTTTGACTTTCAAAGTAGGGGTAATTTCACCCGTGGTGATTTCAAATTCTGCCGGCATCAAAACGAATTTTTTCACTTTTTCAAAACCGGAAAGCTGTTTTTGGATTTCGTCAATTTTTTGATGATAAAAATCCCTGATTTTATCTGATTTTACTATTTCTTCCCAATTGGTGAACGGAATATTCAGTTTTGGCAACTGCTCTTTTAACGCTTCGAAATTAGGAATAATCAATGCGGTGACAAAAGGTTTTCCCTCTGCAATCACCATGGCTTGAGTGATGAAATTATTATTGGACAAAAGATTTTCAATCGGTTGTGGTGCGACGTATTTCCCGTTCGAAGTCTTCATCAAATCCTTAATTCTATCAGTAATTACGAGATTTCCATTTTCGTCAAATTTTCCGGCATCCCCGGTTTTGAACCAACCATCCTCGGTGAAAACTTCAGCGGTTTCACTTGGTTTTTTATAGTAACCTTGCATGATTCCGCTTCCTTTAGCCTGGATTTCATCGTTTTCGCCGATCCTGATTTTGGTGTCACCCAAAGTAACTCCCGCTGTACCGTGTTCATAATTCCGGAACGGAAAAGCAGTCAAAGTAGCAGTGGTTTCTGTCAATCCATAACCCACGGTAATGTGGATTCCCATGGAGTCAAAAAATCTGGTCACTTCAGAAGAAATCGATGCACCTCCGCACGGCATGAACCAAAGGTTTCCACCCATTTTGTTCTTGATCTTTTTGAAAACTAAAATATTGGCGATATTATTTTTCAGTTTTAAGGAAAATGAAACGGATTTCCCGGTCCGTTTTAACTCGGCAACCTCACCACCGATTTTCATCGCCCAGTTGAAAATCTTCCTTTTGGACTCAGAACCTTCTGAAACCATTTCCTGAATTCCCGCATAGATTTTTTGGTAGAATCTCGGAACGGAGCACATCATGGTCGGTTTCACTTCCGTCAAGGTACTCGCAATGAGTTTGGTATTTTCCAGAAAAGATACTTTTGCGCCACCATACAGGCAAAGCAAAGTCCAGCTTCTTTCAAAAACGTGTGTCAATGGCAAAAATGCGAGAGAATGTTCGTTTTCAAAATTTTTAAATTGAAAGAAATCAAAGTGTGCATCAAAACATTTATGGAAATTCCCATGAGTCAGCATCACGCCTTTCGGAACGCCGGTTGTTCCTGAAGTATAAATAATAGTGGCTAAATCTTCATCATTCTTTTCCACAATATCCAGATATTCTCCGCTTTTTTTGATGAAATCTTCCAGATATTGTGAATTTTCCTTTTTGATCCAAACCGATTTTTTAGCAACGATGATTTGCTTCAGCACTTTGCTTTTGCCCAAAAGTTCAAACGCGGCGTCATATTGTTCCTGATTACCGACCAAAATAATTTTTGACTCGGAATCTTCGAGAATATATTCTGCCTGTTCCAGGTTGTTCGTGGAATAGATGGGAACCGTGACCGCACCGATCGAGAGCACCGCCAAATCGAAAATAATCCACTCCGCAGAATTGTCGGAATAAATCGCAACCTTATCATTTTCATTGATTCCGGCAGCTTTCAGGGCATTTGCAGTCTTGAAAACTATCCGCCGCAAATTCGTCCAGTTGAGTTCCTTCCATTCCTCCTTTTTCTTGAAACCGATGGCGGGTTTTAGGGGAAATTTCTGAGTATTATCGTTAAGGAAATGAGTGATATTCATAATATATTGAGACGAATGAAGTGAATTACCGAAAGAAAGATATGTATTAATTCTTTCTTTGGTCATTTAAATAATTATTCAGATGGAAATCGAGGCTTTCTTCGACAGGAAGAAATTCAAACCCGAGTTTTTCCTTTATTTTTTGATTTGAAATCTTATTGAAAGTCGTCACCGATTCGATATTTACTTTATTGGCTATTCTTAAAGGTGGAAGCAGCCATCCTAAAAAAAGATTCAAAACCTGGCCGACTTGCAACACTGATTTTGCAATCACTTTCGGTGCGGGTTTTCCCAATTTTTTTCGGACAAAATCCGTCATTTGCTGATAGCTCTTATTTTCGGAAATCAAGATAAATCTTTCGCCGAAAATATTTTTATCCATCAAATCCACCGAAATTTTCGCCACATCACGAACATCCACGTAGGATGTGCCGCCGGAAAAAGTGAGGCCTTTGGAAAAATTCTTGAAAATCAATCCGCTGCTTTCGTTCCAATTTCCACTTCCGATGATGATTCCGGGATTGATGATGACCACCTTCAAACCTTCCGCAGCGGCGCGCCAAACTTCCATTTCCGAAAAATGTTTAGAAACCGCATATGGCGAATGATCCAGCTTGGGATTGTAGTCGGAGTTTTCATCCATTTCCCCATTTTCGTTAAGTCCATCCAAAACTGCGATAGAGCTCACAAAACAGAATTTTTTCACCGAAGAATTCTCACACGCATACAGGAGGTTTCTTGTTCCCTCAATATTGGTATGATACATTTTTTTACTGGAACTGGGATGGAAACTGACTTTCGCGGCGCAGTGATAAACTTCCACAATGTCATTCAAAACCGTTCTCAGAGAATCGATATCGTCAAAATCCACATCAACCCATTCAATCCGGTTGAAAAATTCATTGGGATTTTCGGTATAAAACTTTAAGGAATTGCAGACTTCGTCAAGGTTACTGAACTTTCTTTTGGTGGCGCGCACGGATTTTCCGCGTTTGAGAAGCTCCAAAACGATGACTCTTCCAAGGATTCCTGTGGCGCCAGTTACTAAAACCATGATTGATGAATGATAATTTACAAAAATACGCTTTAATTGTGCGTTTTCAAAAATATCAACTGAGGAATTTATGCATGATAAAATCCTTCACCACCTCATTGAAATCCTTAGGATTTTCCGCCTGAACCCAATGTCCTGCGTTTTTAATGGTCACGATGGAGGAATTCGGAAATTGCTGCTTGATTTGAAATTCGTCCTGCGGAAGAATATAATTGGATTTTGCACCTGCGACAAATAAAGTTTCGCCCGTAAAAACCCCATATTTTATGGCATTTGAAACAAACTCGCTGTATTTTTCGGACAATGTTTTCAGATTGAATCTCCAATCCAGTTTTTTATCATCTTTCCAATAAAGATTCTTGGTGAGAAACTGAATGACGGATTTTTCTGGGATAAACTGATGGAGAAGCTCTTCCACTTCCTGCCTGGAATTCACTTTTTCGAAATCCACACTTTCCAGCGCCTTCATAATTCCTTGATGATGCGGGGGATAAGCTTTAGGACCGATATCTACGACGATCAGTTTTTCCACTTTGAGCGGATATTTTATAGCGAACTGCATCACTGCTTTTCCGCCGAGAGAATGACCGAGCAAATTCGCTTTTGCAATCCCGTAATGTTCCATGTAATGCGTAATGTCATGCGCCAAATCGTCGTGGGACATTTCTTCGGAATGGAAACTTTTGCCGTGATTCCGTAAATCAATCAGATGAACCGGGAAAAGCTCGCCCATTTCTTTACCGAAACTTCCCCAGTTATCGAGCATTCCAAAAAGCCCATGAAAAACCAAAAGTGGAGTTCCCGATTTTTCCTGTCCGTATATTTTTGAGTGGAGGATTTGCATTAAATTAGATTTTAGGTTTTTTGTGTTCTTCTCTTATGATTTCCTCATATTCTAACCAATTAAAGTCCTTAAAAATAATGGTTATTGGCGTCATTTCGGTATCTCTAAAATAATTTATGGACTTAAGCATCATAAAAGGAATCTGATGAGGATATTATTGTCGGTAAAATCTACCATTTCGCCAGTCGTTTCAGATACGCCTGAACGGTATTTTCCAATCCCATATAAAGCGCTTCGGAAATCAAAGCGTGACCAATGGAAACTTCCAGTAAATTGGGAATATGGTCTGCAAAATATTTCAGATTATCCAGACTCAAATCATGACCGGCATTGATTCCCAAACCAATTTTTGTTGCTTCCAAAGCCGTTTCATAATACGGTTGGATGGCTGATTCTTTGTTGACCGTATAATTTTTTGCAAATGCTTCTGTATAAAGTTCGATTCGATCTGTTCCGGTTTCTGCGGCAAATTTCACCATTTCCGGATTGGGGTCCAGGAAAATGGAAGTCCTTATTCCGGCGTTTTTCAGTTCAGCGATAACCAATTTCAGAAAATCCAGATTCTTTTCGCAATCCCAACCAGCATTGGAAGTAATCGCATCATCCGCATCGGGAACCAAAGTCACCTGTTCCGGTTTGATTTCCAGAACCATGTCCAGGAAGGGACGATGTGGATTTCCTTCAATATTGAACTCGGTGCTAATCAAAGGCTTCAAATCATAGACATCTTTTCTTGTGATATGTCTTTCGTCCGGACGAGGATGAACGGTAATTCCCTGCGCACCAAATTCCTGCAATTTTATCGCCGCTGCGGTCACACTTGGAATTTCGCCACCTCTTGCATTTCTGATGGTGGCAATTTTGTTTATATTTACGCTGAGTTTCGTCATTATTTATTGTTCAGATTAGTCATTCATATTTTTGAAAACTGCATCACTTCCAAATCAAACTCCTTGGAAGCCACCAAAAGATGGTCGAAAATATCGGCAAGAATATCTTCATAATTCGCCCAAACAGAACTATTGGTGAAGCAGTAAATTTCAAGCGGCATTCCTTGGGGCGTATTCTCCAGCTGTCTTACGATGATGGTTCCTTGCTGGTCTATCGATTCATTGTTTTTTAAATAATTAAAGACATATTCCCGAAAAACCCCGATATTGGTCAGTTGCCGGCCATTGATCAAAAGTTCAGGATTCGGCATTGTGGTTCTGCTTTTGATTAATTCATCCCTTTTCGTTTCAATATAATCGGTAATGAGATTGATTTTTGCCAGCTTATCCAGATTTTCTCTGTCCAGAAATTTGAAAGACTTGATGTTGAAAATAATGGAACGCTTGATGCGTCTGGTATTGCTTTCGGTCATGACCTGTAGATTCTTGATCTCAGTGGTCAAAAGATCGTAAGTAGGAATTGTAGAGATCGTTTTATCGAAATTTTGAATTTTAGTCGTCAGCAGATTAAGATCCAGGATATTTCCCTCCAGATTGTACTTCGGTATTCCGATCCAGTCACCGACTTTCAGATTTTTGGAAGTCGCCACGTGCATTCCGGTCACAAATCCCAAAATCATATCCCGGAAAATCAAAACCAAAACTGCGGTGATCGCACCCAAACTTCCTACAATCGCAGAACCGCTGATGCCGAATATGACACAAACCGCCACCACTGCGGAAATAAAAACCCCAAAAATCCGAACCGTTTGCGAAACCGCATTCAGCGCAATGATTCTGTAATGGTTTTTCATGATGATGTAATAGTTCCGAAATGCCGCCAAACCACGATAAAGCATTCCCGCTACCACGAATACGATGATCAGTCCGATCATTCTTTCCAAAAATGTGAAACTTTTCGGATGCCGGTAAAAAATGGAAAACAGCGCATAACTCCCGAACAGAAGCGCAATCAGATTTGCAAAAGAATTGGTAATCCTCGATTGGTAAACCGATTTTAAAACGGGATATTTATCCTTGTAAAAAAACACCCGGAAAACTCCATTCACCAACATTTTCACCAAAAAACTAACCAGGAAAATAACCAGAAAAAGAAACAGAAGTTTCAGCACGATCTGCCAAAACAGAACCCAACTGTCGGGTAAGTTTTCCCGTACCCAATAATGGATGGAATCGCTAATGTTTTGCAGAAAATCTTTAGTATCTTTCAGTTCGGTGTTCATCAGCACAAAATTAATAAAACTGTTTGTCATTCGCGGATTAATAATTATTTTTAACAAAAAAAGAAATGGACAACAGTTTGATTTACCTCGTCGTGATGATTCTGCTGGTATTGGGGATTTTAGGAACCTTTATTCCCGTTTTACCTGGACTACTGCTGAGTTTATGCGGATTGTTGATTTATAAATTCGGGACAGATGCTCCGCTTTCAATGATTTATGTCTGGATTTTTGTGGTATTGACCGGCATATCTGTAATTCTGAATTATGTAATTCCCGCCCGAACCAACCGAAAATACGGTGGAACACGATGGGGAAGCGTCGGTTCGGTACTCGGAACATTCGCCGGTATGATCTTCATTCCAATTCCATTTGGATTCTTGATCGGGATGTTTTTGGGCGTGTTTATCGGTGAATTACTGCATGATGTTAATGACAAGAAAAAAGCTTGGAATTCCACAAAAGGCGCACTGATAGGCTTTTTATACGGAACAGGATTTAATTTCATCGTTGCTTTGGCAATGTTTTTGGTAGTATTATTTGACCTATTTTAAAATCAACACGATGCATCATCCTATCCTCATTACCACATTTGGTTTGCTAACTTTGGCAACCTGTAAAAATCCTGAAACAAAGAACGGGATTACAAACACAGAAACTTCTGTGAACACCACCTCCACTTCAACTGCGGAAGACCATCACACAAACACTGTCTATTCAACAGATAGCATAAGCAATTCTTCAACCGTTACCACCATGCAAGAACACACCACTCCTCCAAAAAAAGGCAACCCCAAAATGGCACCAGGATTACCACCCGATAAAGCGGCGATAGATCAGGCAAAAAAAGAAGCCGCCAGAAGTTCAGCAAATTCGGAGAAAGACGGCGTCATCTATTTAAAAGAAGGCGAAAGAAGATTTCTGAAGGAATATGAAATGAATGTAACCTTCAAGAAAATGCTTGAAGATAGCCGCTGTCCGGAAGGCGTTGAATGTATCTGGGCTGGAAATGCTACTGCCGAAATTGAATTTATGGGAACTTATACCCGTCCGATGACTTTTCAGCTAAGCACTACCAATGACACCAGACGTGGCACTACCACGAGCGGAAATTTCAATGGTTACAGTATTTCGTTGGTTGAAGTTTATCCTCAAACTACTTCTGATAAAGGATTTAAAGCACTTCAGGGGAATTATAAAATCGGGTTGAAATTCTCGAAGAGTTCAAACGGAGACGGAGTTACCACGAAATAATCTGCAGATTTTTTGATGCTAAATAGTCATTAATTTTAGAAAATGGCTTGCTGCCGTAAAATCCGCGGTAAACCGAAAACGGTGATGGATGAGCAGATTTAATGATAAAATGTTTGGAGGAATCAATGAGTTCCTCCTTTTTTTGTGCAAATGCGCCCCACAAAACGAAAACCACATTTTCTTTCTTATCCGAAATCTCCTTGATTACGAAATCTGTAAATTTTTCCCAGCCCAAATATTTATGCGAATTTGGAGCATGAGCTTTCACTGACAAAGTTGCATTCAAAAGCAATACACCCTGTTTTGCCCAATCGTCGAGTTCAGTTTTGGTTCGCTCTATTCCTAGATCGGCTTTCAGTTCAGCAAAAATATTTTTTAAAGAAGGTGGCGCAGAAACTTCTTCTGAAACAGAAAAACAAAGCCCATTCGCCTGAAAATAATTATGATAAGGATCTTGCCCAATAATCACCACTTTCACTTCCTCAAACGGAGTCAGTTCCAAAGCACGGAAAATCTGATTTTTCGGCGGGAAACAATCTCCGGATGAATATTCCTCCTCCAATTTTCGGCAGAGATTTTCATAATATTCCGAATGAACGACGGGTGCTACAATTTCGGACCAAGTCATAAATGATGAATAATGAGTAATTGCAAAATTAAAACAATATTACCGTTTTCAAATTATGATGTACACACCACCACACATCTTCACATCAACAAATTGATTATTTTTGCAGGGTGCATATACAAAAAGAAGATTTAAACGAACTCGAATTTCCCGAACTGTTGTCGGAAATAGCTCCATTTGCCTTTTCACCGAAGATGGCGGAAAAAATTCTTGCACTTCAACCGATGGAAATTGACGAGGCTGAACTTTCACTAAAAAAGGCAGCGGAATTTCTATCGAGTTTTGAAAGCGAAAATGCTATTCCATTCAGCGAATATGAAGATATTGAACAGGAACTGAAACTGATGATGATCGAAAATTTTCGGTTAGAAAATGCGGCCTTTATCAAAATAAAAAGCTTGACTGAGCAAATCGGAAAACTACAAAAATTTTTTCCGCCATTTGAAGAGTTATTTCACAACCTGAATAATGATGTGAAAGTCTTGGAATTCAAGAAAGAAATCATAGACAAGATCGATCATGTTTTCAACCGTTTCGGTGAAGTGAAAAGTGAGGCTTCCCCATTTTTAAAAACCCTTCGAACGGAAATCCAACATGCCAGAAAAGCCATTCAAGAGAACTTCAACCGCACTTTGAGCGCGCTCTCCACCACTGATTTTCTGGATGATATTAAAGAAAGCATCATCGATGACCAAAGGGTTTTGGCAGTGAAATCCGGATACAAAAAAAGAGTTTCTGGAAGAGTTTTGGGGGTTTCAAAAACAGGGTCGATTACCTATATTCAACCTGAATCGGTGGTGAAACATCAGTTTAAACTTCGGGAAGACCTGGAGGAAGAAAAGAAAGAAGTCGATAAAATACTAAGAAAACTTACTGCAGAAATTTCTGAATTCCAGCCCGAACTTTCTGACTATCAAAGTTATATTTTCGATTTGGACCTAACAAGGGCGAAAGCAAAATTCGCCGAAAAAATCGGTGGTGTTTTACCTAAAATCAACCGGCATAAGACTTTACGACTGGTCAATGCATTCCACCCGCTATTGCTGATCCGCAACCGGGAAGCCCAAAAAAAGATTTTTCCCCAAACTTTGACTTTGACGGAACACAACCGAATCATTTGTATTTCGGGACCAAATGCAGGCGGAAAATCCATTACCTTAAAAACCGTCGGATTACTTCAACTGATGATTCAAAGCGGAATCCTGGTTCCGGTACATCCAAAATCGGAAATGTTTTTCTTTAAAAAATTAATGACCGATATCGGTGACAACCAGTCAATTGAAAACCATCTTTCCACGTACTCTTCCCGGTTAAAAAAAATGTCGCAGATCATCCGCGAAGCCAATTCCGATACCCTTTTACTGATTGACGAATTCGGGACTGGATCTGATCCGGAATTAGGAGGCGCATTGGCGGAAAGTTTTCTGGAATTTTTTTACGAAAAGAAATCTTTCGCAATTATTACCACGCATTACACGAACATTAAACTGGTGATTGAACAACTTCCGAACGCCCAGAATGCGGCGATGCTTTTCGACGAAAACTCCCTGGAACCACTTTATAAACTGGAAGTTGGACAAGCCGGAAGTTCTTTCACTTTTGAAGTTGCAGAGAAAAACAAGATTCCAAGATTCATCATTAATTCTGCCAAGAAAAAGGTGGAACACGACATTGTGAACCTGGATAAAACCATCGTTAAGCTGCAGCAGGAAAAATTTGAGGTCGAGAAACTGAAATCCAATTTAACCGAGCAAAAAGAATCCACCCAAAACAAGCGTGAAAATCTGGAAAAACTCAACGAGCAGCTTCAGCAGAAACTCTTCAACTTCCAGAAACTTTACGAAGACGAACACCGAAAACTGCAATTCGGGAACAAGATTGAAAGTTTCATCGATTCTTATGTGAAAGGAAAATCCAGAAAAGATGTAGTGCGGGATTTCGTAAAAATTCTGGAACAGGAGAAATTCCGAAAACTTGGCTCTGATAAAGATGAAACCAAAAAACTGCAGGTGATCAAGAGAAAAATCACCCAGCAACTCAAAAAGGAAAACGTTCAGGAAAAAATCGCGGAGACCCACGAAAAATTAGAAGACCGAAAAAAGAAAGAGCGCGCAGTTTGGTTGAAAATCGGTCAGCGTGTGAGAATTTCGGGTTCAACTTCTGTGGGAACCATTGAAAAAATAGACAAGAACCAAAAGGTGACGGTGAATTATGGAACGTTTAAGACCCAGATTTCCGGGGACGAACTGGAACGGATTTAATCGTCTGATTTTCTCACGCAGAGGAACTGCTGGAATCAGCAAGAAATTCTCAAAACATTTATGTCCGTTCAATACGAATTTGAAATCATAAGAAAAGTCCTTCCAAAAACTTGAAAGGACTTTTTTAATTCTGAGATTTCAGCCAGTTACCGCTGCATTATCTTGCGATATTCACCGCTCTGGTTTCACGGATCACTGTGATTCTGACTTGACCCGGATAAGTGAGTTCATTTTGGATTTTTTCAGAAATATCATAAGAAAGCTGTGCGCTTTGGTCATCGCTAACTTTACCGCTTTCCACCATCACACGGAGTTCACGACCCGCCTGAATTGCGTATGCACTGGAAACCCCGTCAAAACTCAATGCGGCGGATTCCAAATCTTTTAGTCTTTGGATATAAGATTCCAAAACCTGTCTTCTAGCTCCTGGTCTTGCTCCGGAAATTCCGTCGGCAACTTGGATGATTGGCGAAAGAAGTGAAGTCATTTCAATCTCGTCATGGTGTGCTCCAATTGCGTTAACAACTTCTGGATTTTCACCGAATTTTTCTGCCCACTGCATTCCGAGAAGCGCGTGTGGAAGTTCGGATTCCTGTTCCGGAACTTTTCCGATATCATGGAGTAAACCGGCTCTTTTCGCCAATTTCACATTGAGTCCCAGTTCTGCAGCCATCGTTGCAGCGATGTTGGCAACTTCTCTGGAGTGCTGCAAAAGGTTTTGTCCATAAGAAGAACGGAATTTCATTCTTCCCACGATTTTCACCAGTTCCGGGTGCAGTCCGTGGATTCCCAGATCGATGATGGTTCTTTTACCCACTTCGATGATTTCTTCCTCGATATGTTTTCTGGTTTTTTCCACCACTTCCTCAATTCTTGCGGGGTGAATTCGTCCGTCGGTTACCAATCGGTGCAGCGATAATCTGGCGATTTCTCTGCGGACCGGATCGAAGCATGAAAGCAGGATTGCTTCAGGAGTATCATCCACAATGATTTCTACACCGGTTGCAGCTTCCAAAGCACGGATATTTCTACCTTCTCTACCGATGATTCTTCCTTTCACTTCGTCGGATTCAATATTGAAGACAGAAACCGAGTTTTCGATGGCCTGTTCCGTTCCGATTCTCTGAATGGTTTGAATGACGATTTTTTTGGCTTCCTGTTTTGCATTGAGATTGGCTTCTTCCATGATGCTTTGAACATGAGCTTGCGCTTTTGTTTTCGCTTCGGCTTTCATGGCTTCCACGAGTTCGTTCTTGGCATCCTCTGCGGAATATCCAGAAATTTTCTCCAGGATTTCTACTTTTTGGGCAGTGATGGCATCCAATTCCTGTTGTTTTCTTTCCAGAATTTCGTGTTTTTTGCCGTAGTCTGCGATTTGTCTTTCCAGATCCTTTTCCAGTTTTCCGGTTTTGCTCAGTTCGTCATTGAGTTTGTGCTCTTTGTCTTTGAGGCTTTTCTCGGATTCCTGCATTTTCTTTTCTCTCTGCTGAATATCGGCATCATGTTGCGATTTCAGTTCCAGGAATTTTTCTTTGGCCTGAAGATGTTTTTCCTTCTTCACGGCTTCTGCTTGAACCGTGGCTTTCTCTATAAGATTTTCGGCGTTTTTCTTGGCATCATTAATGATGAATTGTGCCTTTGAATTCAGCGAGCTTTTGGAAAAAACAAGTCCCAAAACCGCACCGATTCCCAGACAAACCATGCCGATGATAATTGTAATTAAGTCCATATATATCTATGTTTATTTTTGTTTTAGTTCAAAAAAAGCCTACAACAATTCCGGATTAGAGTAAACTCCTAATCTACACGATTTGAACTGATTTTCATTTTCTGTAATCCGAGCAAGTCGGCGCGCCATCAAATGAACTTTCGTCCGGTTATTGTTTAGCGTTGAGTTTACCTTTAATGTGTTAGAACTATTGTAGGCAGTTGTTTCCCGGAAAAGAAAAATCTACTTTTCCAGCGCTTCCAAGATCCGGTTGAGCTGTAGCAACCTTTCATTGGAGGCATTGATATTCTTTTCGTTCGTGATTTGTGAGACTTCCGCGTTGGTTCCCATTTTCAGGGCGCACATCGCCAAAGCATCCTGTTTGTCTCTCACGTCAAAATTTTGTTCAAAATCTTTAATCATGGCTTCAATCTGTTTCCCCACTTTTCGCAGTGTTTCTTCTTCTGCAGCGGGCACATTCAGCGGATAATTTCTTCCGGCGATGGTGATGGTAATCCTCCTCACTTCCATTACAATCCGTTGTTTTGAAGTTCTGCAATACAGTTATCCACCTCTTTGATCAACCGGTTGATGTGCGTTTTCATCAATCGGTTGTGGTCTGGATTCCCGGATATTGCCGAGTAAAGCTTAATATTTTTTTGTTCTTCTGCTAATGCCTGACTTTTTCTTCTTTCCTCATCATACTTTGCCTTCAGCTCTTCGTGTTCTCGACTTAGTTCCAAATACTTTTCGCTTAAGTTCTGATAATCTTTTCTGAAGTTCAGAACCCTTTTCTCCAAAAGCGAAAAATTATTCTCTAAATCTCGAAGCATTTTCAGGTGTTGTTATTCTAACTATTGTACAAAAATATAAAAATTTAATTTGAATTGGAGTTTTCTCGCAGATTTATTTGGATAAAAAAAGAGAAGACCTAATCAGCCTTCTCTTTATGAAATATTTAAATATAATTTATTCGAATTTCAGCACGAACATAAACGCTCTGGTTTTTGCAGAGGAAATTGCCGAGGTCCAATATGGTGGCGTTTCTGCATTATCTGCAACCATCTCGTCATTGATCATAAATGTTCCACGGAATCCCGGAGTCAGTTTGAATCTGCTGAAATAGAACTGAATCCCGATTTCTGCGGTCCAGGCAAAATTACTGGATGTGGTGCGGAAAATCCCGTTTGAATTGTCATCCACCGAACTGCTATTGGATTGCAAATTCATCATCCAGTTGACCCCTGCAGCGGCGTAAGGTCTTGAATTGTACCATCTGTCACCATGAACTTCCAATAACAAAGGTACGTCCAAATAAGTGGATTTCACCGTTCTCAGCTTGTCTGCTTCCGTCAAAGCCCGCGGTGTGAAAGGTGCATTGGCTGTAGTTCCACCAGAATATTGATCATTTGATTGGGTATTAAAGGTAATTTCTCTGGACATGAACTGAAGTCCCGGTTCCAATCTTAAATCAAAATTGTCATTAAGACGCATCTTTCCAATTAATCCGGCTCCGAAACTGTATGAGGACTTGGTTTGCACCAGGTTTCTCTGCCCATCCATCCCAAACATGGGGTGCAGCACGAGTTTGTAGTCAAAATTATTTGCTGCAAGGTAAAAACCGTAGCTGAATTTTTGGCCATCAAAACCTTCCAGACGGTCCATTCTGTCTTTGGTTCTGAAAAGCTGCGCATTGAAAAGTCCCGCAAAGAAGATTGCTATGAGTACCTTGATTTTCAGTGTGTTATTCCCCATATTATTTGGTTGCCTTGTAAATAGTTGCGATTCCTAGACTTAGTTTCTTGTATTCTACTTTCTGGAACCCTGTCTTCAACAGTATGTTTTTCATTTTCTCGCCAAACGGAAAAGCGTTCACAGAATCCGGAAGATAGGTATAAGCTCTGTTATCTTTGGAAACCAGTTTCCCGATTTGGGGCAGAATATTTTTAAAATAAAACATATAGAACGGTCCCAAAAACCCTTCCACTTTAGAAAATTCCAGAATATATACGCTCGCATTTTCTTTCACTACCCTTCTGAGTTCCGACAAACCTTTCTCCAGATTCTCAAAATTTCTTACTCCAAAAGCAACGGAAACCGCATCGAATTTATTGTCATCAAACGGCAGGTTTTCAGCATCGCCTTTTTCCATAGAAATTTCGGCATCTAATTTAAGTTTTTTTATTTTATCGATCCCTACATTCAACATTTGCTGTGAAAGGTCCAAGCCAACCACTTTCGCACCGGTTCCTTTTTGCACGGCAATCGCCAGATCGCCGGTTCCGGTTGCCACATCAAGCACCAGTTTTGGTTGGTCTTTGTTCATCCATTTTACCAAAGTGTTTCGCCACAGCACATCAATTTTCATGGAAAGCACATGATTCAGCAGATCGTATTTCGGCGCGATATTGTCGAACATATCTTCCACTTCCTTTTTTTTCCCGGCTTCTGTATTGTAGGGTGTAACTTGGCTCACAATCTTTGATTTAAAATTTGTAATATTCTTGGTAATACTTAAGAAAATCCTCTTTTCTGAAAATCTTCGTTCTGGATTCCACTTTTTGGATGTTTTTCACCACCTGGTCGTAATTTTCGTCCAAATTATAGTAAAAATCATCAGTGTATAATTTATTGAAATGGACCGGTTTGTTCAGGTAATTCTTTCCGTCGATTTCGGTGGCACCTCTTGCGGCGATCAGCGAATCTTTATTTAGTCCGTATCCGTAAAACTGTTCGTTGATATAATAATCCTGATGTGAAATATTCAGCAAACCACGGTCTTTATTGACATTAAAGGAAGAATCATACAAAAGTTTCCTTTGGTCATCAAAAACAACAATCTTATTTTTTCCCTTTTTCAAATCAATCCTGAAATTTTGTCCGGACGAAATAATCTTTTCCGCTCCATTATTGATTTTAAAAAAATAAGTATTTTTTGTAGGATTGTCAACCAAATAATAATTTTTTTTTGCCAAAAAGACGAAATAAATCCCAAATGCGACGATCACAGCAAAAACCGAGAAGAGCAAACCTTTGGTGGATGGACTTAATTTCATAATAGTTGGCGTAAAAAACTTTGCAAATTTAGGGAATATTTTTTTTGTTGGGAATGATTTATCGATAGATCATATAAGGAAATGCGATTCATCTAAAGTTCAATTTGGAAAAGGCGCTTTAAGCTTTAGGAAAACCTTTAAATTTCTAAATTAATTTCATTTCCTATATTTTTGGATTATTTCTTAACTTTGCCTAAATTTTCCAGAAAAAAAATGCCCAATACAATTATTATAGGATCAGGAAGTTATATTCCCTCAAAAGTTATCGGTAAAGAACACTTCATGGATTCGGTTTTTTTTACCGACGAAGGTGACAAAATCAATAAACCGAATGAGGAAATCTTCCAGAAATTCGTAGAAATCACAGAAATCGAGGAAAGAAGATATCTTGAAGATGATGAATTCAATTCAGACCTCGGTTACCACGCTGCAAAAGAAGCCATCTACGATGCAGAGATTGATCAGGAAGAATTGGACTATATTATTTACGCCAGTAATTTCGGGGAAGTTGACAAAAACGGGATGACCAATTTCATGCCCTCCATGTCTGCAAGAGTGAAAAACAAACTCGGCATCAAAAACAGAAAATGCATCAATTACGACATGATTTTCGGTTGTCCGGGTTGGGTGGAAGCAATGATTTTGGCAGACACTTTAATTAAAGCCAAAAAAGCAAAACTGATTTTGGTGGTAGGTTCTGAGACTTTAAGCAGAGTCACCGACCCTTTTGACAGAAACAAAATGATCTTTGCTGACGGAGCCGGAGCAGTGGTGGTAAAAGCAACAGACGAAGAAAATGTAGGAATCATAGCCGATTCCACAGTTTGCGACAATGATGTGGAATTAACTTATCTGGAAAACTCGCCATCATTAAACAAAAATGCAGACCAAAAACCACTCTACATCAGAATGATCGGCAGGAAAATCTATGAATACGCTCTGAAAAATGTTCCCATCGCCATCAAGGAGACCATTGACCAAGCTGGTTTGACCATTGATGATATCGACAAAATCCTGATCCATCAAGCCAACGCAAAAATGGATTACGCCATGATTTCCAGACTTCATAAACTATATGGAAAAACAAATTACAGCCACGATATCGCACCGATGACCATTCAGCAATTCGGTAATTCATCAGTCGCCACCATTCCTACGATGTTTGACCTCATCATCAAAGGTGAAATGAAAGGCCAGAAATTCAAAGAAAAAGGAAATATCGTTTTCGCTTCCGTGGGCGCTGGAATGAACATTAACGCGATTGTTTATCGCTTTCCATAAAAATCATCAAGTCCTTCAAAAAGAAGGATTTTTTTTTAAAAATGCAGAAAAACATTCTCATCTTCACAGGAATTATTTTTGTTCTCGAATTCTATGTTTATCAGGCTTTTAAAACCGTAACTTCAAACCAATGGTTAAGAGTCGGTTACTGGCTGGTTACTATTTTGGTCTATGGATTTTTCATCTATGAACTATTGGGATTTTCGCGCAGTGAAAGGGATCATCATAGAATTCAGATCCTCGCGTCGATATTTTTAATCTTTCTGATTCCAAAACTCTTCATCGTCTTTTTTCTGATTTTGGAAGATATCGGCCGGTTTTTCAGGTACCTGTTCACTTTTTATGCAAAGCCGGATTCCTATTTTCCTGAAAGGCGAAGATTCATCAGTCTGCTCGGATTCGGAATCGCAGGAATTTTTTCTGCTTTGATCATTGACGGAATCATCTTTGGGAAATACCGGCATTGGGTGAGACAGGTGAAATTGAAAATTCCGGGTTTACCAAATAGTTTTAAAGGCTACAGAATCATTCAAATCTCCGATGTGCATTCCGGGAGTTTTTTTCATCCCGAAAAATTGCAGCACGCCATCAATTTAATCAATAAACAAAAGCCGGATTTGGTAGTTTTTACGGGAGATATGGTGAATAATTTCGCGAGTGAGTTTGAACCTTTCGTTGCATTGTTTTCTTCGATAAAATCAAAAGACGGAAAATTCTCAATCCTCGGAAACCACGATTATGGCGATTATGCCGAATGGAAGTCGCCCGCAGAAAAAGCCCATAACATCCTGAATCTTATTGAACTCCAAAAGAAGGCAGGTTTCGAAATGCTCAGAAACGAACACCGCGTCATCGAAAAAAATGGCGAGAAACTCTACATTTTGGGTGTAGAAAACTGGGGCGAAAAACCGTTTCCGCAATACGGAGATTTGGATAAAGCAGCAGCAGGAATTCCGGCAGAAGCTGCAAAAATCCTGATGAGCCACGATCCTTCCCATTTCGATGCCATCGTGAAAAAACATCCCTCAAACGTGCAACTCACGCTTTCCGGACATACCCACGGAATGCAATTCGGAATCGACCTTAAGAACATCCGCTGGAGTCCTGCTCAATACCGTTATAAAAAATGGGCGGATCTGTATGAAAGTGAAGGAAAATACTTGTATGTAAACAGGGGCTTCGGCGTAATTGGCTTTCCCGGAAGAGTGGGAATTGAACCGGAGATTACTCTGCTTGAACTATCTTAATTTTTGAAAATTAATGACGGCAACTTTCAAAAGAGCATCAGAAAACGATATCGGAATGATCAGAGATTTGGCGAAAAAATCCTGGAATTCTGCGTATGCAGAGATTCTCAGTCCGGAGCAAATCGATTATATGTTAGGCGAAATGTATTCGGTGGATGAACTGATGAGGCACCTACAGAATCCCGGGTTTCCCTATTATTTAATTTTTGTTGACGAAAAACCGGCGGGATTTATAGGCTTTGAATTTAATTATGAAAAAGACACCACCAAACTTCACCGGATTTATTTATTAGCGGAAACCCACGGAAAGGGAATAGGAAAAACGGCCATTAATTTTTTGAAAGACGAGGTTAAAAAAATCGGAAATCACCGCATCATTTTGAATGTGAACAAAATAAACAATGCAAAAAACGTCTATGAATCACAAGGTTTCCAGATCTACGACGAAGGCGTTTTCGACATTGGTAACGGATATGTGATGGATGATTACTTGATGGAATTTTTATTTTAATTCGGTTTGAAAATTCAGATCCCTATTTTTTTGGTACAATTTTAGAATTGGAAGAAATAGAACACCAAAAAAATATTATTATGACACGCGCTAACTTGACTTCGAAAATTCAACTGTTTGTTTTGGCACTGATGGCCAATTTCGCAACACTTATTGTAAAAGCACAGGAAAAAGCACCCGACCTGAAAGTGGATGTGGACGTCAACAAAGGCGGAAACGCGATGGGCAGCGACTGGATGAGCAATCCACTGGTTTGGGTAATCGGAGCTTTGGTCGTCATTCTATTGGTTGCATTGGTCGCAAAAGGTGGAAGCAAATAGAAATTTTCGCCATTAATCAAGAAAAATCCCGAATCAGCTGAATCGGGATTTTTCTTGATCAAGTTCGTTGGTGTAAACTGAAATTCTCGTAAAAATAAAAGAAGTTAAAACAGCAATTAAACTTGGTTAAAGTCATTTAAGAATTTGGGGACTTCTACACTGTTCTTGCTTTTTCCACCGCCGCATCAATTCCAGCAAGGTTTTTTCCACCCGCAGTGGCGAAGCCCGGATTTCCTCCTCCTCCGCCCTGGATTTCTTTAGCCAATTCCTTCACAATATTTCCGGCGTGGTATTTCGATTCTAAATCCGCAGAAACGCCCACCGTGATCACCGGTTTCTGATCAGCATCGGAAATAATGATGGTGATGGAATTCGGGATTTCCTTCTTCAGCTGGAACACAATGTCCTTCACGCTTCCAGCATCCATCGTTACTTTTTTCACCAGAAGTTTTTTGCCTCCGCTTTCCGTGAATTCGTTTTTCCAGTTGGCAGTTTGGGATTTTGCTTTTTCAGCTTTTAATGATTCCAGTTCTGATTTTAAAAAAGCATTTTCTTCGAGTAATTTCTCTACGGATTTTGCCAAATCTTTCGACTTTAATAAAGTGGAAATTTCTTTTAATTGCTTTTCCAGATTCGCAAAATATTTGGAGGACTGTTCACCTGAAATCGCTTCGATTCTTCGGATTCCGGCTGCAGTTGAACTTTCGCTCTGAATCTTGAAATGACCGATTTCCCCGGTTGATTTCACATGGGTTCCACCACACAATTCGCGCGAACTTCCAAACTGGATCATTCTTACATGGTCGCCGTATTTTTCGCCAAAAAGCGCCATCGCTCCTTTTTCCATCGCTTCGGCAATCGGAATTTCGCGGAATTCCTGCAACGCAATATTCTGTTTGATTTTCGCATTCACTTTATCTTCGACCAATTTCAACTCCTCTTCGCTCATTTTTGTGAAATGCGAGAAGTCAAAACGCAGATAATCAGGCCCCACAAACGAACCTTTCTGTTCCACGTGAGTTCCCAAAACTTCTCTCAAGGCTTCATGCAGAAGGTGAGTTACCGAGTGGTTTGCTTGGGTATTGTTTCGGTCTGCGTGATTCACTTTTGCGAAGAAAACGGCTCCTACATCTTTCGGAAGATCTTTCACCAATGAAATAATGAGGTTGTTTTCCCTTTTGGTGTCTAAAATTTCCACGATATTGCGGCAATCCGTCACATCAAAAACGCTTGGATTGGAGATATCAAATCCTTCTGTATAGCTCGGAATCAGGATTCCTTTGTCGCCGATCTGTCCACCTCCTTCCGGATAAAATGGGGATTTCGACAAAACGATCTGATAAAATTCCCCGTCTTTATTTTCAATTTTTCGATATCTGGTAATGTAGGTTTCCACCTCGGTTTGGTCGTAACCCACGAATATTTCCGGCTTTTCTTCCAAAATCACCCAATCGTGAACTTTTTGGGCGGAAGATTTTTTGGAACGCTGTTTTTGCTTTTCCATTTCTTCATCGAAACCTTTTTCGTCCACGGTCAATTGTTTTTCTTCGGCAATGATCCTGGACAAATCTGCCGGAAAACCGTACGTATCGTACAATTCGAAAACTTCAGTTCCCGGAAGCGTTTTTTCTCCTTTCGTAATGGTTTCATTGATAATCAAATCAATTCTTTTCAAACCAAGTTCAATGGTTTTTAAAAATGAAGATTCCTCTTCCTTAATCACCTCGGTAACCAATTTTTCCTGCCTGTCAAGTTCGGGAAAAAATGAACCCATCTCGTTTTTTAAAACGGCAACAAGTTGGTAAAGAAACGGTTCCTTCATTCCTAGAAATCTATAGGAATACGAAATCGCACGCCTCAAAATCCTTCGGATGACGTAGCCTGCACCGCCGTTGGAAGGCAGCTGTCCATCTGCAATCGCAAATGCAACAGCACGAATGTGATCCACCACCACGCGAATCGCAATATCTTTTTCGCTTTCCAAAATTCCCCCATATTTTTTTCCGGAAAGTTCTTCCACCTTTGAAATTAAAGGTGTGAAAACATCGGTATCATAGTTTGATTTTTTTCCCTGAAGCGCCATGCACAGTCGCTCAAACCCCATTCCGGTATCCACATGCTGTTTTGGTAATTTTTCCAGACTTCCGTCCGCTTTTCGATTGAATTCCATGAAAACAAGATTCCAGATTTCCACCACTTGCGGATGGTCATTGTTCACCAAATCCAATCCCGGAACTTTCGCTTTTTCTTCTTCAGAACGCAAATCCACATGGATTTCCGAACACGGTCCGCACGGTCCGCTTTCGCCCATTTCCCAGAAATTGTCCTTTTTGTTCCCGTTGATGATTCGGTCTTCCGATATATGGGATTTCCAGAATTGGTAAGCATCGGTATCTCTTTTCAGATTTTCGGAAGCATCGCCCTCAAAGATGGTTACATAGAGATCTTCTTTTGGAATTCCGTAAACTTCCGTCAGCAATTGCCATGCAAATTCAATCGCCTCCTTTTTGAAGTAATCGCCGAAACTCCAGTTTCCCAACATTTCGAACATCGTGTGGTGATACGTATCGCGCCCCACATCATCCAAATCGTTGTGTTTCCCCGAAACGCGCAAGCATTTTTGGGTATCTGCAATTCTCAAACTTGATGGTTCTTTGTAGCCCAGGAAATAATCCTTAAACTGAGTCATCCCAGAATTGGAGAACATCAACGTGGGATCATCTTGTAGAACGATCGGTGCAGAAGGCACGATTTGGTGTCCTTTGGATTTGAAATAATCTAGAAATTGCTGTCTGATTTGTTGTGAAGTCATAGTTGGCTTTTGGCTTTTAGCGATCGGCTATCTGCAGTTAATAAGATTGCAAATTTAGGGATTTTTGGGTGATTTGGAAATTTTGCACCGGTCTAAATTACGGATTTGAACCATTAAGAAAAATAAGGATTTAAGTACAAAAATGCAGCTGTTGATTAAGGATTGAATTTGTCAACTTAAGGTAGTGGGTAAAGAAACTTCATTTTCTGCACTCCGTTTCGGGACAGGGAAAATGAATTTCCTTTATATTTTGCAAGTAATCTAATGTATAGCTTTTGGTAAAAAAAATCCGTTCCCAAAAAATTGAAACGGACATGATGATTCACCAACTGAAATCAAGCTATTTCTTTTCTAATGCCTTAATCAAGATCTGGAGATTCACCTCATCTTTAATGACTCCGTTCGCTACGGGGATCTGGAATTTCACGCCGAAATCTTCCCTTTTGATGTCCGTTGGCTCTGTAGCGATGCTCACTTCGCCGTCTTTCAAAGAAATATTCGCATTGAACTTCGCCGGTTTGGATATGCCTTTGATGGTAAGATTTCCGTCTAAAGTGGTATTATAATCGCCACTTTCGTTGTGGGTAACTTTCGTGATTTCGTAGGAAGCCGTAGGAAATTTTTCCACCGCGAAGAAATCTGCGCTTTTCAGATGGGATTCCAGTTTGTTTTTTTGTTCCAAATCGTTTTTCAGATCGACATTTTCAAGTGTTCCCATATCTGCCACGAATTTTCCGCCCACGATTTCCCCATTTTGCATGGTCACATCGCCACTTTCAAACTTAATGGTTCCGAAATGGCTGAAATTATCTGACTTAAAGATCTTGTAGCCTTTCCATTCAATTTTACTGTTTAGGGTATCCACTTGGAATACTGTTCCATTTTTTATGGCAGTAATTTCACCTGAATCTCCGGCAATAGGTTTTTCTTTCCCACAAGAAATCACCAATAAACCGAAGACTAAAAAAGAAACAATTGAAGCAATGGTTATTTTCTTCATTGAAAATTTGCGTTTTTTATTGATGCTAAAATAATAAAAAAAACCTATTAAAGGCAAAAATCTTACTTTTGCATTATGCTTTTAGAAATCAACCACTTATTTTTTTCCTATTCGCCAGAAAAAAGACTTTTTCAAAATTTGAACCTGAAGGTGGCTGCAGGAAAAATCATTGCACTTGCCGGAGAAAGCGGTTGTGGAAAATCCACACTGATTAACCTGATTTACGGATTACTGGATTGGGAAGAGGGCGAAATCATTTTTGACGAAAAAACTCTTTTTGGTCCCAAAAACAATATCGTTCCGGGAGAAAATGAAATGAAACTCGTGGCTCAGAACTATGATTTGATGCCTTACGCGACTGTTTCTGAAAATGTGGGAAAATTCATCTCCAATATCAATCTAAAAGAAAAAAAGGAAAAAATCAGCGAGCTTTTGGAAGTGGTGGGCCTTTTGGAATATGCCAACATTTTACCGAAATACTTGAGTGGTGGCCAACAACAAAGGGTTGCTATTGCGCGCGCACTTTCGGTGATGCCAAAACTCCTTTTACTGGATGAGCCATTCAGCAATATAGACTTTTCCAGAAAAGTAGAGCTTCGCGAGAGACTTTTTAGCTATGTGAAAGAGAAGAACATTTCGCTGATCATTTCCACCCACGAAATCCAGGAAATAATGCCTTGGCTGGACCAAATCATTGTACTTCAAGATGGAAGGCTGATCCAAAATGACGGTCCGGAGGAAACTTTCAAAAATCCCTATAATGATTATGTAGCCAAACTTTTTGGTGAGGTGAATGTGTTTTCTAATGCTGAAGTAATCAGGCACAATCTTTCAAAAAGTCTTTGGTACCCGCATGAAATTACGATTTCCGAAAACGGTAAAGAAGCCCAGGTTCTGGAAAGCCGCTTCGCGGGAAACCACTATTGGAACAAAGTCAATTTGGAAACTAAAAATTTGATTATCTATACTTCAGAAAAAATTTCCGGGAAGATTAATTTGGAGTTCTAAAATTTTTGGGACTTCTTTTTTTGTTTGAATATATCCCAAAGATGCTATTTTTTGAATGTGCGGGAAACAAGATTGTGGATATGGTCTTATGCGACGCGGCTGGATAAAAAATAGTAAAGAAAAGACATTTCAAGATGGCAGCAGAATATAAAACAGAATTCGATATGCCTTATGAAAGGAAAGGATTCTACCTGATTAAAATATCCGATGGAACCTCTACCTCAAACAAAAATTTATCGGTCAATTAGTTTTATAATCAATCATCAATGAAAGCTGCTGCGTTTTTCGGCAGCTTTTTTTGTGTCTTACTGTGAAAATTTCATGTGAAACATTCTAGAAAACACAAATTATTATTAAATTCCTATGAGAAAAGCGCTGTTTATTAGATTTCTTTACCGAATTAACCTTTTGTTAAAATTAAATTATTAAAATTTTCTTAAATATTTAACAATAATTAGTAATTTAGACGCAATATTTCGAAACTAAAATATAATATGAAATCAAAACTTTATCAATTACTTTCATTAGTAATGTTATGCGTGGGCATCATGATTGGCGCGCAAGAAGGAAAGGGACCGACCTTCATCGGGCAAGCAGACAAAATGGTGGAAATGCCTTCTTTGTCAAGCAGAACAAACTTGGAACCATTTGTTGACAAAGGGGGCGAAATGAAAGACCGCCGTTATTACAAACACAATATCCTTCCGGGAAAAGACCCTCAGAAAACAGACGACATTCATGTGTTGAATAGAAATCCGCTGGAACAGCTTATTCCGGGGAAGGCACCGAGTCTGGTTTTTGATGCTGCAGCTTCTACTTCCCAACCAACGGATCCTGCTTTGGCAGTGGGACCGAACCATGTATTTGTGGTATTCAACACCGGCTTCAGAATTTTTGACAAATCCGGAAATCCTTTGACCGGGCAATTGGCACCGTCAAATATTTTCGGGACAAATGGCTGTTGCGACCTTACCGCTTCATATGACCATATAGCGAACAGATGGGTGGTTACACTTCTGGGAAGCGGCGCTTATGTGGCCGTTTCGAAAACTGCAGATCCTGTGACTTCCGGCTGGAATGTTTACACCTATTCTTCAGTCACTGACTATCAAAAGCTTTCAGTGTGGAGTGATGGATATTATATGACTGATAACACTACTTCTAGCAACAAAGTTTATGCTTTTGAAAGAGAAAAAATGTTGGCAGGTGATCCTTCTGCAAAAATATTGGCATTTCCGCTTCCGGGACTTGTAACTTCAGGTTTTTACAGCCCGCAATTTTTTACCCTTTCGGATCCAAATGCACCAGCTGCAGGGAATGTCCCAATCGTTTACATGCAAGATGATGCATGGAGCGGCGTTTCACAAGACCACCTCAAATTGTGGAATCTTAGTGTGAACTGGGCAAATCCGAGTGCCTCGGTAATGTCACAACCAGTGCAGCTCAACACCCAACCTTTCGTAGGTGTTTTTGACGGGGGAAGTTTTTATAATTTACCTCAGCCAAACGGAGGCGCCACCATTGATGCACTTCAGGCAACCATTATGAACCAGGCACAGTTTAGAAAATTTGCAGATCACAATTCGGCAGTTTTTAATTTTGTGGTCAACACGGCCGCCACAGGAAAACTTGCAGGAATTCGCTGGTTTGAGCTTCGTCAACCAGCTGACGGACAACCCTGGACGATCTATCAGGAAGGAACCTATACAGCAGCTAATGGGAAACACGCTTGGAATGCGAGTTTGATTATGGATGTGCAAGGAAATATCGGGATGGGATATACTGCCATGGGTGGTCCAGGAAATAAGTATGTAGGTTCTTATTATACCGGCCGAAAAGCAGTAGATCCTCTGGGAACAATGACTGTTGCGGAAACCATCATCAAAGAAGGTAACGCGAACATTCCTGGTGGAAGATATGGTGATTATTCAAAAATAGATATCGACCCGGCTGACTATAAAACGATGTGGTACGATACCGAATATATGAACAGTGGCAGAAAAAATGTGGTGGGAGTTTTCAAAATTGCACCGAATTTCTTGAAGGATGTGGGCGTTATCAGTATTGATACTCCTGTTTCCGGAGCTTTAAGCAATGCGGAAACCGTAAAAGTAAAAGTGTACAATTACGGCACAGATGCACAAAGCAATATCCCAGTTTTATTTAAAGTTAATGGGACCACTATTGCCACCGAAACTTTTGCAGGACCTTTAGCCTCAGGTGCCACGGCAGATTACACATTTACTGCCAAAGCGAATTTGGGAACTGAAGGTCAGACTTACGCCATCTATGCCGGAACATCGCTAAGTGGCGATGAAGACACCACCAATGATGGCATTACCAAAAATGTAACCCATGTATTTCAATGGGATGCCGCAATGGATGAAATCACCGATCCAAACTCTGGTGGGTATTTGAACTCCCAACCAATCAAAGTGAAAATTTCAAATAAGGGAACCCAAACCATTACCAATCTTCCAGTTGCGTATAATGTGGATGGTGGAGCATTCGTGAACGAAACAGTGACTACTCCAATTCCGGCAGGAACATCTTTAAATTATACTTTTACCACACCGTATAATTTCAACACCATTAAGACTTATAATCTTACGGCCAAAACTATGCTTGCCAATGATGCGGTTCCTGCAAACGACGTTGTCACAAAAACAATCGTCAACTCAGCTTGTATCGCTAAAACCAACAACACTCCATATCCAATTGGACCAAACAGCGGCACAGTCACTACTTCGATTGTGAACTATCCTAACGGAGGTGCGGTGAACAAGGTGAAAGTGAGAGTGAATCTGGTTCACACCTGGGTGGGAGATATTGTAATCAAATTGGTTGCACCAGATAATACTGAAGTCATCTTAGCAAACAGAAGAGGAAGTTCTGGCGACAACTACACCAATACCATTTTTGATGATGATGCTACCACTGCTATTTCTTCGGGAACGCCTCCGTTCACCGGAACATTCAAACCGGAATCACCACTTTCTGTCCTTAACGGCAAATTGATGACCGGCGATTGGAAACTGGTCATCACAGATATGTCAAACCTTGACGGCGGAACACTACTTGATTGGACACTGGATATTTGCACCAACGATAATCTGGCAGTTTCAAATGTTGAAGTGGACAGCAATAACGTAATGGTTGCCAATACCGGAATCAACAAATTCAAAGTGATTTTGAATGACAAGGAAATGAACAAAATGGTGGACATGGATCTCTACAATGCAGCCGGACAGGAAGTGCTTAAAAAACGCCTATTCAGAGCTGGTACAGGATATGAAACAGATTTCGATATGTCTTACGCACCAAAAGGAATTTACATGATTAAAATTTCAGACGGTACCAAGACCTATTCGAAAAAATTACTGGTAAAGTAAATTTTCATCTATATTAATCACGAAGCTGCTGAGAAATTCAGCAGCTTTTTTTAAAACCACCCGTATGAAAAACTTATTTTTGTCCACATTCATTTTCCCAATTTCCTGCATGATGACCAATTCCGTGACTTCCACTGCAGAATCCGCACCCAACCGGTTTACAGAAATGACTGCCGTGAAATCAGAAAACTGCGACTATCTTCTTCAGGACAAAAGCGGTAACAATTACGAAGTGACCGAGATTACTAGCAAAATCTCCAACCTTTCACCGGGCAAAAAAGTATGGGTAACCTATCAACCGCTCAGGAGAATGTCCATTTGCGGAGCTCAACCCATTGAAATCCTTGAAGTTGCTGAAAAACAGGTACTGGGAAATAAAGAAAATCAATGATTTTCAAGCCATCTCCAGTTTGACAAAAATCATCATAAAAAAAAAGTGAATCTGGCTTTTTATTTGAAATAATTTCTTAATTTTACTCTTCCCAAATAAGGAAATTTTTGGTTAATTCTCTTTCTGCCTTTAAGACGACATTAGCTGATGTATTCGGCAACCAAGTCTTTGAAATGGAACCCTGTCCAAATCTTTCCTTTTTTTTGTGCCTAGAATTAATGTGGATGCGAATTGCGGACCACTACCGCTGCAGCTTTTCACCATAGGACAAATCTCCCGCATCGCCCAAACCAGGTGTAATGTAACCTTTAGATGTCAGGTTTTCATCCAATGCTCCGATCCATATTTTTGCTTCCGGATACGCTTTTTCAAGTGTTTCTACTCCTTGTCTTGAAGCAATTGCAGCCACAATATGCAGCTGGGTTGGTTTCCCGTGATTCAGCAAATCTTTCAAAGCCTCGATCAAACTTGCGCCTGTTGCCAACATAGGATCAGCCACGATCAATGGTCGTCCATCGATATTTGGGCAGGTAAGATAATCTTGTTTGATCGAAAAATAATCGTTAGCGTCGTGTTTTCTGTAAGCTGCCACAAATCCACAATCTGCCTTATCAAAATAATTCAGGATTCCCTGGAATAAGGGAACCCCCGCTCGCAAAATCGTGGTAATGACCGGCTGAACTGCAATTTCCTTGACTTTAATCTTATCCAAAGGCGTTTGAATCTCCAGTTCTTTTTGTTCCAGACCTTTTGAGATTTCGAAAGCCGCAACTTCTCCGATGCGTTCCATATTTCTGCGGAACTTCATGCGATCGCGTTGAACTTCGGTGTTTCTTAAATCGTTGATCCAGGAGTTTACTAATGAAAAATTGTCTGCTAAAACGGTAACCATTCTATTTATTTTATTTTACAAAGTTCGTAAATTTAAGAAACACCTCACCAGAAAGCATTTCAAAACTTCTGATATTCCCTTTAAATGGCTGAAAAACATGAAAAAAAACTTTCAGCACCGGAAATCCCGAAAGGACTGTCATTTATTTCTGTCTGAAATAAACCTCAATGGGAACTCCGGTAAAACCAAATTCCTTGCGAAGCTGATTCTCGGTAAACCTTTTGTAAGGCTCTTTTACATACTGTGGAAGGTTACAGAAAAACACAAATTGCGGACTCGGCGTAGGAAGCTGAACACAGTATTTGATTTTCACATATTTCCCTTTGATTGCCGGTGGTGGCGTCTTCTCAAAAATCGGAAGCATCACCTCGTTGAGTTTTGAAGTCTTGATTTTCTTCGCACGGTTTTGGTAAACTTCCATCGCCGTATCCACAGCTTTCAGGATTCTCTGTTTCGTTAAAGCAGAAATAAACAGAATAGGGACATCCGTAAACTGCCCAATTTTTGCTTTAATGGCATTCTCGAAATCGCGCATGGTGTTGGTTTCTTTTTCCACCAAATCCCATTTGTTGACCAGGATCACGATTCCTTTTCTGTTCTTTTGGGCCAAACCAAAAATGTTCATATCCTGACTTTCCCAACCCAAAGTTGCATCCACCATGATGATGACCACATCTGAATATTCGATCGAGCGAACTGACCGCATCACGGAATAAAACTCCAGATCTTCCTTCACTTTCGCTTTTCTACGCATTCCGGCGGTGTCCACCAGCACAAATTCATGGCCGAATTTATTGTAAAGCGTTTCGATGGAATCGCGGGTGGTTCCCGCAACATCGGTCACAATGTTTCTTTCAACATCTAAAAGGGCATTGGTCAAAGTAGATTTCCCCACATTCGGTCTTCCCGCAATCGTAATTTTCGGCAATCCTTCAAATGGGTCTTTGTATTCGGTGGACGGAAAATCTTTGACAATATCATCCAACAATTCTCCTGTTCCGGAACCGGTTGCAGAAGATAAAGTGTAGTATTTCTCAATTCCCAACTGGTAAAATTCGGTCGCTGCCAATTCTTCTTTCGCAGAATCCACTTTGTTGACCACGATATAGGTCGGTTTATTGGAGCGGCGAAGCATCTCGAAAATCTCCTCATCCGTATCGGTCAATCCTTCTTCCACATTCAACATAAAAATAATGGAAGTGGCCTCATCAATCGCCAGCTGAACTTGTTTTGAGATTTCTTCCTGGAAAACATCTTCGGTATTTACTTCGTAGCCACCGGTATCAATTACCGTGAACTCTACTCCATTCCAATCCGATTTTCCGTAATGGCGATCACGGGTTACGCCGGCTGTAGAATCTACAATGGCTTCTCTTCTTTCCAGGAAACGGTTAAACAGGGTGGACTTTCCTACATTGGGTCTTCCAACGATTGCGACAATATTGCTCATAAAATTTTGTTTAATAATCCTCTCAATAAATGAAGGACGATGATTATTAATGGGTTACTCCATCTTTTGGAGCCCAAAAATTTTTGCAAAGATAGTTTTTTATGCTGGAAGTTGGTTGATGGATGTTGGGTGTTGGGTGTAAAAAAAGGAGGAACTGATCATATTTTTAAAAACTCAAAAGTGGGGAGCCTTTGCCAGCGGTTTGACTTGGTGCGGTGTACTGATGTTTATGCTTGAAAATTATGCTAATACGGCACCGTTCATAATGCAATCACCTACTTTTCCTGAAATTTCTGAAATAGAATGTGCTGTTCCCATATTTTTTGTGTTTTTACATCATCTTGTTAATCAGGACATTAACATTTACTACTACCTCACAAAAGTAGTAAATTTCTTCTATTAAATTCCTCTTAATTACTTACAGCAAACCGAAAGCGGAGGTTGAGCCATAGTTCACCCATAGTTGCACCGTAGTTTACAGTACCACTGTATAGGTACTGTTCGGATGTGGTTCTAAACAGCTCAGTGTGTTAAAACACAACTCATCTGGCGAAATCATTTTAAGTTAAGAATGGGTTACTTCAACTTTTGAAGCCCAGAAAATTTTTGAAAAGATAAGAAAAGTGGGGAAAAGGCAGTTTCCATTTAAGAGAAAATCAATGAGATAACCTTAGAAACTAAAAAATTAACAATCAGATTAAAATAAAAAATCGCCCCATTGACAATAATTTTTAACTTTACAAACATATCTCATTTATCGGATTCGCAACCAAACAAAAATTTATTGAAATGTTTATTTTAGCAATTATTCTCGCAGTTGGAATTCTATTCCTTCTCTATGGAGTTTCTACCTACAACCGACTGGTAAAATTTAAAACTATGGTTCAGGAAGCGTGGAGCAGCATTGATGTAATGTTGAAAAAACGCTACGACCTGATTCCGAATTTGGTGGAAACCGTGAAAGGTTATGCCATACATGAGCGCGAAACTTTTGATGCCGTCACCAAAGCCAGAGCAGACGCGATGAGCGCAAATTCTGTGCAGGAAAAAGAAACCGCCGAAAAAAGTCTCGGACAAGCAATGATGCGCCTGAATGCCGTAGCAGAGCAATATCCGGACTTGAAAGCCAATGCAAATTTCATGCAGTTGCAAGGCGAACTGTCTAATGTGGAAAGCGACATAGAAAAATCAAGAAGATATTACAACGGAACCGTGCGCGAAAACAATATTCTGGTGGACACTTTCCCGAGCAACATTATTGCAAACATGTTTAAATTCTCGAAATCTGCATTCTTTGAACTGGAAAATACTGCAGAGAGAGCGGTTCCAAACATGAAATTCTAAATCAGTGAAAAAGGTTATTTCAATTTTCTTTCTGCTTTTCTATTTTTTCTCGTCTGCTCAAACTGAGGTTTCTTTCAACCCGTTTTTCATCCGCGAAAGGATTATCAATTTTCATTCAGATATTATCGTTCATCAAGACGCCTCTTTGACGGTAACTGAAAAAATCAAAATCGAATCCAGCGGTAATCAAATTCGGCACGGAATTTTTCGGCAATTACCAGTTACTCGAAATATCAACGGAAGCTCACAAAGTGTAAAATACACCGTTCTTTCCGTCAACAAGAATGGTGCAACCGAACCTTTTACCACCCAAAATAAATACGAATCATTTGACATCAAAATCGGAGACCGGAATATAGAATTAGAGCCAGGAATTTACACCTACGAACTAACCTACAAAACCAAAAAACAAATCGGTTTTTTCGAGAAATACGATGAACTTTATTGGAATGTCAACGGCAATTTCTGGAACTTCAACATCGATTCTATTTCCGCAACCGTAAAACTGCCTGAAAACGCAAAAATTCTTAAAAACAGCTGCTACACAGGAACCACAGGAAGCAAAAAACAAGACTGTTCCTCGAAAATTCTTTCGGAAAATTCCATCAGTTGGGAAGCTTTTAATTTACTTAGTAATGAGGGATTAACGATTTCGGTCGGTTTCAACAAAGGGGTAATGATTCCACCAAAATCACCTAATTCCTTCGAAAAATATGGATTGTTATTCGGTTTTTTGTTAACGCTAATTGGACTCATCCTTTATTTCTACAGAACATGGAAAAAGTATGGGGTTGATCCGCCTAGTCCGGTTATTTTTCCTCAGTTCAGTGCTCCGGAAAATCTTTCACCTGCTTCATTGGGATATATCCGTTCCGCAAGTTTTCGGGATGAACAGATTACGGCAGCCATTATCGGTTTGGCCATAAAAGGTTTTTTAAAAATTAGGGAAAGTGAAGCAAAAGGACTTTTAAGTATATTTAAAGGAAAAGTTTTCACTTTAGAAAAATTAAAAAATGTGGACCAATCCTTAGCTAAGGAAGAAATTTTGCTGATGAATTCACTTTTCAGAAAAGGCGAAACTGTGACTCTAGACGGCCAATATAGCGAAGACCTCGAATCCACCGTAGAAAACTTTAAAGCCAGCTTAAAATACCAACATGACCAGCTGTTGAACGAAGGAAATAATTTTTCAAAACTCTGGATACCCGGAATTCTGATTTCGATCGTCTATTTGGTTGGATTAGGAATTTCTTACCTCATCAATCCCGATGGCAATAAGTTTGGTTTCGGTATAGTGATTTTTGTGATCCTTGCCATCACTTTCACGGCAGTCACATTTATCGGAAGCCAAATGGGAAAAATCGGCTGGAATTTCGTGAGAGTGTTCTTTGTTTTAGGAGCATTTATTTTTGCGTATCGTTTAGGATTTGATGAATTCTCCTTTGTGAATAACAATTTCAACAGCTGCTATACTTTCTTGGTATTGGCTATAATTTCGTTGATGGTTTACCAATGGCTAATCAAAAAACCATCAGTAGAAAAATTACGGATAATTTCAATGATCGATGGTTTCAAAATGTACATGCACGCCGCAGAAGATGAAGTTTTAAAATTCCACAATCCACCCAAAATGACGCCGGAATTTTTTGAAAAACTCCTTCCGTATGCGGTGGTTTTCGGAGTGGACAAAATTTGGGGCGAAAAATTCACTAAATATTTATCAGATTCCGGTGCAGATTACCGACCCACCTATTACTATGGCGGCTCGTTTCACAACTTCAATGTGGGTGTATTCTCCAGTTCATTGACCAGCTCAATTACTTCTGCGTCAACCTCATCATCAGGTTCCGGTGGTGGAGGATTCTCTGGTGGCGGTGGCGGCGGTGGCGGTGGCGGTGGTTGGTAAAAAACGCAGGATTAAGCGAAAAAACCCAAAATCACTAAATCACTTAACCACTATGCCACTCAACCCATTCCCTCTAAATCCGCTCAATATCTGCTCCCAATGCTCTTAATCTGCCATCAATATTCTCATAGCCGCGGTCAATCTGTTCAATATTGTGGATGGTGGATTTTCCTTCCGCTGAAAGTGCGGCGATCAGCAATGCGTTTCCGGCTCTGATGTCGGGTGAAGTCATGGTGGTTCCGCGAAGTGGCGATTCGTGATTTAAACCAACAACTGTGGCGCGGTGCGGATCACAGAGGATGATCTGCGCTCCCATATCGATGAGTTTGTCCACGAAGAATAATCTGGATTCAAACATTTTTTGGTGAATGAGCACCGTTCCTTTAGCCTGGGTTGCCACCACCAAAATAATCGACAGCAAATCCGGAGTAAATCCCGGCCAAGGCGCATCTGAAATCGTGAGAATAGAACCGTCGATGAATTTATGGATTCTGTAATTTTCCTGTGACGGAATAAAGATATCGTCTCCTCTTTGTTCGAGTTGGATTCCTAATTTTCTGAACGTGTGGGGAATAACGCCGAGCTGGTTCCAGTTGACGTTTTTGATGGTGATTTCAGATTTGGTCATCGCAGCGAGACCAATCCACGAACCGATTTCTACCATATCCGGAAGCATGGTGTGTTCTGTTCCACGAAGATGCGATACGCCTTCAATGGTCAAAAGGTTGGAACCGATTCCAGAAATATTGGCACCCATTCTGTTGAGCATTTTGCAAAGTTGCTGCAGGTATGGCTCACAAGCGGCGTTGTAGATTCTGGTTTTACCTTTCGCCAAAACTGCTGCCATCAAAATATTTGCAGTTCCGGTTACGGAGGCTTCTTCCAACAGGATAAATTTTCCGTTGAGCTCTTTTGCCTTTAATGAATAGTAATATTCCTGTTCGTCATAGTGAAATTCTGCTCCCAATTCCACCAAACCCTGGAAATGTGTATCCAAACGTCGTCTCCCGATTTTGTCCCCCCCCGGAGTCGGCATGTATGCTTCACCATATCTCGCCAACATGGGTCCCAAAAGCATGATTGAACCACGCAGTTTTGCACCGTCTTTTTTAAATTCATCGGATTTAATGTAATCGAAATTCACCGAATCGGCCTTGAAAGTATAATCGCCGTGTGCGTTTTTGGTGATTTTCACCCCAAAATCGCCCAGGATTTCGATGAGCCGATTCACATCATGGATGTCGGGAATGTTTTTTACCCGAACTTCCTCATCGGTCAAAAGGACTGCACACAAAATTTGAAGCGCCTCATTTTTAGCACCTTGCGGAGTAATTTCGCCATGCAACCTTTTTCCGCCCTGTATTTGAAATGTTCCGCTCATCCTTATTTTCGATTTTTATTGTTGTGGTAGTTTCGTCTTTTGGTTTGGCTGTTCTGACTGCCTTTCTGGTTTTTGTTGCTTCGGTTGGAAGCATAGTAGATTTTGCTCTTATCCAGGGAATCGATTCCTGTCAAATCCAGCCGGTCATCTGAAAGATCTTTCAGATGCCTGAAAATGACCTCATCCTGCACATGTTCCTTGTTGTAAACATTGTAGGATTTTTTCATATTATTGGCGATGACCTGGATCAGCGCGTCTTTTTCTTCACCCGCTTCCAGCTCAATCGCTTTTTCGATCAGCTGCAAAATGCTTTTTCCGTAAAATTTAAATTCGCCCTGCAAAACCGGGTAATCCATCCTTTTCGGTTTCGCCTGGGTTTCCTCACGGGTTGGGAAAGGATATGGAGAATCCACATCCAGATCGTAATCTGCAAGAATGTAGAGATGTCCCCAAAGTTTGTGCTTATAATTTTCCTCATCCCGAAGTTGGGGATTTCTCTGCCCCATAAAATCTACAATCGCTGTGGCAAGTTCATTCCTTTCCTCTTTGGTTGGGAGTTCTTTGCAGCGTTCCACGAGTTGCTGAATGATTCTGCCATATTCAGGCATATGAAGATGGGTTCGTTGGGTGTTGTATTCCATAGGTGCAAAGATAGCGAAGTTTGAGATTATTTGGAGCAGTTTGATTTTGGTTGAACTCTTGAATGGTTTCCAGCTTCAGGTTTCAGGTTTTGCAAAATAATATGAAGAATGTACTGGTCATTCCGGCGAAGGCGAATCCCCAAGAAAACTGAATAAAGGAAGTTTTTATGCAGTTACTGCGTTTTCTGGATTTCGGAATCACTTTAAAAATAATCCTTTTTTCTAAAAAATAAGAAAAAAAGTCATCAATACCTCCGTCTCCACCAAAATTTTCTAATTCTTGTCTAATTTTTCACCTTTCGGAAATGCAACCTTTTGAATGATCAGTCATCTGTTTTACATTAGCCTTCAACTTAAAAAAAATTTCCAAAGGCAATTAATGAAATTAACATGATCTGCACACTTAGAACAATTTGGTAAGTCTTTTTACGTCTTAATAAGATTGCAATTTTTCGACAAACTTCATCCTCTCCTTTTCATCCGGGACCAAACATTTCTGCGAAGACAGTTTCATCCTGTTTTCTGAGACTTTGTCATAAACGAAATCTGTGAGTATTCTTGGGAGGAAGTTCATATTTCCGAAAACCGCATTCACGCCTCCCAAAATTCTGCCAACAGCAAAAATCGCCTGAGATTTGGTGAGATAAAATGAGCTGGGTTTCCAAAGATAAATGGTTTTCAGGTCTTTGTTGGCAAGATTTCTGTCTTTCAAAAAACTTTGTCCAAACTCAGATTGCAGCGGCGAGAAAAGAAACTTGTCCTTTTTATCGTTTTTTAAAATCCAATTGACCCAGTAGTTGCAGAAACCACAATCGCCGTCATAGAAAATATAATATTTGGATGAATCCATTATTGAAAACTTTATTCTTTTTCAGCCTCCACCGGAAGGTGGTTTAGAATCCTGGTATCACTCGCTATTAACTTGAAATACTTGATGAGTTCCTGCTGTTGGGCATCATTCAGTTTCGCATCAGAATGGATGATTACATAAGAATCCATCGGCATTTCACCTTTTTGCACCATCTCTGCAGCTTCGTCCAATTTATGCGCCTGCTTCTTGGGCTCATAATTCGCAAAAGTAGAAAAATTCAGTTTTTGCCGGCCTTCATCGATGTGGTTTTTCAGAAACCAACCTACCGGCTGGATATTTGCATACCACAGATATTTAGTTTCATTGCTGTGACAATCGTAGCAGCTGCTTCTAATTAATTTAGCAGTGGATTCGGGAGTTTTCTTAATGTTCAGGAAATCCATTTGAGGAGTCGGAGCCGGATTGGTCTTGTCAATTTGAAAGAACTGAATCAAGACAAAAGCGACGAGCAAAATGACGAGGATCTTTTTCATAGCGGTTTTATTTATTGACGTGAATTTAAACAATAATTTTCAAAATAAATCCAAGGTGACTAAAAATAATATTAAAAATCAGCCTTTTGCCAATGAGACTTTAAAAATCAGATCAAAAAACCTTGCTATTAAAGAAATCTGTGCCAAATTTCCAAATCGGTTACCCATTCATTGCAATAGATGATATAAATCAGCACCTCTTTTATCATTGATGGAATCTTCATATCTTTGCCGCACAATATTTAAAACAAATCATATGTCATTAGTTGGAAAAAAATTCCCAAATATCTCCATCGACGCAATGTCTGAAATGGGAGATGATCTGAAAATCAACATTCTGGAAGAGGCAACAAAGAACCACCAAAAAGTTCTTTTATTCTGGTATCCGAAAGATTTCACTTTCGTTTGCCCTACCGAGTTGCACGCGTTCCAGGAAGCTTTGCCGGAATTTGAAAAAAGAAACACCAAAGTGATCGGTGCATCTTGCGACACCAATGAAGTGCACTTCGCATGGTTGAACACCGCAAGAGACCAGGGAGGAATCGAAGGGGTAACTTATCCAATCCTTGCCGATACGCACAGACAACTGGCGAATATTTTAGGGATCGTGGATCAGGAGTTTGAGTTTGATGAAGAAGGAAACGAGTTTTTCACGGGTTCAAACGTTACTTACAGAGCAACTTATCTGGTTGACGAAACCGGAAAAATCTTCCACGAATCAGTAAACGATATGCCGCTTGGAAGAAATGTGAAGGAATATTTGAGACTGATCGATGCTTACACGCACGTGCAGAAATTCGGCGAAGTTTGCCCTGCAAACTGGGAAGAAGGAAAAGACGCGATGAAAGCGGACAGACAGTCAACCGCAGAATATTTGGCAACGCATAAGAATTAGTCCAATATTTTATCATGCAACAATGCATTCCTTAGCAATAGTCAATGAAAATCTGACCAATTATTGACCGAGTGAATGCTACATGGATACACTTTCACCTTAATACCTTCAAAAAAATGTACACAGAATTAGCAGAAGATAATTTGCAGCAAATTGTTGCAGACAATGAAAAAGTGGTCGTTCAGTACGGAGCGTCATGGTGCGGAAACTGCCGGATCATGAAACCGAAATTCAAAAAGCTGGCTTCTGAAAACGAGGAGATTCCTTTCCTTTATGTAGATGCGGAAAAGCTTCCGGAAAGCAGAAAATTGGCGAAAGTGGATAACCTGCCCACCTTTGCGGTTTTCAGGAACGGAAGTTTGGTAGATCAAGTTCAGACCAACCAGCAGGATATTTTGTTGAACCTTTTCAAAACATTGAATTAATGAAACTCCCAATAATCAGACAGTTTTATCAGAATCAAACCCCTGAAAACCTGGAAACAGCTTTGGAGGTTCTGGAATCTTTTTCAGAATTCCGGGGAACCACCGAAGAAGACCTGAATGTAGTGGGAGAAATGATTACCGACATTTGTGGTGCATTGGAAGTTCATCAGAACGTGAAAAACGGAATGAGCGAAAGAGAGGCGCTGAATGGTTTTGCGCAGAAAGTGCTCGGAAGCATCGATAAAAATTAAAAAACACGATTCCGACAACGATTGGGACGAAATCAAGGATTTGTGAACCAGTTAATTCACATGTTGTTTTTAAAGAGAAAGCGGGAAATTCATCCCGCTTTTTTCAGTCGTCTCGGTCATTTTGGTCATCCCGGTTCTGATGGTATTTTTTGCTGTTAGCTTTGTTTCTCTTTTCCTCATCTTTGCGCCATTTCTTGTCATTTCCCCAGCTGCTGTTTCTTTTTTTAAGCTGGCCCGGTGCGTAATCTTTGGCTTCCCCACCGTAGATTTTTTTGGCTTGTCCCGGTGGTAGTCTCCTGGCGTTATTGTTCGGATAATATACCGTGTTGTTGCCATTTCTGCCTAAGATTCCGGGTTGCCCGTAAACATCACCGGTCTGAATCACTCTGCCGTTCTGATAGACATTTCCGTTTCGGTCCCGGTACACTTCGCCCTGCCTGTAAACCGCTCCGTCCGGAGCCCTGAAGACGGGACCATTGCCGGGATAAGTTGCCGGATAGTTGTTCGGATAATTGGTTGCATAAGGATCATTAGTTGCGGCGCAAGACGCCAAAGCAAAGACCAAACCTGTTACTGCCATTATTTTTATTATATTTTTCATTTCATTATAATTTAAAACTTAACACCATAGGTTCAATCTTAATGCCAAATGAAAATCTTAAGTAAAAAATAGGGAAGAATAATTAAAAATAAAGGACATCATTTGATAATAACGCCAGTGCAGAACGGACTTTGAAGTAATTTCAATTTCTTCATGCAAATACCGAATGGTTGCTTTATCGGTTATAGGACAACCGAAACTTATTCCTATCGGAAGGCAGCACCGAAAAGGACCAAAAAGCCAGATCACACCCCAACAACCGAACTCCTCCTCTCCATGAAAACAATATCCCGCCAAATGCCGCTCATTTTCCCAATCTTCTCGCGGGTTCCCACGATCCTGAATCCCTGTTTTTGGTGAACTGCGATACTTGCCTCGTTTTCCGGGAAAATCCCGGCCTGCAAAGTCCAGAATCCATGATCTTCACTATCAAGAATTAATTTCCGTAAAAGCATTTTACCCAAACCTTTTCCCTGAACAGCATTGTCCAGATAAATGCTCACTTCTGCCACTCCCTTGAAACAGTCGCGTTTGCTCACGGGTTTCAGGGCGCACCAACCCACTACTTTTCCGTCTTCATCCTCCAAAACAAAACGGGACACGTTGAAATGATCCGTATCCCATGCTTCCCAAACGGGAACATGGTCGTCAAAAGTAGCATTGCCACCATCAATTCCTTGCTGGAAGATTTCCAAAACTCTTGCGCCATCTTCGGGACGCATCGGTCGTATTTCGTAATTCATATGACTTGTTTACATTCTATTTTCTTGCGTTTTTAATCTCATTGCCACCCCGTCTTTCGGGTTTTGTCCATCCCGATAGGTAATTGGACCAACATTGCAGCGGAGAGGAATTCACCATCATCACTGTTTGGGAATTCCGGTCAGATCCGGTGTGCCTTTCTGGGGAATTTTCTTTTATGCCTGGAAAAATTCGTCTGGTTGTTTTGGTCTATGGAAATTACGCTCACATTTCCATCCACTTCCAACACGGCGAGTTTCACATGCTTCAAGTCTTCCACACCATGTTCCCGAATCGTTTCCAGCAATTCATCACTGGTGATTTCGGCATGTTTCAGTTTCACCAGATCTACCACTCCATCGCGAACCAAAACTTCGGGTTCATCTTCGATCAGGTGCTGCATCTTTTTACTTCTGAACATCAATTTCTTTAAACCAAAATTGGCCAAAAATAAAACCGTGGCCGCTGCCAAACCACCTTGTAGGGAAGTATCCTGTCCGACCATTGCATTCTGAACGGCATTTGAAATCAGAAGCAGCAAGATGACATCTCCCGCATTCAGCTGCGAAAGCTGGTTTTTTCCAAAAATCCTCAATGCCAAAACCATGAACAGATAAACGGCAAGCGAGCGGAGAGATACGTCTAAAAAAGGATTCATAAAATTGAATTTAAAGCATTAATAATCTTTTTCAAGCACTCTGACCAGAAACAAGTTAATGCAGTTCCGGTTTTTTCAAGGATATAAAAATAGCAAAATTGCCCTAAAAACAATAAAAAAAAGTAATTTAGCTGCTTACCTATTGCCCATGAAAATTAAAATCTACGCTGTTTTTCTATTGACCATTACTTTCTTCAATCATTATTCCGCACAAGACACCCTTAAGACCAACCATCAGAAAAAATTCGGACTCGCTTTAAGCGGTGGCGGGGCAAAAGGTTTCGCCCACATCGGACTTTTAAATGCCATAGATTCTTTGCAGATTAAAATCGACTATATCACCGGGACAAGTATGGGCGGAATTCTCGGCGGACTTTATGCGATGGGCTACACCGGCAAAGATCTAAAATCCACGATTTATGAAATGAACTGGGACCGCATCTTGAGCAACAAAATCCCTTATCGCAAAGTGAATATCGAAGAAAAGGACGAATTTGACAAATACATCATTGAATTTCCGATCGTGAGAGGAATTCCTACCCTGCCAAGTTCGCTTATTGAAGGGCAATATATGGGAGAAGTGCTGAACACGCTTACTTTTCCCACGAAACACATCAACGATTTCAGCAAACTCCAAATTCCTGTGGAACTGACCTCTTCCGATATTGTGAGCGGTGGTCTCATCATGCAGAAAAAAGGATCGCTTCCACTGGCGATTCGTTCTACTTTAGCGATTCCTGCGGCGTTTTCCCCGGTTTATATTGATGGAAAATTACTCGTTGACGGTGGACTTGACCGCAATTTCCCGGTGAAGGAAGTCAAAGACATGGGCGCAGATTTCGTGATTGGGGGGTACACGGGGTTCAGGCTATTTACCAAGGAAGAAATTGAGAATCCTTTAAAAATGATTTATCAGACACACGCCATCCGGTCGGTGGAAGATTTCAAGGTTCAAGGAAAAGATACGGATGTGCTTGTGAATTTTGTGGCACCTTTGGAAGACATCACCACCAAAGATTTTAAAAAATATAAGAAAATAATCAAGATCGGTGAAGAGGAAACCAAAAAAATTCTTCCCGAACTGGTAAAAGTTGCGGAAGAACAAAGAAGACTTGGGGTGGTTTACGACCACAAAATGATGCAGGAAGTGAAGAAACCCACGGTGGAAATCAGATATTTTAATGAAGACGGAACAGCGATCGCTTCTCAGCAGGAAATAGAATCCATCAAAAATCTGATGAATCTGGAAACCGGAACCTATCATGACGCGAAAACCATGAACCAGAGCATTGACTATGTTTTCGGAACAAGGCTTTACGACAAGGTTTATTACACCTACACCGATTCAGAATCCGGACTCATTATGAATGTTTTTGTAAAAAAGGCAAAAGCAGGCCGGTTCAAACTCGCACCGCATTATGACAATGAACAATCTGTGGGAATCATCGTCAACTATACCTACCGTGACCTCCTGTTCACCAAGTCCAGATTGGTTGCAACCATAGATATCGCCGAAAAGTTCAAGGCAAGATTAAACCTGCAAAAATTCATCGACCGAAAAAACCGTCTTTTCGTCACCGCAGAAACAAAATATACCAGCACGAACAGCAACGACATCTTTTTCAGACTGATTGGCGAAACCGCACAGGGAAACGCAGTGATTTTCCCGGACTATAAATATTCCAATTTCATGGGCGGGATCGGAATAAATTACAAAATCAACTCCAATTCGGCAATTGGGATCGGAGCCGAACACAATTCCGAGCTTCTCAAAAACTCTTTAAACGATATCGCCAGAAGTCTTCTGGACGAATATGACCCTAAATTGTTCAGCCACAACAATCAATTTGTTTATCTGAAATACATCCAGAACAGTTTGAGCACCCGATATTATGCCAAAAGCGGAAACTATCTCCACATCGGAATGAGGACTTATTTCAACAACCATTACAACACTTACGACCTGGACAAGACACAACCCGGACTGGATCTGTATCTTAATCCAGACCATGATTTTTATACCATGCCAGAAGCACTGACCGCAATCTTTATCAATGAAAATTTTGCATGGCCTGTTTCAAAACAGCTCTCGCTGAAGTTTAATGGATATCTGGGCCGCCATTTCAGCCGAAACACAATCCCGGATGAAAACATCCCTTACATTTTTCTGAACCAAAAATTCTACACCGGCGGAAGCGAATTTAATGATGATGGGATGAACCCGGAGTTTGAAGGTTTCAAACAAAAAGAATTGCCTGTGAACTCCATCGCAAAATTAGGTTTTGCGGCGCAATATAATCCTTTCGGTAAATTTTACCTCACTCCGTCACTCAGCTATGGAAGGATTTCTGCAGAGTTGAGCGGTTTTGATGAGGGTAATTCCCAAAACGTTTTTGGATATGGAATCAATCTCGGTTACTTTTCGGTGGTGGGACCTCTCAACTTCAGTGTTTCAAAAAATAACCTGATCGATATCTGGAGGTATTATTTCAGTATCGGGTTCAAGTTTTAGGACTGCACTTCATTGAAAAAAGCCGAACATTCCGTCCGGCTTCTTTTTGATAGAGATGCTGCTCCATTATTTGCTGTTCACATTCACACTTACCGGCATGATAAATGTAGATGCCATCAGGTTCTTGTTCAGTTTATTCACATCCACTTTATAGAGCAGGCTTTTCATCACATGCTCCAGTTCTTCGGAAACATATTTGCAGCCGCCTTTTGCGTGAATATTTGTGATTTTGCCGTTTTCTGCGATATTAAATTCCAGGACAGAATCGGTGGTTCCTTCGGTTAAATTAGGGTTTGTAAAATCGAAATTGCTGACGACCAATTGGCGCAACTCGCCGAATATTCCTTTAGAATTAATGGTAACCTCCTCTATATTATTGCTGCTTTGAGCCTTGATCTGAGAGAAGACACTGATTGCGACCCCCAATGCTAAAATCGCTACTGCTTTGGTGAATATCTTTTTCATTTTCTTGTATGATTAATGGATTGGTTAATAATGAGTTGAACATTTACGATACAAATATAGAAAATAGAATTCACACTGAGTTTACATTTTGTTAACATTGGGTTAACATTAACCATTATGAAACACCAACTACCTGAAAATAAAACAGCTATATTTTCAATTATGCTTAAAAATGTTTAATAATATTCGACTTTCAGGATAAAAATCATAAAAAATAAGCAGATGACCTTTTGAAAACCCACTGAGCAACAAACGGGAATTGAATAATGAAAAAGAGCAATTAATTGACAAAGTCCAAATGGACTCCGCCGAATCTTTGATTTCACCTCGCAACGAACTTAGCCTGAGAAATTCACTCCAATTCTCTTTTCAAAAACTTAGCCGTAAGCGATTTCTTGCTTTTCACCAATTCTTCCGGTGTTCCTTCGGCAATGATCTTTCCGCCGTGTTTTCCGCCTTCCGGACCAATGTCTATGAGGTGGTCCGCCAATTTGATGACATCCATATTGTGTTCAATGATGATGAAGGAATTCCCCAGATTCACGAGTTTGCTCACCGCTTCCATCAACACTTTCACGTCTTCAAAATGAAGACCTGTGGTCGGTTCATCCAGGATGTATAAAGTATTTCCGGTCTGCCTTTTGGCGAGTTCTGTAGCGAGTTTGATCCGTTGTGCTTCCCCTCCGGAAAGCGTGGTGGATTGCTGCCCCAAAGTGATGTAACCCAATCCTACATCCTGCAAAGTTTTCACTTTGTTGAAGATTTTCGGGATCGGTGCGAAGAAATCCACTGCTTCGTCAATTGTCATTTCCAGCACGTCTGAAATGGATTTTCCTTTGTAGCGCACTTCCAGCGTCTCCCGGTTGAAACGCTTTCCGTTGCAGGTCTCGCAATGCACATACACATCCGGAAGGAAATTCATTTCAATGACTTTCAAACCTCCCCCCTGACAGGTTTCGCATCTTCCGCCTTTCACGTTAAAGGAGAACCGTCCCGCTTTGTACCCCCGGATTTTAGATTCCGGAAGTTCGGCGAAAAGGTTTCGGATGTCCGTAAACATTCCGGTATAAGTGGCGGGATTCGAACGCGGCGTCCTTCCAATCGGAGCCTGGTCCACATCCACAATCTTGTCAATATTTTCTATTCCCTCAAAACTTTTGTAGGGCAAAGGTTCCTGCACTGCTCTGTAGAAGTGTCGGTTCAAAATCGGATAAAGGGTACCATTAATCAAAGACGATTTTCCACTTCCGGAAATTCCGGTCACCACCACCAGTTTTCCGAGTGGAATTTCCAGATTGACATTCTTCAAATTATTTCCGGCAGCTCCTTTCAGCACTAATGACTTCCCATTTCCTTTTCTTCTTTCCTTGGGAACTTCGATTTTCTTTTTGCCTGAAATATAATCCGCCGTCAAGGTGTTGGCTTTCAACAAATCTTTCGGCTTTCCCTGCCAAAGTATTTCGCCACCGAACTTTCCGGCACGCGGACCGATATCCAGCACTTCATCTGCTTCCAGAATCATGTCCTTGTCATGTTCTACCACGATCACGGAATTCCCGATGTCCCTCAAATGTTTCAGAGAACTGATCAGCCGTTCGTTATCTCTTTGGTGAAGCCCGATAGAAGGTTCATCCAAGATATAGAGCACATTCACGAGTTGAGAACCAATCTGGGTCGCCAAACGGATCCGCTGTGATTCACCTCCCGAAAGGGTTCGCGAACTCCGGCTCAAGCTCAGATAATCCAGTCCCACATCCAAAAGGAACTGCAGTCTGGTCTTGATCTCCTTTAAGATTTCATGGGCAATGATCTTGTTTTTGTCGCTGAACCGGTCTTCCACTTCATGGAGCCAGTCCATCAAATCGGCCAAACTTAAGGCGTTGATTTCGGCAATATTTTTTCCGTCGATCTTGAAACTTAGACTTGACGGCTGAAGACGCGTTCCTTTGCACTCCGGACAAACTTCTTCGTTGGTAAAGTGCCTTTCAAGCAATATCGCGTCATAGCTTTCTTTGTCTTCAATCAACTCCTCAATGATCGATACCAAACCATCGAAATTGACCTTGATTTTCTTCGTGATGCCTGCATGTTTCAGCTCTTTAGCCACCTCTTTGTGCGCCCCGAAACAGATCAGGTCCAAGGCATCTTTAGGAATATCTTTAATAGGTGTCGATAAATCTTTGTCAAAAACTTCCAGAATATTCTTGATCTGTGCGAGTATCCATTTGTTCGACTTGATATCTTCCAAAGGCAGCAAACCGCCCTGGCTGATGGAAAGTTTCGGATTCTCTACAAAATAATCGGTGTTCACCTTTTTGATGGTTCCCAGACCTTTGCAATTCGGGCAACTTCCTTTGGGCGAATTGAAAGAAAAAGTATTCGGTTCCGGTAATTCCAGTGAATCTCCGGTTTCGTCGTCCATCAGGTTTTTGGAGAAATAATGGACTTCATTCTCGTTGAGTTTTTGCAGCCCGATGGTTCCCTCTCCCATTTCCAGGGCAGTTCGCAGGGAATTTTCCATTCGGTGTTCGGTTGCTTTTTCACCGATAATCCACCGGTCGATCACTATATCGATGTCGTGGGTTTTGTAGCGGTCGAGTTTCAGGTCGTGTTCAATATCTACCAACTCACCGTCAATTCTTGCCTGTCCGTAACCTTTTTTCAGTTTCTGCAGAAAAAGTTCGTGGTAATGCCCTTTTCGGGAACGGACCACGGGTGCCATGAGCAACACTTTCTCCCCCTTATAATTTTCTTTAATGGTTTCCAGGATTTGCTCGGCAGTGTAACTCACGAGTTTTTTACCGGAAGTCATTGAATACGCATCAGAAACCCTGGCGAAAAGCAGTCTTAGGAAATCGTAGAGTTCAGTCACGGTTCCTACTGTGGAACGTGGATTCTTGTTCGTGGTTTTCTGTTCGATGGCGATCACCGGCGAAAGTCCGTCGATTTTGTCCACATCAGGTCTTTCCAAACCGCCGAGAAACTGCCTTGCGTATGCGGAAAAAGTCTCGATATAGCGTCGCTGACCTTCCGCAAAGATGGTATCGAAAGCCAGCGAGGATTTGCCACTTCCCGAAAGTCCGGTAATCACCACGAGTTCGTTTCGCGGAATTTTCACCGAAATGCTTTTCAGGTTGTGTTCGCGGGCTCCGTATATTTCTATATATTCTTTGCCATCAGCGGCGGAAGTAGAATGGTTGTCGGAATGGCTGCTGGTTTTTTGCATTTCTTGCTCTCATTTTTCCCGGATAGTTCTTTTAAACTGGGAATCTGCAAATTTACGGATTTTTATGGTGGCTAAAAATGATACAGGATTAATAATTTTTAGCCCCGATTGCACAAGGGAACATCACTGCGCGAATACAAAACCTCTCCTTCACATGAACTCCATTATCAGTTCAAATCCAACGAACCGTATGTTTATTGGGAATTAACTTCGTCAGATGAAATGGGGCACCGTATTCCGGAGGGATATGAACCCTCATCAATCTGATCCCATTGTGCTCCTAATCTTTCAATTGCTTTCATGGTTAAGAACAGGTCCGGCTACATTGGAACAAATTCATTCAGGTCGCAACTCCGTAAAAAGTCAAAAACTGACATAAGACATTCCAAAATATTTCGCAGGAATCTATAGTTTGGCTAAATTTGGTTGTTTAAAATTGTACAACATGAGTTTCCCAACCGACCTGGAAATCGCAGAGTCCGCGCAAATCCAGCACATTAAAACCATCGCCGATAAAATCGGAATCCACCATGATGATCTGGAATACTACGGAAAATACAAAGCCAAAATTCCCTTGAAATACATCGACGAAGAAAAGATCAAAAAAGCAAAACTGATCCTCGTCACAGCAATCAACCCCACTCCCGCCGGTGAAGGAAAAACCACAGTATCGGTCGGTTTGAATGACGGTCTGAATAAAATCGGCAAGAAATCCATCGCCGTGTTGCGCGAACCATCCCTCGGTCCGGTTTTTGGCGTGAAAGGCGGCGCTGCAGGAGGCGGTTACGCACAGGTGATCCCGATGGTGGACATCAACCTGCACTTTACAGGAGACTTTGCAGCCATTGAGAAAGCCAATAACCTGCTTTCAGCACTCATAGACAATAATCTTCAGAACAGGAAACATTCCTTAAACATCGATCCGCGAACCATCGTATGGAAACGCGTGATGGACATGAACGACCGCGCACTCCGGCAAATCGTGATCGGTTTGGGTGGTTCCAACAACGGAATTACCCGTGAAGAAGGATTCAACATCACTCCGGCAAGTGAAGTGATGGCGATTCTCTGTCTGAGCCAGGATTTTGAAGATTTGAAAACCAGACTCGGAAATATCTTCGTGGGCTATACTTTTGACAAAAAACCTATTTTCGCAAGAGACTTAAAAGCAGAAAACGCAATGGCCATTTTACTTAAAGACGCCATTAAGCCCAACCTGGTGCAAAGTCTGGAGGGAAATCCCGCGATTCTTCACGGAGGTCCTTTCGCGAATATCGCGCAGGGAACCAATACCATCATCGCCACGAAAACCGGACTTTCGCTCGCCGACTATGTCGTCACAGAAGCTGGTTTCGGAGGTGATCTGGGAGCCGAGAAATTCCTCCACATCAAATGCCATTACGGAAAAATGAAACCCGATGCAGTGGTGATTGTAGCTACCATCCGCGCTTTGCGTTACCACGGCGGTGCCAAGAAAGGCGAATATGAAGTTCCAAACCTTCCGTTCGTGAAAAATGGAATTGCCAACCTCATAAAGCATATCGAGAACAGTTTCAAATTCGGTTTAAGGCCGATTGTTGCCATCAACCGTTTCGCCACTGATTCCGATGAAGAAATCAACTTCATCCAGGAAGAGTGCAAAAAACTCGGCGTGAGAGCCATCCTCGCTGAAGAATTCACCAAAGGCGGTGCGGGAATGACCGAACTCGCCGAGGAAGTGGCGTTCTGTGCCTCCAATTGCGGCAATGATTTCAAGCCTCTCTACAAAGTGGATGATTCGGTGGAATATAAAATCGAGACCATCGCCAAAGAAGTTTACGGAGCGGATACCGTGGTGTATTCCCAAAAGGCAAAAAACCAGTTGAAAACCATCTACGATCTGGGTTTTGATAAAGTGCCGATCTGCATGGCGAAAACCCCAAAATCCCTTACCGACGACGAAACCAAAATCGGCCGCCCTTCCAACTTTAAAATCACCGTCCGTGAATTTGAATTTGCAGCCGGTGCCGGATTCATCATCCCGATCCTTGGCGACATGATGCGGATGCCGGGATTACCGAATGTTCCTGCTGCGGAAGGAATGAGCATAGACAAAAATGGTAAGATTACCGGGTTGAGCTGACATTGGGATTGAATTGTTTTTGAGATCGCTGCTTTCCACAGGAAGAGGCGAAGTTTCGTCATTGTTATTTCGGCCAAAAATCGTGCACCCATTATTTTTAGTGACCTCTGAAAAACAACTGAACATCAATGCGGAAAGCTTCTGGGCGGATTACCACAAAATTCTTTTAAACAGTTTGTGCACCTCGCTGAAAACCAGTGGAACCAATCCCAAACCACATGCGGTAAGCCAACCTCCGGCATCGGGAAAATGAAGTTGGAAAGCATCCTGAAGGAAAGGCACGAACAGCAGCAACAACTGTAAAACCACCCCCAAAACCAGGGCACCAATCAAATATGGGTTGCTGAAAATACCGATGGTGAACACAGATTTTCTGCGGTGACGAAGTGCCAATGAATAAAACAGCTGGGCAAAAACAAGGATCAGAAAGGCAAGCGTCCTTGCATTCTTCAGGACCTCATCGGGAATATCCTGATCCATTGGTGAAAATCCCAATTCGTAAAATCCATACCAATAGCCAAACACCGTGATTGCGCCAATCAGCAAACCGCCCAGAACCACCTGCAGTGTACCGCCGTGGGAAAAGAAACTTTCCCGCGAAGATCTCGGGCGCTCATTCATTACTTCAGGATCGCCGGGATCCATACCCAAAGCGATGGCCGGAAGGGAATCGGTAATGAGATTGATCCAAAGCAATTGCGTCGCCAGCAATGGAGCCGGCCAACCAATCAGCAGCGCAGCCACCATGGAAATCACCTCGCCGAAATTACAGCTCAGCAGAAAAATGACGGCTTTGCGGATATTCCGGTAAATATTTCTGCCATGCTCCACCGCTTTCACAATGGTAGAAAAATTATCATCGGTGAGGATCATATCTGCAGCGCTCTTCGCTACGTCGGTTCCGGTAATTCCCATGACCACACCAATGTCGGCAGCGTTCAGTGAGGGTGCATCATTCACGCCATCACCGGTCATGGAAACAATATTTCCTCCGGCTTTCAGCGCACGGATGATTTTCACTTTGTGTTCCGGAGAGACCCTGGCAAATATTCGGTAATTCCCAATAGAAGCTCTCAGCTGGTCTTCACCGGTTTCGTCCAGTTCCCTGCCGGTCACCACTTCTCTTTCAGAAACCGCAATGCCCAGATCTTTGCCGATGGCAAAAGCAGTATGTGCATGATCCCCGGTAATCATCAGGGTGGTAATGCCTGCGTTTCGGGCTTTTTCTATGGCAGGTTTGGCCTCTTCACGCGGCGGGTCAATCATTCCCGCAATCCCTACCAGGATCAGATCCTGCTCCATTGCAATCCGTGAGGGTACCGTGGCAACCTGGCGGTATGCGAGCGCCAGAGTGCGCAGGGCCTCATCAGACATTTCTTCCGCCACTTTTCTGATTTCGTTCTTCAGCATACCGTTTAACGGAACGGGGGTTCCTTCTTTCAGAATCATTGTGGATTTTTCCAGGATCTTTCCCGGAGCGCCTTTAGCAAAAACCGACAGCTCATTTCCGTGTCTAATCAGTACAGACATCATTTTTCTGGCAGAATCAAACGGAATTTCCTCCAGACGCACAGTTTCCCGTGCAAGCTGTGCCCGGTTGATATTCAGATCGTCGCCCAGTTTCAGGAGTGCAATTTCAGTGGGATCACCTGTACTTTCTCCCTTTTCCAGAGTGGCATCGGAAGCCAGAATCATCCCCTTCACCAACAACCGGGCGGTTTCTCCGGGATCCACTCCATTTCCGGACTGAAACAATCCCTCGGAGGTCCAGAACTTTTCCACGGTCATTTTATTTTGGGTTAAGGTTCCCGTTTTGTCCGTGCAGATGATGTTTACCGAACCCAAAGTTTCCACGGCAGGCAGCTTTTTGATGATGGCATTGTTTTTCGACATCGCAGTAACGCCCACTGAAAGTACCACTGCCACGATGGCTGCAAGACCTTCGGGAATGGATGCCACTGCAAGCGAAACTGAGATCAGGAACATTTCCGCCACATCCCGCCCCTGAAACCACGACAGCACAAAGAGGAAAACACATACCGCCACAGCAACGAAACCGAGTATTTTACCCAATTGGTCCAACCGCTGCGCGAGCGGAGTTTTTTCCTCAGGCTCGTTTTGGATAATGCCTGCAATTTTCCCGATTTCCGTTTCCATTCCTGTTGTGGTCACGATTCCGGTTCCTCTTCCTGCGGTCACAGTAGTGCCCATGAACGCCAGATTCTTCCGGTCACCGAGCGGTGCGTTGGTCTCCGTGATGACGGATGCTGCATCTTTCTCCGAAGGTTGGGATTCGCCGGTCAGCGCGGCTTCCTCGATCCGCAGGTTCACACTTTCCACCAGCCGAAGATCCGCACCCACCATCCTGCCGGTTTCGAGCACCACCACATCACCGGCTACCAGTTGACCGGAGTCGATCTCATTCCTTTTTCCTCCCCTTTTTACATAAGATTTTGGTGAACTGATTTTCTGCAGGGCTTCCACAGCATGCGCTGCTTTGCGCTGCTGGTACACCCCGAGAAATGCATTGATAAGAATCACTCCTGAAATGATGGCGGCATCCACCAGTGCACCCAGATAAACGGTAATCAGCACCGCAGCGAAAAGCACATAGATCAGCCAGTCCTTCAGCTGTTCCAGAAAAAGGCAAAGGATCGTTTTTTCTGGCGCTTTTTTCAGCCTGTTCGGTCCGTTCTGTTTCAGCCGCTCCCTAGCTTCCCCCTCTGACAGTCCCATTGACAGATCAGTCTTCAGCTCGGCCGCCGTTTGATCAATATTTTTGGCATGGAAATCCATTGGGTTATTCCCGGGTTTTCTCGGAGCATAAAGTTAGTGAAAATCTATCTTCCCCGAAGCAGGAATAAGACTGATGCGCAACGACCAATTGATGTTCGCCTGCCGGAATCATGACTGATCAGTTTGGGGTTTTGCTTTTCCAGGGAACCGCGTGGAAGAAGTGAAATACAGGACAGAAAACAGCGATGCCACTCAAGCGGGCACCGCGCCTATCAGATCATTAAGCCCAATCCTCAATCATAGAGTGCCGTCATTTCAAAACCGAGGGTGAACTGATGGCATTTCGGGCAATAATTCCTGCTGCGCTGAATAAATCTGTCGAAGTGCTCATACGGGCTTTCCCTGGCGGCCCCGTCGTTCATTTCGGGCTCCGTATAATAACTCAGGTTCCCATCATCTGCCCCCGGTTTCATGAGGTCCCGGGAAACGATTTCCATGGTATTTCGGTCCAGTGCCGGGACAGAACAGGAATCTTCAAAGTTCATCATTCCCGCCCCGAAATTGAGTGATTTCACGGTGTAGCCGCATCGGCATTTTGCAGTAAGGATTTGTCCCATGGTGTGTTGATGAAGGGGTTTAAATGAATTGCTCTATTTCAGTTGATTTTCAATAAGCGCAGTAAAAATGGCTACCCCCACAGGAATTAATTCATCCGGGAAATCATAATCAGGATGATGAAGGGCAGGTTGATTTTCGCCTGAGCCCAATCCAAACATACACCCTTTGAACCGGGAGGTAATAATCCCGAAATCCTCTCCCCATTTAAATGGAAAAGACTGTTCAGATACATTCAACTGTGCTGATTCGGCTGCCCTTCTTACTGCGTTGACACAATCCGCATCATTTTCATTCGCATAAAAATGCGCTAAAAACTCATGTTCCAATC
>NZ_JACBFP010000008.1 GCF_021401085.1 Chryseobacterium sp. R2A-55
CCCGAGTTTGCATTCAAAGTTTTCGCTGCCACTTTTTGGCCGGAAACACTATAAACTTCCACTGAATCAATCCTTGATGAATTGTTGATATTCACAAAATCAACTACTGGATTCGGATAAACCCTAATGGCGTCTTTCATGTTATCGGTCACTGCAAGTGTAGAAGTGAATTCATCAGCACCCATATCTGGAGCCGTTGTGCTTCTAAGATCTCCATCGATATCGATCGTAACTTCAGCAAGTGGAGTTCCTTTGTTTTCCAAAGCGTTATTTGCATTGGTATCCAAGTGAAGATCGGTAGGAGAAACAAATACCGGCGATACGTTTAGTGAATTTGCATCTTTACCGGTTGCGGTTTGCCATGCTGCCAAAGTAGCTCTTGCGGAACCTAAGTAACCAAGATTGGTGCCGGTTGAGTAATAATCATTGTAATCAATATTGCTAAAAACCGTAGCAGGTGCCGAAGAGTAAATGGCGTATCTGTTTGCGGTCGTGGTCTGCGAATTCACGAAGATATTGTTTCGCAAATCGATTGCTCCAGCGGCAGAAATTGAGCTTGTAACGTTGATTGCCGCAGTCATACCAGTTGTTACAGTTTGGTTAGTGTTCATGTTGATCGTATTATTATAAATCTTATAACCTGTACTTGCACCGTTGAAGGTGATACCAACTCCATTATCCAAATAAGTACTGTCATTCCATCCATAACCTGCCACATCTGAGATGAAGTTGTTAATAACTTTCATGCCTCCATTGGCAGCAGTAGAAAAACCATTAAGGAAAATCCCAATTGCCGCATAACCTAGGGTACTAGAATTCTTCACATTAGTGATTTTATTCCTGCTAATGGTCACGCCGCTGGTAGGAGCAGTAGATGTTCCAAAAATTTGGATGCCTGATGTAGTGGTGCTGGAAGAAGACGCAATATTAGAAATATTATTGTTATCAATTACAATTCCTGAATTGGCAGAAACCCCTGTGTTTCCACTGGAAACAAAGATACCGACCGAACTAATTGCACTGGTGGCACCTGTAAAGGTGATGTTGGAGATGGTATTGCCACTAATATTACTGTTCACGGCTCCAGTTGCCAACCAAACCCCTCTCTTCGAGTAGGCAGCAGTTGGAAGGAAATTGCCAATTGTGTTGTTTTGGATAACAGCACCATCAACTCCTTGCGCATATACACCTGCGAGAGTAATAGCGTCGGTCCCAGAGGCTGACAAATCATTATTGGAAATGTTAATGGTTCCATTTCCAGCCAAAATTGCAGCAGCTGCATAGACCCCCATGTACGCCTTCTTGATCGCATTATTCTGAATGGTAACATTATTAAAATAACCACCAGCTGTAGCTAAGGCATTATCATGAATTACCACTGCGGTTGATGTATTGACACCGTTTGTAATAATGGTATTTTTAAGGGTAAGATTAGTCATTGGTGTGGTACCAATACTACCAAATCTTACTACTTGAGGCCCTGTAGCGGATAGGTTAGTAATCGATAGGCTCCTATCGGTTCCACCGGAAAGTGAACCATCGATGGTCACATTACTTGCTCCAGCTGTTCTGAGCAAGGCATTTGATGCCATGGTTCCAGAAATAGCGCGTGCAGCTCCACTAGGTTTGATGGTTAGCGAATATCCGCCTGCTATTGCATTGATCGGATTTGTACCGGTCTCAGCAGTCAAGTCTTCAATGATGTTAAAGGTTACATTTCCTAACGCACCAGTTGTATTCAAATATTCAAATGCACCCGCCGAATTGGTAAGTGAAGCAAAATCTCCTGTTGAACCCACTGTGTAAGTCCCATTCAAAGAGGCCTTAAATTCATGCGCACCCATATCTGGTTTTGTGGTGCTTCTCACAGTTCCATCGATATCAGTAGTCACATCTGCAAGAACGGTTCCCTTGTTGTCTAGAAATGCATTCGCAGAAGTCATGTGCAAGTCAGTAGTCGAAACAAAAACCGGTGCAATATTTAATGAATTAGCATCTTTGCCGGTAGCAGCTTGCCAAGCGGCCAAGTCTGCGCGGGCTGAACCAAGATACCCAATGCTGGTACCTGTGGAGAAATAATCATTATAGTTAATGTTTGAAAAAACGGTATTGGCCGCTCCAGAATAAATGGCGTATCGCGCACCAGTTTGTGTTTGGTTGTTGACCAGGATGTTATTTCTAATATCCAACGTGCCTGCCGTTACTGAAGAAAGAATATTCAGAGCAGATGGTCTTCCCCCTGCATTTTGGTTGGCAGTCAGTGCAACCGAATTATGATATATTTTCACTCCTGTAGCCAGCCCGCCAATAACGATACCATTTCCGTTATCAGTTTCTGAACCTCCAGAAGCGTATCCATAACTGTGAACATTGGTCACAAAGTTATTAGCCAACAAAATATCGGCTGATCCCGTTCCTGCATTAAGCCAAATCCCGTTTGAACCCCAACCGACGGTGCTCGTATTACTCACTTCGTTAATCTTATTGGCAGTTACCGTAATGTTATTCACTGACGCACCTAAAAGCATACCACTGGCGGTACTAGAACTGTTAATGGTGACTCCATCAATTTTATTTCCACTGATCAGCACATTTTTCGCATTCTGAACAGCAAGTCCTCTGAACCCGAATCCTTCAGTAAGAGTGGCAGAACCAATAGTATTATTCTTAATCACCGCACCATCATCCTGGTTTGTTGCCAAACCAACCGCAAAAATTGCGTTTTGACCACGGTTGAAAGTATTGTTTTCAATAGTGAGGAAGTTATTTGGAACTGTTCCTGGCGAACCTAAAGTTGGTCCTGAAACCAAAATATGCCCCACCGTTGTCGCAGGAGTATTTCCTAAAAACTTAAGGTTTTTGAAAGTAACGTGATCAGCACCAGCACTTGAGGTACTGGAAACCCAAACAATCGAAGTAGTTCCTGTCGCCGCAGTACTGTTCAGCGTAAGGTTCTGTGAAGTGGAACCATTATTACTTCCATCAAAAATCACATAATCGGCGGCATTGATTTGGAACAAAATAGCAGCATTACCGGAAATAATGGCATCCACCCCTGTGGCAGGTTTGATCGTTAAAGTATTGGTCGCACTTGATCCGGCATTTTCCTCAATCTTGATGGGGAAAGTTTCCGAAGGGTAAGTGGCATCAGTAAGGTTGAAAGTCACAGGGCCTGTAATCGCTGCAGAGTTGAAATCGGCAACTGCTGCAGATAGTGTGGCGTAATCTCCACCGGTTCCAACAGTATAGGTTCCACTCAAAGCAACCGCTTTCTTAGAAACGGCCGCCGGAAAAGTATTTCCGTAAATTTTTGATGCCGCCGCATTGATCTGCACATCATAGCTGATCTTCGCCGGAGCGTTTGGATCAGTATTTCCTCTCACATTTTGGGCATATGAAAAGCTCATTGCCGCTCCAAGTAATAAGAGTGAAAACCCTTTTGTTACCTGGCTTCTGAAATTCGATTTCTTAATCGCATTTTCAGGATCATTGTAAAGTTCATTCATAAGTTTAATTGTTTTTATGACAAATTATGACAAACTTAACATTTTGATATCAATTGCGCAAGAAAAATTTTTAATTATAGTGAAAAAATAAAATAAACATCAAAATCACTGATGAACACACAATCCTATTCCGTAACGTCATTGCCAAGAAAAAAAATATGATGGCAAAAACCCCTAAATCACAATAGAAAAGACAGCCTAAAATTTGCCTTGGTAAACATTCAGTTCTCATAAACCAAATATTTTGCTCTAATTTTCTGGAATTTTTCTAAATCTCCTTTCCACGATTCCCTAATTTCTTCCGAAGTTTTACCCGCTATAATCTGTTTCCTCAACTCATCGGTGCCTGCCAATTTATCAAAAAAGAGATTTTTCAGGAAAAAATCCTGTTGCGGATTTTTATAGTTCGCATAAGCATTAAGGAGCCAATCCAAATTGAGCTCACGCAAATCCCGGCGTTCACCGGAGAGATTTTCGCCAAAACAGAGTTTCCCGTTTAAAAATGGATCTTTGGCTCCCGGTGTGGGTTTCGGTGTAAATTGGTAGGGAAGATTTTTTGTCCATGGCGATCCGTAAATCTGAAAAGGCAGGTCAGTTCCGCGACCCACCGAAACCTGGGTTCCTTCAAAAAAACACAAACTGGGATAAAGGTTGATCGCCCGGTCATTCGGCAGGTTCGGTGAAGGCCTGTCTGAAAGCTCATATCGCTGATTTTTATGATACCCAAGCATGGGAATCAGGGTATATTTTGCCTGAACTCCGTTTTTCAACCATTTTTCACCATTCACCATTTCACCGTACTCGCCAATGGTTAATCCATAAACCACGGGAACATGGTGCATTCCCACGAAACTTTTCCATGGATCTTTTAAAACCGGACCGTCAATATAGCCATCATGCGGATTTGGACGATCCAGAACAACAATTTCAACATTATTTTCCGCGCCGGCTTCCATCACATAAGTCAAAGTGGAAATATACGTATAGAACCGAACTCCCACATCCTGAATATCAAACAGGACCAAATCGATCCCCTTCAATTGTTCCGGAGTGGGCTTTTTGTTGCTTCCATAGAGGGAAACTACAGGAATTCCGGTTTTGGAATCCACGCCGTTTTTCACATGTTCTCCGGCATCCGCATCACCCCGGAAACCATGTTCCGGTGCAAAAATCGTCTTGATCTTAATCTGGTTTTTAACCAAAAAATCGACCAGAAAAGTCTTATCCTTCAGCAAGCCCGTTTGATTGGTGACCACCGCAATGGTTTTATGCTGCAGCAAAGGCAGATAGAGTTCCGGGCGGTCTGCTCCCGTCTTAAAACACCGGTGCTCATTTTCCTGCGCAAAGTGCTGCTGGCAAAAGCCAAAATAAATGAGCGCAATCAGAAATAAATTTTTAATTTTGAGCCTTAAATCCATCCGCTTGAAGTTTCCGTTATATTTTTCTAAAAAAATAGCTTTTTCCAAAGATAACAAAAATAATCTTTCACGGATTATTGTCTTTATTGGTCGGCTTTCCATGGCTTTGGGAGTGATTGTTTCCCTCATTACGGTTTCCACCGGACTGGGATCCAAAACGGCAATTAAGGAAAGAATGGCAGATTTCTCCGGGCACATTTCCATCAGGTCAAAGCAATCCAATAATTCCTACAATTCTTCGCCACTGAGTAATGATGGACTTCAGGTGCAAAAAATCAGGGAATTACCAGATGTGGCAAAAACTCAGGAATATGTGACCGCAAGCGGAATCCTGAGAAATGAACATAATTTTGCCGGAATTATTTTTAAAGGAATCGGTTCCGATTTCGACCATGAGCGATTTAAGAAATTCCTGGTCGCAGGCGATACACCACAGGTAAAAGAAGGGGTATTCAACAATGGCATCACGATTTCCCAAAAATTGGCATCGGACCTCCACCTCAAAATCAAAGACAGCATTGTTGCGATATTTTCCAAACAAGATGACAAACCGCTTTACCGCAAATTTGAAGTGGTGGGAATCTACAAGACCGACATCAAAATGATCGATGAGCTCTACGTGATCGGTGGAATCAACCATGCACGGAAAATTCAGGGATTGAAGAACGATCAAATAGGCGGGATCGATGTGTTCCTGAAAAATATCAACGACATCGATGAAGACGCCCCGAAAATCGATAAGTGGGTCGGATACAAAAATTACGTAGTGAAGGCAACCGACCAATATCCGCAGATCATGGACTTTATCGCGATTTTTGACACCAATATCGCACTGATCATCATCATCATGTTGGTGGTAGTGATCATCAATATTGTGATGGTACTCTTGATCCTGATCATCGAAAGAACCAACTCCATCGGAATGCTTAAAACCCTGGGTGCAAGCAACGGGCAAATCCGCACGATATTTATCAACTATACTTTAATGATCATGATTCCGGGACTGGTTTTCGGAAATTTAATCGGATATAGTTTCTTGCTGATTCAAAAGTATTTTGGAATTATTAAACTCAATCCCGAGAACTATTATATCGGCGTTGTACCCGTGGATTTAAACCCGGTTTACATCATGGCTATTTCTTTGGGAATTCTGCTGGTTTCAGCAATCGCACTCATTCTTCCCAGTTACCTGATCAGCAAAATCTCTCCGGTGAAAGCCATAAAATACACTTAAACTTAAAAAAACTACCTTTGCAACCCTGATTTAGGGACAATAACATCAGAGACTTTTTATGAAATACGCAGAAAACATACTGGAAACCATTGGAAATACGCCCCTTGTAAAGTTGAACAAAGTTTTGGGAGATGATTTCCCGGCATTGGTTTTGGCAAAAGTGGAAACCTTCAATCCCGGAAACTCGGTGAAAGACAGAATGGCGCTGAAAATGATTGAAGACGCAGAAAAAGACGGCCGGCTGAAACCTGGCGGAACCATTATAGAAGGAACTTCCGGGAATACGGGAATGGGTCTTGCTTTGGCTGCAATTGTGAAAGGCTATAAATGTATTTTTGTGACCAACTCCAAACAATCGAAAGAAAAATGCGATATCTTGAGAGCGGTGGGTGCAGAAGTAATCGTTTGCCCCACAGACGTGAAACCAACCGATCCCCGCTCCTACTACTCTGTTTCAAAGCGATTGGCAACAGAGACAGAAAATGGATGGTATGTGAACCAATACGATAATTTATCAAACAGAACCGCGCACTACGAACAGACCGCCCCGGAAATCTGGGAACAAACGGAAGGTAAACTCACCCATTTTGTGGCAGGAGCCGGAACAGGCGGAACCGTGACCGGTTGTGGAATGTTTTTTAAGGAAAAAAATCAAAACATCAAAGTCATCGGAGTGGACACTTTCGGGTCGATCTTAAAAGAATATCACGAAACAGGCGAAATTCATTATGAACACGCATATACGTATATTACAGAAGGAATTGGCGAAGACATCATTCCCGAAAATTACGATATGTCAGTAATCGATCATTTCGAAAAAGTGACCGACAAAGATGGAGCTATCTATGCCAGAAAATTAGCAAAAGAAGAAGGGATTTTTTGTGGATATTCGGCGGGAAGCGCCATTTCTGCATTAGTCCAGATGAAAGACCGGTTCACAAAGGATGATGTAATTGTGGTTTTGCTCCATGATCACGGATCCCGATATGTGGGGAAAATCTATAATGATGACTGGATGAAGGAACAGGGCTGGCTGTAATCAGCCATCAGCCGATCAAACTATTTAGAATCTCAGCCAATTTTTGGGTGAGATTTTTTCGTGAAAACCGCCCGGTGTTTCTGGTTTTTTCCGCAAGGTTTCCTTTTTTCCAATCATTGAATTTTTCCAGGATAAAGGATTTCAAAGCGGTAAAATCATCGTAGAAAAAATGTTTTCCGGCATGGGTTTCATCCAGGATTTTCTTCACGTCGGCATCTTTCGGTCCGAAAGAAAGGATTTGGTTTCCGGTGGCGAGATACTCAAATATTTTTCCCGGGATAATCCCCTTTGAAGTTTCATCCGGAAAATTGGTGATCAGCAGCAAATCAGAATTTCGCATCTCTGCATTCGCTTCGGAATGTGAGAGATAACCGAGGTTCTTCACCGAATTCTCAAGGGCTGAATTTTCGATTTTTTCTAAAATCCTGGCATCAATTCTTCCGACGAACTTCAGTTGAAAATTCTTTTTAAACTCCTCATTCTCACCAATAATTTCATCCAGAACTTTCCACAATAGCTCCGGATTCCTCAATTGTTCCAGAACACCAATATAACTTAACGTGAATTTTGATAGGGTTTCGTCCTCACCATCGCGCCCACTCTCCCGCTCTCCCATTTCCAAGTCAAATCCATTCGTTACACAGAAAGCATTCGCTCCTTTCTTCCTGAAATTCTCGGCATCAGTAAAACTGGTCGCTAAAGTGAGATCGGCATTTTCAAATACTTTCTGCTCCAGATCACGGTGTTTTTTATCCGAAGATCTGCTCAGTTTCAAATGCTTGTAATAAGAAATTTCCGTCCATGGATCCCGGAAATCAGCCAGCCATTTCAAATCTGGAAATTCCTTTTTGAGCTCCAAACCAATTAAATGCACAGAATGAGGAGGTCCTGTGGTGACAAAAGCATCGAACCGGTTTTCTTTTAAATACTTCTTAAGGAATTTTACCGAAGGCTTTACCCAGAAAACTCTTGCATCGGGGATAAAGAAATTGCCGCGCACCCAAATGGAAATTTTGGATTTCCACGACTGGTTTTTCCCCACATCAAATTGTCCGGCTTTGAATTTCTTATTGTCTTTGCCAAAAAATTCGGCAATCTGATAAGGTTCCCAGATTTTGGTCTTAATGATTTCCAGATCCGCCGAAACTTCCCTCGCCAATGTTTTGTCAATGATGGGATAACTTGGATTTTCGGGAATAAATACGGTAGGTTTCCACCCGAAATCCGGAAGATATTTCACAAACTTCAACCAACGCTGAACTCCCGGTCCACCAGAAGGCGGCCAATAATAGGTGATGATTAAAATTTTCTTTTGTTTCAAGTTTCAGGTCTGTCTGTGGACAGGTAGATTTCAAGTTTCAAAAAAAAAGCGGGTTCATATCAAGGTTAATTACTTTTATTTTGCTTCTTCGCCGTGGACAGGTCTCCGCTTGTCCCTACGGAAATACAGCCCATAAATCCCACCCAAACTCAGCAGCAAAAATACTCCGAAAGCCAACAGGGAAATCAATTTTCCTTTCGCAATTACCGCAGGCTCAAAAACCATTTTTAACACATGATTTCCCGCCGGAACATGAACCGCTCTCAATAAATAATTGGCTTTAATATACGGAACTTCATTGCCGTCAATCAGCATTTTCCAGCCTTTCGGATAGTAAATCTCAGAAAAGACCGCTAATTGTGGAGTTTTTGATTGAGATTTGAATTCCAGCTCGTTCGGTTGGTATTTCGTCAGATTGATGATGGCGGTTGAATCCGGCTGCATCGCTTTTCCTTCGAAATATTTTTGATCGTCTTTAGCAATTACCGCGATTCTTTTGGAATCAATTTCACCAATTTGTTGGATCTCCTCATTGGGATTCGCCACAAATTTTACTTCCGGAACAAACCATGCGTTTCCGTTCGCATTAGGATTCAAGACCGCATCAGGTTTTTCCTGATCACCAAAAATCATGTATTTGGTGTTGAGCATATTCAGGATTCTGGGAACCTTTGCGGTGTCCATTTTACTGAAATACTCATTGATCAGATCATCATATCTTCTCAATTTCACAGCATGATACCCCCCAATTGAAGATTTAAAATAGGAAGTGTTCGTCTCACTGAAGGTGCCCAAAACCTGATTGTAAATTCTATAATGGGTTTTGTCTTTTTCAGAAATAGCTTCTAAAGTCTGGTTGACTTTGGCCTGATCCAGCAGTGATGCAAGATTTGGATTTTCGCCCACTTTCTGCATCAACAAATCAGAATTTTCAGTCTGGAAAGGGTTTTCAGCAAAAGCTTTATCCACGAAATTATCATTGTTCAGATAACGCTTGTTCACACTCCACAAGTCGAAAATACTTACCAAACCGATGGCGACAATCACCACATTCTGATTCAGCTTTTTCTTTAAACCTAAGAATAAAAGTGCTGCGGTAATTCCTACATAAATGATGGCCTTAATGGCATCCACACGGAACATCTTAAATCTTTCGTCCACCAGGAAATCAAGCAGATATGGCGGAAGATATGTTTTTTCGGTTCCCGTATAAAAACCTAAAATTGATTTACCAAAAACCAAAAGCAGAAACGTGAAACCTAAAACTCCGGCAGAAACGTAGGTTAAAATCTTCTTCTTGTACTCGTCCGTTAAGATATTTTTCTCAGAGGTTTCAGTTGTTGAACTGGAGTTAAAGAATCGGTATAATCCGACTATTGCAATCAGCGGAAACAATAATTCCACCACCACCAAAATAGAACTCGGCGCACGGAATTTACTGTAAAAAGGCACAAAATCGATAAAGAAATCAGACAATGCCATGAAATTGCTTCCCCAAGCCAAGAAAATCGTGAGGATGGATGCCCCCAGAATCCAATAACGATATTTTTTCCAGGCTAGAAAAAATCCAATAATTGCGAGGAAAATCACCACAGCACCTTGATAAGCCGGCCCGGAAGTTCCGGGTTGTTCTCCCCAATAAGTCAGGGAGGAGAATCCTTTGGATATCCGATCCATTTCCGACTGCGAAGTCACATTCTGCTGAACCATTTCCTGAATCTGAGCCATCATTTTATCTGAACCTTCCTCATTGCTTGCACCGCCCATCAATCTCGGAATGAAAAGATTGAGCGTTTCCATTTTGCCATAACTCCACATCAACATCGATTCTTTGTCCATCCCCGATTTTTCAGAGGAATGTCGGTCATTATTGAGGATTTGTTTTCCGCGGACGGTTTCCGTGATGTATTCAGAATTCGCCATCATTCGTTGGGAATTCATGCCTATTCCTAGAATCATTGCCAAAGCAAGGATGCCATTGGAAATACCAAAATGTTTCCAGGAAACCTTCCCTTTAATGGCTCTGAAAAGTTCTGACAAAAACAAAAATCCTAGCGCAATGAAAAGATAATACGTCATTTGCGGATGGTTCGCCGAAACCTGGAGTCCCATAAACAAAGCGGTGACAATAAATCCAGGAATATATTTTTTTCGGATATAGACCAAAAGAATTCCCGCCAAAAGTGGCGCAAAATAAGCAACCGTATGGATTTTACCGTTATGTCCTGCAGCAAGTGCGATATAGAAATACGTTGAAAGCCCGAAAAAAGTAGCACCCAAAAGTGCATATTTCCAGTTTCTAACCGCAACCAATCCAAGCAGGAAAAATCCGGAAAAAAGCAGGAAAATATAGTTCGCCGGTTTCGGTAAAAAGTTTAAAAACCCATCGATATTCTTGATGACATCACCGCGAAACTGCGCCCCCATTTGGTAAGTCGGCATTCCGCCAAACATGGAATCACTCCAATAGGTTTCCTCGCCGTTTTGGGCACGGTAATCGAGCAATTCCTTCGCGCCGCCTTTGTATTGCACAATATCATGCTGAAAGAGCTGTTTCCCGGTCAACACAGGATTGGCGTAAACCAAAGCCAAAACCACGAACAGAATCAAACTCCCGACGATGAACATTAGTTTCTTATTTTTTGCCATAGTAAATTAGATAATTGAAGAAAGAGCAAAGATAATAGACTTAAAATTGCTGACCACAATTGTTTGATGGAAAATGAGGTTAATTTATTTCGGAAAACCCTTTCAGCACTGAAACGCCAAAAAGGGTGTTATTCTTTCCCGTCTTCTTTCACTTCCTCGTAATCTACCGTTTCGGCATCCCAATTCAGTTTGGAATCCAGATTTTTTTTTGTTTTTTTCGAGGCGGTTTCATCTTCTTTTCTATGCTGTGGAAACCGGTAAAATGAATTGAAAAATAATCTTTTCAGCATATTCCAGAGAAAGAATATGATGATGACCGTGAGAATTAATTCAAATATATACTTCATTTTTGATGAACGTAAGCAATGAGATGATTAAGGATTAACAGTAACCGTGGAATTGGAAACACTTTTCATGGTTTGGGTTTGTTTCCCGTCTGAGAGGGTTTCGGTTTGCGAGGTTTTCACATGCATGGTCTGATTCTTGATCCATCCGGAACTCTGATCCAATAAGATTTTCCCGTTTTGTGCCAGTTCAGAACTCATCGTTCTGGTCATTTGTTGCTGGGTTTGCTTGTCGGATTTTTTAGGAATCCCTCCAGAAACTGCGATTTCCGCAACGCCGTTTTGCACACCTTTAAAAACATAAGTAGTGGTGAGTTTCACTTTTCCGTCTGGAGTTGCATTTTCATGTTCGCTCCAGCTTTCGCCCACTTTCACGCCTTTCGCAGGAAAAAGAACCAGGTTTTTAGTAAACTGCTCTTTCAGGACTTTCTCATTAAAACTGGCCTTAAAGCTTTTCACAAACTCTTCCTTATCTTTTGCATCCTTGACCAATGCATTAACCGATGCGGAAATTTTACCATAAATCGGTTCGAATCCCGTGATGGATTTCACATTTCCTTTGGAATCCATCTTCATATTAAGGGTGTTGCCGACTAACGCTTTATTTACTTTCCACATCATTTTGAACTGCTCTTCTTTCGGTTCTGCAGCTTTGGTATCGATAGAGACTGATTTTCCACCGGAAGACTGAGTATTCTTTTTTCCCAGCAAATTGATGGTGATGTCATAAACTCCCTTGTCAAAACCATTCACCAGGAAAGACATTTCATCAGTGGTTTCACTGGTTCCGCTTTGGGATTGTCCGTTTGGTGCGGTTAAAGTCTGCACATCTTTCTGAATCGTAATCAAAGGATAAGATTTCCCCTTTTCCAGAACAAAGGTTTGATGAAAAACCCCCGCAGAATCGTTGATGGCCATAACAGGCGCAGCGGAAACTGATGAATTTTCTGATTTTATAGAGTCCGTGGAAACTTCCACTGTGGTTGTTTTTCCGGTTTGAGGATCAACTTTTGTGATGGTCTTGGTTTCTTTTTTACAGGAAACCAATGCTATTGAAAGCAGCGCGATTGCGGTGAGTTTTTTCATTAAATTCAAAATTTTGATAAGGAAATCCGGCATTTTCGGAATTCCGCACAAATTTAAGGTAATTATTCCACCTCTTTTCCAAATGCTGATTTTTTTAACTTTTTTTAATGTTTGCCGAAAGAAAAACCCTTCCAACGATATCGCTGAAAGGATTTGGCATTTAACATTCAAAAAGAATACTATTTTTCAGAAATCTCTTTTAATGATTTTAATCCGCTGCCATAAGATTTTTCCATTTGGCTGTCCATCATCAGTTTCATGAGATTCATCGGGTAATCCAGCTCACAATCCATGGTCCAGGTTACTTTGGTGCCATTGCCTTCCGGAGTTAAAATCAGATCTGAAGTCGCATCACTTTCAAAAGGTTCCTTGAAAACCATTTTGGTGGATTGTTTTTGGTTAGGAACAAGCGCTGTAATTTCATGGCAGCCTTTTCCCACTTTGTCGTTTCCGGACCAGCAATATTTGTCGCCCACTTCACCGGAAGTTCCGGAATAATCCAATTTCAAATTTGGGTCCAGATTCATCCATGGATTCCACTCATTGAAAGATTTCATGGAATTCATGTGTTGGTACACTTTTTCGGCAGGAGCATTGATTACGGTGGAAGTCTCAAAATGGTACTTTTTACCCACGGCAAACATGACGATTACCAGCAAAACCACGATTGCCAATAAGATTTTAAGAATTTTCTTCATAATAGTTTAATTTTAAAAACAAAGGTAAAATTAAATTTTGAGTAAATTTGTTGGCGTACAAATAATTTTTTTTACCGGGTTCGTGGAGGATATTTTCAAGCATAAATTCTCAAAGAAAATCGGTAATACAAAAAGAACATTAAAAAAAATCAATGAAAAACCCACTTTTAGAAAACTTTCAAACCCCTTTTAAAACAGCGCCTTTTAACGAAATCAAAGAGGAAGATTTTCTGCCTGCTTTTCAGGAATTGATCAAAGATTCTGAAAAAGAGATCAACGACATTGTTGCAAATCCAGCTGAACCCACCTTTGAAAATGTGATCGAGGCACTCGCTTTTTCAGGTGAAAAACTGGATGTGGTTTCCAATATCTTCTTCAATCTGAATTCCGCCGAAACCAACGACGAAATCCAGAAAATCGCACAGGAAGTTTCGCCACTGCTCACTGAATTTTCCGCAAAGGTTTCTCAAAATCAAAAGCTTTTCGGGAAGATTAAAAAAGTTTTTGACGAAAAGGAAAAATATCATCTCAACGAAGAGCAGGAAATGCTTTTGAATGAAACTTATAAAGGTTTTGTGCGAAGTGGCGCACTATTGAATGATGAAGATAAAGAGAAATTCAAAAACATCTCCATTGAACTTTCCAAAAAATCGCTCCAGTTTGGGCAAAATGTTTTGGCAGAAACCAACAGTTATTTCAAACAGCTCACCGACGAAAAAGATTTGGCGGGAATTCCGGAAGCAATTCTTCAGCAGTATCGTGAAGAAGCGAAAGAAAGAGGTCTTGAAGGATTTGTGGTGACGCTGCAGTATCCAAGCTACCTCCCTTTCATGACCTACGCCGAAAACCGCGGATTGAGAAAAGAACTCGCTTTGGCCAACGGAAAAAAAGGATTCCAAAATAATGAATTTGACAATCAGAATTTAATTAAAGAAATCATTTCATTAAAGCAGGAAAAAGCGCAATTACTCGGCTACAAGTCCTATGCAGACTATGTTTTGGAGGAAAGGATGGCAAAATCACCTGAAAAAGTGCATGATTTTCTGCATGAACTTTTGATCAAAGCAAAACCTTTCGCTGAAAAGGAAATCGCCGAACTGAAATCTTTGGCAAAAGCCGATGGAATTGAAGATATTCAAAGTTATGATCATGCTTTTTATGCCGAAAAATTACGAAAACAGAAATTCGATCTGAATGATGAAGAACTGAAACCTTACTTTCAGCTGGAGAAAGTGCAGGAAGCGGTTTTCGGATTGGCGCATACTCTTTTTGGGTTAGAATTTGTGGAAGTGCAGGATATTCAAAAATACCATCCCGAAGTGAAAACCTATCTGGTAAAAGAGGAATCCGGCTCCGGTAAAGAGAAAGGCAGCTTGAAAGCAATTCTATATGTAGATTATTTTCCGCGAAAAGGAAAAAGAGCCGGAGCTTGGATGACGAGCTTCAAAAGCCAGTTCAAGAAAAATGGCGAAAATTCCAGACCCCATATTTCGGTAGTCTGCAACTTTTCAAAACCTACAGCTGATACACCGAGTCTGCTCACGTTTCAGGAAGTGACTACTCTTTTCCACGAATTCGGGCATGCTTTACACGGAATTTTGGCAGATACCACTTATCCGAATCTTTCGGGAACCTCAGTAAAATGGGATTTTGTGGAACTTCCGTCTCAGTTTTTGGAAAATTATTGCTATGAACCGGAATTTTTGAAAACCTTCGCGAAACATTATCAAACCGGAGAAGTTTTGCCGGATGAGAAAATCCACAAAATTTCTGATTCCAAAAACTTTATGGAAGGTTACCAGACTTTGAGACAGCTGGGTTTTGGGATTTTGGATATGGCCTATCATTCCCATCCTGAAAAAGTGGACGACATCAAAACCTTTGAAGCAAATGAAACCAAAGCCACAAACCTTTATCCATCTAATCCGGAAACCGTGATGAGCACCAGTTTTTCACATATTTTCCAGGGTGGATATTCTGCGGGATATTATTCCTATAAGTGGGCGGAAGTTTTGGATGCGGATGCTTTTCAATACTTCAGGGAAAATGGAATTTTCAATCCGGAAATCGCCGCGAAATATAAAACTCTGCTCTCTTCAGGCGGAACAAAAGATCCGATGGAACTCTACAAAGCCTTCCGGGGAAGCGAACCGAAAGTGGAAAGCCTGCTGAAACGCGCTTTTTCCATCTAAGTAAGAAACAGCCACAAATTCACCAATAAAACTGTGAATTTGTGGCTTTATTTCTTCATTTAAAATCCGAAACTTTTCGGAGTCTGGTCAAATTCCTTCAACAATTTTTCAAAGACTTTTTCCACCGGAAGAATTTCGTCAATCAAGGCAGAAACCTGCCCGATTTCCAGTTCGCCTTCGTCCAGATCACCTTCAAACATGCCGTGTTTGGCTCTGGCTCTGCCTAAAGTTTCTTTTAAAGTTGCTACATTTCGTCCGGAATCATATAGTTTTTCGATATCGTGATAAAATTTATTTTTCACCAAACGAACGGGAGCAAGCTCCTTCAAAGTGACCTGAGTATCGCCTTCATTCAGAGAAATAATCTTATTTTTAAAATTTTCGTGAGAACTTGCCTCCACGGTTGCTGCGAATCTGGAACCGATCTGAACGCCGTCTGCACCTAGAATCATGGCGGCCTTCATTTGCGAACCCAAACCAATTCCACCTGCCGCAATCAGGGGTTTCGAAATATGTCTTTTCACATTCGGAATCAGGCAAAACGTGGTGGTTTCATCTCTTCCGTTGTGTCCTCCTGCTTCAAAACCTTCCGCTACGATCGCATCTACTCCGGCTTCTTCGCATTTCATCGCAAACTTTGTGGAAGAGACCACATGTGCGACTTTCAAACCTTCTTTCTGTAAAGTCTCTGTATAGGTTTTCGGATTACCTGCGGAAGTGAAAACGATCTTCACCCCTTCTTGCAAAATGATTTCTATGATTTCATCCAAATTGGGGTAAAGCATCGGGACATTCACCCCGAAAGGTTTTTCGGTCGCCTGTTTGCATTTTTGAATATTTTCACGCAAAATATCGGGATACATACTTCCGGCACCGATTAAACCCAATCCGCCACAATTCGAGACCGCCGAAGCCAGCCGCCATCCGGAATGCCAAATCATACCGCCTTGAATGATCGGATATCTGATTTCAAACAGATTGCAGATTTTGTTCTGATTCTCGTTGTAGATCTTTTCAGCAATGCCGAAATGAATAAAGTTGCTCATGAAGTAAAAATAAAAAAATACGGGGAACTGGGCAATAGCTTCAGTTGCGCAGAAAACTGCAGCGGATGGCTTATTTTTCCCATTCCTGGAAACTTGAGGACTACAAAAAAATCTCTGCTTTCACAGAGATTTTTTGGTTCTATTTACCGGTATCTGCTTTACGCCAGTCGGTTTTGAATGTACAGTCTTTGTATCGGTCATTGATGGAGACAAAAACGTGCGGCAATTTTTCCTTCACATATTTTTCCACCATTTCGTTTTTCCGCTTATTGAGTGCCATCTGCTTGATCCGGCTATAATCGGTGGTGATATCCAATTGGTGTGCATCAATGATATCGTCCAATTTTACGATGGCAACCATTTTTCGATCCTGCACGGTTTCTTCAAATACGTTAGTAATTTCTCCTTTGTGGTGACCCGCAATTTGGTAAGCAATGGTGGGAGGTAAATTCAGTTTCTCTATTTTGTCGGAACCATCATCACCAGCAATTACACCGGCGTTGAATTTCGTTTGCTTGTCGTCAGAAAATCTGAATGCCGCTTCTTTAAATGTCATTCTTCCATTAACAATCAAGCTTCTGATGCTGTCTAACTCCTTTTTTGCTGTTGCAATTTCTGAAGCATTTGGCACAGCTTTCAACAGGATATGTCTTGCATCATACATTTTTCCGCTTTTCTTCACGAGTTGGATCAAGTGGTATCCGAATTCCGATTCTACCGGGTCGGAAATTTCACCTTCCTGAAGATTGAGTGCCGCTGCTTCAAACGGTTTCACCATTTTTCCGCGGGCAATGTTTTTGTAAAGTCCGCCATTTGCGGCTGAACCTGGATCTTCGGAATAAATCCTTGCCTGACTTTCAAATGATTCCCCTTTCTGGATATCTTCTTTAATTTTTTTCAGACGGGCGATGATTTCATCTTTATGAGCATCGGTGAGTTTCGGGTACATCACAATCTGAGAGAGGCTTACTTCATCCTTCACCTGCGGAAGCTGAAATCTGTAGGTGTTGAAAAAATCGGTTACTTCGTTTGGAGTCACGTCGGCTTTATCGGTGATTCTTCCGTATTTCATCTGGCCGTAATAATTGTCTGTGTCGATTTTTTCAATGGCAGTTTTCATTTCAGATGGAGTTCGGAACTTATAGGCATCGAGCATCGTTTTCTCATTCGGAAACTGACCCAAAATCTGGTTGTATTTTGCAGTGGCATTCTCTTTGATTGCTGCTGAACGGTTTTCAATCAATGTATCACGTTTCGCTTCATAGATCAAAAGTTTATTGCTGATGATTCCCTCCATAAACTCACATTTATTGGAAACATCGGCACCTTGCTGTTTTGCATAATTAGCCTGATCCTGTACATCAGATTCCAAAACTATTTCATCTCCTACTACCGCGGCGATTCCATCTACCAAATCTCCCGGTTTTAACTGGGCATTGGTCTTAATTCCAAAAAAACCAAGCACAAAAGTTAAAACTAAGATGAATTTTATCTGTCTCTTCATATTCATTTTTTAAACGAATTGCAAAATTATCATTCTAAACCAAATAACCTGCAATTTTTTTGATAATTATTTCTTAAAATTCTGCTCGAGACCTTTCATGAAACCAGGTTCGATCACGATTTTGGTTTTCGCTTTTTGCGCGGCGATGGTCTCCTTCATTTTCTGATCCAGCACAGCATCTCTTAATAGTTCTGCAGCTTCTTCCTGGCTCATCTGTGTAGGTGGCAAAATCTTGTCAATTGCGATTACCAGGAATCTGTCGCCCATTTTGGTTTGGTGGATTCCAGGTTTGAAGGGCACTTTGTATTTCGTAAAGACTTCAGCATCTTCAGACATTTCTCCTTTTTCGAAGTTGACCAGAATCTGCTTCTTATCATTGAGTTTTCCGTAATATTTGGTTTTAAGCGCTTCCCAACCTTTTTCATCCTTAATATTCCTGGAAATTTCACTCACCAGTTTTTCATCAGAAATAATCGCCACCCGTCCTTCTGCACGGTTTCCCCACATGTATCTGGATTTATTCTGGTTGTAGTAATCCGTGAGCAGTTGCGGATTTTTATCGATTTCGCCATTCAGATATTTTGAAAAAATATACTCGGAAAAAAGTCCTTTTTTAAACTCATTCAATTCCTTCTGAATGGAAGGTTGACTGGTGAAATCCTCACTGTAAAACTTGATCAGATCCTGGTTATTCACTGCGGAAACAGATTCTGCCCAGATCGCCGGTGAGAGTTTTTCGACCTCACTTTTTTTGTCCCCAATCAACTTCTTGATGTCACCCACCGTGGTCTTATGTTGATGATATTGATAGAGCACCGAATTATCTTTGGCCAAATTAAAGTTCTGGTAAGATTTTTTCACGTTTTGTAATTCGGGAAACTCTTTATATGTGGGATCAGATTTTAGGTATGCGACCATTTTATCCTGCAAAAGCTCTCCATAGAGAGAACTGTTCAATTCGCGGATATAGAAATCCCTGTTTTTGTCAGTTAAAACATAAGGTTCTACATTATAAATATAGAAGACGAAATATTTATCACCAAAAAGAATCGGCTCTGGAACATAGAATCCAGACTTTTTCCCTTGAAACTGCGTATAGATCTCATCCGGAAGAGTTGGTGAACCCATCACTACTCCACCGTTATTTCTTTCGTGATCGGTAGCTCCGTAAAGTTTTGCGACTTCCTGAAAAGTTTTTCCTGCTTTTAAATCGCCGTAAATCTTGGCCTTTATGGATTCCGAATTGTCATCTTTAGGATAAGAAATAGTTCCGAAAACCATATATCCCAAACTCGGACGAGATTCGTAAACTTTTGCAAAACCCACATATCTAGGCGTATCCTGAAGTTTGGTCAAAGCATGATCAGGCAAATTTTTCAATTCCGAGTAAAGGGAGTTATCTATGCTACCAGGTTTGATATAGAAAGGCACTGCGCTGGATTTGGTGTATTGGGAAACTGCCTCTTCCATGGTGATTTTCCCGGATTTCACATCATTGTAGATTTGCTGGTAATTATTGGGGTCAGCCTCGGTTTTTTGAACGATGAAAAGAAGTACTTTTTTCTCCGTCTGCAGATCCTTCATGTAGTCATTCAGCACAGGATCGAGCACTTGTTTTGGGAAGAAGAATTTACTGCGAAGTTCGCCCTCTTTGTCCATCATTTTTTCACGGAAAGCAGCAGTGGTGTCCACTTTTTTGTCGGAGGCAAATTGCTGCAGCAAATGGAAATCTTCCGCAGAAGCAATCGTTTTTTCAATACCATTGTTTTCCAGACCATATTTGTACTCGGTTTTAAATTGATCGAGCGAGATGCTGTCTTTGCCAATGATTAAATACTGCGCCTGCAGAAAAGTGCCGAATCCCATTACCAGCACAAAACCAAATAGTTTTCTCATTTTTATATTCTCCTGATTTTCGAAGATTTTTCTATATTTAATATTTCTAAACTTCCACTTCAAAAGTGGTCAGTTCCTTAAAGTTTTTGATTCTGGCAATCATTTCACCTTCAGTGACTTCCTGCAATTTTTCTGTACCGAATTTTTCCACGGTGAAAGACGCCATCGCAGATCCATAGATCAAGGCAGATTTCATGGTTTCAAAACCAAAATCCTCCTTTTTGGCCAGATAAGATGCAAAACCGCCGGCAAAAGTATCTCCCGCCCCAGTTGGATCAAAAACATCCTCCAAAGGAAGCGCCGGAATGGCAAAAATTCTTCCCTCGTTGAAAAGCAGAGCTCCGTGTTCGCCTTTTTTGATGATGACGAAATCCGGTCCCATTTCCTGGATTTTTTTCGCAGCCTTCACCAGTGAATATTCTCCGGAAAGCTGACGGGCCTCTTCGTCATTAATCGTGATTACATCAGTTCTTGCGATCATCTGCATCAAAGTGTCCCATGCAGTATCCATCCAGAAATTCATGGTGTCCAAAATAACCAGATCCGGACGTTTGTTCATTTTTTCCAAAACGGAAAGTTGAACTCCGGGATGAAGATTTCCCAACAACAGGATTTGCGCATCCTGCATGGAGTCTGGAATTTTTGGGTCAAAGTTTTCCAACACATTGACTTCGGTCACCAAAGTATCACGGGTGTTCAGGTCATTTCGGTATTTACCGCTCCAGAAAAATGTTTTTCCCTCTGAAATCACTTCAATCCCCTCTATGTTGATCCCTCTATTCTGAAGCATTTCCAAATCAGACTGGGGAAAATCTCCACCAACAACAGAAACGATTCCCGAAGGAATTTTCAACACGGACGAAGCGAGTGTGATATAGGTTGCAGCACCGCCCAAAATCTTGTCCGTTTTTCCAAATGGGGTTTCAATCGCATCGAAAGCAACTGAACCAACGACTAATAGTTTCATTTATATATGTAGTTTAAATTTCTAAGTTTACTTATCCGTGCCACTTGATTACCTGATGAAAAAATATTTCACGAAATCATTGATGCCGTCATTATTTGAATCATAATTATCCGCGGCATAAACGACAAGTTTATGATCACTCAGCTCCAAAACATCAGCAGTAGAGGCTCCAATGATCAATTTTTTTTCATTTTTCTTGTACTGGTATTGGGAATTCATTACAGAATTGACACAGTTGGAATTTATGGTATTGTATGTATTTGCGACATATTTGCCATCCGCGGCAAATTCAAATGTGCTTTTATTTTTGCAATCATCAGGAATATATTCATGGAGAATCGTCGAATGGTCTGCCCCGGAAACGACCAGATCTTTCTCTAATTTCCAAACACCAATTACGGTGGGTTCTATCACGGCATCATTACCTCTGTCTGAGTTACAGGAAGCGATGGTAGCCATCAAAAAAAGACCCAATAACATTTTCTCCATCTTAATTAATCCTTATATTTTTGTTTCTGTTTATTTTCACTTTTTATATTCCAATTTATTCAGCCTTCCATCCTACTTCCATTTGAAGGTATCAATCAAATGCAGCAAATCCTTTTTGATATAATCCACAGCCGGACCGATGGAATCTGGTTTCGGCCTTGAGTTGAAATAGAGATTCGCAGTCACATAATGTCTGGTAGAATCTGTCACAAAAAATTGCAGATTCGAAGCAGAGGGACCCTTCAGTTCATAGAAATTTCCAAATACTTTTTTTTCCGGGTAGCTGAAAGATTTTGTGTCAATGGAAGTGGCTTTGATGGTGTGCTCATAAACCATTTTCTCGGATTCTTTCACGTGGAGTGCGAAGTCATTCTTGATAGGGAAATAAGTCAAAAACACTTTTGCCTTCATTTTCGGATAGTTGATATAGTACCAGCACTTTTCTTTGGCCTGGTCAATTTTCGCGAAATCGGAATATTCAAAAGTGAAATTGCATGGCGAGGAAAAACTCACATATTTCGGCTGCGGATATTCGAGACGGAGTTCGCCCGATGGTTTCGGTTTTGCCTCTTTCCCGCAAGAAACGATCATGATGGTTAAAAAGATGAATATGAGTTTTTTAAACATTGGGCAAAAATAGTTTTTTTTGTCCGAAGTTGGAAGTGCAAAGTTGGAAGATTTGTCATAAAGGTCAATGCAAATGTCAATAATCGGATGAAATACTTCAATGGCTGAAAAGAAAAAGATCTAGGAACCTTCGAATTTCTTGCATTATCAATCATTTAATTCCACGCAGGTTCCCAAATCCCTGTAAAACAAATTTCCATTAGAATTGGAATTCTGTTTTTTAGATGAAGAAACCGAAACAAGGTTAAAGGAAGTCTTGAATTTTTGTTGCAAAACAAAGTTTCAGGTCAACAAACTCAGATAATTCTCCAATGGTTTTGGAAAGGATTTCTGATGAGATTCCTCCGCATTGGAAATCGTGAAATCATGTTCATTTGAAAACTTCTCGAACGCTTCTTTTGATTTCATCTTCAACTTATATATATGTATCGTCAGATTTTTATGGGTGAGTCTGTGTGAAACCGTTTTTTGACCCGTGATGAATTTTTCAAAATTTTCAGGTATTTCAGTTGGGAATTCATACAGTTTTTTCCAGATGAAATCGTCGTTTCTTTGACGGATTAAAAATGATTTTCCGTATTCCACAAAATAGTATTCCAGTTCCAGATCGGTGGTTCTCACTTTTTTCGACTTCACCGGAAAATCCTGAACCTTTCCGGATTGAAAGGCGAGACAATCCGAATTTAAAGGACAGATTTCACATTTTGGATTTTTAGGTTTACAGAGGTCCGAACCCAAATCCATCATCGCCTCGTTGAAATGTCCGGGATTCTTTTCCGGCATCATCATTAAAGCCAGTTCTGAAAAATATGAAAACGCTTTGGAATGCGATACATCGAAATCATCTGCAAAAACCCTGGATAAAACCCGATAGAAATTTCCGTCAACCGCAGGAATTTTCTCCAAAAAGCAGATGCTTGAAATCGCTGCCGCCGTGTACTTCCCGACTCCTTTTAATTGTAAGATTTCCTCATATTTTTCAGGGAATTTTCCATTAAAATCATTAATGATTTGCCTGGATGCAAAATGCAGATTTAAGGCTCGAGAATAATACCCAAGTCCTTTCCAAAAAAGCAAAACTTCGTCAGTATCTGCATTGGCCAGGGTTTGAACATCTGGAAATCTTTGGATAAAGTTTTTATAATGATTTAGACCCTGTTCAATTCTGGTTTGCTGGAAAATGATTTCGCAAATCCAGATCTTATATGGGTCGTTGGTTTTCCGGAAAGGCAGGTCTCTTCCATGAATTTTGTACCAGGTCAAAAGTTTCTCACCAATGTGAAGAAAATCAGCGGTTTGTTTATTTGCTTTCAAAAAAAATTATTAATATTGGTTCAAATTTATGGAATGTCATTCAAACTAAGCTCGAATCAAGCAAATATCAGTATTCGTATTCTTATTGCAGCTTTTGCAATTATTCTGCCGACTTCATGCCGAAAAGACGATCAGAACACTTCTACCAAACCACTTCCAAAGCTTGAGAAAATACAGCTAAAAATGGATCCAGGTTTACCGGGCGATCCTGTTACCTATTACTTCATTTACGATAATGAAAAATTGAAAAAAATCGATGTGGAAAAAAATCAGAGATTTACCGCGCTGGAATATTTTTATGACAACAGCGGAAAACTCACGCAGATTAAAGAATACCTTGAAGAATTCCCCGATATACCTGCAATCACAACCGTTGAATATGCAGACAACAAAGTCTCAAAAGCAAGCGGTGGATGGGGAAATTTTTCGAGGACTTTTACTTATGATCCGAATGGAAATATAGTGGTTAAAGAAAATTGGGGATATGTCAATATGATCATTAATCCGAGTGGTAATTATGAAAACATACAACTTTCGCCATCACTTACTACTCCATTTTTCGATTGGGTAAAAACGGTACATAATGGCAATATAAATTTTGCATCCCAACTTTTTGAAAGCAGCGTCCTCCTATCGACAAAAAGCATGCATTATTACCTTCTGGGAGCATGTCCCGTTTATGCTCCTTCATTGATTTCTAAGAACAATATCAGCACATCTTCCCAAGAAATTTACACCACAGTTGACCTTAGTTACGAACTTTATCCAAACCGACTACCTAAGTACGTCCACAACACCTACTCCCACCAAACGCTTACCTATTTCTACAAGTAACTGCAACACCTCCTTTATAGGAAAAAAAATTCAATTTATTGTTTAAAAAGTGGATTTCTGTTGCTGAAACAATTAGGATTTCGGCGCACCATGAAATTTCTCACCAATGTGAAGAAAATCAGCGGTTTGTTTTTTTGTTTTCAAAAAATGTTCATATATTTGCACACCAAAAATATAAATAAATACAGGAAATGACAAAGGCAGAATTGGTAAATACCATCTCAAACAAGTTGGGAACGGAAAAGAATGAAACTCAGAAAGTTATCGAGGCGTTCATGCAGGAAATCAGAACTTCAATGTACAATGGTGACAATGTTTATCTGAGAGGTTTCGGATCTTTTATCATCAAAACAAGAGCGGCTAAAACCGGAAGAAATATCTCCAAGAACACCGCCATCGAAATTCCAGCACACAATATCCCGGCTTTCAAACCTTCCAAAACTTTTGTGGAGAAAGTAAAAACCAAAGTTGCAGTAAAATAATTAATCTATTAATAAAATCTTTAAATTATGCCAAGCGGAAAGAAAAGAAAAAGACACAAGGTAGCGACCCACAAGAGAAAGAAAAGAAGGAGAGCAAACAGACACAAGAAAAAATAATCGCTCCGCGGTTTTCAATATACAATATAGTTGGTGTTTTTAATTTTTTAAAATTTCGCCGACTATATTTTTGTTTTTAAGGGGGATTGATCAATAACAGATCTGATTTTACCCAAAAAACAAAAACACATCATAAGAAACTGAATACCTGACCTTTATTTACAGATTTCACTTTCTTATTCACCTCACATAAATGAATACAATTAAGCCTTCATCAGCAAAAGCTGGAAATTTTCACGGAAGGCAATTAATTTTTAACATAAGCAATGAAGAAAGAACTGATCATATCACATGAAGATGAGCAATCCAAAATTGCCCTGCTTGAAGATGGAAGGCTTTTTGAACTCCACGAACAGGAGGATAAAAGCGATTTCGTGGTAGGCGACCTATTCATCGGCAAGGTTAGAAAACTGGCACCAAACCTGAACGCTTCCTTCGTAAACATCGGATACGAAAAAGATGCATTTCTGCATTATCAGGATTTGGGTCCGCAGTTTCTGACTTATAAAAAATTCCTTCACGACACTACTTCCAAGAAGCAAAACTCTACTTCACTGAAGAACTTCGAGATTCAGAAAGAAATCCCCAAAAACGGAACCATAGACAAAGTTCTGGCAAAAGACGAAAGCGTACTTCTTCAAATCACCAAAGAACCGATTTCCACGAAAGGACCCAGAATTTCAACCCAGATCTCATTGACAGGACGGTTTTTGGTTTTGATTCCTTTTGACAAAAGCGTCTCCATTTCCAAAAAAATCGCAAGCAGCGAGGAAAGAGAAAGGCTGAAAACATTGATTGAAAGCATCAAACCTGAAGGATTCGGGGTGATCATCAGAACCGTGGCAGAAGGAAAAAAGGTGGCGGAACTCCATAATGACATGAACCAGCTGGTTCAGAAATGGGAAACCGCCTTCAAGAATATCCAGAAAAATAAAGTTCCGAGCAAGATTTTGAGCGAAGAAGATAAAGCCTCTGAAATCCTTCGAGACAAGTTTAATTCTGATTTTGTTTCCATTATCTGCGATGATGAAAACATGGTTCAGGAAATGCGGAACTACCTGGAAGTGATTGCTCCCGAAAAGAAAAACATCGTACACTTCTACGACAAGCCAACTCCACTGATGGAATATTACAATGTGGAGAAACAAATGAAGCAGAGCTTCGGAAAACATGTCAATATTCCGAGTTCGAAGGGGGCTTATCTGGTTATCGAACACACAGAAGCGCTTCATGTAGTGGATGTAAATTCCGGACCGAATATCAATTCGGCACCATCCAACAAAGACCACGCTTTGAATGTGAATAAAATGGCGGCAACGGAAATTGCAAGACAACTTCGGTTGAGAGATATGGGTGGAATTATCGTCATCGACTTTATCGACATGACCAATCCGGATCACCGAAAAGAACTTTACGAGCATCTTAAAGAAGAAATGAAACGGGACAAGGCAAGACACAAAATCCTGCCTCCAAGCAAATTCGGGCTCATCCAAATTACGCGACAAAGAACACGGCCGGAAAAACAAATCGAAACCGCGGAAGTAAATCCCAATGCGGAAGGGGAAATCCTCCCTCCTATCGTGGTGGTGGAAAGAATGGAGGAAAGAATCCGGAATATCATTCAGCAGCATAAAGGGAAAATCTTCCTGCACGTGCATCCGTTCGTAGAAGCATACCTCACGAAGGGAATTGTAAGCATTCAAACAAAATGGTATCTGAAGTACAAAAAATGGGTAACCATCATTCCGAGAGACTCGTTCAAGTATTTAGAGTATAAAATCATCAACTCCAAGAAGGAAGAACTGGCGAGTTATTCCAATTGACACCGGAACACCAAAACCGAATGATAAAAGACATTTGGTACTGAAAACAAAAAATCCTGAAATTTTATATGTCAGGATTTTTTTTGTTAAATAAGATCCTCCTTGAAAAAACAAAATCCCTATAAACACTTGTTTATAGGGATTTTTGCGGAGGAACAGGGATTCGAACCCCGGGACCTGTTACAGTCAACAGTTTTCAAGACTGCCGCAATCGACCACTCTGCCATTCCTCCAGAAAAATGATTTCTCATTTTCAGTGGTGCAAATATAAAACTGTTTTATATTCTGACCAAATTAATTTTTATAAAAAGGGATAAAGTCCTATTTATCAAAAGAAAAAGTTAATTTTTTGAAAAATTCAGCCCTAAATATACGGCCAGGAATCCTAAAATAATGCTTAATAAAATATACAAAACCAAAATTCCATAATTCCCGCTCTGCCAAAGCGAAACATTTTCTGACGAAAATGTAGAAAATGTGGTGAACCCTCCACAGAATCCGCCAATCAAAAGGAACTTCAAATGATTATCAAATTTCATAAAATACGAGGTGAAAACACCAATGAGAAAACATCCCATGATGTTCACCAGAAAAGTCCCCATCGGAAACGAACTGATATTCCAAAGCTTTTGGGTATAATTCGAAATCAGGAAACGAAGTACACTTCCGAATCCACCGCCTAGAAATATGTATAGAATCGCTTTTATTCTTTATTTTTTGATGTGTTTTATCTCACTGAACCATTCGCTTGTCGCTATGCCAGTTCAGCCAGGTATTTTTCGGCATCCATTGCGGACATACAGCCGCTTCCAGCCGCGGTAATCGCTTGACGGTAAATGTGGTCCTGAACGTCGCCTGCAGCAAAAACTCCCGGTAGATTGGTTCTGCTTGAACCGGGAACCGTTTTAATGTACCCATTTTCATCAAGGTCGATTTGGCCTTTGAAAATGTGGGTATTTGGTTGATGACCGATCGCAATGAAGATTCCGTGGACCTCTATTTTAGAGGTTTCCTGAGTTTGATTATTGAATACCATTCCTCTTTCTACCATTGCGTTTTCGCCTTCAATTCCGATGAGCTCATGGTTGAATTTCACTTCTATATTCGGAGTATTTTGTACCCGGTGAATCATCGCTTTTGAGGCGCGGAAATGGTCTTTGCGAACGAGCATCGTCACTTTTGAACAAAGCTTGGCGAGATACGTTGCTTCTTCAGCAGCGGTATCTCCTGCTCCCACCACGATGACTTCTTTGCCTTTGTAGAAAAACCCATCACAGGTTGCACACGCCGAAACTCCTCCTCCCGCATATTTCTTCTCATCATCCAAACCCAGATATTTTGCAGTAGCACCGGTGGAGATAATCACGGATTTTGCCAGAATTTCTTTGTTTCCTGCCCAAAGTTTGTGGATTCCTCCCACTTCGGCAGAAAATTCTGCTTTGGTAATCATTTCGTAATGAACTTTTGTGTCAAATCTTTCGGCCTGTTTTTGCAAGTCCATCATCATCTGAGGACCGGTAACACCGTCCGGATATCCCGGAAAATTATCTACTTCCGTAGTGGTGGTGAGCTGTCCTCCCGGTTCCAGACCTGTATAAAGTTCCGGCTTCAAATCGGCTCTCGCCGCATAAATAGCCGCCGTAAATCCCGAAGGACCAGATCCGATGATGACGCAATCTAAAATATTTTGTTCCATTAATATGAGTTGATTTTAAAAATGATATTAAGATGGACAAAAATCGGGATTTTATTTTGGTTGTGGAATTATTTCATGATGAATTTCATCAATGATCGGCATCCCATCAAATTATGGCGCTCAGAAATATTCAAAATATAACATTTATCAATAAGCTACCCCTAAAATGCTGCCTGAAAATTCCCTAAATATTCGTATTTTTGCACAAAAGAAGTTATTCAAGTGATTAATCAAAAATTAACTCCGAAGCAGAAAGCTTTAGCGATCAATTTAGATTCAAATATATACGGAACTTTTGCCGAAATTGGAGCCGGACAGGAAACCGTGCGCCATTTTTTCCGAGCAGGCGGCGCATCAAAAACCATCGCGAAAGCAATGTCGGCTTATGATAAAGATTTCAGTGATGCGATCTACGGAAAGGAACCCAGAAACAGATACGTCACCCAAAACCGTTTGCGCAAAATGTTGCGATATGAAGTGGCTCTGATTGAGGAAAGACTTTGCAGAGACAATTTCCCCGGTAGAAAATTTTTTTCCTACGCAAACACGGTCACTACCATCAATTTTGACAAGACCTTGAAAGGTCACGGCTGGGTTGGCTTAAGATTTCAACTGGATGAAAATCAAGATTATAACGAAATTGTTCTCCATGTAAAATTTAATGAGAACGATGCGACCCTTCAGCAGGAAACCCTCGGAAGTTTGGGGGTGAATCTGATTTACGGCGCATTCAATTTTTCAGACAATCCGAGAAAACTGATCGAATCACTTTATGACGATATATCCACGGACAATGTGGAAATCGACATGATTGATTTCAGCGGTCCGGATTTCGCTTATGTTGACAATCGCCTGATGAGCCTTCAACTGGTGAAAAACGGAATGACCGACGCAGTGATTTTCAATTCTCAGGGAAACAATATGCTTCCGGCAGATGTGCTTTACAAGAAAAATATTTTTGCGATTCGCGGCAGTTTCAGACCTGTAACTTTGGTCAATACCGATATGTTTGTGAAAGGGCTTGAAATGTTCAAAAAAGATTGGGGTTTTGCAGACGATTCAGAAACTGAAGTTTTATTCGAAATCACAATCTCCAATCTGCGAGCTTCCGGAGCAATCGATGAAAGAGATTTCCTGGACAGAGTGGATGTTTTGGCGAAATTAGGCTACACCGTAATCATCTCCAATTTCTCAGAATATTACCGATTAATTGATTATTTTGCCAATTACACTGCAGGAAAGATCGGGGTTTCAATGGGTGTGAACAACCTGCTGGACGTTTTCGATGAGAACTATTACAAAAATCTTTCCGGCGGAATCTTAGAGGCATTTGGGAAATTTTTCCGACAGGATATGAGGGTTTACCTTTATCCTTACAAAGATCCGGAAACCCATGAGCTGCTCACTTCAAATAATCTGAAAGTGAACGATAATCTGAAGGAACTTTACAAATATTTCAAACTCAACAACAGAATTGTAGACATTAAAAACTACAACCCTGATTATTCAGAAATATACTCCAGGGAAATTCTCTCCAAAATCGCAAATCACGAGGAAGGATGGGAATTACAGCTTCCTTTTGGAGTGGCAGAAATGATCAAGGAACGGGGAATGTTCGGATACAAGGAGGAACTCAAATTGAAAGAGTTCTCCTAAAAAAATCCCTGTCAAAACTTTAAATATTTTAAAATGTCAGAAATAAAAAAGAGACTTTTGTCCATCATTGAAAGTCCAAACCATCATACAGACACCAAACTTCTGAAAATTTGTCAGCTTTTGGACCAGGAAATTCCCTATTTCAACTGGACCGGATTTTATTTTAAGAACGGTGACAAAGAGGAACTGATCCTTGGACCCTATGTGGGAGCGGAAACAGACCATAAAATTATTCCGTTCGGAAAAGGAATTTGCGGACAGGTTGCCGTTTCCAATGAAACTTTCGTAGTTCCAGATGTACACGAGCAAGAAAATTATCTGAGCTGCTCGATCGATACCAAAGCAGAAATAGTGGTTCCCATCATTAAGAACGGTGAAAATATCGGACAGATCGACATAGACTCCCATTCTTTGAATCCATTCACAAAGGAGGACCGCGAAATGTTGGAATGGCTTTGCGAAGAAATAGCGCATATTCTGTAAGCATTTTCTTTGATATGAATTCGAAAAAAATTAAAATCAGAATTCATTACATAAATCATCTCAAGAGATCGGAAAATCACCGGTCTTTTTTCTATTTTTGAACTATGGAAACACCAATAAAATTAGGAATCATCGGGAAAAACATTTCCTATTCTTTTTCCAAAAAATATTTCGAGAACAAGTTTCAGAATTTGATGCTGAAAAATTATACTTACGAAATTTTTGACCTAGACGACATTTCCGAAGTGGAAAACATTTTCAAAATTCCAAATCTCGTGGGTTTAAATGTGACGATTCCCTACAAGGAAAAAGTGATTCCGTACTTGGATGAACTCAGCGACGAAGCGCAAAAAATGGGTGCAGTGAACTGCATCGTCATTAAAAATAACATCAAAAAAGGATTCAATACGGACGCGGTTGGTTTCGAGAAAACCCTGCTTTTACACCGGAAAGATTTCCACCACTCCGCATTGATTTTAGGAAATGGTGGCGCTGCAAAAGCGGTAAAATATGTGTTGGAAAAACATCAGATTCCCTACAGAACTGTGGCAAGAAAGCATGAGCTCAATTTTGAAAACCTTACCAAAGAAATCGTTGCCGCTCACGAACTGATTATTCAATGCACACCGGTAGGAACTTTCCCCAATGTGAATGACTGCCTCGATTTTCCTTTCGATGCACTCACTGAAAAACATCTGATCATCGACTTGATTTACAACCCAAATTATACCGCCTTCATTAAAAATGCATCAAAAAAAGGAGCAAAAACTGCCAATGGATTCTATATGCTGGAACAGCAGGCTGAAAAAAATTGGGAAATTTGGAATTTTCCAAAAAAATAGGTTAAATTAGTGCACTTTTTATGGGCAAAAAACAACAAGAACCGTTTGCCTTTTAATTAAAAAAATGTATGCCATGATTACAGAAGATTCAATCTCTGACCACAATGAAAAAAAACCAATTTCAGAAGAGGTTTCAAATGAAAATAATCCCATCATTAGTGAATTTCCGCACTCCGAAAACCAAGAAGTGACCGAAATTGATGAAATCCCCGAAAAGCAACCCGCCGAGCAATCGGCAGCGGATTATGAAGCGGATGGTGAATCCCCGAATTCCAAAATGATTCCGGAGGAGAACATGCTTCCTGAAATAGAAACAAGCAAGGCAAGCGAAGAAAATCCAGAACCGGACGAAGACCAAGCCAAACATAAAGCTTTGGACAGCGAAAAATCAGATTTGACTGTAGAAGAGCAGGTAACTTTGGAAACAGACCTTGAAAAAACTGAAGATGCAGAATCACACGAAGGACATGATGAAGAATTGAATAAAGTAGCCTTACTTACCTTGCCCGAAATTTTGCAGGAAATGGAATCCATCATCAACAAAGAAAATGCAGGAGCCCAATACCGAAAATTCAATCAGTTGAAAGATCAGGCAAACCGACATATTCTTGAGGAGACAGACGAAAAGAAAGCTGAGTTTGTAGGATCTGGAAATCCTGAAGAAACTTTCAACTTCGAGCATCCATCGGCATCAAGACTTCACGGATTGATCAATATTTTTCGTGAAAAAAATGACCAATACAACAAAAAGCAGGAAGAAAATCACGGAAAAAACCTGGAAGAAAGACAAAACATCATCGAGAAGCTGAAAAATCTCTATACCAATACTGAAGTGGGAACGAATCTTTTCAGAGCAATCCGTGAGATTAAAGAGGAATGGAAAAATGCAGGCCAGGTTGCAAAATCAGAATTTAAACTGCTGAACAACAACTACTTCCACCATCTGAACCAGTTCTATCAAATGCTCGATATGAACAAGGAATATTTGGAACAGGAATACACGCACAACCTGGAAAAAAGGCAGCACATCATCGAGCGGGCAAAAGAACTGGAAAAGGAATCCTCTGTGCAAAAAGCCCTGAACGAACTACAATATCTGCATAAACTTTGGCGAGAAGAAGCTGAACCGGTAGCGGAAGAATTCCGGGAAAAAACATGGGAAGAGTTCAAGGAGATTTCCAACAGAATCCATGAAAGAAAAGGCGAACTTTCTGAACAGATGGAAAAGGAACAAGCCGAAAACCTGGAAAAGAAAAACAAAATCATCCAGGAAATCCAAAGCATCACTTCGCCGGAAAAAGCACCCAACCATAATTATTGGCAAAATGCCATCAAAAAAATCGAGGAACTGAGAACCGAATTCCTGAAATTAGGATCTGTTCCCAGAAAAGTATCCAACCAAAACTGGAATGAGTTCAAGACCCATTTAAGAAATTTCAACTCCGCGAAAAATGAGTTTTACAAAGGGCTGAAAAACGCCCAGCAAACCAATTTGGACGAAAAGCTGAAACTCATTCAAACCGCAAAAGACAACATGCTTTCCGAAGACTGGGAAACCATAGTTCCACTATTCAAAAAACTACAGGAAGACTGGAAAAAAATCGGGCATGTTCCTAGAAGCATGACCAACAAAGTTTGGGATGATTTCCGGGAAGCCTGCAATACTTTCTTCAACAATTACCGGGAAAAAAACAATGCGGTCAACGACAATTGGAAGGAAAATTACAAACATAAAAAGCAACTTCTGGATGAATTGAAGGAAATCGGTGACGAAGAAGGAAGTGTAGAGAAAATTGAAGAAATCAAGAACAAATGGAATGCGATTGGTAAAGTGCCAAGAGAAAAAATCTCCATCAATTCAGAGTTTAATAAAGCATTAAAGGAAAAACTCAGACTCAATAAGATCAGTGAATACGACCTGAAAGAGGAAGGACTTTCTGAAAACCAGCTTACTGACAAGGCCCGAAAAATCAAAAATCAAATTTCAGATCTCGAAGCCGAAATCAGCAAACTGGAAAACAACCTTGCTTTCTTCAGCAATTCCACCAGAGATAACCCTCTATTGAAAGATACTTTTGATAAAATCGACGAGAAAAAATCTCACCTCGAAAATATGAAGCAGAGTCTGCACCAGATTCTTGCCGGTGAAAATCAATAATCTTAACCCTCCAGAAAGTCGCAAAAGAACTAACTTTTGTGGCTTTTTGTTTATAATCCGAAATAATTATGTTAAAAAAAATCTTCCTTTTAGTTATTTTTAGCACATTGAGCTTATTCAATGCCCAGGAAAAAGATTTGCTGAACGTTCCAAATCCAATTGATTTTAATGGAACTGAATTTTATCTGATCCGGGCTGAACAACGGTCCAAAACCCTCTTCCAACAACAATATCTTCCGAAAGATGAAGAGATGGAGAAATTCAATCAGATCTTTGAATACACCTTTTTGAACAAAGAAATTGACATTGAACTTGCAGTCCGCCAAAAAGTGGAAATGGTTCAGGCCAAGCAAAAGGAGGATAAATATGCCAAGGTAAACGTAACGGAAAGTCCCGATGGATCAGAATTTATCGTTGATTATTACATTTCCGAAGCCCCTGCAAACGGAGAGCCATTCGTGGAATATGATATTTTCAGGTTCAAGAAATATGACAATGGAACCCAGAAAAGCTTCCTCATTCTAAATTATGGAAAAAGAATTTATGGCGATATGAAATCTGCGCTGAAAATCCTTTCCAAACAAAGGGATCCTTTGATGACCTCAATGATTGAATATAAAATACCGGAAATTAAAATACAGACTGCGGCAAACGGAACCAAATAGATGGGTTTTGCAGCTGATTTTTTGCAAGATCACGCGAATTTCTTAAACTTTTAAAATATCATTTTGTCAACCGACGAATTCTACATGCAGCGCTGCATTGAGCTTGCGCAGAAAGCACTGGGAAAAACCTATCCAAATCCTTTGGTGGGAAGTGTGATTGTTCATGACGGCAAAATTATTGGTGAAGGTTATCACCAAAAAGCCGGTGAAAACCACGCCGAAATCAATGCCATCAATTCAGTGAAAAAGACTGAAATGCTGAGAGATTCCACGATTTATGTTTCGCTGGAACCCTGCTCGCATTATGGAAAAACACCGCCATGCGCAAAAAAAATCGTGGATGTGGGTTTCAAAAAAGTGGTGATTGGAGCATTGGATCCGCATGAAAAAGTAAACGGAAACGGAAAAAGAATCATCGAAAACGCAGGAATTCAAGTTGTTTCGGGAATTTTGGAAAAAAAATGTATCGAATTGAACAAAAGGTTTTTCACCTTTCATCAGAAAAAACGTCCGTTCATCCTCCTGAAATGGGCACAATCTGCAGATGGTTTTATGGATAAAGATTTCAAACCTTATCAAATCGGAAATCCTTTGAGCAAGCAGTTCGTACATCAGTTACGAAGTGAGGAACATTCGATTTTAGTTGGAACCAGAACTGCACTTGGCGATAACCCAAGTTTGACGACCCGCGAAATAATAGGCAGAAATCCGGTAAGAATCCTGATTGATCCTGATTTTATCGTTCCACGGGATTTCCGCATCTATAATGATGAGGCCGAAACCATCATCCTCAATTCAAAGAAGGATTCGGTGGAAGGAAATCTGAAATTCGTTAAAATCGAGCGGGAGCATTTTTTGGAAGAAGCGATGCAAAAACTTCATGAACATCAGATTCAATCGGTTTTGGTGGAAGGTGGAAGTTACACTTTAAAACAGTTCATCGATTTGGATTTCTGGGATGAAGCCCAAATAACCGTCAATGAGAATTTGGTTCTGAAAAATGGAACCAAAGCACCTACTTTACCATTTGATCCTGTTGATTGTAAACAATTCAGAGACAACAAAATTTTCAATTTCAGAAACAGATTTTTTCAATAGTTTCTTTTGAGGAGGTCTCAGAAAATATCCCTTTTAATGTTACCGATATCCAATGCAGTTCGAATTTCAAACCATTAAATCTCCCATTGAAAACATCCTTCTGAAAGAAAAAGGAAGCAAATTCATCGGCTACGCATTTCCTGTACATGACGAAGATGAGCTGAAGAAATCTTTGGAAAAAATCCGCGAAAAACATCCAAAAGCGACTCATCACTGTTATGCATTTCGACTGGGAATTAATGGCGAAAATTACCGTGCAAATGATGATGGCGAACCCAACGGAAGTGCAGGATTGCCCATTTACAACCAACTTCTTGCCAATAATCTCACCAACATTTTACTGGTCGTGGTGAGATATTACGGCGGCACAAAACTAGGAGTTTCGGGATTGGTAAAAGCATACAAAGAATCGGCAAAACTCACCCTGGATGAAGCCGAAATCGTCACCAAAGAACTGGAAACACAGATTGAAATCAAATTCCATTTTGAACAACAAAACGTTATTTTTACTTTGCTGAATAAATTCGGCGCAAAAATTATGGATTTCGTTTCCGATGAAGACTGCAGAATTTATGCGAACATCAGGTTGGCCGAAAAAGAGCAAATTGCCGCGCAATTATCAGAGATGCAGCATGTTACTTTCAATTTCACATAAGACACAGAAAGCAGGAGTTTTCAATTTTGCATACTGCTTTTTTCAGCCCAAATCCTTATCTTTGAAACATTAAGAAAATTATGAACAGAACGTCATTACAGTTTGATGAAGTCATTTTAAAATGCCGTGCGCTTTTTGAAAAAAAGTTCTACGACTATGGATCTTCCTTTAGAATTTTACGCACCTCATCAGTTACGGATCAAATCTATATCAAAGTAAAACGCCTGGTCACCTTGCAGACTTCCGAAGTGCAAAAAGTGGATGATGAGAATGAAGAAGACTGCTTCATTGCGATTGTAAACTATTCTATCATCGGGTTAATCCAGCTGGAAAAGGGAACATCTGAAAGTCTGGAGGAAAACCCGGATTCCACAATGCAGCTATACGACCATTTTGCCAAGGAGGCCAAAGAACTGATGATGCGCAAAAACCACGATTACGGTGAAGCATGGCGGATCATGCGGGTAACTTCCATCACCGATTTAATTTACCAGAAGGTTTTGCGTGTGAAAAACATCGAAGACAGACAGGGAAAACTCCTGGTTTCCGAGGGTTTGGACGCCAATTATTATGACATCCTGAACTATGCCGTTTTCTCCTTAATCAAGATTGGGGAAGAGCATGTGGAATTGGAGGGAAATTGATCTGAAATTAAATTTGAAAGACAGAATAATTTTTTTGAAACCATTATGAAACATTTTTTAAGAGTTGTTATTGCCCTGATTTTCATCGCTTCCGGTTTTGTGAAAGCTGTAGATGCAGTGGGATTTTCCTTTAAATTGGAAGAATATTTTTCGCCTTCAGTTTTTAATATGTCTTTTTTTGAAAAACAGGCACTTCCGATTGCAATCATCGTGGTGGCGTTTGAACTTATTTTTGGATTCATGCTTCTGCTGAAAATCCGTTTAAGACTCACACTTTCAGTTTTGATCACCTTATGCGTTTTTTTCGCGTTTCTCACATTTTATTCCGCCTACTTCAATGTGGTAACCGATTGTGGATGTTTTGGAGATGCCCTGAAATTCACTCCATGGCAAAGCTTCTGGAAAGATATCGCACTTCTTTTGGGACTTTTAATTTTATGGAGACTTTATCGTAAAAATTTCAATGATGAAAGTAAAGGAAGAGCGAAAAACATTGCATTGCTTTTATTTATGATCGCATTGGGAATGGTCACTGCGCATGGGATCAAACACGAGCCGCTCATCGATTTCAGAGATTATAAGATTGGAACCGACTTAATTTCCGAAAAGGAGAAAATTGAAAAAAATCCCTCAGAATACAAAACATTCTATTCGCTGAAAAATGAAAAAACCGGCGAGATGATCGACGTGAATCAGGATGATTATGTGAACAACGAAGAATACTGGAAGGAAGGTTCACCGTGGAAAATCCAGGAAGGAAAAACCAGTTCAAAGATCGTGAAGCAAGGCTATTCGTCCGAAATTATGAAATTTAAACCGGAAAGCTTAGAGGGAATCGATTTGACCCATGATATTTTGGCGGCTCCAAAAGCAGTTCTCCTTTTTTCTTACGATCCGAAAAATGCGGACAGGAACACTTTAGAAAAAACCGAAAAACTGCTCCAGGCAAAAAAAGACATCTTTGTTTTGGGAGTGTCAAATGATCCCACTACCTTCACACGCATTCCGAAAGCCATGATGGATGGAACTGCCATCAAAACCATTGCCAGAAGCAATCCGTTCGTGCTTATATTGGAAAGAGGAAAAATCACCGATAAAATACCGGCAGCAGATTATCTGAACAAATAAATTTTCAAAAATCAAAAAATACCGCTTTATGCAAAAATCAAATAAATCAATCGCAGGCTATCACCTTTTAATGATCTTATCTTCTGTGGACGGGGAATTTGCGCCGGAAGAAGGAATGAAAATCCAGGAATATCTGAGGGAAGAATTCCCGTTCAAAATCAACCTGGACAATGAACTGGAAATGATTGCGCTGCTGCAGCCGGAAGATTGGAAAGACCACTTTGAGTTCCACGCAAGATGTTTCCACGAAGATTCCACTGAAAAGGAGCGTCTGGACTTCATCCAGTTCGCCAAATCATTAATCAAAGCTGATGAAGAAGTCACCGACAGGGAACACCAGTTCTATAAACTGCTGAAAAATATTTGGGGCCTCTCTTGAGCAATGAAATTTTGAGGAAAGCAGCAAAAAATTGACGTAAAATCCTACAACTTAAATAATTTGAAAATCTAATAAGGAAGTTTTATGAGAAAAAATATCGTGGCAGGAAACTGGAAAATGAACAAGGACGTGATCGATGCTCAGCAACTCATGTTTCAGATCTTGGAATACAAAAAAAATAATCCCACAAACTGTGAAGTCTGGATTGCACCACCATCCCTCTACTTGATGATGGCAAAAGATCTTTATGAAAATGATGAAGTGGGCGTTTTCTCTCAGGACATCAGCGAACATGAAAGCGGTGCATACACCGGTGAAATTTCCGCATCCATGCTGGAATCCATCGACGCGACCGGTTCCATCATCGGACATTCCGAAAGAAGACAGTACCACGGAGAAACGGATTCACATTGTAACAGAAAAATCAAAATTGCACTGGATAAAGGATTGATCCCGATCTACTGCAACGGTGAAACTTTGGAGCAAAGAAAATCCGGCCAACATTTGGAGGTGGTGAAAAACCAGACCGAAGTTGCCCTGTTCACACTTTCTGCTGATGAAATTAAGAAAGTAGTGATTGCTTACGAACCGGTGTGGGCAATCGGAACCGGCGAAACTGCCACTCAGGAACAAGCGCAGGAAATCCACGCACACATCAGAAACCTCATCGCAGACAAATACGGAAAAGAGGTCGCAGACGAAATCTCCATTCTATACGGCGGTTCTGTGAAACCAGACAATGCCAAAGAAATCTTTTCGCAACCGGATATTGATGGCGGTTTGATTGGAGGTGCCGCCCTGAAAATTGAAGATTTTTCGAAGATCATCGAAGGCTTTAATTCTTGATCATGAGCAATTGAACATAAAAATGCGCCTCCAGTCGGGGCGCATTTTATCATAATACGGGTCTCTTTTTCTTTGGCCTACAGATTCCGGAGCTCTATTTTTCAGTTTTTTCTCTCCAAAACTTCGTCCACCATTCCAAAATCTTTGGCTTCAGACGAAGTCATCCAATAATCACGGTCTGAACTCTTTTCAACCCATTCATAGGTTTGTCCGGAATGATGCGCAATGATGTCATATAATTCCTGTTTCAATTTCAACATTTCCCGCAGGTTAATCTCCATATCAGAAGCTACTCCCTGTGCACCGCCGGAAGGTTGGTGAATCATCACTCTGGAGTGCTTCAGTGCCGAACGTTTTCCCTTTTCACCGGCCACCAAAAGAACAGCACCCATTGAAGCGGCCATTCCTGTACAAATTGTGGCAACATCTGGTTTGATGATCTGCATGGTGTCATAGATTCCCAATCCGGCATAAACGCTTCCGCCAGGTGAATTAATATAGATCTGAATATCTTTCGACGAATCTGAACTTTCCAGGAAAAGCAACTGCGCAGTCACAATATTCGCAACCTGATCATCAATTCCTGTTCCCAGGAAAATGATTCTGTCCATCATCAACCGGGAAAAGACGTCCATTTGAGCCACATTCAAACGTCTTTCTTCCATAATATACGGCGTAAGATTGGTCGGGTTAAACATTCCCATATACTGATCGGTGACCAACCCACTATTTCCTAAATGTTTTACAGAGAAATCTCTGAAATCTTTTTTTATGTCCATTGCTTATTTTTTTTAAATTCTAAAATTCGTAATTGTTTCCTATCTTTTCCCGATGTCTTCGGACTTTCTTCTCCCTTTCTTCCACCTTCACTCAAACAATATTCCATAACCAAAAATCCGACAATCTGTCACAAAATCCGGTACAGTCTTTCGTCCAACTGCTTCCTGAGCTGGTTCAGCAAAATGATTTTCCGATAGGTTTCATCGTTATTTTCTGTCTCAGATAATCCGGCCTTCATATCATTGACGATTTTCAGGATATATTCCCTTTTATGCCGGAAAATCACATCCTGCACAATTTTCGGGAGCACCTCTTCTTCCTTGCTGAAAAAAATTTGATGTTTCGCCCAATCACTGGTTTCATAAGGCTCCACTAAAGCATCTGCAACTTTTCCGGTAATGTCTTCATCCATCAAAGTTTTGAAGAAATCTCCGGACCGAAGCTGGTTTTCGGAAATCCCGGATTTTATCTCTTCAATTATTTTTTGGTTTAATGGTGATTGTATTTCATAAGAATCCTCTTCCAAATGTGCGATAATTTCCTCAATCACCGTGATTTGAAAGGCTTGGTCTTCTTCATCTTTCCGGTCCAGAACGCGGTCTCCGTATTTCAGCATCAGTTCCACCAACTTCTCCTCCAGAATCAACAATGGATTTAAGGTTTCGAAAACATCGGCAACTTTTTCCAATCTCACTTCATTCGCTGCTGTTTGCCTTTGCTGCGGGGAAACCTGCTGGTTTTTGATCTGTTTCTGAACATTCAGCTCATTAAAAAGAGACTGCTCCGAAAGTCCAAAACGGTTGGAAATTTCCTTTAAATAGACCTCCTGTTTCAGGGCATTGGTTACAAACGCAACCGATTTCACGATATCCCGGATTGCTTCTGCCTTTTTGATCGGGTCTTCTGCCGCTTCTTTCAATAAGACTTCAGCTTTAAAGTCGATGAAATCACGAGCTTCGGTTTTGATGAAATTTTCCACAAACTCCTGAGTATGTTTCCTGGAAAAAGAATCTGGATCATCACCATCAGGAAAAAGCAGAATCCTGATGTTCATAGATTCCGAAAGCAACATATCAATGCTTCTGAAACTCGCCTTGATTCCTGCTGAATCTCCATCAAAAAGAATGGTGACATTTTCCGTGAGTCGCTTGATCAACTTGATTTGTTCCACCGTCAAAGCTGTACCGGAGCTGGAAACCACGTTTTCAATTCCGGCTTGGTGAAGCGCGATCACATCCATATAACCTTCGACCAAAAGACAGAGGTTGTTTTTGGAGATGGACTGCTTGCTCTGGTTTAATCCATAAAGAACATTGGATTTATGATAGATTTCGGTTTCCGGAGAATTGAGGTATTTTGCAGTTTTAATGTTGTTTTTAAGAATTCGTGCGCCAAATCCCAAAACCCGGCCCGAAAAACTGTGAATAGGGAAAATCACCCTTTCTCTAAAACGATCAACTCCCTGCGGAGCATGCTCAGGAAAAATTGACAGTCCCGATTTTTCCAAAATATCCCTGGAATATCCTTTCTCCAAAGCAAATTCCGTAAATGCATTTTTCTGTTCCGGCGAGTAACCCAGCTGAAATTTCCTGATGATTTCGTCACGCAGTTCTCTTTCCTTGAAATAGGAATAACCGATTGTCCTTCCCTCCTCTGTTTCAAAAAGCTGGTTCTGAAAAAAATCATTGGCGATTTCATGGATTTTATAGAGCAGTTCTTTATCTGTTTGCTGCTGCTTTTCTTCTTCGGTATATTCGCGCTTATCTTCTTCAATTTCGATTCCGTACTTTTTTGCAGCATGCCGAAGTGCTTCCGGATAGGTGAAATTCTCGATTTCCATTAAAAAAGAAATCGCCGTCCCGCCTTTTCCAGAAGAGAAATCCTTCCATATCTGCTTACTGGGAGAAACGATGAAACTCGGCGTTTTCTCATCATGAAAAGGACTCAAACCTTTGAAATTAGAGCCGGCTCTTTTGAGCTGCACATATTCACCAACGATTTCTTCCACACGGATCGTGGAAAAAATTTTGTCGATGGTCGCTTTAGAAATCATGCTGTAAAAATAGGAAATAAGTTTTTTAAAATCGCTTCAGGATTGATTTTAAAAACGAAAAACCCTCCAAAACCTGAAGGGCCTATTTATGTTTTCATCAAGCGCTTAAGACTTGATAAATTTCTTCGTTGCCGTGACTCCCGCTCTGTCTGTGTATTCAATGATATAACTTCCAGGCTTCAGGTTTTCTACCGAAATTCTGTTGCCGGAAACCTCCATTTTCTGGAGAATTTTTCCGCTCATATCATAAATTGCTGTAGAAATTACAGGGCTTTCAGACTTGAAGTTCAGCTCTTTCAGCACAGGATTCGGATAAATCGCAGAACCACTCACTTTCACTGAATTTTCGGTTGCCAGATTGATTGCGGTTACATTTAAAGTATAGGGAACCGTTTGCGGACTTGGCCAGGAGGAAATATAAATATAATATTTCTGTCCATAAGTCACTGGGAAATTGTCGATGGTCAATGTTTTGGAAGTGGGACTTGTTGCACAGGCTGCATAATTAACTCCGATATTCGCACAGTCCGTATAAACGAACATTCCTGTCCAAGCCACTGCATTGGGAATTTCGATCTTGATAGAACCATCAGAAGGAGCGGTCCAGGAATAGATTACATCATTTCCTCCGTGATAATAATTTCCAAAAGTGGTGGAGACACATGCAGGACTTGTGGAAGTGGGCGGATCGTAATTATCCGCATAATTTGCAGTATTGTCCGTGGTGGTAAACGGCAAAGTGGTGATCACAATAGGATTGGTACATAAACTACCGGTTTGCGAGAAACCATAAGCGCCAAGCAGCAAACTGGCAAAAAGATAAAATTTTTTCATTGACTTTTGATTTTAAGGTTCATTAACAAAAGTATTAAATAATTCAATTACTTTCAATAATCTGACCCTTTTTTTATAAGATATAATTTCATAATAAGCATTTCTTTGGATTAACCCACTTTAAAAATTCCCAATTAAACAATGCTATGATGATTTCAATGAAGTTTGTTGTCCAAATATCTGAATGGTGATTTTAGGGACTTCCTCTGGAAAATGGAATGCTTTACACCCAATAAATTCAGTCTGTCACAGAATAATGACTAATTTTGAAAAAAATTCAGCAATGAAAAAAATCATTCTTACCTTTTCCGTTTTGGTTGCCACACTGGTTTACGCACAAAAGAAATATGTGATGGTCATTCACGGCGGCGCGGGAACGATCACCAAAGAAAACATGACTCCAGACAAGGAAAAAGCCTATCGCGAAAAATTAACGGAAGCACTGAAAACGGGATATTCGGAAATCCAAAAGGGAAAACCCTCGATTGATGCGGTCGTTTCTGCAATCGTGGTGATGGAAGATTCGCCACTTTTCAATGCAGGAAAAGGAGCAGTTTTCACAGCAGACGGAAAAAACGAAATGGATGCATCCATCATGTTTGGGAAGGACAAATCCGCAGGTGCAGTGGCAGGAGTTCACACCATTAAGAACCCGATTAAAGCAGCAATTGCAGTGATGCAAAAATCGGAACATGTAATGCTTGCCGGAACCGGGGCGGAACTTTTCGCGAAAGAGCAGGGACTGGAAATCGTGGACCCAAAATATTTCTGGACTAAAGACAGATGGGATGGATTGCAAAGAGCAAAACAGAAGGAAATAGAGAAAAACAAGAAAACCTCCCAAAATAGCTTGCCCGATTCCTACTCCATCGACCAGAAATTTGGGACCGTCGGTGCGGTGGCATTAGACAAAAACGGGAACATCACTGCCGGAACTTCTACGGGTGGAATGACCAACAAAAAATTTGGCAGAATCGGTGATTCCCCCATTATAGGAGCGGGAACTTACGCCAATTCGCAGGTTGGGATTTCGGGAACCGGATGGGGAGAATATTTCATCCGCTCCACCGCTGCCAGAACCGTAGCCGCCAAAATGGAATATCAAAATAAAGACGTAAAAACCGCAGCACAGGAGGCGATTGACGAGATAGAAAAAATGGGTGGTGACGGTGGTTTAATTGCTTTAGATAAAGACGGAAATATGGCAATGTCCTTCAATACCGCGGGAATGTATCGCGGAGCGGTTACCGAAAACGGTGAGATCGAAATTGAAATTTACAGGTAGAAAGATGGAAGACAGAGACTTTGAGACTCGAATTTCAAACAAAAGAAATACATTGCCCAATTTTTCTAAAGAATATTTCATTTCCAGACCATTGACTTTTTAATTTCCGAAAATCATTAATTTTGCCCAATGCAATTTAAAATCAACAAAATAGAGGAATGGCAAAACGTGATCGAAGAAATCCTGCCGCAACTTCAGCATAACATCCTCTTATTAAAGGGAAATCTCGGTGCGGGAAAGACTACTTTCACTCAATTTTTGCTTAAAAATCTGGGCAGTGAAGATGAAGTTTCCTCTCCTACTTATGCGATTGTGAACGAATACCATTCGCCGAAAGGAAATATTTTCCATTTCGATTTGTACCGGATGAAGAACATCAATGAGGTTTATGACATCGGGATGGAAGAATATTTAGATAATGCGTTTCTCTGCATTATTGAGTGGCCCGAAATTTACGAGCAGGAACTGGCTGATTTACCCCACCACGAAATGACCATCGAGACTTCCGGAAACGAACGAACAGTAGATTTCAGTTAGTTGGCTCTTTGTCAATAAACAAATCATTGTATCTTTGTGAAACCAAAATCGATGATTGTTTCCCGGAGCAATCATCATTATATTTAAAAATGAGTCATACACAAATATTCACGCCATTTTCAGAGGAAGAATTAATTCCCAAGGAAGAAAAACTGGAAGTGGTGAAGAAAGGAAAGCAGTTCGGAATTGGAATTCCGAAAGAAACCTGCCTTCACGAAAGAAGAACTTGCCTCACTCCTGACGCAGTGCAGGTTTTGGTTGCAAACGGACATCAAATTGTGGTGGAATCCGGCGCCGGGGAAGGTTCATTTTTTACTGATCTGCAGTACTCCGAATCGGGTGCAAAAATCACAAACGATCCCAGAGAAGCGTTTGAGCAAGATTTGGTCTTAAAGATCAATCCTCCAACGACCGAAGAAATAGAATACCTAAAACCAAATACCTACCTGGTTTCTGCATTACAAATCAATTTGCGTGACCAGGAATATTTCAAGAAACTTTCCGAGAAAAAGATCAATGCGATTGCCTTCGAATTTATCGCCGATGACTACAAACAACTTTCATTGGTTCGTTTAATCGGAGAAATTGCGGGAAATATCTCGATCCTCTATGCCGCAGAACTTTTAGCGTTATCCAATGGTTTGATGCTGGGTGGTATTACCGGGGTTCGTCCCACTGAAGTGGTCATTCTTGGTGCAGGAATCGTGGGTGAATTTGCCACAAAAGCTGCTTTAGGACTAGGAGCCAGTGTAAAAGTCTTTGACAATTCACTTTCCAAACTCCGCAGACTCCACATGATGGTGGATGGCAGAGTTCCCACCTCCATCGTGGATCCCAAAGAATTGGCGAAAAGCCTGAAAAGAGCAGACGTGGTTATTGGTGCCTATTCAAAACTGAGTGCTTTCCCAATCATCACTGAAGAAATGGTTGCCCAAATGAAAAAAGGAAGTGTCATCATTGACGTGACCATTGACAATGGAAATGTCATCGAAACTTCGGAACTCACCAGCATGGAAAATCCATATATCATCAAGCACGGAGTCATTCACAGCGGCTTGCCCAACCTCACTTCCAAAATGCCGAGAACGACTACCAAAGCGATTTCCAACTTTTTCTTAAGTTATCTCCTGAACTACGATGAGGAAGGCGGCTTCGAAAATATGCTGGTCCACAAAAACGAAATGAAGCAATCACTGTATATGTACAAAGGCCGTCACACCAAAAAAATCCTTTGCGACCGGTTCGACCTTACTTACCACGATATTAACCTCCTAATCTTTTAAATGAGAAAACTCAGATTTTTCTTAATCGGATTGGTTCCGGGACTACTTTTAACGTTTTTTATCCTTAATAAAAAAGGCGCCAGCTGCAGCGGCTATTTACCGAATTCCAGAGTCATTGCAGAAACTTTGTCTAAAGATTTCCAGTATTCTGAAAGTTTCAAAACAGAAATGGATGCGCACCAAATGAATGAAAAATTTCTCAGAGACAGCATCATCACAAAAGGTGAGATTGATTTCGAAAAGAGTCATGCCCAGAAAAAGCCCTGTCCGGATTACGTTTTAATTTACCCGAAAAAAAATCCAAGGTTTGAAATTTCATATGAGAAATGTGAAAAAGCAACCATTTTTAATACATTCAAAAAGCTTCGATGATCCACCTTTTCCTTATTATTTCTTAATTATTAATTCCTCATTCAAAAAGTGAAAATCACGGTAATTGGCATCGGATTAATTGGCGGCTCCATGGCGCTGAAACTTCGGGAAAGACATTTTGCAGATTATGTTTTCGGGGTAGATTTCAATGAAAAACATTTGGAAGATGCCAAAAAGATAGGAATCATCGATGAAATTTCTTCGCTGGAAAACGCAGTGAAAAATTCTGAACTCATCATCATCGCAATACCGGTTGATGCAACCCGGGAAGTCTTGCCAATAGTTTTAAACTGGGTCAATGACCATCAAACCGTGATGGATGTGGGTTCCACGAAATCCGGAATCGTGGAAGCCGTGAAAAACCACCCGCAAAGAAAACGTTTCGTACCCTTTCACCCTATGTGGGGAACCGAAAATTCCGGCCCGAAATCCGCAACCGCACTGAGTTTTGAAGGAAAGGCAGCGGTCATCTGTAACCCAAATGATTCCGCAGAAAACGCATTAAAATTAGCAAAAGAAGTCGCAAAAAACTTAGATCTGCATCTGCTCTACATGAGCGCGGAAGACCACGACATCCACACTGCATATATTTCACACATCTCACACATCACGTCATATGCTTTGGCCAATACCGTTCTAGAAAAGGAACGCGAAGAAGACACCATTTTTCAGCTCGCAAGTACCGGCTTTTCCAGTACGGTGCGTTTGGCTAAATCACATCCGGAAATGTGGGTGCCGATTTTCAAACAGAATAAGGAAAATGTCTTAGACGTCTTAAATGAACATATTTCCCAGCTCAGAAAATTCAAATCCGCACTGGAAAAAGAAAATTTTGACCTGCTGGAAGAGTTGATCAGAAATGCCAACAGAATCCGGGGCATTTTGAAATAGATCCCAATAAGTTGATTTTGATTAGTTTAAATATTGTATTTTTACTCAAAACTAATCCTCATGGCAAAATGGAATTTTCCCGGTGTTTACATTGACGAAGTAAAAAACAATTTGATTCCCACTGTAAGATCTTTAGAAAATACAGCTGTACTCTTAGGTTATACCGAAAAAAGCCAAAACATTCAGAATATTCCCACTGAAATTCATTCCCTTTTAGAATTTGAAAATTTTTTTGGCAAGGCACAAGCTGAAAAAAACCTGGTCATCCATGATTATTCCGCTTCAGGTATGGATGGTTTAAAGGTGAGTTTCTGTGGCAAAAAGTCAAATCACAACTTATATTATTCTGTGAAACTGTTCTTTGAAAATGGAGGAAACTCTTGCAAGATCGTTTCAGTGGGACTATTCAAAGAAATTGGCGAACCGCTCTCAGCGAACGATTTCAAGATCGGTCTTGACGCTTTGGAAAACGAAAACGGAAACCTTTTGATCGCCGTTCCAGAAAGTCAAAATCTATCGGAAACTGACTTTTATCTCTTACAGCGAAAATTACTTGAATTTTGTGAAAATCATCGCGGATTCGCAATTTTGGATCTTCCGAAAGCCACCGTGCATGATTATCAAAACATCCTCTCTGATTATAGGTTGAAACTTGATTCAAATTCCTTGAAATACGGAGCTTCATTTTTTCCTAACCTCGAAACTGCCTTCAGCTACTGCTATGACGATTCCGAAGTGGAAATCAATAAGAATGGATTTTTTCATCCTTTGAGTTCTTTCACCGATTCCCTGGTTTCCAGGTACAAGTCGGCAATTGATGATTTTTCCGTCAATTTGCCCGCCAGCAGCGCAGTAATGGGAGCAATTATAAAAAATGACGTGGACAGAGGGATTTGGAAAAACCCTGCAAGTGTTGCTTTAAATCAAGTGATAAGGCCAGAAATACCTTTAACTGATAATGAGCAGCAATTATTTATCTTTGACCCATCGGAAAAACCCATCAACTGCATCCGTAATTTTACCGGAAGAGGAAACCTGATCTGGGGAGGCAGAACATTGGCTGGAAATGACAATGAATGGAGATACCTTTCTGTTCGCCGGCTTGCAAACAAAATCGAAAAAGAAATCCAGAATTCCCTCTCTCAATTCTGTATGGAAGAAAATAAAAGCAGTACCTGGTCTAAAATAAAATTAATGACCAGCGATTACCTTTATGGTTTATGGAAATCAGGAGCCTTTATGGGAGTAAAACCAGAATTTGGCTATTTTGTTTCATGCGGCTTAAATGAAACGATGACTGCAACTGATATTGCTGCAGGCCGCCTGATCCTGCAAATTGGAATTGCTCCGCTAAAACCTGCAGAATTCATTATTCTAAATTGCTCCTTATCGACCCCAAAAGCCTAAGATTCTTCGCCCTGACTTATCAGCATTCCGGCACGTTCACGGCAATCGCCAAACCACCTTCAGAGGTTTCCTTGAAACGGTCACTCATGCTTTGCGCAGTATCCCACATGGATTGGATGACTTCGTCTAAAGTTACTCTCGCTTTGGCAGGATCACTTTCCAGTGCGATATTTGCCGCGGTGATTGCCTTCATGGCTCCCATTGAATTTCTTTCGATGCAAGGAATTTGAACCAAACCCCCGATTGGGTCACAGGTCATCCCAAGATGGTGTTCCATGGCAATTTCTGCCGCCATCAGAACCTGGCCGGGAGTTCCGCCCATGATTTCGGTCAAACCTGCTGCAGCCATTGCAGACGATACTCCGATTTCAGCCTGACAACCGCCCATCGCTGCGGAAATAGTCGCATTTTTTTTGAATAAAGTCCCAATTTCTCCCGCCACCAAAATAAACCTGATGATATCATCTTTGGATTGGAATTCGGTAAAAGCCTGGGAATACATTAAAACCGCCGGAATCACGCCACTCGCACCATTGGTCGGCGCAGTGATAATCCTCCCGAAACTTGCGTTTTCCTCATTGACCGCCAATGCAAAAGTGGAAACCCATTTGGTGATATTCGTAAAGGATTCTTCGGCGTCCACCACAAGCCGGAACCATTCGTCAAGGTTTCCATACACTTTATCACCGAGTAATTTTCTGTTCAGACCTGCTGCACGCCGGATCACATTCAAACCACCCGGAAGAATTCCTTCTTTGTTGATTCCCTTGTAGATGCATTCTTTAATTTGATCCCAAATATAGAGCGCTTCCGCTTCGGTTTCTTCCCTGGTTCGCCAGGATTCTTCATTCAGGAAAATCAAATCTGAGATTTTATCCAGACCCAATTTCTGCATATTTCTCAAAACATCGGCACCATTGTGGCACGGATAAAGGGTGCGAATGCAATGATTCTCCATAGAGTTTTCATTCTGCGTGGCAATAAACCCGCCTCCAACAGAGTAATAATCCTGTGAAAGTTCATGACCATCTTTAAAAACAGCCTTGAAAATCATCCCATTCGGATGGTAGTCGAGAGACTTCGATTTATTTAAAATCAAATGCTTTCCATAAACGAAAGGAATCATTTTTTCGCCGCCCAAATGAATTTGGTTTGACGATTTTATTTTTTCAATTTTTTCTTGAATCGTCGTGGTGTCGATCGTTTTGAAATTTTCGCCAGAAAGTCCAAGCATTCCCGCGATATCCGTTCCATGACCAATTCCAGTTTTTGCAAGTGATCCGAAAAACTCCACGAAAACCTCCTTGACATCCTGCAGCTGATTATCGGTCCGGATTTGTTTCAAAAAACTTTCCGCCGCATTCCACGGTCCCATCGTGTGGGAACTTGATGGACCTATTCCTACTTTGATGATTTCAAAAACGCTTATGGATTCCATTGATGTAAAACTGATGCTAATGTTTTCACAAAGATAAACCTAAATAAATTATTGGGTGATGTTTTCGGAAAAATGACCGCCGATTTCGGAAACAATGACGTATCGCACATTTACGAACTGAAAACCTCGGCTAAAATCCGTGAAACCTCTTTGTGTTTGGTCACGGGAAAAAGATGCGTGGCATTTTTTACGATGTATTCCGGTTTTGAATACTTTGCCGGGAAAACGATATCGTGATCCGCCAGAACCTGAATGACTTTTGGATTAATCTCGGTGGATTTCCAGTCAGACATCTGATTGACACACCATTTCAAATAATAGGGATTTCTGATGGTGAAATACTCCATTATTTTTGGATTTTTCGGATCCACCAGTTTTCGGAAAAATGAATAGGATACCGCAGATTTTTCGTTAAAAAGAAATTCAGGCAGATAGCGGGAAATCTTGGTCATTTCACCGAATTTAATCAAGCCCGACATTTCGTTTTTAGATTTAATACTTCCCAGAATCACGATCTTTTCGGCAGGTTTGATCCGGTCGATTTCCTGCACAATCACTCCGCCAAAAGAATATCCCAACAAATAAAACGGTTCGGAATCATCAATTCTGTCTGCCATTTTTTGGACGTAATGATCCAGACTTTCTCCATATTCCGGAATCAACCAATCCAGGAACACCACTTCCAGATTTTCAGGAAAACGGAGCTTTTCCAAAACTTTAAAATCCGCTCCCATTCCACTTATAACATATACTTTCATCTTTAAAAACAAATAAAAGAAATTTTTTCTGCTCCCATATTTGAATGGTTAATCCGGCATTATTGCGCCATGATTTTCACGTTCATCTCCACCTCGTCGGAAATCAGCATATCTTCGAAAATATTGTATTTCAATCCGAAATGCTTTCGGTTAAAGGTGAATTGTGCAGAAGTGATGATGATAGCGCCGTTGCTTTCCACCACCGTTGCCGGGAATAAAATATTTTTGGAAATCCCTTTGATATTAAGGATTCCACCTATCTGGAAACGATTGTTTTTATCCGGAATCTTCTTCACTGATTTGATCTGAAAAACCGCAACCGGAAATTTTTCGGTGTCGAAAAAATCATCACTTTTTAAATGATTTTCCAGAAATTTCTTTTGTTTGGGATTTCCGTTCATGTCTTCTGCATCAACCGTATTCATATCGATGACAAAACTGCCACCGGTCAATTCATTCCCATTAAAAGTAAGATTTCCTGATTTTAATTTCACCGTCCCGAAATGCGACATGGATTCGGTTTTCAATGTTTTATAAGCTTTCCACCGAATTTCCGCGGAAGTGATTTTTCGGGATTGGCTAAAAAGCAAAACCGAAAAGCAGAACAGCGAAACCAGTAAAAATATTTTTCTCATCGGAATAAATTTCAGCAAAGATACCGCTTCATTTCATTTTACAGTTCACTTCCTGGAATTACGTTCCGCTTAAAACATCAGAAAACCTTTGTTTCAAAAATTAAAACTGACCTCCAATTAATTCCGAATTGGAATCCAAAACCTTACCTTTGCACTAAATATTAAGAAGAATATGAAATTTTTTATTGACACGGCCAACCTTGACCAAATCAGAGAAGCACAGGAACTGGGAATTCTGGATGGCGTAACCACCAATCCATCACTGATGGCAAAAGAAGGAATCAGCGGAAAAGAAGCAATTCTGAACCATTACAGAACCATCTGCGAAATCGTGGAAGATGGCGATATTTCTGCGGAAGTTTTAGGGACTACTTATGACGAGATGATTAAGGAAGGCGAAGAGCTCGCTGCAATCCACCCGAATATCGTGGTGAAAATCCCGATGATCAAAGACGGGGTGAAAGCACTGAAATACTTTGCAGATAAAGGAATCAGAACGAACTGTACTTTGATTTTTTCTGCCGGACAGGCTTTGATCGCTGCAAAAGCCGGAGCCAATTACGTGTCTCCTTTCCTCGGAAGATTAGATGACATTTCTGTGGACGGAATGAACCTTATCGAGGAAATCCGGGTGATCTTCGACAACTATATGTTTGATACCGAAATTCTCGCAGCATCCATCCGTTCGCCAATGCACATCATCAACTGTGCGAAAATCGGCGCAGACGTGGTGACTTCACCGCTGGCTTCGATCCTGAACCTATTGAGCCATCCATTGACCGACAAAGGTTTGGCCCAGTTTGTAGCGGATGCCAAAAAAATGGCTTAAAAAACTTAATTGCAGACCGTTTTTTTTATCACCATTGTTTAGAAGGTTATGCCTTTGATGATGGAACAGATTGAATAATTCATGACAAATCGTGCTTATCTAAGCACTATCCAGCATATTTTTTACCATCAGTATTTTCAGATTTCGGTTGTACGATTTTGTCGTACAACTGACTTCTTTCTTTAGTCCGCTTCCTTTTCAGTTTAGACCAATATCTTTTGGGAACACTGCTTCCTGTTAAGATTTTAATGACCTCAAAAACAGATAAATACTGTTTTCCCTATTTCCCGTCCCAGTGTGTTCGAACCTGTTTTTGTTCAAATATTTTCATGTCATTTTATGTGCTGATCTAATCCAGGTCGGAGTAGGAAGGTACCCAAATTAAATTTTGATTGTACCACATTCCAACAAAGTTTTCCGAAACCAACAAGACGAATATTACCAAAATACTCTACTTTTGAGTGTTACCAAGAATGGGAAGGTTATGGGCCAAAAAAAAAAGCAGTCCTTCTGAAAAACTGCTTTGTAACTCTAAATCCTAAAAATGAAATCCTCATAAGAGGATTATTCTTTTGTTGAAAAGCTACCGGAAGTTCCGTTCAACGGGCTTTACCTCTTCTTTTTTATTTCTTTCTTTGGAATCGGTGATGAGTAATTCATTTGCCTACGGCGAACCTTCAGTTTCGTGTACTTCGGATAAGGCGAAAGCTTAGTTATTAGACGATTTCTTTTTAGGGATTATCTTTTAAGTAATTAATCGGATTTAACTTCTCGGAGTTTACATTCCAAATTTCAAATCCTAAATAATTTTCAGAATTAATTGTCATGATTTTTCCTAAGATTTGATTTTCGGATATTTTTTCGTTTTCAATAATTTGGAGATTAGTCAAGTTTTTATATACAAAAACTAGTTCATTTGATTTTACCAAAATTGACTTAGAATTGTCGTTATCATGATTAATTATCTTAGCGACAATTCCTGCTTTATATGCTAATACATTTGACTGATTTTCATAACCATAAATTCGTAATTCATTTTCTATAGGGTCAATTAAACCTATCAACATGTTACATCGATTTATGCAACAATTTTCATATCCCTTAAATTTATCAACTGGAATTCTCAAAAATTCAGCATTACTATTTTGTGCTTTTGGCAATATGGAAAAAAGTAATGTTAGTATTAAATAAATTTTCACAAAATGATATTTTTTTGAGATTCTGACTTACGCTTCCAATTAATATTGATAATCAGATTGTTCTAAAATTAAAATGCTCATTAGTCAAACCAAATTTAGTGAATTGTTTTTGAATTCATTTTACCATTCCCATCTTTCTTTTTTCGTCAAGGAAAAGATAAGGCAACGTAACGCCACAAAAAAAGCAGTCCTTCTGAAAAACTGCTTGGTAGCTCTAAATGCTAAAAATGAAATCCTCATAAGAGGATTATTCTTTTGTTGAAAAGCTACCGGAGCTGTAGTTTTTCCTGCGGCGCTTGAAGGGTTCAATGGGCTTTCATCTTATGTCCTGCGACGAGACGAAAGCTTAATTATTGTAGGCAGTGATTATTTCAGTTTCATTAATTGTTCCAATAATGGCGGTAATTTTGTTTCGGGGTTTATTTGGTCATTGTTCCAAAAACTCATTACACAACTGACATTTTTGTTTCTGACATTTTCAGTGATATAATAAACTGTCAAAGATTTTCCTCCCGACATTCCTGCTAAAGCAGAAGTAACTCCCGAAAATTCATAGATAACTTTCTTGGCTTTTGTCGGAACTCCTTCAAAATCTACATTTACAAATTCCTCGCTTGTAACCTTTCCGCTTTTTCGTGATTTTGTTACAATTAGTTGATTTTCAACACATTCTTGAGCATCTCGCAAGGTTTTATGAATTGACCAATTCATTTCTCCGAAATAAGGGCATTGAACGGTGTTTAAGAATGTCCAATAACAACTATTTCCGAGTTCTATTTTTCGACCTGCAAAATCTATTGAATTAATTTTTAGTGGAACAAAGTTTTCTTCAGGAATGTTGTTTTCCAAAATTTTGTTAACCAATTCTTCTTCAGTCTCTTTATCGGTTTTTCCGTTTTTTATGAACCAAATTACAGTTGTTGTTTTATTTGGATTCTCTACAAAATAATAGTTGTTGGTTTGGTAAATATCTCCAACAATTTTTTGCTGTTTAGACACGAATAAATTATTGAAATTTATTTTATTGTCTTTGATTTTTACATCAGCTTCAGAAATATTATGTTTTTTCAAAACTTTTTTTAATCCTTTTTCGTCAAAAGAATTATTAAAAATTTCGCTTGTCACACTGTAACCATCAATGTTATACCAAATTTTGTTATTGTTGTTCAAAGCGGTTAATCTATCAAAAATACTTTCTTGCGAAAAGCAGATTGAAGAAGTCAAGATTAATAAAATTGTTAAATATTTCATTCTATTTATTAATCGTAAAGGTGTAAATCTGGTATTTGTCCATGGTGCTTTTTTTCCAATTCTCAGCGTTTTTCGGGTCATTAAACTCAATTCCGTCAGTTGGAAATGTTTCAAAAGAAGAGAACCATGATTGAGGTTTTTCACTATCTTTTTTGAAAATTGTTTGTCTTACAATCATGCTGTCTTTTGCTTTAAAAGTAAAAGAGTTTTTATATTCTTGGCAACCAAATGAGGTTGAACATTTTATAACTCCAATAGTTGCATTGATTGGTTTTTCAGAAGTATTTTTAATAATAAATGCGGTATTCGCTTCGCCTGGAAGTGCAATACAACCTAAAAAAAGTAAGAAAATTGGAAGAAGTAATATTAATCTTTTCATTTGTTTATACGGTTTTTGTGGCATCATTGCCGATAACGTTTGGGTATTTCTGTTGGCGGGGATTATGATAACTGGTTTTTGTAAATATAACAAAAAGAACAATTAGCGAAAATCTTTATGATGTAAACTTCAACCCCGCTAATAGAAATACCGTGTTGCGGCGTTTTACTATTCAACTTTACTGTATTCATAGACCATTTTTTGATTTGTTATACCACCATATTGAATAAGTATGATTTTATTTTTCTCTAGTTTAATTTTATAAGTTTCAATGAATTTACACCTGTCTTGGTCTGCTCCAATTTTGTCTATGAATAAACTCCCCCTTTTTGAATAAATAATTCCTTGCTGATTTTTATTGTTGAAAGACCATAAATCTGCAATTATAAAACCATTAGGTTGAAATTTTATTACAATGTTGCTCGGTGTCCAAGGTTCATTTATGACTTTACTTAAGTTGCGCGTCGATTCATAAGCCTTTGTTTGGCGGTATTCAGAACTTACGTCAATTCTTTGCAACACTTCAGGAGTAAAGTATGTAATATTTTTGAATTCAAGATTTGAGGGAAAACAAACACCACAAGAAATTGCGGTAATTAGTAAAAATATGAATAGAGTAAATTTCATTTTTTGACAACATTTGTTTCGAGGCCGAATTTTTATAAAATGACGCACAACTCTCAAATATATGCATATTATCAGTACCTCCGAATATTTTTCTTAAAATTTTAATGACTTTTGCAAATAACTGAAAATCAATAATATTCCGGCAAATTCCCTGAAAGCTGTTTCAGCAATACTTAACAGAAAAAATCTTCTTTGACTTTTTTTAACCTATCCGAAAAAAGGACAAAAAGTATGGATTTCTCTGATAAAAGATTCTGTTTTCAGCCTGGCAAATACAATTACAAAAGCAGCGGGAAATCTACACCCCTTCTTACAGGAAAATACCTAGAACTTGCCTGTCGGCAGACAGGAACCATTTCCAAAGGCTACCAAACGTGACAAAAAAAGCCGTCCTTCTGAAAAACTGCCTTGTAACTCTAAATGCTAAAAATGAAATCCCCTTAAGAGGATTATTATGCTGTTGAAAAGCTACCGGAACTTTAGTTTTTCCCACGGCGAATGAAGGGTTCTACTGGCTTTCATCTTATGTCCTGCGACGAGACGAAGGCTTAGTTATGATCTGCAGGCAAAATTTATTCTAATTTTTCTGGTATTTGTCCATCTCTCCATTGTTCAGCTTGTTCTAAAGCTCCTTCAAACGCTTTTGCCTCAAAGCTAATGACGTCCAAAAATGCAAACATTAAAATATGATAATTCTTATTATTAAGTTTTTTTGCAATTTCGTCGTTCTCCTGCACTTTACTTAATATTCCTAAAATTTTTAGTTGAGAATTCTTTTTTATTAATTCAGCTTTTAATAATGAAGCAACCCATATTTGCTGTCCTTCCGGAAATTCTATTAGAAAATAGGGTCTATTTTCATATGTCTTTTTTATTTCCAAAACTTTAGCATTAAACGCGTAGAATTTTCCCTCAACTTCGCTTAATCTGTTGATTTTATTTAAAGAGTCAAATTAATGTACAATTTCACCATCAATATTTGTTGGATAAACTTCATTTTTCGACTGCGAATAACAAAATGAATTAATTAGTAAAATGAGAATTATTAAAGTTTTATTCACTTTTTTTTGCTTTTAAACGGTTTGTGGGAATTGTTTGCAGATAACGGTTGGGTTTTTATGTTGGCGGGGATTATGATCCCTACTTTTTATAAAAAAAAACGAAAAGAACAATTAGCGAAAATCTTGATGCTGTAAACTTCAACCCCGCTAATCGAAATACACTGTTGAACTAAACCTCCGGAAGGTTATCCCCTCGCCGTTTTATTAACTTTATTTTTAAAAACCTTTTAAAAACCCATAAAATGGCTACAAGAAAATCTACTGAAGAGCAAAAAATGAACAAATTTCTGAATCGTGCTTCGGGCGAAGTTAACGGTTTTGCCGAACTCCTGCAATGCTTCGAAAGAAATATTTCCATCACGGGCAGGAGCAAGACAACAAGAAAGCTTTTTCCAAGGCGAACATCAAAAGTCCGCTGGATCTGCTGTGAACAGGCATGTTGCTGATCCAGGTTTTGTCCATGATCCGAGCATCCCAAAACCACCCATGTTTAAAAACAAAAAAAATCCCCCAATCAATTGAGAGATTTAAAGTTGAGCCAACTATGAGATTTGAACTCACGACCTCTTCCTTACCAAGGAAGCGCTCTACCCCTGAGCTAAGTCGGCAATGTTTTAAAAAAAAATCACAATCCGCTTCTGGTTGTGATTTCTTAGAGCGGAAGACGAGGGTCGAACTCGCGACATTCAGCTTGGAAGGCTGACGCTCTACCAACTGAGCTACTTCCGCATTTTGTTTACAAAATTTGTTGGTAAACGGTTTGCAAATTTAAAACTAATTATTAAAACCTGCAATGTTTTTTTTATAAAATGTGGGGAGAGCAGGATTCGAACCTGCGAAGTCGTAAGACAGCAGAGTTACAGTCTGATCCATTTGGCCACTCTGGAATCTCCCCAATTTTACAAAAAATGAGCCTCCTGAGGGATTCGAACCCACGACCCCGAGATTACAAATCACGTGCTCTGGCCAACTGAGCTAAGGAGGCAAAATAGATTTCAAAAGATCTTCTTATCTGTTTTTGCGAGTGCAAATATAAGGTTGTTTTTTTGAAATCTACAAATAATATTTAAAAAATTTTAAGATTATTTTTCAGGCAAGTTCTTTTTTCTTGATTAGCAGCTTTTTAGCTGTATCTGCGCATAAATCGATACTCTCTTCAAAAGAGGCGGAAGTCTTTTTTACCACGATATCGTCTCCTGGAACTTCCAGTTTTATTTCAGCCGTTTTATTTTCTTTATCGGTAGAATTCTCAACTTTTAAAAAAACCTGGATTCCATGGATCTTATCGTAAAATGTTTCGAGCTTGCTTAATTTTTTTTCCAAATATTCTTCCAGTGGCGCATGTGGGGTCAATCCAATTGACTGAACTTTAATTTTCATAATCTAAATTTTTTTTGCTCTCGGATGAGCACTGTTAAACACTTTTTTTAATTGCTCAATGTTGGCATTCGTGTAAACCTGCGTTGAGGCAAGCGATGAATGCCCCATCAATTCCTTCACTTTAGAAATTTCTGCCCCATTTTCCAAAACATGGGTTGCAAAACTATGCCTCAAAATGTGGGGACTTTTTTTCTCCTTCGAAGTTACAAGACTAAGATAGGAATTAACTGCAGAATACACAAATTTATCATAGAGTTTATTGCCCTTTTTTGTCACAAAAAAATACATTTCGCTCTCCTTCAGCGGATTTCTTTCAAGAAGATATTTTTGAAATTTATCAGACAGATGCTTGGAAAACGGAATAATCCGCTGTTTATTTCCTTTCCCGATTACCTTGATTTCTTCCCGTTCAAAATCCACGTTTTCCAAGAGTAGATTGCAGAGTTCCATTCTCCGCATTCCTGTTTGATAGAGTGTTTCGATGATCAGCTCTTTTAAAAAATCTCTACCTTCCATTTTCCGCTCCGCCCATTCCAAATCGTTCATTTCTTCTTTAGAAAAGGGTATTTGTTTCTCCGGGTAAAACTTAAGGGATTTTATGTTTTCTAAAGGCGAAGTCTGTATTTCGCCTAATTTCATCAAAAAAAGGAAGAAACTGCGAAGTGATGAAAGCTTTCGGTTGATGCTTCGCTTTGAGATTTTTTGCTCCGTCAATTCCACCATGAAATTACGGATGATCTTCTTATCAACTTTGCAAAAGTCCAGATGGGATTCGGTTTCCAAAAGAAATCCGGAAAAATCAGCTAAATCCTTCTGGTAACTGATTACCGTGTTCGGAGCGTAACGTCTTTCAACGCTAATGTATTCTAAGAATCGTTCAATCATTTTCTAAAATATCGGAGGTAGAAAACAGAGAAAAGACTTACTTTATTTTCGCAGATCAATCTTCAAAAAATTTATTTATAGAAACAAAAAAAATCACTCTTCAAATATAACTATTCGAAAAGTGATTTCAGTATGTTCTGAAGAAAACTTTGACTTAAGCCTGCTCCTCTTTGCTCAGATTTCTCTGTTTGTGAGCCGCTTTCAAGTTCGCCTGTCTTTTAATTACAGAAGGCTTATTGAATTGCTGTCTGCTTCTCAAAGCTCTGACAACTCCTGTCTTGTCAAATTTTCTTTTGTATTTTTTTAGTGCTCTGTCGATAGCTTCGCCATCTTTTACTGGGATAATTAACATATTTTACATCTCATTTTGGATTGCAAAAATAAGGTTTTTTTCGGAAATGGCAAATTTTTCATTATTTTTAAAGTCTATAAAAGAACCATGATAAAAAACTACACCGTCATCAACGCTTCTGCAGGTTCGGGAAAAACCTATAACCTGGTTTTAAATCTCCTTGCGATTTGTCTCAAATACCCGGCGCAACCCGATAAAATAAGAAATATTTTGGCATTAACCTTTACCAATAAGGCGGCGAACGAAATGAAACACCGGATTATTGAATGGTTAAAAAATTTCATCAAGGATGATTTTGAAACAAACCGGGATTTAGCTCATATTCAAGAAAAACTTGCCAAACAAAATGTAAAAGTCAGTCTGCAAGAACTTCATGAAAGGTCAAAAAGTCTTCTGGATTACATTCTGCACCACTACTCCACATTGAATATCGGAACCATTGACAAGTTCAATTCCAGATTGGTAAGAAGTTTCACACATGAGCTGGGTTTAGCGCAGAATTTCAACCTGGAAATCAATCCGGAACCATTTCTGATGGAAGCAGTGGATAAGATGCTGGAAGAAATTGGAACAGACCACAAAATTTCTGAGACTTTCATGGATTTCATGAACTATAATTTAGATAATGAAGAACGCATAAGCCTCAATAAAACGCTGTATAAATCAGCGAAAGAATATGTTCAGGACAAGCATTTTTTCGAACTGGCGAAAAACAAGGACTTTGATTGGGAAGTCTATGAAAAATCGAAGAAAACACTTCGCGAAGAAATACAAAATTTGAAGGAAGATTCCATAAAAACAGCAAAGGAAACTCTGGACATGCTGAGGAAAAAAAATCTACAGGCCGATGATTTTTCAAGGGCAAGTGGCGGAACCCTCGGTAAATTCTTTGAAAACGTCCTGGACCATTATCTCCGTAAAGCGAAATTCCCATTTCCCGATGATGAAACTACTGCACAGGAAAATTACCGAAAAGGTGCCGCATCAAAATCCAAAAACAGACAGCCGGAAATTCTGGAAATCCTTGAAAACCTCATTGACCACCGTCAAAAAATCATCGGAAATTATATCCGTCAAAAGAAGAAAGAGAAAATCCTCGGTGCGATTTTGCCTTTGAAGGTCAATAAAGATATTCAGGACAAACTCGCTGAAATTGAAGAAGAAAACGACTTGGTTTTGCTTTCAAAATTCAATGTTTTGATTCATGAGAATCTACGCGAAGAACCCTCATCATTCATTTACGAAAAAGTGGGAACCAAATTCTCCCATTATTTTTTCGATGAATTTCAGGATACCTCCTCCATTCAGTGGCAAAACTTTCTCCCATTGAGAGACCACGCTATTTCACAGGAAAATATGAGTTTTACTTTGGTTGGCGATCCGAAACAGAGCATCTACCGATTCCGAGGCGGCGATTCCCAACTGATGCTCGACATCATCAATAAAAATGAGAAAACTCAGACCTTCGCAGAACTAGAGCATTTGAAATACAATTATCGCAGTGCGAAAAATATCGTAGATTTTAACAATCATCTTTACCGGTTCATGGCCGGATTTACGATGCCGGAACATGAACAAATCTTCGGTGAAGGTTCTTTTCAAAATGCCCAATCCAAATTTGAAGGCAGAGTTCGCGTGAATTTGGTGGAAAATGCAAACAAGCAAACTTACTACACAGAAGTGTCAGAGAAAATGCAGCAAGACATTCAACATTGTCTGGACAATGGGTTCAGGTTTTCTGACATCGCGATTCTTTGCCGCGGAAATTTTGATATTTTCAGTTTTTCAAAACTTTTGGGAAATTTGAAAGTGCTCTATAACGGTGAGGAAACCCACGTGAAAACGATTTCGGAATCAGGTTTAACCTTGAATTTATCCTCCACATTATTGGCTTTGACGGAATTTCTCCGATGGGAAGATAATCCGAAAAACCATCAGTTCCTGGTAAAAATGCTGTATCACCTCAAAGTTTTGGGCAGGATCACCACCGGAGATTTTTCGGCCGAAATGCTGGAATTGCTGAAATTAGGCAGCAAATCCGAAATGGAGCATTTTATGAGGGAGAAATATGCACTGAACCTGAACACCCAAAATTTGCTGCAGCTCAATCTGTATAATTTCATCGAACATTTTCTGTCCGAATTCATGGTGAAAGATAAAGAAACCGATTTCCTGCTCAACTATCTGGAAATGGTTTTTGTCTATTCTCAAAATGCCGGTTCCACCCTCAAAAACTTCCTTCAATATTGGGATGAGGAAGCAAATGAAACCACAATTCAAGCTTCAGACAATGTGGATGCCATTCAGATCATGACCATCCACAAAGCAAAAGGTCTGGAATTTCCGGTGGTTTTCTTGCCGATGGAAAACGAGAATAAAGACGGAAATTTCACCAGTTGGCTTCCTGTAGATTCTGAAATCGGCTTGAACTCTGTGAACATCAACGGTTTTGAAAAAGCACTGGAAAACTACGACCAGGAAATGGCAAGTTTCAATCAGAAAAACAGCTATCAGAACAGGATTGACCGATTCTGTCTGCAATATGTGGCGACAACCAGAGCGGTGGAACAGCTTTTCCTTTATATTGAAAAACCAAACAAGACAAAAAATAATCTGGAAATCTTCGAATTCCTGGAACAGAAAATTCCCAGAAATGAATCGGGTGAAGAAGTTTCGTCCTTTGATCTCTACGAGGTTTCTGAGGAGATTCTGCAAAAACAATCCACGGAAAAAAAGTCAAAACCTGAAACAGAATCCATTGATTATCAACCGCACCGAAATTCCAATCCTGAATCTATAAAGATCGCAACTCCGTCAAAAAGCTATCAAAACCGCGTGGAAAAAGTAAGAATCGGAATTTTTACCCATGAAATTTTGTCCAAAATCAATTCGGGAAAAGATGTGGAAAGGGTTTTGAAATCCTATCTTTTAGAGGGAAGCATTACTACAGAAGAAAAAGATGAGATTTCGGAAAGAATTTTCAGCATCATTCATGATCAAAAATATTCAAAATACTTTCTTGAAAATCAAACCATTATCAACGAAAAAGACATTATGATTTCAGAGCATGGCGAATCGAAAACCGTCCGTCCAGACCGAATGATTGAAACCGAAAACGGATACATTATCCTGGATTTCAAGACGGGAGCCGAAAAGGAAAAACACCAAACCCAAATCGATGGGTATAAATCGGTTCTGGAAAAATTGGGCAAAACCGTTTTGGAAACTGAAATTATCTATATTTAAAAATAAAAAAAGGGACCAGTCAACCGGTCCCTTTAATTTCTATTCCTGCTCCTCCTTTTTCCTGAATAAATTGACAAAGAATTCCCAACCGAAAAACAGCACCAAAACGCCTACTGCAACCCACCAATAAGAGGTTTTGTGGGCTTCTCCGGTATTGGTTGCTTTGAACATTCTGTCCCACCTCACCTTGAACGGCGCCTGATAAGTAGAACCCGAATCTGTAAATACTCCCTGTAAACTCATCCAAGTAAACATCGGTTTTCCAACGATATTCTCTTCCGGCACGAAACCGAAAAATCTCGCATCCAAAGACGCATCGCGGTTGTCACCAATCATCATGTAATAATCCTGTTTGATGGTGTACTGATTGGTTTCCTGACCATTGACGAAGATTTTTCCGTTCCTGTTTTCCAGTTTGTTGTGTTCATATTCCGATATGATCCACTGATATTCCGGCAAAGTTTCCTGATTCAAAGTCACCACATCGCCTTTTTTCGGAATTTTCAGCGGACCATACCAATCCTGATTCCATTTTCTATTGATCGGGAAAATTGATTGTGCGCTATCAATATTTTTGGTGTAACCGTCTCTCGCCGCATTAAGTTTATAACCAATCGCCGCAGAATCTTTTGGCCAAATGTGTTCCTTCATGTCAATAATCTGTGGAAGTGCTTTGATTTCTTTCGCCGTCTGATCCGTTAAACCCTGGAAATCATAGACAAATCCTTCATTGGTTTGATATTCCTGAAGCGGCAAAAATCCGTATTTGTTATACAATGCAGGAACATCCAGCTGACTTCCGGCGTGCGCGATGAATTTGTGCTGTTCCTGCTGGTCTCCCAAAATTGTTTCAGGTTTACCATTGACAAAAAGTCTTCCTGCCCTCATTTCAATGACGTCACCCGCCACTGCAACGCAACGTTTTACATAAGGATCTTTTCTGTCAATTGCCGTGTGCACCGAATCTTGGGGATAATTAAAAACCACGATATCATTTTTCTGTGGTTTGTTGAATTGCAATAACCTCCAATAAGGAAGTTTCACTGCATCCACATAGGATTTGGGATCATCTTTAGGGTTTCCTTTTTGTCCGGTATCCATGATCGTCCCCTGCAAAAACGGAATAGCTAAAGGCCGCATCGGCATTCGGTAACCATAACTCCACTTATTCACGAAGAGGAAATCGCCCACCAAAAGTGTCCGCTCCATGGAACCTGTCGGAATACCAAACGGTTGCGTCACGAAGATGTGGACAATAGTCGCAAAAACAACCGCGAACGTAATAGAACCGGCGAAAGTGTCTTTCTTTCTGGCATTTTTTTCCTCTTCACTCAGATAAAGATCTTCTTCACTTTCCACTTCAGCATCTTTGGAATAATTCACCGTTGCCATATAAATAAACGGAAGAATCACCGTCAATAAAACCTGTGTGAATTTGGATTTCCCAAAATGCTTCATCAGGAAAAGGTGAAAAACCGTCATCATGATCGGTCCGATAATCGGCAAATACGCCAATGCAACCCACCATTTCGGGTGCTTGGTTTCCTTCTGAATAATGAGATAATTGTAAAACGGCACCAATGCCAATAACGGATGGTAACCCATCTTTTTGAACAATTTCCAGGTGGAAACTCCCATCAAAAGGGAAAGGATGACAATGTAAAAGGTATAGGTAAGAATATAGTCCATAATTTTGGGTTTTGGCAGCCTGCTCCTGGAGACCGGCTTTTTGAGATTAGTTTATTCTTCTAAGTTTTTGTTACAGTTTGACAAGCTATCAGCAAAGTGCAAGGGTTGGAAATACAAGATCTGTTACTCATCAGTCATTACTCATGAAAAAAGCACGTCCTTCATCGAGAAATTCCCTTTTTTCCCCTTAATCCATTCTGCGGCGATTACCGCGCCCAAAGCGAATCCGTTTCGGTTGAAGGCAGTATGTTTGATTTCGATTTCATCCACCTCACTCCGGTAAAAAATGCTGTGTGTTCCGGGAACCTCATCTTCACGGATGGCGAAAATTCCAAGTTCATTTCCTTTGGTTTCATCGAGTTTCCAGCCGGTGAATCTTTTATCGTTTCTGATGATTCCTTCCGCCAAAGATATTGCGGTGCCACTTGGTGCGTCCTTTTTGTGGGTGTGGTGGATTTCCTCCAACTGAACATGATATTCGCTGAAGTTTTTCATCAGATCTGCCAATTTCTCATTCAGGGCAAAAAACAGATTCACACCCAAACTGAAGTTGGAACCATATAAAAACGCGGCATTGTTTTCGGTGGCAATATTTTCGATTTCGGGTTTTCTTTCCAGCCAGCCTGTTGTTCCGCAAATTACCGGAATCTTATTTTCAAGGCAGAATTTAATATTTTCAAACGCCACTTCCGGATTTGAAAACTCAATGACCACATCAGGATTGTTCAGGTTTCCGGCGGTGGGAGTTTCGTTGAGTTTCGCCACAATTTCATGACCTCTGCTGCCGGCAATTTCACCGATGATTTTCCCCATTTTTCCGTATCCCACTATTGCGATTTTCATGTTCTATATTTTAAATATGCTGCTGTTTCCTTTCACTTCAATGACATTAATTGAAGACTGGCAACTGGTCCGGTGACCTTTAAGTTTGGATTCATCTAAACTTAAGGATGATGATTCAACCTGAAGAAGCCCATCCTTCACCTTTCCGATTCCAGTATTTACTCAATCTTCAAATCTGAATTTTTTATTAAATTTTAAAACCGGAATTTCATGTTCTAAAATCTGTAATTCAGACTCAACCCCGCTTTCGCGGTCTGATTACTGAACTCATCAAAAATCACCGCCGGTTTAAAAGCCAGATCCGGATCTTTTCTACCTTCATATAAATGTGCATCCACCACCGCATCCACGATATTCAGCACATAAATCAGTCCTGTGATGGCGATGGCATAATCACGCTGTCTTTTTTGCCGGTCCTGAACACGACCTAAAGCTTCTGCCGTAATTCCCGGGATGTCTGAAAATTCATGCGGTTGTCCGTTCAGTTGGGCGATGAACGCATTTCTGTAACGCGTATATTGGTTTTGGTTCCAGATGGCGATTCCCACGCCGGTTCCGATTGCTCCCCAGACGATGGGGATTTTCCAGTATTTTTTGTTGTAATATTGACCGAGTCCCGGCAGAACCGCTGAATACAAACCGGCTTTCGTCGGGTTAAAATTCATGGTTTTCGCAGGTGCATTGGATTTCTGAATATCGGTCAGCACCGCAATTTCAGATTTCGGTTGTACCGCTGAAAGGGAGTCTTTTGGATGATTTTCAACGCGAATGCTGTCGTTTGGATTGACTTGTGCGGTAATCTTAAAAGAAAATATCAGAAAGAAAATGACCGTGAATTTCCTCATTATTTAAAGTGTGAGAGAATGTTTTCCAATTCCTGCTCGTTTTTGAAATCGAGAACGATTTTTCCCTTTTTACCGTTGGCGGAAGCTTTAATTTCTACGTTCACTTCCAAAATATCAGCAAGATTTTTTTCCGCTTTTTTGTAATGATTGGGAATCGGTTTTTTGCTTTTCGGTGCAGATTGTTTTGGATTTTTCAACAGGTTGGCTTCCAGTTCAGCCTGTCGGACACTCCAATTATTTTTGATTATCTTCTCAAAAAGAATTTTTTGACTTTCAGGATCTTCCAAACTGAGAATGGCTCTGCCGTGCCCTGCGGAAATCTCGCCGCTCCGGATCGCGTTCTGTACATCGGGATTCAATCTGAGCAAACGGATGGAATTGGTAATTGTACTTCTTTCCTTCCCTACTCTTTGGCTCAAGTTTTCCTGGGTCATTCCGATTTCTTCGAGCAATCTCTGGTAAGTGAGTGCAATTTCAATGGCGTCTAAATCTTCACGCTGGATGTTTTCCACCAAAGCCATTTCGAGCAATTCCTGGTCATTGACCAAACGGATATAGGCCGGAACCGTTTCCAAGCCGGCTATTTTACTTGCCCGGAAACGCCTCTCACCCGAAATGATTTCAAATTTGTCTCCATCTTTTCTTAAAGTAATCGGCTGTATCACTCCCAGATTTTTAATGGATTGCGCCAAATCGTTCAACGCTTTCTCATCGAAATAAGTTCTTGGCTGCGAAGCGTTGGGATAGATATCTTCCAAGGATACCTCCACTATGTTTCCCACGAACTTATCAGCACCTTCATCTGTGGCAGAATTCACAGTAGCTTTTGATTCGGCACTCAGGATTGCTCCCAAACCGCGTCCCATTGCCCTTTTTTTGTCTTTCATAATGCTGTCTTCCTCCTTGAATGCTCTGCCAAAGGGCGGAAATTTTTCAAAGGAATTTATTTTAGTTCTTTACTAAATTTTCATTTTTCAGTACCACTTCTTCGGCCAACTGAAGGTATTGGATGGCTCCTTTGCTTTCCGCATCGTAGTTCAGGATACTTTCACCAAAACTTGGCGCCTCGCTCAATCTCACATTTCTGCTGATAATGGTTTCGAAAACCATTTCGGGGAAATGGGCGCTTACCTCTTCCACCACCTGATTGGAAAGCCGAAGTCTGGAATCAAACATGGTCAGCAGCAAACCTTCAATATCCAAATCTTTGTTGTGGATTTTCTGCACGTTTTTGATGGTGTTCAACAGTTTACCGAGACCTTCCAAAGCAAAATATTCGCACTGAATAGGAATAATCACAGAATCAGCGGCAGTTAAAGCATTCACGGTGATCAGACCCAAACTCGGCGCACAGTCGATGATGATGTAGTCATACTCATCCCGCACCGATTTTAGGGCTTCTTTTAGCATGTACTCGCGGTTTTCACGATCAACCAGTTCAATTTCTGCGGCCACCAAATCGATGTGTGAAGGAATGATATCCAAATTTGGTGAAGCTGTTTTCTGCACACATTCTTTCGCTTCTGCACTCTGCTCCAAAAGGTTGTAGGTGGAAAATTCCGACTGCTCAATTCCCAATCCGGAAGTAGCATTTGCTTGCGGATCTGCGTCAATGATCAGGATTTTCTTCTCCAGAACACCCAATGCTGCGGCAAGATTTACCGCAGTGGTGGTTTTCCCCACTCCGCCTTTCTGATTGGCAATACCAATGATTTTAGCCATTCTTTAAATTTTAATCATCAAAAATACACTTTTTTCCGAGTTTCAAATAGTTGACGCATCCTGAAATTTGGTTAAAATACTGTTAATTAACCATTTACTACAAAAAAAAATTATCCACAAAAAATCGTTTTCTGTGGATAACTGCCTATATGAAGGATTGGCTGTGTAAATTACTGAAACTGCATGGTAACCGGGAATTTAAAGTAACTCCTCACGTTTTCACCGCCAAGTTTTGCCGGAATCCATTTTCCACGAACCGAACGTATGGTTTTTTCCGCTTCGCGATTAAAAGTCGCATTGGGTCCGCTGGCTTTCACATCACTGATCGTGCCGTCTTTTTCTACGATAAAGGTCACCGTGGTTTTCACCACTTCGCCAGTTCCATCCATCGCTGAAGTATCAAAACTGCTGACCACTTTATTTCTGAAGGCGTTGATCCCGCCAATGAATTCCGCAGAAACGTCAACAGCGGTTTTGGGAGTGTTGTCAACCGGTTTCTCAGTTTTAACATCCGGAGTTTGATTTGCCGGAAGGTCAATAACCGGAGGAACATATTGAGTTAAGGGTGGATCACCTACCACATCCTGAATTCCTGCAACGGAATGATCATAATCGGCCTGTTTCGGCATCACCTTATCAAATTTTGCATCCCGGGTCGGGTCAGGAACCCGCGAATCAAGGGTATTCACTTTTGCCTGTGGCGGAACCACCGGCTGCACTACTGGCGGAGTATCTTCTGGCTGATCTACAATATCCAGTACAAAAGGACCTGCTGAAGTATCAATAGGTGTTACAGGTGAATCTGCGAAATAATGCGCCACAAGGGGAGTCAGTGCAAAAAGCGCAAACACTCCAATTCCAATCAACATCGATTTGGTAAGGATGCTGTCGGCTTCATTTCGCAAGACATAAGCTCCGTAATCTTTGTTTCTGCCCTGGAACAGGACTTCATCAAATTTATTTTCCTGGTTTTGAAATAGATGTTTCATCTCATTAATCATTTTAAGGGTTGGGTATTCACTTAACGAGAAATATCATTTTAGCAATGAATTTTTACACGCAATTAAACATTATCAAAATCAAGACCAAAATTTTGATTTTTCCCCATTAAAATTATTTTATTCATAACAATACGGAAATAACCCCAACAAAGTTGGGTTCAGATCAATCGCCAGATGTTTTGTAAAAATACTGCGGTAAAGCGTGCGAAATTTTGAAAAGCCGAAGCAAACGATTCAGTTTCCGGAAAATGTTTTCACCAAGATCAAAATGGCAATCACGAAGAAGAGAATCGCCAGGATCACCCTCATTCCTCTGGATTGCCCTCCAGGATTGATTCGGGTTGGCTTCTGTGGTTTAAATATTTCTTCCAGATCACTCCTGAACTGTTCCCGTTCATTATCGAAGGTTTCGGTAATGGTGATTCCCTGCACCACGGTTTTATTCAAAAGCGTGTTTGTGGCATGAAGGAGAAGCTGGAATTCTCCCTCCTTGAATTCGGTGATTTTAAAGACCCTTTCTCCGTAGCCTTTTTCCAATCCGAAAGGTAAGATCTTCACCACATCGGCGTTATTCGTATGCCAGTTGATGATGACTTCCTCCCCTTTTTTCACCCGGATCTTATTGGCCGAGAAAGTTCTGATGGATGGCGGCAAGGTCGGCCGGTAACTTCTTTGCAGATGCGCCAGATTTTCGTCGTAAATCCTGCGTCTTTCGGGCTCGCTCAACATTTCATACGCTTCCTGGATTTCCCGGAACCGGTCAGAAAAAAAATCGTCATTGGGATTTTTATCGGGGTGGTATTTTAAGGACAACTTCCGGTATGCTTTCTTGATGTCTTCATCGGAAGCATTGGATTTTATACCCAGAAAATAATAATAATCTTTCATCTTAGAATTGCGGGACGTGAGACGCGACGTGCAAAAATAGGGTTTTATAAAATAATTTTAACGCAACGCAGAAAAGAATCAGTTCATTGACACGGCATCCTCCTAAAAATTGGTGCAGCTCCATGAACTTTTAATTACGTCCACCGAGTCACAAAAATCGCTGAAAACGGGGTAATCTGCAAAAGAAAAGCGGCAGCAATACAACAAAAAAGCGAACAAAAGTGTCTGCCCTTATTCGCTTTTTCCAAAAAACCCAGTAGTTTCACAGCGTTTTTTCCACAATTCTTTCAGCCGTTGTTTTTCTTCCTCACTCATTCCGCAATGTTCTTCCTTCATCTGCCTGAATTTTTCTTTTGCCCTCCATCCTTTTCCGTGCTTTCCTCCGAAACCGCCAAACAGGATCTTACTCAGCACCAAAATCCCCATTGCCTGCCAAAAAGTGACGGCCTTCACCCCTGTAATTTCCGGCAGCAGCAGATTCCAAAGCCACATTACTATCGCGGTCACCGCAAAGAACATCGCGATTCCACCAATCACGAAAAGCGCTATTTTTCCTTTAAAATTATTGCTCATTTCCTTAATCTTTCAAATCTTTATACAAACCCAGCATCCGTTTCCGCAGATGTTTCACCGCATAATTTTTTCTACTGATGATGGTTTTGATGTTTTCTCCCTGCTCATCGGCGATTTCCTTCAATTTTCTGCCTTCCATTTCGGTCTCCACGAAAACCAGCCGCTGATTCTCGGGTAATTCGTCCAAAGCCGCAAAAAGCTGTTTCCAGACCTCCTCGCGAAACGCCAACAGTTCAGGATTTTCAGAGTCATCCAGCAACAAAATATCTTTCACCGAAAAACTTCCGTCTTCGTCCACATACACGAAATCCTCCAAATTATCGGTCGTCTTTTTCCGGTATTTATCAATGATTTTATTATTCGATACCCGGTACAGCCAACCGCCGACATTCACAATTTCGCCGATATTGGTCAGATTGCTGAACTGGTACCAAACCTCCTGCAAAATATCTTCCGCATCCTCTGTATTGCGCACTTTCGGCCGGATAAAAGACATCAGTTTCCCGCCGTAATTTTTTACGGTTTGAGCAATCAGACTATCTTTTTCGGTTTGCGACATCGAGGCCAATTCCAGTTCCATACCGGGAAAGACGACCGGAATTTCATTTTACTTTAAGGGGTGGATATTTTTTTGAGCAGCCGAATTTCCGACTTCTTCCAAGAGCCGTCCCGCTTTCGCTGTCAGCCGATGTGTTGGGCTGCATGGAGACAGGCAAGGCTATGTCTTTTTTGAGATTCCGATTTCGCTCAATCCCTAAAAAAGGATGCCACTGCAACCGGGATTTAAAATCAGCTTTCCGCCAGATTTTTCAAAAATGCGAAACCTTTGTTAAAACCGTTGTCCATGTATTCCTTATATTCCTGCATGGTATGCGTGATGGCGCGAAGTTCGGTGGTTGTTTCATCAATCGCGCGCAGAAAGTATTTTTCTTCGGTACCGCTCCATTCCATCACTTCGCGGCTTTTGGTATCTTCCACTCCATTCTGAAAAGTTCCCAAATGGCGGAAAATCACTTCATTCGGCTCATTTAAACTCATGATGGTGGAGACCATTCCGTTTCCGGTTTTGTCCAGAAAGTAGGTTTTTCCGCCCACTTGCCAGTCGGATTTCAGGGTAGAACCCTCATCGAAAAACCTGGTCCATTGAGAATAAGATTCCTGATTCCACAGCAAGTTCCACACTTTTTGGATGGGCGCATTGATGATGATGCTATAGTCTAAGGTTTCCATGACGGTATTTGAGATTAAGATTAAAGTTGAGATTGAGGATTTCTAATTTTCTGACAATTCTTTGATTTTTGTAAAAATATTGGGAATATAATCATTATAAAACTCCACAAACTCATCCAAGGCATTGATTTCAGTTTTCAGGAGGGTTCCATTTTCGGTCGGCTCGAAAAAGTAAGTGACTTCAGAATCCGTCCAGTTTTGCGGATCCAATTTTCCTGCCATAATCCAGCCGAGATGCTTCATTTTGAGTTCACGATTCGGAATATTGGTTTCCACACGGTTATACATTCCGTTGTTGTCTTTGTCAAAAAACTTCATTTCGGAACCGGTTTCCCAATTTCCTTCATAGCGGTGACCGGGAGTCCATTTTCCATAGGTCTCTGCACTCCACATGGTTTCCCAGACTTTCTCAGGAGTGGCATTGATCGCAGTTTCAAATTCCAGTTGTTTCATTTCACTGTTTATATTTCACGCAGTTCAAAAGAATACACGATGAGTCACCTAAAGTATTAATTCAAAACAGCAAAAATCCCTGTAATTCCATTATAATTCCAAAGATGCTGCTCAATTTCAGGAGTTGTAAGCAGTTTCCAAATCGGCAATTACAATCTTCTTCATATTCAGCATCGCCTGGAAAACCTTTTGCGACCGGTCAGTTCCATCGAAATTATTCATCAGTTCCAGCAATCTTTTCGGGGTAATCTGCCAACTGACCCCGAACTTATCTTTCAACCAGCCACATCTGCTTTCCTCACCTCCATCGGCAATCAAGGAATTCCAGAGGTGGTCGGTCTGGGTTTGGTTGTCGGTCATCACCACGATCGAAATCCCTTCAGAAAAATCAAACTGATGGTCATAGGAGTTGTCCATGCAGAAGAAATGGTAATGGTCAATCACGAAATGCGCGTGCTGCACATTCTCCGGAACTTCATGGGTTTCATTTCCCACACCCTCTCCATACTTCAAAACACCAACTATTTTGGAATTGGGGAAGATTCTGGTGTAATGCTGCATGGCTTCCATGGCTTTTCCGTTATTCTGGTGAATGAACATGAGGGTGGGAACAATCTTCTGGTCGCCCTGATTTTCACCCATATAAACCTGCCAAGTTACGCCAAATTGATCGCGGACCCATCCGTATCTTTTGCTCCAAGGATATTCACCGAGATCCATCAGGACAATTCCTCCTTCGGACAGCGGTTTCCAATATTTCTCTACCTCTTCTTCAGTATCACATAAAACCATGAAGGAAATCGAAGCATTCTTTTGGTACGCCGGACCCCCATTCAGCAGCATGAATCTCTGACCAAAAAGATCCAGATTCAGTACCATCGGTGAATCCACCGTGATCTTGCCATCAAAAACACTGCAGTAGAAATCAGCGGCCTGTCTGGCGTCGCCATCATACCATAGGCATGGGAAAATATCATTGTTCATCGTATTTTTTATTTCGGTTTTCAAGCCTGTCTGCCGACAGTGGGATTTCAATTTTCAAATTTGAGTTTTCCCGGGCTAAAGTCTTTGCACCTACCAATCCTCAGGAAATTTCTGATTTCAAGTAAGCCGGATCAAGCCTTTTCACTTTTAAAATTTCTAATATGGCTGTTTCGATTCTCCGTTTCCACATTTTATGGTATGGAATCAAAGAGGAAATCTAATTCAGGAACTTTTTCAGCGGTGCTGACTGCAGGCTGCAGTTAATTGTTTTCCACATACTTGTGGAAGCGGTCCAAAATCGCATACCACCCGACCCGCTGCATTTCCCGACTGTTCTGGATTTCGGGCTCGAAGATTTCAATGATTTCGGTGGTATTCCCGTCTATTTTATTGAAGTACACCTCCACTTTTCGACCGTCATCGAGATGGCTTTTCACGAATTCCAAGACTTTAATCTCGTCGATATGTCCCGCAAAATTATATCCGAAGCTTTTATCCTTGTATTCCAAACGGTAGTCGAAACGCCCACCTTCGTAGAACTGGCTGCTTGCTTTTGGGCAATGCCAGTTGGTGGTGGGGAAATTCCATTTTACAATATGTTTTGGGTTGTAGAAATAATCCCAAACTTTGTGAACAGGCTGCAGAATTGTAATCTTGATGGTAATCGGATCTTTCATTTCTTTTTAATTTCCCTAAAATTAAGGAATATTTTCGATACGTGGAATTAATCAGCTATTCATCACATATCTGTGGAAATTCTGAAGAATCGCATTCCAACCCTCACGCTGCATTTCGATGGGGTTCAAGGTTTCGGGATCGAAAATTTCTGTGACTTTCGTGGTATCTTGATCTATTTCGTCAAACCTGATTTCCACCTTTCTTCCATCTTCCATATGGTATCTGATTAATTTTGACGGAATGATTTCATCATAAGTCCCTTCAAAATCAAAACCAAAACTTCCGTCTTTGGCTTCCATTCTGGTTTTAAGTTTTCCGCCGACCTGCAAGTCGTTTTCTGCTTTCGGGCAATGCCAGGATTCGTGGGCAAAGTTCCAGTGGACGATATGTTCCGGCAGATTGAAATAATCCCACACTTTTTGGACGGGCTTGCTGATGGTCTTGCTTATAGTGATTGGCGTCATAGGCGATGAGTGCATATTAATGAGATGATGTTTAATTTTCGGAAGGAGGCGTGACTTCTGCGGCAGGGATGGAAGTGGAAATCCTTTTTTTTGCATATGGAAAAGCCGGGGCCAAAAAAAAGATTGTAGCGGACAGCCCGGTTCCGAATTTTCTCTTGGGCATCAGGTGATGGGGAAAATCCGGAAGCCGCCCAAATGATCAAATCTATGAAGCGTCCTCATTGTAGTTGATCATCCAGCTGGTCCCGAACCGGTCCCGGAAACTCCCGAAATAATCGCCCCAAAACTGGTCCTGCATCGGCATTTCTACCTCCCCACCCGCAGAAAGTTCGTTGAAAAGCCGATCTGCTTCTTCGCGGGAATCCGGATGAATACTGACATAATTATTATCGCCGATCTGAAATGGCCTGTTTCCAAAACCCGGCATGATGTCGCTGCCCATCAAGGTCTGATTGCCGAGATTGATTCCCACGTGCATGACCCGGTGGTGAAACTCTTCGGGAATAGGCGGCATTTCTTCACTGGCGGGCACATCGCCAAAGCGCATGATTCCAAATTGGTTGAACCCGGTTTGGAACACTTTGCTGTAAAAATTGAAGGCTTCTTCGCAGGTGCCGTCAAAGTTGAGATAAGGATTCAGTTTCATAGGTTTTCTTTTAGATTTCAAAAACTAAAAATAAAAATTTCCGGGAGGATATGTTGTTAAAAATCCGGCAATTAAGAGAAATTTAACATTTGAACCCATTGTGGAAATTCCCGGACGCTGCCTTTGCGAACAGGTTTGCGAGTGAATGACTGCCTTGAGCCTAAAATTGAACAGAGCAGATCGCCAAACCATTGAGGGTTTGCTCATCCGCCTGCAAAAAAACAACCTTCAGGAATAATCGCCCTTATCAGACTTTGAAAAAAAACCCAAAGAAATCCTTGTAATTGCAGGGAGTTGGAATCCGCGGAATTATGTAATTAATCAGGTGGAAAGGAATTTGGCGGCATTCAGTGCGGCTTCGTAATTCGGTTCCTGGGCAATTTCGGGAACCTGTTCCGTGTACACCACTTTTCCATTTTCATCGGTTACGATGACCGCTCTGGAAAGAAGTCCCTTCATGGGTCCATCTGCAATGGTTACGCCGTAATCATCGCCAAAAGTTCCGCGGAAATCCGAAAGAGTCTCCACGTTATTCAAACCTTCTGCGGCACAGAATCTGCCCAGAGCAAAAGGTAAATCCTTGGAAATATTAATCACCACGGTATTTTCCAAACCGGCAGCGGCTTCGTTGAATTTTCTTGCAGAGGCGGCACATACGCCAGTGTCTATACTGGGGAAAATGGATATGATTTTCTTCATGCCGTCATAATCATCCAGTGTTTTCACTTCCAGTTTTTCATTGACCAGTGCGAATTCCCTTATGGATAAACCGATTTGCGGCAGATCGCCTATTGTGGACACGGGGTTTCCGTGTAATGTAATATTTGCCATAATCCAATAATTTTAAATGTTTCCCAAATATAGCAAAAAGGATGTAAAAGTCTTTTAATGAATGGTTAAATTTGTCTTAAAAGAGTGCCCGCTGCAAAATTACAGGATCAAATGCAGCAATTCTTAATGCAGATCAAACCCCGATTCCCTGATTCAGGCGTTTTAAAGCACCATGCCCTGGAAAGTGCGGTCCCCAAAAACGAAGAGAAAATGGGAGTAGTCCTTCTTCCTGCGGAATTTTCTTTTCCAGCAGAGCTCACCGGTTTCGGAAGATTCTGCAGGTGCAGTTTCTCTGCGGAACTGTCCGTTTTTGAAATTGATCTGTAACTCGATGATTTGGAAGGGCAGCTCAGCAGGTCTTGCTCCGATGAGCGCTATTCCACCATTTTCTGTTGCAGAAAACAGTATTTCCTCTGAATACTTTTTATTTTTTCTGAACCGGAATCTTTGAAAAAGTTCCGCACCCTGCGTGGTGTTCAACCCTCCTTTAAGCGTTTTTTCGCCATCCGTTGCCGGATTAAGGTTTTTGATGCGAAGCAACAGCTGATTGATGCGCTGGTAAAGAAACGCATCCCCCAGTGTTTCCATTTCATGCTGAAGTGCGCGGCGGAGGAATTTCCCTGCCGCGGACGCTTTTCCGAATTCTGTGTTTTGCTTACCGGCCTGGATCCGGGCGGCGCTTTTGGCACCTTTTTTCTTTTTCTGAACCCGCCTTACCACCGGTTTTCCATTCAAGGTATAAAACACGTAATCGCCTACTTTTCCGCTGATGCCTAAAAAAGAATCGAAGGAGCCCATATTTTCATTATCTTTGTAATGATTTGGTTGCCAGGATCATTCTATGAGATCCAATTTACCAAAGTTACGTTTTTTTACTCATTAAATCTTCATCAGCTACTTTAAAATAAAGGGAATCCTGAGGTTGACCCGTAGTTGCGCCGTGGTTCGACCGCGGTGTACTCGGGCACTGTTCGGGGAAGTTCCCGGGATGGGGTATGTTTGGGGTAAGAAAGCTGGAGGTGGTTTTTCAGATCACAAAAAAACATCCCTTCAATAAAGGAATGCAAAGATTTTTTTACTGTTTTGGAATTTTGTAGGTGGATAGTGATCAAATATGCAGCAAACAAACTCAGCAATAAACCAGGAAAAAGGTTTGGATTTTCATCGGGCTTCACTTGGGTATTCTGCATATCCCGGACATGAAATTCGGTTTGTGTTTTTTGTATCACCACAATTTTATAAAAAATATCTTATTGATAATCAGGGGATCAAAAAGTTTGAAAAAGTTTGTGGGATTGTTTTGATTGCGTATATTTGAGTGTTGTCCACAATTTCAAACTACTGTATGGAAATAAAAAACAAAGTCACTGAAACTTTTGATGAAATTTTTTTGAAACTAAATCAAAGGAAGCTTTATGAAAATCAAAATTTTAAAGTGAATGCAAAATTCGCAAACGAATTTTCTACACTTTTCGATTCAGTAGAAAAAGAAAATCGAATTAATATATCATTTTGGATTGGGGAAAATAATTCAGTTGAGTTCTATATTGACCGGACAAACGAATTACCGACGTTTAGTGAAAAAATGATAGAAAGCAATCCAAGTGAATTTTACAATTTTATTTTCGATTTATTCAGTTCTAAATTACTTGTGCAATATAGAGGAAATAAGACCATTATTCATTTTTTGAACATACGTGGCGATAAATTTAGAAAACTTACATTCCAGGACAATAAAAAAAACGTTGTAGAAAAATTAGAAGAAAATCTATATGATGGTTTCTTCCATTGTTGAATAAAGAAACTGCGTAATAAAGTATTTCTACAAGCGGGTATGAAGTTTCCATCGAAGATTTTAGCAATTAATTAAGATTTTAGCAAGTAGAAAGTTTTCGTATTTTTAGCCCGCCAACAGAAATACCCGGCCGTTATCTGTAATTCCCCTACTCGAAAACGGAGTTGTTTTTAGCCGCTAACGAAGAAATTTTTACTATTTTGGATAATCAAATAGTCAAAAAATGAAAATATATAACTATTTGATTATCAATGTTTAAATTTAACGTTAGTCAGAATTTATAAAGATTGTGTTAAATGAAGACTTTACTAATTATATTTACCATTTTATCAATTACCAGATGTGACAATCCATCGCGGAAAGTTGAATCTATTAAATCAGGATTTATTACTGAAAGTGGTACGTATTATTGGGGAAGAAACCAGAATATTATAATGAAAAACATTGGCGACGACGAAAAGATATTTGCCATCACTACGGAAAATGGAAAAATATTGTATCAACAACCAATTAATATTACTTTTAGTGACTATCACAAATGGACACTTTATGTTGATGAAAAACAAAATGCTTATTTTTATAATGGAGATTATCAAGAAACCAAGGCGTTAATCTGGAATAAAACCGAAAATAAGTTTAATGAAATCAACTTTTGTCAAAAAAGCATTTCACTTCCGGCCGATTTCAAAAAAAAGTTACTTGACCCAAATTTAAATTTTACAAGCTGTAAGTCCCTTGAATAAAATAAACTGCTGGTAATAACTAAGCTTTCGTCTTGTCCGCAGGACAAGAGATGAAAGCCCGTTGAACGGAAACTCCGGTGGCTTTTCTCCAATATTGGTTCTTCTATGGAGTTATTGTTTTTAGAATTCAGAGCTACAAAGCAGTTTTTCAGAAGGACTGCTTTTTTTTGTGGCGTTTGGTGGCCTTTGGAAGGGGTTCCTGTCTGCCGACAGGCAGGTTCTGCGGATTGATTATCAAAGGTTCGTTTGCTTCTGCCGCGAATGGAAATATTTCTTTCGAAGCGTTGCAGGAGTTCGGCAAAAAACTTTAACTTCGCTTGAAGTACGATTCAGAAATTTCTTCGTCCTTAAATCCTCCGGAGATTTTTTTTGTAGCCATTTTATGGGTTTTTTAGGGTTTAATAAAAACAAAGTTAATGAAACGGCGAATGGGAAAAGCTACCGGAGGTTTAGTTCAACAAGCAGTTTTGCAAAATTGAGACGCTGATGCCATGCTGGGTCCAGTCGCAACTTCGCAAAGTTGCAGGACCTTAGCAGTAATTTTTTGAGAACCCTTAAAACTCAACAACTTAATAAACAAATTAATAATTTAAGAAAATGAAAGATAAGTATATTGGAATTGCTTTCTCATTATTTTCTTTATTTGTTTTTATAATCGTAATAAATTATTATTTACAATCTAAAAAGGAATTAAAAAATGAAATTAATTTTATTATAACTAAAATTGAAGTCTCACCAACTAAGTCATTAATCTTATATAGCAATAATAGAGAAGTTAAATTATGGAATTACGACATAAGAGATTATGAAGATGTAAAAGTTGGTGATTTAGTAAGAAAAAATAAATTTGCCAAAGAATTATTGGTTTTGCGAAAAAACAAAAAAACAGGTAAATATAATGTAACAATAACATTAATGCCTTCTGGAATAATATCAGAATGAAAAGTTTGTTTAAATTTAAGATATAAGAATTTGGAATGTAATAAAATTATAAAAACTACTGCTAAATAACTAAGCTTTCGTTGGGCTTGAAAAGCCAACAATGAAAGCCCGTTGAACGGAAACTCCGGTGGCTTTTCTCCAATATTGGTTCTTCTATGGAGTTATTGTTTTTAGAATTCAGAGCTACAAAGCAGTTTTTCAGAAGGACTGCTTTTTTTTGTGGCGTTGGGTAGCCTTTGGAAGGGGTTCCTGCCTGCCGACAGGCAGGTTCTGCGGGTTGATTATCGAAAGTTCGTTTGCTTCTGCGCAGGATGGAAATATTTCTTTCGAAGCGTTGCAGGAGTTCGGCAAAAAACTTTAACTTCGCTTGAAGTACGATTCAGAAATTTCTTCGTCCTTAAATCCTCCGGAGATTTTTTTTGTAGCCATTTTATGGGTTTTTAAAAGGTTAATAAAAACAAAATTAATGAAACGGTGGATGGGAAAAGCTACCGGAGGTTTAGTTCGACAAGGGCTTTGCGATATGTTAAAAGGAAATCACATAAAAAGTAACATTTTAAAATTCCAAATAATTTCATAACTTTGTATCCGAATGAATACAAATTTTGAAAATGTACTTTATAGAAAAAACGGCAGAATTTGACAAATGGCTTCGGAAACTAAAGGATTTGAGAGCAAAGGCGAAAATTTTATTTCGGATTCAGAAACTTGAATTGGATGAACACTTTGGCGAGTGGAAACCTGTCGGAGACGGAATTAACGAACTGAAAATCAACTACGCAAAAGGTTATAGAATCTATTTCAAAGAAACTGACGGAAAAATTATCATTCTGCTAATTGGCGGCGAAAAATCAACTCAACAAAAAGACATTGACAAAGCAAAAGAGATTTGGAAAAATTTAAGTAAATAAAAAGATGGAAACCACAAAATTTGATATAGCAGACTATTTAGACAGCAAAGAAATGATTGCTGAATATCTTAATGCAGTTTTAGAAGAGGGAAACGATGCGCAAATTGTGACCGCAATCGGAAATATTGCAAAAGCAATTGGAATGACCAAAATTGCGGAGGAAACCGGATTGAGCCGACCAAGCTTATACAAGGCTTTATCTGACGGTGCAAAACCTCAATTTGGAACGATAATGAAAGTATTGAGAGCAGTAGGCGGGCAAATTCAAATAAACCCATCGACAGCCTAAAAAAAACACTTCGCACAATAACTAAGCTTTCGTTTTGTCCGCAGGACAAGAGATGAAAGCCCGTTGAACAGATGTTCCGGTGGCTTTTCAGCAGCATAATTGTCCTCTTATGGAGATTTCGTTTTTAGAATTCAGAGCTACAAAGCAGTTTTTTTTAACTTTTTACAAAGACTATTTTCAAACCTTTTTTGACAAGCAAAACAAGAAAATGTAAGCGAAAATAGTTTGGACATTTTGACTTAGAAGAAGATTTAGAAAGAGCTTCAGAAACATATCTCAAACACATAGAGAACACAGACGGACTTTATGAAATTCGAGTACAATTAGGAAGTGATATATTTCGCATTTTCTCTTTTTTTGTCAAAGGTCAGTTAGTTGTTTTGGCTAACGGCTTTCAGAAGAAAACTCAAAAAACACCGTAAAAAGAAATTGAAATGGTAATTAAAATAAAAGCAGAGTATGAAAACGAAAAACAAGAACTTAATGACGCTTGAAGATTTTAAAGAAAAAACTACGGCAAACGCAGAACGAAAAAACGTGATGAATTGGAAGCCGGTTACGAAAACTTTAAAATCGCAGTAATGCTTCAACAAGCAAGACTTGAAAAAGGTCTAACACAAGAAGAACTTGCCGACAGAGTTCGTACGACCAAGTCGAATATTTCAAAAATTGAGAACAATATAAAAGAAGCTTGGATTTCGACACTTCAAAAAATAGTTGAATTCGGTTTTGGAGGGTATTTGGATTTATCAATAAGACTATAATGAAAAGAAAACCTGCCCATAACAAACAAATTGGCAATAGAGCCAGTGAAGTGCTTCTATTGAACTTTTGTGCAGGGTTGAAGAATAGTAATTCTATTCAACATTTGTGCTAAAAGTCGGCGCCATAACCAATTTGCAAAGAGTTAGGCGACATTTTAAAAAAAAATCCGCATTAAAATCAAAATTTGAACTATTTTACTTATCTTTGACGTTAGTAACGTTAAAAGTATGGTTGTAAATTTTGGAAATAAAGAGACCGAAAAAATATGGAACGGAATTGTTTCCAAAAAACTTCCAAGAGAAATTCAGGAAGTTGCAAGACGAAAATTAAGAATGATAAATAATTCAGTTGATGTAAATGATTTAAGAATTCCGCCAGCAAATCGACTTGAAAAGTTGAAAGGTGATTTAAAGGAATTCTATAGTATCAGAATTAACAATCAATGGAGAATTATTTTTAGATGGGAAAATGGCAATGCTTTTGAGGTTAAAATTATGGATTATCATTAAAATGAAAAAAATGGAAAAATTAAGAAATATAACACCTGGAGAAATTTTATTAGAAGAATTTTTAATTCCTCTTGAAATTTCACAGTATAGATTGTCGAAAGATTTAGATATTCCGCAGACAAGAGTTTCGGAAATTATTAAAGGCAACAGGAGAATATCAGCAGATACAGCCGTAAGATTAAGTGCTTATTTTGGAAATTCTGCAAAATTTTGGCTTGGACTTCAAGATGATTATGACATTGAAAATGAAATGTCTGAAAAATCAAGTGAAATAAAAAGAATTACTAGAATCAGAAAAGACAAAGAAAAAAACTTCGCCTAATAACCAAGCTTTCGTCTTGTCCGCAGGACACAAGCTGAAAGCCCGTTAAACGAAAGCTCCGGTGGCTTTTCAACAGTATTATGATCCTATTATGGGGATTTCGTTTTTAGCATTCAGAGCTACAAAGCAGTTTTTTAGAAGTACTGCTTTTTTTTGTGGCGTTTGATAGCCTTTGGAAGGGGGTCCTGTCTGCCGACAGGCAGGTTCTGCGGATTGATTATCAAAGGTTCGTTTGTTTCTGCCCAGGATGGAAATATTTCCTTCAAAGCGTTGCAGGAGTTCGGCAAAACCGTTAACTTCGCTAGAGGCACGGTTGAGAAATTTGTTTGATCTTAAATCCTCAGTAGATTTTTTTTTGTAGCCATTTTATGGGTTTTTAAAAGGTTAATGAAAACAAAGTTAATGAAACGGCGAATGGGAAAAGCTACCGGAGGTTTGGTTCAACATATTCTATTAGCGGGGTTGAAGTTTACATCCTAAAGATTTTCGCTAGTTACTCATTTGGTTATATTTACAAAAACCAGTTATAATAATCCCCGCCAACAGAAATACCCGGCCGTTAGGCGACATTTTAAAAAAAATCCGGATTAAAATCAAAATTTGAACTATTTTACTTATCTTTGACGTTAGTAACGTTAAAAGTATGGTTGTAAATTTTGGAAATAAAGAGACCGAAAAAATATGGAACGGAATTGTTTCCAAAAAACTTCCAAGAGAAATTCAGGAAATTGCAAGACGAAAATTAAGAATGATAAATAATTCAGTTGATGTAAATGATTTAAGAATTCCGCCAGCAAATCGACTTGAAAAGTTGAAAGGTGATTTAAAGGAATTCTATAGTATCAGAATTAACAATCAATGGAGAATTATTTTTAGATGGGAAAATGGCAATGCCTTTGAGGTTAAAATTATGGATTATCATTAAAATGAAAAAAATGGAAAAATTAAGAAATATAACACCTGGAGAAATTTTATTAGAAGAATTTTTAATTCCTCTTGAAATTTCACAGTATAGATTGTCGAAAGATTTAGATATTCCGCAGACAAGAGTTTCGGAAATTATTAAAGGCAACAGGAGAATATCAGCAGATACAGCCGTAAGATTAAGTGCTTATTTTGGAAATTCTGCAAAATTTTGGCTTGGACTTCAAGATGATTATGACATTGAAAATGAAATGTCTGAAAAATCAAGTGAAGTAAAAAGAATTACTAGAATCAGAAAAGACAAAGAAAAAAACTTCGCCTAATAACCAAGCTTTCGTCTGGTCCGCAGGACAAGAGATGAAAGCCCGTTGAACAGATGTTCCGGTGGCTTTTCAACAGCATTATGGTCCTATTATGGGGTTTTCGTTTTTAGCATTCAGAGCTACAAAGCAGTTTTTCAGAAGGACTGCTTTTTTTTGTGGCGTTTGGTGGCCTTTGGAAGGGGTTCCTGTCTGCCGACAGGCAGGTTCTGCGGATTGATTATCAAAGGTTCGTTTGCTTCTGCCGCGAATGGAAATATTTCTTTCGAAGCGTTGCAGGAGTTCGGCAAAACCGTTAACTTCGCTCGAGGCACGGTTGAGGAATTTGTTTGATCTTAAATCCTCAATAGATTTTTTTTTGTAGCCATAGTAATGTTTTGATTGTTAAAAAAAACAAAATTACTAAAACGGCGAATGGGAAAAGCTGACGGAGGTTTAGTTCAACAAAGTATTTCTACAAGCGGGTATGAAGTTTTCATCGAAGATTTTCTCGATTAATTAAGTTTTTAGCAAGTAGAAAGATTTCGTATTTTTATCCCGCCAACAGAAATACCCAAGCGCTGGTGGCAATGCTATAGAAACAATCGTTAACAAAAAACTGTATGACAAAAATTAAACTTTCTTTACTTGTTTTGACACTTGCAATTTTGACAAGTTGCGACTTTATCAAAGACACTTTTACTTTCAAAGACAAAACCGAAGCATTTGTTGAATCTCTAATGAAAAAAGATTATGACAAATGTATTTCTCAAATGGCATTAGAAAGTGAAATGGGAAAAAATACTAATATTGACACTTTAAAGTCAGGTTTAGACCAATTTAGAAGTTTAGTTGAACGAAATTTCGGAAAAAATAAATTTGAATATTCACTTATGAAATCTGAAAAAAAACGTTCAACAGTCGAAAGTGAAAACACGCCACCAAATACAACACTTGCACTAATCGAGTTTTCTAACGATAAGGAATTTGGAGTTTTTCAAGTTTTGTTTGACGACAATTCAAAGAAAATATTGAATATAAATACCCTTGACGTAAAAGCTCCTAAACCTAATATGTTATTATTTTGGTTATTCGGACTTTTGCCTTTGACAGTTTTAATTTTCAATATTTTTGTAATTAGAAAAATCAAGAAAAGTACATTGACAAAAAAATGGTTGAAATATTTAGCGGTAATTCTTCTCAATGTACCCGCAATTTCCTACGCAGCAGTTGACGGACTTTCTTTCAATCTTCTAAATTTTCAAATTCTATTTGGAGTAAGTTTTAGCGCAATGGGCTATCTTGGTTCTATGTGGACATTTGGAATTCCTTTGGGTGGAATTTATTGGTTGTGGAAACTGAACCAACGGCAAACAGCTGCGATTTCTCCTGCCAAAATTTGATACGTTGCAATAAGCACTGCCACCAATAACCAAGCTTTCGTCTTGTTCGCAGGACACAAGCTGAAAGCCCGTTGAACAGATGTTCCGGTGGCTTTTCAACAGCATTTTGGTCCTATTATGGAGATTCCGTTTTTAGAATTTAGACCTACAAAGCAGTTTTTCAGAAGGACTGCTTTTTTTTGTGGCGTTTGGTAGTCTTTGGAAGGGGGTCCTGTCTGCCGACAGTCAGGTTCTGCGGATTGATTATCGTAGGTGCGTAAGACTTAAATCAACACTTTCTGTAATATTTTATTTAACCTTTTCGCTTATTTCTGTAATCTTTGGAGGTTTCTTTTCACTCAAATTATTTCATTCACTAGTAAGAAAATGATTTGGAGAAATGTAACTTTTATATTACTTTTGTTTGATGAAAGTAAGAGAAGTTATATCGTTTAAAAAATATTTTGAAAATTTTCTTTCTGAACAACCTCAAAAAGTTCAGGATAAAATATTCAAGATTATTGAAGCGATTGAAACTCTTGAGCGTGTTCCTTCAAACTATTTAAAACATATTGTTGGAACTGATGGATTGTACGAAGCAAGAATTCAATTAGGTTCAAATATTTGGAGGGTTTTTTGCTTTTTTGACGGTGAAAAATTGATTGTTTTGATGAATGGATTCCAAAAGAAAACACAAAAAACACCAAAAAATGAAATTATTAAAGCCTTAAAAATAATGGCGGAATACTACGAACAAAAATCAAAAGAAAATGGAAACTAAAAGTTGGAAAGAAATAAAAGACAGTGTTTACGGAAAAAAAGGAACTGAAAGAAGAGATGAACTCGATAGAGATTTCGAATCTTTTAAAATTGGCTTATTGTTGCGTAAAGCTCGTGAAGAAAAACATTTAACTCAATCTGAATTAGCAGATTTGGTTGATAAAAAACGTGAATATATTTCTAAAATTGAAAATAATGGAAGTAATTTAACGCTTAAAACATTGTTTGATATTGTAGAAAAAGGACTTGGCGGAAAAGTTAAAATTTCGATTGATCTTTAACAAGCACATCGCCTAATAACTAAGCTTTCGTTTTGTCTGAAAGACAAGAAACCGAAGGTTCGCCGTAGGCAAATCAAAACCCGTTGAACGGAAGCTCCGGTGGCTTTTCTTCAATATTGGTTCTTCTATGGAATGGTAAAAAAGAACTCAAAAACAAATCACTAAATTTGGATTGACTGAGAGGGATATGGAAATTTCACACCACCAATGGGACCTCCACCTCCTCCTGTTGGTCCACCACCTCCTGGCGGACAATCTGGACATGGATTAGGGTCGCATGGACCAGCAGCACCTTTATAATATTCAACAATAGCAAGATGAAAAAAAGCCAAAAAAGAGAGAATTTTTTCTAATAATAATTTGTTTTTAGTTAATAATATGCTTGTCGACTCATTTTTTAACAGATTTTTGTACAACATTCTGACTAAAGTTAAATTTTTTTATTGATAATCAACATTTGTGGAGGTCCCATTGGTGGTGGTGGACCAACAGGAGGAGGTCCAACTGATGGAGGCATGCCAACAGCATGTGTTGGTTGTACTCCAAGCAATCCAGGCCCCCGTCCAAGTGATCCACCTGCTGGTCAATCTAGTGATGATGGCAGATGGATATTCCACTGTTATGATGACGGTAATGGGTTAAAGTGTTATTGGTTCTGGGTTAAATTCGCTAATAGACTAGTCAATCCTTGTGGTGGTGGAAATGTGGTAGCTCCTCCTCAAAAGACACCTTGCCAAAAAACAAAAGAAATGTTAGAAAATCCCAAAACCAAACCCGCAATTTCATTTTTAAAGGCAAATTCTTCGGCAGGCAGGGAAAAAGGCGTAATGTTTAAGGCAGACGGAACTCCTTCGGCAATAATACAGGGTGGAGAACACAGCGTAAATTTTGGTGATAAGTCAGGTTATCAAGGTGGTTATCACAATCATACCCCAACAGGAACACCAATGTTTTCTCCAGGAGATTTTGACCAATTGCTGAACTTTGCATTAGGTCAAGGAAATTTGACTGTTACTAATGCATATCTTGGCATGGTTGCGCGTAATGGTATGCATTATATTATACGCTTTAACGGAAGTTACAATGATGCATTAGTTACTTTTTCTGATACAGACCTGAAAAAATATCGAAGAGATTACAGAGAAATCAAAAAAAATTTGATGGATCCCGAAAAAAATGGCTCAAATTATATAAATGCTGATGGATCAATAAACAATAAAGGAGTAGAAAAATTATTTTTTGAAATAACGCAAAATATGAATTTATCTAATAAAATTTCTTTACAAAGAATCGAAAATAATGGGAATGTTCAAAGCGTTCAAAGTATAAATTTAGATGCTAATAACCAACCAATTCCTGTACCTTGTTCATAAATATTTTAAATATAAAAAAAATGAAAACAATAATTTATAATTCAATAGCAGTATTTGGTCTTTTTATTTGTTTTATTTCTTGTAAAGCACAAACACTACCTTTGAATACAGCTTTAAATAATATTCCAAATAATGCTTATGTTAAAGATTTTGATAATCAGCTAGCTCCTTTTATTGGCACTTATAAAGCCAATTCTCAAGGAAAGGAAATTATTTTGATTATCACAAAAATAGATAACAAGTTAGAAATACGCTCTAAAAAACAATTTTTCAGAGATGCACTCATTGTAAAATATATTATAAAAAATTCTTTAGGACAAATTTTGCAAGATACAACGAACGATGATTCGGTAGAATTTTATAGCATTGATTTTTCTGCTGGTCAAAATAAGGTAGGATTTTATTATGGCGGTACAAATTGTGGTGTTGGTTGGGGAGATGTGGATTTAAAAAAAATAAATTCTACCCAATTATCATGGGCTTATTATCCTGATGACACAATAATTGATAGTAACAAATGCCCATCTGGAATAGATATTAATATTTATCTTCCTCAAGAAAATTTGATATTTACAAAACAATAATCTATAAAAACCTGTTGTGCATTTAGGAATTAAGAAAGAAAAAAGATTGTCCATTTGATTAAAAAATCGTATATTTAATTGATTACCAAGTCATTAAATACATGAACAATCTCATTCAAAACTACAAAATTATTTTAAAAGAATTGACAAAAACCTGTAAACATATTAGTACAAATAAACAAATCAGGCGTCCGAAAATGTCCGGCTTGTAACTTGTGGCACTCAATATTACAGCAGAATACATGTTGATTAATTCTGAACTTCAGCTATTTAGGTGCATTTCAGGAACTGATTTGGACGGAGAAATTGAAAGAAGTGTCTACAACAAAAGAAGGAGGAAACTTTTTCCGTACATTGAAAAAATCAGTGAAACTTTGAGCGGCAAGTTTTCGGATTTCACCGATGTCTTCATTGTGGATTCCACGCCTATTGAAATCTGTAAAATGAGTCGGGCAAATCGTTCCGCAATCTGTTCGACAGATGAAATAAAACCTGCGTTTGGATATTGCGTGGCACAGAAGGCACGGTATTTCGGCTTCAAGCTTCACGCCGTTTGTGACAAAAATGGAATCTTTCACTCCTTTGATTTTTCGCCCGCAAATGTTCACGATGTGAACTACCTTCACGACATAAAAGAAAATTTTCAAAACTGTTTGCTAATCGGAGACAGAGGATATATTAGCAAAGAGCTCCAAGTGGATTTATTCAACTATTCCAAGATTAATCTATCAGTCCCGATGCGTAAAAATCAGCATAACTTTGTCGGGTTTTCAAGAACGAAATCAAAAATCAGAAAGAGGATTGAAACGAATATCTCGCAACTATGCGGACAGTTCACAATAAACATCAACTTTGCAAAGACCTTTCAGGGTTTGGCGACAAGAATAGTATCGAAAATAACTTCCTTTACGATGATTCAATATTTGAATTTTTTCGTATTCAAGAGAAGTTTGAACAAGTTAAAAGTTAATTTGTGCTAAATGCACAACAGGTTTTATGTAAAATCCATCAATCTTGTATAGAACACCATTTTTGGGAGAGTATAGTTTTTTATATTTAATCGCGTTTTCTGGAATTAATCTAATACTATTTAATTCTTCTTCAGATAATCCAGTAAATATAACTTCATCCCGCCGCGGAAAGTCTCCTGACTTTGAGCCCTCAATAAAATAATGTTTTTCACAATCTCGAGAAGCCGGCGTTTTCCAATACTAGAAAATCTCATTTGTACTGTTGATAAAAAAAATGAGGTTTAAAGTTTATTTGTTGGATCGCGCAAAGTCTCCTGACTTTGCAGCAGGAGTTCATTCCGAAAGGATAGAATTCGTTTTCCATTCTTCACCATAATTTACATCTTCATTGTACGTAATATCATTACTCAATAAATTACCTTCAAATAATTTATAATTTGACAATCTCTTTAGTTGCCTCTTAGTAAGTTCTCTATATAGAAGTTTATTAATACAGATTTGCACTTTTAAATTATATTCAACTTGCTTCATTGTTTCAAAATACCAATAAGAAATGCCATTTGGACTATCATAAAACTCATGAGGATTGAAATATACTTGAAAAGTATATTTTTCATAAGGTTTTAGAAAAATAAGATGTGAATAGAAACTCCTTTTTTTAGATTTTTCATAATTGACATTATTTCCAATATGATGAAACCAGCTTTCAACTTCTAAAGATTTTCCTTCTTTTGCGAGAACAATCATTGGTAATGCACTATATAAACTTAATTCGTTTACCATTTTATCAGTACAGGATTCATTTTCAAGAAATGGTGTTATTCCTCCATTATTTAAAGGAAAAGCAATATTACTATTGCTGAAATTTGTGATGGATATGGTTAGAGTATTTTTTTTTGAGATTTCTTTTGTAACTTCTATGTTTTTATTCAACTCAATCTCCAATTTTAATTGTGCCTGTATTATTGTACAAAATAGAAATGATAATAAAAATAAAATTCTCATTTTTAAGGTTTTATATTGTTAAATCTTGAATTAAGCATATTTAATTTTGAAATAGGTAAATTAAGTGCTTGGGTACCAGAAATAGACGTTGTTGCTTAATCAAAAGTTCTTGCATAAATGTCCATTCCATGTTCATACATCCACTTATATGCCCGATACTCGCCAAAAAAAACGTCTTGCTTCAAGCCCTAAGGGACCTCGACCTAATACATCTAGCATTGAAGATGCATTAAATATAGTATCAAAATGGTGCATTCCCTGGTGTCCCAAATTAAATGCGTAATTCAGTAAGCTTGTTAATTGTTTTGAATCTACAGTTATTTGTTTAGTAATAATATCAAACTGGCTCAGGTTTCTTCCTGTCAGCTGGGTTTTGGAACCCGTCTACATATTATGCTAGGTAGAATTGACCACTAAAGCATCTGTTTAAATTTAAAACCCAACTGGTAATAATATCCGGTACAATTCATAATTTTTGTGTCTTTTTCTATATAGAAAAATGGTGTCCGAATTTGCTTTTTTTAATATCCTATCATTTTTCCTTATATCTAGTGATTTATATACATTATAATTCCATAATTCCAACCTAATATTATTTTTATCATAAAAAATATAGTTATTAGTGGGGGTTAATTCAATTCGATTGATAGTAAAATCAATACCTTTTCTCCTCTCCCGTATTTTATTGAAAAGAGTATTGATTAGAATTATACTCCCTAAAATGAAGATTAAAAGAATAAATAAATATGACTTTTTCATTATTTAAATTGAGATTTAATTACAGGATATGAATAACTAATTCCCCCAGTGATTCCACCTCCAATTGATGCTCCACCACCAATGGCTCCTGAAACCCATGTGGGTTTACTAATAAGAGGACTACCGCTAAATCCTACCGAACCAGTAATACTTCCACCTGCAACAAATCCCACAGAAGCAGTCCCGTAGGCACTCCATCCCAATAAGGCATCTCTAGCTTGACCTTTTGGAAGGTTGCGCATGTCCGATATTAAATATGTGCCTGCACCGATATTAACTAGTGCATCTGCGGACGCTCTACCACCCCCATGTCCACCAGCCGTAAAAATAGCATAAGGAATGATTTGTGAATCATTACCTCTAGTAATCCAATTCAATGATATGTCGGTCGTTTCTCCAATATACACGGTAAGTGATTGTGAATGTGATAAGGTAATTTTATCTGGCACAATTCCCCTAGCAAAATTACTATTCCAGAGATTTGATATAGAATTTCCAATATTACTAAAAGAAAAATTTGTCCCACTATTGGATGATGCTGCTGCTCCTTCATTCTTCTTTCCAGTAACCACCACTTCATCAATATCAATAGGTTTTCCCTTGTTGATAAACTCGGGGCAGTTTGGCGGACATCCCCTCCCATTTGCAGGTCCCTCAAATCCGCCAAATCCTCCTGCGTCCTCTTGGCCGCCACTCCCTGTCTCCACAGAATCATTATTCGCCGCCTCACCCTCCATCCCCGTCGGGTCTGCAAACTTCATGGGGTTGTTGTAGGCATATGCATACGGCTGCATGGTCTTTTCGCTCATCGGGTCGTGTGTTCCAAATATCGCAATATCGCTTATATAAAACCTCGCTCCAAAATCATAGAACCCCGTCTCCTGCAACTCTTTACCGCCGAACTTGTAGTTCTTATAAGAACTTGCCCCAAAAAACGATTCCTGGTCGGGGTTCAGGTGGTTCATCCCAAACGGATAATAATCGTTAGTATCAAGAACATCTGTGCCGCCGCTTTGGTTTTTGGTAAAGCTAACTCTTACATTTCCCAGGTGGTCTTTATATTGGTAAATATATCTATTTTCTGTGAAACTGTAAAATCCCTCCGCAGTGGGCACGAACTGAATTGCAGACCGCTAATACTTCTGGAACATTACCAAAATTCTTAATAGATCGGTCTGAAAAAAAATTATTTTGTATTGATAACTATTTTTTTTCCAACTTTTTTGTATTCCCAAAATGTATCAAATACGATTTTCGTATTGTGAAACTCACTTTTTTTAATTAAATCAATATTTATAAGATTATTTATAACCATATAATTATTGGCTTTTTTTGAAATTTGAATAAGGAAAGGAACAGAGTTGATTCTAATAAATTCTTTTTTTCCTCCCTCTGACAATCCTATTGACTTTAGACTACGATTAATTATTAGTATATTCTTGGACTCAATATTATTAAAAATTAATATTAGTTCTTCACAATTTTCTTTTTTTCTAATATAAATACTTGCATCCACATTTTCACCCGTTTCGTTTGTGACAGAGTAACGGTGTGTCATAGGCAATATTCGACAAAACATAATAGAGTAGATTAATATTAAAATGAAAAGTGTGATCAAGATAAAAAATGCTTTTTTCATATCATAATATTTTAAGGGTATTGCTTATAGACATGATTTTGATTGGTATTGATATTAGAAGCATTTCCAACATATGTTCTATATACATATTGTGATCCAACATGTAAGTGACTTGGATTCGAACCAAAATCTGTTTCACGTACAATGGTGGCATTAGCTCCAACAGAATGAGTACTTGAAATCATTATTGCAACATGTCCTGTCGCTCCATTAGAATAATTATGAGCTGCTGCCACTACATCTCCAGCTTTGGGCGATGTAGTAATTTCCCAACCAGGAATGTGATAATTAGGATCAGCCCATTGACCAGCGGTTGGTGGAGACCCCCTTCCAATCATTCTATTAATGATATTACCATTAGGAGTTCCTGGGTCAGCTCCAGATTTTTTTAAAATATCGTAGACAAATTTGTTACATTTATCCGAAGTATCATCAAAATTATCTTTTCTCTTATTATATGCATAACTAGTATCTTTTTTATCTGCGTGTGACTTAGCATTTTTTGCAATTTTGTGCTTTGTTTTTTCAGGATCGCCGGTTTCACTTGTAGCTCCACCATCTCCAAAATGACTCACATTAATCGCTGCAGTTCCAGCAGAAATTGGAATATTTCCGATAATTCTCACGACCTCATTTCCTCCTGCGTCCCTGTCGATGCCATCTCCTGTCCCGGTCTCCGTCCCATTGTTTGAAGTGGATGCTGCCTGTTCCTCCATACCATCGGGGTCTATAAAACGCAGTGGGTTGTTGTAGGCATATCTGTATGGCGACCATCTTCGGGACTTTTTGGACAAGGGGTCTATCGTGCCGAACCTACCCAGATCCGGCATATAGAAGCGTGCGTCAAAGTCGTAGAACCCGGTCTCCTGCAGCTCCTTAGCCCCGAACTTGTAGTTCTTGTAGGAGCTTGTTCCAAAAAACGACTCCCCGTCGTTTTTCAGGTGGTTCATCCCGAAGGGGTAGTAGTCGTTGGTGTCCACCGACTTTGCCACTCCACCCTCCGCCGCAAAGCTCACCCGCACATTTCCTAAATGGTCTTTGTATTGGTAAATATACCTATTTTCCGTGAAACTGTTAAATCCCTCTGCCGTAGGAACGAACTGCAGCACGGCGTTCTCGGTATTTCCGCCGGCGGGCGGAGTCGATGCCAGTCACTCCTCACCTACCTCATTCCTATAAAGAGATACAGAAGTCTGAATTAAACACTCTAAGATGTTCATTTCCAAAGATGATACATTAAAACAGATCACTTTTAAGATTGAAGCTAATATTCTTTCCAGCGACTATACAATAAACTATCATTTTTCTTATAAAAAAATTTATATTCATTATGTGGAAAAACCGAGTTATATGTATCGATTATTTCGAGACTATTAGTGTCAATTCTATCTGGTCTGCCCCATCTTTTTCTATTCTCAATTAAGGGCATTCCTATGTCGCTATCATAAAACTTTTTATTTAGAAAAGAACAATATACTATCCCGGACGTAAAAGAAATCGGACATAGTACAATTACAATTAATATTAAATAGTTTTTTTTCATGTTATTTCTTAAAATTATTTTGATCAAACGGATTCCCAAATGGCGCTTTCGGGTTTGGACGATACCAATGATCATCTGTTTTGGTTTTGGGTTGATACCCCAATTTGCTAACAAATCCTGTTAATCCTATTATTTCATTTTTATAACTAACATAACCTTTATAGTAGTCCGTTACAGTAACACTTCTTCCATTTCCAATTTTAAACCAATATTGACCATCATTAAAATTTTTTATGTAAAATCCATCAATCTTGTATAGAACACCATTTTTGGGAGAGTATAGTTTTTTATATTTAATCGCGTTTTCTGGAATTAATCTAATACTATTTAATTCTTCTTCAGATAATCCAGTAAATATAACTTCATCCCGCTGCGGAAAGTCTCCTAACTTTGAGCCCGCAATAAAATAATGTTTTTCACAATCTCGAGAAGCCGCTGTTTTCCAAAACTAGAAAATCTCATTTGTACTGTTGATAAAAAAAATGAGGTTTAAAGTTTATTTTTTGGATCGGGCAAAGTCAGGAGAATTTGCCAGCAGTGATGTTGCGATCGTTTTTCCTAATCCCTGATGACGTATCCGGCTTATCTGGTTGTGTTTTATCAAAGTTAATCATTTTTTAGAAGGCACAAAAGTCAGGAGAATGCGCAGCGGGGATTTTGACCGGGAATACAGCCCCAACTTCGTTATAAATATCACATTTTTAATGCCCTGCTGCTAATAATCATTCAAAAACAGCGCAATAATATTAGCGAATTCACAACGACATCCGGGCAATCTCGAAGCAGGCCGACTCCTCATCCTCCAAACCCGGAAAACCAATAGCAGAGCACATTGAAGGAAATTTTTTGTTGTCACGATTCATGAATTGTGACGTCACGATTCATGAATCGTGACAGCTAATTCTTGCATGAGTGTCCCCCGTCACTTTACTTTTGTTTTCAAATCCTGTCCGGCCGGAATGACCAACCCTCTTCAACCTGAGATCATGAAAAAACCAAACGGGAATCCTTTGAAGACATTGCACTCGGGGGCATTTCCCTCCCCGTTTGCAGGGCGCAGAAAAACCACCTCCACTTCCGGTGGAAGACGGGAATCGCAGCATGAAGACGATTGCTAACTGTAAAAAAAAAATTGAATTTGTACAACTTCATCTGGGAATGTACATTCCATGCAGGTTATCAGTGAAAAAGCTGATCCAACTTTAATCCATCAGGAACAGATTAAAGTTTCTGTCCAACAAAAACGCTTGTTGGAATACCCATACCTAACTCATTAAAGTTTTTACGGTAATCTTTTTTGATGAATAAAAAGACCAGGATTATGAAAATCAAATCTTTTTTTAGCGGAGCTGTTTTCGCGGCTCTAGGTTTATTCGCCGCCGCGGCGACCACTTCATTTGCCTCCAGGGAAAAGGGGGAAATGACTGACACTACTTATTTCTATGTATCTTCGGATAGAGATGAGGGCGCATTTAAAGACGTTTCGCATTGGAATGTAACCAACAGCAATGGAAGTTGCGGGTCATTAGTCCCCAACAGGCCCTGCAGCGTCAGTGTGCCTGCAGGAAGCACTTTGAACACCGTGCTCAATGAGATGAGCAATGAAGAAATCCTTGCGATTTCCAGTGGTTATAAAAATTAACCCTCCGGTTTCAATTGTAAAAGGGGGTGGGCAGAGAGCCCACCCCCGATTTTTCATCTTGGATTTTGCGGCATTCCCGTCATTTGAATAATGTCCTCAGGGAGCGCCACGGCATATCTTAAATCGTTGGGAGGTAAAACAAATGCGGTTCCGTTCACCGTTCTGCTTAAAGTGATCCCTGCCCCTTCCCGATTATAGCGTTTCAGGTCAGCCCACCGCACCCCCCGGAAAAGCATTTCTTTTCGCCTTTCCTTCCGAATGATTTGCAGTGCGCTCTGAGCATCTGTTGCCATGAAAGGAATGAAAGTGCCGGTCTTCCATCTTTTCACCAACAGTGCATTGAGCAATTCCATGGCTTCGGTATAGTTTCCCGATGCCGCGTGTCCCTCGGCGGCGGTGAGGTACAGTTCGTCCGTAGCCAGACTTGCCGATCTGGCTGTACCGCCGGAAAAGTTCCCTTTGAATAAAACGTTTTGCGAGGCATCCAACCGGAAGTACATTTGTTTTCGCAAATCGTTATTCTCATAGCTGTCATAGAGACTTTGGGGGATTTTCGCTTTTGTAGCCGCCAGAAATGGAGAATTTACCCGGGATAAAGGGAAAATAATTTCAGTATGAATGGGCAGGAAAGGATTGGGAGAGGTGGGGCTTAAAACATTGAAATTCAGCAGTTCGTTTTTTATGGCTAACGCCGCGGATGCATATTGCGCCGCTTTCTGATATTCGCCCATGAAAAGGTAGGTTCTCGCAAGCAGTCCCAAAGCGGTTCTTTTTGAGGGGCGCGATACCGCAATCTGATCATTGGGCAAGAGTGCCGCTGCGGTGTGCAGGTCAGTCAGAATCTGCTGATACGTTTGCTCTACCGATGCACGAAAAGAGGGAATATTCATATCGGGATCCAGACGGATCGGCAACCCCAAATCTTTCGCAGCCGTTGCAGGGTTATAGGCCAGACACCATATCTGTGCTGCTTCCAAATAGGCTGCAGCCCTTAATACCAAAGCCTGTCCACGCACATTTTCGGCTTGAGGAATCTGGTAATGGTCCAGGTTGAACAGCACATTATTGTAAATATTGATCTTGCTGTAGGTCGTCTGCCAGTCATTGCTGATTGCAAGCGACACATAATCGGGCTTCCAGATGTACAGTCTTTTTTCTGACTCGTTGGGAAAGGTATTGAAATCCGCATCCGATACCCAGATGTCGTCCGCTGATATTTCGGCACTGTTCGGGTACTGTCCCAACAGGAAATACCGATCCACAATGGCCTGATTGTCTTCCAGTTTATCGGGTATGGCTAACCTGGAATTGGATTTTTCACTTAAGAAATCACGGCAACCCATCAAAGGGATTACCATGAGTGCCGCGAAGGCTGTTGCTGTAATGTATTTTTTCATTTTGATAAGGTTTAAAAGTTTGCACGGAATCCCACACTGTAGGTAGTAACCGGTTTTAAAGATTCATTTCCGAATGAATAATCGGGATCAAGGTTTGCAGTATTTGCCTTCCAGAGCAGTCCAAGATTATTGACCGATCCATACAGTTCGATTTTTTTCACAGCCAGGTTTTTCAGAAAATCGGGACTGAGCTGCCAGTTGAGCGTTACGAACTGCATCCGCACATGATCGGCCTTTTCTACCAGCACTTCGGAACCTGCAAAAAATCTGTCGCGTGTTGCGTTTGAAGTCAATATTTCAGAAGGAATATCGGTGTGATTTTCATCCCCGGGATTTTGCCACCGGATGGCGTAATCACTGTGCCCGATCCCGGAATTCACCAGGTCGTTGTAATTGATGGATCCCCTTCTGAACCAATACCCCAATTTGTAGGTGATGCCCACTTCCAGAGAGAAACCTTTATACGAGAAGGTGTTCATCAGGGACCCAAATACGGTGGGAATGGCAGACCCAAAATATTTGAGGTCTTCAATCCCTTTGTCCGAGTTTAATATGGCCGCATAATTGGTGCTCACCTCACCATTGAGGTATCCACGAGGGTCACCGGTTTGAGGATCAAGGCCTGCCCAACGATAGGCAAAAATCGCATAGACCGGCAATCCGGCGGTTCCGGAAATGCCTGCCCCTGAATTGGAAGCCGGAACATAGCTTGATGCCAAAGTATTTTTCAGGTAGTAATCGGTGATCTGATCTTTGTATGTGCTTAGGTTCAAGTGGGTGTCCCACTGAAAGCTTTTGGATATGATGTTGCGTGTTTTTAGCTCTATATCTATCCCTGCTCCCTTCATCCCGGCAACATTCATGAGCATGTTGTTGATCCCGGTGGTGTAATCCAGCTGGGCAGTCCCGAAAAGGTTGGTTCCGGTTTTGGTGAACCATTCCAGCGTTCCTGCAATCCTTTCGTTTTGGGTGGCAAAATCAATTCCCAGATTGATGATGCGTGAGGTTTCCCAGCGGAGGTTGGGGTTGTAAAAATTATCTATCCGTGCCGTTGGAGTGCCGGTGTAGGGCGACATCATGGTGTCGTAAATGATGGTGGTCAAAGCCACCATTGACGGATCGATATTTCCATTGAATCCGTATGAAGAACGAAGCTTCAGAGTCGACAGCCAGTTTACTGGAAAGAATTTTTCGTTATTGATATTCCATGCGGCCCCCACTGACCAAAATGGATTCCACTGGTCGTTGGTCTTTAAGCCGAAAAGGTTACTGGCATCCCTCCGGATACTGGCAGAAACGGTGTATTTTTTGTCGAATGTGTAAGCACCGTTCGCATAGAGCGAGGCAAACCGGATGTTTTTCATCTGCATCGCCTGGTTTGTGGTGATGTATTCCAGACTGCCGGTAATCAAATTAGGATAAAGGGTGGTGGGATCTACATTCGCCGAGGCCTGGGTATCTTCATTATAACCATAGTACCTGTTGCTGTGGCCGGAGATTTTGGTCTCCCTTGTTTCCGCCCCCGCTATTGCCGTCACTGCATGCTGATTCCAGACTCTGTTAAAATTGATTTGTCCACGGATGTTATTGATTTCAGTGCGGGAAGCATAGGTGTCCAGAATACCGCCTTTGGGGACAATGAATATCAATTCTCCGGAATTATCCCACTGCGCAAAACTATTGATGTAGTTTCTTGCGTAATAGCTGTTTTTATGGTACAGCTGTTCCGAATCGCCTGTGGAGTTCTGATACTGGTATTTCATTTCTGCATCCAGTCCCGGGATTATTTTGTATTGCAGCCCCGCATTTAGAATGACCTCCTGAGCATCGCTGGTCTGGGTGTTGTTTTGCCAGTCGGTCAACGGAAAGTAACGCCAGTCCAGGAGTCCCTTCCCGTTCAGGGTTTCCAGATAATTGGGGTCGTAATTAAAAGGAATCGCCAGCGGTTGGCCATTGCCGTCTGCAAAAGAAAGGTAAGGCACCCGCGCGTTGCCCCGATAGGTAATGCTTCCATAACCTACACGGCCGCTCTTTTCCTTTGTCCGGGTAAAGATGGCGCCGAGGTTCAGATTCACTTTGTTGGCTAATTTCCAGGTATTCTGGAGCTGGATGTTGAAGCGCCGGTAGGTTTGCCCTAAATTTCCGACGTTTTCGTCATAACCCAATCCGGAAGACCAGGACATTAAAGGATTCCCACCCGATAGATTAAGGGAATACTGCCTGTTTTCAATCATCTGATACATGTATTTGGAGTACTGGTCCCGGGTATCTGTTTTTCTTAATTCACCGATCATTTGCGAAGCCTGTTCTTCGGAGAGGAGTCCTTTTCTTTTCTTGTTCAGTATATCCACCACCGGCGTCATTGCCGGGTGCATGGGAGAATCAATCTCACTGTCATAAAATCCGGCATCAAACAACCGCTGCTCCACATTGATGTAATCCGAAGCGGACATCTGGCGGATGTAACTTAAATCCGGTTTTCCGCCCAGGGTGGTGTTTGCGTTGAAGGAAATGTTGATCGGCTGGTTGGCTTTCCCTTTCTTGGTGACGATCACGATTACGCCATTGGCTGCCCGGGCGCCCCAGATGCTTGCTGCGGCGGCGTCTTTCAAAATGGTGATGCTTTCCACCATATTGGGGTTGATGTTGCTTAAGTTTCCTTCATAAGGAAAATCGTCTAAAACAATCAGAGGCTGACGGGGCCCTTTGATCGTGCTGATTCCCCTGACGGTGAGTTGCGGCTGGTCTGATGTTCCGCTATCCCATGTCACAGAATTGGCGATTGCCGCCAGGCGGTCTGCCACATTGGGGGTAACGAGTTTATTCAGCTCCGCCTCAGTTACGAAAGAAAAAGAACCCGTGGCCCTTTCTTTTGGGATTTTTTGGTAACCTGTGGTTAAGGTCACTTCTTCAATATGGGTCGTTTTTGGCCGCAACTTGATCAGCAGCGGCACGGCCAACGGGATTTTTATTTTTTCGGAAAAAGAATAGAATCCCGGCTTGGCAATTTGCAGGTGCACTTCACTGCCCGTGGTGTTCAGCGTGAACGTGCCGTCCTGATCGGAAATGGTGAGTGATGCGTTCTGACTGTTGGAGACAGTTGCCCCAACAACAGGCTTCCCTGATTCCGCATCGGTGATTGTACCCTTAATGGCCTGTTGCGCATGCGCTCCAATGCTCATTACAAAAAATAGGGCTGCGAGGTTTTTTCTCATAGTATTTAATTTAATTGGTTTGGTGGATTGACCTGATTTGTGGATTGCGTTTTATCCTCAATGATCATCATCGGAAGGTGGCACTCTGTTTCCACTAAGGAGAGGTTATATTCTGAAAGTGGCTTGTTCAAAGCATTCCAATCTGAATAAGCAGAAAAATCGATCCGGAGGTTTTGCTCAGTGCCCGATTGGTCGATGACCGGTAGAGGAGTCACCCGGCTATTGGCGTTCAGGTTTCTCAGTAAATCGGTGGTGGTGAATTTTTTGCCGGCGGCGGAACTGTTGGGCATATTCTTTACAGGTCCGCTGTTTTTCAGCGCAGTGCTGTTTCCCGACGGAATTTTTTGCAATACGAGGCATTTTACTGCTTCTGTTCTGATGCTCGCGACATACGGGGTCGCCTTATTCAGCGCTTTCAGCATATCTTCATATAGGGTGCCCACTTCTGAAACCGGACTGATAAAGTCGAAGCTGTAGAGCTTTTCGTTGGCGATCTCGGTTTCTTTTTCTGTATTGAAACTGATGGCATCAGGATTTTTCAGAAGGTTCACGATTCTTTTGCTGTTGAAGTTATCGTTGCTCTTCCTGAATAATTCAATGCCGATTACCCGGTAAATGTTCATGAGCAGCATATTTGAAAACAGCCTTCCTGTGATCGTCCCGTCTTTTGAGCGATAGACCATTCCCGGCGGTGATGCCCGCACCCTGCCGTGGGTAATCATGCTGTAGCTTTCAAGGACCGCCTCTTTTTCGAGTCCGAAATTTTCGGACAGCATGAAAGGGCGGCTCCGGTCCATCGGGATCACGGTCTGCAGACTGGATTTTTGGCCTTCCAGAATTTCGGTAAGCGACTGTTCGGTGACCTGCTCGCCGTCTGTGGTGTTGATTACCTTGCCGTCCTGGATCCAGATCACGTAAGGTATGGCGTTGTGCGGGAAGAGCTGCTTTATTTTTTTATCCGCGATGACGGATCTGATATGGCTGTATTTCTGCCCGTTTTTCGAAGTGAAGAATTTCTGAACGGTTTCGCGATCCTGATCGGTCACCGGCAGGATCCTGATTTTTCCGTCCATTTTTTGTTGGAGTTCTTCCATCTTTGGGAAATTGGTAAGACAGGAGGAACACCAGGTTGCCCAGAAGTCGATAAGGATCAGCCTGTCTTTATCGGGTGCAAGCGTGATGGTTTTTTGGGGATGGTTGACTGCTTCCAGGGGTGTGGTCCAGAGGCTTTCCGGAATGGGCTCCCCTATTTTCAGGGATTTGTTCTGACTCCATGCCGCATTGGCTGCCACGAGGGTAAAAACAAGGGACAGAAATCCCCTGTTCAACTTATTTTTCATAGTTTTGTTAAGATTTTTTGGTTACTTACTAATTAAATCCATGCTCTTTCCTTCTTCGTCGTCAAACTGGAGGGGAAAGGGCTTTTTATTTTTAGCTTTTAACAGCCGTCTATTCGCGTTATTTATTATTACTCATTACTTATTGCTCATTTCTTAGGTCCGTCATTCGGATCGCCCAGGGGAAAGCGGTGTAGAAACCTGTGAAGAGGGGCGCTTTCCCACTGAAGCAAATCCTTTTATGATGGATGTGGGGTGCTGGATGGTGGATGCACGAGCGGTAATAAATCCACGTCTTTGCCATACCGTTCTCATCAAAAAACCCGTCCTTGTTCCGGCATTGCTTACTATTAATTGCTCATTTTTTCATTACTCATGATTGATATTCTCATAAAACCGCTCTGCACACAGATCAAGCAGCACTTCTGTTTCCTTTAGCTCTTTCCTGAGCTCCACCACCCAAACCACCAATAAAAGAATCAGTATGGAAGCGATGATGTTGTACATTTTCAGTGTTTTCATAGTTTGTGATCTACTTACTTAACAGATCAAATTATTTATCGGTTAACTTATATCCTAATTTCAATCAATCAATCACTTGCCGACTGTCAAACCCCCGACCTAGGAGTTATTTGCGTGAAGAAAAATTGAGATTTCTTCCGGAACGGATTTTCTAAATGATTACCTCATAAAAATCCCCACTGTTTGAGTGGCGGCAATGAATTAAATACAAAGGAACCCATTATCTTTCCGCCCTAGTTTTGGGGATTTTCTTAGAAGAAATCTCAATTTTTCAGCAAATAAATCCAAGTCTCAATTTTTTTGTTTCTTTTTTCATCAAGGAAATCACTGAAAGTGATTCGCTGATTCCTTTAAAAAAATATAAAAGAATGAAGCAAAAAAGAATGAAAATCTACCCCTCATCTTCTCTTTTATGGTGGAAATTCTCAAATACTTTTTATGAACTAACCATGCTTTATCCATGCTTTATCCATGAAGCATCTATGGAGCATCTATGGAGCATCTATGGAGCATCCCTGTTTTCTGTCAGGTCATGCTTTTGCCCATGGCTCTTTTGGCTATTCTATGTTTTTGGATTCGGCTGCGCTCAGCCACCGGTATCATCACTGATTGCTCATTACTCATTACGCATTACTGATGGAACACCTTTGCATTGCCTTAGGGGAGGCTTCGACAGGCTCAGCCACCGCAGGGGGTGTAGAAGCCTGTGAAGAGTGGGCGCTCTTCCGCTACGAACAGATCCCTTATCTCTCATGAAGAGTTATCATATTCCTGGTTTATAGTATTCATAATAACAATTTCATTAAATTATCTACTTTCAATTCTTATCAAACCCCGACCTGGGAGATTTTTGCGTGAAGAAACCCGCCAAAGGCGAGGTTCGCCGATTCCAATAAAACTATAACCAAGATGAGGCAAAAAGATCCAGTCTTGAATTTTTCAGTTCATTTTACTCATTCCTTATCTATTTATCTAATGCATTCGTAATATGCTTCGCAATTGCATCAATGCAAAAGAACTAAATCCCTCGGATTGCCCTAGGGGAAAGCAGCATCAATTAAAAACGCTTTCCCGCTAAGAACAAATCCTTCTGAAGAGAAATTGATATGAATGTTTCGCTCTCTTATGAGGTATCGGTAAAGGAGATCAAACCTGTTTTCATTGTTTTGGGTGATATCAGTTGAATGTGGATGCCGGCTGGTCCGTCAGTGACGGTTTGATCACCGGATCATTTCATCAGTAAGCCATGAAGGCCGCAATGGCTGCGCAACCATTGTAGGTGTCATTCTGAACAGCATTGCTGTCGTTCCGGCGAAGACCATTGCTATTCCGAGCCTGCGGAGAATTTTTTTTGCGGAGCAAAATCTCCAACCTCAACCTTAAAAAGACTAACACTCCCGCACTTCACCCATCTTTCATCTTCATTTGTATAATTGGAATAAACAACCTATTTTTAACGTACCAGTTTTAAAATGTTCTTAATCCCATTCTCCTGTTCTTTCAAAGGGCTTTGGTGTGCTTAAGGGCGATTGAATATTAGAGATTCTGTGTAGCATTGGGCTGCACAAAACCTTACCCTCTCACGGCAGTGAGGAGCGTTGGCGTTCTTTTATCTCCTGATGGGTATCGGGAGACTGGTGGTGAGAACCTTCAGGTTCTTCTGATTTTAAGGAGGAAACGTGGTAAATGTCGTTCTCATACTGATGTGTTTTGGGGTTATGGAACGAGTCTATGAAGCAAAAAGGGCAGTCCCCTATCTTCAACTTATATCGAGGTACGGCTAAGAACCTTTGACGAAGTTTCCAACAGGGAGACCACCCCATAGATTGCAAATATACAAAATACGAGGTAGCGACTCTCCCTATGGTCTTGCGTCATCTAAAATTAGCCGTTTTCGATAACAAGACTCATTGATTTAAGTCGCATTTATATCTAATAAATGTTATGAAGCAAATATAAAGAATATAAATGTTATATGCAAATATGTAATTAATTAATTTGAAAAAACATGTAGGTAATGGCTGAAAATAAGCGACAAAGTAGATTAGATAACCCTGAGTTCAGAACTATATTAGGGAAGAAATTAAGAGAAAAAAGGTTAGAGCTTAATTATTCCGTCAGCGACATCTCTTATATGACCACTATACCTCAAAATACAGTATTGAGTGTAGAAAATGGAAAGACAGCCAATATTGATTATTATATTGAATATGCGAAGGCAGTAAATTATCCTATTGGAAAATTGACAGAATTTGGAATAAGTCTTATACCTCGAATTCCCTTAAGCGCTGAAAGAAAAGAAGCTTCAAAGTTAACCGCTAAAATAAGGGAATATATTATTGCAGGAGAATTTTTGAGCAATGGCAAAACAGTAGCGCAAATCCATGATAAACTTATTAAATTAAAGCTAATAAGTCCGACCCAAGTAAGTTCAACAGCTATCGCGGGTGTGATGAGAAATCTTGCAAATGATAATCTTGTTAAGGTTGATGGTAAGGATGGGAGGAAGAATTTGTATGTGAGGGGGAATAAAGATTAGAGTTAAATTTTTAGGAGTTCTTACTGGAAACCTTAAGGTTATAAAAAACAATATAGTGTATATTTCATTATTATTTGAAATCTAAGATAAATTAAATATTCTCTGGATCAAATAACTATTTTAAAAATTGATATAAGAGTTGATAACTTTTTGGATCAAATAACAAATACAGATAAATTTGAATTATACAAATAATTCATAAACGACAATAAATTGCTTACTTTGTAGCTTATAATAATGGATTTTCATAAGAAAAGATGATATTGGAAAATACAGAAATAACAAAATATACTTTCTCTGGGCACGACTCCTTTCAATGCCGACAACTTTGGCTGAAAAAGGGGTACGATTATGTTCAAGAAGGCAAGAATTTTAATGACGAAGATGCGGTTGTACAACTTGGCGTTGGAAAAAATATGGTTTCATCCATTCGTTTTTGGCTGAAAGCTTTCAATATTATTAACAATAAAGACATTCCAACTGAATTTGGCAAACGACTATTTGATGATGAAACAGGTTATGACCCCTTTTTGGAAGATGAAGCTAGTCTTTGGCTTTTGCATTATCAATTAGTGAAAAATGGTTATGCTTCTATTTACTCCATCATTTTTAATGAATTCAGAAAAGAGAAACTGTTTTTTAACAAAGAAACCTTTGTGAATTATGTAAAGAGAATTGGTGAGAGTAATACCGATTTGAATTTCAATGAAAATACGGTTGCTAAAGATTTTATCGTTTTTGCCAATCTATATAAAAACGACCCTGAAAATAAAGATGTCGAAGACAGCTTTTCGGGAATTCTGTCTGAAATTGAGCTTTTAAAAACAACAGGGAAAGGCAAAGAAGAACAATTTTACATTGAAAATACTGAAAGAGATAATCTCCCCGTAGCGGTTGTATTGTTCACAATACTTGATAATTCAAACTACGGTAACTCTATAAGTCTGAATTCCTTGGAGTTTGACTTGAATAGTCCGGGTTCAATTTTCGCTTTAAATCGCTCAGGCTTGCTGAATAAAATTTCTGAAATCGGTAGTGAGTTAAAAGATATCACTTTTACTGACCAAGCAGGGATTAAAGAGTTGCAATTCAAGAATAAATCAGACGCTTACAAAATATTAGACACATACTATGGCAAATAATTTCACAACATCGGTAAATATTATCAGGGACACTGATAGGGATTTCAACTATATCCCAACGCCCAATGCTAAACAAGTTGTTAGCCAAATAGTTAATGACTTTAAAAAAGGTATTCGTTCATTTAATGTGGTTGGTACTTATGGAACTGGGAAATCCTCTTTCCTTTTAGCATTTGAGCAGAGCATCAAAGGAACAAAACGATATTTTGAACCGAATTTCACATTAAACCCTAAATACGATTTTGTAAAAATTGTTGGCTCATACGCTTCCATAGTAGAACAGTTTGCTGATGTTTTTGAAGTTCAAACCAACAAGAACCAACAAGAAAATATTTTTTCAGAAATATTCAATCGTTATCATTCCATTGGCAAGGAGAACAAGGTGTTATTTATTCTAATTGACGAGTTTGGGAAGTTTTTAGAGTATGCAAGTAAGCACAATCCTGAAAAAGAATTATACTTTGTACAGCAACTTGCAGAATTCTGCAATAACCCAAAGCACAATATTGTTTTGATTACTACGGTTCATCAAAGTTTAGAATCTTATGCATATGGACTAAGCAAAACGCAACAACAAGAATGGACGAAAGTAAAAGGGCGTTTCCGTGAAATTACCTTTAACGAGCCTGTTGAACAACTTTTGTTTTTGATAAATCTAAATTAACTGATTTAATGCTTAATAATGTTGTTTTCATAGGAGGTATTCACGGAGTTGGTAAAAGTACAATTTGCCAACACGTTTGCCGTGAACTGAATATAGAATATTTATCGGCAAGTGAAGTTTTAAAATGGGAAGATATAAATGAAGATGTAAAGAATAAAAAAGTTGAAGATGTTCCCCTTACACAAAACAGGCTTATCACAGGCTTAAAAAATGCACTCCAAGAAGATAAGAATTACTTATTAGACGGTCATTATTGCTTGCTTAACAAAAACAATGAAGTTGAAAAAATCTCATTAGATACGTTTAATCAAATTAAACCGATAGCACTTGTTCTGATTTTGGGAGATGTAAAAGAAATTAAAAAACGACTTGAGACAAGGGATAATAAGCCATACGAATACGAACTTTTGGAGCGTTTGCAAAATAGCGAGTTAGCTTATGCAAAAGTTTTATCACAGGTTTTGAATATCCCTTTACATATTGGGAAGAATGATGATTATTCAAATATTTTGGTTTCACTTCGGGAAATGATAAAAAACTAATTAGCATTGATAATGGAAAACTCTTTTTTCATATTTACAGATAAAAATAATCCCGTTCAATTAGAGCGGTTTCATATTTGTACGTGGGAGTTTAATAATAACAGCTCATTAGTTGAGTTTGGTTTTGAAATATCTAAAGACTCGATAAAAGACAATAGTCTAACTATTTCTCTTTTTATCCCTTGGGTTTCAAAAGCTTGTGAAACAAAAGATTTATATGAAAAATTGAGTATTACTGAAAATAGTCGTTTTATTTTTAATGATTCCGTTATCAACACGGTTTCATTAGACGGAGGAAGAAATAAATCAGGTGTTATTCATAAATTTAGTGGAAGAAATGAACTTTGTATTTTACCTGCAACGGTTGAAATCAAGGAGAATAATTTAGTTTCAGCTACTTTAAATCTTCAACCTTATCAAGAATATGAACAAAAATCAAAGCCAAACATATATTTTCGATTCTGGATTAAGCCATCTGCACCTTATATCTCAATGAGAAAAAAAGGAATAAATAAATCCACGATCATTTATGATATTAAGGTTAACGAACGCAGAAACATTCCCGATGACAAAGTTTCATATTTCATTGATAAACAATTGTGTGAAATAAAAACTTGTTTTTCGTTCAACATCGTACCTAATAAATATGATATTGTATTCTTTGATAACTTTTCCTTGAAGAATGTAAGGACTTTAGAGTATGATTCGTTCAATAAATTTTTAGGAGACAAACGAGTTAAAAAAGATGAACTAATTGTAGTTTTTAATAAAAAGCAAAATGCGGAGTCATTCTCATTTTTTTCTATTTATTCAATGGAAAGAATTGGAACAGGTCAGTTTGCATTAGCAATTCTCATAAATATCATTTGTGGTATTTTACTTTTTATACCAGCATATAGAAAATCATTCAACCCCGAACTATTGTTTTCACAGGTTTGGTCGAATTTACCGATTGAAATATTTTTTGCATTTGGATTGGCTACTCTAACATTCATATATTTCATTTTTCCATCGCTTCAAAGCAACTGGAAAAAAACAATAGATTGGATGAAAAACAAATTGAGATAAACTATGAAAGCATTACTCGACACAAATATCATCATTCATAGAGAAGCATCAAGGGTTATCAACCAAGATGTTGGTATTTTATACCGCTGGTTGGAGCGAGCAAAATACATAAAGTGTGTTCACTCTTTAACTATCTCTGAAATTGAGAAATACAAAAATCAGCAAGCAGTTGAAACTTTTCAGATAAAATTAGACAGTTACGAACAAATTGAAATTCCTTCTCCTTTACAAGCAGAGGTTAAAGCTGTTTCAGAAAAAATAGATGTTAATGAAAATGATAAAAACGATACACAGCTATTAAATGAGGTCTTTGTTGGTCGGGTAGATATTTTGATTACCGAGGATAAAAAGATACGAAAGAAAGCCAAAGAATTAGGGATAGATGACAAGGTTTTTACAATAGATTCTTTCCTTGAAAAGACCTTTGCTGAACACCCTGATTTAGTAAATTATAAGGTTCTTAATGTCCAGAAGTTGAAATTTGGCAGGATAAATCTTGAAGATGATTTTTTTACAAGTCTCAAAGAAGATTATATCGGTTTTGACAAATGGTTTATTAAGAAGTATGATGAGGAAGCCTATATTACAATAAACTCAAATAATGGTTTGCTATTGTCATTTCTATATCTTAAGGTCGAAGATCAGGATGAAAAGTATTTAGATATAAGCCCTTCTTTTAACCCAAAAAGAAGATTGAAAGTTGGAACATTTAAGGTCATCAACAATGGATTTCGCTTAGGAGAGCGATTTATGAAAATCATTTTTGATAACGCACTAAAAAACAAGGTTGAAGAAATATATGTAACGATATATGACAAGAGGGATGAACAGCGAAGATTAATTGACTTATTGGAACAATGGGGCTTTGTTTTGTGGGGTAATAAAAATGAGGAACTTGTTTATGTTAGAGATTTCAGTTTGAAATTTGACAAGAATAATTTGAAACAAACCTATCCTTTTGTCTCTAAAAACGAGGAGTGCTTTATTGTGCCAATATACCCAGATTATCATACTGAGTTATTGCCTGATTCTATTTTGAATAATGAATCTCCACAGGAATTTACTGAAGATTTTCCACACAGGAATGGAATAAACAAGGTGTATGTTTCTTGGGCTTTTGAACCTCACCCAAAAATGGGAGATGTTTTAGTCTTTTATAGAACTGGCGGGTATTACAAAAGCGTTGTTTCTACTATCGGAGTTGTGCAAGAAGTGAAATACGACTTTGACAATGAAGATGATTTCATTTTATATTGCAGAAAAAGCAGCGTTTTTCCAGAAGACCAACTTCGAGAAATGTGGCGTTACAAAAAATCTAAGCCTTTTGTAGTTAGATTCTTGTATGTTTATTCTTTTCCACACAGAATAAATATGAAAGAGCTTATAGACTTAAAAGTCTTGGCAGGAGTAAATGACCCTCCAAGAGGTTTTAAAAAAATAACAAAAGAACAATTTAATAACATTTTAAAAGCAACAAAAAGTGATGAAAGTTTTATTATCGATTAAACCAGAGTTTGCTTTCAAAATATTTGATGGCGAAAAAAAATATGAGTTTCGAAAAGTTATATTTAAAAATCCAGATATAAGAACTGTAGTTGTTTATGCATCGTCTCCAGTTCAACAAGTTATTGGTGAATTTGAGATAGATGATATACTTAGCTCGTCTCCAGATGAGATCTGGGAATTAACAAAGAAATACTCTGGAATTTCAGAAATGTATTTTCACGAGTATTTTGAAAATAGGTTAGTAGCTCACGCCATAAAAATTAAAAATACAAAGAGATATAAGAAGCCTATGTCTTTAAAAGAGGATTTTAATGTGCTTCCTCCTCAGTCGTATTTATATCTTAATGAAGAAGTAGTTTATTGAAAAGCGAATGAACAACGAAGTCTTTTATAATATCAGCAAAATCATTGAAAGAGATAGCAAAACAACAACTTACAAGTTTGCACTCTTACGTGGTGTAATTGATATTATTCAAGATAATTCACCATATATATCATTTTTAGAAAACCGTGTTCAAATACCGACTGGACTTCTTATTGAAAAATGGTTGATGTACTATTATCCGATTTTGCAATCTCAGACCTCAATCCCGCAAATAAATGGTGAAACTAATCTAGCTTTTAGCAATCAGTTAAGTAAACTAATTTTTGATTATGAAGCTCGTGGTGGGTTTTCTGCATTTTACAACGATTTAAAAAATAAAGGAATACCTGAAGATTTGCAAAGTGATTTTTTTGAACTAGCAAAAAAACTTAGAGATACGATTACTAAAATGCCAATGAAGTATATCGGGCGTTCTATATCTAACGAATTTTACTCCATATTCAATTATGAAAGTCAAACAATCAGAAGAAGTTCAACAATTGACATTGAAACTTTAATCAAAGACTTCGGAACATTCTCTATTCCTTTTGAATACTATGAAGCATTTAAAATATTGGGTAGTTTCATCAATGGGCAACATTCTATTCTGTTTAAATGGGCGGAATTTTCAGTGAATGCGTCTGGAAATAATCTTTCTGTTCATAAAGTCCTTAATGAAGTTTTAAAGAGCCCTATTACTTTGAGAGATATTAAGGAATCGAAAAAGCTTTATAAAGATATTCTTCAAAAAGAAGGTAATGTTTATTGTGTTTGGACAGGCAGAAAAATTGTAAACTACGATATTGACCATTTGATTCCTTTCTCTGTATGGAAAAACAACGACCTTTGGAACTTGCTTCCTTCAGACTCAAGAATTAACAACCAAAAGCGAGATAAAATACCAACACCAGAAATTATTGACAGGCAAAAAAATCTTATTCTTGATTATTGGGAAATCATATTTGAAAGTCAATCTAAACGATTTCAGAAGGAGATTCAAGTTGCACTTTTAGGTAATCATTCATTTGATTCTTGGAAAAATATCGGCATTTCGCAATTACAAAACAGTTGTAATTATTTAATTGAAAATAGAGGTTTTGAGGGATGGAAAATTTAAAATCAAATCCAAATAGCCACTTAACCGCAAAGGAAAGAGATACACTCTCTTTTCCTGCAAAAATATTGCTTAATAAAAATTTAATAGTTGGTGATGTTTTGGACTTTGGTTGCGGTTATGGAAGTGATGTTAAATTGCTAAAAGCACAAGGAATAAATATTGACGGCTACGACAAATTTCATTTTCCAGATTATCCGAGTAAAAAGTTTGACACAATAATTTGCTTTTACGTTTTGAATGTTCTTTTACCTGAAGAACAAGCAACTGTTTTAATGGAATTGTCACAACTCATCAAACCAACTGGAAAAGTATACATAGCAGTAAGAAGAGATTTGCAATTTGAGGGATTTAGAACCCATAAAATTCATCAAAAAAAAACTTATCAATGCAATGTGATTCTAAATTCAAAATCATTTTTCAGAAATGAAAATTGTGAGATTTACGAATATCAACACTACAACCAAACAAAAAGAACTGAAAAGGTAGATTGTCCTTTTTGCAATCCTGATTCAGAAAGGGAACTTATTGTTGAATCCGCAACTGCTTATGCTATTTACGATAAATTTCCAGTTAATCGTGGTCACGCCTTAGTTATTCCCAAAAAACATTGTTCCGATTATTTCGACTTATCATTCAAAGAACAAGCTGCTTGTATTTTTATGTTGAACAGAGTAAAAGAAATTGTTTCAGAAAAATTCAATCCAGATGGGTTTAACATTGGCATAAATATCGGTGAAAAAGCAGGTCAAACTGTTCATCACGTACATATTCATTTGATTCCAAGATATGATGGAGATGTTGAAGAACCGAGAGGTGGTGTGAGAGGTGTAATTCCTAAAAGGCAAAAATATTGATTATGAAAGATGTTTTCGGAAATAGAAAACCAGTTCAAATTGAAGTAAACGAATGGTGGTTTAATGGTAGGATAATCGTTAAACAAGAAGATTTTAGATTACCAAAATGGATTTCTTTTTTGGATTCTGAAAGTTCAGATATTACTAAAGTTCATATGAGCAAGGCAGATGCAGTGAAATTTGCCTTAAAAAATCCTTTTTTCAAACCTGACAATCAACCCATTGATTACATTGGTCTAGTCTTAACTTAAAATATTATGGAAAATACAAACACAATAATAATGTCTTTTGACAAATCAGATTTTAAAGATTTATTGATTTTAGAAATGGTAAATCAAATGAAATATTATTGGGATGATAATCAAGTAATTGATTTGTTCCTTGATTCGGATTTCAATTTTGTAGCATCAAACAAAACAAAAGCAGAGAGAATAAAAGAGCTTATTTCCCAACACAAATCAGCATTGAAAAATAATCTTATAAATCATCAATGAAATCAATATTCGATTGATATAGTTTTTCAGAAATCCTTCCTTCCATCAATTCAAGTTTCCATAAAGATTTTTTAAAATCAAACAATTCAGTTCTTCCGTAAAAGAGATTTTTGAATTTCATAAATAGCTTACCTGGACAATTTGAATATAAATATTCTGAATAGTCTTGTGGGTTAGGAATCCCATACTTCCAACCTTCTGGGTATTCCGAAAAATCCATTTCTTCCCATTTTCGGACACAGTCAATATAAACTTTCCAAGCTTCTGGAAATCTTTCTGAATTTGTCATATTGTGAATGCATTAGAGTCACAAATTTACAAAATAATTAATGTTCAGAAAACGAACCCCTGCAATTCTATTTGGACGGATTAGCCAATAGCAATGAGTTTAGTTTATTGTTAGGTTATTACAGTTCATCCGCTATCAACTTGCTTTCTGTTGGCTTTGCCACTTTTATCAGTAAAGGTGGGAAAATGAAAATGGTTATCAATCATTTGCTTTCGGCTAAGGATAAAGAAGCAATTTCCCGAGTAGAAGATAATCCCAATGAAATAAGAGTATTTGATTTAACGGATATTGTTTCGCTAGGAAGAGTACTTGATGAATACGATACACACTTTTTTGAATGTTTGGCATATTTAATAGCTGAAAAACGCATTGAAATAAAGGTTATCAAACCCAAAAACGGAAAAGGAATAGCCCATTACAAATCAGGCGTTTTTAGTGATGGTCAAGATGCAGTAGGCTATCAAGCATCTTGCAACTTTACCTATTATGGTCTTTCTGAAAATATAGAACAACTGGAAGCATTTTTGAGTTGGGAAAATGGCAGGTCAAACAAACTGATTAAAAAGCAACTTAAACTCATTGATGACTATTTCGCTGAAAAGGATGAAGATGTTGAATATATCCCTGTTAGTGACATTGAAGTCGTTCTAAAAGACAGATTTGGAAAGAAAGACATCAATGAATTACTTGTTCAGGAAGAACAACTTCTAAAAAAGAAACAGAGTTTGATTTCAAACCCTAAGCTCAAAAAAACAATTACCAAGCTTTTTAGTGAAATTGAGATTATTAGACGAACGCCAAAATTCCCCTATTCAGAAGGTCCGAGAGAATATCAGATTAATGCTTACAACAGTTGGGTAGCCAATAATTACAAAGGATTGTTTGCAATGGCAACAGGTACAGGTAAAACAATAACTTCCCTAAACTGCCTATTGAATGAATACAAGAAAACAGGAATTTATAGAGCTATTATAACCGTACCAACAACAGCCTTAGTTGAACAATGGAAAAAAGAGTGTGCCAAGTTTAATTTTAAAAACATCATCACAGTCAGTTCAAAAGAGAATTGGGATAATAATCTTGCGTTTTTCAATACCGCTTCAAAACTAATTGATACCTCATATATCGTCATTGTTACTTATGCTTCTTTACCAAGACCAAAGTTTCAAAGCTACTTTACCCAGCTTCCTAAAGACACGATTTTAATTGCTGATGAAACGCATAATTTAGGTTCTCAAGGACTTTTAAGATTGCTACCAAACATACATCTTGAAAAACGAATTGGATTGTCTGCAACTCCACATAGAAAATTTGACGAAGTAGGAAATCAAGCCATTCAAGAGTTTTTTAATGATGAGCCACCATACATTGTTTCCTATTCAATGGAGGAAGCCTTAAAAATTGGATGGCTTTGTAATTATACTTACTATCCGCATATTGTAAAGCTCACAGACCAAGAGATGGAGAAGTACAAGGAACTTTCTCTTCAACTATTGCGAATGGGATTGTTCGATAAAGAAACAGGTACTTTCAGAAGCACTCCTGAAATAGAGAAAAAACTGCTCGAAAGAAAACGAATCATACACAAGGCAGCCAATAAATTAGAAGCCTTCAAAGCCATTCTTAAAAATGAATTTGTCAAACGTAAAAATTTAAAATACACTTTGGTATATGTGCCAGAAGGCATAGAATCAATTTTTGACGAATCGGATTTTAGCGTTGAAACAGAGGATGAAAACAAGTTGATTAACGAATATACGAAAGCAGTAAGCCAAACAGATGATTCTGTAATGGTCAAACAATTTACTGCAAATTCTACTAACCGAGAGGAAATCTTAAAGAACTTTGAACAAAGTAATATTCACGTTTTAACCTCAATGAAATGTTTGGATGAAGGTGTGGATGTTCCACGTTCTGAACTTGCGATATTTTGTGCAAGTACTGGTAATCCAAGACAATTTATCCAAAGAAGAGGAAGAGTTTTGCGATTGCACAAAGATAAAATTCACGCAACCATTCACGATTTAGTAGTTGTGCCGGAAGTTTCAGATGAAAGCACTTTTGATATGGAAAAAGGGCTTGTAAAAAAAGAATTGGAGCGAGTAGTTGACTTTGCTAATCTGGCAATGAACAAAACGGACACCTACGAAACGCTGAAAAACATTTTGGACTACTACAACCTAAACCTTAACGATTTATAAAATTAATCTTATGGCAAGAAAAGACGATATACTTAAAAGTTTTTTAACCCACGAGCTACTTGAAAACAAGTATGAGCTTAAACAGGAAGTTCTGCCAAAAACCGTGAGAGAAGCATTAAACTCTGATAAACCTATTGTCAAAGCAATTGCATTGATAGTAGAAGGTTTGGACGGTACTTCCCAAGTTACAGATTCTGTGTTGCGAAATCAAGTTACTCAATTTTTAAATGAGGCTTTATGATAATCAGAAAAATACAAATTGATAATTACCTCTGTTATTACGATACCAATACTTTTGAATTATCGGAAGGTTTAAACATTATCCTTGGTGAAAACGGAGAGGGTAAAACAAAATTCTTTGAAGCGGTTGATTGGCTTTTCAATGGTGAGAATAGAGAATTAGATATGCTGGTTTCTGCAAAAAAACTAAATGAAACAGAAATCGGTGATAGTTTTCGTGTAAGGATTTCAATGACCGTAGAACAATATGGAGAGAAAAGTATCATCACAAAATCTTTTCTTGCAAAAAAGGAAAAAGCAAATGAATGTTCGACTTCAAGTTTTATGATTGAAGGCATTTCTGAAAATAGTGCTGGTGAAAGAACTCAAGTGGATGGTCAAGCTCTTTTGGACAGAATATTCCCTTTTCAAATCAGAAAGTATTCAATGTTCAAAGGTGAAGCGGAACTTAATATTTTTGAAAGTGATAGTGCATTAGCAAACCTTATAAATCTATTCTCAGAAGCGAAGCATTACGATAAATATTCTGAAAAGGGAGCTTTTTTACGAGAGAAAGCAGAAAAAGCAGTAGAAGATTCTTCAAAGCTTGATAAAAAGAATGAAGCACTTTATAAAAAGCTTGCAGGGGATATTATTTATTTGGAGAGAGAGAAAGCAAAGTATCTTGTTCATTTGAATTCCACGGAAGAAGAAATCAGAAAAATTGAAGGCAATTTACAATTAGCAGAAAGTCACGTTAGCAACGCAGATGCTTTAGAAACGCTTAACAAGCGAATTAAGGACATTGAAGAAAGAATTTCATATTTAGCAGGCAGAATAGATGAAAACTACACTACTTCCCTATTTGACGAAAATTGGATTTTAGTAAATTTTGAATCATTCCATAAGGAGTTTGCAGAAAAAGTATCCGCACATAGCAAAACAAGAAGAGAACTTCAATCGGCTTTTGACAAACAAAAAGGGATTATAGAGGGAGAGAAAAAAGCAAAAGCAGAATTATTAAATAATGCTATTCCGCTTCCTAATAACATTCCTTCAAAAGCAATTATGGAAGAAATGTTGAAAGATGAAATTTGTAAAGTGTGCAATCGTGAAGCTAAAAAGGGTTCTGATGCTTACGAGTTTATGATGAAAAGACTGAAAACCTATTTAGAAAGTCAAGTTACAGAAGAAAATGAACCCGATAAAGACGAACCTCTTTTTAAATATGATTATACAAATAGGCTTGATAACTTGAGTATTAGCCACGAAGACAACCTTAAAAATCTTAGATTAATAAGAACAAAAATCAAAGAACTATTTGAATTTAATGATGACCGCAAAAAAGACATTGAAGAGCTGAATGAACAATTAGAAAAAGAAAAAACAGAAAGAGAAAAAATATTAGGCAATTCAAGTATTGGTGCTGAGAAATTAAGTGATGTACTAAAAAATTACAATGCTTGGCAAAGAGACCTTAAAAATCGGAATCAAGACCAAGTGGACTATACAACAAAATTGAAAAGTCTTGAATCTGAATTAAAAGCAAAGAAGGAAGAAAAAGATAAAATTGATACAAGTTCAGCTAACTCTTTCTTGATTAAGACAAGAAACATCTTGCGTGACATTGAAATTATTTTTATAGATACCAAGGAGAAGAAATTTGATGAATTTATTGAGAAGCTTCAAACAAAATCAAACAACTTTTTCAAGACCATCAACATTGATGCTTTCACTGGTACAATTGTCTTTACAAGAAGAAACAAGGTAAATCGTACTATAGTAGAAGTAGAATTGCAAGAAGATGGCAGGACTTTCTATAAGCCAAACCAATCATTGTTAACTTCAATGCATATTTCAATCTTATTTGCAATTTCTGAATTGGCATCAGAAATTAAAGAAGAAAATTTTCCAATGATTTTTGATGCTCCGACTTCATCGTTTGGAGAAAACAAAACAGCTCAATTTTTGAACTTGATTTTTGAAACCGAAAATCAGAAAATTCTACTTATCAAAGATTTTCTGCACACAGACAAAGCAACAAAAACGCTTTCCATCAAAAAAGAATTTGAGAATGTTAGAAGAGACAAGGCATTTTGGGTGAAATTAGAAAGACCTTTTGATCCAAACAACTTGAAAACAATTAACTCACAAGTAATTACATTGTAAGATGAAGAATTTATTTGAAAAATGGAAAACTAGAATTCCAAAATACAGTGAGACTCATAAAGACTTATTTACTTCACTTTCTCAAAAGTTTGGTGCAGAAGGTGAGAAGAAAATCAATCTGGGTAAACATTTCAGTACCAACTATGAATTATACACCTATGCTTTTTTCTTAGGACTTTACAACAATGAATTTGCTCCAATTCCTGACGGAGAAAAGAAAACAGATTTTAGCCACCATATTCAGCATTGGGGTAGCAAGACGACAGTATTAACACGTAAGGACTTTACCAACTTGCAAGAAAATATGTTTATTGCACTATTAGCAAAAACAGACATTGACTTACTAGCCCTTGAAAAAGGAGATTTGGATGAAGATGATGCGGTAAAATTGTTGATTAAAACAATGGAATCTTACACCAACGGAGGACTAATTCTGATAAAGGAAAAACTGGAAGAAAACCCAAACTACTTCCTACAACCGACATCATTTTTAAATATGATTTTAGAAACGGAAAAAAAATAGAAATACTACTACCCCGTTCCCGCGGGATTATATCGCACGGTTATTTACACCGCTATTCTATCCGCCTACCGAAAGACCTCCAATATTGGGATTTCCAAACTTTGTGCAGCCAAAAACACGAAACCATGAAGCCCAGAATCACGGGCCTCTGCATATACCCCAAAGATCCAGCGCGTCACCGGAAAATGTGAACACTAAAGCCGTAATCTGATGCTGAAAATAAAAACCGCCCTGAATCAAGAAAAAGATCAATTGATAGTGAAAACCACTGAAAACATAACCCCGCAAGCCTTCATGAAGTTTTTCCGCAATACCGAAAAACTCAATCAGCTGACCCCGGAGGACAGAACTGAAATTTTCAGAACGGTATTACTGGGAAGTTCCGATCTGACCAAAGATTTACTGAATGAAATTCTGAGGGATTATTCCGTTGAACATTTGGAAGTCATCGAGTGTAAATCATGCTAATTTTAGAAATTCTTCTGAACTTCGTTCGCAATGATCGGTGAAACCTGCATTTTCACTTCGATTATGCTGCGCTGAGATTTAGAAAAGAGATCGCTTTTTCTGCGCAAGGGACGGCGCTGAAGATTTCATCCAGATTTCAAACGCTGATCGCAGGAGGTCTATATTTTTGCCGGTTTAAAACGCTGCGCAAAAACCGGTAAGTTTCAGACCTCATCATCATACTCCAGCACGGCGTTTTCAGAAAATATTTTGGTCTCCAGTGTTTTCAGCAAAGCATCCATTTGTGCCTCCTCGTCAGAGATCCCGTTATTAACCCGTCTCGGAACCTTAAGAATGATACTGTTTGGCTCATCAGCATATTCCGAATGCAAGATTTGCCGGATAATCACCCATTTCGCATCAGAATCAAGTTCCTTAAATTCTTTTCTGCTGATTTTTCTTTTCATAATAAGTCCGTTTAGTGAATTAAAACCGGGGCAAAAATATTCGTTTTCATTATATAGCCGCATGTAACGGCGCAGTTGTTTATGCAGCCGCAAATCATTCTTATTCATGCCCCACAAATTGAAAAAGAATCTTCACTGAGAAATCCTGCAACTGTTTTATAAAAATACAATATTTTCATCATCCCCGCTCTCCGAAGTGTCCTGCGAGTCCTTTTAAATGGAAATACTGCACTTTTTGTCAATGGAGGACAGGGGTTCGCGCCGGCAAATCGGCTGCAATTGCCATTATGTTATTTGCTGTGGCCGAGCGCAGATTTCCGTAATTAATCCTGTTATTAGAAAAACAATTTCAAATCCCTTAATGTTACATTTATACTGCTTACGGAATAATGTATTAACTTTGTAACATTAAAGTAACAGATATGGACAAGATAATTGGCAAAAACATTAAGGCATTGCGCGAAACATTGGGTTACACTCAGCAGGCTGTTGCAGATTACCTGGGTATCAACCGTGTTGAACTCAGTTACTATGAGGGTGGTACAAGAACCATTCCCAGTGAAAAATTAACCAAACTCGCCGCATTGTATTCGGTAGATGAATATGATTTGTATGAGGAGAATGAAATGCTTTTGAAAACCAATCTTGCTTTTGCTTTCCGTGCAGAAAACCTGACTAATGAGGACCTGACTTCAATCGCTTCATTTAAAAAAATTGCCACCAATTATTTAAAAATGCAAAAAGCGTTGGCAAATGAATAGTATCGTACTGGAAAAAGAAGCCACTAAATTCAGAACTGTTAATGGAATTGGAAGTGATGATCCGATAAAATTTAAAAGTCTGTTAAAGAAGCTGAATGTAATCACTGTTTACCGACCATTAGGTGAAAAGTTTTCGGGGATGGCCATTAAATTAGAAGAAGACTCGATTACCAACCGGCTGATCCTTGTTAACAACACCCATAGCTTAGGAAAGCAGCATTTTACCATTGCACACGAACTTTATCATCTTTATATTCAGGCTGGATTTGATTTTATGACTTGCCATACCGGTACGTTTGATAAGAAAGGTGGAGAGGAATATAATGCTGATGTATTCGCTTCCATTCTTTTGTTGCCGGAGAATGGGGTAAAAGCGCTTATTCCAGACGAGGAAACCGTGAAAGACAAAATTTCCCTTCAGACGATTCTGAAAATAGAACAGTATTTCTCCTGTTCAAGATCGGCGTTACTTTACCGTCTCAAAGAGCTCAAGTTGATTACCAGTACATTGTATGAAAAATACCGCATCAATGTAAAAAAGGGAGCTATTCTCAATGGCTACTCTCTTGATCTTTATGAATCGGGAAATAAAAACCTTGTTTTAGGCAATTATGGTGAACTTGCCAATGAATTGTACAGTAAGGAAAAAATTTCTGAAAGTCATTTTTACAGTCTGCTAATTGATTTGGGAATGAATGAAAAGGAGTTAGAAAACCTATCGTATGGCGAAGAAGACTGCTAAAATCATCCTGATTGACGCCGATGTTATTTCCCACTTTATACAAGGTGGGGAAATTCATGCTTTGGGAAGTATTTTCCCGAATAAGATTAAAGTACTTGATAAGGTTTATGCAGAACTGGAGCGGTTTCCTAAGAAGAAAACAGAAGTTGACAACCTGTTGAATTTCAAAATTATTGAATTTGAAAAGTTTCCGGAAAACAATCAAGACATCAAAAAAGAGTATTTCTACATTAAAAATAAACTGTTTAAAGGAGATGGTGAAAGTGCGTGTCTAGCAGTGGCGAGATACAGCCAAAACATTATCGCCAGCAGCAACCTTTCTGACATTAAAAATTACTGTGAACTGCATAAAGTGGAATATCTTACCACCATGAATTTTCTTTGCGAAGCATTAAAAAATGGACTCTTTGATTCTGAACGCTGCGATCGATTTATTGCAAAAGTGATTCAAAAAGGTGGTAAGTTACCAGTTAGTAAAATGGAAGATTATCAATGTGACTGATTCATTTTCTTGGTTTCAGAATGTTAATTTCCATGGAATAAGTGGATTATAACCTGGTCCTAAGAAATATAAAGTATCCGATTGATCTTTTTGTGGTGCAGGCTGTTCGACAATTTCCACTAGGAATCGCAATTTTGCCATACGGAGTGCATGAATTCTGTCGTGAAGGTAAAATTTTTTCTTGATTGAACTTAGGAATTCCGGAAGTTCCGGTTTGGACAGATTTTTTACCCGAATCAATATTTGACCTTTTTCGTTTCTTCCGTTGTAGCGAATTTTAAACTTATCTCCCCATTCGCTTTCGTTGATCATAAGATTTTTCATATGTTAATCTTTAATTTTGACCAAGATACGACGGTGACCATTTACTTCAGGGTTTGCTTAAGTTCCTGTGGAATATCTGCTGGATTTAGAGATGTTGAAATGTTCGACATTAGAAAATAGTTATGTCGAAAATATTGAAAATTTCGCATGAGCAGATTAATGTGTTGAAAATGGTTCGACATTGGAGAGAACGTCTGAATTTTTAAAAAAAAAATACATAATGTCCAATTTATTTTTATTTATTCCGTGTCTCGCGCACCTTTCGTAATTGCTCGTCTAAGTCAATATCGCAAATCGGAAGTTCTCGTGCCATCTCCACTAACTGTTTTGCTTTCTCAATTTTACGATAAGGGATATTATCTATGGAGGGAAAATCTGGGACCATTCCCTTAGCTGTCAACCGTTTCTTCTTATCTAGATATATTTTCAGGATCGGCAGAAAATCTGGTTTTTCAGCATTTAAGAAATAATGGATTAAAGTTGAAACATTTACCATAACTAAGTCATTAATGTTTCTAAAATCTGTATTCGAAGGTTTAATCTTCGTAAACTCTTTTGTTAAGTAAGATTCAACAGCGGGCTGTGAAAACATACTTTCGCTGACTACAAGGATTGGAACAATTTCAACTGAAGTTTTTTTGTATTTACTTAATAAAATTGGATCAACTTTTTGAATATTTTCATTCAGTGATTCTATGACTTTTACCAGTTGTGAGATTCCTTTTCGCTTCTCTTTTCCGTTCGCTGTATTTAAGATAAATCTATCATCAATAAAGGTTTTTGCAAATTGATAGGATTCATTGCTAAGAAACTCCCTAGACAACTCGTTATCTTTGAATTCAAATATGCAAACGAAATTATTATACCTTAAGTAACAATCCGGAAATCCCAAAAAAGATTCACAACCATAACTTATAAAAGTTCCTTTTCTTCCAAAACTTCTTTCTACCGCTTTACGAAAAACTATTTTTTCTGATACTTTGTCAGAAATCAGAGACTGGTAGGCATCGAACTTAAGTTGGGAATCATATTTCTTTTTATACAATTCGTACAACTGATAAGTAATTTTATAAAACAGGTGCTGACCGAAATTCGACCAGTTCAAAACATAATACTTGGAATCTTTTTTATACAAACTATTTAACTTCAATTCAATATCATTGACAGGTGTCTTCCCGATTATCTTATTAACCAATATACCATCACAATAATCAGCTATCCAGTGATCATCCTCTACATAAAAAGCATTATTGTTGTAATTATTTGCTAATGTTAAAATACGGAAAATTTCAAAGATCCATAAGTCCGGATTAGTTATCCCGTGTAGTTTGTAAAATTGGTTCAGGAGTTCATTATCTTCTAAAAAGAAATAATGAAGCTGCGCTTTAATTTTTAGGATATCCGAAAAAAAGTCTGTTTCCTGCTGCTCGACGATCGTCTTCTTCATCATCAGTATCTGAGCAAATTCCAAAAAATGCTCAGCAGGTATTCCCTTAAGAAAATTACTATTATTGGAATCATAAATAGCCTGATTAATCAGTAAATAGACTTTGAAAAAATTTATTTCGAGAATTTCCGAATCATCTTCCAGGGTGTGCTCATTTAAAAACGCATAATTTTCAACTACCATTTTCAAAAAATGAAAATTGGATTTTTCATTAAACAAAACATTGTGAGAATTCGACCGTAGCCGAAAATCAATTTTTAAGATTTCCGTCCTAAAATGATGATTTGTATAGCTGCTTGTATAAGAGTTGAAAATCTGCAAAGAATTTGTTCCAGCCAACAATGAAGCGCTTGTTTTTCCCAAAGTCAATAATAAAGTCTCTGGTGAAATGCCTTTTAATAAATCAATAATTTCATGTGGTGATGAATATCCAAAAACATCTTTATAAGTAAGTACAACCGCAAAATCAGCCATTTGCTTTTTCTTTTAAATATACTACATTTTTTGCACCGCTGCAAAGTCTCCTGAATTTGAGCCCACAATAAAATAATGTTTTTCACAATCTCGAGAAGCCGGCGTTTTCCAAAACTAGAAAATCTCATTTGTACTGTTGATAAAAAAAATGAGGCATAAAGTTTATTTGTTGGATCGCACAAAGTCAGGAGACTTTGCCAGCGGGAATTCCATCCACAAATACCTGTCTCAAACTCACCAAGCCTTCCTCTGCCAAAAGCAAAACTACTTGCGAGAAAATATCCTTGAAGGCTGCTTCCAGCTTATTGCTCCGAAATCGGTTCACGGTATTGTGGTCCACGATGCTCATGTTGGAAAGCCACATAAAATTGATGTTTTCCCGAAGGGCTTTTTCTATTTTTCGAGACGAATATATATTGTTCATATACGCAAAAACCATCACTTTGAGCATCATCACGGGATGATAACTGGGATTTCCTTCTTTGCTGTAGGCTTTGAGAAGTGGGTCAATATTCACTTTCTCCAAAATATCATTCACGATCCGGACAGGGTGGTTTTCGGGAATCAATTCCTCAAAACTATAAGGAAACAGCACCAGCTGATTTTGATTATAATGCTTGAAATTCATAAACAACTATCTGATTATCAAGCATAAAGATACAAAAATCCTAAATAATAACCAAAAAAAATCCGCCTCAGTTGTGAGACGGATTCCATCAAAATTTGTAGACCCACAGGGAGTAATTATTTAAACCAATAAAGCAATGTAAGTCATCATTTTACTGACAGTAAGCAAGTTAGATAATTTTATAAAAGCATAAGGCATCGTAAAAACCATTAAACAATCCCCGATTTAGTCCCTGATTTTAGAAGTAGGGACTAAAAATACCCGCATCAAAATCTACACAACATTAATTATTAACGTACTGCCAACAGCCTGCGGAATTTCCTCTATAAATGTCAGTTTAGAAAATACGGAAAAAATTGATGCTGATTTTTTAGCTAAGTGACCAACGAGCAGTAGATCTGAAATTCACTAGTTGAATTTGGGTAATTTTAGTATAAAAGCGACCTCGATTTAATGGTGACTTATTCAGACCATCGAAGAATATCTGGTACGCGGTCGTCATTGCGGTATGTGCGTCGGCACATAGGAATATTGCTGTGCGCGGTGGCGAAAGTGAATAATGCTGCTATATCATTCAGCGGAGAAACAGTATTTTATTTGACGATTTATGTGATCAACTATTAGATTTTTGCACCATTTTTCTGCGTCTATACGCAACACTTAATTTTTTACCCAGAAAGAAAAAAAACGGACCGAAGCCCGCTTTGTTTAAAATTTCATTTTCTGAATCCTTACCGCATTTAGTATGGCAAGCAATGCTACGCCCACATCTGCAAAGACTGCTTCCCACATCGTGGCTAACCCCCCTGCTCCTAATACCAAGACCACTGCTTTTACTCCAAAGGCCAACGCGATGTTCTGCCAAACAATTTTTTTTGTTTGCTTGCCAATATTAATGGCCATTGGGATTTTTGAAGGTTTGTCGTCCTGAATTACCACATCAGCGGTTTCAATGGTGGCATCACTCCCAAGGCCACCCATCGCTATGCCAACATCACTTAAAGCTACAACCGGAGCATCGTTGACACCGTCGCCAACAAATGCAACCGTTTCATTCCGTGCTTTTATTTCTTTGACTTTATTCACTTTATCTTCCGGCAATAAATCGCCAAAAGCATTAGGTATGCCCAGTTTTCCTGCTACAGCTTTGACTACCGTTGCTTTATCACCGCTCAACATGGTAACTTTTACTCCTAAACTTTGAAGTTTCTGTACAGTTTCGGCAGCGTCTTCTTTGATGCTATCCGCAATGGTAAGGTATCCCGCAAATTTTCCTTCATAAGCAATGGCAATCAATGTTTCTACAATATCGTTTGGATTTACATCATATTGGATATTGAATTTATCCATCAGTTTAAAGTTTCCTACGAGCAACTCTTTTCCCTGATACGATCCCTTCAGGCCATGTCCAGCTATTTCTTCTACATCTTCCAGCACCAGATTGTGGTCGGGTTCTCCCAGATGATCATGAATGGCGGTGGCTACAGGATGGGTGGAGGCATTTTCCATCACATTTACGAGTTTCAGGATGAGCTCTTTATCAAATTCCGACTTGATGTTAACGGTCTGTACTTTAAAAACGCCTACCGTCATGGTTCCCGTTTTGTCCATCACTACATTTTTAACGTCTGCGATAACGTCGAGGAAATTGCTCCCTTTAAATAAAATTCCGTTCCGGCTTGCTGCACCAATGCCGCCAAAGTAACCGAGCGGAATGCTGATGACCAATGCGCATGGGCAGGAGATCACCAGAAAAATCAGGGCGCGGTATAACCAATCCCTAAAAATATATGTATCTACAAAGAAGTAAGGCAAGAGGCAGATTGCCACGGCAAGGAATACTACAATGGGCGTATAGATCCTTGCAAATTTTCTGATAAACAATTCTGTGGGTGCTTTCTGTGCGGTAGCATTCTGCACCATCTCCAAAATTTTAGAGAGTTTCGAATCACTGTAGAGCGTATTGACCTTTATCTGTGCCACGGTGTTCAGGTTGATCATTCCTGCGAGAACAATATCGTTTTTCTGTTTTGTATCCGGTTTGCTTTCACCGGTAAGTGCCGAAGTATTGAACGAAGCACTGTCTGAAATCAAAATTCCATCCAGGGCCAGTTTTTCTCCCGGTTTCAGCTGAATAACCGAATCCAGTGCAACTTCCGCCGCTTTTACCGTTTGTGGGCGGTTATCCACCAAGATGGTCACTTCATCGGGACGCTGATCGAGAAGTTTTGCTATGTTTCCTTTTGCGCGCTGAACGGCTAAAGTCTGGAAAACTTCGCCTACTGAATAGAAGAGCATTACAGCTACCCCTTCAGGATATTCACCAATTGCAAAGGCACCTATTGTGGCAATAGACATTAGAAAAAACTCCGAAAACACATCTCCCTTCCTGATACTTTCAAACGCTTCTTTAAGAACCGGTAAACCTACCGGAAGATATGCCGCTGCATACCAACCAACCCGCAACCAATCATTGAACCAAGATTGAGGGATCAAATAATCGATTCCCAATCCTGCCATTAGAATCACGAATGAAATAATAGCCGGCAGAAACATTTGGAACGTTGTTTTTCCTTCTCCCGAATGGTCGTGCCCATCATCATCCGAGTGATCTTTAGCAGCGGGATTAACTTTTGAATCTACTGCGCAACAGTCTTTGTCAGCAAACTGCTTTCTGAGGCGCCGATCTGCGACGTTATTAATTTTCTCTTCTTCGGTACAGCAAATCTGCTTGCCGTATTTGTCATAGGTATGCTTGTGATGTGGATCTTTATTTATCATTTTTATAAGTAATTAAATTTTAATATTCTTGATTATTTTCAAAGTGAGATTTAGTAAAATGTTATTCTTTAGTATAATCTTTCATGATTACTGTAAATTATTTTTCTAATCCCCCTCTTATAGCTGGATTATACTCCTGTAAACAGGAGTGTTTTTTGGTTACGCTATCATTCCTATTATTAAAAAGATTAGAAAACCAAAGAAAAACATACTTGTCTGTACCAAGGTTTCCTTTTCTTCATGTGCTTCAGTAAGGAGTTCCTCTGTAACCAAGAAAAGCAGTGCAGCCAATCCAAAAGACAGTACCAGCTCTGACCATTCCTGTGACAGACCTTTTAGCAATGTGATACCCAAAAATGCACCAGCTAAAAACAATGTGCCAAGAACTGACAAAATCAACATGTTTTTTTGTTTTGTTAAATTAAAGTCAGCACAAGCCAAAACTACTGCTAATCCCAGAGAAAAAATTTCGAGAGCCAAAGCGATGGAAAGCAGAATTCCTTCGGTGCTTCCAGCCGCAAAACCAACGCCGAGAAGCACGCCATCTATTAGTAAATCGATGGCCAATGCCACCAGAAGTCCCATCGGCAAAGAATTTTTTACTGCCGATTTTTCAGCGTTTTTTTGAAATTTTTCTGAAAAATATTTTACAGCCAACATCGTCGCGATGCCCAGTCCGAAACCAATTCCCACTTCAATAGGCCTGTGATTTTTAATAATATCCGGCAGAAGTTCCACTGCAACAACTGAAAAAACCACTCCGCCCGCAAAATGCAACACAGAACTCCGAAAACCCGCGTTTGGTTTTTTAAATAATCCGGTAATCCCGCCCAATAAAATGGAAACAACTGGAATTAAGGCGTATAAATAAATTGAAATCATAAAAATATTTTGATGCTAGTTTTGGCAACTTTTTATGGAAACAAATGGTTTGTAAATAGGTTTTAAGGTTTTAAAATTATCCCAAGATTACTCCTCTTCCTCCATATTATTCATTTTAGAAAGCAGGTCATATGCCCCTTTTAAAACTACTTTATCGGATTCATTAAATTTTGCAGGCAAAGTAACCGCAGTAAAACCATTTTCGCTTACACCGGTTTGCACTTCTACCTTCCTAAAGATATATTGTTTTTCTTTTTCCTTCCCATCTTTATCTTTAGTTTTTTCTAAAGTTTTTTCTAAAATAAAAATAAAATTCTTACCTCCGGAACCTACAATTGCCGCATCTGGCAATGCTGGTGTTTCCACAGATCCAAGTTCTATGATAGCATTTACAAACATTCCCGGCAACAGATTTTGAGATACATTCTGAATTCTTGCCAAAACATCTACAGTTCTGTCTCCGTGTATATCTTTCCCTATCAGATAAACTTTAGCAGTTTTTTCCTCGGCGTCACCAGTAGCCTGAAATCGAATAATTTGACCAACTTTTATTTTTGCAACATCTTTTTCAAAAACCTGCACTTTTACCATCATATTACCTGTATTTGCAATATCTACGACAACCTCATTAGTTCCAACATATTTTCCAATATTGGTATATACTTTTGTTACGTATCCGCTTTGTGGTGCATAAATGTTGGCGCGCGAAGATATGTTACCTCTTGCAACAGAAGCAGGATTGATGTTCGCAACCTGAAGTCTTGCCCGTAATCCGGCAACTCGTGCAGACATACTATTATACTCACTTTGCGCCCGCTGTAAAGATTTTCTGGCTGCAATATTTTCTTTTACCAGTTCTTTTTGGCGTGTAAGATCCTGTCTTAAATAAGACATCTGACTATTGCTTTCCATGTAATCCTGCTGTATCTGTAGAAATTCAGGATTTTCTATCGTTGCCACCACGGTTCCTTTTCCAATATATTTTCCTTCGATTACGTTCATGGATTTTACATGACCTCCAAAAGAAGAGGTGATACTGGTCAGATTTTGCGGTGGAACTTCAATAGCTCCAGAGGCTTTGATATAATTGGAAAGATTAGTATTGGTTATATTTCCCAATTCCATTCCCACACTTTTGTACTGCGCTTCACTAAATTCTACGCTGTTTGCATCGTGCGGAACTTCTACATTTGCCGTGACTGCTGTTTCTTCCTTTTTATCGGAATTACAGGCTGACAACATAAAACTTAAGACGATGATATATAAATATTTTGATTTACTCATGATTTTGGAACTTTAATTATTTATTATAAACCAGAAATTAATTCCAGTTCGATGGCTGTTTGATTATATTGATTTAAACTTTCGATGTATTGTTTTTGGACTTCCACGGCGTTGTTTATGGATTGACTAACCTGGTAATAATCCATTTCTCCAACCTCAAAGGCACGCTGTGATTTTGTAATAAGCAACTTTGCCTGTGGCAATGCTGTTTCCCTATAAAAATTGATCTGGATTTGCAACCGTTTTAGGTCCGAAAGCAGTGTAGAACCCCGTTGAGAAAGACTGAAAGAAAATGCATCTACTTTTGCTTCCTGTATTTGCTGGTTAATTTCTGCGGCTTTGATTTTTGCTTTTTGCGCTTTTGCAAAAATGGGTATGCTAATTCCCAATTCTACACCCTGAAATCTTTTTCCTACTCCGTAAAACTTCGAAACTCCATTTTTCTCGAAATTACCTACCAACGATTGGTTAAAATAACCGACGCTAAAATCGGGTAGTAACCTGCTTTTTTCAACTCTGATTTCTTCTTTAGCGACTTCTATCTGGCTTTTCAAAGCAAGCAAGTCTGGATTATTATTAAACATGCTACTCTCTGGTGATAAATCTAAAAATTTTTCATTGAGCATTGTGTCTGCGATATCTTCAATGGTTTGATTTCCGGTATACCGTTTCAATTGCTCCAGATGAATTTTTATATATTCTTCCGTCTGCAATTTTTGAGAAATCGCTTCCTGCAATCTGGTATTGGCATTGTATTTTTCTAAAATATTTGTTTCACCAGTCTGAAATCTTATGTCGGCAGCACGAAGTATTTTCTCATAAAGCGCGATTAATTCCTCATTTAATGTTCTTTGTTCTTTTCTGTAGAGTAAACTATAATAAATACTTTTTACCTGATAAGTGATCTGATTTTTATAAATTCCTGCCTGCATTTTGGATGCGTTTATGTTGGCATCTGCTAGTTCAGTAAGTCTTTTCAAATAAATCGGATTTGGAATATTTTGGCTTATGGTAATATTATTATCATAAGCAATAAGACTGTTATATTGACCAAAAGTGAGATTGATATTTGTTTTGCCATAATCTCTCACAGAACCTTTTAGCACAGACTGATATTCTTCTCCCAATCTTGCAACCCTTGTGTTTGGATTGGATTCCAGGGAAGCAGAAATTGCTGAATTCAAATCTATCGTCCCTAAAGATGAAGATGAATTTGTCGTAATTTGACCTTTAACTCCATTATTAAAACCTGAGAGTAAAAACAAAAGAATAATCGTTGCTGATCCTGCAATTTTTGTATTTTTCAACTTACGTCGGGAAGGTTTTATATTCTCCACATAAGAGTAAAGTACCGGCAAAAGTACAAGTGTAAGAAATGTTGCGGTGAACAAACCACCTATAACAACTGTTGCTAATGGTTTTTGTACTTCTCCTCCTGCTCCGGTTGCCAATGCCATAGGTAAAAATCCTAATGATGCAACGGTAGCAGTCATTAAAACCGGTCTTAATCTTATAGCAGTACCTGCGAGAATTCTTTGCTTAATATCTTTCATTCCTTGTTTTTTAAGTTGATTAAGCTCTGTTATTAATACGATTCCATTTAAAACAGCCACACCGAACAGAGCAATAAAGCCTACACCAGCCGAAATACTAAAAGGTAAACCTCTTAACCAAAGGGCAAATATTCCACCTATGGCAGACATCGGGATTGCGGTGAAAATTAGTAGTGAGTATTTTAAGGAACCAAACGCAAAATAGAGCAGCAAAAGAATTAATCCCAATGCAACCGGTACGGCTATAGACAGTCTTTTGTTGGCTTCTTCCAAATTTTTAAATTGGCCACCATAAGTTATAAAATAGCCTGTCGGCATTTTTACTTTTTCGTCAATTTTTGCCTGAACGTCTTTTACTACAGAGGCAATATCTCTACCCCGAACATTAAAGCCAACAATAATTCTTCTTTTGGCATCTTCACGCTGTATTTGGTTAGGTGCCAATTGATAACTTACTTCTGCAACCTGCTCCAACGGAACCTGGTTTCCATTACTGGCAGTAACAAAGAGCCTTTTTACATCTTCAATACTTTGGCGTTCTCCTTGTTCTAACCGAACTACCAGATCAAAACGTTTTTCTCCTTCGAATACCGTTCCGGCAACACCACCAGCAAATGCAGTGTTAATAGCGTTATTTATTTCTTCAACATTTAACCCATATCGCGCGATATTATCCCGGTTCAATTTGATTGAAATTTGCGGTAGACCACTCACCTGTTCAACATACAAATCTTCTGCACCATCTACTGAAGGAATTAATGCACCTATTTTTTTTGCTAAATCTGAAAGCGTTTCTAAATCATCACCAAATATTTTGATACCCACATCCTGTCTAACTCCAGAAATTAATTCGTTGGTACGAAGTTGTATAGGTTGAGAAAAACCGAAAGTAACGCCTGGAACCTGTTCTAAAGTTTTCTGCATTTTCTCCGCCAATTCCTCTCGTGTATCTGCACTTGTCCAATCTTTTTTAGGTTTCAATAAGATCGTAATATCTGTAGCCTCTATAGGCATTGGATCTGTAGGAATCTCGGATGCACCAATCTTGCCTACGACTTCCTTCACTTCCGGGTAAGTTTTCATTAATAAACTAGATGCTTGCTCTATTTTTTCAACTGTCTGATCCAGAGAACTTCCTACCAATAATCTTGTCTCAACAGCAAAATCTCCTTCCTCAAGTGTTGGCAGAAATTCACCACCGAGAGAGTTGAAAATAACTGCTGACAAACCAAGCAGCGCAACTGCAACAATCAAAACGGTTTTTTTAAATCGCAGTGCACCATTAATCAACGGATCATAAACGCGCTGAAATTTTTCCATCATTTTATCAGAAAAGTTCTTTTTATGGGTAATATTTTTACTCAATAGAAGTGAACTGATCATCGGCACATAAGTAAGCGAAAGAATTAATGCCCCAAATATTGCAAAGGAAACCGTTTGTGCCATCGGGCGAAACATTTTACCTTCAATTCCTACTAAAGCCAATATTGGCAAATAGACAATTAAAATAATCAGTTGACCAAAAGCAGCCGAGTTCATCATTTTTTTTGCAGAACCGGAAACCTGCATATCCATTTCTGCTTGCGAAATTTTTCCTGCTTTTTGCCGGGCTAAACGGTGCATGGTTGCTTCCACGATAATTACAGCACCGTCTACGATTAGTCCAAAATCAATCGCCCCAAGACTCATTAAGTTTCCAGATACGCCAAAAACTTTCATTAATGCGACGGCAAATAGCATTGCTAATGGAATTACAGAAGCCACAATTAATCCGGAGCGAATGTTCCCAAGAAAAAGTACTAATACCAATATTACAATTAATGCTCCTTCTATTAAGTTTTTTTGAACCGTACTCATGGCTCTGTCTACAAATTCACTTCTGTCCAGAAAAGGTTCTATCTCTACACCGTCAGGTAAAGTTTTCCGTATTTGGTCTATTTTATCTTTTACTCGTCCAACTACTTCAGAAGCATTATTATCTTTCAATAGCAATACAATTCCACCAACTGCTTCTTTATCATTTCTGGTAAGTGCACCGTAGCGTGTAGCGGTGCCAAACTGAACTTTTGCAACATCCCTAATTGTAATAGGTAGGCCATTCTCCGAATTTTTAACTACGATCCTTTCGATATCTGCAAGACTAGTGATCAAGCCCTCACTCCTAATAAAATAGGCATTGGGTTTTTTATCAATATATGAACCGCCGGTATTCTGATTGTTTTTTTCCAGTGCTGTGAAAATATCAGAAATAGATAAATTGTAACTTCTAAGTTGATTAATGTTTAAAGCAATTTCATATTGTTTCAAAAGACCTCCAAAACTATTTACTTCTGCAATTCCCGGCGTACCCAAAAGTTGTTTTCTAATAATCCAATCTTGTATTGTTCGTAGTTTGGTAGCATCATATTTATCCTCAAAGCCGGGTTTGGCATGTACGGTATATTGATAAATTTCACCTAAACCAGTAGAGACAGGCGCCATTTCAGGATTCCCAAGACCGGCTGGAATGGAACTTTTGGCTTCAGGAAGCCGTTCAGATACTTGTTGGCGAGCCCAGTAAATATCTATGTCGTCATGAAAAATAATGGTGACAACAGATAAACCAAAGCGGGAAATAGACCGCACTTCCTGAATTTCAGGTATAGTAGACATTGTTTGTTCAATAGGATAAGAAATAAACTGTTCTATTTCCTGTGTTGCCAGAGATGGGCTTAATGTTATTACCTGAACCTGATTATTTGTAATATCTGGTACGGCATCTATAGGAAGGGTTCGAAGGGACATGACGCCCCAAATAATGAGCGCAATAGTGAAAATTCCGATCACCAATTTATTATTGATGGAGAATTCAATGATTTTATTTAGCATTGATAAAGAAAATTAGATTAAAGTAAAATTTAGATAATAAAAAGTACGCGTTCGCAGAAAAGCAAAACCGTAAATTTTATTTAATAATACTAACCTAATTGCGGAGGTTGCCAGATATTGACAACATGTAGAATCGCGTAACTGTAATTCTTTTCAGGAAGAGTGTCTTTAATTAAAAGAGTAATCTTTTCAGGGAGTAATTCTTTGATCTGTGCTATAGTCATTGACATCCCCGCACAGTGGCAAACGCAGAAAGGCGTACAAAGATCAGCATGCTGATCCTGACCTTGCTCTAAATGAACGTTTTCTGCCAAACAAACTTTTTCGCCTAAACCTTTCGCAGCATCGCTGCATGGTACCATCGTGAGTACCATGAAGAATAAGGAAAGAAAAAAGGAAAAAATTTTCACGGTGCTAATTTAATAAAAATATATTTAATTGAACTTATGTCTTAGCTTATATTACTGCAATGATTCCTCAGGTTGTAGGCTGGTATTGTTTGCCTCATGAGAATCTGTGGTTCCGGCGGTCGTTATACGCTGTAAAAAAGAGTGCAACCGGTCTTTATTTGGCAGCTGCACACTTTAAAATTGACACACTAAAAACTCCTTTAATAGTTCAGTGTAATCCCTGCACCCCAGCTCATATCGCTGTCGTAGTGGGTTGAGATTCCGATATTTTTTGTGACGATATATTTAAGACCTGCCATATATTCTTTGTCGGTATTGACCATGAATGCCCCGCGCAAACGCGCAGTCAACGGAATGTCTTCACGTTTCAGCTGGAACCTTACAATTCCGTCTGTAAATATTTCTGCCTGCAGGTCCACCAACATCGGGAGTTTATACATGATACCAGCGCTGAAAGTTTTTCTTTCATCTTTAGTAGATGCCTGTCCAAAAAGGGTTTTTTCAATATTATTCCTGTCAATCTTTCTATAATGATAGTTAAATCCGATAAATGGTTTCAGCCACTGCATACGGTCCACATACCTGCCGAGTTGGGTTTCCACCTCGTAGCCGTGATGGGGATTGTAACCTAAACGCCATTCTGTTCCCAATTCCCAGCGGGCATTTGAAATTCTCGCCATCCCGTCGTTACCATTGGTGGCGAAATCGTTTTCGGCCATCAGGTGCCACATGTTACTTTCGCGCTGAAGCTTTTTGTAAGCTGAAGCTTTATCGGGCAGCAAAGGATTCTGATAATCACCAACAGCAAAAACACGGTTCATCCCCGCCATCATGTGATAGAGGATGTGACAGTGGAAAAACCAGTCCCCATCCGTTTTAGCTTCAAATTCGATGACATTAGTTTCCATCGGCATAATATCCAACACATTTTTGAGGGGTGCCTGAAGGCCATTTTTGTTGAGTACCCGAAAATCAAAACCGTGCAGGTGCATCGGGTGACGCATCATTGAGTTATTGAAAAGGGTAATGCGGAGAATTTCGCCTTTTTTTACCAATATTTTGTCCGATTCTGCCAGGACTCTATCGTCCATGCTCCAAACGTAGCGGTTCATGTTTCCCGTAAGGGTAAACTTGAGCTCGCGCACGGGACTGTCTTTCGGAAGCGAAGTGTCATAAGGCGACTTCATCATTCCGTAATTCAATGTGGTAATCCCGGAAGCAGGCATCTGATGCTGTGAGTGATCCATTTGCGCATCGTTGTTGTCCATCTTGTCCATCGGCATTGCTGCATTATTTTCAGCACTAATTTCGGGGTACATCACCTGATTCATATCCATGGTCTGGTAACTCATCTCCATGCCCATATCTTTCATGTCACCGTTCATCTTCATCATGTCGTTCATCATCTTCATTCCTTCAAAATATTTGAGTTTGGGTAATGGATCATGTGATTTCGTAATTCCTTCTCCAATAAACACTGACGCAGATTTTGTGCGGTCTTCGGGTGTAACAAGTAGTTCGTATGAAGTGTTTTTTTCAGGAATTTCCACGACGATATCCACTGTTTCGGAAACCGCCAGGATCAGGCGATCCACTTCGACCGGTTCAATGTCTAATCCGTCACTTGCCACTACTTTTATTTTTCCTCCGGCATAATTAAGCCAGAAATAGGAGGAAGCACCGCCGTTGGCGATTTGAAGCCGAACTTTATCACCGGCTTTATACCCGGCTAGCTTGCTTTCTACTTTACCGTTAATCAGGAATGCATCATAATACACATCGCTCACGTCCATGGCCAGCATCCGCTTCCACTCGTTGGTGAGTTTTGTTTTAAAGTGGCCTTCTTTAATGGCTTCGGCATAACTTTGAGTACTGCCTTTTTTAATAGCGAACCAGTCGTTAGCGTTGTGAAGCATCCGCTGAACATTATTGGGGTTCAGGTTTGTCCATTCGCTAAGAATAAGATGCTCTGTGGGCAAATCATCAATCCCCGGTCGGAACGTAGGATCTTCGGGACGTTTTTTCAGAATCATCATCCCATACATTCCAATCTGCTCCTGCAGGCCAGTGTGTGAGTGATACCAGTGGGTTCCGTTTTGGATGATGGGAAACGAATACGTGTAGGTTGAATGTGGTGGAATGGGTTTCTGGGTGAGCCACGGAACGCCATCTTCTTTATTTGGCAGGTGAAGACCGTGCCAGTGCAGAGAAGTTTCTTCATCCATTAAATTATGGACAATCACTTCCGCCGTATCGCCCTCATAAAACTCCAGCTTTGGCATCGGAATCTGCCCGTTTACGGCAATGGCGCGTTTCTGTTTTCCCGCGAAATTTACCAGGGTGTCTTTCACATAAAGATGATAGGTCACTTTGCGTCCGCCCTTTAGGTGTTTTTCAGGCATGGGCATGACCATTTTGTGTTCGCCATGCATCTGCATGTTTCCGTGTGCAGAATGATCTTCCTTCTTTCCTTTTTGAGGGACCAGATTCATACCGCACTTGGGACACTTTCCCGGATTGTCCGATATCACTTCGGGATGCATCGGACAGGTGTAACCTTTTTGCGCCGCTTCATGCTGATGCGGATCTGAAGTTTGAGGTTCCGGGGTTTTGCCGGTACCCTGATGCTGGCCGCTTTCCTTTTGAGGAACCAGATTCATACCGCACTTGGGACACTTTCCGGGTTTATCCGAAACCACCTCGGGATGCATCGGACAGGTGTACATCTTTTGCGCTGCTTCATGCTGATGCGGAGCAGTTGTTGAATGTTCCGGCATTTTGATGCTCGCTGGGTCTTTCGGTACTGCTTTAGTCTTTGGCATCACCGGTTTTTTAACTTCCGCTTTTGACTTTGTTTTTGCAGGGGTCACGTCAGGTTTCTGAATCGTAGTTTTTTTAACTGCGGTGGCCTTTTTAGGAGCGGGCGCGGATTTGGCCGCCGTTTTTTTCTCAGTAACGGATTTTTTCACCAGGGTCATACCGCAAATGGGGCAGTTACCGGGTGCTGATTTCATGACCTGCGGATGCATCGGGCAGGTGTACACGGTTTTGGTGCTTTGTGAATAACTGTTTATGGACATTGCCATAAATAGAAAGAGCGAAAATATATATTTCATCTTGTGATTATTTAATTTTTAACAAACTTGCGTTCAATGCGACCACGATGGTACTTACGCTCATCAGCACTGCGCCCATCGCGGGGCTCAGAACGAATGAAGGATAGAGAACCCCTGCAGCCAATGGAATTGCCACGACGTTGTAACCGACGGCCCAAACCAGGTTCTGAATCATTTTGCTGTAGGTTTTCTTACCAAAATCAATCATTTTTACGACATCCCGCGGATCGCTGTTCACCAGAATAATGTCTGCTGTTTCAGCAGCAACATCAGTTCCGCTGCCAACTGCAATGCCAACATCTGCTGCTGCCAAAGCCGGTGCATCATTTACGCCGTCACCTGTCATCGCAACGATTTCCCCTTTATCCTGAAATTCTTTTACTTTTTCCTGTTTGTGGTGCGGAAGTACATTTGCCAAATATCCGTCCATTCCTAACTGCTTTGACACCGCCGCCGCTACCTTTTCGTTATCACCTGTAAGCAGGAATGATTTAATGTTCATGCTTCGAAGTTGGTCAATAGCTTCTTTTGCGCCTTCGCGAATGGTATCTGCTAAAGAAACAATACCCACGGGCACGTCATCAATCAAAATAAAGTTCACTGTTTCTGCATCCTGGTTGATTTCTTCCGGAATGGCAGGTACCTGTTTATTGTTTTGAACAAAATAATTAGGACCAGCCGCGACAACCGATTTACCGTTTACGATTCCTGTCACTCCAATTCCCTGCATGTAGCGGAAATTGTCTGACTTCCATAGCTCCAGTTTTTTCTCGGAAAGGGTCTGCATGATTCCTTTTGCAATGTGATGTTCGGAGTTCTGCTGCACTGCTGCTGCATACTGGAGTAAATCGTTTTCCGAATAGTGTTCCGTTAGAGGAATGATTTTCTGCACAGTGTGGGAACCTTTCGTAAGGGTGCCGGTTTTATCGAAAATAATGGTCGATAATTTTCTGGTGGTTTCAAAAGCCGTGCGGTTTCTGATGAGTAAACCATTTGTCGCTGAAAGTGTAGTGGAAATGGCCACCACCAGAGGGATTGCCACTCCTAAAGCATGAGGGCAGGCCGTTACCATTACCGTTACCATCCGTTCCAGAGCAAAAGCCAAATCTCCCATGGTGATGTACCAGTAAGCGAAAGTTCCTACTCCCACCACAATTGCTACTATAGTAAGCCATTTGGCTACTTTATCCGCCAGATTCTGAGTGTTCGACTTTGCTGCCTGCGCATCCTGAACCAAATTAATGACCTTATTGAGGTACGAATCCTTTCCAACCCCTGTTGCTTTTATCTTTAAAGCCCCGTCTCCATTGATAGACCCTGCGATAACCTTTCCACCGGACTCTTTTCTTACAGGAACACTTTCTCCGGTCAGCATGCTTTCATTTAAATAGGAACTGCCCTCGACAATCAGACCGTCAGCGGCGACTTTTTCGCCCGGTCTTATGATTACGGTATCTCCGTTTTTCAGCTGTTCCAGTTTTATTTTAACCGGACTTCCGTTATGCTCGACGGTTACGTCATTTGGTAGTAAGGCAACTAGAGATTGCAACGCTTTTGAAGCTGCCATCTGTGAACGCATTTCGAGCCAATGACCCAGAAGCATGATGACAATTAGGGTGGCGAGCTCCCAAAAGAAATCCATGCCCGGCAGCCCGAATACGACGGCAACGGAATAGACATAAGCTACGGTAATCGCCAAAGCAACGAGCGTCATCATCCCAATAGCTCCGGCTTTCACTTCGCCCAAAAACCCTTTGAAAAAAGGCATTCCACCGTAGAAATAAATAATACTTCCCAAAACCAACAGCACGTATTTATCGCCTTGAAAAGCTATGGTGAAACCAAGCCACTGCTGAATCATGTGGGAAAGCAGCAGCACCGGGACAGAAAGTACCAGTGTAATCCAGAATCTTTTTAGAAAATCCGGAGTATGATGACCTGCATGTTTGTCAAATCCCGCCGCTGAACTATCAGATTCTGAGTGATGATCATGATTCTGATGATGATGGCTGTGTTCGTCTTTTTCAGGTCGGGCGGTTCCTCCCAAGGGAATTAAGTTCATTCCGCAAAGTGGACATTTCCCCGGTTCGTCCTTCAATATCTGGGGATGCATGGGACAGGTGTATTTTTTCATAATTCAATTTTTTTGCGTTAAATTCTGCTATTTGAGATTACTTCCGGGTTTGAAGTTCCTTAATTTTCGCCCTCATGACGGCAATTTCTTCCTCCTGTGCTTTGATAATTTCCTCGCCCAACTTTCTCACTTCCGGATCGACCAGATTACTTTCTTCGACCATAAGAATAGCCCCTGCATGGTGTGGAATCATGGACTTTAGGAACTGGACATCTCCCACGGCTGTCTGCTGCCGAATGCCAGACCAAAACAGCACCATCGCCAACACACCGACACCCATCAGTACCTTGTTGAGTTTTTTATTGGGATACATCTTTGCCATTAACAGCAGTTCGATGATCAACATAGGAGAAGCCATTAGTCCGGCCATATAAAACTGATTGATATTGGGAATCACATTGGATAACCGATCAACCATCGCATACATTAATATAAACATGGATACGAAGGAAATGAGAAGCATCCAAAACAACTTTTTGTATGCCCCGCTGTGATCCATTTGTTCACTTTCTTTTTTTGAATCCATATTCTGTGTAGAATGAGTTTTCCCCGAGGCACTATGGTCCGGAGAAACTTTGTGGCTGTGCGTTGATTTGTCCATTAAAATGGTTTTTGTTATTTAGTTAAACGTAAGGACTTTTAGCAACATTTCTTGTCCTGCTGAACTGGGGGACAAGGCACTGTTCCGTAACTGCAATACACACAGCAATCGCCCTGTTTTGGTGTTAAAACGGTCTTACATTTTTCGCATTCGTAGAAATACTGGCAAGAATCTGTAGGCATTGTTTCCTCTTTCCTATGTCCGCAATTGGGGCAAGTGATGATCGACTGTAATTTGACTGTATTCATCTGTTTAATAATTTATTATGGTTTTTCACGACCAATGGTTTTCAATTAATATTCTTTTTTGTCGGTTACTAAATATCCCGTAGCATTTATGGCGTTTTCGATTTCATCAATGTTTGTTTTTGAATCATCAAATTTCACAACTGCATTTTTGTTTTCGTACGAAGCGTCTGAACTTATAATTCCCGTCAGTTTATTTACTTCGCTATTGACATGTTCACCACAGCTTGCGCAGGTCATTCCACTAATTGTAAATTCTATTTCCCGGATATTAGATTGATCTACTATTATAATTTGCTTTTCTGTTGTTGGATAAAAAATTCCTGAATAGTATGGGAAGGCAAGCATCACGACAGCGAAAAGGGTTATAATCCCCAAAAACATTTTGGACTGCGTGAACGGTATTTTCTCATCTTTCTCACAGCTACAGTCTAATTGTTTTTTAGGTTTTAATTTAAGATACCAGGCAAAACCAAGAACAAAAATTGTTAACCCGATTAAATAAGGCCGTAAAGGTTCGAGCCAGGAAAAAGTTGTAGCTAGGCCGCTTGTTCCTGCAATGAAGGCTAATAATGGTGTAATGCAACATAATGAGGCGGTGAAGGCAGCCAGCAGACCTGCGCTGATTAATTTTTTGTTTGTTTTCATATCGTTCTTTTAAGATTTTATTTTCATTTTTGACGATTTTCATTTCATGTTTTAAAGTTCAAGTTCTGACTGAAAAAACTGCAAAAGGACTTTTTTCTTATTTGGTGTTAAACCTGCATCAGGATGAAGTAAAAGATAGGATTTTAAAGGCATTTCCTCTTTCTCAATCTGACCGATGATGCTTTTTATTTTCGCTTTCTTCCGTCTTTTTGAATAGTCATTGAACTCATCCAAATTGAGTTCTTCTTTGCCTTCTTTAATATGCTGAGCCATAAAATATGCTCCCGGCTGCAATTCCGAATACCAGGGATAGCGGGTATTATTGGAATGACAGTCGTAACAGGAAACTTTAAGGATTGCAGCCACGTTGGCGGGCACCTTTTCGGTTTTTTCAAAACTTTGACCTGGCGGAACGGTGGAGACATTACGCTCCACCGGTATGACCTGAATGACTAAAACAATAGCCACCACTATCACCGACAGCCAGCCTATCATATTCAATTTTCTCATATTACATGGTGCTCATATCGTGACCCGCCATGGGATCAACTCCTTTCTTGAATATGTATTCACTGTTCAGCAGGTAAGCCCCGGAAACCACCACTTCGTCTCCCGCTTTAATTCCGGAGGTGATTTCTATTCTGTCTTCATATTCCAGACCCGTTTCCACCATTCTGTTTACGAAGGTATTCTTCGCGGTTTTCACCCAGACCGTGGAGGATTTACCATCCCTGATTACTGCATCCACAGGCATTGAAAGGCCATCGCGGGATTTGTTTTCCACCAGAACATATACCGGCATGCCGGGTTTCAGCAGATTTCCTTTGTTGGGCACGGAAATGCGAACCAGATTTATCCTGCTGGAGGCGCTTATTTCAGGGTTTGTAAAATCAACCTTCCCATTAATCTTCAAATTATCCAGATCGGGAATATATACGGTGACCTTGCTGTCTTTCTGAAGGAGAGTCATTTGGGAAGAATAGACCTGCGCCTCTGCCCACAGCGATGAAAGATCTGCCAGATTCACGATGGTGCCACCTTCTGCAAGATAATCGCCTTCGGCAATGCTCAGATCGGTGATGTAACCGGCTGCATTGCTGAACACAGTAGTGGTTGGCGTGGCTTTTCCTGATCTTTCCAGCTGTTTGATCTGGCCTTCGGACATTCCCCATAAATAAAGCTTGTTGCGGGAACTTTGGAGCAACTGATCAAAATCAATGGAAGTATTACCGACGAACAGCTTGCGTCTTTCTAATGCCAGCAAATATTCCTGCTTTGCATTATTGAGTTCTTCACTGTAAATATCGACCAACGGCGCCCCCTTCGGAACAAAATCGCCAATGTTTTTATAATACAACCGTTCAACTCTACCCATTACTCTGGAACTTACTGCCTGCATTTGGTACTGATTAAAATTGAGTGTTCCAGTCAGGGTAAGTTTGTCGGCCATAGACCCATCAGATAGCGCGACTGTTTTGATATTCCCAAGTTTAACCTGCTCGTCATTCAAGATAATTTCGTTAGGATCAGCATTCTTTTTCTTCTCGACAGGCACCAAATCCATGTGACAAATGGGGCATTTTCCGGGTTTATCGGAGACTACCTGCGGGTGCATGGAACAGGTGTAGTAGATATCGTGGCCGGCATGCGGATCTTCCTCCTTTTTACAGGAGTAAAGGAAAACCAGCAAGGCCAGCATTAAAATATTAAATTTCATCTTATCAATTTTTATCTGTTAATTTTTATGAAACTTTCGCTGTCCATCAGGTACTGTGCATTTTCGGCAACTCCATCTTCAGGAAGCAAACCACTGACGATCTGAATTTTATCGCCTACCACCGCGCCGGTAACAACCTTGTGGGCAATAAAACCGCCTTCAACTTTTTTGAACGCAATTTTATCAATCCCCAAAGAAACCACCGCTGATTTCGGCAGCCAATCTGCCATTCTGTTGTGGCTCATAATCTCCGCTTTAACCTGACTTCCGACAGGAATTTTTGCGGTGGAATTATCAAAATAGACGCGCGCCGTTACGGTTTTGCTGCCCTGCCTGAAAAACGGTTCAATAAAACCGATGGTTCCTTTGAAGCGATTTTCAGGATTGGCTTCCGGGATGATCATGACTGACTGTCCTTTGCTGACCAGTGCAATGTCTTCAGAGAAAATATTGATCAGGGCCCAGGTTCTGTTGGGATTGTAGACACTGAAAATATTCTGTCCTTTCTGGAGATACATTCCCTCTTTTAGGGGTAGTTCAGCGGTGGCTGCCGTATTTGAAGCCATTGCGGGTGCAGATTGTGGTGATGACCCCATGCTTCCGGCCGATCCTGCCTGCTGAATGTGTCCGCTGTAATTGCTGAAAACCGGAACTGTGAGATCAGGTTTCCCTCGCTGGATGACTTTCTGAATCTGTGAAGCCGGCATTCCCAAAAGAAGGAGTTTCTGGCGTGAAGCATCGATCATTGTTTTGTTTGAGCGGTCATTTTTAATAACGAAGAGCAGGTTTTGCTGTGCGGTTAAAAGTTCCGGGCTGTATATATCTAAAATACGCTGCCCTTTCGACACTTTCTGGTATTTATACCGCACATAGAGTTTCTCGATACGGCCCGCAACGCGTGAGGAAATACTGCCAATCTGTCGAGTATCGTATTCTACCGTCCCTAAAGCATCAACCGTGGTGGGTATGTTTTCTCTTTTTACTTTTATTACGGGCTGTTCCGACACTACAAATTCATTGGTTGGTTTCAACAGATCGTCGAGTTTAATCCCCTCTTCCTTTTTTTCAGGGGCATCTTTCAGGACCAAATCCATCCCACATTTGGGACATTTGCCGGGTTTGTCTGAAATCACTTCCGGGTGCATCGGACAGGTATAAGTATGCATTGCAGCTTCTGCCGAGTGCTTATCTTCCCAGAACTTAACTTTGTCACACGCCGTCAAACCAAATAAAAGCATAGTGAATATTATAATTTTTCTCATCTTCTTTCAATTAAGCGGTCAATTTCAGTTTGCGTCTGCAGTGCTTTGGTAAGGATCTCGAAATATTCCAGTTGGGCCATATTCAGCTGTTCCCATGCGTCATATAACATGAAGAGTTCTTCCGTATTCTGCTCATAGCCCAACTGCATGGATTTGTAGTTGTTTTTTAAGGCCGGAATAATGGTGTCTTCATAGAGTTTCAGCTGATTTTTATTCAGATCCAGTTCATTGCGCATTCCGTAGGCCATTCCGCTGTATTCGTTCACCATCATTTCTTTCTGTGCCTGCAAGGCTTCTTCTTTCAGTTTCAGGCTTTCAATATTGGCTTTATTCATGCCTGAAGCCCAGGATACGAAAGGCAGTTTTGCCATCAGCATCAGAGAAAACTGCATGGGCTGGCCACCAAAACCAAACATGTTTTCGAACTTTACGCCAAATTCCGGCTTTAGATTCTGCTTTTCCAGATCCTGTTTGAGTTTGGCAATATTAATTTCCCGGTCGATGCCACGCAAGTCACTTCTGTTCTGCTCAAAAAGATCCTGACCAAAGGTCTCCAGGGAATAATCGTTTAAGTTGTACTCAGGCAGGATTTCCAGCGGTGACAGGGCGTCTCTTCCCATGAGGGCATTCAACCGGATGCGGTTGACGCGCAGGTCATTCTCATACATGAGCTGCATGTTTTTTGAACTTCCGAGGGCCGCTTTGGCTTTGTAATAGGCGGATATTTTGGAAAGTCCGTTTTTGTACCGGATCTCGGCGTTTTTAATCATAAAGTCGAGCATCTTTTCGTTTTCCTTAACGACCTTCAGCTTTTTATCCAGGACAATGGAACTGTAATACAGTTTTTTTGCATCCTGAAAGTTTTCATTGAGGGCGGCATAAAGTTTTTCCTTTTCTACAGCAGACATTGCCTTCATCAGATTTTCGTTGGCGTTGAGTTTCTTTCTGTTGGGCAACATCTGTTCTACCGAAACTGCTACTGAGCCCATGCCGAGCATATCGCCGTCGCGCTGCCAGAGTTTTGCATTATAGGGCGTCATGAAGAAACCTGCTCCTACGGTTGGAGGCATCCAGCTTCTTGCTCCTTTTGCGGCAGCATCCATTGACCGGATTTCGGCATTGTACATTTTAACCACCGGATGGTTGGCTGCGATACTGTCCATTACTGCGGGCAGCGACATTTGCTGAGCATCAATGGTAGTGTAAAGGAAGGCCAGTACTGCTGTTATTATTAATTTTTTCATTTTGTAATCATTTAAGGATTAATGGGCAGCGTCGAGGACGTCAATTTTCCCTAGTTTGTTCAGTTCCCATTCCTTCTGCATATAAAAGATAATTGGTGTTACCAAAAGGATGTGAATGGCCGAAGTGAAAACACCACCAACCATCGGCAATACGATTGGTTTCATCATATCACTTCCCACGCCGTGACTCCACAGGATGGGAACGAGTCCGAAAAGGGTAACACACACTGTCATAATTTTAGGTCTTAATCTTTTTGCTGCTCCATTGATGACGTACTCCCGAAGTTCTTCATTGGTAATGGTCTCCCGTGAGTTGCCATTCTTCGTGGTAAGCTGAATCATGGCATCGTTCAGGTAGATAACCATCACGATTCCGGTTTCTACCGCAAGTCCGAACAACGCAATAAAACCAACTGCTACGGCTACGGAAAGGTTCACCCCCCAAATCGAAATCATAAAGACACCCCCGATTAGGGCAAAAGGAATACTGATGAGATTAAAGAAAGCTTCGCGGTAAGAATTGAACGCAAAATACATCGAAAGGAAAATCACTATTAATACGAGGGGCATAATCATTTTTAAAGTCTGCTCGCCCCGAATCAGGTTTTCGTACTGACCGCTCCATTCCACGAAATAACCTTTTGGCATTTTGTTCACCATGTTATTGAGTTTTGCCTGGGCTTCTTTTACGGTACTGCCTAAATCCCGGTCGCGTACGTTGAATAGAACAGTTCCACGCAACATTGCATTTTCAGAATTGATCATTGGTGGTCCTTCTGTAAGACGAATGTCAGCCACTGCACTTAGCGGAATGGAACCAAATTCCATCGTCTGCATGGGCAATCTTCTCAGAGATTCCAAATTATTTCTGAAATCCTGGCCGTATCTGGCATTTACCGAAAAGCGCTGTCGGCCTTCCACTGTGGTGGTGAGTTTCATTCCGCCGAGCGCACTTTCCACGACGGCATTTACATCATCCACACTTAGCCCGTATCTTCCTATTTCTTCGCGTTTCACTTGAATGTCCACATATTTTCCGCCGGTGATGGGTTCTACATACATGTCTTTTATTCCTTCAATACCGGTGAGTTCCTTTTTTATTTTTTCGGAAAGGACCGCGATACTATCCAGATTCTGTCCATACACCTTCACTCCAACGTCAGTTCTAATCCCTGTTGAAAGCATGTTGATCCTGTTGGAAATCGGCATAGTCCAGCCATTAGTTACGCCCGGAATCTGCAGTTTGGCATTCAGCTCATCGATCAGATTTTCTTTTGTTTTGCCCTCGCGCCATTCGCTTTGCGGTTTCAACAAAATAATGGTTTCAATCATGGAGATGGGTGAATTATCTGTCGCCGTGTTGGCTCTTCCGGCTTTTCCGAGGACATGATCCACTTCCGGAATTCCTTTAATGATTTTATCCTGTACTTGCAGTAATCTTTTGGCTTCAGAGTTTGAAATATCGGGCAGTGTAACCGGCATAAAGAGCAGGGATCCTTCATCCAAAGGCGGCATAAATTCACGTCCAAGGTTCATAATCATTGGAATACTGATGAGCAGGGCCAAAATGTTAATGCCCAGCGTCGTTTTTTTCCATTTCATGCACCATCTTATCAGCGGTTCGTAAATCCGTTCCAAGCCCCTGTTTATTGGGTTTTTATTATCGTCTTTAAATTTTCCCTTCATGAAAAATGAGATGAGTACCGGCGCAAGGGTAAGCACCAGGATTGCATCGACGATCAGTATGAAGGTTTTAGTGTATGCCAGCGGGTGAAAAAGTTTCCCTTCCTGACCTGTCAACATAAATACGGGGAGAAAAGAAACCACGATAATCACCGTAGAAAAAAATACGCCTCTGGATACCTGTAAGGATGATTTTTCGATAATCTTCATCCGAATATCTTCGGGAATTTTAACGTAACTGTCTTTCTCCTTCTCTTTCTTTCTGAATATATTTTTAAACCAGTTGGTCTTCATTGTTATAGGTTTTTATTTTGTTGATGGTTCTGCCAATCGGAGAGATTTTTATACGCATTTTCGGACATGATAATTCCGTTATCCACGATCACTCCAATTGCCAGCGCAATTCCTGTAAGGGACATGATATTGGAAGAAAGTCCAAACGCATTGAGCAGAATAAAACTGATGGCAATGGTGACCGGAATCTGAATAATGATGCTCAATGCACTTCGCCAGTGGAAAAGAAACAGAATAACAATGATTGCTACCACGATAATTTCTTCAATCAGCTTGGTTTTAATATTGTCTATTGCCCCTTCAATCAGCGTACTGCGGTCGTAAGATGTTTTGAAGGTAACGCCTTCGGGCAGGCCTTTTTCTACATCCTTCATTTTCTCTTTCACCTCTCTGATGACCTTATCCGCATTTTCGCCATACCGCGCCACCACGATACCGCCTACCACTTCTCCTTCCCCATCCGCGTCGAAAATACCCAGGCGGAGATCACCACCCATCTGTACAGAGCCAATATCTTTCACACGCACAGGAATACCGTTGTAATTTCCCAAAGCAATTTCCTCGATATCGGCTACGTTCTTTATGTACCCCAGTCCGCGAATGATGTATGCCATATCGGCCATCTCAAATTTCCGTCCCCCTACATCGTTGTTGTTAGCCTTTACCTTATTCATCACCTCCATGAGGGAGACGTTGTAATACTGCAATTTTACAGGATCTACGATAAGCTGGTACTGTTTTTCGAAGCCGCCAAAGGATGCCACTTCCGCGACACCGGGAACCGTCTGCAAGGCAAATTTCACGTACCAGTCCTGGAGGGCGCGCTGGTCTCCTAAATCCATTTTAGGTGCATCCAAATGGTACCAGAAAACGTGACCAACACCAGTGCCATCCGGTCCGAGCGTAGGGGTGACATCTTGTGGGAGTAAACGCTGCGCATAATTGAGGCGTTCCATTACCCGGGTTCTGGCCCAATAAATATCTACGTTATCTTCGAAAATGACATACACGAAACTCATCCCAAACATAGAGGAAGCCCGGATGTTCTTAATTTTCGGAATGCCCTGAAGGTTACTGACCAGCGGGAAAGTCACCTGATCTTCCATAATCTGGGGACTTCTGCCCATCCACTCCGTAAAAACGATGACCTGGTTCTCACTCAGATCCGGAATGGCATCGATGGGATTGTCCCTTACCGCAAAAATACCCCAGATAAAAAGGCCGGTTGCAATCAGCAAAACGAAATACCTGTTGCGGAGGGACAGTTTGATTAAATTTTGAATCATGGTTCTGTACGGTTTTACTTAATTTCTTCCTGAACCTCGCCACATGACAGCATTTCTTTGCCTAAATAAGGATTCTTCACCTCACGTGAATCGCTAAGCCAAAAAGCGCCTTTGTTATCGTTATACATTGGACAAAATACTTTGTACACCGGTTTTGGAGTTCCGAAATCTTTCAGCAGGTCGTAAAAATCGGCGCTCATTAAATCCAGATGTTCGCGCTGATGATCAATCTTTCCGGCGTTATCTGCAATGTGCTCGGCGTTTTCACTGATGCTTGATTCGAGGTCAGCAAATTCTTTTTTCTGTTCAGCAGAAAAACCGTTTTTGTCTATTTTGGGAAAAGAAGCGAGGATCCCTTTGGCTGCACTCACCGCTTCTTTATCATCATCACCGGACAAAGCGAATGTAAGGTGAGTGTAATGGGAATAAAGCTCCGTAAGATCAGCGGAAGACTTTTTGGCTTCAGTAACGGTTACCTCTTTATCCGTTGCCATATTGCCCATCGCTGAACTGTCAGACATCATGCTCATATCGTGCTGCATGGATGTTTCAGTGGTTTTTTTCTGTTCTTTATTCTCTTTGCAGGAAGTGAGTGCAAGTGTGCCGATTGCCAAAAGGCTGAATACTAGTGTTTTCATTATTTTATAAGTTTAAAGATTATTTATTATTAAAAAAGGCTTCGTAGTTTGCTTTATTTTCGAAGTACACGACATTATCATTTTTATCAGAGATTGCAATAATTGCGGTTGCTTTATCGATGAGTTGATGAGATATCGGATCATACGCCATGCGGGCATTTTCTTCCTGTGGGATTCTGAGTTTGCAGTTTTCACAGCAACCGTAGTAGGTTTTGCCGTCATGCTTTACTTCGAGCTGCTTTTTGCCCATGTAGGCGTTGTTTACCATACAGACCTGGTCGTGGGGAACAATGTCGCCGGTCTTGAACTGTGCATTGGTAATTTGGGTAGTTTCTGCTTTTGAATTGGTGCAGGAAACGAGGAACACTGCTACAAAAGCCAGTATTCCTAAAAGAATATTCTTCATTAAATTTTAGATTATAGGTTAATTTTGAGTCTCTGTGTTTAGAAACTGATTACGGGTATCCTGATCTTCAAATTGTCCTTGCTCCAAAAGGAAAATCTTTTATGAAAGATTTACTTTTAAAGGAAAAGTTGATGTTCAAAGGAATATACAGCGCTGATAAGTCATCAGGGAAAACACTTCACGACACGACATAATTCAGGCTGTAAAAAAGAGGTATTAACCTATTTTTGGCGGTTGCCAAATGGTATGGAATCCCCCGGAATAATGGGTATTCTGATAATAGAAATTGGAATTGTTGCTATAGTAGCCGGAGGCTTCAGTTTTGGAATCCTCTAAGAAATTACTGTAGGCTAAAAGGGTGTATTGAGCAGAACTGCAAAGGTTGCCGCTGCAGTTTCCTGAGCACCCTTCCGTTTGACAATTATGCGATTTTGGATGACAGCACTCGTCTTTGCAATAGCCGCTATCGCAAGACGGATGAAATTTCGCGAATGACTGTTTGATGAAAGTTTCAGCATGCGCCTCTGATTTAAAAACCTGCTTATCCTTTTTGCTGCAAGCTAAGGAAATCCCCGGCGCCAGAAATAACGCGAGTGTAAAGGAAAGGAATAGTATTTTTAAATTAACGTGCATTATAAAGTAAAACAGTACAAATATAGGAAATATTTTTGGAATTGTTGTTCGCTGCCATACTGTCATTGCATTAAGATTTCTCCAGGACGGAGGACAATCCTGTATGACATTGATGTGGCTAAGGCGAGATTTGCAATCTGACAACTAAAAGGTTTTTGTAATGCTATGCTGATCCATGGCCAATTATTCTGTTGGTAACACAAAGCAAGCGAATTTCTCTACAACTTTATTCCAATCTTTATTACTGAAATATGCACCATTTTCATAAGAGGTGGATCAATAAAAAAGGGCCTAATTCTATCAGACTTTCTCTATCAAAATATTTTACTTTATCATCTCTGATAATTTTGCCATTTTTTGTCAAGCGGAGTTTCCAATTGGGGTTGCATGGCTGCAGAACTGGATTTTCAGTTTCGCTAATTTTCCAAGTCCATCTCGGTGTTTGATTAGTAACTTCGTAAGGTTCTAAATCCCAAAGTTCCAATTTGTCAGTTAATCCGCTACCATCCTGAGTGGGATTATTGACTTTAATTAAAGGTTTATAGTATGTCAGTTCCGGTTCGGCGTATCCTCTTTTTGGAAACTTAATAAAATTCATTTTCTTCCAAAAGGTTTCCGATTCAATTGGTGAACAAAATAGTTTTATTGCAATGTAATTTTTTGATTTAAAAAAGAACTCTATTTTATTATAAAACTCCTTCCCAATTCCTTTATTTCGGAAATGAGGATGAACCTCAAAAATATCTATATCTGCATAAGAATCACCACAAGAATCCCAACATGCAAATGCAATGGGTTCCTGATTACTGTGGTAAATTAACAACTGGTTATCGTGAAAGCATTTCATAATAATCTGCCAATTACAGTAAAATCCTTCATTTGTCTTTTGACTCTCTTCAATCAGCCAACTTTCAATCTTTTGAAGATGATCAATGTTGGGGTTTTCCAGGAATTGCATATTTATGTTTTATCGATTGCTAACGCTTTGTAGCTCAGCTACTAAATCATGATTTAAAAACCTCATCATCGGCGACATCATCGGCGTATTCAGCATTATCTTCTGAGAGGCGGTTAGGATTCGGGAGGATGATGCTGTTCTGTTGTAAAATAGAACAGATATTGTGGGTATAACAAATTTCATTAAAATCGTAACGCAAAGGTCCGGAAGTGAATACGGAATGCTTATAATCAAAGGTCATTTCAAAATCCTTTAAACCGAAATCAAAATCGTGGAACAGACTGACCAACCATTCACTCAGAAATTCTGAAGAGAGCACCGGTGCTGAAATGAATTTGCGCCAATACTTCTCTGCAACTATTTCGGATTCGTAGTAATGAATAATTTCATCTATAGAAAGTGCATATTCGATGTATTTTTTCTGAAAGGAATAGAGGGTGCTATCAAAATAGGCATCTAAGTCGTAGAAGTCCAGATATTCATAAAACCACTGGCGACAAAAGTCCAGTTTTAAGAAGCCATTTTCCATCAGTTCAGTTTCTATTTCAGAAACGGCGTCGGACAATACCGATTTTAATTGGCTAAGCTCATCCGTTTCTGTATAATCAAATTTATCGTCCAGGTAAAATATATTTGGTTCTAAGTAAGTCAACGGCATTTGTGATGGACTGTCAATACACCACTGCTGGCGTATGTCGGTAACGTGATGCTGATCTCCGTCAAAAGAAAAACCAAAGGCCCACAACCCTAGTTCATTAACGAAATTATAGGCTGTCTGCTTCACCGGGGTATCGTAAACTTTGCCCATGTACGCGTTAAAGGGCGCTGCACCATAAGGATGCTTATTTACCTCATCAAAATACTCCCGAAACCTTTGTACTAATATTTCCTTTGGATAGCCATCATATACCCTATCCTCTTCCAACATCAGTTCAAGCATATTGGCGTCGAGGTTCTCGAAGGCTGTGATTATTAACTGCAGCTTATTTACGGTACCACTTTTTGCACTTTCCATTTATAACAAAGGAAATATATATTATGGGAACTGACAAGATGTTCGATTTATTATTATAGCTCATGGTATGTCTATCCCTTAGTGAATTTCACTATTAAGGTTGTTCAAGCCATTCTTTATACTTATGGAAATATACTAGAATCGCATTCTCAATAATTTTATTAGTATAGGCCTCATATGACTCGAGTGCATCCTGAATCCATTTTATCTTGTCTTTCCGAAACTCCTTGGTCCTAAATTCTAAAACACATTCAGGCATAAAAAATCTCAACGAATCAGTTTCAAGTTCAAACTTTTTAGATTGACGATAAAGGTTATCATACAAGTCAAAGTTATAATGTTCTTCGTCGTAAAATTTCGCCTCATGACTATTTTTATTGCGAAAATATTTGATACCCTTGAAGGTATTATCATATGCTTCAATTAGTTGCAAAAAAGGCTTATCATATTTTGTGGGAATTTTATTTCGCAAATTGGGGATATTACACTTCCGATTTTCAATTTGTAAATCAAACAAAACATTTACCAACAGTTTAAGCAGATCGGATCCTGTAGACACTTTATGAAGAAATACTTCTAAATGGTATTTAATATAGTCTAATTCTGAAATATCATTTTCGGTATAGAAGTTTTTATAAGGAATTCGTCTCAAAAAAACAATTATTTTTCGTAAATCGTCCTTAATACTATTCAACTCAACAAATTTTGAATTTATATCTAAATTCAATTGATGTATTGAAGTTAAAAGATGCCTCTTATTGCCTTCGCCCTGCATTTCCGGCAGATCTTTCACTGCACTCATTAGGTCTGCAGAGTGCTGGCCAAACTTTTTCAGTAATTCCAAATATGTCATCTTATGTTTTTCTATGGAACCAAATATATGACTTAATTCATTTTCTCCCTCACAAAAGCCGAGACTGTCAGTCGGTGGACATTCAGTATTCTGCCTATTGCAGAGTAGGACACTTTTTTATCCAAAAGTTCTTTGATTTTCTTTTCCTGGCCGGTGAGTTTTGTTTTTGCAGATTTTCTACCTTTTGGTCGACCGAGGATTACGCCTTCCGCTTTCTTGCGGGCTAATGCTTCCTTGGTTCTCTGGGAGATTAAGTTTCTTTCAATTTCAGCGGATAAGCCGAAGGCAAAAGCCAAAACCTTAGAATTGATATCGCTACCGAGTCTGTAATTGTCTTTTATGGTCCAAACGTGAATGTCTTTGTTCATACATTCATTAAGAATCCCCATGATCATCAGAAGGTTTCTGCCAAGGCGTGAAAGTTCTGAGCAAATGAGAATGTCATCTTTTTTCATTTTTTTGAGTAGTTTTCCGAGTTTTCTTTCTTCCAGTTTTTTGGAGCCGGAGATGGTTTCTTCCAGCCATTTATCCACTACCACTACGTTTCTTTCGCAGAATTGGTTGATTTCGTAGCGTTGGTTTTCTACTGTCTGTTTGTCTGTGCTGACTCTGATGTAACCGTAAATCATTGTTTGTTTATTTAATTATTGTTTAAAATAAACCATTGAATCCGTTTCGACAAAAAAATAAACAGGCAGGTGAATTGATAAAAACTGTCTGTTTTATACGACCGATTTTAAGAGGTCGTGATATTAAACGCTATTCGTATGAATTTGCTGAACTTTATATCATTACAACTTTTCCTAGTTTGAAAATCGATATTGAACAGTATCCTGCAGTAAAGCAGCATTTGCAAGGTTTCGGATATGACCGCTTAAAGCAAACTGGTGATCACGGAGCAAGAAAAAAGACTAATAATGAGTGGTTTGAAACACAGGATTCTATAAGTTATATGGACGATTTTTATAAACAGAAAATTATGTATCCTAATATGACAAAATTTTTGCCTTTTTATTTAGATGACAGGAACTTTATGCAAAATGATAAATCATTTATGATCACGGGTGAAAATTTATACTTTCTAACAGCTTTTTTAAATTCGTCATTATTCAAATTCTGTTTTATAGATAATTTTCCTGAATTACAAGGAGGAACCAGAGAATTGAGAAAGATTTTTTTAGATAAAATTCCTGTATTACAAGTTAACCAAGAAACGGAATCTCTTTTTAAATCTCTAGTTATACAAATGCAACAATTGACCTTCTCGGGAGCTGATACAAAACAATTTGCTAAAGAAATTGACTTAATAATATTTGATATATATAAATTAACTGACGAAGAAAGAAATAAAATTGGCTTTATTGAGATTCAATAAAAATAACTTCATCTTGTGAGAAATGTAAAAATTCATAAATTTTGTTATTAATATCTCGTTCAATTTCAACACCGCCATTACTAAGAACTATTTGCAAGACAAGTTTCTCTAAAATATTTTTTTGTTCTTCTTCAAGAACAGGAACTGGTAATTGTTCAATAGTAAACTTCTTCCATCTTACTGTACCGACGCCAGTTGTAGTGCCAATTTTTGAAAATAGATATTCTGATAATTTTGAATTTAGAAATCCAAGTAAGAATGGCAAAGAAGTACCTGTCATTAAAAAGGTTGTAGCTTCATTCATAAAATTTCCATGTAAATCAAGACAAAACTTCGTTTTGTCAGAAATCTCTCCCCAAATTATTTTTTGACTAGTTAAATCGTCCCTATAATTGGCTCCCCACCTTTGCAAAGCATACCACTCGTATCTCACTCCCGTTTCTGCTTTATTACGCTTCAGCAGATTTTCTTTGTGTGAAAGTAAATGTTTATAAATAGCGGGATACTCGTTCTGAAATTTCACTTCGGCATCTTTTGACGCTCCAATGATGTTTGGATTGTCCTCCAAAGGAAAGTGCCAAGGAATATATAGCAACCACAAATCTCCGAATTCATAGCTATATTTTTTTATATCTCTGCCACGTAAAATCGGTCGTATAATTTCTTCACTTTTCGGATCTTGCTCAATTAATTCTCTTCTTTTTTCTCCTGTAATAATAAAAGCTTCATTAAAGCCAGTTTTGATACCATAGTTTATTCTAATATCCCATTCTTTCAATGGCTTACCTACGGCCTCAATTTTGCGCTTAATGCTTTGTTCGATAGGACTAAGAATTACCCAACTTTCACTTGTAATAAACTGAGATTGTTCTGAATTTTGGTTAACAAAATCACTTAAATTATTTAATAACTTTTCTTTGACTACGCAAGCCTGTGTTGTGAATTCATTTTTGTGCTTTGCAAACATTAAAATATTAGTATCCACCGTTGCGGTGTCAAAAATCTGATTTCCTGAAAAATCTATTAAAGTCAAGGGATTCGTTTGCTCCACAAAGAAGCGTCGCAGACTTTCTCCATAATTTGCACGCATCCATTTATTAGAAGTAATGAACATCAGCAAACCATTTTCGCGCATAATATTGTAGCCCTGCTCATAAAACAGACTGTATATATCTCCGGTCTTTATAAAAGTTTCATAGCCTACTTTTTGTAAAGCATCACTATCAGCACCCATTTTCTGTAACTGGATGTATGGTGGATTCCCAATGATAACATCGAACCCGATAAAATTTCCTTCGTCATCCAGCACCTCCGGAAATTCGAAACGCCATTCAAAAGCATTTTCGTAAATCTTATTGCCTTTAACTTCTTCGATGATATCTTCAATTTTCTGAATCCGGTTTTCCAGATCCTTTTTATCTTTCTGCTGTGCTTTTGTCAGATCGGTTCCGAATAATTGCTCGCTGCCATATTTTGTAAAGAACTCACCACGAAGCAGATTCAAGGTTTTCATTTCTTTGCTGTGACGGCTGATTTCTGTGCGGAAATCGTTTTTTAAAGACGCCAGAAACTCTTCCAAATTTCTTTTCTTCTCTTTGTTTTCGGCTTCCTTGTAATCCCGTACTGCATTTTTATAATCTTCAACCGTTACTTTGGATTTACTGAACGTGGATTTTAAATCACTGTCCAAAGGAAAACGGCTGATCAATGAGTTACCGTTTTTGATGTTTATATCAATGTTTGGTAAAGTTTCCAGTTCGGTTTCGGATTTATAGTAAGCATTCTTTAGTAATTCAATCCAGAGGCGGAGACGACAAATTTTTACGGAATTTGGGTTAAGATCAACACCGAAAAGACAATTTTCAATTATCGTCTGTTTTTCGTGGAATAAGGTTTCCTGAACCCGCTGACTTTCCTTGTTTTTTGGATTGTAGCGAAACAATTCGCTCGTTGAGGTATCGGTAATAACAATTTCGTCACTTTCCACTTCGACATTGTAATCTTTAAATCTTCTGCCGTCTTTATCTGCGAGGATTCCAAGATCATTTTTTATGGCAATCATTTCATTGAGGACAGAAACTAAAAAGTGGCCCGAACCAACGGCGGGATCACAAATCTTGACTGAGTTTACAATATCGTTCGCTGATTTTATGTCGCTGATATTGTTGTACAGTTGTGTGAAATCCTCACAGCTCCAATTATTAACTTCATTAAATTTCTGAAGCACTGCCTTTCTTAAAACCTCCCGGCTCATATACATGGTGATTGAACCAGGTGTATAGAAAGAACCATCCTTATAACCGTTTATTTTCTCAAAAATAAGTCCTAAAATAACTAAGCTTTCGTTGGGCTTGAAAAGCCAACAATGAAAGCCCGTTGAACGGAAGCTCCGGTGGCTTTTCTTCAATATTGGTTCTTCTATGGAGTTATCGTTTTTAGAATTTAGATACGCAAAGCAGTTTTTTAGAATTACTGCTTTTTTTTGTGGCGTTTGATAGCCTTTGGAAGGGGGTTCTGTCTGCCGACAGGCAGGTTCTGCGGGTTTTCTTCGCTGCAGGACAAAGGTTCCCTTACCCGCAAAGGTTATTTCGCAGAGAAAGTTTGGGTGAGGAAAAGAAAATCCTGTGGCGGACCACGTTGCCCGAAAATGGCAATGGCCACCAGGTTTCCTTCTTTGCAACACCGGCATTTTCTGAGCATAGTCTGGGGAACAAAAACGCTCCGTTCCACTTTTAAACTTTCTTGCAAACCCTGAAGTTTTCCACGCTTCCAGCTGCTG
>NZ_JACBFP010000009.1 GCF_021401085.1 Chryseobacterium sp. R2A-55
GAGAAACCGGCCCACAAATCAACGCCTTACTCTCAGCAACGGCTTGGAATATGAAGAAAATGATGGAGATTCTGAAAGAGAAAATCTTTTTCTATTTTTCAAACCTATTCACCCTTGTTTTCAATTGGTATAGATTTAAAGAAAAACTGAAAATGAGGGCTTGTTAAGGAGAGACTATATAATCACTTATTTTATCTTTATAGTGATGGTTGCCTATTTTTTCAGACATATCAATGTAAATTTACTTTTGATGGTGATTTTGATGTTGGGATTTATCGGGGCATATATTCCGAAACTTATTTTGTTGCTAAGAAAATAAGCTAATCAATTATTTACTATTTTTACATATCAAAATTAAATGATGAACCTATTTAAAGCTGGATTTTTTATTCTGAGTAGTTTTTTCCTATACTCTTGCATATCGACAAAGGATGTCCGCTATTTTCAACCCAATGAAAGTTTAGTCATTAACGAAGAGGGACTAGTCCCGTATAATATCCCGGTTTACCGAGTGACCAAAAATGATATCCTGAACCTGAATATTGTCACCACGCCAAAAGGGGATGCAGCCCAATTTTATTCGGCACTTAATGCTCCATCCCAAGTTACGACTTCAAATGTGGTTTCTGCAGCTGCCACTACGGGGTTTGCCGGCGGAAATACCGGACAAGGAGGAAACAGCAATTTCTATTTCAATGGGTTAAAAGTGGATTCTAATGGCGATATCAATATTTTCGGGATCGGCTACATCAAGGCGGAAGGAAGAACCATAGAGGATATTAGCAAAGAAATTCAGCAAAAGGTTAACGAGAATTTTGTGGAGGGCAAGTCTGAAGTAAGGCTGAATACCGACGGAATTACTTATTATATGCTAAGCGATGTGGAGTCGGGGGAACTTAGCGGAGAAAAGAAAGCCCATAAGAATACCTTGACGCTCAGTGAAGCAATCGCAATCAATGGTGGGCTCAACCGGACCATCGACCGAAAAAATGTGGTAATTCACCGGAAACTTCCGGAGGGGATCAAGATTGCCAGAATTGATCTTACCCGGGAAGATGCAATGAACTCACCCTATTACTGGGTTCAAAATGGAGATGAAATCCTCTTGAGCACCCGAGGCAAAAACCTCAACGGATTTGGAAAGGATCCGATACAGACATTGAGCACCAGTATCACCTTGCTCACTACTGCAATGACTATTTATCTACTGTTAACAAAGCTTTGATAAGATGATTCCCGGGAAAGACAATTTGAAAAATTCAGCAACTGGCACCGAGGAAATGGGGGCGTTTGATTTTTTTGATTTCGAACATTTTTTGTCTCGGATTCTGAAGAATTGGTATTGGTTCTTGTTGATGGCCTTATTGGGATATGCTATTTCGTGGGTGTACAGCAAGTATTACGCACAGCGAATCTATGCATCCAATTTATCATTAAGTATTTCAAATAATACCGCAAGTTATTTCACTCCGAACCAATCCATCAATTTCATTTGGGGGCAAAACAGCAACCAGGATGGGGTTTATCTTAAAAAAATGTTGCTTTCGCGTTCCCATAATGAATATCTGGTCAAGAGGCTTGGTCTGTACGTTAATTATGCTACCGCCGGATTAATAAAGCAAACTTATTTGGATCGGTATGATTCTCCTGTCTTTGTAGAAATTGACCAATCTCATCTACAGCAAGTAAATTATCCCATCAAACTGATTCCGAAAGGTGGAGACCGGTATGAAGTGGTGCTTCCGGAAGAGGGTGCGTCCACTTCATTATATTCCTATCAAAGTGAGTCCTTTACAACTATTCCAAATTATGCCCGGCCAGAAAACCATATCATTTCAACCGGTCAATGGTTTTCAAGTCCAAATCTGCGTTTCAAATTGGTTAAGAATGAAAATCCCAGCTCCATCCGTTTTGATAATATCATCGTCACTTTATCCACAGTAAACGAAATGGTGAATAATCTGATTTCCACGATCACCGTGGACTTTGACAAAGAGATCAACACGATCATGATTATTTCAAAAAAAGGTTATAATTTGAATGGAACGGTGAATTTCTTAAACATATCGGTTGATGAGTTACAAAAAAAGCGACTGGTAGATAGAAACACAGTTGACAAAAACACCGAGCAATACCTTATTGAAAATTTGCGGAATATTAGGAAAAAACTTGATTCCAGCGGTGCAATATTAAACAACCTGAAGATTACCGAAGGAATTTACAACGTGAAAGACCGGGATGAAAAAACCATACAAAACATTAAAACACTGGAGGCCAAAAAGGCTGATCTGATTACAAAAATCAATTCGCTGAACAGCATCCGGAATTCATTGGCCTCCCAAAATCTGGACCGCATGATCAGCACCAATGCGGCAGGTGTGGAAGATGGTTTGTTTACCGCGACGATTTCAGAATTAAAAGCGCTTTACGCAAAACGGCGCGAACTTCAATTAATATATACGCCCAATTCAGAGCCGATGAGGGAAATCAACCGATTGATCAATGAGGCAAGATCAAGCTCCAGCGGGTCAATCAGAAGTTACTATACCAATTATTATAATGAAATTGCCAGAATAGATAATGAGATTGCCCGATCTAGCACTGATTTGAAGAGTTATCCGGAAAAAGAAAGAAGATATCTGGATGCAGAACGTGGATATAACATGATTGAGGCCACCTACAACAGTTTACTCTCCAAACAAAATGAAACCCAGATCCGGGTTGCCACCACCAAATCCGACATCACCGTGATTGATCCGGCCAAAAATCTGGGGCAAGCTCCCATCGCGCCTGATGTGCAAAAAACAAAATATTTAATCATAGGAGGATTATTGCTGCTGCCTCTGTTTATTCTAGGGATCAATGTAGTCATAGACAACAGGATCAGGAATCTCAAAGAACTTCTAAAAGCCACAAGAATCCCATTGCTTGGGGTAATTGGTAAAAATCCGCATGAAACAAACCTTACCGTTTTGGAGCAGCCGAGATCATCCATTTCTGAGGCTTTCAGAGGAGTAAGAGCAAATCTTAGATTTCTGCACAAAGAAGATGGCCAGTCAAAAATAATATTGGTCACTTCATCCGTTGGAAGCGAGGGTAAAACCTATGTGTCGATGAACCTGGCTTCCGTGCTTGCTCTGAGTGGTAAAAAAACCATTCTTTTGGGGATGGACCTTAGGAAACCAAAAATCTTCGGTGATTTTAAGATTGACAACAAATACGGAATCTCCAATTATCTGACCGGCGAAGTAGAAACAGAACAAATCATTAATCAAACCAGAATTCCCGATTTATATGTCGCGACTTCGGGGCCGATTCCTCCAAATCCCTCTGAATTGCTGATGGGCGAAAGGAATATCAAATTCCTTGAAGAGCTGAAAAAAAATTATGATTTCATCATTATTGATTCTCCACCAGTGGGATTGGTAGCAGATCCATTTGAACTCATGAAATATGCCGACGCCAGCATCTATGTAGTCCGACACGAATACACAGAGAAACACATGCTGAAAATGATCACCGAAAAATACCATAAACATGAAGTTAGAAACCTTGGTCTGGTTTATAATGGGTTTGAAGCGCAAAATGCTTATGGATACGGTTACGGATATGGTTATGGATATGGCTATTTTGAAGAAGACAAGAATTATAAGGAACCGCTGCTGATCAAAATTAGAAACACAGTACGGAAAATCTTCAGAAATAACTGAGGCAAATATCTGCCCAAACTAAATCAGGCTTTTCGTTAGAATATCATAAAAAAATAATTTTGCCGTTTTGAACCTAGGAAATTATGTATTTTTGAGCCTATTTAACTAAAATTTAAGAATTTCCTTAAAGTAAAAATGTTTTATATTTGCAAAATTATTTATGAAAAGTCTTGCCCAATCTTTGATGCAGAAAAAAATTAATCTTTTCCTTTTCATCGCTTTGATTTCATCGTTTTCTGTAAAAGGGCAGCGACACGAAATCGGAGTGCAGCTTGGAATAAGCAATTTGGTGGGCGATATAGGCAGAACCAATTATATCTTGCAGCAACCTATTCTGAGTAATATTTCAGACTATGGGATTCCGTTTTACGCTTCGGTGATGTACAGGATGAACTTTAATCCCTATCAAACGGTAAGAATCAATTTCGGCTACAGCAATGTGCAGTTCGTGGATGCTTACGCAAAAGAACCTTACCGAAGAAACAGACAACTGTGGGGAACCAACTCTATTTTGGAACTCGACGCGATTTTCGAATATAATTTTTTTCCGGTCAATGACGAGCAGAAAGACCTGATAAGTCCATACGTATTTGGTGGCTTTGGAGGAATCATGGCCAATGCGCCGCAACTTGCCATCGTAAATGATTTTAATCGGGATGCTGATGGAAATGCTTTGGTACCTACTTCACCCACTGATTTTCAGACCAAAGGAGTCTATACCTCGGTGAAAAAAATCACCATGGCTATTCCATTTGGAATCGGTCTGAAATATAAATTCAATTACAATTGGGCGATTTTCGGTGAATTCATGTTTAGACCTACATTCTCAGATACCATTGATTACAGCGTGGTAGATAATGAAGACGTCAAAATAACTTTTAATAAGGATCACCTGGCACCAGACGGGAAAAACTCCCTTCTGCAAACAGGACCTTACGCGCCAATTGCCGCACAGCGAGCAGGCGAGATCATCAAAGACAGACAAATCGGTAATACCAACTCCAAAGACTGGGTGAATACCTTTTCTGTTGGTTTATCTTACTCATTCGGAAGACCACCGTGTTATTGTAGCCAGTAAAATGCAGTCGATTAAAGAGAAAATCAATCCGGAACAACTTCCCAAACATGTTGCCATCATAATGGATGGGAACGGAAGATGGGCGAAATGTCGCGGCGAAGAAAGAACTTTCGGCCACAAGCACGCAATTCAGGCAGTGCGAAACGCAGTAAATGCCTGCAATGAAATCTATATTCCCTACCTTACCCTCTACACTTTCTCATCAGAAAACTGGAAGAGACCCGCGGAGGAAGTTTCCACACTGATGACGCTGATTTCAGAGACCATGCTTTCCGAAGAAGAAGAAATATTCACTAAAGGTCTGCGAATCCACGTGATCGGAAATATGGACAAATTGCCGGAAATGGTGCGTGATCAGATGCAGCACCTCATAGAGATCACCAAGAACAATAAGCGGGGAAATCTGGTTTTGGCACTAAGTTACGGTGCGCAGGAAGAAATTCTGAGTGCGGTGAAAAAAATCAGTAGCGAGGTGAAAGACGGTGACTTGAATGTGGATGATATCACGGAAGAGGTTTTTGAAAATCACCTGTACACGAAAGGAATCCCTCCCGTGGATTTACTCATCAGAACCAGCGGAGAAGTGAGGATCAGCAATTTTCTCTTGTGGCAAATCGCTTACGCCGAATTGCAGTTCCTGGATATTTTCTGGCCAGATTTTGGAAAAGAAGATTTCTTCCAGTGTATTTACAATTATCAGCACAAAGAGAGAAGGTTTGGCAAAACCAGTGAGCAGCTTCGCTAAAAAATTAATAAGAAAAAAGATAGATAGAATAAAATGAAGTTTAAAATCTTACCCATCATCATGCTTGTGGCTTCGGCACATTTCTATGGACAGATTACGCCGGAAAAAAATCAGCCGGAAAACGCTGTACATGCACAAAACGAGGAAGGAACCTATATTTTGAAGGACATCGTTGTAGATGGTGTAAAGAAGTATACCCCTGCTCAAATCCTGAGGTTTACCGGATTGAGCAAAAACGAAAGCGTTGAAATTCCAGGGCAGAAAATTAGCAATGCAATCAAGAAACTTTGGGAAACCCAGTCTTTTTCTGAGGTGGAGGTTTATGTTGAAAGCATCGAAGGCGACCAGGTTGTACTAAAATTCAACCTTCAGGACTTGAAAGATTTGGGTGAAGTGAAATTCACCGGCAAAGGTATAGGAAAATCCAAAAATGAGAAACTTGCCAAAGACAATAATCTGAAACCTGGAACCAAAATCACACAGAACCTTATTTCTACCCTAAAAACCAATATTCCAAAGGATTATGTGAAAAAAGGTTTTGCAGACGCAAAAATCACCATCCTGGACAAAGTTAATGCCAATGATCCTAATTTGGTGGACTGGACCATCAATGTGGATAAAGGAAAACGCGTTAAAATCAGCCACATCAACTTTGAAGGAAATGAAAGCATCTCCACCAGAAAACTGAGAAAAAACGGGCTTAAGGACACCAAACAGAAAAGGTTCGGGATCAAGGGAATCTTGAAGCCGTCTAAATTCATCCAAGATAAATACGACCAGGATAAAATCAACCTGGTCAATTACTACCAGTCTCTCGGTTTCCGGGATGCGAAAATTGTTTCGGATTCCGTGTGGAGAAACCCACAGAATAATTACGAAATCAATATCAAGCTCCACGAAGGTAAGAAATACTATATCGGTGACATCAACTTTACGGGGAACACCGCTTTTTCTACTGATTATCTTCAGAAAGTCTTGGGCTATAAAACCGGCGATATTTATGATGCCGTAGGTTTCAATAAGAAAGTGGGTGAAGACGGCGGAAAAGAAGACGACTCAGATATCAAGTCCATCTATATGAACAATGGATATCTTTTCTCCAATGTGACTCCAGTGGAAAAATCGGTGAAAGGTGACTCCATTAACCTGGAAATTAGAATTAACGAAGGTGAAAAAGCGACCTGGAACCGCGTAACCTGGAGTGGAAATACCACCACGCATGACCATGTGATTCTCCGTTCGTTAAGAACAAAACCAGGAAGCCTTTTCGCAAAAAGTGACATCAAAAGAACTTATTTCGATTTGGCGGGAATGCAGTTTTTTGATCCTCAGCAGATCGGCCAGCAGGTGAGTCCAAACCAAATTGACAACACCGTGGATATTCACTGGACCTTGGTTGAGAAAGGTTCTTCACAGGTTCAGCTGCAGGCTGGATATGGTGGAGGTTCATTTATTGGAACACTTGGACTGACTTTTAACAACTTCTCTCTGAAAAATTTCCTAAAATTTAAAGACTTCAGACCGGTTCCTCAAGGAGATGGTCAAACGCTTTCGATCCAGGCACAAGCAGGGCAATTCTTCCAGAATTATGGAATCTCATTTACGGAACCCTGGGTTTTTGGGACTCGTCCTACTGCACTTTCGGTGGGCGTGAACCAATCACTTGTTAGATATACTGACCAGTATGGTGCCTCTCAAAAGCTAAATATTTTCTCAGCAAGTGTCGGTTTAAACAGGTTGCTGAAGTGGCCGGATGATTATTTTTCCCTGTACACCGGGATTCAGTATCAAAGTTACGACTTCAATAATTACCCGTTCCAGTTTGGGAATGCCACAGAATATAATGGATCTGCAAAAAACTTTAGTTTTAATGTGGGCTTGAGCAGAAACTCAGCTGGACTTGATCCCATATTCCCCACCATGGGTTCAAATATTGAAGCATCAGTGAAATTCACGCCGCCATACTCTTTGTTTTCAAAGAAAGACTATTCCAGCATGTCGGCCATGGAAAAATACAACTGGCTGGAATTTTATAAAGTCAAATTAAAAGGCGATATTTACAACACCGTAATTGGAAAGCTGGTTCTCAGAACTTCTGGTGAGATGGGATTCCTGGATGGGTACAACCGAGAATTGGGTCCACCGCCATTTGAGAGGTTTTACGTGGGTGGTACCGGTTTAATCGGCGGTAGATATGATGGTAGAGAATTGGTTCCATTACGTGGATATGAGAATGCTACATCAAGTGGAGGACAAACGGGAGATGTGACTCCAATGGGTGGTGCAACAATTTACAACAGATTCGCGTTAGAGTTGAGGTATCCAATCTCATTGAACCAAACCGCGAAAATATTTGGACTTACCTTCCTGGAAGGTGGGAACGCATGGAGTTCTTTTGGAACCTACAATCCATTCCAACTGAGGAGATCGGCAGGATTTGGAGTGAGAGTTTATATGGGTGCCTTTGGACTGATCGGATTTGATTTTGCGTATGGATTTGATAAAACGATCAACAGCACAGAACCTTCTGGCTGGAAAACACACTTCCTCATGAACCAATCACTTTAAAAATATTTAAAATGAAATCCACTAGAATTTTTGCTGTTTTGCTTTTGGTTTTTTCCACCTCCATTTTTGCACAAAAAATCGGAGTGGTAGATACCGATTATATTTTGGGCAAACTCCCTCAATTCAAGGACGCACAATCAAGACTTGATGCCCAAATTTCAAGTTGGCAAACCGAGATCCAATCCCTGCAAACCGATTATGACAACAAGAAATCGGCTCTTGAAAATGAAAAGGTACTTTTGGTAGGTGATCAGTTGAAACAAAGGCAAAAAGAAGTAGATGATCTGGACAAGAAAATCAAGGCCATGATCAACAACAGATTTGGCGCAATGGGCGAAATCAATAACGCCAGATCCACCATGACCAAGCCATTCCAGGATCAGATTTGGAATGCGATCAAGACCGTTTCCGAAAAAAATTCTTTAGGCATAGTTCTTGATAAAAGCAACAACATCAGTGTAATTTTTCTGGATAAAAAGTATGATTATACCGATAAAGTGTTAGATTTGTTGCTCAAAAATACCACCATCAAGAAAACTGAATCCGCACCAAATCAGGGAAGTCCAGTGAAAAATCCTGGTTCGCCCAATAGAAATGCGGCTGCAAGCAGAAATTCGGAGACGGTGAAATCTGCGGAAGAAGTAAAAAGAGCAGAAGAAACTAAAAAATAAAATTTTAAAAAAACAATCAAATTTATTTAACTTCAATTATGAAAAAATTAAGTGTATTATTTGCAGCGGTAACGATGTTTTTGGCTGTAGGAGTTGCAAAGGCTCAAAAGATAGCGTCTATGGATTATGAAGCTGTTCTCTCTGTAATGCCGGAAACCAAAAAAATGACCGCCGATTTAGATACGTTCAGTAAAACGAAAGGTGATGAGCTTCAGAAGCAGGCGGAAGCATTCCAAAAAGAAGTACAGCAATACCAGCAGGTAGATGGTCCAAAAATGACCGAAGCACAAAGAACAGCCAAAGAAGGAGAGTTGCAGAAAAAAAGCCAAAATTTACAGCAGCTTCAGCAAACTGCTCAGCAAGATTTGGCTCAAAGAAGAGATACGGCAGTGAAGCCAATCATTGAAAAACTAAACAATGCGGTAAACAAAGTTGCGAAAGCAAACGGTTTTGATTTCATCATCGATTCCAGCGCATTGATTTACAAAGGGGGTGCAGATGCTACTCCGCTCGTGAAAAAAGAATTAGGACTTTAAGAAATTGATTTCAGTCGCAGAAACCATCCTGAATCCGGGATGGTTTTTTTAATTTTGCAAAATGGAAAAAGAACTCTCATCAATCGTGAAGGTACGTTTCAGTGATTGTGATCCAATCGGTCACCTCAACAACGTGAAATATTTAGAATACATGCTCAATGCAAGAGAAGACCATGTGGAAAACGGTTACGGCTTCACTTATGAAGAATACACCCGCAAAACAGGCTGTACATGGATTACCATTCAAAATGAAATCGCCTATCTGAAAGAAGTACGTTACAACGCGAAAGTGATGATTTCAAGCAAAACCATTGAACTCAGCGACCGCCTTTCAAAAGTGGAAATCCTGATGAAGAGCGAAGACGGAAAAACCATCCACAGCATTTTGTGGCTTACCGTCATTTATTTCGACATGAAAACCCGGAAATCAGCGGTGCAGCCTGAAGGAACCCAACAGCTTTTCAGGAAATTCCTGGTTGATTTGGAAGAAAAGGATTTTCAAACCAGGGTAGCTACTTTCAGAAAACAAAATAAAGCCCTTCGAGCATTATGAAAAACTTGAAATTAAAGAAAATTCTGGTCATTGGAGCAAACGGTCAATTAGGAAACTGTTTCCGAAAGATTGCTACAGATTTTGAAGACCGTTATGAATTTAAATTCACAGATTCCCAAACTTTAGATATCACAGATTCAGAAAGTGTTTCCGACTTTTTCTATGATGAAAAACCGGATTTCTGCATCAATGCATCTGCATATACCGCAGTGGATTTGGCTGAGTCTGAACCTGAAAAGGCATTCGCGGTAAATGCAGAGGGAGTTGCCCATTTAGCTGAAGCCTGTGAAGAAAACAACTGCATTTTGATCCATATTTCCACTGATTATGTTTTTGATGGCGAAACCAATATTTCCTACTCCGAAGACGATTTTACCAATCCCCAGGGAATTTATGGGGCTTCCAAACTGAAAGGCGAAGGACTTGCATTAGACATTCATCCCCAAACAATCATTATCAGAACGTCATGGCTCTATTCAGAATTCAACAGGAATTTTGTAAAAACTATGCTGCATTTGTTTTCAACAAAAGATGAACTGGGAATCGTTTCCGATCAATTTGGTCAGCCAACCAATGCCAACGATTTGGCAGAAGCGGTGATGAAAATTATCGAAACCGGCCACAAAACTTTCGGCATATTTCATTTTTCAAACGAACCTGAAACATCCTGGTTTGGATTTGCCTCAAAAATTGCCGAATTTTCAGGTTCCAAAATAAAGTTAAATGCAATCACGACCGACCGCTTTCCCACCGCGGCAAAAAGACCGAAACGAAGCACGATGTCTTTGGATAAAATAGAAAAATATTACGGAATTGAACCGAAAAACTGGGAAAATTCTCTGGAAGAATGTATGGAAATCTTAGCAAAAAACAATTTATGAAAAAGTTCATTTTTTTGTTTTTAATGATGTTCGCAACCGGAAGTTTTGCGCAAAATGTCATTCTAAGCAAAGTTGAAAAAAGCCATTCCAATTCGAATAAAATTTTCTATAAAATTAATCCAGAAATGGGTGCTGCCGAATATCTTGGCGAATTGGAAGTTCAGGGTTTTTCCGGAAATGATGCCGAAGTTTTTGGCAAAGTTTATAAAAAGGCAAAAGAAATTGGGGCGAACGCATTTTCCTGGAATCCGTTCGAATCGGTGGACGGAGCGAGTCAAAAGTTTGATCCGGTGCACTACAGACTAAACCTGTATTATGTTGCACCGGATGATCTTCCGAAAGAGGATAATGTGATTTATCTGATTTCTTCGCCAGTAAAAAAGCAGACGATTTCTATTGATGGCAAAAAAACAGATTTTGAGCCCAGAACATTCCGAAAATTGAACCTGGATTCAGCAGGAATTACCACCATTTCTACCAGAAAACTTTTGGGATCTACCATCAAGGTTTCTGCCCAGCAAAATCAGCCGGTTCAGTACTTTCAGTTGTCGGCATTCTCCGTCAATAATAATCCGTACGGAACAGCCGGAATCAATTTGAAATCGGGCGATATCATCAAACTGGAACAGTCTTTCGGACAATTTTTGACCACGATTTACCAGTCCGCAGAATAGAGAAAACAAAAAGCATTGAACCTATCGAACCCTTTGAACCAAGAATTATGAAAGTAGATATTTTAGCAATCGGCGCTCATCCAGACGATGTGGAATTGGGATGCGGCGGAACTCTGGCAAAGCTGATTTCCGAAGGAAAAACGGTTGCCATCGTAGATTTGACTCAAGGCGAACTCGGAACCCGCGGAACTAATTTCACGCGTGCCGAAGAGTCTGCGGAAGCCTCAAAAATCCTGGGACTTTCCGCCAGAGAAAACCTGAAGATGAAAGACGGATTTCTCTTAAACAATGAGGAACACCAGATACAGATTGTGAAGATGATCCGGAAATATCAACCGGAGATTATTTTTGCAAACGCCATTGATGACCGCCATCCGGACCACGCAAAAGCTGCGAAATTGGTTTCAGACGCCTGTTTCCTTTCAGGTTTGGTAAAGATAGAAACCGTTTCAGAAGGAGAAAATCAAAAACAGTGGCGCCCAAAACAGGTTTTTCATTACATTCAGTGGAAGAATATAGAGCCAGATTTTGTGGTGGATATTTCAGATTTCATGGCAAAGAAAATCGAAGTTTGTCTTGCCTACAAAACCCAATTCTATGATCCAGAATCAAAAGAGCCCATGACTCCGATTGCGACCAAGGATTTTCTGGAAAGCCTCACTTACAGGGCGCAAGATCTGGGTAGGCTTTCCGGTGTTGAATTTGCGGAGGGCTTCACCACGGAGAAACTTTTGGCGCTGAAAAATTTCGAGGGAATAATTTTGTAGTTTTCGCAAAAGTAGTATATTTGCAAACCCAAACGGTGATTGTAGCTCAGTTGGTTAGAGCGTCGGATTGTGGTTCCGAAGGTCGTGGGTTCGAGACCCATCATTCACCCAAAATGAAAACGTGCTGAATTTCAGTGCGTTTTTTTTTGTGCGAAGCATCCAAAAAAAAGCATCCGTTTCGGGATGCTGCTTTTCGTCTTATTCAATCTCGTCGTCTGATTCTATGGTGAATGAACGCGATTTGTAGTCCTTGTCATGTTTCTCTGAAATCACATCTTCCCCTTTTTGGCTGATGATGAAATCAGTAGATTCTTTGAACATTTCTTCAAAACTCTTGAAATCCTCTTTATAGAGATAGATTTTATGTTTCTCGAAAGTGGGTTCCCCATTCTCGCTGAAATTCTTTTTGCTTTCAGTAATGGTCAGGTAATAATCTCCCGCTTTGGTTTCGCGCACATCAAAGAAATATGTTCTTCTGCCTGCTTTCAACACCTTTGTGAAAATTTCGTTTTCGTGGCGTTCCTTGTAATCACTCATTTTTCGATATATTTTGAAATCTTGTATAACAAATATATAAGATTTCTTTTAATTGCAAAATAATTTTTAACTTTTTGTTAAGAAAATTTTGGAATCCATGCAGATTTCGCATCCTACGCCGATTCTGTATTTTGTATTTCTGTGAGATTCAGGAGTTTATCTGCCTTGTTCGCGGTTGATTCGCGGTGGGTGATGATGATGGAAGTGGTGCTTTGGAGTTCGTTTTCAATGTTTTGAAGGATGTTTTCTTCAGTCTCGGTATCCAAAGCGGAAAGGGAATCATCAAAAATTAGGATTTTGGGCTGCTTAATTAAAGCTCGAGCAATAGCGATTCTTTGTTTTTGTCCTCCGGAAAGCATCACCCCTCTTTCGCCGACCATGGTTTTGTATTGGTCTTTGAATCCTGCGATGTTTTTATGCACATCCGCTTTTTTTGCGAATTCTTCCACCATTTTCAGGTTGGGATGATCTATGGCAAAAGCGATGTTGTGCTCAATCGTATCTGAAAAAAGAAAACTTTCCTGCGGAATATAGCCGATGAATTTCCGGTAATTTACCAGATTGTGATCTTTCAGGTTTTTTCCGTCGATGAGGATTTCACCTTCAGTGGGATCAATCAATCTTGCCAGCAAAAGTGCAATCGTAGATTTTCCACTTCCGGTTTTTCCCATAATGGCCAAAGAAGTTCCGGCTTCAACTTTGAAACTTAGGTTCTCCAACGCTTTAATTCCTGTATTTGGATAAACGTAGGAAACATTTCTAAATTCAATATCGCCTTTAATTGGGTACACTTCATGATTGGTGTTGATGATTTCAGATTTCATATCCAGAAATTCATTAATTCTCGCCATCGAAGCTTCCGCTCTTTGATTTACCGAAGTTACCCAGCCGACCATTGAAAACGGCCAAATCAAAATGTTAATGTAAAGGAAAAAGTCGGCTATTTTACCCACTGTAAGCTCATTCGCCATATACCTTTGTCCGCCAATCAGAAGAATGACCACATTCAGCAAACCGATTACAAAAAGAATAATCGTAAAAAAATACGCTTCCGTTTTCGCTAAATCCAGTGCTTTATCCTGATAATCTTTAACCTTAATTCCGTAATTATTTTCAATGTATTTCTCCTTTGCAAAGAACTTGATCACCCGAATCCCGGAAAAGCTGTCCTGTACAAATGTAGAAACTGCCGACTGGCTTTTTTGCATAATTTTGGATTTCCGGTTGATGATGGAACTCACTTTATAAATCACAAAAGACAAAATCGGCAATGGAAGAAGCGACCACAATGTCATCGAAACATTCGTGTTGAGCATGTAGATACTCGTGATAATCAACAAAATCAGCAAATTCACCACGTACATTACACCTGGACCTAGGTACATTCGTACAGCAACTACATCTTCGCTCAAACGGTTCATCAAATCACCAATCGTAGTTTTTTTGAAATCCGTTAAAGACAACTCCTGATAATGAGTATAGATTTTGTTTTTAAGTTCATATTCGATTCTCCTGGAAGCCACGATAATCGTCTGCCTCATCATAAACGTGAAAAACCCTGTAAGCAAAGACGATCCCACGATAATTCCCACATAAATCAGAACCTGTTTGTTGAATCCCAATTGTTCTGTTTGCGAAATGGCATCCACCGATTTTCCGACAAACTGTACTTTGTAAATATTGAAAAAATTACTCGCCACAATGAACAGAAATCCCCAAAACAAAAGGATTCTGTGTTTCCAGAAATAAGGATTTAGGGTATTTAGTGCGTTCATAATTTGTATTCGGCCATCTTCGATATGGTGCTGCAAAAATAAGAAATGTATTTTGGTTGTGGAGAATATTCGCTGATTTGGTTTTCTCTTGCCGGAGCTTCGCTGGAAAATCTCCTCCGCCAGTTGCGCCAAATCTTTGTTCGGGTACCGGGTTTCCATCTTCCAACTTTTTCCTATCTTTGCAGCCATAAAAAGTTCTTTGAAATGTTAGGAAGAAGACAAATCCGCGAAAAAGTTGTAGAATCGCTGTATTCTTATCACCAAAATCCCATCAAGTTTGATGTTTTAGAGAAGAATATGTTCTCGGAAATCGAGAAAATTTATCACCTCTATATTTATCAGTTGAATTTTTTGGTCGCGTTAAAAGATTTGGCAGAAAGGCAAATTGAAATCGGGAGAAACAAATACCTGAAAACGGAAAACGAAATCAATCCCAACCAAAAATTCATCAACAACCAAATCCTGAAAAAAATTGAGGAAAATGATGAACGTCTTGATTTCACCTCGAAACATCAGGAACTGAAATGGGACATCTACGATGACCTTTTGGTAAAGACTTTCCAGCGAATGACTGCTGGGAAACGTTACCAGGACTTCATGAAGGAAGAAGGCTATTCTTTTGCGGAAGATCAAAAATTCATCGGGAAACTGTTTTTGAGATATATTGCAGAAAACGAAGATTTCCATGATCACTTGGAAGAAAAGGAAATGAGCTGGGCAGATGATTTCCACATCTCGAACTCCATGATCCAGAAAACGATTGGCTATTTCCGGGAAGAGGAACCAAGCCACACCTTGATCAAGATGATTAAAGATGATGAAGATCGCGAATTTGCTTCAAAACTTCTGAGACAGACCTTAAACCATTGGGAGGAAAGCGAAAAGAAACTGGAATCCAAACTCGAAAACTGGGATATGGACCGGATTTCTCTGATGGACAAAATCATTTTGATCGCCGCGATTACTGAAATTGATTTTTTTCCATTAACTCCTGGACGAGTAATTATCAACGAATATATCGAGATTTCCAAAGTCTTCTCTACCGACCGCTCCAATATTTTCATCAACGGAATTTTAGACAAATACACCAAAGAAGTAAACCGAGATTAGTGAGCCAGAATAAAAAAGTTTAGAATATGTTCTTACTTTGCTGTTTTATTGGCCATCCACGTTTTGAAAACATTACAAAAAATAAAAATGAAAAATTTAGTTAAACTATTACCGCTTATTGCAGCACTTACCTTGACAGGGTGCAAAAAAGACCAGAAAGCTGATCAGCTCATTGAAGAAACAAATTTGGTGGAAACACCTGCTGTAGCCACGCAAGACGAAATGGTGAAAGAAGCACAGTCTAAACCGCTTACTACACTGGCTCTATCAGAATCCAACTTCGAATTCGGGAAAGTGAAAAAAGGAGAACATGTGCAGCATGTGTATGAAGTGACCAATACCGGAAAGAATCCGTTGATCATTTCGCAGGTTAAACCTGGATGCGGATGTACTGCACCTGATTATACCAAAGATCCAATTCTTCCGGGACAAAAAGGATCGATTACTTTGAAATTCGATTCCTCCAATTTTGATGGCTTGGTCAACAAACAGGCAGAAGTTTTTGCCAATGTGGAAAAAGCGCCGATCGTGATTACTTTTTCTGCAGATGTGCAGCCTAAATAACCCTAATAAAATTTAATAATGATAACAATATTTTTACAGGCAGCTGGAGCACCAGAAAGTTCGATGATGCCTACGCTTTTGATGATGGGCGCTATGTTCGTGGGATTCTATTTCCTGATGATCCGTCCACAGATGAAAAAGGCAAAACAGGAAAAAAACTTCCAGCAATCGCTGAAAGTTGGAGCCAGAGTGGTTACAACTTCCGGAATGCACGGAAGAATCGCACAAATCCAAGATGATGGTGTGATTATCGAAACCCTTTCGGGAAAATTAAAATTTGAAAAAGCGGCAATCTCCAGAGAATTTACACAGCAGAGATTTCCGGATACTGCGGAAGAAAATAAGTAAGATCTTCGCCAAGAAATTTTAAGGCAATCGTTTTTCGGTTGCTTTTTTTGTTTTAGGATTTCAAGGATTTTCCCAGAATTTTTTGCCGCGAATTCACGAATAATGCACAAAAAGATTATTTGTGCATCGGTGGATATCTGAATGGAAATCAAGAAAAAATCAAAATCAGCAAACTCGCCACAAATATTCTGAAAATTGTCACCAATGGATAAACCTGCGCATAACTCTGAATCGGAATATCGGAATCCAAATAATTCGTACTGAAAGAGAGCGCCGCCGGATCGGTGTAACTTCCGCTCATTATTCCGGCAAGTTGCAGAAAATTAATCTTCATCAAAAACCTACCGATAATTACCATCGTGATCAAAGGAATGAACGTAATTGCAGAACCAAAAAGCAGCCAGTTCCAACCATTATATTTGATGAAGTTTTCATAGAAACCATCTCCTGCATGAATTCCCACAGCTGCGAAGAACAGGCAAATTCCTAAATCTTTCATAAAGTAAATTGCGCCGTTATTGATGTAAGAATGGATGAAAGAAATCCCGCCGTACCTCGAAATTAAAAGCGCTACAATCAAAGGTCCGGCTGCAAATCCCAATTTGATGGGAACCGGAAGACTTGGAATAGCAATGGGAATAGAACCTAAAATCACCCCCAAAAATAGTCCTCCAAAGAGGGACAGAAAATCGGGTTCAAGCAATTTTTTTTCAGAATTTCCGATAATTTTCTCCACCTCTGCAATCGCTTCGTCAGAACCGATTACCCTCAATTTGTCACCGTAATATAATTCTAGTGAAGGTCTTGCCAAAATTTCTCTTCCTGCCCGGAAAACCCGAGTTACCTTTAAATCATAAGTGTTGAACAAATCGAGTTCTGCCAGATTTTTATGGATGGCAGATTCTTTGGTGACGAAAATGTTTTTTTTGCGCAAATCCGAATCCGACTCAATAAACAAATCCGTGGAAGGTCGCCCCACTTTTTCAATAAATTCATCAACATCTTTTTCAATTCCAACCAACATCAAAACGTCTCTCTCACGAAGTTCCATATCCAAAGTAGGAGATTGCACTGCTTCACTTCCGCTGTGTTTCAATCTGGAAATCACCAGTTCTTTTCCCAGTTCCTTCATCACCTGGTGAATCGTTTTGCCAAAAAATTCAGGATTGGTAACGCGCATTTTTTTGTGAATTAGTGGCAGTTCGCGATTTATTTTCGAGATCCGGAACTGTCGCATTTCTGCATCGTTATCTATTCTCAGTAAAACCTTTGACAAGATAATAGTGCCGATAATCCCGAAAACACCAAGCGGATAAGTAATGGCGTAACCGATCGTCGGATCGTTGAAAACCCTTTCCGGAAATGAGTTTTTAATTTCTTCGATCGTATTTTTCGCTGCTCCCAAACCCGGTGTGTTGGTTACGGAACCACTCATAATTCCCACCAAATCTTCAATTTTCAAACCCGTGAATCGGTAGAGGATTACGGTGAGAATTCCGCCCAAAAGTACGGTGGAAACTGCGAGAATATTAAACTTCAACCCTTCATTTCTAAAGGACGAAAAGAATGACGGACCCACCTGCAAACCGATTCCATAGACAAATAAAATTAGCCCAAAATCCCTGATAAAATCTAAAATCTGCGGGTTGATCCTATAGCCAAAATGACCTAAAAGCAATCCGGTAAACATCACCGCCGAAACGCCGAAAGTGATTTTTCCCAGTTTTAATCTGCCGAAGAAAATTCCCGTGCCAATCGCAAGCATAATTGCCACGATGGATTGCGTTACGGTGGGGTTTTCCACGGGAAGCAGCAAAATTTTCAGCCAGTCAAACATAATGGAGATTTTATACAAAATTAAGATTAATACGATGGATTGAATCTGAACCTAAAGTGAACTTTGTCAGATTTCGGGTTTTACTTTTTCAAAAGTTGAAGCCCGATTCCACAATTCAGACAGTTTTTCTTTTGGCAATAGTTTTTGTGATGAAATAGCAATGCCTGACTTTCCAGTGCGCTTTCAACGGGAACTTTCAGTGATTTCCAACCTTCAATGACCATGTTTTTTTCGGGAGAAATATTTCGGTAAAAATCAAGTATTTCGTCACTGATGTTTTCATCTGAATTTTTGTGGTACGTATATTTTATGGGTAAAATCGCATTGATTAAAACAAGTTCAACGAAATCTTTCGTTATCGCTTTTTCACTTTCAATTGCTGAAGTCTTGCCAAAATTAAAACGTTTTTTCCAATATGCGCTTGCTTTCACATTTTCAAATATTTGATAAATATGCGCTATTTTTTTTGCCGAAATCAGTTGGGAAAACAGATTTTGATTTAAGTGATAAAGTGAGGCAAACTGCGAAAGTCTGATGGTGGGAAAATTTGGTGGACGAAGTTTAGAGAATTTTGGGTTAAAACGTAAATCCGGAAGATTAAATTTGGTGTTCAGAAAATCGAATTCTCTTTTCCAGATCTTCATTTGCTCGTCTTCGGGGGTTTTCAACCAGTCGCTCATTCCAAAAAATAAAGCTTCGAGCTGGGTGAGGTTTTGCCGGATTTTATTGACCGTGATGAAGTCCAGACTTTCCGCCATTTGTTTGAAAATCGGTGCATTGACTTTCAAACCGAATGCATAAGCCAGGTTCTGAAACAGAACTGCCTCGTAATTGTTTTGGTTGAGTCTGAGCGATTCCTCAATCTCGATGGATTTTTCATCAAGTTTTTTAAGCATAGATTCTTCCCGGAAATTGACTGGAATTTTCTTCGCTTCGAAAATGCTTTCACAAGCGATGAACTGCGTTTCTTTGAGCATCGATTCATATTTCCAAAGGAGGGTATCATCGATGTATTTTTTCAGTTCGAGGGTGGGAATGTTTTTCTCCTTTAATTCGGCTATCTCCATATCGTTGATGAAAACGGCGTGAAGAATGAGGTTTTCAAATTCGGGATTGCCGGAATGTTGGTGAAAAATCCAGTCCGAAGATTTTATGTGTAGTTCTATGTTTCCGACCAAAACTAAATTTTTCGTTTTGATTTTACCTAAAAGAAAATCCGGTCCGGAATCAAAATTCCACTTCCCAAAATGGAGGATTTCCAGCTCATTTCCTTCCACATCCTTAAAATCAAAATTTTTAAAAATCTTGAAATTCCAGAGGTATTGAAGCAATTTTTCGTTCACCGCCAAAAAATTTTACTTTAAAGATAGTGAATTATCTGAAAATCAATATGCCACAAATACACTGATTCCGTTTCGGGTATTTGTGAAAAAAATAGGTCATGGACTATCCCAAGGAATCAGCTTTACTCTTTGAAATGTTTTAGGGTTTCCTCATACATTTTCTCATAATGCGGCAGTATGTTTTTCAGGTCGAATTTGAGTGCCTGTTCTTTGGCATTGTGTTTCATTTTGGCCAGTAGTTTTTCGTTGCTCAAAAGTTTGATGGTGTAGTTGCTCATCGCTTCCACATTTCCGATTTCTGCGAGATAACCGGTTTCGCCTTGAATATTGACTTCCGGGATTCCGCCTGCATTGGAGGAAATAACCGGTGTGCTTGCTGCCATCGCTTCGAGTGCCGCCAAACCGAAACTTTCCTGTTCGGAAGGAAGCAGGAAAACATCTGAAAGTTGCAATATTCTGTATAAATCGTTTACTTTTCCAAGCAAGCGGATTTTCCCGATAAGGTCGGGATTTTCTTCCATGAACCCGTTGATTTTTTCCATATCCGGACCTTCACCGATGATGATGAGTTTGGAATTTACCCGGGAATTTACATTTTTAAAAATCTGAAGAACATCTTCCACACGTTTCACCGGACGAAGATTCGATACATGGATTAGAATTTTTTCATCATCATTGGCGAATTGTTTTCTTTGGCAGCAGTCATCCTCCTTAAATTCAGTGTTGTCTATGAAGTTGGTGATGACTTGTATTTCTTTCCGAATATTGAAGAATTTCAAAGTGTCTGCTTTCAAGCTTTCCGAAACGGAAGTCACCGTGTCACTCTGATTGATGGAGAATTCCACCGCATGCTTGTAACTGGGATGTTGGCCAACCAAAGTGATGTCTGTCCCGTGTAGCGTGGTAACCAAAGGGATATCTTTTCCTTCCTCCTTCAGCATCTGTTTCGCCGTGAACGCTGCATATGCGTATGGAATCGCATAATGCGCATGAAGCAGATCTAGTTTGTAGAGGTTTACTACGCGGTAAATCATCGAACTCAGTGCAATATCGTACGGTTGATATTGGAAGAGTGGATAAGTCTGTACATTGACTTTATGAAAAAAAATATTGGGATTCGTGATATCAAGTCTTGCAGGAAGTGCAGAACTGATGAAGTGCACTTCGTAACCTTTATTGGCAAGCGACATTCCAAGTTCTGTGGCGACGATCCCGCTTCCGCCGTAGGTTGGGTAACAGAGTATTCCGATTTTCATAAAAATGTTTTCTTAAACTAATTATTAACAGAAAATGTGTGGGTCAAAATGGCGAATGATCCTCTTTTGTCCCTTTTGTTTTTAACTGATTGATCTATCTTATTTTTTCGCGGTATCCAAATCCATTCCCATCCCTGCTTTCAGTTGAGGATTGACCAAAACCGGAAGTCTTCCCCAGATTTTCGTTTTTCCGTTTAAAGCATTTGCGGTGGAAATCATCGAATCCTCATTATTTTCGTAAGCCACTAAAACGGTGGAAACATTTGAAATATCCACATCTTTCAATGCATAAGCGGAACCGAAAACGTTCAGGATGACATTTTGGTCCTTGCTTAAATCGGTCAATATTTGCTTTGAAGAATCCGAGATTTTATATGGTTTGTATGCCGTGGAATTATCTTTATGAAAGCCCACCATCACTTTGGAATTGGCAGGAATTGTGGAGATTTCTTCCGGTTTTTTAATGATGATGGTTGTTCCCAAATTCAGTTGGTCCAGAAATGTTTGATACGGCGCTTCTTCCAACGGAACATAATAGTAGGTTTCTTTGCAGTTTAAGGGCAAAAGTTTCTTTTCATCCTTCAACAAGGTCAGAGCGTTGGAGTACATTTTCTGCACGAGTTTCTTGTGGGAATCGTTGTTCAGGTCGTAATTGATGTTTTCGGGATTTCTCGGCTGGTATTTGTTTAAGCCTAAAAAATATTTAGTCAAAAGAATTTTCTTCACGCTTTCTTCCAGGCGGTTTTGGGAAATTTCATTTTTATCGATGGCCAACTGAATGAGCCGTTTCCCCTCTTTCACTCCATCAGAAAAAAGCATAATGTCGTTTCCGGCTGTGAAAGCGAGCGCATCCAATTCTCCTGGTTTATAGCGTTTCGCTACGGCTCCCATATTGAGAGCATCGGTAATGATCAACCCTTTATAGCCAAGTTTTTCTTTTAGCAAACCGGTAATAATGTTTTTTGAAATTGAAGCCGGAATGTTTTTGCCGGATTCCAATGCGGGAACATATAAATGAGCCACCATCACTCCGCCAATACCTTTATCCATCAATGCTTTGAAAGGAGCTATTTCCACTGAATTCAACCGGTTTAAATTGTGGGAAACCACCGGCAGATCCAAATGGGAGTCGGTATCGGTATCGCCGTGTCCCGGGAAATGTTTGATGGCCGCCAAAATTTGGTTGTCCTGTAAACCGTCAGAATAGGCGAGTGCGGAACTCACCACATTGGCAACTTCTGAGCCGAAACTACGGTTTCCGATAATCGGATTATTGGGATTTGTGTTGACGTCTACTACCGGTGCGAAATCCCAGTTAATTCCCATTCTGTGTGCATCTTCTGCAATTTTTGCGGACATTTCTTTGATTAAATTCTTGTCCTGAATCGCTCCCAATGTCATGGCCCAAGGAAATTTGTGTGCAGTGGCAATTCTTTGGAACAATCCCCATTCTGCATCCATTCCGATCATCAGCGGAACTTTTGATTTCGATTGGAATTCATTGATCAGACTAATTTCCCGTGCAGCATCGTCCTGCATCAGAATGAGTCCTCCGATTTTTTCACTGAGGACAATGTTTCTTACATGATCAATATAATCTTCGCCTTTGTTCGTATAAAGCGCAATGATGAAAAGTTGTCCCAGTTTCTCATCCTGAGAAAGCGAGTTGTAGGTTTTTTCAACCCACTCATTTGCCTTTTTTAATTCTGATGGGGAAAGATTTTTGGGATGATACTGCGCAAATGCTTTTGCTGCAAAAAAGAGGAAAATGAAAAGTGTAATTTGACTTTGGACTTGTTTCATGATCTATAAAGTGATGCCAACAAAATTACAATTTTTAAATTTCAAATTGTTAGAAATCGTGGCATGCATCTTGAGATATCTATTATCAACAATGAAAATATTTAAAGAATGAGAAAATATCTTTTACTTTTCGGAATGGCAATTGCCACTTTAGGAACACTTTCCAGCTGTGTGGATAGAACAACAAATGTGGCACCACCACAGCAAGATGATGACACTTATCCGATCATGGGAGACGTGAGCGGAAGTTTTAATGCGGCAAACCAATATACCATTGATGTCGGAATAACTAATGCGGCTACTAATGTGGTGCTCGTTTATAGGAAGTATAATGCCGGAAATTCTGGTGCTCCTGTTTGGCAGATCCTACCAGATACGGTGAATCTGACCAATAACCGCTCCATCAAATACAGTTTTCTATTTGATACCAAAAATGTAGAAATCTATGCGGACACGAATTTTGATCCGGCAACATTGACCATCGCTGAAGCGAATACTTATATGAACAACCAGACTTTCAGGATCGTCCTGATTCCGGCATCGCAGGGAAAAAATGCTGAGGTGGATTACCGGGATTACCAAAGTGTCATCAAATATTACCATATAGACGAGTCTAAAGTTCGTAGTTTCTAATCATGTGAAAACGCTCCATATTGAACCGGAACCTGGAGGTATTTCTTCAGGTTTCCTGATTTGATCATGGGTTTTTACGTAAAAAGTAGTATTTTTACTTTCTCTTTAAATTGAAAAATTATGAGCGTACATATCGCGGCAAAGAAAGGTGAAATCGCCAAAACCGTTTTACAACCTGGAGATCCTCTTCGTGCAAAATTTATTGCCGATAATTATCTTTCCGAAGTGAAATTGGTCAGCAAAACCAGAAATGTTTACTACTACACAGGGCTTTATAAAGGAAAAGAAATTTCTGTCGGCGCAAGTGGAATGGGAATTCCAAGTATAGGAATCTATTCTTATGAGCTTTATTCGGAATTTGATGTGGAAACCATCATCAGAATTGGAACTTGCGGAGCTTATACCGATGATCTGAAATTGTTTGACGTGTTAAATGTGGAAAATGCCGCGAGCGAATCCACCTACGCAAAATTTGCTTGGGGAATCGAAGGTGAAATCATCGGAAACCAGGGAAAATCCTTTCAAAAAATCAATGAGACGGCGAGAGAGTTTTCATTAAACATCAAGCCTGTAAACATTCATACCAGTGATATTTTTTACAGAAAAGATCCTGCAATTCCGGCGGTGGCAAAAAAGTACAACTGTCCTGCCGTTGAAATGGAAGCTTTTGCCTTGTTTGCCAATGCAAAATATCTTGGTAAAAACGCATCCACAATCCTTACCGTTTCAGACATTATTCCTACGCGTGAACAGATTTCTGCGGATCAACGGGAAACCGCGCTCAGGAAAATGATGGAGCTCGCTTTGGAAACGGGATTGAAGCTTTAATCGGTTTTTTCAGCAGAAGGGTGGTCTACATTTTTTGCATCCTCATCAATGAGAAGGTGGCCAAAGAAATTTTTCTTTACCTCTAAATAACCTTTACTTTCCTCGGTAGAATGAATCTGCAAAGGAATTCTTTTGTTAAGGTGAATATTGCTGCTTTGTACTCCTTGCAGTTTTTCGGGATTGTTGGTCAGAAGGTTGATGTCTTTGACGCCTAAAATATTTAAAATCTCGATGGCTTCATTAAAGTCTCGATCATCCGCCGGGAGTCCCAGTTTCACATTGGCTTCCACGGTATCAAAACCTTTTTCCTGCAGGGAATATGCACGAAGTTTGTTGATGATTCCGATATTTCTTCCTTCCTGCCGCAAATAGACGATGATTCCTCCGTTTTCTTCAATGTATTTCATGGCGGCGTCTAATTGTTGGCCACATTCGCACTTTCTGGAATGGAAAACCTCCCCTGTTATACATTCAGAATGGATTCGGACATTTACTGGTTGAGTGAAATCTGTATTTTGCGCCACAATCGCCATGTGCGGCATCCAATCGGATTCATTTTCTGCAAATGCGATGATCCTGAAAGCCCCGTATTCGGTTGGCACATTGGCTTCAGCCTGGATTTGTAACATAGAGGTTCTTAATTTTTACTCGAAGATAATGAATCTTTTGGGAAATTGCTTTCCAAAAGTGAAATGTTGGTCTTAATCCTTACCAGATAACGGTTCAGAACCTGATCTTCATCGGGTTTAAGATGTTTTCTCAGGCTTTGAATCTTTTTATAGGACTGTTCGTATTTTCTGTATGATCGATCCAGACCGTTGATGTTGTAGGCTTCCATCGCGCCGATATATTCCTTCAGGTGATATTTTAGGTTTGCGACTTCCTTATTCACTGCCTCATTTTTGAATTTTGGAAATGTGGCGATCAAATTGGAAATCTCTGATGAATAAATGATGAGGTTTTTCTTGATGCTGTAACCGGTTTGGATGGTTTTGCTTTGACCTTGTGCGGTTAAGAAAGATTCGGTAACCGGCGAAAGATTGACCTTTTCTATGGAGCAGGAAACTGCAAGTACAATGATAAAAGAGAAACCTATGTTGAACTTAGCCATTTTTCTGATTTTGATAAAGGACCGGGTTAAGACTTTCATCATTATACATCTTCATCTGTTTGTATACTTTCATCTTAACTTTACCGTTCTCAATATCAGAAATCAACTGGTTTATTGCTTCAGAGAGATCTTTTTTCTGCTCGAGCAGGATATTCAGTTTTTCTGTGCATTTTAGTCTATGTTCTTCAGTTGCAGACTCTCTATTGGCTTCTAGCGCCATATGATAAACTTTCAGCGCCAAAATCGATAATCTGTCCACTGCCCAAGCTGGAGTTTCCGTGTTGATTTTTGCATCAGAATTTGGAGTGATCTGATTGAGTTTGTGCAGAAACCAACTGTCTATAAACTCCACTAAATCAGTTCTTTTCTGATTGGAAGAGTCTATTCTTCTCTTAATCTTTAAAGCGTCAACCGGGTCAATATTTTCATCACGAATGATATCTTCCAAATGCCATTGAACGGTGTCAATCCAATTCTTTGCATACAAAAGTTGTTCCAAACTTCCGTTTTCAAAAGGATTATTTTCCCCGGAATCCACATCATCCTTAACGTGGTAATCCGAAATTGACTGATCAAAAATTTTCCAGGCCTTTTCGCAAAAATCCATGCTCAAACTTTTTTAATTGTTTTTTTCTGGATTAGACTTCGGCTCATCTGCCGGTTTTTTGTCCTCTTCTTTCACCGCATCCTTAAATTCTTTGATTCCAGAACCTAAACCTCGCATCATTTCAGGGATTTTCTTTCCGCCGAAGAGTACGAGCAAAAGCAGTGCGACGATCAAAAGGTGTTGCCAAGAAAGCGCTAATATTGTTAGTGTAAACATTGTTGAAATTTTCTGTAAAGTTAAAGTTATTTTTTAATTTACCCAACCCAGTGGATCAACCGGGTTGCTTCCGTACCAGATCTGGAAATCAAGGGTGTAAGTGCTGTCATAATCTTCGGCAACGGTTCCTATGGAGGTTCCTGCTGCAACATTCTGATTTGCGGAAACCATGGTGGAAGCTAAATTGGCATAAATGCTGAAGTAATCGCCATGTTTTACGATCACCGTTTTGGAACCATCACCGGAAGCAACCACCCTGGAAACTGTTCCCGGAGCAATGCATTTCGCCACTGTGCCTTTGGTCACCGCGATTTTGATTCCGTTATTTTCTTCCACAATATTCTTGAAAACCGGATGGGGTTGTCTGCCAAATCGGTGCGTAATTTCTCCTGAAACAGGCATGCTCATTCTCCCTTTGTTGGCCGCAAAATTGCTTCCCACTGCTGAATTCACCCCGAAATTCGTCATTACCTTTGTTTCGGCGGCTTTCTTTTCGTCTTCATTTTTCTTGGCCAAATTTGCTTGTGCAGCGCCTGCTGCAGCGGCTTTGTTTGCGGCGGCTTTTGCCAATGCTGCTGCATCTGCTGCTTCTTTTGCAGCAGTTAATCTTCTTGCTTCGGCTTTTTCCGCGTCTGCGGCTCTTCTGGCGTCTTCAGTTTTTTTGGCATCTGCTGCGGCTGCGAGTCTGGCTTTTTCAGCTTCGTCTGCGGCTTTCCTGTCTGCGATATCTTTTAATCTCTTTGCTTCTTCATCAGCTTTTTTCTTTTCTAGAGCCAAAGCTTCCAACCTTGCCTTGTTTTCAGCTTCAATCTTTGCCTTTTCCTTCTCGGCGGCGATTTTTGCCAGACGAATCTTTTCAGCTTCTTCTTTTTTTCTGGCCTCTTCGTTCGCTTTCGCAATTCTGATTTCTTCCGCAATGATTGCACGGATCTGTCCCTCTAGTTTTTTGGATTCCGCTTGTTTTTGCTTCAATTCTGCGGTAAGCTGGACTTCATTTTTCTTGAATTCTTCCAAAAGTGATTCCTTCTGCTTTCTTTCAGCCTCAATGGTGAGCAAGTCTTTTTGCTGGTTAGTGAGGATGGTTTCCTTATCTTTTACCGACTTTTGCCTTAATGCAATGCTTTGCTTCAATTTCTCAGCGGCGCCAGATATTTCTGCAGCTTTTTTATCCTGGTAATCAGCGTAATCTTTTAAATACTGAACTCTTCTCAGTGCTTCACCGAGATTTTTGGAGGACAAAATAAAGGTCACCTTATTTTGTACCCCTTTATTTTTGTAGGCTTTCACTAAAACTTCCGCATAATTTTTCCTTAAAACCGCAAGTTCCCGATTCTGGCGGTTGATTTCCAACTGACGAAGATAGATATCATCCTCAATCAGCTTTTTTTCTTTCTGGGTATTGGAATACACCTTTTCCCGAAGCTGAATTTTTTTGTTCACTTCGTTCAGATAGGCAATGGAAAGTTTTGATTGTTGCTGAGTTTTTGCCAGATTGGAGTTGATCGCGGCGATTTGTTTTTTCAGTTCCGCATTTTGCTTTTGAAGCTGTTCCTTTTTCTGGGCAGACAAAATTCCGAACAGAAAAATTCCCATTAAAAAGCCTATTTTCTTAATCATCTAATCTCAGTTTTCGTGTAATTATTGGGGACGGAATAAGGGGTGTCCATTCTAGAACTGTCAAATTTCGTATTTTCCATGAAAATCTGACTTGTTTTTGTACCTTTTATAATTATTTTAACATATTTTGGCATTTTCATGTTTTCGAAATTTTCATAGTCTGCATAAGAGATTTCCAGTTGGTCGCCGGTCTTGATTTCATTCAGAATGACTTTTATTAAATCAAAATCAACTGAATAATCAAGAGAAACAGCATATTCCGATATTTTTCCCTTATTTTCGAATTTCATATTTTTTGTGGAGCTCAAATTGTAGCCTTGTGCATTTCTGGTAAGCACAAAATCTTTTTCATTCACCGGAATAAATGTTCTTCCCAGCAATAAATTTTGCAGCGAATTATAATCTATGAAATTCACGTTCAACAAGTTGTTCAAATATGTAAAATCGGACTCGATGTAGGTTTTGTTCCACTTTTCGTAACCGCGGATTCCTTCCGGAGTTGCCATTCCACGACCAACATTCAGAATGACAGCGACCAAATTCATCCAAATTTTTTGACCGTTTTCAAGGTAGATCGTCGCATCCAATGTGGGGATATAACTTCCGGTTTCCACATTGACTCTGGAATTGATTTTCACCTGCTGGAAATCTGGTTTCATTTTAATTTTGTCAAAGAATTCAGTACTGGAGCTGACTGGCGCATTGGAGCTGATTGGTGCATTGACCGCAGTTTTTGTTTTGCAGGAAATGACCAGAATGAAAGTCAGCAGCGCTAAAATATATTTTTTCATTATTTTACTTCTAGATGTTATTGCCTAAAGTTTTGCAATATTAACGCCAAACCACACAAATTGTTTTGTGTGGCTTGATTTGAGATTTTTGTGGGTTGGTTTATAAAATTGCCTAAAGCCAAAATCATGCTTAGTCCACGTCCTTCGAGAGGAAATCCAAAACGGAATAATCACCCAGCGATATTTCTCGCGCCACTCCGAAATATTTGGCGCAGCTGCCGATCATGGAGTTGCTCAGATTTCCGTGGTCGATTACGGTGTTTTCTTGGATCAGGGAATTATCGATATTGGAATTGATGATCATGGTATTATTACCTATCGACGCGAAAGGTCCTATTTTAGAGTTGGAAATGGTCACGTTCTCACCAATGAAACAAGGTGGAATAATGAGCGAATTCTCAATTTTTGCAGATGCCGGATAATTAGAAAACGCTTCTTTTTCGTAGTTTAAAACTTTTCCGTTGGTTTCCACGGTGGCATTTTTGTTTCCGCAGTCCATCCAATCGTCAACTTTTCCTAAGGAGAATTTTGCACCTTTTTGCCGAAGATTTTCAAGTGCCGTTGTTAACTGAAATTCCCCGCCTTCTTTGATGTTGTTGTTCATGATGAAGTTGATTTCATCCATCAGCTTTTCTGCCGAATGGAAATAATAGATTCCTATAATCGCCAAATCGGAAACAAAAGTTTTCGGTTTTTCCACGAAATCAGTGATGAAGCCATAATCGTCTAATTTCACCACTCCAAATGCGGTTGGATCTTCCACTTTTTTCACCCAGATGACGCCATCGGAATTTTTGTCAAGTTGGAAGTCTGCCTTAAATAAAGTGTCTGCGAAAGCTACCACCACATCTCCCTGCATTGATTTTTCAGCACATTTGATGGCGTGTGCGGTTCCCAGTGGCTCATCCTGAACGTAGATACTCCCTTTAGCGCCTAATTTTTCGGCAATCTTAAGCAGCGATTCTTCCACATCAGAACCGAAATCTCCAATAATGAAAGCGATTTCGTCAATTTTTTCTCCTGCCACTCTCGCGATGTCTTCCACCAATCTTTGCACAATCGGTTTTCCGGCGATTGGGATTAAAGGTTTTGGAACAGTGAGTGTGTGTGGTCTTAAACGGGAACCTCTTCCCGCCATCGGAACGATGATCTTCATAGTTTTTTTAATTTTTTAAAATGTTTTGAATGGTGTTTAGGATGGGTGGATTTACTTTGAAGTACTTCCGAATCCGCCTCCACCTCTTTCTGTTTCGCTGAGTTCAGAAACTTCTTCCCAAATGGCGCTTTCGTGTCTTGCGATTACCATTTGAGCGATTCTGTCGCCGTCATTGATGGTGAAATCGTCTTTTGACAAATTTACCAAAATTACTCCGATTTCTCCTCGGTAATCCGCGTCCACAGTTCCCGGAGCATTCAGGACGGTAACTCCATTTTTAATGGCTAATCCGCTTCTGGGGCGTATTTGAGCTTCATAATTCTCCGGGAGTTCGATAAAAAGTCCCGTAGGAATCAGTTTCCTTTCCAATGGTAACATGGTGATGCTTTTGTCTAGATTCGCGTAGAGATCCATTCCTGCAGAAAGTGCGGTTTGGTATTTCGGTAATGCGTGTTTACTTTTATTAATAATTCTGATTTTCATGCTAACTGTTTCTTAATCTGTGTAAATTGTCTTTTTCAAGGTAAAAAACCAGTGCTAAAAATACGATTAATAATGTGTTCCCTAAAATAAAATTTCCATCAAATACATAATAGGACAAAACCGAAAACAAAATGCTCAACCCCAAATATCCCAAAATTTTCTTCATATTATAGGGAACCGGATAATAATACTGGCCAAGAAAATAGGATACTGTCATCATGGAAAAATAGCTTAAGAAAGTACCCCAAGTTGAAGCCCAATAACCATATTTAGGAATAAAATAGAAGTTCACCAAAATGGTGACCAGCGCTCCCAAAATCGAGAGGTATGCGCCAAAAATCGTTTTGTCTGAAAGTTTGTACCAAACTGACATGTTGAGATAAATTCCCAGAAAAACAGCTGCCATTAATACAATGGGAACAATGGGAATTCCTTCGTTATAAGCCGGATTCGAAAGGTAAAGTTTTCCAAGCCAGTCCAGATTTGCACAAAGCGCAAGTAAGATTACACTGTTCACAATGACAAACATGTCCATCAGTTTTGCGTAAGAACGACCGGAGTTTTCATTCTTGGCATGAGAGAAGAAGAACGGCTCGATTCCCAAAAGATAGGCCTGTCTAAATAAAGTCAAAAAGGTAACAATTTTGCAAACCGCACCATAAATCGCCATTTGTTCAGTGTTGATGCCGTCTGGAAGCAGGTATTTCAGGAACTGTCTGTCCATGGTTTCGTTGATTACGCCGGCTAAACCGGCGATCGTAATTGGCCAGGAATACGCCATCATCTTTTTCCACAAATCCCAACTGAAGGCGTTAATCCGAACTGATTTTAATTCCGAAAACAGCAACAAAAAAGTAACTGCACTCGCCACGAGATTTGCCACGAAGACGTAACCTATTCCAAATTCTTTGTCATAGCTGAATCCAAGTATTCCGTGCTTGCCAAGTCTGGGTAAAACTACGATGAATAAAACGACCAGCAGGAAATTGATGATTCCGTTGATGATTTTGATGGCGGCATATTTTTTGGGGCGACCCGTTTTTCTTAAAATCACAAACGGCATTGTGGAAAGTCCGTCCAATCCGAGAACGAAGAGCATCATCGTCAAAAGGTTGACCTGGTCAGGAGTCTTGAATGCAATCGCCAGATCTTGCCGGAAAATGTAGCAGAACAGCATGAAAAGAAACGAAGCTCCCAGCACACTGATTGTTGCGGTGGATATCAGTTTTCGGCCGTCATTTTCTTTTTCCGCAAAACGAAAAAAAGTGGTCTCCATTCCATGAGACAGCAGCACAATGATGATTCCCGCAACGGAATAAAAGTCGATGAAAGGAGCAAGTGCCTTCGGACCAAAAGCATGTGTTACAAACGGACTGATGATGAAAGGGAATAGCCGGATAATCACTGTGCTTAATCCGTAAATAGCAGTTTGTCCGAGTAATTTCTTATACAAGATGTGTTTATTTTCCGCAAAGGTAATTATTAGTTTTATTTCCTCATCAATCGGTTAAAGAGATTACTTTGGTGCGAGGAAATAATTATAACTAAATTTACCCTGTAATTAATCATTGGAAAAAGTCATGAAAACCCTAATAAAAAATGCCACCATCGTGAATGAGAATCAGATATTTATTACTGATCTGCTCATTGAAAACGATGTCATTTCCAAAATTGGCAAAAACATTTCCGAAGAAGGCATTGACAAGGTAATTGATGCGACAGGAAAATTTCTGCTTCCAGGAATTATTGATGACCAGGTGCATTTTCGGGAACCCGGACTCATTCACAAAGGCGATATCGAAAGTGAATCCAGAGCTGCGATTGCGGGTGGAATCACCAGTTTCATTGAGCAGCCGAATACTGTCCCGAATGCCGTAACTCAGGGGATTTTGGAAGAAAAGTACAAAATCGCAGCACAGAAATCTTTCGCCAATTATTCCTTTACGATGGGCGGCACGAATGACAATCTGGAAGAAGTTTTAAAAACAAATCCCAGAAATGTTGCTGGAATCAAACTTTTCCTCGGTTCGTCCACCGGAAATATGTTGGTTGATCATCCGGAAACTTTGGAAAAAATCTTTAGTGAGTGCAAGATGTTGATTTGCGTTCATTGCGAAGACGAAGGAACGATTAGAAGAAATACCGAAATCTACCGCGAAAAATTCGGTGACGATATTCCAATGAAATATCATCACTTAATCAGAAGCGAAGAAGCATGCTATCTGTCCTCGTCAAAGGCAGTGGAACTTGCCCGGAAAACAGGAGCCCGGCTTCACGTTTTCCATGTTTCCACGGCGAAAGAACTGGAACTTTTTAGAAATGACATCCCATTAAAAGACAAAAAAATTACTTCGGAAGTCTGCATCCATCATTTAACTTTTTCGAATGATGATTATGAAGAGAAAGGAACCTTGATCAAATGGAATCCGGCCATTAAAACAGAAAAAGATAAGGAAGCACTTTGGAAAGCAGTTCAGGATGGAAGAATTGATGTGATTGCCACCGATCATGCGCCGCATACTTTGGAAGAAAAACACAATGTTTACACCAAAGCACCTTCCGGAGCACCAATGGTTCAGCATGCTTTATTGGTGATGCTCGAAAATCACAGAAACCGAAAAATCACCCTGGAAAAAATAGTTGAGAAAATGTGTCATAATCCTGCAATTCTTTTTCAGATTGAAAAACGCGGCTTTATCCGGGAAGGGTTCAAAGCCGATTTGGTTCTGGTGGATTTGAATACCGAATGGACGGTTTCCAAAGAAAATATCCTGTACCAATGCGGGTGGAGTCCCTTGGAAGGAATGACTTTTCATTCGAAAGTCACCCACACTTTCGTGAATGGTTTTCTGGCTTATGAAAATGGAAATATTTCAGCCGAAAAACATGGTGAAAGATTGTTGTTCGAGAGGTGATTTTGGGAGCAGCTCTTTTTGTTTGATCAGACAGTTTGTTTGGAACCAGCTTTTTTGTGGAGGAAACCATGATTTTAAGCCTTTCAGAGATGATTACTTCACTTGCAACGCAATTTTTTTTTTGGTCAAGGGAATGGTTTCCAGTCTGGAAAAGTTGTGATATCTTTGAATTTATAACTTCAAGTAAAAAAAATTCTTGCGCTCAATCTGCTAGACTTCAGATTAAAATATTAGAAAGTCCCGAAAAGTGAAACATTTTAGTATAAATTTACACATATAAATAAATATCAACTCAATTTAATATGATCAGGAAAAAATTATTGATGCTTTCTGCTGTAGCAATTATGTTTTCTGCAAATGCGCAGGAATACCAATGGAAGGAAGCAAAAAGTGGCGGTTACACTTACCGGTATGTGACCAATGATCCAACACAGGCACGTTTTTATACTCTTAAAAACGGACTTACCGTGATTCTTAGTCCAACAAAAAAAGATCCGAGAATTCAGGCGTTTGTTGCCACCAAAGCGGGTAGCAAGACCGATCCTTCCACAAATACCGGTTTAGCGCATTACTTGGAGCACATGCTATTCAAAGGTACAGATCGATATGGATCACTCGATTGGGCAAAAGAAAAACCGGAACTCGACAAAATTGATGCACTTTATGAGCAATACAACAAGTCCAAAAATGAAGACGAGAGAAAGAAAATCTACAAGAAAATAGATTCGGTTTCCGGAGTCGCATCTAAATATGCGATTGCCAATGAATACGACAAAATGATGACCGCAATGGGCGCTCAGGGAACCAATGCGTGGACCAGTTTTGAAGAAACCGTTTATACGGATGATGTGCCATCAAGCGCTTTGGATAAATATCTCGCTGTTCAGGGAGAGCGTTTTCGAAATCCGGTTCTGCGAATTTTCCATACTGAACTGGAAGCAGTTTATGAAGAAAAAAACCGTTCTTTGGACAGTGACGGAAGCAAAGTTTTCGAAACCCTGTTTTCTAATCTATTCAAAAATCACAATTATGGAAAGCAGACCACCATCGGTACGATTGAACATTTGAAAAATCCATCGTTGGTAGAAATCCGTAAATATTTCAATACCTATTACGTCCCCAATAATATGGGTGTGATTATGTCTGGAGATTTTGATCCGGATCAGGCGATCGCGAAAATCGACAAAACATTTTCTTACATGCAAAGCAAACCGGTGCCGAAATACACTTTTCAACCAGAAGAACCCATCACAGCTCCCATTGTGAAAGAAGTGGTAGGTCCGGATGCTGAAAATATCGGCATTGCTTTTAGACTTCCTGGAAATAAAGACAAGGACGTTCTTTTGGCAGATTTGGTTGGCGAAATTTTGACTAATGGAAAAGCAGGTTTACTCGACTTAAACCTGGTAAAACAGCAAAAATTGTTGAGAGCAAGTGCATTCACATTTACTCTTCAGGATTATGGGGTTCTTTGGCTGAATGCGGCTCCAACTACCGGTCAAAGTTTGGAAGAAGTTCAGAAGTTGGTTCTCAATGAAATCGAAAACCTTAAAAAAGGGAATTTTGATGCCGATCTTTTGCCTTCGATTGTAAATAATATCAAGAAACAGAAAATTCAGTCTACTGAAAAGTATGGAGACCGCGCCAGACTTTTGCAGAGCGCATTCAATGATGAAATTGACTGGAAAGATCAGGTTGCATATGTGAACGATCTTTCAAAAATAAAGAAGGAAGACGTCATTGCATTTGCCAATAAATATTTAGGAAATAATTATGTAGCTGTTTTGAAAAGAAAAGGCGAGAATAAAGATTCTCAAAAAATCGACAAACCGGCCATTACACCTGTGGAAACTAATGCGGACAAGCAATCCGCTTTTGTGAAGTCGGTGAATGATTTGCCTGCAATCCCTTCGGAACCAGTTTTTCTGGATTTTGATAAAGACATCCAAAAAGCGAAGTTAGGAAATGCAGAAGTTCTGTATGTCCCGAATAAGGACAACCAACTTTACAGATTGCGTTATCGATACAAAATCGGTACTGGAAACGATTTGAAGCAGTCTTTGGCTTCGCAGTATTTACAATTTTTGGGAACTGACAAAAAATCATCAGAACAGATTTCCAAAGATTTTTACAAAATTGCTTCCAGTTTCAATGTTGCAGCAGGTGAGGAATATACCACGGTTACCATTGAAGGACTTCAGGAGAATTTCGACCAGGCGGTGAAATTGTATGAAGATTTGATGTTGAATGCAAAACCCGATGAAACGGCACTCGCCGCACTGAAAGCTAGAATTTCAAAAGCAAGAAAAGATGCGAAAGCCAACAAAGGAGCTATTCTTCAAGGTTTGACGAGTTATGCATTAAACGGTGCAAAAAATAAGTTCAACTACACATTTTCTGATGAAGAATTAAATGCGATTACTGCGCAAGAGTTGGTTGATAAAATGAAAAACCTTAATAATTACGAGCAAACCATTATTTATTATGGTCCGGAATCTTTGAAAAATCTCACAGCAAAGCTGGCGAAGGTCCACAAAGTCCCTGCAAATTTTATGCAACCAAATCCATTGAAAACTTTTGCCCAAATTCCACAAACCAAAAATCAGGTACTGTTCACGGATTATGATATGGTTCAGGCAGAAACGAGATGGATCAGAAACACCTCGAAATATGATGCTGCAAACACTGCGATTGTTACCGTTTTCAACAACTATTTCGGCGGAGGAATGGGATCTATTGTCTTCCAAACCATTAGGGAGAGCAAGGCATTGGCTTACAGTACTTATGGATTCTATGTGCAGCCGGCAAAACAATCCGACGAATATTATATGATGAGTTATGTGGGCAGTCAGGCGGACAAATTCAATGACGCTACCTTGGCTATGAACGAACTCCTTACCAAAATGCCGGAACTTCCCGTCAACTTGGAATTGGCAAAAACATCTGTGAAGAAAGATATCCAAACTGAGCGAATCATGCAGGACGACATCATTTTCCGCTATCTCGGTGCACAGCAACTTGGATTAAAAGGCGATATCCGGAAACAAGTTTATGCAGCTGTAGACCAAATTTCAATGGATGACCTCAAGAAATTCCATGCGACCAATATCTCCGGAAAACCATACACCTATGCTTTGGTCGCATCAGAAAAAAAGGTAAATATGGATGAGGTGCAGAAACTTGGCGAAGTGAAGAAGATTTCTTTGGAAGAACTTTTCGGATACTAATTCCATCAAAAAAAAATCATAATGAACTGTTCCTTATTTGGGGCAGTTTTTTTTGAATCTGATCGCCAAATCCTGTAAAGGCCCCGAATTTTCGGAAGATCTTCCAAAAAGGGTGGAGATCATGTATGCTTTGCATTCGACTCAGTTGTTGAGAAAGGATGTTTATGCTTAACTTTAGACTTTCAAATCGCCAATATATGGTGGTTCAATTTAAACTTAGAACAAAAATGAAATACACAGAAGGAATGCTTCGCGAAGGAGCACTAAAAAATAAAGTCGCCATTGTAACCGGTGGTGGAAGCGGATTAGGAAAAGCGATGACCAAATATTTTCTGGAGCTGGGTGCAAAAGTGGCAATCACATCCAGAAATCTGGAAAAATTACAGAATACCGCCAAAGAACTCGAAGACCAGACCGGCGGAAAAGTACTTGCTGTGGCGTGTGACGTGAGAAATTGGGACGAAGTGGAAGCCATGAAAAATACGGTGATCAAAGAATTCGGTCAGATTGATATCTTGCTGAACAATGCAGCAGGAAACTTCATCGCACCGACCGAAAGATTGACGCACTCTGCATTCGATTCCATTTTGGATATTGTTTTGAAAGGGACAAAGAACTGCACGCTCTCGATTGGGAAATATTGGATTGAAAGTAAAATTCCAGGAACGGTTCTCAATATCGTCACCACTTATTCGTGGACGGGTTCCGCTTATGTAGTTCCATCCGCCTGTGCAAAAGCCGGAGTTCTTGCAATGACCAGAAGTTTGGCGGTAGAGTGGGCGAAATACAACATCCGTTTCAACGCAATCGCACCGGGTCCGTTTCCAACGAAAGGCGCCTGGGAAAGACTATTGCCAGGAGATTTGGCTGAAAAATTCGACATGCGGAAAAAAGTTCCATTGCGAAGAGTTGGCGAACATCAGGAGTTAGCAAACCTTGCAGCGTATTTGGTTTCGGATTATTCTGCTTACATGAACGGCGAAGTCGTCACAATCGATGGTGGCGAATGGCTGCAGGGAGCGGGAGAATTCAATATGCTGGAGCAGATTCCACAGGAAATGTGGGACATGCTGGAAACGATGATCAAGGCAAAAAAGTCAAATTAAAACTTTAAAATAAAGAAAACAAAAAACGCTCTGAGAATCAGAGCGTTGCATCAAAATTTGTAGACCCACAGGGATTCGAACCCCAGATGACTGAACCAAAATCAGTAGTGTTACCGCTACACCATGGGTCTGTTCTTGTTTTGAGTGGTGCAAATTTAATAATATTTTTTAGTTAGGCAAAAAATAATGCTCAAAAAAGAAGCATTTTAAATATTTGAGATCAAAGTGTTTTCACCTTTTTTTTGTTTTTCGAAAAAATCTGTTGTGAAGACATTGATTTAATCCGTATTTTTGAAGAAATAATATTAAGAAATGAGCAGTATAGAAGATAAGAAGAAAGCACTCGCATTGGTGCTTGACAAGCTTGATAAAACCTACGGAAAAGGAACCGTGATGACTTTGGGAGATGACTCGGTGGATACTTCAATAGAGGTGATTCCTTCCGGTTCTCTGGGTTTGGATTTGGCGTTAGGAGTAGGAGGTTATCCAAAGGGAAGAGTCATTGAAATTTACGGTCCAGAATCTTCCGGAAAAACCACTTTGACTTTGCATGCGATTGCTGAAGGTCAAAAAATGGGCGGAATTGCTGCGTTTATTGATGCGGAACATGCTTTCGACCGACATTATGCTGCAAAACTGGGAATTAATCTGGATGATCTGATTATTTCACAGCCCGATAACGGGGAACAGGCGTTGGAAATTGCGGATAATTTGATTCGGTCGGGCGCAATCGACATTGTAGTGATCGACTCCGTAGCAGCGTTGACGCCAAAAGCTGAAATCGAGGGTGAAATGGGTGATTCCAAAATGGGACTTCACGCAAGATTAATGTCTCAAGCGCTGAGAAAACTGACTGCGACTATTTCCAGAACGAAATGTACGGTGATTTTCATCAACCAATTAAGGGAGAAAATCGGCGTCATGTTCGGAAATCCTGAAACTACTACCGGTGGAAACGCATTGAAATTCTACGCATCCGTAAGAATTGATATCAGAAAAGCAAGCGCACCAATTAAACAGGGCGACGAAGCGGTAGGAAGCAGAGTGAAAGTGAAAATCGTGAAAAATAAAGTAGCTCCACCTTTTAAAATGGCGGAATTTGACATTATGTACGGCGAAGGAGTTTCTAAGGTTGGGGAAATCCTGGATACCGCTGTAGATATGGGAATTGTGAAGAAAAGCGGTTCTTGGTTCAGCTACGAAGATACCAAACTTGGCCAGGGTCGTGATGCTGTGAAAGATATGCTGAAAGACAATCCGGATTTGGCGGATGAGTTGGAAGAGAAAATCAAGCAACATATTCACGAATCGAAATAGATATAAACGGCCGCAAAAAGCGGTCGTTTCTTTTTGGCTTTGTCAGCGCTTAAAGCGGTGAAAACACTTGTCACAATTCTGTCAAAGGATTCCAAAGAATTTTCTTGAAATCCTGAATCTTATTGTCTTTTACGACCACTCCCTCTTTTCCGAGTTTGCCTACAAAATCCCGCAAACAGCTGGCAGTGATGTGTCCTGAAGAATTGCAGACCCGATGTGCGGGGAAATCATCACCATAATCTCGCAATACATTTCCCACATGTCTGGAGTGATTGGGATATCCTACTGCTTTTGCAATCGCACCGTAGCTGGTGACTCTTCCGGGAGGAATCATGCGAATGATTTCATAAACCTGTTTTTTGAAAAGTGAGTCCATTTTGAATAGAAAATTTTGAAGCGATCAGCAAATTTACGTTTTTCAGATCGGGAAGGGGGCGCTCTGAGGAAGCTCTTCCAAATAGACAGGGAGCGCAAAAAATGTGATTTTGTGGCGACCAACGGTTGAAAGGAGAACCGCCCGTGTTGATAGCCCCGATCGCAGTATTGTTTGAGCTCTTTTTTTTCATTGCGAGCGCAAACATTTCAAAAAATTGCATCACTTTGACCGCAATGAAAAAAAAAGCGAGTACGGAGAGCGGGACAGAATTTCGAACGAAGAAAAGACCTTCAAGCTCCTAAAAAAAAATCGCCTCTACTAATGAGACGATTTTCCTGTTTTGTAATTCGTATTTCGCATTATGCTTTAAGAATTTTCTAAAATATATTGGAACATCAGCGGTGCGCAAATTGTGGCATCGCTCTCTACAATGTATTTCGGGGTGTTGATATCGAGTTTTCCCCAAGTGATTTTTTCGTTGGGAACCGCACCCGAATAGGAACCGTAAGAAGTGGTTGAGTCTGAGATCTGGCAGAAATATGACCAAAACGGGATGTCTGTCATTTCCAAATCCTGATAAAGCATTGGTACGACGCAGATTGGGAAATCGCCCGCAATTCCGCCACCGATTTGGAAGAATCCAACTCCCTTTCCGGCCGAATTTTTCGGATACCAATCGGCAAGGAAAGTCATGTATTCGATTCCGGATTTCATGGTGGATGGTTTCAACTCACCTTTGATACAATAACTGGCGAATATATTGCCCATGGTGGAATCTTCCCAACCTGGAACCACCATCGGCAGGTTTTTTTCGGCCGCAGCAATCATCCATGAATTTTCACGGGGAATTTCGTGGTATTGCTCCAGAACTCCGGACAAAATCATTTTATACATGTATTCGTGTGGGAAATATCTTTCGCCCTTATTGTCGGCATCTTTCCAGATTTCGTAGATGTGTTTCTGTAATCTTCGGAACGCTTCTTCTTCCGGTATGCAGGTATCGGTAACGCGGTTCAATCCTTTTTCCAGCAAGTTCCACTCTTCCTGGGGAGTGAGGTCACGGTAGTTTGGAACTCTTTTGTAATGCGAATGAGCAACCAAGTTCATTAAATCTTCTTCCAGATTTGCACCTGTACAAGAAATAATTGCGACTTTATCCTGTCGGATCATTTCTGCTAAAATTTTTCCAAGTTCTGCGGTTGACATTGCTCCCGCTAATGAAATCAGCATTTTTCCACCGTCTTTCAAGTGGGCAACATATCCTTTGGAAGCGTCCACCAAAGCGGCGGCATTGAAATGCAGGTAGTATTTTTCGATGAAATCAGTAATCGGTTTATTCATTTTTCTAAGGTTTTGGCAAAGATAGGGATTTAAGAGCCAAGTAAAAAGGGTCAAGAACGAAGTAAATAAAGCGAATTTTTCAGTAATTGAGCCACGGACAAAATTGCGGTGAAGTTCTGATTTTCTAGAAACAAAGGTGTATCAAACTCGGGAATTAGAAAGCCGTCTCACCATTTGAAACGGCTTTTGTAAAAAATGAAATTACGATTAAGTGTGTTGTATCCAGGGCTCTACCTTCAGGATTTCGATTTTTCTTTCGCCTTCTTTGAATGGCCATTCGATGATATCGCCCGCTTTGTAACCTACTGCAGCGAGTGCAATATCCGATAAAATGGAATATTTGTTTTTTTTAGGTTTAGCCTTCACGGATGAAACGAAGATGTATTCGCGTTCATCATCATTGGTGTGGTCTTTTATTGTGACTTTTCTGTCCACAGTGACCACGTCTTCCGGCAAGTTGCGGCGCAAAACCTGCTGTGCGCTCCTCAATTCGCTTTGAAGCCTCGTTTCTTCATTAATACTTACTTTTTTTCTCCGAAGATGTTCTTTGATGGCATCATAAACTCCGGTAGTTAATATTATGTTTTCTGACATTTCTATAATTATTTTTAGATTAAAGGTGAATGCGCCTCCAAATATGACCCGGCATGGAAGTGCGGGATATGATCATCGTTCCAATTTTGAAACGATCAATATAAATAGGTTGAGCGTTGAGTAGGTCCCTGTCGCGGATCAGACAGGGTTTAGTTGATGAACTCCTTTGAGTTTTTCAGGAAGGAGTCAGTGTGTAAATATTGCAGGGACATCAGAATTTGTCCAAAACGGGTTTCTTGAAAAAAGAAATTAGTCAACTTCATCAAATCAATTTTCCCAAAGTTAAGGATTAACTTTCTAAAAAACAAGTGTTTAATGATCCGGGCGAAATCGACGGCTCTCTTTTTTCTCTGAAAGTTTCTTATTATTCTCGATTCGTTTCGCAATCTGAGCTTTAGATGGCTTGGTCGCTTTTCGTGGTTTGGGTTTGAAGAGCGCTTTATTGACCATTTCCACAATTCTCTCTGTGGCGATTTTTTTGTTTTGAATTTGTGTTCTGTTTTCGGAAACGGTAAGTTGTAGGATTCCCTCTGAATTGATTCTGTTTTTCAGTTTTGCTGAAATGAGATTCTTTTCTTCATTGCTGAAAAATTCACTTTCTGAAACCTTCCACATGACGGTGACGGAAGTTTCCACTTTGTTCACGTTTTGTCCACCTGCGCCGCTGCTCCGCGAGGTCTTGTAAGCGAGTTCTGCAGAAAAGTTTTTCATGACTGGGGATGAGGAGAATCCTTTTCTGGATTGGAAATATTTGGGGCGAATTTGCTGGCTTGCGCCCATCTTTTTTTCAAAGCCATTCGATCAACTTTTCCATTTGGAGTTCTTGGAAGATTTTCCATGAAAATGATCTCTTTGGGGCGATGGTTTTTGGTAGGATAATTAAGAAGTGACAGGTGATTTTTTAGTTCTGGGCTTTCGGTTCCTTCAATAATCATAACCAATTTTTCGCCAAACATTTCGTTCTGAACCCCAATAAAAATTACCTCGTTTGAAACTTGTTCCTTGACCACGTTTTCTAACTCTTCAGGATAAATTTTTAGCCCGGCCGAATTGATGACGTTATCAAATCTCCCGAGGAATCTGAATTGTTTTTTATTTTTTAATTCAACTAAATCATTAGTTTTAAGGATTTCGGCATTCAGCTTTGGAGCGGAAATGGTTAAGCATCCCCGTTCGTTTTTAGAAATTTCCACACCATCTAAAATAGTAAAATAGGGTTCAGCATTGGGAAAAATTTGTTTTAAGGCGATATGTGATAGAGTCTCGCTCATTCCATAGGTTTCAAAGATGCGGTTTGCAACAGGCACATTATTTTTTTCAACCTTTTTTTTCAGGCTCTCTGAAATTTGTGCTCCACCGATGATAAGGTTTTTGATCAGGTGGATTTTGTTTAAGGAATTTGCAACCTGTAATGGCGACATGGCGCAAAAATTAATTTCCGTATTGAAGTCTTCCAGTGGTGTTGAAGTCGGGTTTACTAGGTGGAGCTTGAGCTTTCTTTCAATTGAGCGCACGATCATCATTTTACCTGAAATGTACTCCACGGGAAGGCAGAGCAGGGCAGAATCTCCATTTTTCAAATCTAAATAATCGCAAGTGATTTTTGCGGAATGCAGCATGCGCTTTTTCTCAATTTCAAGGATTTTTGGTTTTCCTGTGGATCCGGAAGTTTGTACCGGAACTGTTTTGGTACTGGAAAACCAATCTTTTAAAAAGCGAATTACTTTTTCCTCAAATGCTGTGTGGGGAGAAAGTAATTCCCAATCGATATGTTCCGAAAAATCAAAAATCATGATTGCTTTATTCTAGAAATATTTAAAGAAGATTTGGTGTGCCTTTCAAACATTTTTTGGTAAAATTTCTCTCCTTCGGTAGGGATTTAGGGGAGCGGAACTACATTCTGTCCACCGTTCCAATTCCTAAAAGTGAGAGCCCTTTTTTAATGGTTTTTCCCGTCAGAGAAGAAAGTTCCAGTCTGAATTGTTTCGCATTTTCGTCCTCTTGGGTCATTATCGGATTGTTTTGGTAGAAGGAATTGTAGGATTTCACCAAATCATACACATAATTCGCCACCAACGCCGGAGAAAGTGTTTCCGCCGCTTTCGATACTACCTCTTTGAAGTTGGAAAGGTTCATCACCAGTTCTTTTTCAGAATCGTTCAATGGGTATTCTGACACGGTCTTTTCCTGGTACTTTGCTTTTGTGAGTAAGGATTGTATTCTGGCATAAGTATACTGGATGAAAGGCCCTGTATTTCCGTTGAAATCGATACTTTCTTTAGGATTGAAAAGCATTTTCTTTTTCGGGTCCACTTTTAGCATGAAATATTTCAAGGCGCCTAATCCCACGGTTTCATAAGACTTCTCTTTATCAACATCCGATAGGTTTTCTAGTTTACCCAGTTCCTGCGCTTTTTCTTTTGCGGTTTGGTACATTTCCTGCATCAAATCGTCAGCATCTACCACGGTTCCTTCACGGGATTTCATTTTTCCTTCGGGAAGCTCAACCATTCCGTAAGAGAGGTGGTAAAGGTTTTCAGCCCAATGATAGCCCAGTTTTTTCAGGATTTTAAATAGGACATCGAAATGATAATCCTGTTCGTTACCTACGGTGTAAATGAGTTTTTGAATATCATTGTCTTTGAAACGTTCAACGGCCGTTCCAAGATCCTGCGTCATATACACTGAAGTTCCATCGGAACGTAAAAGCAATTTTTGGTCAAGTCCTTCATCAGTCAAATCACACCAAACGGAGCCGTCATCTTTTCTGAAAAGTACACCTTTACTCAAGCCTTCCTGAATGAGGTCTTTGCCTAAAATATAAGTATTGCTTTCATACTGAACCTGATCAAAATCGACTCCTAATCGTTTGTAGGTTTCAGCAAATCCTTCGTAAACCCAGGAGTTCATTACTTTCCAAAGATTTCTCACCTTTTCATCGCCTTTCTCCCAATTGAGGAGCATTTGCTGTGCTTCCTGTATGATTGGAGCATTTTTTTTTGCATGCTCTTCGGATTGTCCGGCATCGAGAAGTTCCTTTATTTGAGCTTTATAGTTTTTGTCAAATTCTACATAGTAGTTGCCGACAAATTTGTCACCTTTCGTGTTGGTTGAATGTGGGGTTCCGCCATTGCCGAACTTTTCCCAGGCGAGCATCGACTTGCAGATGTGGATTCCCCGATCATTGATAATTTGTGTTTTGATCACGTTGTATCCGTCTTCCTTTAAAATCTGGGAGACGGAATAACCTAATAGATTATTTCGGATATGTCCCAAATGCAGTGGTTTGTTTGTGTTCGGTGAAGAATATTCTACCATTACGGTTTCCTCTTTCTTGCTAATTTTTCCAAAATTTTCTTTTGTCGCATTGAAATTAGCCAGAAAGAATTCGTTTCTGATTTTGAGGTTAAGGAATCCTTTTAGAACCGTGTAACTCTCTACTAAATCAGTCTGGGTTTCTAAGGCATCGCCTAGTTCTACGGCAATGAGATCCGGACTTTTCTTCAAAACTTTGACTAATGGAAAGGTAACGATGGTGAAGTCGCCATCATGATCAGGGTTGGTTTCCTGAACCTCTAAACTCACGTTTTTTGGATCGTTTTGGTCACTCAGTTGATACAGCGACTGGACGATTTCAGTGAGTTTATGATATAAGGTTTCTTTGATATTCATCTGCTAAATTTGAAGTACAAATATACGGAAATAAAAAAACCACTCCGAGGAGTGGTTTCTATGAAAATTTTACTAATTTGATTAGTTTTTGTCCCAGAATAACTTGGTAGTAAGTTTGTCGCCACCAATTGCTGCTGATCCTGCAGCATAATTATCAGGGTTGGTTGTTTGTTCAGATACTGGATATTTCAAACGAACTGGTACTTTACCTTCTGATTCTGCAACCGCATTGGTAGCTGGCAGCAATACTGGGAAGTCTAATCTTCTCCAAAAATTGAAACTTGCCAATGGTTGATCATACATTGCTACCCAAGCTTGCTCACCGATTGATTTTTTCCAGTTAGCTGCATCGTATGGATGTGCAGCAAGATAAGTAGCTGCTTCGGCAGTGGTTTTACCCCATTGTTTAAATGATGCCGTAACTGCATTTGCGTAATTGGTTGCGGGATCACCTCCGATTCCCCATCTTGCAGAAGCTTCAGCAATATAAAATGCAATTTCTGTAGAATTCAAGAGTATTCCTGGAGTAGTTTGTGCATAAGCAAAAGTTCCTGGCAGGGAGTTCACTGTTGCTGGTGATTTCTCTCCAATGGCACCTCCTACGTAATCACCGTTAATTTTTTGAAAATACTGGTCAATTCTTGGATCGTTGCTATTTTTTAGGTAGTTAACGAAAGGTCTTCCTGCAACATAATCGGTACGGTTACTAGCCACTAGGTTTGTATACAGCTGACTGTAATTTGGTGATGTTAAATAAGGAAGAACGCAATCATCTGCACTTGACATAATTGCCCCACCAGTAATTCCGGCCTGAATGGTTGATTGAGCTAATGCTGGATCTGAATCGGCCAATGCAATACCAAGCTTAATGAGCAAAGAGTTACCAAATTTTTTCCATTTTGCAACGTTTCCGTTATAGATTTTTTCACCGGATGAAAAACTCTTTCCAGAAGCATCTAAATTGGCTAGATTTGTTTTGGTTCTCGTGATTAGGTCAGCATAAATATCTTTCCCTGAATCATATTTCGGAAGTGGGAACATATCGATGTCCAAAGATTCTTTATAAGGTACATCGCCGTGGGTATCAACCAAAATTTGATAAGTGTAAACTTGTAGAAGATCAACAATGGCCAGCTGATTTTTCATGGTGGTTGGCCAGCTTGCAGCTTCTGCCGCAGTTGGTTTGTAGGCTTTGATCAACTTTTTTGCCTGGTCCAAGTTCTTCAATGAACGAACGTATAAATAAGTCCACACATTATTAGCCACGTTTCTTGTCGAAAAATCGTACTGGCTTTCATCCAAATAGGTGGTTTCTTGCCAATATTGCATTGTCAATCGGAAGTTATTGATGTTTACGTTAGGTGTAGTCACATAATCCGTTAACTGTTTTTGCGCATAGGTCACTAGTGTCGATGGAACAGTGGTATAGTAACTGTTCGGGTCTGTATTAATCTCAGACATGGATTCCCTGCCGCAAGACTGCAGTAAAGATACCAATAAGATTGATGCTATTATTTTTTTCATTTTTTTTTAATTAAAAGTTAAGTCTAACGTTGAATGAAATTGTTCTTGTCGTAGGAAGTACACTGGTTTGGTATCCCTGAACGTTACCCGCACTTAAACCAGATTCAGGATCTGCATAAGGTACATGTTTTTTAATGATCCAAAGGTTGTTTCCAATCAAGCTAAATGAGGCTCCTTGAACAAAAGTCGAAGCAAGGAACTTTTTAGGCATTGTATATGTTAAAGCAACCTCTCTCAATTTCACATAAGAAGCGTCATAGACAAACTGTGAAGCAGGATACACGTTATAACCCATTGCACCAAAAGATTCTGCGTCCAGTCTTATATTATTTGGCGTTCCGTTAGCTAAAACACCTGGTAAAATTAGACCACCTCCATCTGCAAGTGAGTTTCTTACTGGATTTCCAAGGTCATTTAAAAATACGGTTTCAGGGTAAAGACCAGTTGCTTGTCCGTAATATTGGTCAAGTGAGAATAGTTGTCCCCCCTGTTTTACATCGATTTGGAATGATAGTGCAAATTCTTTGTAAGAAATTCTGTTGGTAACACTTCCAATCCAGTCTGCCTGCATATTTCCGATTTTTGCGTCAGTGTTTGACAAAGCATATTTTCCGTTTGCAGCAATAATCTTATTTCCATTGGCATCATAGGTGAAATCTGATCCTTTAATGGTTCCATAATCATCATCCAATGATGCATTGATGGTGACCCCACCTTGGAAAGAACCTAAAGTAATGTTTTTAACACCTGAAGATAGTTCGGTAACTTTTGATCTTGGATTTGACCAGTTCACATCGAGGCCCCAAGTAAAGTCGGTTGTTTTGATGGGAACTAAGTTTAACGCAACTTCGAAACCATGAGATCTCATATTACCTACGTTTTGGAATTTGAATGGGGTTCCAGACGCGGATGTTACAGGAAGCGCTAGGATTTGGTCTGAAGTATCATTCCTAAACCATCCGGCATCAATTCCAATTCTATTCTTGAAGAATTGCAAGTTGATTCCCGCCTCCAAAGACTTGGTCATTTCAGGTTTTAGGTCAGGGTTTTTAGCTGTGGTGTTGTAAACATAGGTTGGTGAACCAAACGCGGTCGTTACCCCATAAGTATTCAGCAACTGGTTAGCACCAGTATCACTACCAACTTGTGCGTAAGAAGCTCGGATCTTACCAAAATTAAGTGCAGAATCTTTTAAGAAACTCCAGTTTGAAATCACAACACTTCCCGAAATAGATGGATACCAATAGACATTGTTGTGAAGAGGCAACGCTGTGGAAACGTCTCTTCTGATTGATCCTTCTACGAAGTAAGTATCATAGAAACCTAATGAAGCCTGAGCAAAAAGACCATAGATTCTCTTTTGATTATCTGTAATTAAAGGAGCGTTCATTGCGGCAGCACTGTTAGAGATTGCATATACTCCTGGAATGAACAGTCCACCTTGTGTTCCTTGTGAGTTGGAGTACAATTTTTGGATGTTGATGTTCGTACCAAGCAATCCGGTGAAAGTGATGTTTTCTGAGAAGTTATCTTTGTAAGTTCCAATGAAGTCGAAGTTTTCTTCATTTCTTCTTTGGTTGGTAACTGCGTATCCTGATGGTTGGTTACCTGTTGCAGGTCCAATGGACATGGTGTCTGGTAATGAGCCAACAGCTCTTCTCTCATCGATCATATAGTTGAAACCGTCATGAGAAACTCTTCCTAATAAATTGATTTTGCTGGTCACATCATAGCTTAAACTAAAGTTTCCTGCAAATCTTTGTCTTTCGTCTGAAATGTAGTTTTCATAAAGACGGAAATATGGGTTATCCCAATACAATGGAGCTGTATTTGAAGGAGATTGCATGTTCCAAGAGTTGTTTGCTTTATTCATGAAATAAAGATCTCTTTGATCATACATGTCAACGTTGGTTGCCCACCATTGTCTGAAGTTACCCATCATACCGTGATATCCAGTTGGGTTTTTACCTACTGTTTCCTGAACAACGTAAGTCGCATATAGGTTTGCAGTTAAATTATCAGCAATCTTATAGGATGCGTTACCGGTAACACTATTTTTGTCCAATCTAGAGTTTGGCAAAATGTCATTTCCTTGAACGTTTTGATAAGACAAACGGAAAGAAGATACATCATTAGCTTTAGAAACAGACACGGAATTATTAAAACTAAATGCCTTTTCAAACAAATAAGATGGATCGTGAGTAGCTTTTACCCAAGGCGTCGCTTTACCAAAATCTTTTGATCCCGGAATGAAGGCGGTATATTGCCAAACCAACAAATTAGGGTCATAAGCTGCACCATAAGAAGCATCTTCGTACAACGGTGCTAAAGGTTGTCCTTGATAAGCATCGAAAAAGTCATTTGGAGCATAACCATATCCTCTTCCATAACCTTGTCCGTATTTGTCCTGATATTTTACGAAAGTGTCCTTATTAATTTCAGTAAACGAAATAGAGGACGAGAAGTCAAGGTCTAATTTATTAGATCTTTTTCCTTTTTTCGTAGTGATAATAATCGCACCATTGGATGCACGTGAACCGTAAAGTGCGGTTGCAGCAGCACCTTTCAAGACGTTAATTTCAGCGATATCTTCAGGGTTGATATCGGAAATTGTATTCCCTGTATCGACCGCTAATCTCGATGTATTAATGCTCGTATAAGAGTTAATCATCGGTGCGCCATCAACAACAAACAATACGGAGTTGTTACCTGTCATTGAACGGTACCCTCTCAGTGTGATGTCCACAGATCCTCCAATGTTACCACTGCTCTTAACGTTAAGACCAGCAACTTTACCGGAAAGGTTGCTACTGAAGTTAGCCGTTGGCGTTTTTGTTACGTCATCAGCTTTAATGCTCTGAGTTGCATAACCCAAAGATTTACTTGCTCTTTTAATACCGAGTGCTGTCACTACAACGCCTTCGATATCTGTTCTAGCGGTGTCTTTCTGTGCATTTACCAAGGCAAATGACGAAGTTAAAACCACAGCTAAAACGCTTGTTGTTAATTTCTTCATATCAAATTAAATTTTTTCATTGTCACAAATGTGCAAAACTTTATTAATATGACCAAATTTTTTGTTAAAAAATTCTTAATAAATTTGCAACGTTAAATTAATCATAATTTCGATTCCTTATTGAATGTAATTTTTATGGATTTATTAAAAAATTTGACTAATCTTTATATTGAAGCGGGTTGTGATGAGGTGGGAAGAGGGTGTCTATGTGGTCCCGTGGTGGCTGCAGCAGTGATTCTGGACGGGGATTTTAAGCAAAATTTGGTTAATGATTCTAAAAAGTTAAACTCCAAAACCAGATTGGAATTGGATTCTTACATTAAAGATCATGTTAAAGACTACGCTATTGCGGAACTGCCCCCCGAATTTATTGATGAGCATAACATTCTCAATGCCAGTATTCATGCGATGCATTTGGCATTAGATCAGCTCGTTATTCGCCCGGAACTGATCTTGGTGGATGGAAACCGTTTTTATCCTTATCCATCCATTCCGCATCAATGTGTTGTTAAAGGTGATTCGAAATTGCTATCCATTGCATGTGCCTCCATTCTGGCAAAAAATTATCGGGACCAAATAATGATTGATTTGCATGAGGAATTTCCACAATATGGTTGGAAAAGAAATATGGGTTATGCAACCAAACAGCATAGAGAAGCATTAAATAAATATGGCCCGACTATTCACCACCGGAAATCTTTTAGACTTGCTTATTAAATAATGGTAGGAGAAAATTGGAACAAAAAAAACGGAAGTTAATTTTCCGTTTTCTTATATATTATTAAGGACTGTTATTTTTTCTTGCCTTTCGTTGCCTGCTGCTGCTGTAATTTCTGCTGTTCCTGGGCTTTCTCCATCATCTCGCGCATTCTCTTTTGGAATTTCCCTTCAGGTTTTGGCTCTTTCTGTTTGTTTGCCTGGATTTGTGCGTGGATTTTTTTCTCATCCAGAATCCAATAATTAATCACTAAAATGATAAGGATATTGATCGCATTGGAAACAAAATAATACCAGGAAAGTCCTGAAGCCGAAGTGTTTAAGAAAAACAGGAACGTGATAGGGAAAATATACATCAGCACTTTCATGTTTGGCATTCCAGGTTGAGTTGGTTGCTGTATGTTTCCAGCAGTCATCACCGTATAAATCAGAATTACCGCTGTACAGGCAATCGCAAAAATACTCAAGTGGTCCTGCAAAAACGGAATATGAAAAGGAAGTTTAATCACATCGTCATAAGCGGTCAGGTCTTTTGCAAACCAGAAGCTTTTTCCCCGCAAATCGATCATGTTCGGGAAAAATCGGAACAGGGCATAGAAAATAGGTACCTGGAGTAAACCGGGTAAACATCCCGCCATCTGATTCACGCCCGCTTTCCGGTAAACAGCCATGGTTTCCTGTTGGCGTTTCATGGGATCGGCGTCTTTGTATTTGGCATTCACTTCGTCAATCTCCGGACGAATCACCCGCATCATCGCACTGAGCTTGTGCTGCTTAAACATTACCGGCGACAAGATGATTTTCACGAAAATCGTCATCAGGAAAATCACCCAACCCGCAGCAATTCCCCAACTTGAAATGAAATTGTACATCGGGATGAAAAACCAGCGGTTCATTGTTCCAATAAACGACCAACCCAAAGGAAGCAACTCATCAAAATTCTTCCCTTCATAAGATTTTAATAATTTCAAATCCAAAGGCATAAAATACCATTTGAAATCCTGGTTCAGCTCGTTTCCAACCAAATCAACCTGTCCGTTGAAATTGAACTTTTTAAGAAACTCACCCTCTTCAACCATTTCCTGGTTTCCTTTGGAATTCTTAAAACCATTCTGCGGTTCGATGACTGCTCCGAAAAACTGCTGCTTGATCGCAAGCCAGTTCAAAGTTTCACTGGCTTCGTCCATAGTGGTTCTTCCGTCGTAATCGAAACTTTTGTAATTATTGAAAGTATAGTTGAATTCACTGTGGGTCTGTTCTTGTGACCGGCCTTTTTCCTGTTCGCGAACATTATAATCCCAAACGAAATTTGCTTTTTGGTCTTGAATCAATTGTGATAAACCCAGGGTTTTCACATTAAAATCAACCGTGTATTTGTCTAGAAGTGTATAGATAAACTGAATCGTTGCGCCATTCACATTGGCCTGCATGGTCACAGAATTGCCGCTTTGGCTTGGAGAGAAAACCAAATCTTTGGTGCTGAAAACTTTTCCCGTTTTATCTTTAAACTGAAATCCGTATGCGGAATTGTTTTTGTTAAAGAGCAAAAGCGGTTTGTCATTTTTATCTGCAGCTTTGTTATAAGCTTGGTATTCATTCAGCTGCACGGTAGAAATCTGACCGCCCAAAGTGGATATTCCCAAAGTGAGCTCTTTGTTTTTCAGTTCGATGTTCTGAATCGATGTGGTTTTTAAGCTGTCATTCAGATTGGTGGCCATTGCCGGTTTTGCTTGGTTCTGCTGAACAGTCTGGGAAACTTTTGTGCCGTTTTTGGCATCTTTCAATTGCTCATCGTTTTGCTGTTTATTCTGAAAATAAAACATAAAACCGATTAAGAGCATCGAGAACAAAGCGAAACTGATGAGTTGATTTTTATCTAAACCGTTATTTTGCTGCATTTCTATTTTTTTGAAGTTTGAACATCTGAAGTCCAAATGATCGTGTAAAACATTATTTTAGACGGATGAAATTCCCAAATCTTAAACTTTATTATTTTGGCTGACAAAAATACTTAAATTTTTAAAAAGGAAAGGCTTTTTGGCATTAAATAAAAAAGTCCGCCTGAAAACGGACTACTAATTTATTTCTTTGTCGCAGCCTTGATAAACGCTTTAAACAAAGGATGCGGCGTTGCTACTGTACTTTTGTATTCCGGGTGGTACTGCACCCCGATATAGAATGGGTGATTTTTCAGTTCCAATGTTTCTACCAAACCGGTTTCCGGATTGAATCCGGTGGGAACCAGACCATTCTTTTCGAAATCCTCCTGAAATTCAGAATTGAACTCGTATCGATGGCGGTGTCTCTCAGAAATATTTTTGGTGCCATAAATTTCTGCGAGTTTTGAACCGGCTTTTAAAGTGCATTTCCAAGCGCCAAGTCTCATCGTTCCACCTTTATCCACCACATTTTTCTGTTCTTCCATGAGTGAAATTACCGGTTCCGGCGTGGAGGTGTCAAATTCCATTGAATTGGCTTTCGTCATCCCTAAAATGTTTCTGGCAAACTCAATGGTCATGATCTGCATTCCAAGACAAATCCCGAGAAGTGGAACTTGGTGCTCCCGTGCATATTTTGCGGAGAGGATTTTTCCTTCGATTCCCCGGTCGCCAAATCCAGGTGCGATGAGGATTCCGTCGATTCCTTGGAAAGTTTCTTCCAGATTATCTTTATGGACGTCTCCACTGTAAACCCATCTGATTTTCACTTCGGTTTCCAAATCTGAACCGGCGTGGATGAAGGCTTCTGCGATGGATTTGTAGGAATCTTGCAACGAAACATATTTTCCAACCAGTGCGATTTCTACTTTTCTTTTAGGGTTTTGATATTTTTTGAGGAAACTCTTCCAGTCTTTCAGATCGGCCTGTTTGTCCGATTTCAGGTCCAATTCTTTCAGCACCACATCGTCAAAATGTTGTTTTTGAAGATAAATCGGAACTTCATAAATTGTGGCCAAGTCTTTACATTCAATCACATTTTCCAGGGGAACATTGCAGAATTGAGCAAGTTTTGCCCGCTGTTCTTTTGGGATATGGTATTCGGATCGGCAAACCAAAACATCTGCCTGGATTCCGCTTTCCATCAGTTGACGTACCGAATGTTGGGAGGGTTTTGTTTTCAGTTCACCACTTGATGCCAAATAGGGAAGCAAAGTGAGGTGAATCACCATGGAATTATTTTCGCCCAGTTCCCACTTCAGTTGTCGAACAGACTCAATATATGGAAGCGATTCGATATCACCAACGGTCCCGCCAATTTCGGTGATGATGATGTCGAAATCTTTTTTCGCTAAAATTTTGATTCTTCTCTTGATCTCATTGGTAATATGCGGAATGACCTGCACCGTTTTACCCAGAAAATCACCTTTACGCTCCTTTTCAATAACGCTTTGGTAAATCCTTCCCGTGGTGACATTGTTGTTTTGGGAAGTTTGGGAATCCAGAAATCGTTCATAGTGGCCTAAATCCAGATCGGTTTCTGCTCCGTCTTCTGTCACGTAGCATTCGCCGTGTTCATACGGGTTTAAAGTTCCGGGATCAATATTGATATAGGGATCGAGTTTTTGAATGGTGACTTTGTAACCCCGGGATTTCAGTAGCAAACCGAGCGAAGCCGACACGATTCCTTTGCCCAAAGATGAAGTAACACCTCCCGTCACGAAGATGTATTTGGTGGTCTTTTTACTCATTAGATTAGGTTTGTGCAAAGTTAGCGTAAAATCTTTAACGCAGCAATCGCCACCAAAAAATAAGAAATTTCATTCATTAAAGCTGCTGATTTATTTCATGATTCCATGATGAGTTTTGTCAGCCAATTTTAGCAGTAATACCTTTAACTTTGACATAGGATTTAGGTCCAAAGAATAGAAAATGTGATTGAAAATAATTTTAAAATATAAAAAAATGAAAAACTCATTCAAATTGATTCTGGCTTTTTTTGCCATCATCATGTTCGGCTTGATCAATGCCCAAAACATAAGCGGTAAATCAACAAAAATTACAGTGGACGGTACCTCTCCCATGCATGATTGGGTAATGACATCATCGTCAGCAACTTTTGTAGGAAAGGTCAGCGGAAATGCAATTACCAATGTGAAGTTCACCATGCCCGCCAAAAATCTGGTCAGTACAAAAGGGAAAATGATGGATAATAAGGCTTATGGCGCTCTTAAAGCAGACAAAAATCCAAACATCACATTCACAGCGGCCTCTCTTCCGGTAGGAAAAGGCAACCTGACAGGAAAATTGAGCATTGCAGGTGTTGCAAAAGATGTCACCTTCCCGGTAAATGTGGTGAAAAATGGAAATTCTTATCAAATTACCGGTAATGAAGAGCTGAAACTTTCAGATTTCGGAATGGAAAGACCTGGATTCCTTGGAGTTAAGACTGGTGACGAGATAAAAGTAACAGTCAATATAGTGGCTAACTAACACAGATAAATATATAGTAACGGAACCAGCCAAGTTTTTGAACGGGCTGGTTTTTTTTTGAACACAATTCATCCTGTGTAAAATCAATCAAATTAAATAAAATTTTGCCCCGCAATTTTCGTAATTTGCACCATCAAGTATTATTCGTCTATTTTTAATCCCGAAGAATCGGGGAATCACTCTTAAACATTGGCAAAACTAAAAACAGCATATTTCTGTCAGAATTGTGGGACTCAGTATCCTCAATGGCTCGGACAGTGCAAAAACTGCGGACAATGGAATACTTTGGTGGAAGAAATCGTGGAAAAATCTTCCTCAAAAAGTTATTCGGAAAAGTCCAAACAGCATATCATCAACATCATCGAGGTGGAAACCAATGAAGAGGCCAGGATTAATACGCCTTCCGAGGAATTAAATAGAGTTCTTGGCGGTGGAATTGTTTTGGGTTCCGTCACCTTAATCGGTGGTGAACCTGGAATTGGCAAATCTACCCTGCTTCTTCAGCTGGCGCTCAAAATGAAAAGAAAAATCCTCTACGTTTCTGGAGAGGAAAGTGCGTCGCAAATAAAAATGCGTGCTGATCGTTTGACTGAACTTCAGAATCCCAACTGCTACCTTTTTACCGAAACCGCAGTGGAGAAAATCCTTCATGAAGCCAAAAAACTTCAACCAGATTTCATCATCATCGATTCCATTCAGACGCTTCAAAGCCAGTTGATTGAAAGTTCACCCGGAACGGTTTCCCAGATCCGGGAATGTTCCAATGAAATCATCAAATTCGCGAAGGAAACCAACACGCCGGTTTTTCTTGTGGGCCACATTACCAAAGACGGCCAAATCGCCGGTCCGAAAGTTTTGGAACACATGGTGGATGTGGTTTTGAATTTCGACGGCGATCGGAATCACATTTTCCGCTTGCTTCGGGCCAACAAAAACCGATTCGGTTCCACTGCAGAAATCGGGATTTATGAAATGATTTCCCAGGGTTTAAAGGAGATTAAGAATCCATCTGAAATCCTCATCACGAAAAAGTGGGAAGAACTTTCGGGTAATTCGGTGGGAGTCATTTTGGAAGGAAACCGTCCAATGTTGATTGAAATTCAAGCACTGGTGAGTTCTGCGGTTTACGGGACGCCGCAGAGAAGCTGCACCGGTTTTGATTCCAAAAGATTAAACATGCTTTTGGCGGTTTTGGAAAAACGGGCAGGGTTTCAATTGGGTGCAAAAGACGTTTTCCTGAACATCACAGGTGGAATAAAAACCGATGATCCTGCTTTGGATTTGGCAGTGGTTGCTTCTGTGCTTTCGTCCAATGAGGATGTGCCGATTCGGGAGCATTTTTGTTTTGCCGGAGAAATTGGTTTGAGCGGGGAAATCCGTCCGGTTCCGCAAATCGAGCAACGGATTTCAGAAGCCGAAAAATTAGGTTATGAGAAAATTTTCGTTTCAAATTTGAATAAAATACCGAAAAGAAAATTAGGTATCTCGATTGTAGAAGTGAGTAAGATAGAGGATTTTCTTGAAAGCGTTCTCGGCGTTTAGAGGACTGACAAGGATTTGCCACAAAAACGTAAAATGATGCAAAAACGTTTATCCTTTAGAACCTAACCGTTTCTATCACGTTTTCAACAGGGGAATTGACGGCTGCAAGATTTTCTAAGAAAAAAAAATTCGATTATTTTTGAATATCCGTATTCTTTTTTACACCAACTTTGTAAGGGAAATTGCCACCTTATTGATTCTTTGAAAAACCATTGAATGGTGTGATAATTTTGAAAAAACACATTGAGCTCAAAACGTTCTTACCGCTTCAAGCACTAACAAAGCTTCCTTTCATAAAATGAATTTTCTAGCCCATTCCTATCTCACTTTTTCCGACGAGCAGATTGTAGGGCAGTTTCTACAGGATTTCATAAGGAATGATGAGCGGTTTTCTTTTCCCGCAAAAATTCAGCAGGGTATTACGCTTCATCGCGAAATCGATACTTTTACTGATTCGCACCCAGCAATTTTTGAGGCAAAAAAACTTTTTTCACCACTGGTAAGATTGTATTCCGGTGCATTTGTGGATGTGAGTTTTGATTATTTTTTGGCAAACTCGTTACCAGAACCACAGCTCTTCGAACATTCGCAGAAAGTTTATGCGGCACTCAAAAATCATCAGGACTTCTTGCCCGTAAATCTGATTTTGATGCTGGAAAAAATGCAGAAAGACAACTGGCTTTATAATTACAGAGAAGATTGGGGAATCCAGTTTTCTATTCAGAATGTCTTGAACAAAGCGAAATATTTAAGAAAAGATTTACCGGTTTTCGAGATTTTCCTTAACAATAAACCTGAGTTAAAAAAGAATTTCGATGTTTTCTTCCCCGTGCTATTGGAGCAGGTAACCAAAATCAATTCCGGATTTTAGAAGTTTTTGTAAAGATAGCGGTTCGGATAACTCAATCGGTCACTTTGCCTTTTTCCTTCCACAATAATGTGGATGATGTTCATTTGGTCATCAAACAAATTATAAAGAAAACTCACAGCGGTTTCCACTTTTTTTGGCTGATTCACCGTTTCCGATTCCAGATAAATATGCACCGATTCACTGTCTTCCTCATAACCGATATAGTTGATTTTCAGAAATTTATTGTCGGTTTTCAACTTTAAATATTCAGCGCAGTATTTTGAAAGAATTTCATTGATGATCGGTTTAAATTTTTCATCATTAAAGTGAACCGCTTTTCCGTATTTTTCTTTTAGGGCATTTTCTAAATCATCCAAGAAAAATTTACTGGAAATCTCAAAGGTTTTTGACTTCGAATTATAGTTAAACTCTACAGATCCAACATGATACGGGTGTATTTCCGTGGCGGAAGAAAAATGAAAGAAGAAGAAGCAGAGTAGAAGGAGGAGTTTTTTCATTGGTGTAATAAATCACGTAATTTTCTTGGAACTTTCCGAATTGCAAAATAAATTAAAACCTCAGTTTTTTTATTTATTTTCAAGTTCAAGGATATAGGTCATCGTCACAATTTTCAACAAAGTTAAAATATTATTTGTATTATCGCTGATTCAAAAATTCAGGCAAATGCAGGACTTTCTTTTTTATCTCCACCTCGGTTGGGAACACATAATTTCGCTCGACGCGTTGGATCATCAGCTTTTTATTTTGGCGCTGGTCGCCGTTTATGCATTCCACGACTGGAAAAAAGTTTTGATTTTGGTCACCGCATTCACGATCGGACATTCGGTCACGTTGGCTTTGAGTGTGCTGGATGTTTTTAGGGTTTCCTCAGATTGGGTAGAATTCCTGATTCCCTTAACCATCGTCATCACTTCGCTGGACAATATAATCTTTAAAGGAAATCAATCTAAATTAATGAGAATCAATTACTTTCTGGCTTTGTTTTTCGGTTTGATTCACGGAATGGGATTTGCCAATACTGCAAGAATGATGTTGGCGAAAGAACAGTCGCTCTTGGTCCCGCTTTTGGGTTTTAATATTGGTTTGGAACTGGGACAAATCCTTGTTGTTCTGGCTTTTTTAGTTTTGCTTTTTGTTTTCACTAAGCTATTGAAAGTGAATCGAAAAGACTGGATCATGTTCGTTTCTTCCGGAGTTTTTGCTTTGGCACTGAAGATGACCATTGAACGTATTCCATTTTAATTTGAAGTTATACTTAATTTCATGTAACAAATCAACTTTTTTTTTGACTATTTTTTAAGTCTAACATTTTATTGATTCATAATCTGTATTTTCATCATGAAACTCAAATCTTTTGCATTTTTTCTTTTTTGTTCAATTTTCGGCTTTGCCCAAAACATTCAGAACAACCCTACAAGCAATCATGGGAACAAATTCGAACAACTCGGAACAATTTTGCCTACTCCGAATGTGTACAGAACCGCTTCCGGAGCTCCTGGACATCAATATTGGCAACAACGGGCAGATTACGAAATCAATGCATATCTGGATGAAGAAAAATTGAATCTGAAAGGATCAGAAACCATTACCTATTACAATAATTCACCCGACGATTTGGAATATTTATGGCTTCAATTAGATGAAAATCAACAATCTAGTATAAAAAATGCTAATTATCAGTCTTCTTCCACTCTTCCGGAATTTTCCACCACCGACCGTTTGCGGACCACGGATTTGCCTGCAAAAGACAATGGTCTCGGTGTAAATATTGAAAAGGTGACCGATGCTTCAGGAAAGCCAATTCCTTATTACATCAATAAAACCATGATGAGAATCGATTTGCCGCAAATCCTGAAATCAAAAGAAAAAATCACTTTCAAAATCGAATGGAATTACAATATTCCCGACCGAATGAAAAACGGCGGACGGGGTGGTTATGAGTTTTTCCCGGAAGACGGCAATCATCTTTTTACGATGACGCAATGGTTTCCCAGAATGTGCGTTTATAGTGATTTCAAAGGTTGGCAAAATAATCAATTCACCGGTAGAGGAGAATTTGCACTGGTTTTCGGAAATTACAAAGTGACCATGAATGTTCCTGCAGATCATGTGGTAGCAGGAACAGGTGAATGTCAAAATTACGCAAATGTGCTCTCATCCGCACAGCTAGCACGTTATAAACAGGCGGAAAATTCAAGCGAACCAATTGAAATTGTGACCTTGGACGAAGCAAAAAAAGCGGAAAAAGTGAAGTCAAAAGAAAGAAAAACCTGGATATTCGAAGCGAAGGATGTTCGGGATTTCGCTTGGACCTCATCCAGAAAATTTATCTGGGATGGAATGCGGGTGACGATTCCTGAAAACGGAAACAAGGTAATGGCCATGAGTCTTTATCCAAAGGAAGCATATGGACTTTACCGCAAATTTTCCACGAAAGCAGTGGCACATACCATTCTGACCTACTCGGAATATACCATTCCATACCCATATCCTGTTGCACAATCGGTGGAGGCCGCAAACGGAATGGAATATCCTATGATTTGCTTCAATTTCGGAAGGACGGAGAAAGACGGAACCTATTCCGAAGGAACAAAAAATGGAATGATTGGGGTGATCATCCATGAAGTTGGACATAACTTTTTCCCCATGATCATCAATTCCGATGAAAGACAATGGAGTTGGATGGATGAAGGTCTGAATACCTTCGTGGAATACCTCACCGAAGAAAGGTGGGACAATAAATTCCCGTCAAGAAGAGGTCCCGCTCACACCATAGTTGATTATATGAAACTTCCGAAAGATCAGCTGGAACCCATTATGGTGAATTCCGAAAACATTAATCAGTTCGGTCCAAATGCCTATTCTAAACCGGCTACTGGATTGAACATTCTTCGCGAAACCATTATGGGAAGGGAGCTTTTTGACAAAGCATTTAAAACTTATGCCAAAAGATGGGCATTCAAGCATCCGGAACCTGCAGATTTTTTCCGAACTATGAATGATGCAAGTGCGGAAAACCTTGATTGGTTTTGGAGAGGGTGGTTCTATGGCATCGACCCGGTAGATATCTCCATTGACAAAGTGACAATGGCCACCCCAGAATTTGACGTGGATCCAAAACCTAGAGAAAGAAGTTATACCCTAGATAAACCGCAGATCAATAGTTTTGAAGATATTAGCAAAATCAGAAATCGCGAAGACAAAAACATCCAATTTTACACCGATGTTGACAAAGAAACCCGAGATTTCTACTGGAGATACGCCAGAGGTTTAGAAAAAGTGGATACCAATAAAAAGTACACGGTCAAGTCAGACAACACCGAAAAACCAAGCCCGGCAGATATTGAAAGATTAAAAAATATCCGGGCATATCAAATTGATTTCAGTAACAAAGGCGGCTTGGTGATGCCGATTATTTTGGAATTCACTTTTGAGGACGGAACCAAACTCAATGACAAAATCCCAGCACAAATCTGGAGAAAAGACGAAAATAAAGTTTCCAAAACTTATTATTTTGACAAAAAGTTAAAATCCATCCAGCTCGACCCGAAGCTTGAAACTGCTGATATAGACACTTCCAATAATTTTTGGGGCGAAATCGCAGTGCCGGCATCAAAATTCAACGTTTTCAAACAAAAACTGGATGGTTCGGCAAGAGGAGCAGCGAAAGGAATGGTGAATCCGATGCAGGCAAAGTAAAGACCCGATTGGTCACATGTCCCGAATTAAAGTAATTGAGTGGGGAGTGGATTAGTAATTTACGGATTTCGGGGGAAACAACTGAACAAAAAACAGAATTCCAGAACCCCTTAGTAGTTGTATTTATGTAGAAAGGATTCCAACCCAATCGATCAGAACTCCCCAGGAATTCAATATTTTAATAACAGCACTAAAAATATCAAAGTCATTTCCATCTGCGAAATGGCTTTTTTTCTGCCAAAATTTCACCATTAATAATTAAAATCTGCCATTTTTTAACTTCCATCCTGCATCTTTCATCTTCCAACTCCTTTGGCAAAGTTTTCGTGAACAAAAAGTCAACTTCAAAAACTTTATTAAAAATTAAATATTATGTCAGTAAATTTCAAACCATTATCAGACAGAGTTTTGGTGGAGCCCAATGCGGCCGAAACAACCACAGCATCAGGAATTATTATTCCGGATACGGCGAAAGAGAAACCCCAGGAAGGAACTGTTGTTGCGGTGGGGCCAGGTAAAAAGGACGAACCTACCACGGTGAAGGTGGGGGATAAAGTTCTTTATGGAAAATACTCAGGTTCAGAATTAAAACTCGACGGTAAGGATTATTTAATTGTAAGAGAGGGAGATCTTTTAGGGATTATTGGATAAAAGAATCAACCTTCAATAATCAGGAAATTCAAAAATAGAAAATCTAGACTCGCGGGTCTAGTTCTTAAAATCTAAAAATTATGGCAAAAGAAATTAAATTTGACATCGAATCAAGAGACGCACTAAAAAGAGGTGTTGATGCTCTGGCAAACGCAGTAAAAGTAACTTTGGGACCAAAAGGAAGAAATGTGGTGATCGAAAAATCTTTCGGTGCACCGCATGTGACCAAAGATGGAGTTTCCGTAGCGAAGGAAATTGAACTCGAAGACAAAGTGGAAAACATGGGGGCGCAAATGGTGAAAGAAGTGGCTTCCAAAACCAATGACATTGCAGGAGACGGAACCACAACCGCTACCGTTTTGGCACAGGCAATCGTTCGTGAAGGTCTTAAAAATGTAGCCGCCGGAGCAAATCCAATGGATTTGAAAAGAGGAATCGACAAGGCGGTTTCTGCAGTGGTGGAAAATCTGAAATCCCAATCCCAAGTTGTTGGTGATTCATCGGAGAAAATCAAACAGGTTGCAGCAATCTCCGCAAACAATGATGATACAATTGGTTCACTTATCGCAGAAGCATACGGAAAAGTTGGTAAAGAAGGCGTGATCACCGTGGAAGAGGCGAAAGGTACAGACACTACCGTTGATGTGGTGGAAGGAATGCAGTTCGACAGAGGTTATCAATCACCATATTTCGTGACCAATCCTGAAAAAATGATAGCAGAATTGGAAAATCCCTATATCCTTTTAGTAGAGAAAAAAATCTCTTCCATGAAGGAATTGCTTCCAGTGTTGGAACCGGTTGCTCAAGCGGGAAAATCACTCTTAATTATTTCCGAGGAAGTGGAAGGTGAAGCACTGGCAACTTTAGTAGTAAACAAATTGAGGGGTTCTCTGAAAATCGCTGCGGTAAAAGCGCCGGGATTCGGTGACAGAAGAAAAGCAATGTTGGAAGATATTGCCATCTTAACAGGCGGACAAGTAATCTCTGAAGAAAGAGGTTTCACCATGGAAAACGCCACTTTGGAAATGCTCGGTACTGCAGAAAAAGTAACCATCGACAAAGACAATACCACTATTGTAAACGGTGGAGGAGATGAAGCGCAGATCAAAGGTCGTGTGAACCAGATCAAAGCGCAAATGGAAACAACTACTTCGGATTACGACAGAGAAAAACTTCAGGAAAGACTGGCAAAATTAGCAGGTGGAGTTGCAGTTCTTTATGTGGGAGCCGCTTCTGAAGTGGAAATGAAGGAGAAAAAAGACAGAGTTGATGACGCGTTACATGCAACCAGAGCCGCTGTGGAAGAAGGAATCGTTGCAGGAGGTGGTGTTGCTTTGGTGAGAAGTATTTCCGCTTTGAACCTGGAAGGTGCAAACCAGGATGAGTCTACCGGAATCAAAATCGTGAAAAGAGCAATCGAAGAGCCATTAAGACAAATCGTTGAAAATGCAGGTGGTGAAGGTTCTGTGATTGTGGCAAAAGTGGCGGATGGAAACGCAGATTTTGGATACAATGCGAAAAACGACGAGTACGTGAACATGTTCGAAGCCGGAATTATCGACCCCACTAAAGTAGTCCGTGTTGCCCTTGAAAACGCTGCATCTGTTGCTGGAATGTTGTTGACCACAGAATGTGTCATCACCGAAATCAAGAAAGACGAACCAGCGATGCCGATGGGTGGCGGAATGCCGGGAATGATGTAAGAAGCGGGAAGCCGAATACAGAAACGTCATAAATTTAAATCCGTTCAGAATTTTCTGAGCGGATTTTTTTTATTACTCTGATTCCTGAAGTTTTTCATTGAGCAGCAGCAGTTTTCTAATAACTTACTGAAAGTCAAAATTCATGTCGTGACCCTTTATCGTTCGAGGAACGAAGAAATACCGATTTATTTTTTAGGGATTTGAAAATAGTTGGTCGCAGCAAAAAAATCCATTTCTTCAGAGAGGGCAAAAACTTCCATGATTTGCTGCCAACCTTCGAGAATGAAAAGAAACCTGTCTTCCCTTTTTTTTCATCCAATTGTTATAAAATGAAAAGTGGGTCTCCTCAATCAAATTTTTGAGGTTTTCTTTGATCTTTGTTTTTTCCTCCTTCCCTACAAAGTCATATTTCACAAAATAGTACAGAATTGAAAAATATTTTGTGCAACCGCAATAAAGATTATCTAAAACCACATCATTCAAATACTGGAGTGAATTTTCCCTGTCTCCTATTTTAAAGTAAGCGACAGCGCAGAGAATCTTCAAACTTTCGGCGTGACTAAGCAGGCGCTCTTCAGGCAAAATGCTGCAGTCGGGAATTTTCTGTTCGGTGTTGTTTTCAATTAGCCATTTGATTTCAGCTGTTTTATCGGTAAAGATGAGGTACTCTAAAATGACATTTTCAAAACTGAAAACGGAATGAATCGAGCCCGGAAGATAGAGTCTTCTTGAAACCAGCATCTCTGCATACACTTCCTGAAACATTTTGTCATCACCCTTAAGCCAGGAATACAGCAGCTGAACCCCAAATTTCCTTCCGGCGAAAACCATGGAGACCTCTTCTGTTACTTCTGTTTCTGCAATTTTCCGATGATAAAGTTCCATAAATTCCGGGTTTTCGGAGAGAAATGCACCCATGAACATAAAACTGTAGGCAAATATTTTCGCTTCGTTGTTTCGGTGAAATTTCAGATAATCCTGAAAATATTGCACATACGCACCTGCAATCATATCGCGCATGGGATGTTCTTCGATAAAGAATTTTCTCACCAGTGGATATTTCATCATTTTGCAATGAAGTGAAATCAACATGGTGGGAGATTCAGTAATCTGCCGGCAAAGTTTGTTACTCATGTCCCAGAAATCATCACTTTTTCCACCAAATTCGGTGAAAAAGATGTCCAGCTCATTACGGAGGAGATCTTGTTTGAAATGGGAAAAATTCTTAAAACCAGTATAAATAGCCAGCGCATCCAGCGTAAAAGTAGAAAATCCACCGTCATACTTAATGACCCCGAAAAAGCGGCGAAGCGTTTGGGAGTGCACCATATATCCCAGAGAGCTCAATTCACTTGAAAGAAAATTGCAGTCTGGAGAATTTCTGATTTCTTTTCCAAACTTTTCAGTAACTGATTTCTTGAGTTGTTGAATGTCTTTCTCTTCAATGCCCATCTCTGATGGTAGTTTTAACAAATCTACAAAAAATATTAGATTTAATTAACATTGTACAAACTTGTACAGCGGTTTTATTGGTTTTTCGATTACTTTTGTAGCCCGAAAACGCCAATGATGAGGAAGAAAAAAAAAGAACAAGAAAAGCTTAAGTAAGCAATTTTCTAATCAGCAATTCGCCAAAAGTATTGGGGAATTGTTTTTTTTTAGATGGTCTTTTGTTCATGGGCAGCTGTCATTAGGAGTAATGAGGAAACTGTGAAACTAAAATGACAAATTTTTATACCAAGTTGCAAAGGTTGCAGTAAATCAAAATCTGTAACATTCCTGAAGGGCAACTCAAACTCTGCTAGGGAATAGAATAATTGCAATTATTGCTGAAAAAATATTTCCACCATCCAAAATTAAGTACGGTAAGTTTGGCAATTTGCACAATTTCAAATGGGAGTTCATCAGGTAGAAAATAATGATGAGGTGCAAAAATAAACGATAAAACTTTCTTAAAGTCTTAAAATTGGACAAAGCTATACAGATAATTCCCTAATACGTTCCGCTTCTCAATAACCCAATAGCTTCAAAACATCTTCCGGTTTTTGTTCCTCGCGGAAAAGCGTGTAAACAAAATTCCCGTCTTCATCTTTGTCGATGAGGATATGTTTCGGCTGCGGCATCAAACAGTGGTGAACACCACCATATCCACCGATGGTTTCCTGATAAGCTCCGGTATGGAAAAACCCGATGTATAAAGGTTTTGTATCGCTGAAAACCGGGAGATAAATCGCATTCGTATGCTGTTCGGAATTATAATAATCATCAGAGTCGCAAGTCAGTCCGCCGAGAAAAACCCTTTCATAAGTGTCTTCCCACCGGTTCAATGGAAGCATAATGAAATGTCGGGAAATCGCCCAAGTGTCGGGTAAAGTGGTCATGAAAGAAGAATCGATCATGTTCCATTTTTCCCGGTCGTTCTGCCTTTTTTGGGAGATAATTTTATAGAGATGTCCGCCGCTTTCTCCCACGGTAAAACTGCCGAATTCGGTATAGATATTGGGTTCCTCCACACCTTCCTCTTCGCAGAATTTCTTGATTTGAGAAACAATTTCATTCACCATATACTGGTAATCATAATCGAAATTCAGGGATGTTTTAATCGGGAAACCCCCGCCAATATTAAGGGAATCTACTTCGGGTGCGATTTTTTTCAAACGGGCATAAACCCGGAGACATTTGTAGAGTTCGTTCCAATAATACGCTGTGTCCTTAATCCCGGTATTGATGAAAAAATGGAGCATCTTCAATCTTGCGTTGGGATGTTCTGCAATTTTTTGGCTGTAATAAGGAATGATGTCCTTGTAACCGATTCCCAATCTTGAGGTATAAAATTCGAATTTCGGTTCTTCTTCCGATGCAATTCTGATCCCGATATCGAAATTCACATCGATGCTTTCCGTCAGTTTGTCGAGTTCGCGGTAATTATCGAGGATTGGTGTGATATTCTCAAAGCCACTGTTGATTAAATCTGCGATTTTCGTCAAGTAATCATCGGTCTTAAAACCGTTGCAGATCACCTCCACATTTTTGTCAAACTTCCCTTTGTCATAAAGCGATTTCACGATGTCCATATCATACGCCGAAGACGTTTCGATGGAAATATCGTTTTTCAGCGCTTCCTCCAAAACAAAGGCAAAGTGGCTGGATTTAGTACAGTAGCAATATCGGTAGTTTTTCTTGTAGTCGTTGATTTCGAAAGCTTCTTTAAACCACGCTTTCGCACGCTGAATATTGGTGGAAATTTTCGGCAGATAATTAAATTTCAGAGGGGTGCCAAATTTTTCCACGACTTCCATCAAAGGAATTCCGTGAAAAAGAAGCTGATTTTCCGCCACATCGAATTCCTCTGTCGGGAAATAAAGGGTCTGGTCAATAAGTTCTGAATATTTAATTTTCATGGGTCAAATCGAGGTTTAATTGAATTGCAAATTTGGTGAAAAAAGTTGGGATTGGCAGATTAATTTACGGTTTTTGACTTAAGAAATGATTACAAAACAAGTCTGCTTATTTTTCCACGAAAACAATCAGGTCGCCTTTCTGAAATTCAATAGAAACGAGATCTTTGGCAGCAAAATTTCTGGTTCCAATTCTGCTGGTAATTTCCAGTTTTTCTTTATCTAAAGACCAATTCAAGCCTTTTGTGACAATGTTTTCGGCAATGGGAAAAGGATAAAGCGAAATCATTTTCCCTTTCACATTCTCTAAAACTAAATTTTTCGGTGAAAAAAAATAGGTAGAAAACTCATCGAAAAAGGTGATTTCCAATTCATCTTTAAAGTGAAAAGCAACCGTAAGATTTCCAAGGAAATGGTCCATTTCACCGCCACTGCCACCGTAAACATGAACTTGCTTAAAACCTTTTGTTTTGATGATCTCAAGGGATTTTTCAAAATCGGTTTTCTCCTGATCTGGAGTGTAGATGAATATTTCTTCATAAATTTCGTCATCATTACCCGTGTGCGAATCAAAATCTCCAGAAATAAAATCGAGTTTTTCCACTGGGAAATTTTTCTCTTTCAAGTAATGGAAAGCACCGTCAGAACAGGCGATCAAATCATAACCGTCAATTTCGGGGATGTCTTTAGGGGGAACTCCGTTGATGAAAAGTAGGGCATTTCCACCCCCAGAATTTCTTCTTAACCGAGAACAGCTTTTTGAGTCGAGGTTCTTTTTAATGTTTTTCACCGGTAAGTAAATATTTCGTTTGAATGCCCTTTTAATTTGCTCTGTCCGGAGAGAACCAGAGTGAGGATTATCGGTTGTTCGGATTCCAATATTCTTCGGTATCGTTATTTAATTTTGATACATATCTTGCCAAAACAAACAAATAGTCTGATAATCTGTTCAAATATGTAATCAGCTCCACACGAACTTCTTCAGTCTCGTTTAAGAATACCAAACTGCGTTCCGCTCTTCGGCAAATGGTTCTGCAAACGTGAAGCAAGGTCGCTGATTTCCCGCCTCCCGGAAGGATGAAATATTGCAGGGGTTCCAAATGTTTTTCCCACTCGTCAATCCAGGATTCCAGTTCTTCGATTTCTTTTTCGGAAATCATTAAGCTCAGTCTGGATTTTCCGTTCGCCAATGTCAGTCGATCAGTGGGCGTTGCAGATTCTGAACCGAGGGTGAATAAATCGAACTGGATTTTCTTAAGTTGCTTGTTTACATTTTCGTCTGTTATTTCCGATTTTGCGACTCCGATAAAGGAATTCAGTTCGTCGATATTTCCGTATGATTCCACTCTTGAGGATGCTTTTGAAACGCGGGTTCCGCCGTAAAGTGCGGTGGTTCCTTTGTCGCCGGTTTTGGTGTAGATTTTCATTTTTGAATAAATAAAAGCCAGCAAATCCCTGCTTGCAGGTCTTTACATAAGATTGATAAATAGGAGGTAAAATTACGGAAATAAATATTTGCAAAAGATTTTGACTTTAAGAAAGCTCATTCAGCACTATTTTCCACAAAACCTTATTAAAGGTCCGGAAAAAGTTGATGTGGCCGATTTCGCCTTTTGGGGATTCAGAAACTTTCACCTCGCGATAGGTTTTTTTCAAGTTGGGATAACCTCTGTTCATCAGACTTTCCATTCCTTTCATGGTCACCCACGGATCATCTTCGGCATGAATGATGAACGCTTCCTGGGTCAAGGTTTTCGAAAAATCCTCGTCAATTTTCTCGAATAGTTTGCTGGTGGATTTTCTGTTTAAGATCAGGGTTTTCCAATCATATGCGACTCCTTTGGGCAAAGATTCCCCTAAACCGAAACTGGTTGCCGGGAAATATCCTAGCAATTTAGTGCAGGCCGGAAGTGCAATTCCAAAACCGAAAATCGCAGTAAATGCCACATTCCATGGCAAATTTCCGATGTATGCGTCTTGGGTTCCAACAAAGATAAATTTCTCAAAAATCCTGGAGTCCCTGTTCATTCCGAGAATCAGTGCGCCCACGGAATGACCCAGGCAAAATTTTCGGTAATCAGCGTAGTTTTCCTGAATAAAATGGGTTAAAGTGGTGAAATCTTTTGTTCCCCAAATCCTCATGGATCCGGTGAAACCCTTCAGTTTTTCCGGTTTAGATTCATTGATTCCACGGTAATCATACGTTAATACCGTAAAACCGTGCCCTGCAAAATAATTGGCGAAAGAAAAATAGACCTGTTGTTTCACCCCGGTCGCAGAGTTGATGAGCAAGAGTTTTCCGTTTGAATGTTCTGGTTCAAAAAGTTTGACGGAAAGCGGAAAATTATCTGAAGTTTTAAGGATTAAATCTTTCATTTTTAAAGAAAATCCACTCATCAAGAAATGGATATCTGTTTTTCAAAATTAACGATTTACCTTTAGCTAAAATGAAATTTCAGTATGTGGAAAATAGGAGTTGATCAATTTTCAACCTCCACCTCAATAAATTCCGAAATGATTTTCACCGGTGAATTATTTGGGTCCACACCGATATAACTGGCGTAAAAACCTTCGCCATAACCGGTTTCGAAAGCGATGATGTTCCCCGGTTTTTCGTCATTGGGTTTCAGGAAGGCGAATTGATCTATTGCCCCGTTTTCATCAAAAAAGTGTTGATGAAAAAATTCCTCGTAAATTCCCATGAAATCGTCACCTTTTCTGTGGAAAAGCCTCTTTTCCAAATGGTTCAGTTCAGTCTGGGTTTCCAGATCCATGAAGCAGCCCATTCCGCTTTCTACCGGATATCCGAAGATTTCGCCTTCTTTTAAATCTTTTGGATGTTCTCCGGATCGGGTAGCCAGCTTCCATTCTGAAATTTCTCGGTCTGAAAAAACAATTTCTGCATATGCAACACAATTGCTGTCTCTTTCTTTATGCACAAAAACCGGAAATTCACCGATTGGGAAAGCGGTTTCAAACGCTGGCATTTCCCCTGTTGTCAATGGATCAGAAGCAACCAGTTTACCTGTTGGAAGTTCTATTTTTCCAACTTCAAATGTTTCGAGCAAAGGACTTTCAACAAAATCTTTGTTGAAAAGTTTGGCGATATTTTCGAGATGTTTCATAAAAAAGAGTATGGAGAAAAAAGCATAGAAGATAGACTACAAAAACTGCTTATTTTGTTCGTAATTTACATTGAATCATACCATTTCAGATCTTTTCGAATTCTTAAAGTGTTTTCAGTTTTTCTTCCAACAAGGCGATTTTTTCCTGTGTGTCTTTTTGCTTTTTCAGTTCAATATCTACTACATTTTGTGGGGCTCCAGCCATAAATTTATCGTTTGAAAGTTTCTTTTGAACAGACATTAGGAAACCTTTTAGATGTTGAAGTTCTTTTTCAGTTTTCCCTTTTTCTTCAGCCAAATCGATGTTTTCACTTAGTGGAATTGAAACTTCTGTCGCTCCAACTAAAAAAGTAAAACTTGGTTTGTCTATTTTTTGGCTAAAATGAATATCGGAAATATTCGCTAATTTTTTTACTAGTTCTTCATTGGAAATAGTTTCTGCATTGGTGAAAATTTCAACACTTTCTCTAGGCGAAATCCCTTTTGACTGCCGGTAATTTCTCACTCCTGAGATAATTTCTTTGGAAGTTTCAAAATCTTTAATCAATTCATTATTAAAGGTTTCAGCCTTTCTTTGTTGTGAAATCACCAAGGCGTTTTCTGGTGTTCTTTCCGAAATATTCTGCCACAATTCCTCAGATAAGAATGGCATGAACGGATGAAGCAACTTCATCAGTTCCTCGAAAAAGGAAATGGTTTGATCATAAACTTGTGGAGCAATCGGTGCGCCAAAATTGGGTTTGATGGCTTCCAGATACCACGAACAAAAATCGTCCCAAATCACTTTGTAAACCAGATGCAATGCATCAGAAATCCTGAATTTTTCGAATTGGTCACCAATTTCCACAATGGTTTTGTCCATTTGATTTCGGAACCATTCAATTGCTTGATGATCTGAATGATTGGGCTTTGTGGTTTCATCTTTTTTCCAGCCTTGAATCAGTTTGTAGGCATTCCAAATCTTGGTGGCAAAATTTCTTCCCTGCAACATCAGATCTTCATCGAAAAGCAGATCGTTTCCGGCGGCGGAGCTCAGCAAAATTCCCACACGAACGCCGTCTGCGCCGTATTTTTCAATCAATTCTATTGGATCCGGAGAATTTCCGAGTGATTTAGACATTTTTCTTCTTTGCTTATCGCGGACAATTCCCGTGAAATAAACATTTTTGAACGGAACTTCTTTTCGGTATTCCAGTCCGGCCATAATCATTCTTGCGACCCAGAAGAAAATAATATCCGGACCGGTTACCAAATCCGAAGTGGGATAATAATAGTTGATGTCTTTATTTTCTGGTTCCAGCATTCCGTCGAAGACCGAAATCGGCCATAACCAGGAAGAAAACCAAGTATCCAAAGCATCTTCATCTTGTTTGAGATCAGAAATTTCCAGATTGGAAATCTGAGACTTTTCTTTGGCTAAAGTTAAGGCTTCTTCGATGGTTTCCGCAACCACGAAATCATTTTCGCCTTCCCCAAAATAATACGCCGGAATCTGCTGTCCCCACCAAAGCTGGCGCGAAATATTCCAATCCCGGATGTTTTCCATCCAGTGTCGGTAGGTATTTTTAAACTTTTCGGGGTGGAATTTCACTTCATCATTCATCACCACATCCAATGCCGGTTTTGCCATTTCAGACATTTTCAAAAACCACTGCTGCGAAATTTTCGGTTCGATGATGGCGCCAGTTCTTTCGGAAGTTCCTACTTTATTCACATAATCTTCAGCTTTTAAGAGAAGACCTTTTTCCTCTAATTCTTTTGCAATAAGTTTTCTGACCTCGAATCGGTTTTTTCCGTTATAATGAAGTCCGTGCTGGTTTAGGTTACCGTCATCATCCAAAGAATCAATCATTGGCAGATGATGGCGTTGCCCGATTTCATAATCGTTTGTGTCATGAGCCGGCGTAATTTTCAATGCTCCGGTTCCGAATTCGATATCCACGTAATCATCTTCTATGATGGGAATCACACGGTTTGCGATGGGGACGATAACTTTTTTCCCTTTCAAATGGGTGTATCTTTCATCATTTGGATTGACACAGACCGCGGTATCTCCGAAAATCGTTTCTGGGCGTGTGGTAGCAACTGAAAGAAATTCCTCTGTTCCTTCTATTTTATATTTCAGAAAATAAAGCTTTCCATTTTGTTCTTTAAAGATGACTTCCTCGTCGGAAATATTGGTTTTCGCTTCCGGATCCCAATTGACCATTCGGTAACCTCTGTAGATCAGTCCTTTATTAAATAGGTCCACAAAGGATTTGATGACCTGTTTTGAAAGTTTCGGCTCCATCGTGAAACGGGTTCTTTCCCAATCGCAAGATGCGCCGAGTTTTTTCAGCTGTTCCAGAATGGTTCCGCCGTATTTATCAGTCCATTCCCATGCATGTTTCAGAAATTCTTCTCTGGTAATTTCGGATTTGCTGATTCCATCTTCTTTCAGTTTTGCCACCACTTTTGCTTCTGTTGCAATCGAGGCATGATCCGTTCCGGGAACCCAGCAAGCATTGAATCCCTGCATTCTGGCTCTTCGCACCAAAACATCCTGAATCGTGTTGTTCAGCATGTGTCCCATGTGGAGAATTCCGGTCACATTGGGTGGCGGAATTACTACGGTATATGGCGGCTTTTCGTTGGGTTCGGAATGAAAATAGTTATTTTCAAGCCAATAGCTGTACCATTTCTGTTCGGTTTCCTGTGGATTATATTTGTCTGAAATCTGCATACAATCTTAAATAAACATTAAAATAATGTGCAAAAATAGGGTAAATAAAATTTTTTATATGGATTAATAAAATAATTTTTAACTTTGTCTCTTAAGATTTATCAAACAACCAAAAAAAACAAATTAGGAATATGAAAAATATTTTCGCAGCTTTATTTTTAACTGCATCTTTCGCATTTGCGTCAGCACAAACAATTTCATTCGAAAAGACTACTGTGGATTATGGAACTGTGAAAAACGGTGCTGATGGCAACAGAAATTTCGTGGTAAAAAACACTGGAGACAAACCGTTGATTATTTCAAGAGTACAGCCGTCTTGCGGATGCACAGTTCCGGAATGGAGCCAGGATCCAATTATGCCTGGAAAAACAGGTCAAATCAAAGTGCATTACAACACTACGCTTACCGGACATTTTACCAAATCTATTGAAGTGTATTCCAACGATCCGGAAAACAGCCGATCAGTTGTCAATATCACCGGTACTGTGGAACCTGCCGCCACTGCTGCTGCAGAAATGAAAGCCGCCTCAGCTGATCTGGCGGTTGCACAAAAATTTGAAAGTGTACCTTCCCAAGCTACAGCTGCTGCACCGGCAAGAGCTACCATGAAAGTGAAAAAGGAAGCAAAAAATACTGCAAAAAAAGAGATCGCAAAATAATTCAATAGCGTTTTCTAAAATAATTCTCAAAAATCACTCCATTATTGGGGTGATTTTTTTATTTTTAATAAAAATTTGATGATGGATTTAGATTTTAGCGACAATTTTATGATCAATGATAAGTTTTCGATCAAAAATGTAGAAACAGAATACAAAGGAAAACTCTCGAAGGAAGATGGAATACGAATGCTGGATGAGGAGAAAGTAAAGCTCCGCGAACTGCAGGAGAAACTTTATGCGGATGGCAGCAAATCTTTGTTAATCGTTATCCAGGCGATGGATGCGGCAGGAAAAGATTCGCTGATAGAACATGTTTTCAGTGGGGTGAATCCGCAAGGTTGCGAGGTGACCAGTTTCAAGACTCCAAGTACCAAAGAATATTCCCATGATTTTTTGTGGCGGCAATATTTGGCAGTTCCGGCAAAGGGCAAAATCGGTATTTTTAACAGAAGTCATTATGAAAGCGTCTTGGTCTGCAAAGTACATCCCGAATATAATCTGAGTGAAAAAGTCTGGAAAAATGTGGAGGACTTTGATGCCAAATTCTGGGAAAACCGGTATGAAAGTATCCGGAATTTTGAGAAACATCTTGCTGAAAATGGTACCACGATCGTGAAAATGTTTCTGAATGTTTCTAAAAAAAAGCAGAAAGAAAGATTGATCGAAAGAATTGACGAACCGGAAAAAAATTGGAAATTCTCTCTGGGTGACCTCCCGGAACGCGCACTTTGGGAGAAATACATGGCGTGTTATGAGGAAGCCATCAACGAAACTTCCAGAAAACATGCGCCTTGGTTTGTGATTCCAGCAGACGACAAATGGTTTACAAGGGTCGCGGCGATCCAGATTATTATTGATGCTATGAATAGGATGAACTTAAAATATCCGGTTTTGTCCGATCAGGATCGTACTGCTTTGAAGGCTGCAAAGGATCATCTGCTTGGTGAATAATTTTTGATAAGGGGTGGTTTTGGCTATGGATATTTGGAGAGCACTACTGTTTTCGGTGATTTTTTTGATTCTGGATGCACTTTTTTATTTCGCGTTTGTATTGCCGTTTCGTTTTGATCTCCTGGATTACGAGACAAATCTGTATTCCACTTTCGAAATGCTCTCAAAAGTTTCTTTCTATGTGTTGTTTTGGTTTTTATTTTTAAGAAAACAGGTCACCTTAAATCATGCAGAAGAGAAAATTCCCAGGATAGACCATGTCTGTTCTATGGTCATGATTTCGGGTGGTTTGTTCCTGCTCAACCGCCTATTCTTTGATTTATACAGTGTCTATATTGAGCGGTATAAATTCGATTTTAAGCCAGACGATTTTCGTAATTTTGTCAATAATAACCCAATCTATTCACAGGTTTTGGGAGTCATTGGATCTTTAATTATCGCTCCGATTGGTGAGGAACTGGTCTTTCGGAAATATCTTTTTGCAAAAATGCTGAACAGATATCATGTTTGGACGGCAATGGTTTGGTCAAGTCTTTGTTTTGCACTGATTCATGTTCCCGATTATCGGAATCTGTTCCCGACTTTTCTGTTGGGATTTTTTTGTTCTTTTGCCTTTCAGCGATCGAAAAAGATACTCTATCCAATTATTTTGCATTTTCTCTATAATTTCTTCACCTATCTAAACCAAAGTTTTTTCATTGATTTCAAGATATTCATTTATGAAAACAGGTTCAATCTGTCCTATTTTTTGATCGTGATTATAGGTGTCATTTTTATTTACTCCGGATTTCTGCTTTTTAATAAGGCAATGAAGAAGGAGAAAGAGAAGTTGGAAATTTCCTGAAAAACCCACAAGAAAAACTATAAGCCGGATTCTGTTCCCCGCCGAAACGAGGCGCTTGTTATTTATCTGCGTTTTACGTTGCCGCAAAACTTGAGCTGTTTACCCCTCATCAACGGACGAGCAGCCCTTAACTGATGATATACTTAACATTGCACCGCAAAGAGTTTACCTGATTTCACTATAACTAAATATACATTCTTTCTGTTGCACTGGTCCTGATCTCGCGACCGACGGATGTTATCCGCTTTGCTGCTCTGTGGTGTCCGGACTTTCCTACCCCCGATCCCGAAACTTCGGGAGGGAATCAACAAGCCGTTTTTCTTGTGGATTGCAAAGATATGGAAAAGCGGTAAGTCTGAAGACGGAACATGAGAGAAAATCAGGAAGTTGAAAAAGTGACTAGGAGCGGAAAAATATATTTTAGAACAAAAACCAACCTCCATCGAAAGGATCAGATTCTTCAAACTGATAACAAATCTATTTTCCAGCTCTGATCTTCGGACTTTTTCCTATTTTTGAATTATGGATTATTTTAGCGTTGTTTCTTCCGTTTTGCAAAGATGGTATCTCACTTTTGCGGAGCTTACCCCAAAATTGATTGTTGGGATTTTGGTTTTCAGTTTCTTTCTTATGGCCAGCTCTTTCCTGAGCAAAGCTACAGTGAAGCTTTTTCATCGCCTTTTCCCCAAAAGCCGCAAAGCGGAGACCATGACCAATTTGGTTGGTTTCTTTCGGTTTTTGATTATCCTTTTCGGAACTTTTGTCTCTTTGGAAATCATAGGGCTCAGTGGTTTTTTCATGAAGTTACTGGGAAGTTTGGGGGTAGCTGGAATTATTGCGGGAGTTGCGCTGAAAGATTTGGTGTCGTCCATGTTTTCGGGAGTTTTGGTGGGAATTGATAAATCCTTCAAACCAGGAGATGTGGTGCAAATCAGTAATATTACCGGCACGGTGGAAGAAATCGGATTCCTGACCACGAAAATTATTGCCGATGACGGAAAGAAAGTTTACCTGCCGAATCAGTTGATTTTCAATGCTCCATTCATTAATTTTTCGGCTTCTGCGAATAGGAAAATATTCATTGATATTGAAATTCCAAACAGCCAGGATTTGGAGAAAGCCAAAGAGGTGATTTTGGATGAAGTGCGAAAGCTTGATGCTGTGGATCGGCTTAATCTTGCCCAGGTTGTATTGCTGAAGCAAAACTTCGGAGTCTTCACCATTGAGGCGCAATTTTGGATGAAACAAGGTCTGAATATTGTGCTGGTACGAAGCGAAGCTCTGCTTAAAATAAAACAGCGTTTAGATCAGGAAGAAATCCAAATGGTTAATCCCAACCAAAACCGATGAAATATTGAACAAAAAAAGGATGCCCAAATTTGGACATCCTTTATGAATTTTAAAGCTTATAATTATTTCTTGATCATAAGTTTATCTGTAAATTTCTCGCCGTTTTTCAATTCGATGTTTAGGATATAGTTTCCATTAACCAGATTCGAAACATTGATTTTTCCTTCAGCAGAAATATTTCCTTTTGCAACAACTCTTCCTGAATGGTCATAAATGCTATAAGAAGCAGCTTCAGCTTTGTTTTTCAACATTACATTGACTTCATTTGTTGCAGGATTTGGATAAATCGCGATATTCTTCACATTTACGTCACCAACTGCCAAGAATTTCTTAATGGAGAAATTGGAAGAATTTAGTGCGAAATAGATGTTATTATCAGCTTTTACCATTAATCTCGCCGAATTCACATCTTCGTTAGGAAGCATAAATGTTGCAGAACCGGTATTTGGAACACTTGCTGCAACTGGATAGAATGTGGCTCCTCCATCTTTTGTCAGGTAAATGGTGACGGTGGAAGTGTTGATGGTTCCGGCATTTGTTCCGGCAACATCCCAAGTTACGGTATATGGCGCCGCTGCATCAACCTGGGTATTGGTAGTCTGCGAAGTCACTTTGAAAGGTCCGTCATTGGTTACGGTTACTTTCATGGTACTTCTTGCAGATTGGTTTCCGGTTGCTTTGTTGTCGCTGACCAATAGTGAAAAGTTCAATGTTCTCGCTACACTTGGAGTTACCTCCCATTTTGGCACCAAATCATTGTTCATGATGGAGGTCATATTGGGGAAATATCTTGATGGAGAAGAAGTGGCAAAGAAAGATCTGTAATTAGGTCCTCCGGTTGCAGTAGAAACTGGTGGTTGCGTGCTGGATTGGTTATCTAATTGTTCCCATAAATAGGTGATTGGATCTCCATCCGGATCGGTTCCCGCTCCTGTCAGCACAAACGCGGTGCTTTTAGGAATGGTATAGTTTGCACCCGCATCTGCGGTTGGAACTCCATTATTGTTAGGTGTTTTTACTGAGCAATCGGATGCTCTTGTGATCACGTTATTGATTTCATTTACACTAGCGGAATGGAAATACGCATCACTGTTATTTTGCACATTGTTTGTTGCGGTGCAAATTCCTGCATAAGCCATAATGGTGGTTCCTCCACCAACTTCAAAAGCAGTCGCGAGGTTTCTGTTTCCTCCGCCACAACTTCCCGTAGTTGCATTGAATGTATGATTCGCTCCAAATTGGTGACCCATTTCATGTGCCACGTAATCAATGTAAAAAACGTCATTAATTGGAGCGGTCAAACCGGTAACTCCACCTGCTTTGCTGGAGCCGCAGATGCACGCCAGATACGCAACACCACCACCTCCGGTAGAGAAGACGTGACCTATATCGTAATTTGCAGATCCGATGACGCTGTTACAAGTCGAGATATTTTGTCCCAGCATGGTGCTTCCATTGTTATTGGTATATGGATCGGTGTTTGGATCCGTATAGATCAAAAGGTCGGTATTTGGAACCATGACCATTGTTACTGAAAGTATTTTCTCATAAACACCGTTTACTCTGGTCATAGCCACGTTCATTGCAGTAAGTGCTTTTGCAACTGTTCCTCCGTGATATATGGTGTATTCTCCTGTTGCTGCCAAAGCAAGTCTATAAGTTCTCATTTTGCCATCTGAAATCAGTGGAGCGTTACTCATAGGCGGTTCTGTGGCGCTCTCTTCAATCAGATGTTCCACATTGCATTCAAAAATCCGGTCATTTACCGGCAAATCTTTTCTTTCATAGAAAATATATTTGGAGTTGTCTTTGGTGTAGCTGTCTAAGTAGCTCACTTTCATTCCGTCAAAATACATGGCGCTCACTCCGGTTTCCGGTGTTACACTAAATCGGACAGAGTTTGCGGGATTGTCTTTTTGAACTCCAATATAAGATCAGATTTCCGGATATTTTGCCTGCAGTTCCGGAGCCATTACTGGTGCTTCGTGTACAAGATATTGCTTGAATTTCCCTTCCGCATTCGGAAAAGTGACCAATTGTCCCGGAGTGTTGGTAAATCTCATAGGAGATTGAGCCAGAACGGCTTTGATCTTGTTCAGATCCAGATTATAAATCGAAAATGAGTTAGGTTTTGTCATTCTCACATTCAGGTCCTTCGTAGGGACCGAGGAAGATTTGGACCAATAGTTTTGTCCAAAACCCCAGATTGCCATCAGGAGGCAAGATAAAAGCGTAATTTTTGTTTTCATAATTACTTGTTTAAAACTGTTATTTATAGTTGATGTTTATTCGCTTTGAACTTACTCTTGAGTGAAGTTTGACCATCACATTTGGTGAAACTCTTGAAGCGCTGCTTCTTTGAGGATCATTAAAAGGTTTCACGTCCACATTTAAAATTCCATTCTTGAGATAAATCTTCAAGATTTCGATATCGTTCGTATTCTTTAATTCTGGCTTAAAAATAAGGTAGGATTCATCCTCTGATATCGTTGGAATAGGGGCCATTCTCCCGCCGCCATTCTCTTGATGGATGATGGCGTAGATTTCATCCATTTTCTTCTGATCGCTGATCAACAAAAATTTCTCCTGGGTTAAAGAATACAGAAAGTGATTCAGGTCTTCAAACTGAATTTCTTGGATGGAGGCTGGCTTCGGTTGATTCATGGATTTATTTTCAGGTGCGGAATCAGTTTCCTTATAGGGTTCTGAAGTTTTTTCGGTATGGGATATTTTATTTTCTGAAATTCTGCTTTTTTCCTGCGTGGATTCGGTCTTCATCTCCGAATTCGTTTCCGCGGAAGGGGATCGGGGATCTTCCTTTCCGGTCTTTGCGCAGGTAATCAAAATGGTCAATATGAAAACAAAAATAAATTTCATGCTTTTTCATCTGTGAGAATTGATAAAAGTAATATTTTTTTATTAAATCGCAAGGTTTTGGTAATAATTTTTTTGAATTAATAGAATTTTTGCCATTTCTTAAAACAAAAAATCCGTTCAAGCAATTGAACGGATCTGTGTTTATTTTAAAAATTCTAGTGACCCAGAACCTCTTTTACTTTATTTGCCGCTTCTTCCAGGGTAATCGCAGAATGTACAGGCAAACCAGAATTGTCAATCAGCTGTTTCGCTTCAACCGCATTTGTTCCCTGAAGACGTACGATTAACGGAACCGGAAGTGAACCCATCGCTTTGTACGCATCCACAACACCTTGTGCCACTCTGTCGCAACGAACGATTCCACCGAAAATATTTATCAGGATGGCTTTTACATTCGGATCTTTAAGGATGATCCCGAAAGCTTTCTGAACTCTTTCCGCATCTGCAGTTCCACCAACATCCAGGAAGTTTGCTGGATTTCCGCCCGAAAGTTTGATGATGTCCATTGTTGCCATTGCCAAACCTGCACCGTTTACCATACAGGCAACGTCACCATCTAGTTTCACGAAGTTCAAACCTGCTTCACCTGCTTCCACGTCAGTTGGATCCTCTTCTCTGGTATCTCTCAGCGCGGCCAAATCTTTGTGACGGAACAATGCGTTGTCGTCCAAAGTCACTTTCGCGTCAACAGCGATAATCTTATTGTCGGAAGTCTTCAACACTGGATTGATCTCGAAAAGTGAGGCGTCAATTCCCACGTAGGCATTATAAAGACTGGTAATAAATTTCGTAAAATCCTTGAAAGCATCTCCGCTCAAACCAAGGTTGAAAGCGATTTTTCTCGCCTGGAAACCTTGCAGTCCAACAGCAGGATCAATTACTTCATTGTGAATCAAATGGGGTGTCACTTCTGCAACATGCTCGATGTCCATTCCACCTTCTGTAGAATACACGATCATATTTTTGCCTTTCGCTCTGTCCAAAAGGATGGAAACGTAAAATTCTTTAGTTTCTGTTGCTCCCGGATAATACACATCTTCTGCAATCAGCACCGAGTTTACCTTTTTACCTTCGGCAGAAGTCTGTGGAGTTACCAACTGCATTCCGATGATGTTTTGGGCATTCTCTTTCAGCTTGTCCATGTTTGGCGAAAACTTTACACCGCCCCCTTTTCCGCGACCACCTGCGTGAACTTGGGCTTTCACTACCCAACCTTCGTTTCCGGTCATTGCTTTTATTTTATTGGCAGCGTCCACTGCTTCGTCCACGTTGTTTGCCACGAAACCGCGCTGAATATTAACGCCATACTTTGCTAAAATCTCTTTTGACTGATACTCGTGAAGATTCATAATATTTTTGTTAGATTTTTTTAAGATTGACAAATTTACGAAAAAGTGGGAAGATGGAAGCGGGAAGATGTAAGTTTTTTAGTGAATCGCTACTTAATCCTTCAAGAAATCCAAATGATTGAAGGAATCAACGGATGGATGTAAGATCATTAAAATGCTATTCCCCGCCAAACCGCAAAAAATACAGTTGCGTAGCGGCGACGGTTTGGTACAAATTGTTTTAGGCAGAAAACAAAGTGATGAAGCTGCAAAATGTTTTAATTGAAAATTTTCATGACCGCAAATCATATTTTGAGATTTTGGGCTTTTTTGGCTTTTCCTTGTCCGTAAAAAAATTTTTGAAGCATTTCAAATCCCTTCAAATCTGCATTATTCTGCAACCTTCCTTCGCTTTTCATAAAAAGTAAGCGCAATTCCAGACAGAATAACTATTCCACCAATAATCTGGCGGGTAACAATTTTCTCATCAACAAAAAACACTGCCAAAAGTGCCGCAAAAGCTACCTGGCTCAACAAAACTAGTGAAACCCTGGTCGCGCGCATCCGTTTCGTGGAATAAGAAATGAGCAGCCACGCAACCAACTGGCATACAATCCCTTGAATCAATAGTGAAACCCATGCCTTTTGTGTAAAGCCAAAAAACTTTTCTCCGAAAACAAGACAAATGAGAAACAGGAAAACCGTACTGAACGACATGCTTATCGACAAAAATGTAACCACATCCATTTTCTGCAAGGTGCTTTTGCTCACTAAGATATAAAGGGCATAAAAAATTCCAGACAAAATCCCCAAAAAGAAGGCGAAATCAAAATTTAGCCGAAAAACCGTGTCAACACCCATGAAAATGACCATGCCAACCAATGCGGAGATTGTACCCAACCAAAACGAAGTTTTCGGGCGGAATTTTAGAAAGACAAGAGAAATCAAACCTACCCAAATCGGCGAAAGATTAGTGAGCAAAGTTGCCTGTGTTACGGAAGAATTCTGAATGGAAACATTCCATACCGCAATGTCAGATGCGAACAAAATCCCGCAGATCAGCAAACCGATGAGTTGCTTTTTGTCTTTTATCTTGATCTTGCCCGAGAAAAACGCAAACGGCAAAACGATGGCCGTTGCAATTGCCATTCGGTAAAATGCGGAACTCAGCCCGGAAGTGAGGTTCATCCGCACCATGACAGGAAAAATGGAAATACAGAGTACTCCGAGAAAAAGAGCGATCCTTGCTTTATTCATAATTAATACATCCTTCCTGCATCCCTACAAATTTTCAACAGATCTTCCGGTATTTTAGAAAAGTAATTCTGCTCGAAATACTCGTCGGAATGGGGGATGTAGATGCTGTATCTTTTCCCCAGTGGAATCAAAGGAATGAAAAACACCTCGAAATACGTTCGGTAAATCATAATAATTGCATTCACCTCAAAACCGTTTCTGTAAATTTTGCGGTTTTCTTTGCCGATGGGTTTTCTGTTGATGCCGAAGATAAAAAACATAGAAAATCCGAAATACAAAGTACAAAGTACGGAATGCGAAATTAAAATTTAGTTTTCACAAAATAGAAAATCAACATTGCCCAGGAAATAATCATCAGCAAACCGCCAAGCGGAGTGATGGGTCCGAGAATTTTCAGGTTCATATTCCAGGCTTCGCTCATGCTCAGGAAGTAGATGCTCACCGAAAAAAGAAACGCACCGACAATCATCAGCATTGAAATCCACTTTTCAGATGAGGTTTCAAATTTCAGGATGTAGCCGACTATTAACAAAAACAGAGCGGCATACATTTGATAACGGACTCCGGTTTCGAAACTCTCGAGTTTTTCAACCGAGATGATTTTCTTTAAAGCGTGCGCACCGAACGCTCCCAATACCACGGAAAGCAATCCGTAAACAGCGCCGAAAATGAGGGTAAGGTTTTTCATTTCTTCTTTAGATTTTTGATTTAGGATTTTAGAATTAACCTGAATTTATTCTATTTCAAATTTCACCTTTTGAATACATGATCACAAGTTTCCCCAAAATACTTATGATTCCAAGGACGATCAGCATCCATGCAAATTTTTTGGAACTTGCGAATCCGGGATTCTTGGTCATTTTCAGGAAAATTCCAAAAAAGAGGAGCGCGATGGCGATGATGATTCCGAACATAATTAGAAGCTTGATTTTTTGAGGTTTATTTTCCGCGCAATTTGTTAAACTCAGCAATCACCTCGTGGTGCGTCACGGTCTTATCTTTGAAATAATTCACGAAATATTGTTTTTCGTCCTCCGTCGCACCGAGTTGGTTTAGAATATTAAAAAGGTGCATTTTCATGTGTCCTTTCTGGATTCCTGTAGTGGTCAATGACCGTAGTGCGGCAAAATTCTGTGCTAATCCCGAAACCGCCAAAATGCTCATCAATTCCTGTGCGGAAGGTTTACCGAGCAAAGCCAAAGAAAATTTCACCAGTGGGTGAAGATTTGTCAATCCTCCTACAACTCCCACAGAAATAGGCAAATCGATCCAGAATCTGAAAATTCCGTTATCAATTGTGCAGTGGGTCAAACTTGAATATTTTCCGTCTTTTGCGGCGTATGCGTGCGCACACGCTTCCGTGGCGCGGAAATCGTTTCCGGTTGCGATGACCACTGCATCGACGCCGTTCATAATTCCTTTGTTGTGCGTAGTGGCACGGAATGGTTCTATTTCCGCAATGGTGACGGCTCGCTTGAATTTGGTGGCAAACTCCTCGTTGGAAATTCCGCTGTCGTCGTTCAGTTCGTTGATTTTGCATGAAACTTCGGCTCTCACAATGCAATCTGGCGTGAAATTCGAGAGAATATTCATCACGATTTGCAGAGAATCTTTTTCTTCCCGTGTGAAATCAGATTCTTTCTCAACCTCCTCTTTCAATGTTTTTCCAAACTGCTCCAGACAGGAGTTGATGAAATTCGCACCCATGGAATCCACCGTGTCAAAACTCGCCTTGAGCTGATAGTAATCCACCATATCCGCGGTTTTGTCGATCAATCGGATGTTGAGAATTCCGCCGCCACGATTCCTCATATTCTTAGTGATGTCTTCAGTGGCTTCAAAAAGTTTTTGCTTCAATTTGAAATTGAAAAAATGCAGCAGTTTATGGGGTTCAACTTTAAAAATAAAATGGGTGTGCCCCAATTTTTTCGTATTGATAATGGTGGTTTTAAAGCCACCTCTCGTTAACCAGAATTTTGCCGACTTGGATGCGGCTGCAACCACCGAACTTTCTTCAACAGCCATTGGCAGCGCCAAAAGTTTGCCGTCAATTAAGAAATTCGGGGCGATTCCATAGGGCATATAAAAATTGGAAATGGTGTTTTCTGAGAATTCCTCATGCAGCTTCTGAAGGGTTGCATCTTCATTCCAATATTGCTGTAAAATCTGTTCGTAGCTTCGGTCTTCATTAAGATATTCCTTGACGAGCCAATCGATTTTTCTTTGTTTCGTCAATTTGGAAAATCCTTCAACGGGACTGTGATTCATATTGAAAATTTTAGAAAGGTAAAGGTAGGGAAAAAGTAGGAAGATAGCGGATGGAATACCCAATAAAAAACCGAAACATTTAAAACTAGAGGTTTCGGTTTACTATCGTTTTAGTATTTGATTTAAGCTTCCAACTGGCTGCCCAAGTATTCCCATTCCTGCAAAGCCAGATCCAACTCTTCTTTTTTGGAATTGTATTTTTCTAAGGTTTCTTCTGATGGATTTTCGTGGGCAAAACTTGTCTCAAACTTTTCGATTTCGATTTCTAATGTTGAAATCTTTTCTTCCACTTTTTTAATCCTGTTTTGAATATTTTTTTGCTCCTTGCTCTGGAATTGTTTTGGACCGGATTTCATTTCCTCTCTTATAATCGGTTTTTCTTCAACTGCAGGAACTTCATTTCGCATTTCAGAAAGTTTTGATTTCTCGGCGGAAATCTCGCGGATGCTTTCTTTTTGTCTGAATTCCAGATACTCGTTGATGTCGCCTAAAAATTCCTTCATCCTTCCGTCTCTGAACTCGAAAATCTTGTCGCAAAGTCCCTGCAAAAATTCACGGTCGTGGGAAATCACAATTAAGGTTCCCTCAAATTTCTGTAAAGCGAGTTTGATGATTTCTTTGGACTGAATATCGAGGTGGTTTGTAGGTTCGTCCATAATCAGCGTGTTGAAAGGTCGCAACAAAAGTTTACACAACGCCAGACGATTTCTTTCGCCACCGGAAAGGACTCGGGTTTTCTTCGTTACATCATCGCCTTGGAACAAGAAGCTTCCCAGTAAATCGCGGACTCTTGGTCTGGTTTCCTCGGTAGCGGCGTCTTCGGCTTCTTCCAAAACGGTTTTGTTCGGGGAAAGTACCTCTTCCTGATTTTGTGCGAAATAACCGATGTTTACATTGTGGCCAAGATTCCATTCGCCAAAATAATCTTTGATTTCACCGGCTAGAATTTTGGCTAAAGTAGTTTTTCCCTGACCATTCTGTCCGAGTAAAGCGATTCTCGCTCCACGTTCTACAAAGAAATCCACCTTGTCAAAAACCTGTTTTTTACCATAGGATTTTCCAAGATTCTTTGCCTCGAAAATGACTTTTCCGGGGACTACCGACTGCACGAAACGGATATTGAATTTGGAGACATCGTCATTGTCAATTTCAATTCTCTCTATTTTTTCCAACTTTTTAATTAAAGATTGGGCGAAAGATGCTTTGGTTGCAGAAGCACGGAATCGGTTGATGTTGTCCTCCATCTGCTTGATTTCAGCGTCCTGGTTTTTCTTGGCTTGGGTTAGTTTTTCTTTTCGTTCTTTACTTAATTCAAGGTATTTGGAATAATTGGCTTTGTAATCGTCAATTTTTTTATTGTTGATGTCGAAAGTTCGGTTACAAACGGAAGTCATGAATTGCTTGTCGTGGCTTACCAAAACGATGGAGCCGGGATAATCTTTCAGGAAATCTTCGAGCCAGATGATGGATTCCATGTCCAGGTGGTTCGTAGGTTCGTCCAGCAGCATCAAGTCGTTTTTCTGCAATAAGAGTTTGGCCAGCTCAATCCGCATTCTCCAACCACCAGAGAATTCGTCGGTAATTTTGTGGAAATCGTCTGCTTTAAAACCTAATCCTAACAGGACTTTTTCCACATCGCCTTCTAAATTATAGGCATCGTGATGCATCAGCAGATCGTTTAATTCCGTCATTCGGTGGATCAGATTCTCATAAGCATCACTTTCGTAATCGGTTCTGGTTGCCAATTGGTGGTTCACTTCATCCAGTTCGTGCTTCATGGCATTAATTTGTTCGAAGGCCTGCAAAGTCTCGTTCCAAACCGTTCTTCCTTTCACGAAGTCCAAATCCTGCTTTAAGAAACCTATGGTGATATTTCCTTCAGGAACGATACTCCCTTCATAGAAATTAATCTCTCCTGAAAGCATTTTCAGTAGAGTGGATTTTCCGGCACCGTTTTTTCCCACCAAACCGATTTTATCATCTTTTTTAATGGTGAAACTGACATTTTGAAAAAGATAATTTCCGGAGTGATGAAGACCTAAACCCTGAACTGAGATCATGAATAATTATTAATGAAAGGTGATTGAATTTCGAGGTGCAAAAGTACACAAAGTATTTTGAACAGTATCTGTAAAAAAAACCTACCGAATAAATTCGGTAGATCCTAAAAACACAAATGATGAAAAAAAATTTATTCTTGGCTATAGAAAGCCTTTGAACGAGACAAAGATTGGATATTTTTTTGATACTACAAAATTTTTTCAGTTATTTTTCAATATTAACTTTAAGTAATTTTGTAAGTGCCACATTGACAATGTGCACGCCGGGAGACATGCGTATCACTCGGATTCCGAAATCCTCATGTCGGAATTTTGGCGGATTTTAAAGATGCGAAAATTATTAAATGAACCAAAATAGCTTTAGTTTTTAATAAATACAGGTATTTTTTAAAAAGGAATCATTTTTTCGTGGTTATTATATCACAAAATTGTGTAAATTTGGAAAGTTTGTGCTGATTTGATATTTTTGAGTCTGCTCATTTGAACTTTGTAATCATGAAGAAATGCATTAATCTGTATTGTTTTGATGCATTTTTGCGATGGCGCGCAAAAAATCATTAATCCCCTCAGTACCCATTTTGATAATTTTAGAATTCACATATTTTATTAACCTAAATCAATTTTGATTATGAAAAAATCAGTACTAATTTCCTTTCTTGTTCTATTGGGATCGGGAGTGACGGCGGAATCTGCTGCACAGCAGGCTAAGTCGAAATCAATCAGGTCGGTTCAGACCGCGAATGTGGCCACCGCGAATCGGGGCAATCTTAATCTTTCCGAGACGGAGATTGTGGAAAAAAGAGCTCAAAATGTGAAGCATTTCCGGAACTCAGATGGAACATTTACCGCTCAGATTGGCGGAAACTATCACTACAAAGATGCTCAGGGAAAATGGCAGGATATTAACCTGAATATTCAGGCATCTAACAGTGGGTTTAGCAATGTGACCAATGAGGTCAAAAGTTTTTTCCCGAAGAATGCTGCGTCGACTTCCGGGGTGAAAATGCAGCTTCCGAATGGCGATCAGTTTGTATGGTGGAAGAATCAGCAAATCAAGATTGGAGGTCAGATTTATAAGCCCACCGCCGCAAATGGTACCGTAAAGAATGAGAAACTTACTTACAGCAATCTGTACAATAAGATCTCTGAAGAATTTGTCATTTTGGAGAACGGTATGGAGAACAACATTATTCTTCATTCCAAAACTCCAGAAATTGAAGCTCTTTCTCCAAATTCCGCAATGGAGTTTAGTTATTTCATCCCTCTTCAAAACAGTTGGAAGATAATGAACGCTGATGGACAACAGATGACTTCTAACTTTACCAGTTCCAATTTCTCAGTTCAGTTATCGGGTCAGGACAGCAATATTTACTTTGGGAAAACCATAGTATTCGATAATGCGATTTCAAGAGATGAGGCTATGAAGTTAAACTTCCCTGTCGAAAAAATCACTTCCGGTGAGAAAACGCAATTGGATCAGCACGCTTTATTGCTTTCGTATCAAATTCAATTCTTGAACGGTGGTGTTCAGGTGACCACAGCGCTTCCGGCATCATGGTTGAAGGCAAATCACCGCAGTTACCCGATTACTATAGACCCTGAAGTTACGGTCACTCCAACTGGTGCCGCTGGTACTTTTTATGGCGCATTAACACATTGGTACGGTTATCAGCGGCATGCAACTGTTTATTTGCAATCAGAGATCGGTGTATATGGAACGATAACTGATATCGAATACAATTCCACCAATGCCGGAACCGCAGGGAGCAGACCAACGAAAGTATATATGAAGACCACTTCCAATTCTGTTTTGGCTGCAGATGCATGGAATTCTTCCAACTATACCGGTGGTGCACAACTATGCCTAGACGCCAATACTGACCAAGGAAATACCGCGGGCTGGAAAAAATTAACCTTAACAACTCCATTCAATTACGACCAGGGAAATCTGGTGGTAATGGTGTACGACGCGTGGGGCGGAGGTGGTGCAACCAAGCATTATAACCAAGCCAATGGAACAGCTTTCAGTAACAGGCAGGCCTATAAAAGGACGGATAATACTGATCCGGGCGATGCATCTGCTTTGGCACTTGAAAACAGGGTTTCCGAAATCCGGATAACCTATATTCCTACTGCAGCATGTACAACTTTGCCGGCATCAGTAACCGCTACAAGCAGTGTGTCCAATACTTGTCCAAGCAATCCTTTCACCCTTACTGCTAGTGGGCTTCCTATAGAATCAGGTTTAAGTATTCAGTGGCAGCAATCAACTGATGGCGGAACGAATTGGACCAATTTAGGTACACCGCAAACGGGATCGACCTATCTTGTTAGTGCGGGCATCACTTCAAACACCCAATTCAAGGCAACAATAACCTGCGTTCCGAGTAGTGCGCAAGTAATCTCATCTGTGGTCAACGTAACGGTAAAGCCTATCTCACAGTGCTATTGTACTAATGCAATCCCATTCCAGTGTAATGATGGAGATCTGATCACCAATGTAACCATTGGTACTATTAACAATAATTCCAGTTGCAGTACTTCAACTGGTGGCTATTCAGATTACACCACATCTGGTCCGTCAACCGATTTAGTGAGGGGAGCCACAGTTCCAATTTCAGTAACCGTCGGACCTTCAGGTGATGGTTGGCTTTACGAATCTGTGGGTGCATGGATAGACTATAATCAAAATGGCATATTTGAAGCATCCGAACTTACTGTAATCGGAACCGGACTGAATCAGGCGATCAATGGAAATATTACCATTCCCGGTACAGCACTTTTGGGTCCAACGAGGATGAGGGTGATGGTTTTGGCTTCCCAAAATCCCGTCTCTCAAGAATATGCTTGCGGACCAATTGCTGCCAATAATCCTTTTGGAGAGATGGAAGATTACACGGTAAATATTGTTTCCACAATGGCGACCAATGAAGCAAATGAAATGAAAGCGGTGCAGATTTATCCAAACCCTGCCAATACAGAATTGTTTGTGGATTTGGCAAACCAGAAAAATGGTTCTTTGGAAATATATACGGCAGATGGTAGATTTGTGATCAGTTACGATCTAAGTTCCAAAGTTAACAAGTTAGATGTTTCTAAACTGGAACCTGGAATGTACATGGTAAAAATTACATCTGGCGAAGGAGTAGTGACCAGAAAATTAATGAAAAAATAACATTAAATCAATTAACTAAAAAAGCGGTCGGAAATTTCCGGCCGCTTTTGTTATTTTAAATCATTTTTTATTCTGTCGGTCTGAAAACCAAGCCACTCTCCTCAAAATAATCCAGAGTAATCCGGTCCCCATCATTCACCTTTCCGGCAAGGATCTCTTTTGAGAGTTTGTTCAAAACTTCCTGCTGCAAAACTCGCTTCAGTGGTCTGGCTCCGAAACTTGGATCATAGCCTTTTTGTGTGATATAATCGATCGCATCTTCTGTCGCGGTCATATAGATTCCCCGCTTTTCGAGCATTTTATTAAAGCTGTTCAGCTGGTAATGCACAATCTTGCCAATCTCTTTTTTGTTTAAAGGCTGGAACAGCACGGTTTCATCAATTCTGTTTAAAAATTCCGGGCGCAAAGTCTGTTTCAGCAGTCCAAACACCTCTTCCTTGGTTTTTTCAATGACGTCATCCGGAACATTGTCGTCCTTGTCACGAACTGCCAAATCAAAATTTTCTTGAATTAAATGCGAACCGAGGTTGGAAGTCATGATGATGATGGAATTCTTGAAATTCACCACCCTGCCTTTATTATCGGTGAGTCTTCCGTCATCCAAAACCTGAAGCAAAGTATTGAACACATCGGGATGCGCTTTTTCAATTTCGTCTAAAAGCACCACTGAATAGGGTCTTCTTCTCACAGCTTCGGTCAGTTGACCGCCTTCTTCATAGCCAATATATCCTGGAGGAGCACCGACCAGACGCGAAACCGAGTGTCTTTCCTGGTACTCGCTCATGTCGATTCTGGTCATGTTGTTCTCATCATCGAACAAAAATTCAGCGAGCGCTTTTGCCAGCTCGGTTTTTCCTACGCCGGTTGTTCCAAGAAAAAGAAAACTTCCGATTGGTTTTTTCTCGTCATTCAGGCCTGCTCTGTTTCTGCGGATCGCGTCTGCCACCGAAGTGATCGCTTCATCCTGTCCCACAACTCTTTTGTGCAGTTCGTCTTCCAGGTGTAGGAGTTTTTCTCTTTCACTCTGGATAAGTTTTGTGACTGGAATTCCTGTCCATTTTGAGATGACTTCCGAAATGTTTTCCGCCGTGACCTCTTCCTTAATCAGTTCATTCTGATGGTTTTGCATTTCCATTTCCAGTTTTTCCAGATCGGCTTCTTTTTCTTTGATTTTCCCGTACTGTATTTCGGCCACCTTTGCGTAATCACCGGCTCTGGAAGCTCTTTCTGCTTCCAGTTTGAGGGCTTCAATGTCCTTTTTAATGGCGGTTAAGTCCTCAGATTTTTGTTTTTCTTTGAGCCATTTGGCATTAATTTCATTTCGTTCCTCAGAGACTTTTGCGATGTCTTCTTTGAGATGCTGCACTTTCACGTCGTTTCCTTCCCTTGAAATCGCAGCCAGCTCAATTTCCATCTGCATCAGTTTGCGATCCAGAACATCCAGTTCTTCAGGTTTTGAGTTGATTTCCATTCTCAATTTTGCTGAAGCTTCATCAATCAGGTCGATGGCTTTGTCTGGTAAAAACCGGTCTGAAATATATCTTTGAGACATTTCCACCGCGGCAATAATCGCTTCGTCTTTGATTCTGACTTTGTGGTGGGATTCATATTTATCCTTAATTCCACGAAGAATGGAAATCGCACTTTCCATGTCTGGTTCTTCCACCATCACTTTTTGGAATCTTCTTTCCAGTGCTTTGTCTTTTTCGAAATATTTTTGATATTCATTTAGAGTTGTAGCTCCAATCGCACGGAGTTCACCTCGTGCCAAAGCGGGTTTCAGGATGTTGGCAGCATCCATGGCTCCTTCACCGCCACCTGCGCCGACTAAGGTGTGGATCTCGTCAATGAAAAGAATGATCTGTCCGTCTGATTTAATCACTTCGTTGATCACGGATTTTAGTCGTTCTTCGAATTCGCCTTTGTATTTTGCTCCAGCGATCAGTGCTCCCATATCTAGTGAATACAGGGTTTTGTCCATCAGGTTTTCCGGGATGTCGCCGGAAATAATACGGTGTGCGATTCCTTCTGCGATTGCGGTTTTTCCTACTCCCGGTTCGCCAATCAGAATCGGGTTGTTTTTGGTGCGTCTGGAAAGAATCTGCAGTACCCTTCGGATTTCTTCATCGCGTCCGATTACCGGATCCAGTTTTCCTTCAGCAGCGAGTTCGTTGAAATTTTTTGCGTATTTGTTAAGACTTTGGTAGGTTTCTTCGGAGCTGGCTGAGGTTGCTTTCGAGCCTTTTCTCAGTTCTTTGATGGCGGTTTCCAGGCCTTTTTTGGTGACTCCCATATTTTTCAGCATTTGTGAAACTTCTGAGTTCACTTCAAAAAGGGAGAGCCAGAGATGCTCGATGGTTACGAATTCATCACCCATTTTTTTGGCGATATTTGGAGCGTCCAGGAGGATTTTATTGGCGGTTTGTGATAAATAGATATTGCCGCCTTCCACTTTTGGGAGTTTTTCCAGGTTTTCGCGGTTGCGTTCTCTTACCAGATTAAGTTCTGCCTCTGATTTTTTCAGCAGAAATTCCGAAATGCTGTCATCTGCTTGAAAAATACCTTCAAGTAAATGTTGCGGTTCAATACTTTGGTTGCCGAATTCCATAGCAATTTGCTGTGCTTTTTGGATGGCTTCCTGTGATTTTACAGTGAATTGGTTTAAGTTCATATTTTATAGTGGTAATTTTTAATTTTGGAAAAAACACTAAGAACCCACACAAATTTACTGATGAATTCTTAATGTTCCTATCAATCATTTTTTAATTCTGAAAACATTAACACAAAGATTATTCTTTTTAACATTTAAGGCAATATCCGGTCAAAATTTCCGATTCGATCCTTTTTTCATGGATTTTGTAAGACAAATTTTCCGAAATCAGGATGGTGAGTAGGTGGCTCAAAAGAGAAATTTTCTGGAACCTAAAAATATATTATCTTTGTTAACACTCATTTTAAGATTGACTCACCCCAGATAACATGCACCATTTTTATCCATTAAAAGCTATAAAAGTTCGTAAGGAAACGAACGATTCCGTCCATATCGCCTTTGAAATTCCACAAAACCTCAAAAATGAATTTTCATTCAAGCAGGGACAGTACTTAAACTTAAGACTTGTTCTTGGTGATGAGGATTTGCGACGGTCATATTCTATCATTAATGCTCCCACAGAAGGAAATTCCGAGCTGGAAATTCTGGTGAAACATTTGGATGGCGGAAAAGTCTCCACCTATCTGAATAATGATTTAAAATTGGGCGACACCGTGGAAGTAATGGCGCCGATGGGTCATTTCTACACCAATTATCATCCATCCAATGAGAAAACTTATGTAGGACTTGCTGCAGGAAGTGGGATTTCCCCGGTGCTTTCCAACTTGAAGGAAGCGCTTTATCAGGAACCGAAAAGTGATGCGTATCTTTTCTTTAGCAACAAAAGTTCTGCCCATATTATTTTTAAAAAGGAAATCGATGAACTGGCCGAAAAGTTTGCCGGAAGACTGAAAGTAATCTACCTCCTTTCCCGCGAAAAACATTTTGAAGACGAGCTTTTTGAAGGCAGGATTACCGCTGAAAAACTGGAGCGTCTGTTTGCGAGGTTTGCGGAAATTCCAGTTCAGGGTGCCACTTATTTTACCTGTGGACCATCAGAAATGATCAAGGGCATCTCGGATTATCTGAAAAATGACAAAAAAGTGCCGTCACTTCAAATCATGTACGAATATTACGCCGCTCCCGATGATGAAGAAAATTCCGAGATGAGTGACGAGTTCAAAGCGATACCGAATCTGGAAAGCATGGTGACTGTAATTATTGATGACGATGAGTATTCGTTTCATTTGAATTCAAAGAAAAACAGTATCTTAGATCAGGCTATCCAAGAAAAGCTTCCGGTTCCTTTCGCATGCAAAGGCGGAGTTTGCTGTACCTGCAAAGCGCAAGTGATGGAAGGTGAGGTTTTCATGGAAAAGAATTTTGCGCTCACCGATGATGAGGTCGCAAAAGGATATGTACTTACCTGTCAGTGTCACCCAACCACTAATGTGGTGATGCTGAATTACGACGTTTAATTTGAGGGTCTTATGAGTCTGAGTGACATCTGGGATTTTCTGAAAAAGAGATGTTATGAAATTACGTTTAAAGAAAATAAAACTAAAAGCAACGCAACCTATGACGAATTGGAAATTTGCCTCGCTCATCGAGGTGGACAAAGAATACCGGGTAGAAGGGCTGAATATCTGGAACCATTACTGGCATTGCAGCGAGCGCAAAATTGAAGTTCGCGATCCGTTTGAAGGACATGTTTATTTTTTTAATGAATACGAAATACAGACCCCGGAAAAAAAAATAAATTTCGTGGCAGGTGATTTCAGCAACGGTCAAATCGGGATTTACACAAAAGACGAATTAAGCGATCAGAAGCTATAAGATCTGAAAAACCTATAAACAACCCTCGATTAGATGGAACATTTAGAAAAGTTTATTGAATACGTACAGGCAGAAAATAAAGTCGAGCCAAAAGACATGATGCCCGATGATTACCGCAAATTGCTGGTTCGCCAGATTTCTCAGCACGCCCATTCGGAAGTGGTGGGAATGCTCCCGGAAGCAAACTGGATTTCCAGGGCACCTTCTTTGCGAAGAAAAATGGCGCTTTTGGCAAAAATTCAGGATGAAGCGGGACACGGACTCTACCTTTATGCGGCTACGGAAACCTTGGGTAATGGCGAAATTGCCGCAGACCGGGATTTCACCTATAATGATATGCTTTCCGGAAAGGCAAAGTATTCCAGCATTTTTAATTATCCGGCTCTTTCCTGGGCGGATATCGGTGCGATCGGTTGGTTGGTGGATGGAGCTGCGATCATGAACCAGGTTATGCTCATGGGAAATTCTTACGGCCCCTATTCCAGGGCGATGGTGAGGATTTGCAAAGAAGAATCCTTCCACCAAAGACAGGGGTATGAAATTTTAATGACGCTTTGTCGTGGAACAAAGGAACAGAAAGATTTGGCTCAGGAAGCTTTGAACCGTTTTTGGTGGCCGGCTTTGATGATGTTTGGGCCCAATGACGAGCACTCGCCGAATTCAAAAAAATCCATGAACTATCGGGTGAAAAGGGAAAGCAATGATTCTTTAAGACAAAGATTTATAGATGTCACCGTTCCGCAGGCAGAATTTCTCGGCTTGAAAATTCCAGATGAACAATTAAAATGGAATGAGCAGCGAGGTCACTATGATTTTGGAGATTTACCCTGGGACGAATTCATGGAGGTTCTAAAAGGAAATGGACCTTGCAACAAAAAACGTTTGGAAACAAAACGGAAAGCGCAGGAAGAACATTCATGGGTGAAAGAAGCGGCGATAGCGTTTGCGAAAGCAAATATTTAATGAGTTTAAACCGCAATAATCAATGTTCTCTGAAAATTTACAACCTTAGCTTAAAACCCTTATGATTTGGAACGGTCGCAATGATGGAACAGATATCCTCGCTCAAAGAATTTTCCAGAAAGTTTCTTTGGAAAGTGACTATGATGTCATTTCACCGAAAGATTTCGTTTTGCACGGATTTGCGGTGGATGAAGGCGTTCGGAGAAATCAAGGAAGAGTCGGCGCAAAAGATGCTCCGGATATCATCCGAAAAAGCATGTCCAGTTTTCCGGTCACCAATCCGGAATTTGTCTTAAAGGATTTCGGGAACGTTTACTGCGAAGATGGTGATCTGGAAAAATCGCAAAACGAATTGGCTGAAAAAGTTGCCAAAGCTTTGACCCGAAAAGCAAAATCCATCGTTTTAGGAGGCGGTCATGAAGTTACCTTTGCGCATTATTCAGGAATCCGAAAAGCATTTCCGGATAAAAAAATCGGAATCATCAACATTGATGCTCATTTTGATAACCGCGAACCGGAAAACGGTTTGGGGAGTTCCGGAACAGGATTTTGGCAAATTGCTCAGGAAGCGGAGATTCATTCACTCCATATCGGGATTCAGCGGAATTCAAATACCCTGAAGCTTTTCGACACGGCTCATCAGTTCGGGATGAAATATATTCTCGCAGACGAACTTTTTTTCGACAGGCTTTCTTATATATATGAACAGATTGATTTGCTTCTGGAAAAGGTAGACGTGCTTTATCTGACCATTTGCATGGATGTGTTCAATGTCGCTATTTCGCCGGGGGTTTCTGCACTGGCTTACAACGGAATTTTTGCCGATTCCACTTTTATGCATTTCTTTAAACATATCCTGAAGTCCAAAAAATTAGTGGGGATTGATGTGGCGGAAGTGAATCCTACTTTTGACATTCAGGAAAGGACCGCCAGATTGGCGGGTTCTTTGGTCAATGAATGGTTCTTGATGTAAGTACGGTAAAGCCTGTTTTTCCTTAGATTTTTTTTGTTTAATTTAGTTTTACTGCTCTACAGGTTATTTTGGGAGGATTTAATGATGTGAAATTGCTGGATTTTAGCCCAATTATTTCCTTTCCTTAATGAATAGCATTTTTTTTCTGATAAATGCAGTTTTTCGAATAAATGATGGAAGCCTTGATGAATACGGAGTTAAAAGTGTTTTGAATTTAGAGATATTTGGTTTTTATAGCACAAAATATGCATATTTGATTTTGTCATATCCAAAATATTTGTATTTTAGGGAATTCAATTTTTTATTAACCAAATTAATTTTTTATGAAGACAAAATTACCTTTTTTCATGATGGCTTTGTTGCCGTCCGCAGGTTTTGGTCAGTCTGTTGCTAAAACAACAGTGAAAACACCTACAGCGCAGCATTCAGCTGTAAAGGCGGCACAGTTTTCTAAAGCAACTAAGTCGCCCTTAGCGTATTGTACTCCTGCATTAGATTGTACCGATGGAGACTTAATCACCAATGTTACCATTGGAACGATTAACAACACCACTACCTGCGGAGCGAATGGTTACTCTGATTTTACTGCCATGCAGACCAATGTTACACCTGGAACTAACGCAGCAATTTCTGTGACAGTTGGGACAGGATTTGCATATGAAAATGTAACCGCTTGGGTTGACTGGAACAAAAATGACACTTTTGAACCTTCGGAATTTACCGCTATTGGAAACCGAAATGGAAATCCGACAGGTCAGGTGATCAATAATAATATTCCGATTCCGGCAGGAACTGCTTCCGGCAGTTACAGACTTCGTGTTAGAGTTGCGGCGGTTTCATCCAACGCTGCTTCAGACCCAACAAAAGCTTGCGACGAAGCTCAGGGATTTGGTGAGACTGAAGATTACACGTTAGTTGTTCCTGCAACCGGCTGTCTGACCGCACCAAATGGTCAGTATCCATCTGCCACGTTTACTCCGGTATGTGCTGGATCAGTCCAAAATGTGACTACGATTGCATGGACCGGTGAATACTCCAAAGTGAACTTGACTGGTGGAGTTGCCTATACTTTCTCGTCCTCAGTGCCTACGCATTTTATCACCATCAGCGACGAAGCGGGAACTACTACTTTGGCAGCAGGAACTGGACCGGTTGTTTATACTCCATCTGCATCAGGCGTAGTGAGATTTTACACACACTTAAGCAGCAATTGCGATTTTGCGAACACCAGCCACACCAGAGCGGTGATGTGCGGAACCCCGCCTACCAACTGCGCGGATTTCAAAGTGGTTTCCAACAACCTGGAAAATGGATTATTTTTCGGTGGAGCAACTGCGCAAAAACTAGCGATGGACATCCCGGTTGCGTCAAGCAATATTACGGTTTACGGTTTGGAACCAACTGTAGTAGGAACGGCAACTACATTTAGTTTCACTTTCTATAGTGACAATGCAGGTGTTCCTGGAACTCAACTGTTTACTCGAACTGGTACTATTGCAGAAAGTACAGTGACTGGAACCAACTTTGGATATGAGTTTATTAAATATAAAGTAATGTTTAATTCACCTGTTGATTTCGCCGCCAATACCAAATATTGGATTGAGGTAACTACTGACGCAGTTGCTTGGGAATCAAGAACCGGTGGAACCCTTGGTTCATTAGATGCTTTTTCCAACACCAGTACATCAGGAGTATGGACTACAGGAACTGGCAACTATGTGTTCAATTTGGTTTGCACCGCTTTAGGTGTAAATGATATCGCTAAGTCAGCATTCAATTATTATCCGAATCCAGTGAAGGGATATCTAAACATCGACTCTAAACAAAAAGTGGAGGTGGTACACGTTTATAACGTAGCAGGTCAAAAAATGCCGGTTTCAACTCAATTGGTTGACGGAAAAATCGACATGAGCAGATTGGCTCCTGGAGTTTATATCGTGAGCACGATCTTGGAAGGAGGAAGAAATGAATCTTTCAAAGTAGTGAAACAATAAATCCAACCCAAAATAGCAAGAACGACCCGGAATTTTCCGGGTCTTTTTTTATGCCGATTTTTTCCAGATTCAGGCAAAAGTCTTTTGAAATTATTTTTGCGTTGATAATGGGTTAACAGAAAAAATGTATCTAGGTTTATCTGTAAATGGTGCCCGTTTTATGCTTTATTTCGTAAATTTGCCATCTGGAAAGTTATCCAATTATGATCAAAAAAAGTTCAAATCGTAAAGAATTTTATATATTTGCACCAATTAACAAATAATTAAAAATAAATATTATGTCAGACATTGCATCAAGAGTAAAAGCTATCATTGCTGATAAACTCGACGTTGAGGAAACAGAAGTAACTCCAGAAGCTAGCTTCACTAATGATTTAGGAGCTGATTCATTGGATACTGTAGAATTGATCATGGAATTCGAAAAAGAATTCAATATCCAAATTCCAGATGACCAAGCAGAAAAAATTACTACTGTAGGACACGCTATTGCTTACATCGAGGAAGTAGTGAACAAATAATATTCTATCAAAAGAAGCAATAATTTATGGAATTAAAAAGAGTAGTTGTAACCGGTTTTGGCGCGATCACGCCCATTGGAAACAATGCGAATGAATTCTGGGAAAACCTTGTGAAAGGTGAGAGCGGAGCGGCTCCGATTACTCTTTTTGATGCCTCCAACTTCAAGACCAAATTTGCCTGCGAAGTGAAAGGCTTTGATCCACTGAATCATTTCGACAAGAAAGAGGCGAAAAAAATGGATCGTAACACCCAGTTCGGAATAGTTGCGGCAAGAGAAGCTGTAGCCCATTCAAGAATTCTGGAAAATGAACTTGACAAAAATCGGGTAGGGGTAATCTGGGGTTCCGGGATTGGTGGTTTGGAGACATTTGAAACTGAAGTTTTGGGTTGGGCAAATACTGAGATCCCTAGGTTTAATCCTTTCTTTATTCCGAAAATGATTGCGGATATCACCGGCGGTCAAATTTCTATTGAATACGGATTCCATGGACCCAATTATACCACAGTTTCTGCCTGTGCTTCTTCAGCAAATGCAATCATTGATTCCAAAATGCTGATTCAGCTTGGGAAAGCAGATGTAATTGTTTGTGGAGGCTCCGAAGCAGCAGTCACGGCAAGTGGAGTAGGTGGCTTTAATGCCATGATGGCGCTCTCCACCAGAAACGATAGTCCGAAAACCGCTTCCAGACCTTTCGATAAAGACCGGGACGGATTCGTCCTTGGCGAAGGAGCGGGATGCATTATTCTGGAAGAATATGAACATGCCGTAAAACGCGGCGCCACTATTTATGCCGAATTGAAAGGCGGCGGAATGAGTGCGGATGCCTATCACATGACAGCTCCACATCCTGAAGGTTTGGGAGCTTATCTCGTAATGAAGAACTGTCTGGAAGACGCCAATATAACAGCCGATGAGGTGGACCACATTAATATGCACGGTACCTCCACGCCATTGGGTGATATTGCAGAATCCAATGCCATTTCCAAGTTACTGGGAGAACATGCTTTTGACATTCAGATCAATTCCACCAAATCCATGACCGGACATTTGCTGGGAGCTGCGGGAGTAGTAGAAGCGATCGCGGCATTGAAAACGATTGTTCACAAAATAGTACCGCCTACCATCAACCATTTCACCGATGATGAAAGAATTGACAGCAGGCTGAATTTTACCTTTAATCACGCAGTGGAGAAAGATGTAAATATTGCGATGAGCAACACGTTCGGTTTTGGCGGACATAATGCCTGCGTACTTTTTACGAAAATTTAAGAAGCAATTTACATGGAGTTAAAGAAGTACTTTTCTAGATTCCTGACCCAAAGAAAAAAAACGCTATCGGAAAAAGATTATTATCTAAGCAACGAAATCAGTAAAATAACCGGTGTCGCCGTACAGAACATCAATCTTTACCGGGAAGCATTTTCCTTAAAAACTTCGTCGAAAAACAAGAAAAACAAAAATTACGAAAGACTCGAGTTTTTGGGAGATTCTGTTTTGGGCGCAATCATCTCAAGTCATCTGTTCGCTATTTATCCCAATGAAAACGAGGGATTTCTCACCCAGATGAAATCCAAAATCGTGAACCGGAAAAACCTCAATAAATTGGGTGAAGAACTTGGTCTCACCAAATTTCTTCAGAATGACCATCCGTGTGCGCTCAGTGAAAACATCACCGGAAATCTTTTTGAAGCATTGATCGGTGCAATCTATTTGGATCTGGGCTACGAGCTGTGCAGAAGCGTAGTGCTGGATCGGTTGCTAACGCCAAACTCCATCAATAAGCTTGAAAAGAAAATTGTGAGCTACAAAGGTTTGCTGCTGGAGTGGAGCCAGAAAAAGAAAACCATCATCAGATACGAAACCTTTGAGGAACTTCAGCCCAACAGGAATCTCGTTTTCAGATGTCATGTTTGGTTGGAAGAGGAAAAAATCACCAACGCCACCGAAACATCCAAGAAAAAGGCGGAAGAAAAAGCGGCACAGCGCGCCTTTTATATCTTAAACAAAAAAGAAAATATCCTTGAAATCCCAAAAGCTATTACTTGACATTGAATATGAAGATGAAGAAATCACATTAGGATTGGTGCGGCTTGCAAAACAGGTTCCGGATTTCGAGTTTTTCTACCACGTCAATGCGCTGAATTCTTTTAAGTTTTCACGGATTTCAGATTTCAGTTTTCAGGGAAGCTATTTTGATTATCAATTTCCGAGATTTCAGGCATTTCACTGTGATTCCAAGGTGTGCATCCAGTTCATTGCCAATAGATCCTGCCAAAGTATTCAAAAGAAATTTTCAAACGAATTGTTTTCCTCGGAAAACGAAACCAAATATCTGTTGGAACAATATGAGGATGTGGATTATCTCATCCGGACTTCCGAGCCGTTTGACGATTTTTCATTAATTTTGCTCCCTGAACATTTAACGTTCAAAACCCAGGGCTTTCGGTTAAGCCCGGAAGAAGAGTTTTATCAGCTCATCCAATATTATGAATAAATACATAAAAAAAACAAAAATCATCGCCACATTGGGTCCGGCTTCTTCAGACAAGGAGACCATGATAGACCTGATTAATGCAGGCGTAGATGTTTTCAGAATAAATTTTTCCCACGCAGATTACGACTTGGTTCGAAAAAACGTGGAAACCATCCGTGAAATAAATAAAGAACTTGGTCGTTCAACGAGTATTCTCGGGGATTTGCAGGGACCGAAGCTCCGAGTAGGCGTGGTGAAAGAAGGATCTTACCTCAATCCGGGAGATGTTTTGACTTTTACCAATGAAAAAATAGAGGGGGATTCCAAAAGAGTCTATATGACTTACCAGCAATTCCCGCAGGATGTGAAAGTGGGTGAAAGAATCTTGATCGACGATGGGAAACTGGTTCTGGAGGTCATCGAAACCAACGAAAAAGACACCGTAAAAGCTAGAACCATTCAAGGTGGACCTTTGAGCTCAAAAAAAGGGGTTAACCTTCCGAATACCAATGTTTCACTTCCTGCATTGACGGAAAAAGACATTGAAGATGCCAATTTCATCCTTGATTTGGAGTTGGACTGGATCGCACTTTCTTTTGTCCGCCATGCGCAAGATATCATTGATCTAAAAGAGCTCATTGCGAAGCATCCGAAAGGGAAAAAATTCAAAACTCCCATTATTGCCAAAATTGAAAAACCAGAAGGCGTTAAAAATATCGAGCAAATCTTGCAAGAATGTGACGGTTTAATGGTCGCTCGTGGAGATTTGGGTGTTGAAGTTCCCATGGAGGAAGTTCCGGCCATCCAGAAAAATCTGGTTGAAAAAGCCAGAAGGTTCGCCAAACCGGTGATCATTGCTACCCAAATGATGGAAACAATGATTAACAGCTTGACCCCGACGAGAGCTGAGGTAAACGACGTGGCGAATTCCGTTCTCGATGGAGCGGATGCGGTAATGCTTTCAGGCGAAACTTCAGTAGGTAGATATCCTGTGGATGTGGTGAAAAATATGGCGAAGATTGTGAAGAACATCGAGCAAACGCATTTTTATCAAAACGAAAACGCTCCTATTGAAAGGGAATTCAACTGTATCGATGAGCGTTTCATCACGAATAGAATCTGCCTTGCCGCAGTGCGTATTGCAAAAACCACCAATGTGGAAGCAATCATCACGCTGACTTATTCAGGATACACGGCGTTTCAGATTTCGGCACACCGCCCGAATTCCAATATCATTATCTACAGTTCCAACAAGCGTGTGATTACGATGCTGAACCTTCTTTGGGGAGTTCGGGCCTATTATTACACGTCCAACAAATCGACTGATGAAACCATTGTCGAAGTCAATGAACTGACCTTGAAGTATGGTTATGTGGAATATAACGATTTCGTGATCAACCTGAATGCGATGCCGGCAAACGAAAGCGGAAAAACAAATACATTAAGGTTGACCACCATTTAATTTTTTTCGAAAACACACTCCGCTTAGTACGGAAATGAAAATGAGTTTGATTTTGTTTGGCGAAAATTTCATTCCAACTGTTTGTGTTTCAGAAAAATTTTGTACTTTTGCACCTCGAATTAACTAACAAAATTTATAGACAATGTTTGCAATTGTAGAAATAGCAGGGCTTCAATACAAAGTTGAGCAAGACCAAAAGTTGTTTGTAAACCGTTTGCAAGGAGACAAAGGAGCGAAAGTTTCTTTTGACAAAGTTCTTCTTACCGTAAACGGTACTACAACAATCGGCGCCCCGGCTGTAAACGGTATCACCGTAGATGCTGAAATCTTGGATCACGTGAAAGCGGATAAAGTTATCGTTTTCAAAAAGAAAAGAAGAAAGGGCTACGAAAAGAAAAACGGTCACAGACAATCTTTAACTCAGATTCAAATTACCGGAATCACAGGTTTCGATAATAAGAAAGAAGAAAAGAAAGCGGCACCGAAAGCTAAAAAAGCAGCAGCTGCTTCAGAAGACGCTCCTGTAGCAAAAAAAACAACGAAAAAATCGGACAGCGAAACCGCTGAATAATCTAAACCAAAAAACCTTAAAATAAAATGGCACATAAGAAAGGAGTTGGTAGTTCCAAAAACGGTAGAGAATCTCATTCCAAAAGATTAGGAGTGAAGATTTTCGGTGGACAAGCAGCAATTGCTGGAAATATCATCGTGAGACAAAGAGGTACGCAGCACCATCCTGGTGAAAATGTAGGAATGGGAAAAGACCATACTTTGCACGCATTGGTTGATGGAAAAGTAATCTTCACCAAAAAAGCAAATAACAGATCTTTCGTATCTGTAGAGCCCAACGCATAATTTTAAGCGTTTCATAAAAATCGATCCTGACTGCATTGCAGTCGGGATTTTTTATTTACTTTTACCTCCGCAAAAATTAAAAAAACTTATGAATTTTAAATCGACTCTTTTCGCTGTTATTTTCTCAATTATAGCATTAATAGGTTGTTCCAGAGATGAAGGAGGATCTGCCACACCAGAAAACAAATGCGGTAAGGTATCCTATGTTAATTTTCAGACCTCACCAAGCGGCGTCACCTTAAGTTTTGTTTCTGGAAGCAATGCCAATTCTTTCAAAATTGAGTATGGACTGACGGGATTTGCACAGGGTAGCGGAAAAAAGATAATGACTTCCAATAACTATGTGGAAATTGCGGATCTGCTTTCCTCCACAACTTATGACTTTTATATCACGGGAATTTGCAGCAGTACGGAAAGCAGCGAGCCCTATAAACTTTCAAGCGTTACTACTCAGCAAAGCAACTGTAACGGAACCGTTTCTGCGGATTTTTATCAGTATGATCCTAACCAAATTATTCTACAGGTTGGTTATTCTGGCGGAAGTTTTTACTATCACGAAGTGGAATTTGGTATTGCCGGTTTTACCCCAGGTTCAGGAACCCGGATAAGAGGTGAAAATTATGCGAGCAATCTCTATTTTAATAATCTGCCGCTGAACCAGACCTATGATTTTTATGTACGGACAATTTGCAGCGCCGGTGATCCAACACCGTTTAAAAAATACACTTATACCACTACACCAACTTGCGCGAAACCTTTTAACCTGAATAGTTATGTGATTTCAGGACAGTGTAACGTAGGAATGGGAGCGACCAGAGGTTTTTCCTGGAGCAGTTACGGGTCGCCCCAAAGTTATACGATTTCCCTGATCCAAAATGTGAATGATCCGCCAGGTGCGCAGGAATTCACCACTTCAAACACTTCCATTTCCATTTCGAATATGTATTGCTTGTGGAAAGGATTCTATGTGAGATCAAATTGCGGCGGAAGCACCGGTAGCAGCGCATGGGCCGGTCCATTTATTTTCTAAGAAATTTGCAAGCGGGGTTTCCAGGCGAAAGATTGCTTTTTTTACGTAATGATGGTCAGCAGAAATAAATTTAATTTTCCATTTAAATTTATTTCACATTGAAACCTTAATTTTGAAAAAATTCCGATGGAAAAGCGAGACCTTCCGATTGTAGTTCTTTCAGATATTCATTTGGCGACTTATGGTTGCCATGCCACGCAGCTTGTGGCGTATTTGAAAAGCATTAATCCCAAATTACTGATCTTAAACGGCGACATTATCGATGGCTGGGCTTTTTCTAAAAAGTATTTCCCGGATTCCCACATGGCGGTTCTGAGTGAATTTTTCAAGATGATGAAAAACGGGACCGAAATCATTTACATCACCGGAAATCACGATGAATTCTTAAGGAAGTATTCGGATTTGACGATGGGAAACCTTTTCCTCACCGATAAGTATCTGTTGGAAATCGATGGGAAGAAAACCTGGTTTTTCCATGGCGATATTTTTGACCATACCACGAAAGGCAGTGCGAAAATTATCGCAAAAATTGGCGGAATCGGTTATGATTGGCTGATTCTAATCAATCGGGCAATTAATTTTTTATTGGAAAGTATCGGAAGCAAAAAGATTTCACTTTCAAAGAAAATCAAAAACTCTGTGAAAAATGCAGTGAAGTTCATTGCTGATTTTGAAGAAAAAGCCATAGAACTCGCCATTGAAAACAAATATGATTACGTGGTTTGTGGGCATATTCATCAACCAGCAGATAGAATCGTAACCAATGAGAAAGGTACGGTTCATTATCTGAATTCCGGCGATTGGATTGAAAATCTAACTTATTTGGAATACCAACAGGGAAAATGGAAGCTTCTTTATTTTGATGAAGCCCAATTTGAAAAACCTGAAATCGAAGCCAATGATATTACGGTAAATGTGGAGGAACTTATTCATCCGCAGATTTTTGCAGCTTTTGTAGGAGCGAAGGTTTAAGGTTTTTTATTTCTTAGAAAAGCATCCCAGCCTTGAGCGTTTAAGGCGATGAGTTCATTGGTTCCACTTGCCACCAGGAAATTTCCCTGATCCAATTCAACGGCATGACCGATGATCGTGAAATCAGGATGGTTTTTGATTTTTTCAAAATCATTGGGGGAAATGGTGAAGAGTAGTTCATAATCTTCGCCACCGTTCAGTGCACACATGACGGGGTTCAGATTGAGTTCTTCAGCAGTGGAAATCGTCAGCGGATCCAATGGAATTCTTTCCTCATAAATCCTGAAACCTACTTTGCTCTGATCGGACAGATGCAGCGTTTCCGAGGACAAACCATCAGAAACATCGATCATGGAAGTCGGTTGGATGCCCAATTCTTTTAGAATAATTTTGATGTCGGTTCTGGCTTCAGGCTTCAGTTGTTTTTCCAGAATATAGTCATACCCTTCCATTTCCGGCTGCATATCTGGATTGGCCAGAAAAACGGCATGTTCTCTTTCCAGGATCTGTAATCCGAGATAAGCTCCACCCAAATCACCGCTTACCACCAACAGATCGTTGGGTTTTGCACCAGTTCTCCGCACCAAATTCTCGGAATTTTCCAAACCGATTGCGGTAATGCTCAGCACCAATCCGGAATTAGAACTCGTGGTATCGCCTCCCACTAAATCTACCTTGTAATGTTTACAAGCCAAAGAAATTCCGGCATAGATTTCCTCCAAAGCTTCCACCGGAAATCGGTTGGAAACGGCGAGCGAAATCAGAATCTGCGTCGGCACCGCATTCATTGCCGCAATATCGCTCAGATTGACCACCACCGCTTTATACCCCAGATGTTTTAGCGGGACATATCCCAGGTTGAAATGGACGCCTTCTGCCAAAATATCTGTGGTCACCACTACTTTCTGGTTTTCGGGATTGATGACTGCAGCATCGTCGCCAATTGAAATTTCTGTGGATGGATTTTCAAAACTTAAGTTTTCGGTGAGGTGCTTGATCAGTCCAAACTCTCCGTAAGCGGAAATCGGTGTGAGTTGTGGGGATTTTTCTTCGAGCATTTTCTGATATGTTATTAAAGGTTGGGATTTGATTTGTTTAGGATTTCAAAGGGTGCCGGAATGATTATTCTTCCGTTTTTTCATCGTTATTTTTTCTCCATGTGAAAGTGTTTCTTTTGTAAAAAGGTTCTACATCCTGTGCTTTGAAAGGCAGGTCTTTCAAATCCTGTTTGGTTAGGAGTTTCGTGTTCTCTGAGCGGAATTCCTGCATGACTTCCACAATGTCGTCAGGAGGTGATGTGGATTTTCTAAGCATCATATCGATCCAAACTCCGGTCGCTTCTGCAGTTGCCATGTGTGTTCCGTCTGGTAAATAAAATTTATGGACAAACTGATAGATACTTGCATCTTCAGACATTCCCGAGATTTCGGCAGAAACATAAACGATTTGATCGGCATAGATTTCCTTAAAAAAAGAAAGTCTTTCATGCAGAATCACCGGTCCGATTCCCCACCGTGAAAGTTCTTTAAGTCCCATTTTATGGGTATTCATAAAAGCCATCCTGGTTTGTGCACAGTAAGCAATATAGGAAGAATTTGCCAAGTGTTTGTTGGCATCGATATCGCTCCAGCGGACTTCGAACTTATGCAGGTATTCAGACATTTTTTGATTAAAATTACAAGTTAAGGGACGTTTATTTCCGGGTTCAAAATTACGGATTAAAGGTGGTTTGGAAAAATCGTATTTTTGTGCGGTCGTTATCAGCGTTGTGGACGCTATAAACGCTGACAATGCTGCATACTATGAAAAAAAAACAAATCATCATCATCGGAGGTGGAGCGGCAGGATTTTTCTGTGCCGCAAATCTCGATGAATCTCTTTTTGAAGTTACTATTTTAGAACAGAATTCCGATGTTTTGCAAAAAGTGAAAATTTCCGGAGGCGGAAGATGCAACGTAACTCATGCGTGTTTCGACCCAAAAGAACTGACCGAATTTTATCCAAGAGGAAACAGGGAATTGCTCAGCGTTTTCCATAAGTTTCAGCCGGGAGATACGATGGAGTGGTTTCACCAAAGAAATGTAGCTTTAAAAATAGAGAATGACAACCGTGTTTTTCCGGAAAGCAATTCCTCGCAAACAATTATCAATACTTTGGTGAGCGAGGTTTCCCGAAAAAATTTCAAAGTCCAGACTCAATCCGTAGTTTTAGAAATTAGGAGGGTAGAAAATCAGTATCTGGTAAGAACCAATGCAGAGGTTTACTTTGCAGATTATGTGGTTTACGCTACCGGAAGTTCACCTAAATCTCTAAAGCTCATCCAGAATCTCGGACATCAAATCGTGGAAGCTGTTCCGTCGCTTTTTACCTTCAACATTAAAAATGAGACCTTAAAAGATTTGATGGGGACAAGTTTTGCCAATGCGGAAGTTTCTATTCCAAAGTTGAAGACGGTGGAATCCGGTCCCATGCTGATTACGCATTGGGGACTTTCGGGACCGGCCATCTTAAAAATTTCTGCGTGGAAAGCCAGAGAGCTCGCAGCTTCGAAATACCAGTTTGAAATCTTGGTGAATTTTTTGGGAATAGACCTTGAAACAGCCGGAGAAATCTTCAAGAAATTCAGACAAAATCATCCAAAGAAAACCATCGGAAGTTCGAAGGTTTTTGAAATCACTTCCAGGTTTTGGCACCGGATTTTGTGGCTTTCAAAAGTGGATCTTGAAAAAAACATCTCGAATATTTCAACCAAAGAACTTGACCGGATTTTAACCCATCTTTGCGGAAATTTGATGAAAGTTTCAGGAAAATCAACATATAAGGATGAGTTCGTAACAGCAGGTGGAGTGGATCTAAAGGAAATCAATTTTAAAAACATGTCCTCTAAGATTTTGCAAAACTTCTATTTAGCTGGCGAAGTTTTAAATATTGATGCAGTAACTGGTGGATTCAATTTTCAGGCATGTTGGAGTGAAACGTGGTTGATTGCCCAGGATTTGAACTCGAAAAATTCTTAAAAGGTTTCAAAAGCGCTCTCCTAACCATTAATTTTATTAAATTTGACAAAATTATTCTCAAAATGAAAAACCCCCGTGCTATAATTGCTTTGTCGCTATTGGTTTTTGCAACTTCCTGCCAAACCCGTGTAGTGGATAAATTGAAACCGATGCAGAAAAATTCTCTGGAACTTTACCAAAAATACACCATTACCACCAATGAACCTAAATTGGTGAAAATGGAAGTTTTAAAAGTGGATGATGATAAGATTTATGGCAAAACAAGCAACGGACAAGAAGTAAATATCAATAAAAGTGACGTGCGAACCATCAAGAAAACCGATTGGATTTCTTCCATCGCAATAGGAGCGGCTGCAATTTTGGCTGTGATTTTTGTGCCGATTTAAATCATAGAAAAATAATGAGAAAAGGAATCAACTTATCGCTGATTCCTTTTTTTTATTTGAAAATTCTGCTCACTATATTCCCGATTTCCATGAAATCATCCATATTCCCGATTGCTCGCGTTTGCTTTTTGTATGCATTTTCGCGGGTTTGGTTCGGGAATATCAGCAGGTAATTTCGGTTCCTGAAATGCTGGTTCAGGTAATTCGGGACATGCTGCATTTCTGGCAGATAAGACTGCATTTCCCTGGTGGCCATGAACAGGATGAGTCCATCGTCATCCTTCATTTTCTCAAAAATTTTGCGGATTTCTGTCCAGTTGTTGAAGATGATGACCGACGAATCAATATTCACCTTTTTTCGGATATTTTCGATTACTTTGATGGTGTCTTCACTTCCATAAAACTCAATTTTTGATCCGGAATTTCGTGCAAGGTTCCAAACCTTCAGCAAAGAATGAAAGAATCCACTTTCCAGATGTGCGTTCGCCGCGAAAATCACCACATATTTTTGGATGGTGGAAACCGGCTGTACCGAATGATAAACCAACACATTTGCCGGCTGGTTATTGAGATATCCGCTGTAGAGATTATAGACAAAAGTGGGCGAAAAACCTTTTTCAGAATCCACGCCAATGATCAGATCCGAGACGGAATTCACCTTGACCTCATTATTCATCCCATTGATGATATCTGCGTCATACCGAATCAAAGGCTTAATTTCTAGGTCTGCAGAAGCACCGATGCTTTGAGCTGAATGAAGGAGTTTTTCCGCATTTTTCTTTGAAGATTCATTTTTTTCTTCACTGATGATATTCAGGGCGTAAATTTTCCCACGATTGTTTTTCGATTTGATCATCAGTGCAAGATTGGCCATTGGTTCCACGGTACTCAGATGGTTCAAGGCGAGCAAAATATTCTCGTCGTCAGGATCGGTATCCGTAATGGTATTTTCATTTTCTGCTTTCACGAGTTGGTGTGCGTTTTTCTGCGTCACAAAAGAGGAAACGGTGCATGAGACCAAAATCAGCAGAATACTTCCGTTCAGCACGCTTTCATCCAATAAACGGATGGGTTCTCCGGAATCGGTTTCGCCCAAAATAATGTTGTAACCCACCATTACGATGGCTAAAGTTGCTGCCGCGTGTGAAGCACTTAATCCGAAAATAATTCCCCCCTGTTCTTTCGTGAGTTTGAAGGTTTTCTGGGTAGCAACTGCCGCAAAATATTTCGTGGAAATGCCGATAACCGTCATTAACAATGCGACTTCAATGGTTTTTATATCGTTTAGAAATACTGAAAAATCGATGATCATTCCTACGCTGATCAGGAAGAAGGGGATAAAGATGGCGTTTCCCACAAATTCAACCCGATTCATCAAAGCGGAAGTGTGTGGAATAAGCTTGTTTAAAGCAAGTCCGGCAAAGAACGCTCCGATAATTGGTTCCACACCGCCCAATTCCGCGAGCAGTGCCGCCAGATAAATCATCACCAAAACGAAGATATATTGCGAAATACTGTCACTGATTTTTTTGAAAAACCACCGCCCAATAATCGGAAAGCCAAACAGAACCACCGCCGAAAAAATAATCATCGAGATCGATATTTTCGTCCAGAAAGCTGCGTTCACCTCGCCTTGAGTTATACCCACACAAATCGCCAAAACCAAGAGCGCCAGAATATCGGTGATCATTGTTCCACCCACGGCAATATTCACCGGAAGGGTTTTTTGAATGCCTAGTTTACTGACAATCGGATAAGAAATTAAGGTATGAGATGAAAAAATACTGGCAAAAACAATGGCCGTCAGCCACGAGAAATTAAACAGAAAATGGGCGCCCAATATTCCCAAAATGAAAGGAATTGAGAAAGTATACAGTCCAAAAGTGATGCTTTTCCACTTGTTTTTCTTGAATTCGTTCAGATCGATTTCCAAGCCTGCCAAAAACATGATGTACAGCAAACCTGTAGTTCCGGTGACCACGATGCTCGCATCTCTTGCAAGGACGTTGAATCCGTTCGGACCCACGATTGCACCCGCGATGATCAGTCCCAAAAGGTGGGGAACTTTAATTTTGTTCAATAAAATAGGGGCGAAAAGAATGATGATCAAAACCACCAGAAATTTCAAAACCGGATCTTCCAGCGGGAGAGTGAGGGTTGAAAAATTTAAGCTTAAAATGCTGAGCATGTTCTAGTTTTTAGATTTATCCAGATCGATGGAAAAACGGGAAGTACAGTTATTGTCACCAATGACGTCCCGGATTCCACGGATTTTGGTGTCTTTTAAATCATTTAAAAGTATGTTCACATAGGTTTTTTTTGCAGCGGTGGAATCGCTTTGGTAAGAAAGCCGGATTTCTGAACCGTTGTAACTGCCGGTGTAAACTCTGATGTTTCCTGCTTTATTGGTAACTTTTGCCGAAATTTTTTGTCCATTCTCGGTGAATTCCCAATTGTCATTTCTGATGTCGCCTATCATATTTTCGGGGCAGTTGGAATCAGTGCAGATCATTTTTCCGGACCATTTTCCCAAAAGGTTTTCCGGAAGTGGAATTGCCTGAAGGGTGTCCTTTTTGGCATAAAGGCTATCACGCATTTCTAAAAGATTTTGATAATCAGCTTGTTTCAGCGCAAATTCTTTTTCTTTTTCCAGAAGTTTCTGTTCGCGGATTTTAAGCTCTTCATTTTTTTCTTTGAAGTTGCAGGAAGTCCAACTCAGCACAGCAATAAGTAGAAAACCGTATTTCAGCATTATTTTCATAGATTTGGTTTGACAGTTTTTAAAAATACCAAAAAAAGCCAAGACTAAAAAATCCTGACTTTAATTACTGCTTTTCTCATCATGCGATTGATTATCTCAGTTTCGCGATCACATCCAGTCCTCCCGTGGTTTTATCTCCAATTTTGCAGGTTATTTCCGTATTTAACGGGAGAAAAACGTCCATTCTGGAACCAAATTTTATGAACCCGAATTCGTGTCCCGCTTTCGCCGGATCGCCTTCATTGCAATAGAAAACGATTCTTCTGGCAACATATCCCGCAATTTGGCGGAAAACGACTTTGTGATTGTTGAACCCTTCTACGGCAACGGTGGTACGTTCATTTTCGGTAGAGGATTTTTCATGCCAAGCCACCAAATATCTTCCCGGATGGTATTTTTTGTACACCACTTTTCCGGAAACCGGATACCTGCAAATATGGACGTTTAATGGCGACATGAAAATAGAAATCTGGATGGCTTTTGCCTTTAAAAACTCATCTTCGTCCACTTCCTTGATCATCACCACTTTACCATCAACCGGTGCAATGACGTTTTCTTCTGTATCCAGAATATTTCTTTCGGGAACCCGGAAAAACCAGAAAACCAGTCCATATATGACCAAGATTGGGATCAGGAGCAAAATGGCCCAAAATTTTAGAAAATAAATTGAAAGTGCCGCGATGACGATGAATAATAACGTGGCGACGGTGATGGTTCCTTTTGATTCTTTATGAAGTTTCATTTGATAGCTTTTGGCTACTGGCTCCCGATAGCGATCGGGATGGCGAATAGCAGATTTAAGTTTTTAAATTGAAATTAAAATTCAGTTTTCAGATTAATTTTTCTAAAATAAAGTACAAATATACGACCGGAACACAGATTATAAAACTGTCCAGCCGATCCAGAATTCCGCCGTGACCGGGAATGATGTTTCCGGAGTCTTTCACTGCGAAAGTTCTTTTCAGCTGACTCTCTACCAAATCTCCGAGCGGCGCGAAAACAGCAACCAAAAAACCGACAGCCATCCAGTTTCCTCTTAAATCTGGATGGAATTTTTCAATGAAAAATCCCAGAATGATGGTCAATATTACGCCTCCGGCAAATCCTTCCCAGGTTTTCTTGGGTGAAATTTTTGGGGCCATTTTATGTTTTCCGAAAAACTTTCCGGTGAAATACGCAAAAGTGTCGCTGCTCCAAATCAGGATGAACAGGAAAAACACTTCTAAACTAAAGGTTCCTTCCATCGCTGAAAATTTGGGCAAACCTAAAGCAAATCCGAACGGCAGTGCAGTGTAAATCACTGTGAAAATCAATTTCCCGTTATCATAATAAAGTTCCTTGGAAAATTTAAATAAAGTAACCACGGCAATCACGACCAGTGAAAGTGCCAGAATTTCCGAGAGGTTAAAGTCAAAATAAAAACCGTGTTTGAAAAATCTTGTTGAAAATCGCCAGAAAACCACTGCAATCAGTGGAAAAACCACATATTTTTCCCAGCTTTTGGGGTCGAATTTCATCATCTTCACACATTCCCATGCTCCCACGAAAAGGAAAAAAGTGATCAATCCATAATAGAGTTGATGCTGCTGAACGAGGTTTGGGGCTATTTTCCCCAGCAATTCCGAGCCAATCGGAGTAGTGCAGAATATGACCACGAACCCATAAAGCAGTCCGCCAAGTAATCGTTGAATTAGATTTCGATCCAAAATTTTGTAATTAATGGGAAAATTAAATAACTTCTAAGAAGTTAATCTTCGAGCAAAAGTAAGAAAAGTTTTGTATTGTCCTTGTTCGGCGTATCCAATTTGGAATTGCTTCCGCTGATGGAGGTGAGGTTTTTGATGTTTCCGTTTCTTTTGATTTTAGCCATCGCGTCGTTCAGGTTGGTGACAATTTGGGAAACATTCGCCATGATGATGATCTTTTCCGGCAGTCTGGAAGAATGGTAATGCAGGATATTGTTGTGAGAAAGCATGATTCTGCCGTCATAGGCAATCAGGTATTCGCAGGTGATGAAGGCGCAATCATTGAAAAGTTCAAGTTCTGTGGTGTAGGGAACTTTCACCACATCCAGAAAGTTTTTCAGTTCGTGATCCCAGCAGAAAACCGATTTCACATCTTCAATCTTCAGAATATGATTCAGGGTTTGAAGCGCTTCCGCTTCGTCTGCGCAATAATTGAAGAATCCTCCGGAATGCGTGAACAGCTGTGCAAACTTATAATCCAAATCAGCATTTTTCAGCTGATCTCCAAGTTTGATCACATCCTGGTTTTCGTCTTCTTCCGGTTGATTTAAAATTTTACCGACAATTTTTTTAAATAAACTCAATTTTTGCGGTTTATGCGAATGTTAATACAAAAATAGAAAATATTTGTTTACGGAGTGAAATTAACAAAAAAAACCTGACTATTTGCACTTCTGGTTAATTAGGATGCAAATAGTCAAGTTCTAAATATTTTGATTATAGTTGAGAAGGTGATTCTGGTGCCTGAATTTCTTCCGGTGCCGGATTTTCTTCCTCGGTTGGTGGATTTTCTTTATGGGTGCTGGAAACCGGGTGTTCGGTCAACTCCGGATCCCACGCTCTTTGCCCGAAAACTTCTTCCAAATCTTCCCTGAAAATCACTTCTTTTTCTAAGAGTTTTGTTGCCAAAGCATCCAGTTTTTCTTTGTTATCACGCAGAATCTGCAAAGCCCTTTGATATTGTGTTTCAATGATTTTTGAAATTTCTTCGTCAATCATCTTTGCGGTTTGCTCAGAATAAGGTTTTCCAAAACTGTATTCGGATTGTCCCGAACTGTCATAATAAGAAATGTTTCCAATCTTATCGTTCAGTCCATAAATGGTCACCATTGCCTGTGCTTGTTTGGTTACCCGTTCCAGGTCTGAAAGCGCTCCGGTTGAAATATTTCCGAAAATGGTTTCTTCAGCTGCTCTTCCTCCCAAAGTTGCACAAAGTTCGTCATTCATTTGCTCGGTGGTGGTGAGCTGTCTTTCTTCCGGAAGATACCAGGCTGCACCCAGAGAACGTCCTCTTGGCACGATGGTCACTTTCAAAAGTGGAGCGGCGTGTTCCACCAGCCACGAAATCGTGGCGTGTCCTGCTTCGTGATAAGCCACTCTTCTTTTTTCCGAAGGTTTGATGGCTTTGTTTTTCTTTTCCAGTCCTCCGATAATTCGGTCTACCGCATCCAAAAAGTCCTGTTTCGTTACGGATTCGTGCCCGTTTCTTGCTGCAATCAGTGCAGCTTCGTTACAAACGTTTGCGATATCTGCGCCTGAAAATCCCGGTGTTTGTTTGGCCAAGAATTCGCGGTCGATATTTGGGGCGAGTTTGATTTTTGCCAAATGCACATCGAAGATCTGTTTTCTTTCATGAAGTTCCGGCAAATCCACATAAATCGATCGGTCAAATCTTCCTGCCCTCATTAATGCTTTATCCAGGATGTCTGCACGGTTTGTCGCCGCCATCACGATGACGTTGGTGTCCGTTCCGAAACCGTCCATTTCAGTTAGGAGTTGGTTCAGTGTATTTTCTCTCTCGTCATTGCCGCCGGTGAAATTTCCTTTTCCTCTCGCTCTTCCAATCGCGTCAATTTCATCGATAAAGATGATTGCCGGAGATTTTGCTTTTGCCTGCGCAAACAAATCACGGACTCTGGAAGCTCCCACTCCCACGAACATTTCTACAAAATCTGAACCGGAAAGTGAGAAAAACGGCACTTTTGCTTCGCCTGCTACCGCTTTTGCCAATAATGTTTTTCCTGTTCCCGGAGGACCCACAAGCAGAACTCCTTTCGGGATTTTACCTCCCAGTTTAGTATATTTTTCAGAGTTTTTCAAAAAGTCCACCACTTCCTGTACTTCCTCTTTTGCGCCTTCCAAACCGGCTACATCTTTGAATGTGGTCTGGATTTTTTCTTTTTCGTCAAAAAGTTTTGCCCTGGATTTCCCGATGGAGAAAATCTGTCCGCCGGGACCGCCTCCTCCTCCCATCATTCTTCGGAAAATTACGAAATAGAACAGGGCCATCAAACCAATCCAGAACAGCGCAGTGAAAAGAAGTTCGGTCACTGGGTTTTTCCCCATTCCGTAATCTTTTTTGGTCACGATTTGTGGATTATCCGCTTTGATCTTGTCAAATTTTTCCAGGAAAAGCTGTAGGTCGCCATAGCTTAAAGTATAGTCCGGTTTTGGACCCAGATTAAAGTCGAAAGCTGACAGTGGATTTTTGGTGGGGGCAGTCGTTTTTGCGGCAGCTTGAGCTTTTGCCTCTTTGGTGAGGAAAACGTCTGCTTTTTCGGTGTCTTTGTAAATGAGTATGTCCTGGACTTTCCCTTCTGTCATCAATTTGTAGAATCCTTCTTCATCAATGGTGTTCTGTTGGGAGTCACCATTCATGTTTGAAAAGAAGAAAAGCAAAATTGCAGCAATTGCAATGGGAAAAAACCAGTTAAATCCTTTATTATTGTTCATATCTTTTTTATAAAAATTTTGACGAAAACAAATCCGTCAAATATCAAGTTGTTTAATCTTCTACTCTGGTGATTTTTGCATCGCCCCAAAGTTCTTCAATTTCGTAATACTCACGGGTTGCTCTTTGGAAAACGTGCACTACCACGGAAACGTAATCCATCAGAACCCACATTGCATTTTCGGATCCTTCCACATGCCATGGTCTGTCATGAAGTTCGTTTCGTACTTTTTTCTCAATATTTCCTGCGATGGCCGAAACCTGCGTGTTTGAATTTCCGCTGCAAATGATAAAGGTTTCTGCAACTGAATTTTCTATGTTGGAAAGGTCAAGAATCATGATGTCTTCGCCTTTTGTATCCTGAATGGCATCTACGATTTTATCGATTAGGAGTTGTTTTTCTGTCGTTTTGTTCATTAAAAAATGGGTCTAATCTGCAAATTTATTGTTTTTTTATTTAATTTATCCTGAAATTTACGGTTTCCAAACCATAACTTCTGATTCTATGCCGCCTGTTTTTTACCTCGATGAATGTGCTTCTACTCAAGACGAATGTACCCGGATTTTACTTTATGGTGATTCGGGAATTTCGGCGGTTTATACCTTTAACCAAACCCGCGGAAAAGGACAATACGGTAATTCTTGGGAATCTTTGGTAAACAGGAATATCGCTTATTCTTTTGCGGTTCCGGCAAGCCAAATCGGCATTCCGGAAAATTTACTCAATTTTTATACCGCAATTATCCTGCGGGATTTTCTTGCCAATCTGTCAACATTTGAGGTGGAAATAAAATGGCCGAATGATTTAATCATCAGAAATAAAAAAATTTCCGGGATTTTAATCGAAAAGAAAACCCTCCATAAGAAACCCTATTTCATCATCGGGATTGGTTTGAATGTGTTGCAGGAAAACTTTGAGCATCTTCCGAAAGCCGGTTCACTGCTTACGCAAACCGGAATCCGGTTTCACCTTGATCATTTAGTGGAATCCTTTCACGGAAATTTTTCAGAAAGAATTTTGCAGGTGATCCCGGATGAAGAAATTTTAACGCAAATCAATAAAACCCTTTTCCGGAAAGATGTGGTTTCTGTATTCGAAATTAAAGGAATCAGACAAAATGGCATCATCAGAAATGTGGATGAGGAAGGTTTTCTTTGGATTGAGCTGGAAAATGACGGATTGAGCAGGTTTTTCCATAAGGAGATTAATATGCTTTACTGATTCGCCCGTTTAAAATAGAGAATCAAAGCCAAAGGTCCGAAAACGATATCCGGCAACCACATCGCAAAAAGCGGACTCAGAGTCTTATTTGCGGAAACCACCTTTAAAATCTCAAAAGAGAACACGAAAACAAACGCCAAAGCAATTCCCAGTGCGAGATTCAGACCCAATCCGCCCCGTTTTTTCTGAGACGAAAGTGAGAGTCCCAAGAAAGTCAAAATGATGACGGAAACCGGCATTGAAGTTCTTTGATACAGCTCGTTCAGATAACTGTTCAGGTTTGCGTTTCCCTTTTCTTTTTCCCGATTGATGAATTTGATGAGCTCAGGAGTGGTTTTATTTTGTCCCAGCAAAACATCCGGAAAAAGTTCTTCAGGAGGATGTCCGAAACTTTTGTTCATGGTATTGCCATTTCCCAGTTTTTCGGTATCATCACCCTTGATGGTTTTTTCGATGTAGTTGCTCAGTGCGAATTGGTTTTTGGTTTTGTCCCAATAAAATTCACTCGCATTGAGCTGATAAATCAATCGGTGGTTTTTGTCGAATTTTTGATACAGAAATCCGGAGCCCCGCTTTTCCTTTTTATTATAGCTTTTCAGAAAGATGTATTCCGTTTTTGAAAGCTGGGTGGAAACTTCTGAACTTCCGGTGAACTCGTCCCGGCTTACTGCGGTATAGGTATAAGGTTCCAGTTCATTTTTTTTCACATTTGCCAATGGTAAAACCAAATGATTTAAGAGCAAAGCCATGATCGCGATAAATCCGGAAGTAATCAAATAGGGTCGTGCAAACCGGTGAAAACTCGCTCCGGAACTGATGATGGCGACAATTTCCGTGTTGTTGGCAATTCTTGAGGTGAAGAAAATTACGGAAATGAAAACCAATATCGACATGAAGGTAATGATCAGATTCAGAATCCAATACGGATAAAAATCGACCAGAAACTCGCTTACCGTAAATCCGTTGGACTCAATTCTCGGTGCTTTTGCCTGAACATCTATGACCAAAACGATAATCGTCAGCAAACCCAGCATGAACCCGAAAGTTCCGAGGTATTTTTTGATGATATAGCGGTCGATGATGGTGAACATTGGCTAAATAATAATTAACAATGAATAATTAATAATGGGTAGGAAATGCCCAATCTGTATGCTCAGTAATTAACTGATCTCTTTTGGTGAAGCAATCTTCTTCCCCTTTTTTACAATCTTTGTTTTAAAACCGGAACCACGGAATCTTTCCATTCATAGAAATCCCCTGCAAAAATATGTTCTCTGGCGACTTTCACCAAATCCAAATAAAAAGCCAGGTTGTGGATGGATGCGATCTGTTTTGCCAGATATTCCTTGGAGACGAACAAATGCCGAACATATGCTTTGGAATATTCGCGGTCCACATAGCTCATCCCGAATTCATCCAAAGGTGAAAAATCGTTCTTCCATTTTTCATTTTTCATGTTCATCACGCCGTTCCAGGTGAAAAGCATCGCATTTCTGGCGTTTCTTGTCGGCATCACGCAATCCATCATATCGATTCCCAAGCCGATGGATTCCAATATATTCCATGGAGTTCCAACTCCCATCAGATATCTGGGTTTTTCTTTAGGTAAAATATCGGTCACTTCGTCAGTGATGCGGTACATTTCTTCTTCAGGTTCACCCACAGAAAGTCCGCCGATTGCGTTTCCTTCGGCATTTTGTTCGGAAATAAATTCCGCCGATATTTTCCTCAAATCAGAGTAGGTGGAACCTTGAACAATTGGGAAGAGTCGCTGTTTGTGTCCATAGATTTCCGGATGCTCATTGGTCCAGTCGATGCATCTCTTTAACCAACGGTGAGTCATTTCCATGGAGGTTTTCGCCAGATTGTATTCGCAGGGATAAGGAGTACATTCATCAAAGGCCATGAAAATATCGCCACCGATTTGACGCTGGATTTCCATTGATTTTTCGGGTGAAATAAAATGGTAACTTCCGTCAATGTGAGATTTGAATTTCACGCCTTCCTCGCTCATTTTTCGGCTTGCAGAAAGCGAAAAAACCTGATAACCTCCGGAATCGGTGAGAATAGGCAAATCCCAGTTCATGAATCGGTGAAGCCCGCCCGCTTGCTGCATAATCTCCATTTTCGGACGAAGATACAGGTGATAGGTATTCCCTAAAATAATCTGGGCTTTGATATCTTCTTTCAGTTCGTGCTGGTGGACGGTTTTCACGGAGGCCACTGTTCCCACCGGCATGAAAATCGGTGTTTGAATGGTTCCGTGGTCGGTAGATATGATTCCTGCTCTGGCTTTTCCGGCAGATGTTTTCTTGATTTCGAAAAATGGAGACATATTATTATCTGGCAAATGCGGGTACGTTTGGGTTTTCTTTGATTTTTTTGTCGATGTAGGATTTTGCTTCCGGATGTTTTTCAAGGATTATTTTCTGTGCATGATCCAAAATTTTTTCTAGTTTCCCGGTCGCGATATAGAACTTATAGCTTTCGGTGAATTGGTTTCCCGTGATCTTATATTTTTTCAAAGTATAGCGGGTTGCATTTTCCGGGTTGGCTTCCGGGTCTATAATTCTCAGCTGGTCATTCAGGGCAAACTCAGCAATGATTTCGGACATCTGTTCTTTTGGAATCAGGTTTTTCGGCTCGTCAATCAAATGCGAACAACTCATCATCAAAAAAGAAATGAAAACAAAAAGAAGCTTCTTCATAATTTGCCGATCAGCGATTTCCATTTTAGCCTTAAAACTCCGAAAACTGCTTCGTGAATGATTCCCCCGTTCATTTTGCTTTCGCCCAGTTCTCGGTTGGTGAAAATAATCGGGACTTCCACAATTTTGAAGCCTTTTTTGAAGGCCCGGTATTTCATCTCAATCTGGAAGCCATAACCTTTCAGCTTGATTTTATCCAAACCGATTTCCTCCAGAACTTTTCTGGAAAAACATACGAATCCGGCCGTGGTATCCTGAATCGGAAATCCCAGGATGGTTCTGGTGTAAATCGATGCGCAGTAGGAAAGCAAAACCCTTCCCATTGGCCAATTCACCACATTCACGCCTTTGGAATATCGGGAGCCGATGCTCATGTCGGCATTTCTGCAGGCATTGAAAAGTCGGTTCAGGTCTTTTGGGTTGTGGGAGAAATCTGCATCCATCTCGAAAATATAGTCGTAGCCTTTTTCTAAAGCCCATTTAAAACCGTGGATATAAGCTTTTCCCAAACCGTCTTTTGTCTTTCTCACGGTTAAGAAAAGTTCATTAGGATAGCGTTGCTGAAGTTTTTTCACGATTTCGGCGGTTCCATCCGGTGAGGAATCATCCACTATTAAAATATGGAAATCCTCTTTCAACGCCACCACTTCGGAAATAATATTTTCAATATTTTCCTTTTCGTTGTAGGTTGGAATGATGACGAGTTTCTTCACGTGTGAAATTAAGTTGCAAAGATAATGTTTTTTGGCTTTGGGATAATTGCTGAAAACTTAATGCCAAACGCTAAAAGTTACTCGTCAATTCCCAAAAGCCATCCGGATCACTGCAGGGAGGGAATTGCCATTCGCCAAATTAATCTTATTTTTGCAAGAAAATACAAATTGGTCCGGATTGCACAGCAAAACGACTGGGTGGTTTTCATTTTGGTCGGCTCTATTTTTCTGTATATTTTCATGCTCCTTTCCTTGCAGCGTGAATCGTCTGTGAGAGATTTTTTGCTGCAGAAATTTCCCGATTCCTCCAACAATTTCCCAAGTTGGTTGATCATCAGTTTGGTTTTTGTGTTGCTCTTTTCAACATTGGTTTCGCAGTTTATTCCGATAGTTCCGCGCAAGATTTCGGAAGTTCAAATAATGGGTTATGAGCTGAATAAATTTGGATTCACCTTTTTGGCAGTATCAGGAATTTATTTTATCAAAAATATATGCAGTTACCTTTATTATGCAGGGACCGGTAATAGTAAGAAATGGAAGGTTTTCTACTTCGCTGCATCGAAGATTTACTTTGTTTTTTCGCTTGTTTTGATGGTGGCATGTGTGGTCAAATATTTTTACAGCATCGAAAGTTTGGTGTCTTTCAATTTCCTTGTAGCCGGTTTTCTGGTGCTGTTCGGCTTTAAGCTGATATTCTATTTCTTTCATAGAGACAACATATTGCCTCAAAAGTGGTATTATAAAATTTTGTATATTTGCACCCTCCAAATCACACCTGTATTGGTGTTGTGGAAAATCTTATTCTTTTAATTGAGTTTGATGATGAAAATTAAATCTATTCTGGTTTCTCAACCTGCTCCAAGTGAAACGTCGCCCTATCTGGAAATGGCCAAAAAGAAAAAAATCAAGATTGATTTCAAGCCTTTTATTCATGTGGAAGGAGTGGACGCCAAAGAACTTCGTACCCAAAAAATTGATCTTTCCCAATTTACGGGGGTGATTCTGACCAGCAAAAATGCGGTAGATCACTATTTCCGTTTAGCGGAGGAGATGCGTTTCGCAGTTCCCGATTCCATGAGATACCTTTGCCAATCGGAAGCGATTGCCAATTATTTGCAGAAACACATCATCTACAGGAAGAGAAAAATCGCATTTGGCGAAAAGACTTTTGCCGATTTGATGCCGCTTTTCAAGAAATTCCCCAATGAAAAATATATCATTCCCGCATCGGATACATTAAGTGCAGACATCGTGAAAGTGTTGGAAGCTTCTCCGATAGAATGGACCAAAGCCACCATGTACAGAACTGTGAGCAGCGACTTGAGCGATACCCAAGTGTCGGATTATGATATGCTGGTTTTCTTTTCGCCTCAGGGAATCCGTTCGCTGGGTGAAAACTTCAGGGATTTTAAGCAAAATGATACCAAAATTGCGGTTTTCGGAGCAACAACCGAACAAGCTGCAAAAGATGCAGGTTTAAGGGTGGATGTGATGGCTCCAACCAAAGAAACTCCCTCCATGACGATGGCGATAGAGAAATATGTCAGAAGTATGAACAAATAGTTTCTCTGCAAAAATATACTGAAAACCGTTTTTTCATTTTGAAGAACGGTTTTTTATTTTAATTAAATGTTAACTTTACCCGATTTTATCTCAAAAGAAGAATCTGATTATCACATGAAGCCTCCAAAAGCAAAAAAAATAGAAAAAATCCTTGAAATCCACGGTGACCGGCGCATCGACAACTATTTCTGGATGAATGAAAGGGAAAATCCGGCGGTGACCCAGTACCTGGAGGAAGAAAATGCATATTGCGATTTCATGATGAAGGACACCGAAAAATTTCAGCAGGAACTTTTTGAAGAAATGAAATCCAGATACAAAGAAGATGACCAATCTTTGCCATATTTTTTCAATAAATATTGGTATATCGTGCGGTTTGAAACAGGGAAGGAATATCCTGTTTTCAGCAGAAAGTTCGAAACCTTAGAAAATGAAGAGGAAATTTTACTGGATGTCAATATTTTGGCTGAAGGACAAAAGTTTTTCGAAGTGGGGAGTGTAGCGGTTTCTATGGACAACAAGCTGATGACTTTTTCCAGCGATAATATGGGAAGAAGGATTTACACCATTCAGTTTAAAAATCTGGAAACGGGAGAAATTCTTCAGGATCAGATTGCCAACACTACTGGAAAAGCAGTGTGGGCAAATGACAACCGGCATATTTTCTACATCAGAAAAGACAAAAATCTTCGTGCGTTTCAGGTGTATATGCATGAATTGGGGACGGATTCTTCGCAGGATGTCCTGGTTTTTCATGAAAAAGACGACACTTTCGACGTGAATGTTTTTAAATCAAAATCACTGGAATATATCTTTATTTCGAGTTCCAGCACGGTTTCTGACGAACAGCGGTTTATTCCTGCAGATCAGGTTTTGGCGGAGTGGAAAATCGTGCAGCCGCGCACAAAGGATCTGGAATATTCTGTGGAGCATTTTGGAGACGAGTTCTATATAATTACCAATGCGGACAAAGCGACCAATTTTAAGATCGTAAAAACGAAATTGTCAAATCCCGGAATCGAAAACTGGAAAGATGTGATTCCGCACCAGAAGGAGGTATTGCTCGAAGGTTTTGAGATATTTAAAAATTATTTGGTTCTGGAGGAAAGAAAAGAGGGTCTTCTTCAAATTAAAATAATTGACAGTCAAAACAATACTTCGCATTACCTTCTGTTTTCAGACCCCACTTACACGGCATATATCGGTCTGAATCTGGAATTCGATACCGAAAAATTGCGGTATGGATACACCTCTTTGACCCAACCCAGTTCCACCTTTGAATATGATATGAAGCAAAGAACCACTAAACTGCTGAAACAGCAGGAAGTTTTGGGCGGAAAATTCCTGGCTGAAAATTATATCTCCGAAAGAATTTGGGCAAAAGCCAGAGATGGAAAGAAAGTTCCGATTTCTTTGGTTTATCACAAGGACACCAAAAAATCTGCTGAAACCCCGCTGCTGCTTTATGGTTATGGAAGTTACGGACATACTGTGGATGCGAGTTTTTCCAATGTGCGGCTGTCGATTTTGGACCGAGGTTTTATTTATGCGATTGCACATATCCGCGGCGGAGAATATCTCGGAAGGGAATGGTATGAAGACGGGAAATTGCTCCATAAGAAAAATACTTTTTTTGATTTCATTGATGCTGCGAAGTTTTTGGTGGAAGAAAACTACACTTCGCCAAAGCATCTTTACGCAATGGGAGGTTCTGCCGGTGGATTGCTGATGGGAGCGGTGGTTAATTACGAACCGGAACTGTTCAACGGAATTGTGGCGCAAGTTCCTTTTGTGGACGTGGTAACGACGATGCTCGATGAAGAGATCCCTTTAACCACGGGAGAATTCGACGAGTGGGGAAATCCGAAAAAGAAAAACTATTACGATTACATGAAATCCTATTCGCCATATGACAACGTGGAAGCGAAGAATTACCCGCATATCCTGATCACCACTGGATTGCATGATTCACAGGTTCAGTACTGGGAACCCGCCAAATGGACAGCAAAACTTCGGGAACTGAAAACAGATTCCCACCTGCTGCTTTTCAAAACCGACATGAGTTCCGGACACGGCGGCGCAAGTGGAAGATTTGAGAGTTTGAAAGAGGATGCTTTGGAATATGCGTTTTTGATGAAAGTGGAAAAATTAACTTAAATAAATAGCCGCCAATGCACGAATAACTTTCTTTAAGGTTGATGAATTCGTGCTTTCGTGGTCTTAAATAATATGAAAGAAGCAGAATTATGGAGCAAGGTTGAAGAGTTTTTCTCTGAAAATTTCGATACCGACAAACATCCGCAAATGGACACTATTTTATTCCTAATCGGTGTTCAGGAATTGGGAAGCGGAAAACAGAAATATACCAAAGACGACAAGCTAAATATCCTGCACATAGCGGTTTGCAGGTTGCTTGAGCCTTTCGGGTACTATAAATTTTCCCATTATGACGATGATGGATATCCGCATTTTGAAGTGTTGGAAGCATTGCCGGAACTGAAACCGAATGAACAGCAGATTCTGATGAAGAAGGCGGTGATCCAGTATTTTATGGATGAGGACCTATTCTAATTCTATGGAGTAACTAGCTCTTCCAACTGGTTCAGCTGTGTTTCAAAACCCTCTCTGAATCCCATTTCCAGAATTTTGTTGAGGTCTTGCAAAGAATTGAAATAGATATTAAAGGTCAATTTCGTGCCCTGTTCGATTCCGGTGAATCCAATGAGCCAGTTCAAGGTGGGAAGTTCAGTATTTACTTTCCCGTTTTCGTCGGTGAAAAAATCGGAAACGGCGATGCTTCTGTGGTTTTTGATTTCCTGATAGACCATACCCGCGAAATGTTTCTCATTTTCCGGACTCACCATGGCATAATTCCATGTTCCTCCTTCCCTGAAATCCATGTGTTCGGTCTTACATTTCCAGGGTTTCGGCGCCCACCACCGGTCGATCAGTTCCGGTTGGGTGTAGTTATTCCAAATTTCTGAAACATCTGTGGGATAAATTTTCATGATGTATAGTGAAAGTTGCTCTTCGTCTTTGGAAAAGGTGATCGGGGAATTCATATTCTTAATTTTTAACAAATTTAGATTTTTATTTTTTAAATCACTGATTTAAAAACAAATACACACTGAATTCAAGAGAAATTGTTAAAAAAATATGATTTAAGACATTTTAAACAATATTTTAGCACAATTTTTGTTTTGTTATTCTTAAAATGAATAATTTTAACAAATCAAATTTAAAGTCAGTTGAATAATAAATTCATTCCTTTTATTTCTGTGTTGATGACGATTTCCATGATCGTTTTCGTCACTTTGCAACTTTACTGGATCAAGGAGCTGTATTCCGCGCTGAATCAGGATTTTTCCAATAAGGTATATTCTGCAATGGAATCTTCAGCGATGAAGATTTCTCAATTGGAAGTAGATAAGTATCTGAACCAGGAGTACAAAAATTTCGGAAAGAATGTTATTGGCGGAAATAATACACAACCGACGCAGACCTATATCCAGCAAAATTCCGACTCTGCAAATCGTCAAACGATTACCTTCCAGAAAAGTATTGTGGAAAATCAGAATATTCCGATTTCGCAAAAAGGGGACAGTTTGAAACTCACCAAACTCTATACCGATGAAGGTATCCTGAAAATTAAGAAGGAAAGTACTTCCGAACCCTTGACTGCTCAGCTCAGCAAAGACATCAGCAATAATACTTATGCATTGCGGGAATTTGCGAAGCTGAGTGCATCTAATCTGCCGATTGAAAAGAGGGTGGACGAAAAAACGATTGACTCGGTGGTTTCCAAAGAATTGAAATTAAGCGGTTTGGATACCAGGTTTGGTTTTGCGGTCATTGATAAGCAGAACAAGATCACCAAAGTGGCCAACAAAATTTACAACGACGAAAAAGACAAAAACAATTACACCTACCCCCTTTTCACGGACAGCAAAGATGTGACACTTTATACGCTGGCTTTGGTTTTTCCGCGAAAAGATTATTCTTTGGCCAAAAATAATCTGCCCATGCTGCTCGGAACGTTTATGTCCCTGCTCACCATTTTGGGGATTTATATTATATCCATCAACTACATGATGCGGCAGAAAAAAATCTCGGATATTAAAACCGACTTTATCAACAACATGTCGCATGAGTTCAAAACTCCGCTGGCAACTATTTCTGTGGCGACCGACTCCTTGAATAACGATAAAATAGCGACGAATCCCGAGAAAGTGAAATACTATTCTCAGCTCATCAAACAGGAGAATCTGAGAATGAAAAAGCAGGTGGAGAATGTGCTGAATATGTCCAAACTCGAGAGAAATGAAGTTCAACTTTTCCTCAAAGAAACAGACGTTCGAGCATTGATTAAAAAAATCACGGAGTCTTTCGGGTTGATTGTGGCGCAGAGAAACGGTACCTTGACGCAGGAGTTCAATACCGAGAAATATGTTTTCAAGATTGATGAGTTCCATATTTCCAACGCATTGGTAAATCTGCTGGATAATGCAAACAAATATTCGCCGGAAAACCCTGCAATCACTGTGAGAACCCGGAACGAAGGAAATTGGTACGTGATTGAAATTTCAGATCAGGGAATGGGAATGGATATGCAGAATACCGGTAAGATCTTTGAAAAATTCTTCCGCGAGGAAACGGGAAATATTCATAATGTAAAAGGACAGGGACTCGGTTTGTCTTATGTGAAGAAAATCATTGAGCTGCACAAAGGACAAATTGTGGTGGAATCGGCGAAAGGAAAGGGAAGTACATTCACGGTAAAACTGCCGATGAGCTAAACAGTAAATAATAGTAAAAAATGAATCATTGTTAACCCCTTAAAAATTATTGATCATGAAAACAAATGAGCATTACAAAGAAAGTCCCATTCGGGAAAAGTCCTTTGAGTTTGCAGTGAGAATTGTGAATCTCTCGAATTTTGAGCCATCAAAAGAAAACATTAAAGCATAATATTAACGCCAAGCAAGAATAATTAATTCTTACTTATTAAATAAAGAAGCTATGAGCAACAGAATCTTATTAGTAGAAGACGACCAAAGTTTTGGTGCGGTATTGAAAGATTACCTGACCATCAATAATTTTGAGGTGACACTCGCTACAGACGGCGAACAGGGATTGAAAGAATTTACAGAAAATGAGTTCGACATCTGTATTTTCGATGTGATGATGCCTAAAAAGGACGGATTCACACTAGCGGAAGAAGTGAAAAGAATCGACAAGAATACGCCGATCATCTTCCTCACCGCAAGAAATATGCGCGAGGATATTTTGAAAGGCTACCAACTGGGAGCAGACGACTACATCACCAAACCGTTTGACACCGAGTTACTGCTTTACAAAATCAAGGCAATCCTGCAAAGAAGCGCCGTTGTGGAAGACGATGAACAGGAACAGTTCAAGATCAGCAATATTTTCTTCGACTCCATGCTGAGACAACTTCGGGTGAATGATAATGAATATAAACTTTCACCCAAAGAGAATGAGCTGTTGAAATTGCTTTGTCTGCACAGAAACGACTTTATGCCGAGAGATCTGGCTCTGAGGAAAATCTGGAAAAAGGAAAACTATTTCACAGCCAGAAGTATGGATGTGTACATTGCCAAACTCAGAAAACTTCTGAAAGAAGACGACGGAATAGAAATCATCAACGTGCACGGCGAAGGATTTAGACTTTTGGTTAAAAATTCGTAAACCGGGAGCAGTTTCATCAAAAAAGTTCGGAAAATTTCCGAACTTTTTTTGTCATCAGGGAAGAGGATTATTTTGCTTCCACGCAGAAAACGCGGTACTGGATTGCCACGGCATTCTCGAAATATTTTTTGATGCTTGCCAAATCAGAGGCGGCACTTTGTTTGCTGAGGTAGCTTCCTGCCATCACTTTGTAATTGGGTCTCAGTGACGCATCTATTTCCACTTTCATATTGGGGAACCGTCTTCTGAAATACATTCCCACTTCTCTGGCCTCCTCATTGCTTTTCACCACTGCCAACTGGATTTTGTAACCCATGATTCTTGGATTTTTCCTGCAAATCTCAGCTTGCGAAAGTTCTCTTTCCGGAACCACAATTTTAGGGATGTTGTGGCTCTCATCATCTGAAGAGGAGACGTTTTTAGTATTTGAAGTGAGGCATTTCTGCTCTTGGCTGACCAACATATCTTCTATTCTTTTATCCATTGAAATGGTCAATGGTGTCCCGGAAATGGTGTCTTTTTTTACAACTTGTTGGGCTTCAATCAGATTTAAAGAAAACAGCGATAGTATGGCAATAACTTTTGTGAAACTTCTCATCAAAATTTTATTTTGGGGCAAATTTAGTGAAATAAAAATTATGCCAACTGTTGTCATTTAGGACGAATAGGAGGTGTTATTTAGAATAGTTACAAATTATGTGAAAATTCGAAATGCTCCCGTATCTGCTGTTAATTATGTGTTAAAAGTCTTATTTTTGCCAAATTGAAAAGTAAACTCAAGACATTTTAACAACCCAAGATTTTATAAATGATTAGTTGGAGAAAGCATTACAAAAAAGGTCTGGTCGCGATTGGATTATTGTTATCAACCAGTGCTTCTATTTACGCTCAAGGAGATGCGGCAAACGGGGAGAAGCTTTTTAAGGCAAACTGTACCGCATGTCACGCATTAGACAAACAGCTTGTGGGACCTGCTCTCGGCGGAATAGTTGAAAAAGTAAAGACCGAGCAGAATCTGGATACAGACTGGCTGCACAAGTGGATTAAAGACAATAAGGCGCTTCGCGCATCGGGCGACAAATACGCGAACGAAATCTTCGAAAAGTTCAATAAAGTGGAGATGACCCCGTTTCCGAATCTTTCGGAGCAGGACATCACCGATATTCTGGAATACACCACCAATCCTCCAAAACCAGCAGAACCTGCAGCAGACGCTGCCGCCGCAACTGATGCGAACTCGTTCACAGCCATGGAACAGGCTAAGAGAGAATCCATGAATGGAAAAGTCATCATGATCTCGCTTCTGGCGATCTGCGGATTGCTCATTTGGTTGTTGGTAAGACTTCGCCAATTGGTAAAGCTACAGCAAACCGAAGAACTGGCAGGATTGAACGCCACCAGAGCGACTTCTTTTGCAGATCTTTACAAGAAATACAGCGCAATAGGAAAAGGAATCTTAGCTCTGCTTGCTATTTTTGCCGCCTATGGACTTTGGAACAGTTTGATGTGGATCGGGGTGTACAAAGGCTACAAACCGGAACAGCCCATTTATTTTTCCCACAAAATTCACGCAGGCATCAATAAAATTGACTGTCAAATGTGTCACTCCAGCGCGAAATACGGAAAGGTCTCTGAAATCCCTTCCATGAACGTTTGTATGAACTGTCACAGAAATATCTCCGAATATCAGGGGAAATATTTCGAGCCAGGAAAAGACAAAGCTTTCTACGATGGGGAAATCCAGAAAATCTATGCTGCAACAGGTTGGGATGCCGGCAAACAGCAATATACCGGAAAAACTCAACCGGTGGAATGGGTGAGAATCCACAACATGCCGGACTTTGTTTACTTCAATCACTCACAGCACGTTGTTGCAGGAGAACAGGCGATCATCAACTCTTTCAACAAGAAAAATCCGGATGCTAAAATCGATGTGGTTTGTAAAGCTTGCCACGGACAGGTGGATACCATGAACGTGGTGCAAATGGCAAACGATTTCACCATGGGTTGGTGCATCGAATGTCACAGAACAACAGAAGTTGATATGAACAACGGTTATAATAAAGAATACTTCAAAAATCTACACGAAAAGCTGAAAAAACAATATCCTCAGTCCGAAGGAAAAATTACAGTAGATGCGATTGGAGGTCTTGAATGTGGTAAATGTCATTATTAATAACGAAAATCAGAAGTATCAATGTCTTCAAATAAAATAAAATTCAGAAGTATCCACGAACTGGAAGATCCAACTTTGACAACAAGGTTGGCTCAAAAAGAGTTCCTCGAGGAAATTCCCGTGGACGAAAAAACAGGAGAATTAAAACCCAACGAATCCGCGAAATCGGGAACTTCGAGAAGGGATTTTCTAAAGCTTTTGGGATTTTCCACCGCGGCAGTTACTTTGGCGGCCTGTGAAGCGCCGGTAATTAAAACCATCCCGTATGTGGTGAAACCACACGAGATCATTCCGGGGGTTCCTAACTATTATGCTTCAACCTATTTTGACGGGTTTGATTTTGCAAGCGTATTGGTGAAAACCAGAGAGGGAAGACCCATCAAGATTGAGCCGAATCCTATGGCGAAAACTTTAGGCAAAACCAATGCGAGAGCTCAGGCTTCGTTGCTTTCTCTTTATGATAATGACAAGATCAAGCAGCCAAAACTGAATGGCAAAGATGAGACTTTCGATAAAGTGGATGATTTCATCCTGAAAGAATTGTCTGATTCTGCAGCAATGGGCAAAAAGATCGTTCTGCTTTCCCACTCTTTCGCTTCTCCAACCTTCAAAAAGTTATTTGAAGATTTCAAAACAAAATATCCCACTGCGGAACTGGTAACATACGATGCTTTCCCTTACACCGCTGCATTAGACGCAGCTCAGGAAGTTTTTGGGCAAAGACATTTGCCGGTTTACGACTTGTCTAAAACCCAACTGGTGGTTTCATTCAATGCAGATTTCCTGGGAGATTATAATGGTGGTTCGCTTGAAACTTCTTACGCAGCTGCCAGAACTCCTGGTGCGAATATGTTGAGACACATTCAGATTGAATCCAATATGTCATTGACCGGCGCCAATGCCGATACCAGAATCCAATTGAAGCCAAGTGCTGTAAACAGAGTCTTGGTAGAGGTTTATAATGGTCTGAACGGGGGTTCTGTGAGTAAGGAAGCTGGAGAAATCGTCAAAGAACTTCAGGCAAAAGGATCCAATGCAGTTGTTTTTGCAGATGGTTCCAAAGGAGCTTACGTATTGGCACACTTGATCAACCAGAAATTGGGTTCTACCGCTTTCACAGGAAAAGCAAACCTATTGAAGGAATTCGATGGGGCTAAATACCGGGAATTTTTAGGCTGGATGAACTCCGGATCTGTGGGCGTTTTGATCGCGAACAATGTGAATCCAATGTACTCCAGCAACAAAGCAGAAGACTTCAAAAAGGCAATTGCCAAAGTAAACTGTGTGATCGCCATCGCTGACAAGAAAAACGAAATGTACAGAGCTGCGAAAGCAGTGATCCCGGTTGCAAACTGGTTGGAATCCTGGGGAGATATGTCGCCTCAAACCGGAGTTTACACTTTGATGCAGCCAACCATTCAAAAGATTTACAAGTCAAGACAGATTGAAGAATCGCTTTTGGTTTGGGTGAATGGAAAAAACAATCCGGCGAATAATTATTATGACTACTTAAAAGCAAATGCTGCAACCTTAATCGGTGGAACTCCTTTCAACAAGGCATTATATAACGGTGTTCTGGAAGGTGGAAATACGGCAATGCTTTCATATACCGGTGGAAATGGAGCGCAAGCTGCCGCAGAATTGGGAGCTTTCAAAGCATCTGATCTGGAATTGCAATTGTACACCAAAACCGGAATGGGTGACGGAACTCAGGCAAACAACCCTTGGTTGCAGGAATTACCGGATCCGATTTCCAGAATGAGTTGGGATAACTATTTGACGATGTCGCCAAATGATGCCAAAAAACTCGGAATCAAGAATTCACTGAACGGAAGAATGCAGCTTGACGGTTCTAAAGTAAACCTTACTGCAAATGGAGTGACCATTAAAGATGTTCCTGTTTTTGTTCAACCTGGACAAGCCGACGGATCTGTTGGACTTGCTTTAGGGTATGGCAAAAAGAATTCCGGAAAAGTTGCGGATACTGGAGTGAACGCGTTCCCATTATTTGATGGTTCAAACACTGTTCTTTCAGGAGTTACTATCGAGAAGACCGGAGACATGCACGAATTTGCAGGAATGCAGCTTCAGAATACATTGATGGGTCGTTATGAAATTGCGAGAGAAGTTCCTCTGGAAACTTTCCTTAACGTGAAATTTGACGACGAGAAACTGGGTTGGAACAAACCTTTGGAGTACCACACGATCGGAGGAGCATTGCCGGCAGGAAAAGTTGACCTTTGGGATGCTTTTGACGATACCGACGGACCACACTTTAATTTGTCCATTGACTTGAACTCCTGTACTGGTTGTGGAGCTTGTGTAATCGCCTGTCAGGCGGAAAATAACGTTCCGGTTGTAGGTAAAGCCGAGGTGAGAATGTCCAGAGATATGTTCTGGCTGAGAATCGACAGGTACTATACCACCGATATTCCAGAAGGAATGGACACCAACAGAGACGGCAAACTTTCTCAGGAAGAAGCTGTGGATGCAGGTCTGGATGTTCCGGGAATGTATGGACATTTCCTGGATAAAGACAGCGGTATCCTGAACCATCCTTCATCGAATCCGGATGTGATTTTCCAGCCGGTGATGTGTCAACACTGTAATCACGCACCTTGTGAAACAGTTTGTCCGGTTGCGGCAACTTCACACGGAAAACAAGGACAAAACCAGATGGCTTACAACAGATGTATCGGTACAAGATATTGTGCCAACAACTGTCCGTACAAAGTAAGAAGATTCAACTGGTTTACCTATAACCTCAATGATAAGTTTGACTACAACCAAAACAATGATTTGGGTAGAATGGTGCTGAATCCGGATGTAGTGGTAAGAACAAGAGGGGTAATGGAAAAATGTTCCATGTGTATCCAAATGACTCAGAACGTGATTCTGGAAGCCAAAAAAGAAGGAAGAGTGGTGAAAGACGGTGAATTCTCCACAGCCTGTGTGAACGCTTGTGCTACTGGAGCGATGCAGTTTGGTGATATGAATGATCATTCATCAAAAGTGCGTTCGCTTTTCGGAAGCAACAGAAGATATACTTTGCTTGAGGAAATAGGTACAAAACCCAATGTTTTCTACCACACCAAAGTGAGAAACAGAAAAGAAAATAACGTTTAAATAATAAATAGGTAAAAAATGTCAGGACATTACGAAGCTCCGATAAGGGAACCTTTAATTATTGGTCATAAGACTTATCATGATATTTCAGAAGATATCGCAAGACCTATCGAAGAGAGAGCCGGTAAATTGTGGTGGGTTTCATTTTGGATCGCTTTAACGCTTTTCGTTTATGGATTCGGCTGTATTGCTTACACCATCGGAACCGGAATTGGTGCATGGGGACTCAACAGAACCAACAACTGGGGATGGGATATCACCAACTTCGTTTGGTGGGTAGGTATTGGTCACGCAGGAACGTTGATTTCCGCGGTACTATTGTTATTTAGACAAAGATGGAGAATGTCGGTGAACCGTTCTGCAGAAGCGATGACGATCTTCGCGGTGGTGCAGGCAGCGATTTTCCCGGTAATCCACATGGGTAGAGTTTGGGTAGGATATTGGGTTTTTCCTTTACCTAACCAATTTGGTTCTCTCTGGACCAACTTCAACTCTCCACTTCTCTGGGACGTATTTGCAATCTCCACTTATTTCTCCGTATCAACCGTTTTCTGGTTTATGGGATTGATTCCGGACTTTGCAATGATCCGTGACCGGGCAAAAACACCTTGGACTAAAAGGATCTACACATTACTGTCTTTCGGATGGGGTGGAAAAGCGAAACATTGGCAAAGATTCGAGGAACTTTCCCTCGTGTTGGCAGGTTTGGCAACTCCGCTTGTATTCTCGGTTCACACCACGGTATCCTTTGACTTTGCTACTTCGGTAATCAAAGGATGGCACTCCACCATCTATCCGCCGTACTTCGTTGCCGGTGCGATTTTCTCAGGATTTGCTATGGTACAGACTCTTTTGTTGGTTGCAAGAAAAGTGTGCCACCTTGAAGAATACATCACCATGTATCACATTGAAATCATGAACATCGTGATCATTGTAACGGGTGGTATGGTTACGGTAGCATATGCCACAGAATATTTCATCGCCTGGTATTCCGGGTCAAGATTTGAAGACTTTACTTATCTTTCTCCGGGAGCAGCCACTGGTCCTTATTGGTGGGCGTTCTGGTCGTTGATTATCTGTAACTTGGTGGTTCCGGCGTCTTTCTGGTTCAAAAAACTGAGAACAAACATTATCTGGACTTTCATCGTGGCATTGATCATCAATATCGGGATGTGGTTTGAAAGATTTGATATCATCGTCATCAACATTGCAAGAGATTACATGCCTTCAGGATGGACGATGTTTAAACCAACCATTATCGATGTGGGCGTATTTCTGGGAACAATCGGATTCTTCTCCGTGTTATTCCTTCTTTACGCAAGAACTTTCCCTGTAATTGCACAGGCGGAATTGAAGACTATTTTGAAAATTTCAGGTGAAACTTATAAAGCAAAAGAAGAAGATGAGCACCACTAAGAAAATATACGGTATCTATGCCGACGACGACGACTTACTGAACGGCGTTCATGCCTGTAATGACAAAGGAATCAAGATTGCGGAAGTATATACTCCGTTTCCGGTCCACGGTCTTGACAAAGCTTTAGGTTTAAGAAAAACAAGAATCTCTGATGCTGCTTTTATTTACGCAGTATATGGAGTGACGATAGGAATTTTGGTTACCTGGTACACCATGAATCATGACTGGCCAATGAATATCGGTGGAAAACCAGCGTTTGACTGGGCGCACAATATGCCCGCTTTCGTGGTACCGATGTTTGAACTGATGGTATTTTGTGCAGCACACATGATGTCGCTTACTTTTTTGGCAAGAAACAAAATGTATCCGGGATGCAAGCCACAGAATCCAGATCCAAGAACTACCGATGACAAATTCATGATCGAGTTTGAGAGTGACAATGTAGAGGCGGTCAAACAGATTTTGGTTGATACGGGAGTTGAAGAAATAACTGTAAAAGATGCTTAATACGATGACAAAGAATATTTTTAAAATTACAGCTATCTTTGGTTTTGCCGCAATTTCCATGAGCTCATGCAGTAAGAAGAATCCACCTTTGGTGTACTTCCCGGATATGTATTTTCCGGTAGCTTATGATCCATTGGAAAAGGCAGAAGATGCCTACTCAAAACATCAGAATGAAATTCCGCTTTTTGTAAAACAAAACGGTGCCACCGGTTTGAGTCCGGTTAATGGAACTGTGGCACAGAATAAAGATGGTGTTGCTGATGAAGCGGCAAATACCGCAATGAAGACGGATGACTATATCGCCGGCTATGACGCATCGAAAGCCGTTACTTCTTCTCCGCTTGACCCTGCAAATGAGGCGAAAGATATCGAAAGAGGTAAAGTACTTTTCAACCAGGTTTGTGCAGCCTGTCACGGAACAGGTGGTGACGGACAGGGACCAATTGTTGCAAGTGGCGCGTATTCCGGTGTTCCGAAATATGCAGACCGGCAAATTACAGTGGGCTCTGTGCATTATGTTTTAACAAACGGTAGAAACGCTATGGGTTCCTATGCTGGACAACTGAAACCTGGTGACCGCTGGAGAGTAGCAATGTATGTGATGAGCGCTTTCAAAGGCGGAGTAAACGCTGCGGCTACTGCACCGGCAGCAACAACTGCGGCCGCTCCGGCTCCCGCAGCCGATGTAAAGCCAGCAGCAAGTGAAACAACCACTCCTAAAAAATAAAAAGAATTAAGAAATGTATAGTTTTTCACCGAAATTAAGATTATATTCAATCGTATTTGTCGTTCTGGGATTAATCCTTTTTGGAGCTGGTTATTTCATGAATCAAGGTATTGATGATGCAAGAATCGAGCACATGATGGAGGTGGTTCATTCCACCGGACATAATGCTCCAACTCACTCCAGTGAATTGGTGGGTCCGCAAGACCATGCCGCTCATTTGGAGCATGCAAAAATGCAGGTTCACAATCAGCCACTAGCAGCGGTTCACACGGTTGCAGTATTTTTGTTCGCATTGAGTTGTTGTGCACTTTTCTTTTACTCGATCCAAAATGCGGCACACGCAGGGTGGCCAATCATCATTTTGAGAGTAATGGAGGCCATCGCATCATTCATTCCTTGGGCGGGAGCGGCCTTAATTATCCTTATGGTGCTCAATGTCACCCATCAAGGGCATCTGTTCCACTGGATGGACCCGGCTTTAACCGAAAAAGGCAATGCTAACTTTGATCCAATTCTTTACGAAAAGAAAAAGTTTCTGAATATTCCTTTTTATGCTTTCAGGACGATTTTGTACGTCATCGGAGCAACCTTCTTTGCATGGAAATTAAAGACACTTTCGAAAAAAGTGGACGACAATAAGGGCGACAGAAAAATTTATGCCAGCTATTACAGTTGGAGCGTGGGGTACATCGTATTCTTCGGATTCGCTTCTGCAGCTTGGGCGTGGGATTGGTTAATGTCAATCGACCCGCATTGGTATTCTACCATGTATATTTGGTATGCGATGGTTTCCGCTTTGGCTTCTTCTATCGCAGTAATGATCCTCATCAGTGTTTACCTGAAGAAAAACGGATTCCTGCCTCAGTTCAATGACAACCACCTGCACGATTTGGGAGTCTTCCTTTTCGCAACAAGTATGCTCTGGACTTATACCTGGTTTGCACAGTTCATGCTGTATTGGTATGCAAATATTCCGGAGGAAGTCAACTATTTCTTCGGTCGGTTTGAGTATTACAGCTGGACTTTCCTTCCTGTTATGATTTTCGTATTCTTGCTTCCACTTTTGGTTCTGGTCAGTTCAAGCATCAAGAGAAACTACAAGGTAGTAACCACCATGGCGGTGATCGTGATCTTTGGTCATTGGGTCAACCATTTCAATATGGTGATGCCGGGAACGGTGGGTCCTTTCTGGAAAACTCCGGAGGTTCTGTTGCTGAATTTAGGAGCGGTATTGCTGTTCATAGGTCTGTTTATCTTTGTAGTAATGACTGCATTGTCTAAATCAAAATTGATCCCAACAGGAAACCCATTCCTCCACGAGTCTGAGATTTATGAATATCCTTTCTAAGGAATTCCAAATACAGTTTAAAATTTCCGGTTATTGATTTAACCGGAATTTTTTTTGTCCTTTAAATTAGACCTTCATAAGGCATCTTTTATGATCAGTAAATAACCACCCTTTTAGTCTCCTGATTTTTTGCCCAAATAAAAATTTCCCACAGATCATACTGATCTTTCCTCCAGATTTATTCTCCGCGAACCGATAGCCGCCGGATGATCAGCAATTTCATGATCAGGTCATTTTCCTTCAAGGCTTAATTTTCAGTCAGAGTAAGCATGACTTATGGCCGGAAGACTTTGGTTTGTCGTCGGTTAAGATTCAATTGCCGACTTAGTTCGGTGAACTATCCCAATTAGGCTCCGAAGACTCTTCCAAGAGCCGGAGTTTCGTCGTAGAATGCGCAGCGGATGTTCAGATACTGCGCATTTTACTCGTGGACAATATAAACAGCCGTTCGCAGAGTTCGTAACCTTGCTTCATACTTTCTTCATATTGCATGCATAGGCTTGAATTGTGAAAATCCTATGCAATTCCCCATATGATATGCGCTCCATAGGATTTTGCCGGTGTAGAGGAAGATATACAGCCGTCTTATAAAATAGCCATTTTATTTACTTTTTGCTGTTTATAAAATTAATTTTTTGCTAATGATCTCTTGTTTTAGGAGGTTTTATTTAAATATTTCTTAATCCGTATCCGTGTTTTCTTTAACATTTTATTAACACTATGGGATTAGTTTTGTGGTTTTAAAAATCAACCTTCAGAAACCATTCAAAATATTTAGAATCTATTAAAATGAAACCATTACTGAAAATTATTCCGGTGCTCATTCCGGTAAGTGCGTTTTTCTTCTCGGGAACAATAACCGGCCAGGAGAAGAAGACCGCAGACACCGTTATGGCCAATGAAAAACAAATTGGTGAAGTAGTTGTCACCGCATTAGGAATCAAGCGGCAGGAAAAAAAATTAGGCTATTCTGTCACTCAGCTTAAAAGTGAAGAAATCAGTACAAACAAAACGATTAACATTCAAAGCGCATTAGCGGGCAAAGTTGCAGGTCTTGATATTGGCGAATCTGCGAACGGGCTTGCCGGTTCCAAGCGGACCAATCTTCGCGGTATTTCTACCATTTCACCTACGGGCACCAATTCGCCTTTGTGGGTCATTGACGGGGTGCCTGTGAATTCATCTAATTTTGGCAGGAATAATGACGCCGGAGGAGGGATCGACTTTGGCGACGGCCTCTCGATGTTTAACCCAGATGATATTGAATCCATTTCAGTTCTGAAAGGAAATGCTGCTGCTGCATTATATGGCTCCAGAGCTTCAAACGGCGTTATTATTATAACCACCAAATCCGGTAAGAAATCTGATAAAGGTTTTAGAGTAGAGCTGTCATCAACCCTTAACTTCTCCCGAATTAAAGATCTTACAGACTGGCAATATGAATACGGCCAAGGGAGAGATGGTAAAAGACCGGCTTCGCAACAGGAAGCTTTAGTGACCGGTTATCTTTCCTGGGGTGAAAAGATGGATGGTGCCCTGGCTCCACAGTTCGACGGTGTTTTACGTCCTTACGCTCCGGTAAAGAATAATATTAAAAACTTTTATTCGGATGCTGTTCTTTATTCAAATACTTTATCGATATCCAGGGCACAGGACCATTATAATTTCCGGTTTTCTTTAGGTCAGACCGATTCGCAGGACTTTATTGACAGCGGACTGTACAAAAAAAGGAATGCATCCCTCAATGCAGGTTTAACATTCGGCATTTTTGAACTGGATGTTAATTCGATGTATGTGAACGAACCTGTGAAAAACAGACAGAACATTGGCGGAAATGTAAGAAATGCGAACTACACGATGACCGCTATTCCTACTTCTGTAAATGTACTTGATATGCAACCTGGATTTGAACCTGACGGAACTGAATTAGTCATCACTGAAAGTTCGATGACCAATCCATATTACGTCATCAATAAGGTCTATGAAGAAGACTCCAAAAACCGGGTCGTGAATGCTGTTGCATTAAGAGCCAGACCTACGGAAAACATCTTTGCCCAGGTGAAAGTAATGCAGGACTATTTCACCTTCAGGCGAATGAATTATCAACCGCAGGGGATGAACTGGCAACCGTTTGGCGGTGAATATACGGAGCGTTGGAATGAGTTTCATGAGCTGAATTATGAATTTACTGCTGGATACGATAAGAAATTTGGTGAAAAATTCGGGACCAGTTTTGTTCTTGGAGCCAATAAAAGGGTTTCCACTTCAAATGCGGTGAATTTATATGGAACCCCATTTGTGGTGCCCGATGTCAACACCTACAACAATACATTAAACAGGACTACTTCCACCAGTTTATCCGAAACGCAAACCAATTCCCTTTTCGGTATGGCAGAGTTATCTTATGATGAATCACTTTTCCTTACCCTTACCGGAAGAAACGACTGGTTTTCAACACTTCCGATGAATAATAACAATTATTTTTATCCGTCCGCTTCATTAAGTTATGTTTTTACCGACGGTTTAAAAATAAAGAGCGAAATCCTGCGATTCGGTAAACTGAGAGCGTCTTTTGCCCAGGTAAGCGGCGGGGCAGATCCCTACAGTCTGGATCTTTCTTACGGGATAGATGATGTAAATTACAATGGCCAGGTGCTGCAGTCCATCGCTACGACGACGATTCCCAATAAAAATCTTAAGCCACTGATTTCTTCTGAATATGAATTCGGAGGAGAATTCCAGCTCTTTAAAAATTTTCTGCATCTGGATGTTGCCTATTTCAATAAAAAGATCAGAAACGACATTGTCGCGATTAATGTTTCCAATGCTTCATCTTACAACAAAGCCATTCAGAATACAGGAAATATTGACAATTCGGGGCTCGAGATTATGGCAACACTAAGACCATTAACAAAAGGAGTGAAATGGAACTCCACCTTCACTTTTTCAAAAAACTGGAACAATGTACTTGACCTGGGATTCGGTGTGAACTCTTTACAGTTAGGATCGGCGAAAAATGACGCAGTAACGGTGAATGTAGAAAAGGGACTTCCTTATGGGGTGATAAAAGGTGCTGCATACAAAAGAAATGAGAATGGCAGTATTATATTTGATAAGAACGGATTTCCTATGATTGGCGACCGTGCGGCGGTACTCGGCGTGGCTTTTCATGACAAAGTTGTAGGCTGGCTCAATGAGTTCAATTATAAGAATCTTTCACTTCGCATCCTCATTGACGGAAAATTCGGTGGAAAAATGTATTCACAAACCAACAGATGGGCTTATGCCAACGGTAAACACAAAGCAACGCTGGAGGGAAGAGAAAACGGTATCGTAGGAGTAGGAGTAAAAGAAGATGGCACCGTGAATGACATAGTGGTTACTCCTGATAAACTGCAGAATTACTATTCTGTAATGGCAAGCATTCATGAGAACTTTATCTATGACGCAAGCTTTATCAAACTTCGCGAACTTTCCCTGGGTTATACCCTTCCCAGTTCAATTCTCGCTAATACTCCTGTGAGCAAAGCCACCGTGAGCCTTACTGCAAGAAACCTGTTTTACCTGATGAATAAAATGGAAAACGTCTCTCCGGAGAGCAGCGTAACCTCATCAAACGCACAGGGTCTGGAAAACTCGGGATATCCTGAATTTATCACTTATGGAATCAATTTAAACTTAAGCTTCTAAAATAAAAATGAAAAACTTCTTCAAACAAACCATCATGATGTCTTTTGTAGGGTGTTTTATGATTTCCTGCAACGACAGCAGATTTGCAGAACTCAATACCAGCAAGGATCTGGTAACTGCGCCTACGCTCGATTATGTAATTCCTACAGTGGAACTTACCTTATTGGAAAGATCATATTATACCCATTATACGGCACTGGGACGATTAAGCCAACAGATTCACACTCCCAGTACGAATGATTACAAAAGCCCCAGTACGGAAACCGGCTATCTTTTCGACAACCTCTACCCCAATACCATAAAGAATGCCACTGATATTGTTCTGAGAACTTCCAATAATCCGGAACTTGTGAATTACTGGGCCACGGCAGTAATCCTGAAAGCATATGCCATCAGCAGAGTGACTGATGCATATGGCGATGTTCCTTATTCAGAAGCGGGATTGGGCTATGATCAACAGATTTTTTCCCCTAAATACGACACCCAGGAAGAAATCTACACCAAGCTGTGTGAAAATATTGCCGGTGCTATTGCCAAATTCGATGCTACCAAGAAAGTAATTCCAACCACTTCAGACATCGTCTATAAAGGGAATATTGACAAGTGGAAGCGGTTTGGAAACAGTTTGATCCTGAGATATGCGATGCGGATGGCTAAAGCGAACCCGGCAAAGGCGCAGGCATTCGCCCAGAAAGCACTGCAGGACGGCCTCATGCAGAACAACAGTGATTCTTTTGTGGTGTATTATCTGCCTAATACCTATTATGCAACTACGGCCAACGGAAACGCTGCAGCCATCAAATATGACTACAAACTCACAGACGTGTTTGTCAACCTTTTGAAAGACTCCAATGATCCAAGACTCAGCGTATATGCCATGTTACCAAACGGCAATACAGCCCCGGAAGTGCAGAAAGGTTATAAGCTGTTCGAGAGTGACAATACGCCCAAACCCACCGTTTCCACGACCAACCATAGTACCTACGGTCGTTACGATTCCCCATATGTTCACATCAGTTATGCCGAAACCAGATTCCTTTTGGCAGAGGCTGCTTTAAGGGGCTGGATTTCAGGCAGTGCTGAAAGCTATTTCCGGGATGGCGTAAAAGCCAATCTGCAGCTGCAGGCCATCTATGGACCGAAAGGAGTAATCGATCCGGCCAAAATTGACTCATTTACGGCAAGTCTTCCTTTTAACGCATCCAACTTCAATGAAGCCTTCAAGGCCATTCATATCCAGATGTGGATCATGCTTTACTACAACTGGAATGAAGCTTTTGCCAACTGGAGAAGAACAAACGTTCCGAATTTCGGCGATGCGGTAAATAACAATATCGCACGCAGACTGGTATATCCGCAGTCTGAATGGAATACGAATACCGACAACGTAAGAGCAGCGGCGAACAATATGGGCGGTGATCATGCGATGACCAAAGTATGGTGGGACAAATAATTAAAAGAAGAATACAATGAAGAACTTATTGATCAGCGCAGCAATATTGCTTTTTTCGGGAATATCTGCACAGGCCCTTACCGTAAACCCCTATTCGGGAGTCCAATGGAAAACACAGCATAAAGCCAACTTCCATACCCATACCAATAACAGTGACGGTGGCTTCAATGCCGAATATGTGGTGGACACCTATAAAGCCCACCATTACTCCATCCTGGTCATTACCGACCATAATCTGGTCACCTATCCATGGACCAAATTTTCAGCACTGAATCCGAAATGGAAAGACAGAAATGATCAAAAAATGGATATTCTTACCTTCCCGGGGAATGAATTCTCTCGGGGGGTGCATGACAGGAATATGTTTTTTGCCCAGATCCCCGGTGACGGAGCGGATATTGATTTAGCCTTTAAAACCATGCAGGATTCGCTTTCGCTGGGAATCTTTAACCATCCCGGGCGGTACTGGAAAATAGACAAAACCTATACTCCGGGCGAAAAGTACTCACCCGAATGGTATGTGGATTATTTTAAAAAATATAATTCTGTGGTGGGAGTCGAAGTCTATAATACTCCTTATGACCGTTACCCCAATGACCGATTGCTCTGGGACGAGATTTTAACACGTTCGATGCCGGCAACTCCGGTATGGGCCTATTCAAATGACGACATGCACGGAGAAAAGGAACTGATGGGCAATTATAATATGATGCTGATGAAGAATCTTTCGGTTGCGGATCTTAAGAAAGCCATGATCGCCGGAAATTTCTACATCTCTAACGAACCGGGAAAAAGCGGAAAAGCTTTAGCACCTAAAATTACAGGAATCTCCGTACACCCTGCTCAGAAAAAAATTAAAGTTTCGGCCAAAAATTACAGCTCGATCGAATGGATTTCCGGCATAGAAGGGAACGGAGCAGATCGCAAAAGTAGGGTGATTGCCACCGGACCAGAGTTTGACTTTAATAATTTCAAAGGCAACTATGTGAGGTTTCAGATTAAAAATGACCAGGGGGTAACGCTTTCGCAGCCATTTGGATTTCAATAAAAAAAACGTTCAAAATGTACAGATACTTATTTGTTTTCATGGGACTGTTGATTTTTTCGTTCAGCAATGCCCAGTCAAAGATACCTAAGAAAAGAAAATATGGCTTCACCCCCAAACTGGTCACGGGTCCATATTTGCAGATGCCGACTTCCAACTCCATGACCATCAGATGGCGGACCGCAGACCGCGACGTCTCTTTTGTCAGATACGGAAAGGACGAAAACCATCTTGATCAGTTGGCCGGCAACAGCAGCCGCACCTCAGAACATATCGTCAACCTAACCGGATTGGAGCCCGGAACCCAATACTACTATCTGATAGAAGGAGTGAGGGATACGCTGAAATGGGACAGCGATACCCGGTTTCAGACCTTGCCGCTGTTTCGGAAAAAAGAGAAAGTAGCGGTAGGTCTCTTCGGTGATGCGGGAAATAATTCCGATAACCAAAGAAAAGTAAGAGACGCTTTCAAAGCCTATACCCAGGACAGGAATTTAAACGCGCTGATCATGCTCGGCGACAATGCCTATTCTTTTGGCACCGATGCCGAATACCAGCAGAATTTCTTTGATATCTATCAGGATCAGTTCCTGAAAAACACACCTGTTTTTGCCATTCCCGGAAATCATGATTACCATGATTATGTCACTTTTGCCGAGCATGCACAGCAATCCGGATTGCTGGCTTATTTTGACCGGTTTACCATGCCTACGAAAGGGGAGTTGGGCGGAGTAGCCTCTCACACGCAGTCTTTCTATGCTTTCGATCTGGGTAACGCACATTTCATCGCGCTGGATTCTTACGGTCTGGAGGACTTTAAAGGAACCCGGGTCTTTGACCTCGATGGAAGGCAGGCCAAATGGCTGATCAAAGATCTGGAAGCCAATAAAACGAAAAAATGGAAGATCGTTCTGATCCACCATCCGCCTTATTCTATGGGCTCCCACAATTCAGATACCGAGGCGCAGCTGATCAAAATCCGGGAGAACCTGACACCGATCTTCGAAAAATATGGTGTAGATGTGGTATTCTCCGGGCACAGTCACGATTATGAGCGGTCTAAACTCATGAAAGGTCATACCGGAAACAACGCGTCATTTCATCAGGGTTATTTTATTTCTCAGTCATCAGCAAAAGACAACGGCACCCCAAATTCTGCTCCTTATGATAAACGGAAGAGTAATGACGGTACGGTTTATGTCGTTGCCGGATCATCCGGAGCACTGGACCATCAGCAAAAAACCTATCCGCATAATGCCATGCCTTTCTCCACGAACGAACTGGGAGGTGCCGCCCTGCTTGAAATTGAGGACAGCAGACTCGAAATGAAGTGGATCAATTCAGAGGGTAAAGTCTGGGACAACTTCGTCATCATCAAATAACATGAAACAGTTCTTTTCATCCTGTATTATTTTTCTTTCACTTTTACCATCGGGTTTCATGGCCCAGACTTTAAATAATCAGATCACGAGGGAGCCTTATCTACAGGCTCCTTCCCCCTCTGAAATTACCGTGCGTTGGCGGACCAATTTAATGACGAGAAGTACCGTCTTTTACGGTAAAGATGAAAGAAATCTGAATCACAGGACCGATAGTCTTCAATATAACACAGAGCATGAGGTAAGGCTTTCCGGACTCGAACCTGACACCCGGTACTATTATCGGGTAGTATTACCGAAAGATACACTGACCGGCAAAATATTTTCGTTTTATACCCTGCCCCAAAAGCGACTTTCAGAAACGTATTCCTTTGCACTGTTCGGCGATCCCGGATCCCCGGGTGAGGACCAGATAAAAGTACGGGATGCGGTGATGAAGTACTATGCCGACAAAAAAATGGATTTCTGGATTCAGTTAGGTGACAACGCTTATAGACATGGGACCGATCAAGAATTCCAGAACGATTTTTTCACACCTTTTAAAGAAATGTTGGGTCATTATCCTTCGTTTTCAACACTCGGAAACCATGATTATCATGACGTGGATTTTGGGTCAAAATACGCCCAGACCACCAAGTCGAACGTGTACTTTAAGATTTTCTCCCTCCCTGCCAGAGGCGAGGCAGGAGGGGTGCCCTCAGGAAACAGTTCCTATTATTCAATGGATGTAGGTCACGTTCATTTAATCTCCCTGGATTCCTACGGGATTGAAAAGAACGGTAAGATGGTCTTTGATCCTGGAAGCGCTCAGTATGAGTGGTTAAAGCAGGATCTGCAGGCTTTGGAAAACCACCGGGGTTTCATCATCGTCTATACGCATTTCCCTCCTTTCAGCAAGGGGACCCACGATTCGGATTCCGATTCAATTATGATCGGAATGCGTGAAAATCTACTGCCCCTGCTTGAAAGATATGGGGTTGATTTATTGATCGGCGGTCACAGCCATGCGTACGAAAGATCCCCTATGATGAAGGGGTTTTACGGAAAATCTGCGGAATTCGATACGAAATATGCCTTTAGGGAATACCGAAAAAATGTGGAAGGTTTTGGGAAGGCAGATTTATACAAAAAAGAAGGTAAAGAGGGTATTGCTTATATGGTGACCGGCAATTCTTCGGCAACTTCCGCTTCCCGTTATCCGGATTTTCCGCACCGTGCCATGAAATACTCCAATGACCGCTCATCAGGCGCATTTATCGTGGAGGTTCAGAAAAACCAACTGACGATGAAATGGCTTACAGGAAACGGAATCATGGAAGACGCCTTTGTCATTGAAAAGGATTTCCGAAGATAATTTTTGGGGATCATACAAAGATCAATGCGTATGATGTCGGGTTTTTTAAGGCAGATGGAGAACCGGTTTTAGGTGTTGGCTCGCTCGTTTTCCCGGCTGCCGTCGCTGTCAAATGAAATTGAAGATCCCACGAAGTCCATCTATTCGTGTGGCCTTACCTAGAGAAAATTTTCACCCGACAAAACCGAATGCCCGTTGCAATCTGTGTGCGGGCATTTTTCGGTTTGCGGATGTAGCGCCGCAATAGCTTCCGTTACCGGACTTATTCATTGAGGCATATGATGAATTTGTGTTAACCTTTTTGCAGAGTTCCGTAATTGCTCGGCAAAGGTACTGTGATATTCAGATTCCACCTTACGGAAAACCGTAAAACGGGAATATTATTGAGCAGCATTGAAAAACCTGCCATCAGGTGAGCGGTTTCCAAACCCTTGCAATGGGAGATTTTTAAAGGATCCCGATGTCTTTGCAGATCACTACCATTTCGATGTTATTTTTGGCATTCAGCGTCTCGCGCAATTCGTTCAGCCGTTTTTCTATCGCACTTCTGCTGTTGGGAGAAAGCCCGTTGCTCTGGAAGTGGTCAGATATTTCATGCTGTTTCCACCCTTTCGACAGAAGATCAAGCAGGGTGACGTCATATTCGGAAATTTCATGAGGGTTGTTCCGGATCGAATTCATGATTTCCTGAGGAATGACGAGATCTCCCGAATAAACTTTTTGGAGGGTACTTTTCAGTTCCTTAGCGTCGTTTCTGCCTTTGCTTACATATCCGTTAATGCGGTGCGTCTTAAAAAGCTCATCAATGGTTTTCGGCTTTTTCTCCACTGAAAAAACAATGATTTTGAGTTCGGGCTGTATTATTCTGACCTCATCGATCAAATCCTGGCCGGAAGTTATCTTTTGATCCCGGTGATCCCGGTCGAATCCGAGATCTGTAATTAACAGCTGGTAAGGATGGTCTTCATGAAGCGCATTTTGAATTTTCCTGAGAGCATCGTCACAGTAACTGACAAATTCATATTGCGGGATCTGCAATTCTTCCAGGGTTTTGATGACGCCAAGATTCCGGATCTCGTGATCTTCGGCAATGATAACTTTTTTAAACATATGCTATGGAATTGGAACTGAAATAGTGATAATCAATCCTCCTTTCGGATTTTTGTCAAAAATAACGGTTCCGCCGATGGTCTCAATACGGTTTTCCATATTTCGGATTCCGGAAGCAGAAATTTTTTCCAAATCTTCAATGCCAATGCCATTATCGGTATATTTGAGGAGTACCTCTTTTTCGGATCTTTCTATTTTCACAGAAGTGAGGGAGGCGTGGCTGTGCTTGACCATATTCACCATGGCTTCACGCAAAATATAATAGATTTCAGACTGCACCGCCGCGGAAATCCCGTTCCATTTCTCCTGATCATTTTCTACCACAAACACTTTCTGGTCCGAAGACTGATAGGAGTAGAGCATCTCCGACAAACGTGCTGCAAAATCTTTTTCGGTTAATTCCATAAAGTCATCCCGGGCGATATCCCTGGAATCTTCATACATTTTTTCAATCCGGTTCAGGATGATTTCTTTATTAAGCTCCTGGTTATTCTGAATTTCGACCATGGCGTGATACAATCCGTTGGCAATGATGTCATGCACTCTTCTGGAGTATTTCAGCTGAGTATTCTTCACTTCGATCTCTTTTTCCTGCTTCAGTCCTTTCTGTCTTCTTTTATACCCGATAAAGCCGCCGAATAAACTGATGGTCAATACCCCGATCGCAATGTTCTGTTTCAGGATGTGGTTTTGCTTTCTCGCATTTTCTGCTTTTTCTTTTTCTGTTTCGTAGCGGATCAATGCAAACTGGTTTTTGGCTTTTGCCCTGGCTGTCTGAAGGCTGTCATTGAGCTTTTGATACTGAAGAAAGTATTTTTTTGAATGGTCAGAAGATTCCAGGGTGACCAGTTTCTGAAGTGCTTCCAGCTGATCATCTACGCTGCCGAGCTCCGAGGCGATTTCCAGCATTTTTTCTGCATGGAAAAGTGATTGCGGTGGATCTTTCTCATGAAAATAATCCGATAAATGGGCGTGACTTGCATTCTGGCCCCAAAGATCATTTTCCTTTTCGCGGATGCTTAACGCCTGTTTGAGTTCCGGTTCTGCGTGGTAGCTGGGATTCTGAAGAAATTTGGTAAAAGCCAGGTTGTCACGGATTTTCGATTGGGTATTCAGATCCTGATGGTATTCCGGTTGATTTGATAAATCTTCCAAAACCGCTATGGCTTGGTCATATTCTTTGGATTTGGAAAGCGCAACCGCGATATTGTTCCGTATTTTGGTCTTTTCCAGGGAATCCCTGGATGCACTGAGTGCTTTTTCATACCATGCTAAAGCCGATTTGTAGTCCTGGAGTTTTTTTCTGGAAATGGCAATTGAATTATAGACCGAAAAAACATATTCATGATCATCGGCGTTTTTCAGATATTTCAAAGCCTGAATATTGGATTCTTCACTTCCAAAATAGTCGCCTGCATTAAGCAGGATAATCGAACTGTTCATTAAGGATTTCCCCGCACCAATACTGTCTTTGTCTTGTAAAAAATCGTTTTTGGCTATGTTAAAATACTTGAAAGCTTCCGGTTCATTCCCGTTTTCAAAAAAATACCACGCTTTTTCATAGTTAGGATTGGTAGGGTTGAAATTCTCTTTTTTAGAGCAAGATAAAATTATAAAAAGTACTATCAGATAGTAATTTTTTGTTAATTTCATAATATTTTCTTTCAAAGATAAAAAAAAGAGGCCTATAAAAGCCTCTCCTTTATTACTTCTTTGGAATCGTTGCGTCCTCGCCTCCCGTATCTCCATCCGCATTGTTCAGGATATAGGGATAGTCAAAGCTGACTTGATCCGTTTTATCGAGGGTAGCCGCATGGGTGTTGCTGTTGGGAGATATGAATCCCAAAAGCATTAATAAAAAATGTAGCATGGTTTTTAAAATTTAAGTGGGTGTAGTTTTCATGCGTACTCAAAGCACCGGCTCTGAGCAGAAACATGACGAAAAAAGAAGCGCTTCTTAAATTTTTGGGAAGTGATGATACGCTGAACAGAGGAGAATAACTGCTTCCCAAACCAGTGAGACCCGACTGTTCTTTGTATCGGTTTTTAGAGATCAGTTTTGTAACTTTGCTTGGATAACATTTTGTTTGTCACTGATTTCCAGAACAAAGTAACGACAGGAATGACCTGTTTTCCCGGACAGATCAGGGACAGAGTACAGACAGCGGAACCACCTTGTTTTATGGAAAACCGTAATAACCCGGACAGTTTTTTGTCTATTTTGGACAGATTTTACAGGTAAGAAATTATTTTTATGGATACTAAAAAGAAGACTTTAGTAAAAATGGCATTCGAACAGGCGAAAAAAGAGCTTCCGAGAGCAACCAAAACTTCCGTCGCCTTTTACTTGAGCTCCCTGTTTGAGGAGAAGTACGGATTTTCTAAAAATGAAAAGACTTTTTCCCGGTATTATACTGAACTTATAGAAAAAAACAGAGATTATGCTATAGATGAGATTACCCTGGATCAACTCAGTGCCTATGTGGGCTATAAAAACTACAGGGACTTTTGCCAAAATACGCTGAACGAAGCACATTACGGGGGTTCCGGTTCCGTGAAAATATCGATTTCCGATGAGAAAGGAACCACTTCGTTGGTTTCCGAAGCATTGAAAATTGTCATTAATAATACCATCTCCCTCCCGGAATTTTTTACTAAAAATCAAAACAGTTTGGGGTTGATCGGGATTCTGCTTTTGGGAGGATTGGTCTGGAACAGAATAGATTATGCCGCTGCCGATAATAAGAAGGAAATGCCTCCTCCGGCCCACCTTTCGCAAACTGTACTGCCTAAAAGTGAGCCGGAAACAGCAATTCCGCAGGCGGTTGCCTATATTCCTACAGCGCGAAAAACGGAGAATATAATTATTGAAGAGAGAAAGCAGGAATGTATGTACTGGCAGAATGACCATTACGAACCTGCATTTTGTGATGAGAAAATAAGCGGGCAACAACTCGTCGCAGCAAATGAAGATATGTTGCGGTTATTCAGGAAAATAAATGCGCCGGATACCCTTACGGTTGCTAATGCAATAGGCAATGTTTGGTATGATAAATCAGATAAAAAGGTAGAGTTTTTCACCCATTATGGACTGAATCCGCGTACCGGCAAGACCTTGAAGCCGGTTACCCCCTATATCATTGGAAAGTATGTGGTCAATTCCGCTTCCGTGAATGGCTCTATTTCTAATTGATCCCGAATGAAGTGTTTGGTAAAGGGCAGTTTTGGTTTTGGCAGACCCCCTCTTTCCCATAATAGGACCATCATACTGCTGAAAAGCCACCGGAGCTTCCGTTCAACGGGCTTTCATTTCTTGTCTTGCAGACAAAACGAAAGCTTAGTTATTATCTGCAGTATTTTTAGAGGAAATTATTGTAGTCACGTTGGAAATAAACACCATTCAAGTTTTCTTTTAAAAACTCATCAATATTTGCATTCATCAATGAAGTCAGAATTAATTTATTATTATCTTTTAATAAGATTTCAGCGTATTTATAATGCATAAATGACATCATTGCATATTTTCCCGAGTCTAGAAATTCAGACTTGTGAATTATGATTTTTAGAATTTCGTCAGAGTCATATTTTTTTTTTGCGTTTTTATCAAGTATATAATGATTTCCAATCTCAATTTTCTTATTGAAATTTTCAAGTAAATATCCTGCGATAATATAAATGTCAAGTAGAATATTTATTATTGGCCAAATGTGAACATACCACATTTTAAAAATGTTCAAATCTCTAAAAATCAGAAAGACAACAAAATAATATCCTAGAACAAACAATAAAGTCCATTTTAATCCTAAAAATAAACTTAAAAAATTCAGTTTTAATTGTTTCATTTACAGCTTGTTGGGTAATATTCTGACTAACGTTAAATTTAAATATTGATAATCAAATAGTTATATGTTTTTATTTTTTGACTATTTGATTATCCAAAATAGTAAAAATTTCTTCGTTAGCGGCTAAAAACAACTCCGTTTTCGAGTAGGGGAATTACGGCTAACGGTTGCGTATTTCTGCAGGCGGGCTAAAAATACGAAAACTTTCTACTTGCTAAAAACTTAATCAATTGCTAAAATCTTCAACTGAAAACTTCAACCCCGCTAATAGAAATACACTGTAGCGATAGTTGCATGAGTTACATACTTTGTCCAAAAGTCAATAGATTGTTGTCTGGGTCAAGTAAAGCAAATTCTCGTTGATTCCATGGCTTGTTTTCTAAAGGTCCGTTTGGATGGATTTCTACGTTTTCTTTTAATAAAGATTTGTAAAAATTGTCTATTTCATTAGTTCTTATGTAAACTTGTCCATAATTATCAATCGGATTGAGTTCTTTAAATTCAAAAAAGTGTAATTCTACATTATCTTTTTTAACAATCAGGTAATTTCCATAGTCTGCCAGTTCCTCGAAGTTTAATTTTTTCACATAAAATTCTTTTGTCAGATTTAAATCTCGCATAGGTAATTTAGGACAGATTTCGGTAAGCATTATTTTTCAGTTTTTTTTGAAATTATTTTGACGGGCAATTCTGACTAAAGTTAAATTTTTTTATTGATAATCAACATTTTGCGATTTCAATATCCCTGTCAGTCAATCCAGATTTAGTGATTTGTTTTTGAATTCTTTTTACCATTCCATAGAAGAACCAATATTGAAGAAAAGCCACCGGAGCTTTCGTTCAACGGGCTTTCATCTCGTGTCCTGCGGACAAGACGAATGCTTAGTTATTGTACGCAGTTTTTTTAAATTCTTGTTTGGTTAGCTAAATAAAAACTTGTCAAAATTACAAAGTAATAGAGAATCATACTGGTTAGTAAATATAGTATTTCTTTAAAATTTATTTCCTTTCTATTTATTGATTTTACACTTTCATATGTAAGTAAAATTAGTGAAACTAAAATTGAGAAAAAAGAAAGGAGAAAGATAAATTTGACAAGCTGCTCGTAAAAAATCCAATCAAAATTATACGTATTGAAGAAATAATTTTGAATTCCAAAAACAATTATGAAAACATACAAACTGATTTGATATTTATAAATTTTTTCAATTTTCATTTCATTGGAGTTTTGTAGACAATCGAATCAAAATTCAATTCAACATTAATCGAGTCAAAATATTTTTTGTGTTCAAAATGAGTGCGAAAGTCATTGAGGTAATTTTTCACCTTTTCCCGATCAGAGTTATTAAATGAATCTTTATAAAGTCGTAGCCCAAAGTTTTCAAGTTTTGAAATCTTATTATTTTGTAAATCTCTAAAATACCAAAGAGTATCTGTCGCATCTCCAACTTCCATTTTTACTTTGTATTTTTTATTCAGTTTATTCAGTAAATTAGTAGTTTTTTGCGATGGTTCGTAGTGCGGATTTCTCTTGATCCAGCTGAAGGGATTCAGATAAAGAAACATTGGTAAAAAAATCAAAATTATAAAAATTACCGTAATTAATTTCTTCACTTTTAATTTGATATAGAGTTGCTATTAAATTCTGACTAACTTTAAATTTAAATATTGATAATCAAACAGTTATATGTTTTTATACCCAAGAAAAAAAGTTAATAAAAATCCAACTAAGATTAAAAAACATCCAAAAATTATTGTTTTACTTTTCACGGAAATTTGTGCGGAATATTTGTTTTACAATTCTGACCAACGTTACATTTAAATATTGATAATCAACATTTTGCGATTTCAATATCCCTGTCAGTCAATCCAAATTCAGTGATTTGTTCTTGAATTCTTTTTACCATTCCTTAGAAGAACCAATATTGGAGAAAAGCCAGCGGAGCTTCCATTCAACGGGTTTTCAGCTTGTGTCCTGCGGGCAAGACGAAAGCTTAGTTGTTATCTGCAGTAATATTATTTTATTAAATCTGTCATTTTAGAATATACTTCATTTTCAATTTCATACAGTTCAAAAGAAGTTTTACCATCATTCCAAGTTGCTTTATTATTAGATATTTCAGGAATTCCCAGAGTTTTCTGGTATTCTTCAATTTCAGTTTTTAAACTAGTTTTATCTCCATAATAAAAAATAATTTCAGCTATATTTCCATTGGAATTTGAAATTATTTCAATTGATTCCGCTCCGCCAAATACATTTTCTTTTAGAAATAAATGATCATTTTTTATTTCAGTTAAAGAATTAATTTTTTGAATGTTTTCTCCTAATTCAAATTTCCCATAAGTATCTAAATCTACATAACGAAAAATAGGTTTAGATTTTACATGGTTAGAACTACCACAAGAAATTACAATTAAAAATAAGAGATAAAATAATTTGATTTTCATTTGGTAACACGTTTTTTGGATTATTCTGATTAAGTCCTTCAATTCATTTTGATAATCAATTTTATATAAAATTTAAAAGCTCATTAGTCCAACCAAATTTAGTGATTTGTTTTTGAATTCTTTTTACCATTCCATAGAAGAACCCATATTAAAGAAAAGCCAGCGGAGCTTCCGTTCAACGGGTTTTCAGCTTGTGTCCTGCGGACAAGACGAAAGCTTAGTTATTATCTGCAGGCGTTTCTATTTATCATCCCAATCTAAAAAGTTTTTTAAATAAATTGGACTGTGAATTTTGTTGTACCCACTTTTCCTCCAAAAGATAAAAGTAATTTTCATTGGCTTGATTTCGGGATTTTTGTTTACAAATTTGTATCTGACAAATTTTCTTTTTGTTCCGAAAATAATAGTGTCCTGTATTTTAACTTCATTAAGGGGTGTTATTTGAGATTTAATTTTTGGATAGTTTTTTTCAACTGGTAAAATTGCATTGACATCATACCATAATATTCACTTCCGTAAGTAAACAGTTCGATGGATTCGTTGAAGTGGTTGTGATCAAAACATTCCCAATATTCTGCAACAGTTTTTCTAATCTGTCTTTCAGGAGAGTTTAAAACAAAAAAATAAAAGAGTAATGCTAAAAATAAAGCAAATGAGGAGGTAAGAAGATATTTATTTTTCAAAATCTCAATGTTGGCGGTTTGTTATGGCTTCTGACTAACGTTAAATTTAAATATTGATAATCAACATTTTGCGATTTCAATATCCCTGTCAGTCAATCCAAATTTAGTGATTTGTTTTTGAATTCTTTTTACCATTCCTTAGAAGGACCAATATGGGATAAAAGCCACCGGAGCTTCCGTTCAAAGGGTTTTCACCTCGTGTCCTGCGGACAAGACGAAAGCTTAGTTGTTAGCTGCAGGCGTTTATTGGACTTCTATTATTTCTTCAACATTTAAGTTAATCAAGATTGCAGAAATTATATTGTTATTCTTTTGAAATACAATTTCAGCGTCCATATCGTAAAATTCATTTCCTTTATCAGGAATTAGAACATTTACAACCCTATAATTTTCAAAATCAGTTCTGGAATTAAGATTTTTTAATTGATTTAAAATAGAGTTCCAATTATTTTCTATTTTCTTAAAATATTCTGTTTGATAATTTGAAATTTCAGTTCCATTTATAGGAAAAAGCAATTCAATATTTTGACCAATATTTGAGTTAATAATTCCTTTGAAATTTTTAGTTCCGTCAGATTCAATAAATGAAAATTTTCCAATATGATTAAAAATTGTATTTACATTTTCTCTTTTTGAAGATTTAAAGATGTCAAATAATCCCATGTCTTTAGATTTCAGAATATTAATTTTTACTTTAACAGGCTTTTAAACACGATTTTTGATATGTTTCTGACTAACGTTAAATTTAAATATTGATAATCAAACAGTTATATGTTTTCATTTTTTAACTATTTGATTATCCAAAATAGTAAAAATTTCTTCGTTAGCGGCTAAAAACAACTCCGTTTTCGAGTAGGGGAATTGCTGGTAACGTTTGGGTATTTCTGTTGGCGGGGATTATGATAACTGGTCTTTGTAAATATAACAAAAAGAACAACTAGCGAAAATCTCTATGATGTAAACTTCAACCCCGCTAATAGAAATACCTTGTTGAACTAAACCTCCGGTAGCTTTTCCCATTCGCCGTTTCATTAACTTTGTTTTCATTAACCTTTTAAAAACCCATAAAATGGCTACAAAAAAAAATCTACTGAGGATTTAAGAACGAACAAATTCCTCAACCGTGCCTCGAGCGAAGTTAACGGTTTTGCCGAACTCCTGCAACGCTTTGAAAGAAATATTTCCATACTGGGCAGAAGCAAACGCACCTTTGATAATTATTCGCGGCATGTTGCCGCCTTAGCGCTTCATTTCGGTAAAATCCCTACCGAATTAGACCCGGAAGACATCAAAGATTATCTCTTTGAACTTCAAAAGCGATCAAAAACCCCTTCTCAGTCGTACTTTAAACATACTGTTTACGGGCTGCGTTTCCTGCTGAAAACCGAAGGCCTACCTTACAGCTACCTCCATCTTCCCACCATTCCAAAAGTCAAGAAACTTCCTGTAATTCTCAGCCGGGAAGAGATCTGGCGCATGCTTCAAACCGCCGAACTCCTGAAACACAAACTGCTCATCGGACTCATCTACGGCTGCGGACTGCGCTGCATGGAAGTCCGGAATATCAAGCTTCAGCATCTGGATTTTGACCGGAAGATGCTGCATATCGTTCAGGGTAAAGGTAGCAAGGACCGTTATGTACCTTTGTCGGAGCATTTAATCAGAGGCTTAAAAACCTTTATTAAAGTTGAAAATCCGG